>NZ_NERU01000001.1 GCF_003063265.1 Limnohabitans sp. WS1
CAGGCAACGCCACGCCCGAGGCCAGCGACAGCGCCAAGCGCGACACCTCCAACTTCGGCCCCGTCGACCCCAACGTCGACCCGGCCAATGCCGACAAAAACATCAGCATCGAGATCACCTCCGACCTGGAAACCGGTGGCGGCAACGCCGTGCTGAACGCCGCCGAGCTGGCCTCCGGCAAGATCAGCGTCAAAGTCAAGTTGTCTGCAGACGCCAAAGCCGGTGACACCCTGGTCATCGAAGGCACGGGCAACACCGCACAAACCATCACCCTGAGCGCCGCGCAAGTGGCCGCCAAAGAAGTCGTCACCGACTTTGCCAACGTGCCCGCCAACGGCACCAAGTTCGTGGCCACCGCCCAACTGAGCGATTTGGCCAAAAACATCAGCAACAAGGTCGAAGACTTTGCGGTCATCAACACCGACTTGCCAGGAGCCCCCAAAGTGGTCATCCTGGAAGACGCCAACGACAACAGCTTCATCAGCCGCGCTGAGCTGTCGGGTGCCATCGACGTCAAAGTCACCGTGCCTGCGGGCGCGGTGGTGGGCGACACCATCACCGTCACCGACGGCGTGAGCGCACCGCAAAACTTCACGCTCACCCAGACCCAAATCGACAACGGCATCCTCACCAGCTTTGCCGCGCCCGCAGACGGCGCCACCTTCAGCGTCAGCGCCACGCTCAAAGCCACGGGCGGCAGTGCGCCCACCAACGCCGTGAGCAACCCCGGCACCGACAGCGCCAAGCTCGATCTGACCGACTTCAGCAAAGTGGACCCTGCCAACCCGAATGGCCCGCGCATCAGCGCTGTGGGCGTGAACATCGACACCGATGCCAACGGCTTGGGTGACGGCATCATCACCAGCGCCGAACTGCTGGCCACCGGCAGCAAAATCAAAGTCACCATTTTGCTACCCCAAGGCGCAGCCGCAGGCGACACCCTCACCGTCAACGCCAGTGGCAACAGTCTGCGCCAGATCACCCTCACGCCAGCGGACATTGCCGCGCAAAAGGTCGTCATCACCGACTACAACAGCGTGGGCGAGGGCAACACCTTTGAAGTCTCGGCCAGCATCAAAGACCAAGCCGGCAACGCCAGCCCCACGCCGGACGCCAAAGACAGCGCCATCTTGCGCACCGTCATCGCCGGCGCCCCGGTGGTCGTCATCACCGAAGACGCCAACAACGACGGCTTCATCAACGTGGCTGAGCTCAGCGGCACAGTCGGCATCAGCATCAGCATCCCCACGGCAGCGCAAGTGGGCGACGTGCTCAAAGTCACGATCAACGGCACGCCAGAAAACATCACCCTGACGGCCGCTGACTTGTTGGCTGCCAGCATCACGCGCCAAGTCAGTGCCAGCAACGGCCAAACCGTCACCGCCAAGGCCCAGCTCATTGCCGCAGGCAACCAAGCGTCTGCCGAAGGCAGCGACACGGCTGTCATCGACACCACCGCCCCCAACGGCGGCAAAGCCGTGGACTTGTCGATTGACACCGACACCAACAACGACGGCTGGATCAACCGCAAGGAACTGGGTGCGGACACCAGCGTCAAAGTCACGGCCAAGTTCGACCCCGCCTTGGTGGACGTGGGCGACAAAGTCACCTTCACCGCAGCGGACGGCAGCGCCCCGCAAATCGTCACCCTCGACGCCGCCTCTAAAGCCGCAGGGCAGGTCAGTGTCAGCTTTGCCGCGCCTGCCGAAGGCGCCAGCATCAACGTCAAGGCCGTGCTCAAAGACAGCTCTGGCAACGCCACGCCCGAGGCCACCGACAGCGCCAAGCGCGACACCTCCAACTTCGGCCCCGTCGACCCCACGGTGGACCCGGCCAATGCCGACAAAAACATCAGCATCGAGATCACCTCCGACCTCGAAGCCGGTGGCGGCAACGCGGTGCTGAGCGTCGCCGAGCTGGCCGCAGGCAAGATCAGCGTCAAAGTCAAGCTGTCGGCCGACGCCAAAGCCGGTGACACCCTGGTCATCGAAGGCACGGGCAACGAGGCACAAACCATCACCTTGAGCGCTGCGCAAGTGGCGGCCAAAGAAGTGGTCGCCGACTTTGCCAACGTGCCGGTCAACGGCACCAAGTTCGTGGCCACCGCCCAGTTGAGTGATTTGGCCAAAAACATCAGCAACAAGGTCGACGACTTTGCGGTCATCAACACCGCCCTGCCCGGCGCCCCCAAAGTCGTCATCCAAGAAGATGAAAACGACAACGCCTTTGTGAGCCTGGCCGAGCTCAAGGGCCTGGTCAACGTCAAAGTCACTGCCCCTGCAGGCGCGGTGGCCGGTGACATCCTCACCGTCACCGCCACCACCAACCAGGCGGTGGGCCAGCCACAAAACATCACACTCACCCAAGCCCAAATCGACGGCGGGGTGGACCTGACCTACACAGCGCCCGCTGACGGCGCAACACTCACTGTGAGCGCCACGCTCAAGTCAGCGGCCAGTGGCAACGTCAGCAACCCCGGCAGCGACAGCGCCAAGTTCGATCTGAGCGACTTCAGCAAAGTGGACCCGGCAAACCCCAACGGCCCGCGCATCAGCGCTGTGGGTGTGAACATCGACACCGACAACAACACGGCTACAGGTGACGGCATCATCACCGCCGCAGAGCTGACTACCACCGGCGGCAAGATCAAAGTCACCATCAGCTTGCCCGCAGGCGCTGCCGTGGGCGACACCCTCACGGTGAACGCCAGCGGCAACAGCCAGCGCTTGATCACCCTCACGCAAGCGCAAATTGACGCCAAGCAAATCGTCATCACCGACTACAACAGCGTAGGCGACAGCAACACCTTTGAGGTGACCGCCAGCATCAAGGACCAGGCCGGCAACGCCAGCCCCACGCCCGACGCCAAAGACAGCGCCATCTTGCGCACCGTCATCGCCGGTGCCCCGGTGGTCGTCATCACCGAAGACACCAACAACGACGGCTTCATCAACGTGGCTGAACTGAACGGCACGGTGGGCGTGAACATCACCATCCCCACCGCTGCCAAAGCAGGTGACACCTTGCGTGTGACCATCAACGGCACGCCGCAAGACATCGTGCTCACGCAAGCGCAAATCAGCGCGGCCAGCATCACGCAAGAGCTGACAGCGCCTGCCAACGGCCAAAGCCTGACCGTCAAGGCCCAGCTCATTGCCCCGGGCAACCAAGCGTCTGCTGAAGGTACAGACATCGCGGTGGTGGACACCACGCTGCCCAACGGTGGCCAAGCCCTGGGCCTGGCCATCGACGCCGACGTGAACAACGACGGCTGGGTCAACCGCCTCGAGTTGGGCAACAAAACCAGCCTCAGCGTGAGCGCCAGCTTTGACAAGGCACTGGTGAGCGTGGGCGACAAAGTCACCATCAGCCTGGCCGACGGCAGCCAAGCGCAAGTCATCACCCTGGACAGCGCGGCCATCGCTGCAGGCAAAGTCACGGGCAACTTCTCCGTGCCCGCTGAAGGGCAAAGCCTGTCGGTCAAAGCGGTGCTCAAAGACAGCTCTGGCAACACCACGCCCGAAGCCACCGACAGCGCCAAGCTGGACACCTCCAACTTCGGCCCCGACACCAACCCGGCCAACGCCAGCAAAAACGTCAGCATCGTCATCACCTCGGACACCGACAACGGCGGCGTGGGCAACGGCGTTCTGGGCGTGAGCGAACTGACAGGCGGCAAAATCTTCGCCACCGTCACCCTGTCCTCGGACGCCAAAGCGGGCGACACCCTGGTGGTGGAAGGCACGGGCAACACCGCGCAAGAATTCACCCTCAGCGCCGAACAAGTCGCGGCCCGCCAAGTGCTGGTCGTCTTCAACGCCCCGGCCAACGGCACCAACTTTGTGGCCACCGCCGAGCTGAGCGATTTGGCCAAAAACACCAGCGGCAAAGTGACCGACAGCGCCACCATCGACACCAGCCTGGCCGGTGCGCCCACCGTGGTCATCCTCGAAGACGCCGACAACAACGGCTTCATCAACAAAGCCGAGCTCTCGGGCCAAATCGACGTCAAAGTCACCGTGCCCGCAGGCGCTGTGGTGGGCGACACCATCATCGTGACCGACGGTGTCAACGCACCACAAACCTTCACACTCACGGCCACACAAATTGCCAACGGCATCCTCACCAGCTTTGCAGCGCCTGCTGACGGCAGCACCTTCACCGTCACCTCCACGCTCAAAGCCGCTGCATCGGGCAACGTCAGCAACCCTGGCAGCGTCAGCGCCAAGCTCGATCTGACCGACTTCAGCAAAGTCGACCCGGCAAACCCGAACGGCCCGCGCATCAGCGCTGTGGGCTTGAACATCGACACCGACAACAACACAGCCACCGGTGACGGCATCATCACCGCCGCAGAGCTGACTGCCACCGGCGGCAAGATCAAAGTCACCATCAGCTTGCCCGCAGGCGCTGCCGTGGGCGACACCCTCACGGTGAACGCCAGCGGCAACAGCCAGCGCTTGATCACCCTCACGCAAGCGCAAATTGACGCCAAGCAAATCGTCATCACCGACTACAACAGCGTGGGCGACAGCAACACCTTTGAAGTCTCGGCCAGCATCAAAGACCAAGCGGGCAACGCCAGCCCCACGCCCGACGCCAAAGACAGCGCCATCTTGCGCACCGTCATCGCCGGAGCCCCGGTGGTCGTGATCACCGAAGACACCAACAACGACGGCTTCATCAACGTGGCTGAGCTCAGCGGCACGGTGGGTGTGAACATCACCATCCCCACGGCTGCCAAAGCGGGTGACACCTTGCGTGTGACCATCAACGGCACGCCGCAAGACATCGTGCTCACGCAAGCGCAGATCAGCGCGGCCAGCATCACGCAAGAGCTGACAGCGCCTGCCAACGGCCAAAGCCTGACCGTAAAGGCCCAGCTCATTGCCCCGGGCAACCAAGCGTCTGCTGAAGGTACAGACATCGCGGTGGTGGACACCAGCACCCCCGTCGGCGCCATCCGCATCGACGCCATCACGGGCGACGACTTCCTGACTGCCAGCGAAACAGCCGGCACTGTGACCATCACCGGCACCGTGACAGGCGAATTCAAAGCAGGCGACGTGGTCACCATCACCGTCAACGGCACAGGCACGCCCTACAGCGCCACCGTCAATGCCGCCGGCCAATACAGCGTGACTGGTGTTCCCGGCGCAGCTTTGGGTGCAGGAGCCAACGTGGCCGCCAGCGTGCTGGCCCACGACGGTGCCATGAACAGCGCCACCTACACCAACACACGGCCCTACACCAAGGACACCAACACCGAAGCGCTCAAGACCGCTTTGACGCTGGACCCCGTGGCAGGCAACAACATCATCGACACCACCGAAGGGACCGCTGTCAGCACCACACTCACCGGCAAAGCCACAGGTGCATTTGCAGCAGGCGACGTGGTCACCTTGACGGTGAACGATGTCAAGTTCACCGGCACCGTCAACGCAGCAGGCGTGTACAGCATCGCCGTCAACACTGCTGACCTCAAGGCCGACACCGACACCCGAGTCGAAGCCCGCATCGCGGCCACCGTGCCCGGCAGTGCGGCCAAGCAAACCGCAGAAGCTGCGCAAGACTACGTGGTCGAAGACACCAACACCGCAGGCAAGCTCACGGCCATCAGCATTGACGCTGTGACGGCTGACAACATCATCAACAGCACCGAAGCGGCAGGCAACATCACCGTGACCGGCAAAGTGACGGGCAAGTTCGCCGCAGGCGACACCGTCACCTTGACAGTCAAAGGCGCAGCCTTGCCTGGCACAGTGCTGGCAGACGGCACCTTCAGCATCCTTGTTTCGGGTGCAGACCTGGTCGCCGACAGCAACACGCAAATCGAAGCCAGCGTCACCGGCACCGGTGGCACAACGGCCAACGCACTGCAAAACTATGCCGTGGTCCTCAACGTGGCACCGGTCAACACCGTGCCCGCTGCCCAAACCGTGGCCGAAGACACCCAGCAAGCCATCACCGGCATCAGCGTGTCTGATGCCGACGGCAACCTGGCCACCACACAAATCAGCGTGCTCAACGGCAACCTGAACGTCACCCTGTCAGGTGGTGCCACCATCACCGCTGGGGCCAACAACAGCGCCACGATGACCCTGAGCGGCACACAAGCGCAAATCAACGCCGCACTGGCCACCATCCAGTACAAGGGCGCTGCCAACTACAACGGCAACGACACCCTCACGGTGCTCTCCACCGACGGTCAAAGCGTCACTGACAGCGACACCGTGGCCATCACCGTCACAGCTGTGGACGACAACGCCAGCATTGGCGGCACCACCACCGGTGTGGCCACCGAAGACACCCTGGCCAACGCCAGCGGCACCCTCACGGTCACCGACGGCGACGCAGGCCAAGCCACACTGCAAGCGGCCACCACCGCCAGCTTGGTGGGCACCTACGGCAACTTCACGCTGAATGCCAGCACCGGCGCGTGGACCTACACCTTGGACAACACCAAGGCTGCCACGCAGGCCCTCAAAGCAGGCCAGCAAGTGAGCGACAAACTCAACGTCAAGAGCAGCGACGCCACCGCCAACCAAGACATCACCGTCACCATCACCGGCACCAACGACGCGCCGGTGGTCAATGGCAACGTGAACGTCAATGACGTGATATTTACGGATTTGTTGGGGGCGGCAGTGCTTGTCCCTGGCATTTCTTCAACTGTGAGTGACTTCCTTGCCAATACGAGCTACACCTTTGGCAGCACAACCGGCACGATGACTGGCAATATCAGCGCAATTTCGCAGGTTATTCCCAGCGGGTTCTTTGGATCTTTGGTTGAAGGCGATACCGCTTTGCGCCTTGGCCAAGGCCCCGCTAATTTTGATGAAACAGCATCCGTTACATTCAATAAAGCAGTGGGACAAGTTGTCATCAAAATTTCAGCGTTGGGCCAAAACGTCCAATTAGGTTACGAAGAGGTCAAGATCTCCATTAATGGACAACCATTCAAACTCACGCAAGCAAACCTGAGCAATTCTGTCGATTGTCTAGACGGTAGTGCTTTGACTCCTACTTTATCTGCAGACGGTGCCCTGATTGGCCCAGATCACATCAGCACAACCATCACCATTAATCTGCAAGATGTACCAGGGGGCATCAATAGCCTTGCTGTGTTCAATGACTACATCAGAGATGGATCAGATTTTGGACCCGGCGGCGTATACGCCAAGATTACAGCTACTGAAATCCCCACGGCTACTCCCACCGCCTCCAAAACCGTCAACGACCTCTTCGGCCCCACCTTCACCGACGTGGACACTGGCGACGCTTTCCGTGGCGTGACCATCACGTCCGCAGGGCAGGGCACAGACGCCACCAACCTGGGCAAATACCAGTACCAAAAAGCAGGCACAAGCACCTGGGTCGACCTGCCATCGGGTTTGACCGACACCACCTCGGTCTACCTGGCAAAAGAAGACGCCATCCGCTTCGTGCCCTCCAGCACCAACAGCTCGGCCTTCGCCAAGCCCGACCTGACAGCTCGCCTGGTTGACAACTCGGCCACCACCGTGCCCACCACCGGTGACGTGATCGACGTCGCAGGCGTCAAGCACGGCGGTAGCACCCCTTACAGCGGCGACACCGCCACCCTGCGCGTGGGCCCCAACACCGTGGCCAGCATCAGCGGCACCAGCACTGGCTCCGCCACCGAAGACAACGGCAGCCAAAACAGCGCCACTGGCACCCTCACGGTCACCGACCCTGACGCAGGCCAAGCTACGCTGCAAACGCCTTCCAACCTGGCAGGCACCTACGGCAACTTTGCGCTCAACACCGCCACCGGCGTGTGGACCTACACCTTGGACAACACCAAGGCGGCGACCCAGGCTCTCAAAGCAGGCCAGCAAGTGTTTGACACCCTGACCGTGGCCAGCGCCGACGGCAGCGCCACCCGGCCGATCACCGTCACCATCACCGGCACCAACGACGTGGCCGTCATCAGCGGCCCCGCCACCGGCGAGCTCACCGAAGACAGCGCCACCACCGTGGCCAGCGGCACGCTCACGGTGACTGACGTGGACACCGGCGAAGCCGCCTTTGCCACGCCCACCACCTTGGCAGGCACCTACGGCAACTTCACCTTCAACACCGCCACCGGCGAGTGGACCTACACCTTGGACAACACCAAGGCCACCACCAATGCCCTGAACACCGGCGACACCGTGTTTGACACCGTCACCGTCAAGAGCACAGACGGCACCGGCAGCCAAGAGATCAAAGTCACCATCCGGGGTGCCAATGAGATCGTGCTGAACACCGCCCCCGTGCCCAACCCGGCCGATGGCTTGGTGAACAACCCGCTGCAAGGGCAAGACGCGGTGACTGTCAGCATCACCGACAACACCACCGTCAACGCAGGCAACTTTGTGACCAACGGCACCACCGTGGCCCAAGGCCTGGTGCGCTACACGCTCAGCTTCAGCGGTGGCATCGACGCTGCCACCTTGACCGAGGCCGACATCAAAGTCAGCAACGGCACCCTCAAGGCCGGGTCACTGACCCGCGTGGGCACCACCAACGAGTGGACCGTGGACGTGCAAACCCCCGCATCGGGCAACGGCGCGACCAGCGTCAGCGTGATGGACGGTGCCTACACCGGAGCCAACGGCTTGGCCGGGCAGGGCAATTCGGCTACGCAGGCTTATGGGACGTTTGGATTAGATGCATCCGGCGGTGCGGCGTTGTCCGGTCCTTCGCAAGGTACTTCGACCAACGAGTCAATGGCCTCATTAGCTGATGGCGGTTGGGTGACTGCGACCTTCAACACGGCATGGACCATTGGAACCTTAACGCGCTATTCCGCTTCAGGTCAGCAAATAAATCAAAAAACTTTTTATATCAACTCTGCTGGGAATCTGCCCTCTTTAAGCGTCGTGAGTTTGTCGAATGGTGAATTGGCCGTTGTCAATGGAGACGGATATGTCATGACTGTCAATAGGTTTGATGCCAATTTGGCGGCCATTGGCACGCAGTCCACGATATTGCAAAACGTCAATCAAGGATTTACGACTCCTTCAAGTACAGCGCTTGAGGATGGTGGATTTGTGGTCGCATGGGTAGGACCAGGTACAAGCGGCGCAACACCCAATGGATTATTTGCGCAGAGATATGACGCATCAGGAGAAAAAGCAGGTGCGATATTTCAAATCGATGCGGTAGGTGCAGGACCTGGAGCATTGAACTTGGCTAGCCTCAATGGTGGTGGATTCATTGCGACATGGGTTGATAATTCCGCCACTTTGGGTGAAAGGGTTTTGTTTCAAAAGATCAATGCCGATGGAACCAAAAATGGCGCTGCGACGGTTGTCGTTTCAAGCAATGCCAATCCCTATTACAGAACGCCTGTTGTTGAAGTACTTGCTGATGACAGTTTCATCGTGGGCTGGTCAAGTGCAACAGGGGGTACTGCGGCCCATGAGTCGCGATTCCAGCGTTTCGGCGCCAATGGCGTAGCCATTGGTGGCGCCATTGACCTCACTGCGGGCGTGGAGGTCAATCCACAGATCGCTGCCTTGGAAAATGGTGGGTTTGTCATGACATGGCTTACCAACTTCACCTTTAAGTACGAGGGGGTCGCCGTTCAGGTGTTTGATGCCCTTGGTAACAAGGTCGGTAACCAAGCAACCTTAGCAACTTACTCTGCGCTGAACACGCATATCACTGGATTGACAGGTGGAGGCTATGCGTTGTCTTACAACGATTCTTCTGTCAACGGGTACAACTTTGGAACTGTCGTTAACAAGGTCTTCGCGGCCCCCGGCGGTTCCTTCCTCTCGGGCGCTACAGCCGGTGGCACCGACACCTTCACCGGTGGCGACGGCACTGACGTCATCACCGCCAACGGCGGTGCCGATGTCATCTACGCCGGTGCAGGCAACGACACCGTCATCGTCAACGCCGACAACATTACCCAGCTGGCCACTGCGGCCAACATGGTGCTCGACGGCGGCACGGGCATCAACACGCTCAAGGTGGACGGCACGGGCTCCACGCTCGACCTGACCAACGCCACCATCGCGGCCAAGGTCAGCAACTTCAGCGTCATTGACCTGACGGGCACGGGCAACAACACCCTCAAGCTCAACGCGGCTGTGGCCAAGTTCTTGTCGGGTGCCAGCGACAACGCGCTCACCGCTGTCAACGAAGCCAAGCTGCTTGTGGTCAACGGCAACAGCGGTGACGCCGTGCAGCTGCTCGACCCACAGGTGGGCGGCACCAGCCAATGGACCGCAGGCCCCACCGAAACCGGTGCCGAGCTGATCGCCAAGCTGGGCGCAGCCCAAGGCTTTGTGTCTGGCCAAAGCTACAAGGCCTACACCCTGGCCGGTGCCACGGTGTACATCAACACCGCGCTCAGCGTCACCGACTTTGGCACGCCCACCACAGCGCCTGCACCCGTGGCCACCGCTGGCCAGACCGTGCAAGAGCTGTTTGGCACCCGCTTTACCGACGTGGACGGCGCGAGCGTGGCCAACGGCCAATTCAAAGGCGTGGCCATCACCGACGCGGGCACCAGCACAGAGCAAAGCAACCAAGGCGTGTACCAGTGGTCCACCGACGGCACCAACTGGACCCCCCTGGCCGCAGGCCTGGGTGACAGCAATGCCGTGTTCTTGGCCCCCACCACACTCATCCGCTTCCAGGCGGCAGCAGGTGTGGCCACGCTCAACCTGCACGACCTGAGCGCCCGCTTGGTCGACATGTCGGGCCAGACCAACACCGCAGGCCTGACCAACGGTGCCACCACCAACGCCAGCAGCAACGGCGGCACCACCGCCTTCAGCGGCACGCCCATCACGCTCAAAGACCTGGGTGCGCCTGCAGCGCCGGCCATCGTCAGCTACTTTGACGACGTGGGCAGCGCCACCGGCAACAACGCCAGTGGCACCACCACCGACGACGCCAAGCCCGCAATCAGCGGCACGGCCGAAGCGGGCAGTGTGGTCAAGCTGTACAACAACAACGTCGAAATCGTCACCGCCAACCCCATCGTGGCCAACGGTGCAGGCGTGTGGACGTACACCCCCACGGCCGACCAGGCCAACGGTCTGTACACCATCACCGCCAAAGCCACGGACGCCAGCAACAACGTGAGTGGGGTGTCCAACACCTTCACTTACACGGTGACAGCGCCCGAACTCAACGCCGCCCCCGTGGCCAACCCTACGGTGGTGAGCAACGTGTTTGCGGCTACGGCCATGGCACCCGAGGTGACCATCACCGACGACCAAAGCACCGCCAGCGTGGCCAACGGCACGCAAGTCACCTACACCCTCAAGTTCAGCGAAGCCATCAAGGCCAGCACCTTGACCGAAACCGACCTGACCGTGACCAACGGCACCTTGGTGGCAGGCTCGCTCACGCAAGTGGACGCGACCACCTGGACGGTGAAGGCGAGTGCGCCAGCTTCGGGTTCGGGCGCTGTCGCCATTTCTTTGGCCGATGGCAGCTACACCAATGCAGCCGGTGTGAATGGGCTGGGTAACTCTGCGACGCAGGGGTATGGGAATATTCCGCTTGCAGCAACAACGGTTGAAATCGGAGGTGCGGCAAGTATTAATAGCGTACCAACTGGTTGGACTATGGTCACTGGTTCACCCGATATCAATGACAGCGTTAACACCGCTTGGATTGCAAATTATTCACTGTCAAATTTGAATGGAACTTCTTCCAACGGTGGTACTTACGTCGATTTGGCTTCTTTCCCTGCATCAGTCACTGAGTCGATGAAGGCGGAAATGACAGGTCTGACTGTTGGTCAAACTTATAGCTACGGAGTCCAATGGCAACAAATATCTTTGTTGCCGCTTGCACCTAATCCTGGCATTACCAATTTGTCCGGTGGTCAACTGAGCGTAACCATCAATGGCACAACTCAGACATACACCAGCTCTGGTGTGGCCGATGGTTGGCAAACGGCGTTGTTCACTTTCGTGGCAACTTCATCAAGCATGGATGTCACCTTAGCGCCTAACGGTACGACGGGAACTGTGGCTAGCTCACCGGCTGGTGCTGTTATTGCAGTTGATTCATTGTCATTGGCGCAAATTACAAGCGCTTTGTTACCAAGCACCAGTTTCAGTGGCACCACTACCGCTGACACCTTCGCAGGCACCGACACCGACGAAACCTTCAACATCGCCACCGCCGCTACATCCGCAGCGCAAGGGACCGACAAAGTCTTCGCCGGTGCAGGCAACGACACCGTCATCTTCAACAACAACAACGCGGGCGTGATGACCGTGGACGGCGGCAGTGGGGTCAACTTCTTGAAGTTGGATTCAGCCGCCACCGCCACCTCGCTGGACTTGACCGACGCCGCTGTGCGTGCGCGGATCAAGAACTTCAGCAGCATCGACATGACCGGCGCGGGCAACAACACGCTCAAGCTGGATTGGACTGCAGTGGCTTCCATGTCGGGTACCACCGACGTGACGGCGACTGCGGCCAACGAGTCCAAGATGCTGGTGGTCAGCGGCAACGCGGACGACACGCTCAACCTGGTCAATCTGGCCAGCTGGAACGTGGGCGCGGCCCAAACCGCCGCCAGCCTGAGCGCCGCTTATGGCAGCGCCTACAACTTCCAGGCCGGTAAAACCTACAAGGCCTACACGCTCAACGGCGCGACGGTGTTTGTGGACCAGGCCATCACAGTGCCTACCACGCCGATATCGTCCACCACCGCCAGCGTGGCCTACAGCCAGGCCGTCACCATCGACACCCTGTTTGCAGCCACCTTCACCGACAGCAACGCCGCAGGCACGGCCAACGCCACCTTCAAGGGCGTGGCCATCACCACGGCAGGCAGCGCAAGCGACGTGACCAACTTGGGCAAATACCAGCTGTCCAAAGACGGCGGTGCCACATGGACCGATGTGGCCGGTGGCCTGACCGACAGCACAGCGGTCTACGCCGACAAAACTGCGCTGATCCGCTTTGCCGGTGCCAGCGGCGTGGAAGCCATCAACCCGCCCAACCTCACGGTGCGTTTGATCGACAACTCGGGTGCAACCGGCACGGGCACACTGACAGCGGCCTCCACCGGCAACACGGTCAACGCCAGCGTCAACGGCGGCGCCACCGCCTTCAGCGGCGGCAACAACGGCGGCACGGGCGACACCGTGACCATCAACCTGCTCAACCGCGCACCCGTGTCTTCGGATGCGGATGGGGTGGTGACGACGGATTTGTTGGGGGCGGCAGCCATTCCAACGAGTGTTGCAATCGTCGGTAGCCGCTTGGATTTGTCTGCAAGCAATACGACCCAGTCAGGCGCACAGACCATCACAACAAATCCTGAAGCAATCCAAATTAAATACAGTGCTCTTTCAAATTATGTAGTCCCTCTTGCAACTGAATCTGCCAGCATCACAATCAATGGGACACCCTACAAGCTGTCGTTGGCAAATTTCAGCAACCTTGGAACCATGAGTTCCACGAATTTGCAAGGTTTTGATATTCTCAAATTGAGTGCTGATGGGTATAGCTTCACTTCAACCCTGGCTGAAAGTACCGGAACAATCACCATATTGGCGCGTGATGTTCCTGGCGGTGTGATTAACTCCGTTTTGGTGACCAATACGGTGGTCGCTGGATTACCAAATGGTGCGGACTATACGATTTACACCGGTACTGCATTGGCCACCCCAGCCCAATCCGTCGAAGCCCTCTTCGGCCCCACCTACACCGACGCCGACTTCGACACCATGCGTGGCGTGGTCATCACCTCGGCTGGCACGGGCACCGACCTGAGCAACCTGGGCCAGTACCAGTACTCCACCAACGGCGGCACCACTTGGCTGCCCCTGGCCGGTGGTTTGACCGACAGCACCTCGGTGTTCCTGGCCAAGACCGACTTGATCCGCTTTGTGCCCTCGGCCAGCAACACCTCGTTGGTCAACAAGCAAGACCTGACCGCCCGCCTGGTCGACGACTCGGCTGCCGTGGCCCCCACCTCGGGTGCCACCGTGGACGTGTCCGGTGCCTTGCATGGCGGCAGCACGCCTTATAGCGGCAATGCAGTCACCTTGCATGTGGAGCCCGTGGTCAACTCTGCCCCCGTCCTGGCCGACACGGCTCTCAGCTTTGCCAACCTGGCCCAAAGCGCCACCCCGGCCACGCCCACAGGCGCTGTGGGTGTGCTGGTCAGCAGCCTCTTGGGCGGCGTGACCGATGCCAACGCCACCGACGGCAAAGGCATGGCCATCACCAGTGTAGACACGGCCAACGGCAAGCTGTTCTACAGCACCAACGGCGGCACCACCTGGACCGCCGTGGACACCAGCACCGCACTCAGCGATGCACGCGCCTTCTTGATCGGCTCGGACGCCGACAACCGCCTGTACTTCCAGCCCAATGCCAACTACGCCGGCACGAGCAGCAATGCGCTGACCTTCCGCGCCTGGGACCAAACTGCAGGCGGCACCGAAGCCAGCTTCACCAACATCACCGCCAACGGCGGCAGCACGGCCTTCTCGGCTGCGACCGACACGGTGGGGCAGACGGTGCCTTTGGCTTATGTGGTCTTGACGGATGCGATCAATGGTGAAGCCGTTGCAGATTTGAGTGGCTTCAGTGTTTCGAACGCGGGCGATGTCAACGGTGACGGCTACGATGATTTGATCATTGGTGCTATTCAGGCTGACCGTAACACGAGCTTTAATGACGTTGGTAAGAGCTATGTGGTCTTTGGCGGTTCGGGCAATGTGATGCCGCTCAACTTGACCAGCCTGTCGGCCGGAACAAGCAGCGCAGGTTTCATGATTCAGGGCGTTAATCCGCTCGACACCAGTGGCTGGTCTGTCTCTGCTGCTGGAGATTTGAACGGTGATGGATTGGCCGACCTCATCATAGGCGCGCAAGCAACAGCAACCACACCCGGTCGCAGTTACGTGGTTTATGGCAAAACAGATTCGGCCGTCGTCAGCCTTGTGGACATCTTGACGGCAACAAGCTCGGCGGGTTTTGTGATCAATGGCACAGCGGGCGATCAAGCTGGTTACTCGGTATCTGGCGCGGGTGATGTCAACGGGGACGGTTTGGCCGACTTCATCGTGGGTCGACCCAGAATCGAAAGTACAGCGCCAACCGTCAGCGGCCAGTCGTACGTGGTGTTTGGTAAGACCGACAACAGCCCCCTCAATTTGACCGCCATTGGCGGAGCCAACAGCGGCGGCTATGTCATCAACGGCGAAGCCGTTGGCGACCAGATGGGCACCTATGTGAGCAACGCAGGCGACGTGAACGGTGACGGTCTGTCAGACGTCATTGTGAACACGGGCGTCAACGGCAAGAGCTACGTGGTATTTGGCCAAACCGCCAGCACGGCCATCAATTTGTCCGCTGTGGCAGGGGGTACGGGTGGTTTTGCCATCACCGGCATGTCGGGTGGAGAAATCAAAACGTCCAATGCCGGTGACGTCAACGGTGACGGTTTGGCAGACGTGATCGTCAGTGCACCATTGCTGAACGGTGTGGCTGCTTTTTCTGGCCGCTCTTATGTGGTCTTCGGCAAAACGGGCACCACCGCTGTCAACGTCAGCAGCTTGAGCGCCAGCAGCAACACCAACGGTTTTGTGATCGATGCACCTGGCACGAATGAAGTGCTGGGATCATCGGTTTCTTATGCGGGTGACATCAACGGCGACGGCTTGGCCGACTTGATCGTTGGCAGTCGCGGCACGGACAAGGGACGCGTTTATGTGGTCTATGGCAAAACAGATGGCACAGCAGTGAGCGGCTCTGCAGTTGCAGCAGGATCGGGTGGCTTTGTCATCAATGGCCAATCGGCCGGGGATCAACTCGGAAAAGCGGTCTCTTACGCCGGTGATATCAACGGTGATGGCTACGACGATTTGCTGGTGACAGCACCTAATGCCAACACCAACTTCGGCAAGACCTACATCGTTTACGGTGGTTCGCAGTTCATCAGCGGCAGCATTGCCACAGGCTCCGGCACAGCAGGCGACGAATACGTCGCAGGCACCAATGGCAACGACACTCTGACCGGTGGCGGGGGTACGGACCGCTTCAACGCAGGTCGTGGCAACGACACCATCGTGCTGCAAGCCTCTGACGTGACCAACTTGGCCAACACCACCGTCGGTGGTGCCAAAGCCATGGTCGACGGCGGCACGGGCTTTGACACCTTGCAAGTGTCGGCTGCAGGCGTGAACCTGGACATGACCGCCATCAGCAATGTGAGCGCCGTGGCCAACGAAGGTGCCAGCCGCATCAACAGCATCGAACGCATCAACCTTGGATCAGACGCCACAGCCAACACGCTGACGCTGACGGCC
Organism: Limnohabitans sp. WS1; assembly: GCF_003063265.1. Taxonomy (GTDB): domain Bacteria; phylum Pseudomonadota; class Gammaproteobacteria; order Burkholderiales; family Burkholderiaceae_C; genus Limnohabitans_A. The sequence goes on from NZ_NERU01000001.1 coordinate 16,314, forward strand.
AAAGATGTGAACGACATGGTGGGTTTCAACAGCTACAACAGTGGCAATGGCTGGGTCGGCTTGGCTGCCTCGGTTCAGCGCCATCAGTTGCTGGTTGACGGCAACAGCGCCGACACCCTCACCTCGACCGACGCTTGGAGCTACGCAGGCACTGCCACCAACGGCGGCAAGACTTACAGCGTGTACAACAGCATCTCCAGCATGTCGCAGATCATTGTGGACAGCACGGTGCAAAACAAGCTGAACCCGGGCCTGAGTTTGGCCATTGTGGACACGGGCTTGGGGGGGTACGCCATCAACGGCGAAGCCGTTTCTGACAGCAGTGGCTACACCATCAGGAACGCAGGTGATGTGAACGGCGACGGTTATGACGACATTCTGATCAGCACGCCTTTTGCGAACGTGGGTGCCTTGAACGATGCGGGCAAAGCTTACGTCGTGTATGGCAAAGCAGGTGGCCTCACAGGCAATACCAACATAGAGCTGAGCAGTGTGGCGGCTGGTGTGGGCGGTTTTGTAATCAATGGCGCAGCAGCTTCCGATTACACAGGGACAAGGTTCAGCGCTGCGGGTGACGTCAATGGCGACGGCCTGGCCGATGTGATCGTGTCGTCTGAAAACGCAGACGTGACGACCGCCGGAGACAACATCGGTCGCGCTTTTGTGGTTTATGGCAAAACCAGCGGAGCGGCGGTTAATTTGTCTGCCGTGGCCACCAGCGAAGGCTTCTCGATCAACGCGGGTCAAACCAGTGCGGGGTTAACCACTGTGGGCCAAGCGGGCGACGTCAACGGTGACGGCCTGGCCGACTTGATTGTGTCCACCACCAACGCCGATTCAGGGAGCACGTTGAACATCGGCAAGTCCTATGTGGTGTTTGGCAGCACAAACAACAGTGCATCGGTTAACCTGACAGCGATTGAAGGGGGTGTGGGTGGCTTCGTCGTCAATGGCCCTGGTGCCGATGTGCGTGTGGGGTATGGTGCCCGAAGCGCTGGCGACTTCAACGGCGACGGTTTGAGCGATCTGATCATGGGTGCAGACTTCAATGCATCGAACGCGTTCAGTGGCACCAGTTACATCGTGTACGGCAAGACCAGTACCACTGCAGTGGACTTGTCCAATGCAGGTACAGCGGCGTTCGCCATCGTGGGTCAGTCCGCCGCAGACAAGGCTTTCCGCGTGTCCAACGCGGGCGACGTCAACGGTGACGGTCTGGCCGATGTGGTTGTGGGCGCTATAGGCGCAGACACCGCAGCGGGCGTCGACGCGGGCCGCAGCTATGTGGTGTTTGGCAAAACCGGTGCTTCGGGCACAGTCCAGTTGAGTGCTATTGCAGCTGGTGTGGGTGGCTTTGCCATCAACGGTGAAGTGGCAGCAGACACCGCTGGCATCGTGAGTTACGCCGGCGACATCAACGGCGATGGCTTGGCTGACCTGATTGTGGCGGCCCCGGGCAACGACAATTTGGCTGGTGCCAACGCGGGGCGTGCCTATGTGGTTTACGGCCAAACGGGAACAACGGCGGTCAATCTGAGCACGGTGGCCAATGGTGTGGGTGGCTTGGCCATCAACGGTTTCTCTACGGGCAGTTCTGTGTCATCGGTTTCTTATGGGGGTGATCTGAACGGTGATGGCTATGATGATTTGCTGGTCGCGACAGCGAACGCCGATCCAGCGGGCCGCACCGATGCAGGAAAAACCTTTGTTGTCTTTGGTGGCAACCAGCTGGCGACCCTGGTGGACTTTGTGGGCGATGCCACAGCCAACACGCAAACTGGAACCACGGCAGCCGAAACCTTTGCGGCAGGCGATGGCAACGACACGCTGATTGGCAACGGCGGTGCCGATGTCATGTCAGGCGGTCGTGGCAACGACATGTTTGTGATCAACGCCAGCAACATCACGGCTCTGAACAGCGCCATGGGTGCAGGTGGCAACACCGCGCAGCAAGCGCGTGTAAATGGCGGCACGGGTGTCGACACCCTGCAGTTGTCTGGCGGTGCATCGTTGGACCTGACCGCAGTGACCAACGTGGATGCCATGTCTGCCGAAAACACCAGCCGCATCGAAAGCATCGAACGCATCGACATGGCCACCGACACCAGCGCCAACACGCTGACCCTGACTGCCAAAGATGTGAACGACATGGCGGGCTTCAATGTCATCCGCACGGGCACCGTCAGCGCAGATGGCAACATTTGGGCCAATGTGACGGGCACGGCATTGAGCGCCATCACCAAATACCATCAGTTGGTGGTGGATGGCACGAATGTGGATACTTTGAGCTTGTCTAACAATGAACTTTGGACCAAGGTGGGTGAGGTCAGCAATACGGGTTCGGTGTTGGCCAGCACGCATGCGGTGTATCAAAACAATGCGACCAACACGCAGTTGATCGTAGACAAGCGCGTGAATATCCAGCAGCTGGACTTTGCACGGGTGTCGATCTCGGACAACCAAACTTCTGCGACCACAGGCAACAACACGCAGCTGACCTTCACTTTGAAATTCAGCGAAGCCGTGGATCCGAGCACCTTGACCACTGAGGATCTGAACGTTGTCAATGGCACTTTGGTGCCCAATTCGTTCACGCAAGTTGACAGCACGACTTGGACAGCCCAGGTCACCACACCGACTTCGGGATCGAGTGCAACAGTCTTGTCTTTGAGCGATAACAGCTACAAGGCGATGAGCACAGCCATTGGTTTGGGTGGCTCTGGTGTGCAGGCTTATGGTGCCTTGGGTACGGGGGCTTCACCCGGTTCGGGATATTCTTCAGGCACTAACTCATACAGTGCAATTGGTGCGTTCACCAACGGTTCGACGGTCTTTGCTTACAGCAATGGCTTGACGCCATGGGCGACTCAGGGCGGTTCTTTGTACCCGAACGGTTTGTATGAGTTTTCATATTTGACGGTTGAGTTGTACAGAGCCGATGGTTCCTCTGTGCTCGTTGAAAACATTGACCAGGCATCGAAGTGGAACGGTACGCGTCACACTTCGCCGCAGGTGGCTCAGGCCGGTGCAGATGGTTCGTTTGTGGTGACCTGGAATTTCTACGGTTCGAATGGTTACTTCTACCCTTATGCGCAAAAATACAGCGCAGATGGAGTCGCAGTGGGTCCACGTACCGCATTGGCCACTACGGGTTCTTTCTCGACCGTGGTTGCGCCTTTAGGTCTGGATGGTTCGTATTCGATCACTTGGACAGAAAGCAACGTCATCAAGTTCCAACGCTTCAATGCCGACGGAACCAAGACAAACTATTCGCTGATGACACTGGATGGCGATGGCAATGGTGCAGACACTTCACCTCAGGTGATCTCGACAGGCGCAGATGGCGGCAGTGTGGTGACCTGGACAGGTCCGGATGGTTCAGGTCAGCCGACTGTCTTTGTGCAGAAGGTTTTTGCAAACAGTGGCATGTCGGGCTTGGTCAAGCTCAAGGCACCTTCAGCAAGCACCAATTCAGACAGCCAGCCAGACATTCTGGTCGTTGGCAATTCGGGTGAGTATGTGGTGACTTGGACGGGCAAGGATGAGGGTGGCGACACCAGCATTTTTGTGCAGAAGTTCAATGCGGATGGGTCAACCACTGGCAACGCGGTTGTCAAGTTGGAAGGTGCGGGTTCGACATCGAGCAACGACTCTGCACCACAGGCGTATTCGATTGCTGCAGATGGTTCGTTTGCATTGGTTTGGACTGTCACAGGCACAGGCAAATACATGCAGAAGTTCAATGCCAATGGCACCACAAACGGCACTACAGCGTATGTGGCACCCGCCGATGCACAGGTCGTTGTTTTTGACAACGGTGACTATGCCTTGTCGACTTTGTTGAACAACAACACCATCGTCACGACCAAGTACTCTGGCGCAGGGGTCATGCTGTGGACAGACAGCTGGTTCTACCCAGCTCCGTCCAACGTGTCGCCTTGGGCTGTGAATGGTATGTCCTACACCATGGTGGCTCAGGCAGATGGGGGCATCGCGTTGGGTGGTGTTGCGGCTGTGACTGGAACGTCCTACAACTCCAGCGACTCATTGAAGTTCTATGTGGACTACACCTCGACAGGTCGTGCGTTTGTCAAGACCGGTACAAGCGGCACAGATGTTTTGGTGGGTACCGATGGTGCTGACTACATCACTGCCGCAGGGGGTGCTGACATCGTTTACGCGGGTGCGGGTAACGATAGCGTGACGATCGACGCTTCTAACATCAGCAGTTTGGGGGTCAGCAACAACATGGTGCTGGACGGTGGTTCGGGGATCAACAAGTTGATTCTTAACACGTCTACCGCGCAGACACTGGATCTGACCAACATCCTGGTGTCCAGCAAGGTAAATGGTTTCACGTTGATCGATTTGACAACAGGGACCAATACGCTGACCTTGTCTCAGACGCAGGCAGCTGTGTTGTCGGGCGCTTCAGACAATGCATCGACCGCCGTAGATGAGTCCAAGATGTTGATTGTGAACGGCAATGCTGGTGATGGTGTCCAGTTCATGGATGGCACCAACTGGAGCGCCGGGCAGTCATTCACTGGCAACAGCTTGAACCTGACTTATGGGGCAGCTTTCGCTTTCAAGAGCAGCAGCACGTACAAGCTCTACACAGCGGCCAATGGAGCGACGGTTTTTGTGAACTCTTTGGTCACGGTCACCGGCAATATCGCACCAGTAGTTTTGGACATGAATGGTGATGGTGAATTGAGTTACGCCCGGATGCTCATGGACGTGAACAGCGATGGTGAGATGGACATGACCCTTTGGGCCGGTCGTCAAGATGGTGTGCTGGTTTGGGACAAATACCATGACGGCAAGGTTCACAACCACACGCAATATGCGTTCGTTCAGTACGGCGGAGAGTCCGATCTGGAGGGTCTGGCCGCGATGTTTGACACCAACCGCGATGGCCAACTGAATGCTGCTGATGCATTGTTTGGCGAGTTCAAGGTTTGGCAAGATGCGAACCAGAACGGTGTGAGCGATGCAGGTGAGTTGCTCAGCTTGACCGATGCGGGCATTGCCAGCATCAACCTGGTCAGCGATGGTGTGCAGCGCACACCTGTGGCGGGTGTGACTGAAGCCGGTCAGACCACCGCGACCATGGTGGATGGCCAGAGTGTGTTGGTGGCTGATGCGGCCTTCGTTTACGAAACCGCAATCGATGCCGATATGGCTGGATATTTGGCCGCTCAACAGAGCACCGATGTGACGCCTGAACAAGTCGCCGCCGCGATTGCCGTGTGCACCAGCGCTGCCGAGTCGAGCGTCTACTCGCTCAGCAACGGCCAGAGCCTGGACCTGACCACCGTGCTCAAGGACATGAGCTTCAACGGCATCGTTAAGGGCTTGGAGCAAGTGGACATGGCCACCGACACCAGTGCCAACAAGGTGTCCCTGACCCTGGCCGATGTGCTGAGCCTGCCGCCCACCAACGGTGTGCACCAGCTGATGTTGACCGGCGCGGCCAACGACAAGCTGATGCTGACCGAGGGTGAGTGGACCGACACCGGCAACGTGGTCAAACAAAACGGCCAAAACTACGCTGTCTACAGCGGCACCACCGACCCGTCAGCGCAACTGCTGATTGACCAGCACATGCTGCAGTCTCACCAGACCAGCTAAACAAAAAAGGGCCGCCACAAGCGGCCCTTTTTTTGTCAGTCGCTGCGCGATGTTTTGTGTCTTTGTATTTGCCTTTGTGGGAGCCCACCCCTGTGGGCGATTGGTTTTAAATAAAATGAATACGCCAATGGCGTATAGAATGGAGTTCTGTGGAATTCATCGAAACCCCCACTTTTACACGCACGATCACCGTGTTGTTGTCGGATGATTCTTATGCGCAAATGCAGATGGCATTGGTTGAAAATCCGGCTCTTGGTGATCTGATCCGAGGCGGCGGAGGGATTCGAAAATTGCGCTATGCAGTGCAAGGGCGTGGCAAAAGTGCGGGGGTCCGGGTGATTTATTACTGGCTTAAAGATGAGTTTCAGATTTATTTGTTGTTGGCCTACCCGAAGTCAGCCAAGGATTCGCTGACAGATAAAGAGGTTGCGCTTTTATATGACTTGGTAAAGGAGTTGTGAAAATGGAAAAAGCATTGTTCGACGATTTGGTACAAAGCTTGAAAGAGGCCAAAGCGATTTCTACTGGGAAAGCCCAAGCTTCACGACGCTTTGAGATCAACAATCCTGATGTGCGACAGCTTCGAGAGCAAGTAGGTTTGTCACAGTCTGAGTTCGCGCAGATGATGCGTGTAAGCGTGAAGACGCTTCAAAATTGGGAACAACACCGCCGCAATCCAACCGGTCCCGCAGCGGCATTATTGAAAATTGTGTCGACGTCCCCAGAGCTCGCAATGCGTTCACTTCACGCTTGATTTCGCTTTAAAAACTCAGGGCTTAAAGTAGGCATCCACCTTGTGGGCGATTGCCTTGCTGCCCATGTGGGAGCCCACCCCGTGGGCGATGGTTCCTCGGCACGACGCATACCCAGACTTTTTTGTAGGAGCGACGCCCCCGTCGCGATGAAGCCTTGCAGACCACCACCCATCGCCCCGAGTGCGGGTCTCTTGCAAAATGCAGGCAAACCCCGCGACTGCCGCCCTAAAATGTCAGAGTTGCCCTAACCCCTCACACACCATCATGCCCACCCGCTACCTCGACCCCAAAGTGGACCTCGCCTTCAAACGCGTGTTTGGTGAGCATGAGCATCTGTTGCGCAGTTTTTTAAACGCTTTGCTGCCCCTGCCCGACGACGGCCAGATTGAAAGCCTGGAGTACCTCACACCCGAACAAGTGCCCGAGCTGCCGGGTTTGTTCAAAAACTCCATTGTCGATGTCAAGTGCAAAGATGCCCGGGGGCGCACTTTCATTGTGGAGATGCAAATGCTGTGGAGCACCAGTTTTGAGCAACGCATTTTGTTTTCTGCCAGCCAGGCTTATGTGAAGCAGTTGCACGCGAGTCAGAGCTACGCCAGCTTGCAGCCGGTGTATGCCTTGGCGTTGACCAACCAGGTGTTTGACCGTAAAACACCGGAGTATTACCACCACTACCAAATCGTGCGCCAGCATGAGCCAAGGCGGGTGTTAGAAGGGCTGGAGTTTGTGTTCATTGAGCTGCCCAAGTTTGCGCCCCAAAGCCGCACCGACAAGCGCATGCAGGTCAAGTGGCTGCGGTTTATGAGTGAGGTGGGCGAGACCTCGGACAACACACCCGATGCTGACCCCAGCTGGCGCGAAGACCCGGACATTGCCCAAGCACTTGAATTGGTGGAGGCAGCGGCGTTTACCGAGCAAGAGCTGGAGGCGTACCACATCCAGATTGACAAGGCGCGCATTGAGTCAACGGTGCTGGAAGATGCACGGGCAGAGGGCAAGGCAGAGGGCAAGGCAGAGGGCAAAGCCGAGGGCAAAGCCGAGATTGTCCGGACCATGCACGCCAGTGGTATGGGTGCAGCGCAAATCAGCCAGTTCTCTGGTTTGAGCGTGCAACAAGTTGCCGAAATCTTGGCCTTGTGATGACCTCACCACGCCACTGACTTACATCACCCCAACAACGAACACAGCCCATGCCCACCGGTTTCTCTGAACAGCTTGCATCGCCGGGCTTGACAGAGACGGGCGTTGCCGCAGCAATCAACGCGATCTCTGAGGTGTCCAGCGAATTGCCCCCTGCACCCGAGGTGTGCCTGCCCGCTGCCGAGTCGAGCACCTACTCGCTCAGCAACGGCCAGAGCCTGGACCTGACAACCGTGCTCAAGGACATGAGCTTCAACGGCATCGTCAAGGGCCTGGAGCAAGTGGACATGGCCACCGACACCAGTGCCAACAAGGTGTCGCTGAGCCTGGCCGATGTGCTGAGCATGCCGCCCACCAACGGTGTGTACCAGCTGGTGTTGTCTGGCGCTGCCAACGACAAGGTCATGCTGACCGAAGGCGAGTGGACCGACACCGGCAACGTGGTCAACCAAAACGGCCAAAACTACGCCGTCTACACCGGCACCACCGACCCGTCAGCGCAACTGCTGACTGACCAGCACATGCTGCAGTCTCACCAGACCAGCTAAACCAAAAAGGGCCGCCACAAGCGGCCCTTTTTTTGCGGTGTGGGAGCCCTTGTGGGAGCCCACCCCGTGGGCGATTGCCTTCATTGTCTTTGTAGGAGCCCTTGTGGGAGCCCACCCCTGTGGGCGATTGGTTTTGTTGTGGGAGCCCACCCCGTGGGCGATTGCCTTGCCTTGATGGGATGCGCGGAATCGCCCACAGGGGTGGGCTCCTACAAACAACCTCACTTGATCACCCGCATAAGGGCGTGGGGGTTTTTCGCGATAATGAAACACACTCCGTGGAGACCATCATCGTTTCATTACAAGATACGAACCAACCAGATGTGAGGCTTTTCGCTATTCCTGCGAATGCGCCTGTGGTCTGGTTGTTTGATGTGGACCAAGCGTTAAAGACGCATCCTGCCTATGTCAATGCCAAAGCTGGTGATTGGCGGAGCGCGTTGACATTGGTTTCTGATCTCGCTTTGGCAGGTGTTTATGCAAACCGTCATAAGTTTGCCCGTGATTGCATTTTTGTGGCGCCCTTTGCGCGAGAAGCCAGTGGCGATAACGCGATTCCTCAAGTGTTGGCTGAAGTTTGTGCCGTGGTTTTCGGAGCGACGGCTGACCAAACGATTATTCAGGTGACGAAGGTTTACCATACGGGTGCAGACGCGATGGAGCGCTTGGCCCTGCGCCCAGAGTTTGATGGTGTAGTGCAACCCGGCAAGCGCTATGTTTTGGTGGATGATGTGACCAGTTTGGGAGGAACCTTGGCTGAGCTCGGTCATTACATCCAATTAAAAGGTGGCATTGTTGCGGGTATTTTTGTTTTGGTAAATGCGGGAAGATTGAAATCTTTTTCACCAGATAGACAAACACTCAAACTATTGGAACAGAGGTATGCAAATGAACTCATTGAAATCTTTGGCATCAAAGCCAGTGCTCTCACCGCCAACGAAGCCCGCTATCTTGTCGGATTCCGTTCGGCTGACGAAATCCGAAATCGACTCGTTAAGGCAAAACAAGAAATTGATATCCGATTACGTTCAAAAGGAATTCCAGGCGTCTTTGGGTGCTAAGTTGGCGTTGCTGCAACAAACTGCTTAAGCTAGAAACACCTTCCGTAAGTTTTTCCCGTACCCTTTGGCTGATTGGTTTCTTTGTGGGAGCCCACCTCATGGGCGATGGTTCCTCTGCAGTGCGCATACCCAGACATTTTTTGTAGGAGCGACGCCCCCGTCGCGATAACCCTCGCAGACTAACAACCATCGCCCCGAGGGCAGGGTTAACAAACTACAGGCAAGCCCTAGCTCGCTCCCTGCACCTGTCGTGCGCTGGCCTTGCACAGGTGATCGACGCGGTGACCGAGGTGGCCTCTGAGCTGACCGCCGAAGAGCTTGCATCGCTGGGCGTGTCCGAGACGGGCGTTACCGCAGTGATCAACGCGATCTCTGAAGTGTCCAGCGAATTGCACCCTGCACCCGAGGTGTGCCCCACCGCAGCCGAGTCGAGCACTTACTCGCTGAGCAACGGCCAGAGCCTGGACCTGACCACGGTGCTCAAGGACATGAGCTACAACGGCATCGTCAAGGGCCTGGAGCAAGTGGACATGGACACCGACACCAGTGCCAACGTGGTGTCCCTGACCCTGGCCGACGTGCTGAGCATGCCGCCCACCAACGGTGTGTACCAGCTGGTGTTGTCTGGCGCGGCCAACGACAAGGTCATGCTGACCGAAGGCGAGTGGACCGACACCGGCAACGTGGTCAACCAAAACGGCCACACCTACGCCGTCTACACCGGCACCACCGACCCCTCAGCCCAACTGCTGATCGACCAACACATGCTGCAGTCTCACCAGACCAGCTAAACAAAAAAGGGCCGCCACAAGCGGCCCTTTTTTTGTCAGTCGCTCCGCGATGTTTTGTATATGCCTTTGCAGGTGTCTTTGTAGGAGCCCACCCCTGTGGGCGATTGCCTGTCGAATTAACACTTAAAAATTTGGAAATGGAAGGGAGTTTATATGCATAATAATATGCATTTAAATGCAGATCTGATTTTCACTTGCAATGCCATCAAAAGTGCCACCAATGAACGCGATCGGGGGTTGCCTTTACTGGCTGCAAAGGGGATGTTCGATGAACACATGGTTGTCATTGAAGATGTGCGCAAGGCGTATTCCGAACAACGTTTTATCGGTATGAATTTTTTGAGTGGGCGATTGATGGTCGTGGTTTTTTGCATGCCAGACCCTCAAACGGTTCACGTCATTTCTTTCAGAAAGGCGAATCATCGTGAGCAAAAAAAATTTGACACTCAAACCTTCGCAAGAGCTTCCCATCATTGACTGGGACAAAGTCGATGCCGCAGCGTTGCGCGAAAAACCAGACGACGAGAGTCCAGAGTTGACCTTGTCTCAAATCAAAAAAATGAAGCCACTGCCACATGTGGTCCCCTCACTCGTTTCAGGAAAAACACGCATCACCATCATGGTGGATGACGCCGTATTGCAGGCGTTTAAAGCCAAGGCGGGCGGCCGCGGCTATCAAACCTTGATCAACGAAACGTTGCGCAAAAGCCTGGAGGCCGATTCATTGACCCACCTGATTCGGCAAGTCGTCCGCGAAGAACTTCGCGCCGTGTAAGCCACTCCACCGCAGGCGATGGCTTTACCTTCGTAGGGACCCACCCCGTGGGCGATGGCTTTGCCTTCGTAGGGACCCACCCCGTGGGCGATGGTTTCTAGGCAGGGCGCATGCCCAGACTTTTTTGTAGGAGCGACGCCCCCGTCGCGAAAAGCCCCGCAAACCACCCCCATCGCCCCGAGTGCGGGGCTCCTACAAAATGGAGGCAAGCCCCGCGACTGCCGCCCTAAAATGTCAGAGTTGCCCTAACCCCTCACCGCCCATGCCCACCCGCTACCTAGACCCCAAAGTGGACCTCGCTTTCAAACGCGTGTTTGGTGAGCATGAGCACCTGTTGCGCAGTTTTTTGAACGCCTTGCTGCCCCTGCCCGACGATGGCCAGATTGAAAGCTTGGAGTACTTGACGCCCGAGCAAGTACCCGAGTTGCCGGGTTTGTTCAAAAACTCCATTGTCGATGTCAAGTGCAAAGATGCGCGGGGTCGCACCTTCATTGTCGAGATGCAAATGTTGTGGAGCACCAGCTTTGAGCAACGCATTTTGTTTTCTGCCAGCCAGGCTTATGTGAAGCAACTGCACGCGGGCCACAATTACGCCAGCTTGCAGCCGGTGTACGCCTTGGCGTTGACCAACCAGGTGTTTGATCGGGCCACACCCGAGTATTACCACCACTACCAGATTGTTCGCCAGCACGAGCCACGTCGGGTGTTGGAGGGTTTGGAGTTTGTGTTCATCGAGTTACCCAAGTTCGCCCCCCAAAGCCGCACCGACAAGCGCATGCAGGTCAAGTGGTTGCGTTTCATGAGCGAAGTGGGTGATATGCCGCGCAAAGCAGAGACTGACCCGGACGCCAGCTGGCGCGAAGACCCCGACATTGCCCAGGCCCTGGAGTTGGTTGAGGCAGCCGCGTTTACCGAGCAAGAGCTGGAGGCGTACCACATCCAGATTGACAAGGCGCGCATTGAATCAACGGTGCTGGAGGATGCACGGGCAGAAGCCAAGGCAGAGGGCAAGGCAGAGGGCAAGGCAGAGGGCGAAGCTTTGGGTATTGCAAAGGGCAAAGCAGAGGGCAAGGCCGAAGGCGAAGCCGCAGCCAAGGTCCAAATGGTTCGTGCCATGCACGCCAGCGGCCTAGACTTGGTGCAAATCGCACAAATCACAGGCTTGAGCCGCCAACAAATTGACGATTTGCTGGTGCCATGATGGATGCACCGAGGTTGTAGGAGCGACGCCCCCGTCGCGAAAACCCTCGCAAACCACCAACAATCGCCCCGAGGGCGGGGCTCCCACAAAATGCAGGCAGCCTCCTGTAGGAGCGACGCCCCCGTCGCGAAAAGCCTCGCAAACCACCAAGAATCGCCCCGAGGGCAGGGCTCCCACAAAATGCAGTCAGGAAAAGCCTCACAAAACAACCCTTATCTCCAGAGAGCAGGGTTTCGGTAATGGGGCGTTCATGCGTTAAGCTTTTCGTTTTAGTCAAGCTTGGAGAGATGTCTTATGCAACCATTTTCAACCCGTGCCAACCGCGTCAGGGCTTGGCTGGCCATGTTTGTGGTGACGTCAGCCTTGACCGGTTGTGGTTACAACGATTTTCAGCGTCTGGATGAGCAGACCACTTCGGCATGGTCCGAAGTGCTCAACCAATACCAGCGCCGCGCCGATTTGGTGCCCAACATCGTGGCCACGGTCAAAGGCGAGGCCAATTTTGAGCAGGAAACGCTGACCAAGGTGATTGAGGCACGCGCCAAGGCCACCAGTTTTCAGATCACTCCCGAGGTGCTGACCAATCCGCAGGCGATGCAGCAGTTTCAGGCCATGCAGGGCCAACTGTCCAGCGCCCTGTCGCGTTTGATGGTGGTGTCCGAGCAATACCCCAACCTCAAGGCCAACCAGGGTTTTGCGGATTTGCGTGTGCAGCTCGAAGGCACTGAAAACCGCATCACGGTGGCGCGCAACCGCTACATTGCCGCCGTCAAGGATTACAACGTCTTGGCCCGCAGCTTTCCGACCAACTTGACGGCCAAAGTGTTCGGCTACGCGCCCAAGGCCAATTTCGCGGTGGCCAATGAAGCGGCCATCAGTGCGCCGCCCAAAGTGGATTTCGGCAAGTGAGCTTGCCCCCTGTGATGTTCCCCATGCCCATGGGTGGTCGTGCTCGTTGGGGCTTGAGCAAGGGTCTGACAAGGCTGTGGCTGTGTGCCGTGGTTTGGGCCGCCATGTGCTTGTCGCCCGCGTGGGCGCAGGCGCTGGTGCCTGTGCCAGCCCTCACCGCTCGCGTGATGGACCAGACCGGCACGTTGGCCGTTGCCGATGTGGCCGCCCTTGAGCAGCAACTCCAAACCTTTGAGCAGCAACGCGGCACCCAGATCGTCGTGCTGCTGCTGCCCAGCACTGCGCCTGAAGACATCAGCGACTTCACCCAGCGCTTGGGCGATGCCTGGAAAATCGGTCGCCGCCAGGTGGGCGACGGTGTGTTGCTGGTGGTGGCGCTCAATGACCGCCGCTTGCGCATTGCCCCGGCCAAGGCACTCGAAGGCGCGGTGCCCGACTTGGCGGCCCAACGCATCATTGACCAGGTGATCACGCCCGCTTTTCGTCGAGGGGATGTGGCGGCAGGCTTGCGTGAAGGATTGACGCACCTGCAGGCCCGCATTGAGGGCGAGGCCTTGCCCTTGCCTGGCACGGGTGCTCAACGAGCCCAACGCAGCGAAGGCGACGAGGTGGATTGGCTGAACTTGGCGGTTTTGTTGCTGGTGGCCTTGCCTGCCGTGGCGGGCGTGTTGCGCCGGGTGTTGGGCCAGCGAGTGGGCGCATTGGCCACTGGTGGCGTGGTGGGCGTTTTGGTTTGGAGCGTGACGGGTCTGCTTTGGCTGGGAGGCATCGCCGCCTTGTTGGGCTTGATGTTGGCGCTGTTCATGCAGGCACTGCCCAGCGCGGCTGTGCGCCGCAGCCAGGGGCGTGGTGGTGACTTATCCGGCTGGGGTGGCGGGCGTGGCCACTCAGGCACTTGGGGTGGTTCGGGCGGCGGTGGGTTTTCGTCGGGCGGTGGTGGTGATTTTGGGGGCGGTGGTGCCTCCGGGAGATGGTGACATGCACGAATCGCTGATGACCCATGGGGCGCGTTGGTGGCGACACCGCTGGATGCCCGAGCGTGCCGCCGAGCGGGCGGTACCACCGGCCATGGCCGAGCAACTGCAGGCCCGGGTGAGTGCGAGCGAAGCGAGGCACAGTGGTGAAATTGTGGTGTGCGTCGAAGCTGCCTTGCCCAACAAGGACCTGTGGCGGGCGGGGCGCGAAGCCCCCTTGCCTGTGGTGATTCGTGAGCGGGCACTTTTTTGGTTTGGTCAATTGCGCGTTTGGGACACCGAACACAACAACGGCGTGTTGATCTATCTGCTTTTGGCTGAGCGCTGCGTCGAAATCGTGGTGGACCGTGGCATCAGCCGTCATGTGGCGGATGAACACTGGCAATCGGTGGTCCAAGCTTTGGGCCAGCACTTGCAAAGCGGCGACTTTGAAAGTGGCCTGACACAGGCGCTGCAAGAAGTCTCGGCGCTGCTGGTCGAACACTTTCCCCTGCAGCCCGATGACGTGAACCCCAACGAGCTGAGCAACCGAGTGGTTTGGGTCGATTGAACCGTCCCATTTGCAGGTCAGATGTCCATTGGCAGGAGCACCGCCCCCGGGGCGATGGGGTGGTGGTCAGCGAGGCTTATCGCGACGAGGGCGTCGCTCACACAATCCCTGTAGGAGCCCCGCCCCCGGGGCGATGGGGTGGTGGTCAGCGAGGCTTATCGCGACGAGGGCGTCGCTCACACAATCCCTGTAGGAGCCCCGCCCTCGGGGCGATGGGGTGGTGGTCTGCGAGGCTTCATCGCGACGAGGGCGTCGCTCCCAAAATCCCTGTAGGAGCCCCGCCCCCGGGGCGATGGGGTGGTGGTCTGCAAGGCTTGATCGCGACGAGGGCATCGCTCCCACAATCCCTGTAGGAGCCCCGCCCCCGGGGCGATGGGGTGGTGGTCTGCAAGGCTTATCGCGACGAGGGCGTCGCTCCCAAAATCCCTGTAGGAGCCCCGCCCCCGGGGCGATGGGGTGGTGGTCTGCAAGGCTTATCGCGACGAGGGCGTCGCTCCCACAATCCCTGTAGGAGCCCCGCCCTCGGGGCGATGGGCGTTGGATTGTGAGGGCGTCATCCAAAAGCCAACGACCTGTCAAGCACAATCGCCATCACCATCGCCACAGGGGAGCGCGAAGGTCAAACAAAAGGTAAGCCATGCACAACTTCTGGACCGCTTGCGGTCACCAACACCTGAGGCGCGACACGCGCGGCTGGATGAGCGCGACGCCCGACTATTGGCGTTTGTGGTTGCAGCGTCCCGAGCTGGCGCTGGTGCCCGAATCGTGTCAAGCTGAAAAGCGTTTGCACAAGGCCTTGTTGGACAACCCCTTGGTGCAGGTCGCGCCCGCGCAATTGAGTGCATTCAAGGACGACGATGCGCGGGAAAACTACCAACTGTTCTTGCGTTTTCGGGACGACGTGCAAGCTGCGGGTTCGCTGGAATCGGCTTACATGGCTTGGCAGCACAGCGGCCATATTCAGCTGCCCCCGCTCTTCATCGATCTGGTGGTGCAAGCCATCGTGTGCAATGTGCTGGACGATGTGGAGGACGCTTGGGTCTGGCGTGCGGCCGAGCTGCTGTTCCGCCGCCAGCGCATCACCGTCGAAGGTGGCCGCGTGTTGTCGGGCGACAGCGAGACTTTGGACAGTCTCAAAGCCACAGGCGGTTTGGGCGAGATGGGGCGTTTGTTGATGGAGGGCGGTGCCACGCTCAAGGCGGTCGATGTGAAGGTGCTGCACACGGACAATGCCGAGCGCTATTTTGCGCAGCGCGAGGGCTTGGGCCGCTACGCCTTTTTGCTCGACATGACGCATGAACTGCAAAACCAATTGCCTCACGGTTTGATTCTGAGCATGGTCAACGCCCGCTCAGGCCTCAAGGCCTTGTCGGTGGTGCTGGCGCGTTGGGTGCAACACTTCCTGGGCGCGGCGGTCAGCATTGAGCCCTTGCAAAAGGTGGACGATTCGGCCTGGCGCTGGCATGTGGGACTGGACGTGACCTCGACCGCTTTGCTCAATGACCTGTACCAAGGCACCGAGCTGTCAACCCAGCGCCAACAGCAACTCATCAGCCTGTTCAAACTGCGCTTTGACAACCCGCAAGACATGCGTGCCGATGTGCAGGGCAAGCCCGTTTATTTGGGCCTGGCCATGAACGAGCAGGGTCTGCTCAAACTCAAACCGCAAAACCTCCTGCTCAATTTGCCACTGGCTCGTGAGGTCTAACAAGCCGCTACTGCGATGTTTGAAGTGTTGGCACAGCAATCCCTGTAGGAGCCCCGCCCTCGGGGCGATTGTGGGTAGTTTGCGAGACTTTTCGCGACGGGGGCGTCGCTCCTGCAAGGGAGATGCCCCGCATTTTGTAGGAGCCCCGCCCTCGGGGCGATGCTTGGTGGTCTGCAAGGCTTATCGCGACGGGGGCGTCGCTCCTAGTGCGCCCGTGAAGGCGCGTACACAGCATGGTGAGAGTCCATGTCGGGGTAAGCCAAGGCCCCGTAGTCGAAGGTAACTGCGTCGCTGCGAAGCGGGGTGGGGAGCAACCGGAGGCGAACTGGCGGTGCGCAGTAAAGCGAACTCGATTCGGCAGGGAGTGGCGGCGAGCTGGCTAGGAGAAGGCGAAGCCTGAAACACATCGCATGCGTTGTTTTGGTGGATAAAACGACATGCGGGCCACCCATGTGGTTGGAGGCGCAACGCTAGGAAGTGTGCGTGAGATAAGCGGGGAGAGCTGTGGCCCGAGGTGACGGGCCGCAGCAGTCAGAGCCATCGTAGTAGCGATGGGCTGCCAGAGCAGATATGGCCAAACTGCACCGGAAACGGTGTGGGCAAACGAGAGTTTGCAATGACCGGGGTGCGCCCCTTGAGCCTAAACCGAGCAGACGGCAGCCTGAGAAATGCGGAGTAGGAAAGCCGCACGAGCCAAGGGTGGCAGGAAAGTGGATACGAAAAGGACAGAGATGAACGAGAGCGAAAGCGAAACGGCGGCAGTGCCTCTTAGGGCTAAAACAAGCCGAGTCAGACTCTGCCCAATGGGCGTGGGTGGACCGAGAAGTCTGGACGGATCGTATGTTGGCGGCGCTGGGCAACGGCGTCAAAGGACACAATTGGTCAATACTGGCCAAACGCGTACTTCGCAGAGTTGGGGCTGTTCACCATGACGCAGGCCCGATTGAAAGCGAGCCAATCCCGATGTGGAAACCACTGACTGGAGAGCCGTGTGCGGGAAAACCGCACGCACGGTTCGGAGGGAGGGGAGGCTTCGGCCTTCTCTACCCCTATCAGGGGGAATGTGGGAGCCCAGTTTCAGGGGCCATGGTTGACTGCCTGTTTGTAGGAGCCCCGCCCCCGGGGCGATGGGTGGTGGTCTGCGAGGCTTGATCGCGACGGGGGCGTCGCTCCTACAGGGGGACTGTGGGAGCCCAGTTAAAGGGTCATGGTTGCCTGCCTGTTTGTAGGAGCCCCGCCATCAGTTCAATGTACCTGCTCATGGCCCTGCATCAGGCACCCATCCCTTTTAAGGTGAGGTTCAAATGCCTGGCGCAGGCCAGCGCAGCACGAACTGGCGCTGGGCTTCGGTTTCGGGGCTGTGGGGTTCTTGCGCGTGTTTGTCGACCGCACGCCATTTTTGGGCCAACAGGTCCAGCGCCTGTTCGGGTGGCAGGCCTTGTGCGACCAGCCAGGTGGCGGCCACGGTGCCGGTGCGGCCGATGCCGGCGCGGCAGTGCAGGTAGACCTTGCCGCCTTGCTCCAGCGCCGTTTGAACATCGTTCAGGATGGCCTGCATGCCTTCCACGCTGGGCACACCAAAATCGGTGATCGGGTGGGAGAGGCGTTGGGCGGGCTGTGGTGTTGCGGCCTCAGGCCCCGACAGGGGTAAGGGCAGCGGCTGGTAGGGCGGCACTGGGTCGTGTGGCGAGGTCAGGTCCACAAAGTGGGTGATGCCCGCCTCGGCCAAGGCCGCCAACCGCTCAGCCATGGCCTCTGCGCCCAAAAGCCCCGGA
The DNA here is from genome assembly GCF_003063265.1 of Limnohabitans sp. WS1. Lineage (GTDB taxonomy): Bacteria > Pseudomonadota > Gammaproteobacteria > Burkholderiales > Burkholderiaceae_C > Limnohabitans_A. Next base: position 34,135 of record NZ_NERU01000001.1, read on the forward strand.
TGCTCACCCGCCAACACGCGACCCGTCCACAGCCAGTAGCTGTTGCCAAAGGGTCGTGCCGCGCCATCGCCCCGGCTTTCTTGGGAGGTGTCAAAGTCGGGTGAGGGCATGGACGGGGCAATGCGTTGAAACAAAGCGCAGGCTCAATGCGCCAGGATCTTGGACAAAAAGTCTTGCGTGCGTTCGTTTTGCGGGTTGTCAAAAAACGCAGCGGCGGTGTTTTGCTCGACGATCTGGCCTTGGTCCATGAAGATCACGCGGTCGGCCACTTGGCGGGCAAAGCCCATTTCGTGGGTCACGCAGATCATGGTGATGCCCTGGTCGGCCATCTCCACCATCACGTTCAGCACTTCGCCCACCATTTCGGGGTCGAGCGCCGAGGTGGGCTCGTCAAACAGCATGATGTTGGGCGTGAGGCACAGGGCACGGGCAATGGCCACGCGTTGCTGCTGGCCACCCGACAGTTGCAGCGGGTACTTGTGCGCTTGCTCGGCAATGCGCACACGTTTGAGCTGCTGCATGGCGCGTTCTTCGGCCTCGGCCTTGGGCACTTTGCCCACCCACATGGGGGCCAGCGTCAGGTTTTCCAGCACCGTCAGATGCGGGAACAGGTTGAACTGCTGGAACACCATGCCGACTTGGCGACGCGCCGATTCGATGGACTTGACGTCGTCGGTCAGCTCCACGCCATTCACCGTGAGGTGACCGGCCTGGTGCTCTTCGAGGCGGTTGATGCAGCGGATCAGGGTGGATTTGCCCGAGCCCGAGGGCCCGCACACCACGATGCGTTCGCCACGCGCCACCGACAGGTCGATGTCTCGCAGCACATGAAAGTCGCCATACCATTTGTTGACTTTGGAAAATTCGATGATGGGAGTGCTCACGTTACTGTCTCCGGGTTCCGGTGTTGAGGTGGCCTTCGAGCCAATGGCTGTAGCGCGACATGGCAAAACAGGCGATGAAATAAATGGCCGCCACAAACAGCTGGCCTTCGATGAAGAACTTGCGCCAGTCGGCGTCGCCCAAGGCCAGCTGCACCGCACCCGTCAGGTCGTACAGGCTCACGATGGTCACCAGCGAGGTGTCTTTGAAGGCCCCAATGAAGGTGTTGACGATCGAGGGCACCACCAGGCGCAGGGCCTGAGGCAGCACGATCTTGCGCTGGATTTGCCAGTAGCCCATGCCCAGGGAGTGGGCCGCTTCGACCTGGCCTTTGGGCAGCGCTTGCAAGCCGCCGCGAATCACCTCGGCCAGATAGGCTGCGGTGAACAAGGTCATGCCAATCAGCACCCGCACCAGCACGTCGATCTTGCCGCCATTGGGCATGAACAGCGGCAAGATGAAGGAGGCCATGAACAGCACCGAAATCAGCGGCACGCCGCGCACGAATTCGATGAAGATCACGCACAGGGTGCGGATCGCGGGCAGCTGGGACTGCCGGCCCAAGGCCAGCAAAATCGCCAACGGAAACGCCACCACCAAGCTCACGCTGGACAAGAGCAGCGTGAGCGGCAGGCCGCCCCAGCGTTCGGTGTCAATCGGGGTCAGGCCGGCAAACCCGCCGCTCATGAGCCCGTAAAACACCGCATAAACAGCCACCCAGGCCACCACCAGCGCGGGACGCCAGAAGCTGCGCAGGCAACTCAGCACCAACAGCAGCACCAGCAAGCTGGACGCGATCAGTGGACGCCACTGCTCGTCGTAGGGGTAGCGGCCAAACAGGATGAGGCGACCTTTTTCGGTGACGACGCCCCAGCAGGCCCCCACACCTTCGGCGGCGCGGCAGGCTGCGTTGTCGGCCTGAACCACGGCGTTGAACACGGTCCAATTCAGCAGGGGCGGCAAGGCCCAGGCCAGCAGGGCCAGCACCAGAACGGTCAACAGGCTGTTGGCCCAGCCATCAAAAAATCGGCTGCGCAGCCAAGGCAGCAAACCGACTTGGTTGCTGGGCGGCTGGCGGGCGGCAATCGGGGTAAAGACAGCGTGGTTCATCAGCGGTCCTTGATCTGCACACGGCGGTTGTAAATGTTCATGAGCGCCGAGGTCAGCAAACTCAAGCTCAGGTAGCACAGCATCACCACGGCGATGCACTCGATGGCACGGCCCGTCTGGTTGAGCGCGGTGGAGCCAATCGAGACCAAGTCGGGGTAGCCCACGGCCACGGCCAGCGAAGAGTTTTTGGTCAGGTTCAGGTACTGGCTGGTCAAGGGCGGCACGATCACGCGCAGCGCTTGCGGCAGTTGCACCAGGCGCAATTCGGCCGAACGGGGCAGGCCCAGTGCCACGGCTGCTTCGTGCTGGCCATAGGCCACCGACTGCACACCCGAGCGCACCACTTCAGCAATGTAGCCCGAGGTGTACACGGTCAGGCCAATCAGCAAGGTCAGGTACTCGGGCGTCACCGAGCCGCCACCGATCACGTTGATTTCGGTGGCTTCGGGGATGTTGAGTGCACTGGGTGCGCCGCCCACCAGCCAGCCTACAGCGGTCACAGCCAGCAAAATGCCTAGGCCGATCAGGTGTGTGCGGGCTGGGTGGTACTGGCCCGTGATTTCAAATTGGCGAATGGCCCGACGAGCCCAAAAGCGCCAAGCGACAGCACCGGCGATCAGGCCGATCACGGTTCCCCAGTGGCCGGTGGACCATTCGGGCAAGGGGTATTGCAAGCCGTTTTTGCTCAGGAACACGCTGGCCAGGGGCTTGAAGGGCTCTTCAATCGTGGGCAGCAGTTCGGTCATGGCGAAGTACCACATGAACAATTGCAGCAGCAAGGGCACGTTGCGGGTGACTTCGACGTGCACCGTGCACAGGCCCCGCACCAGCATGTTGTTGGACAGGCGGCCGATGCCGATCAGGGTGCCCAGCACGGTGGCCAGCGCAATGCCCACCAGCGCCACGCGCAAGGTGTTGGACAGGCCGACCAAATAGGCCACCCAGTAGCCTTGGGCTGAGTCGAACTCAAACAGGCTCTCGCCAATGGCAAAGCCTGCGGGTTGCAAAAAGAAATCGAAGCCGCTTTGAATGCCGCGCGTGCGCATGTTGGCAAAGGTGTTGGACAGCAGATAACTGACGGCCAGAACGAGCAGCAAAATGGTCAAAACTTGGTAGACCAGACCTCTGAAGGACTGGCTGCGCCAAGACCAGGCGCGTGATCGGGGGGGAGGGGGGGGAGCAGGTGGGATCATCATCGTGCATCGGCCCGCACGAGGCGGGCCGATGTCCTTTCAGGGGTTGCCGTGTTTGTCTGAATCAGAAAAACACAAGGGGGTCGATCAGCGCACGGGTGGTGCGTACATCAGGCCGCCTTTGTTCCACTGGTTGTTCAAACCGCGTGGCAGCTTCAGGGTGGACTTGGGGCCCACGTTGCGCTCGAACATTTCGCCGTAGTTGCCCACGGCCTTGATGGCGCGGTAAGCCCACTCTTTGTCGAGGCCCAGCAATTTGCCGGTGTCTTCCGAGGTGCCCAAGATGCGCTGCACAACGGGGTCGGTGCTGCTCTTCATTTGGTCCACGTTGGCTTGGGTGATGCCGTACTCTTCGGCTTCGATCAGGGCGTAAACCACCCATTTGACGATGGCAAAGAACTCGTCGTCACCCCGGCGCACGCTCGGGCCAAGAGGTTCTTTGGAGATCAGGTCGGGCAAGATGACGTGGTCATCGGGGTTGGTGGCTTCCTTGTTGCGCACCGAGGCCAGGCCCGAGGCGTCGGTGGTGTAAGCCTGGCAGCGGCCTGCAAAGTAAGCCTTGTTGGTGGCTTCCTGGGTGTCAAACACCACAGGCTTGATGTTGAGCTTGTTGACCTTGGAGAAGTCGTTCAGGTTCTTCTCGGTGGTGGTGCCCGATTGCACGCACACGGTGGCACCCTTGAGGCTCTTGGCGCTGGTGATCTTGGACTTTTTGGTCACCATGAAGCCTTGGCCGTCATAGTAGGTGGTGCCGGTGAAGTGCAGGCCCAGCGAGGCATCGCGGTTCAGGGTCCAGGTGGTGTTGCGCGACAGGATGTCGATTTCACCGGCTTGCAACACGGCAAAGCGTTGGGTGGCGTTCAGGGGCGTCCACTTGACTTTGCTGGCGTCGTTCAACACGGTGGCGGCCACGGCCTTGCACACGTCCACGTCCAGACCGGTCCAGTTGCCTTGGCTGTCTGCCGCTGCAAAACCAGGCAGGCTGGGGTTCACGCCGCAGTTCAGCATGCCGCGCGATTTGATGGCGTCCAAAGTTTTGCCAGCAAAGGCCGGGGTGGCGACCGAGCCCATCAGGGCCAGCAAAGAAGCGGCCAACAAAGGGCGCTGGATCAGAGAGCGAACAATTTTCATCGGTGAACCTCAACAATTAAAAAAGCCATTTTGCATCAAAAAAAATGACAACTGCTTCGGGTTATCACCGAGCAAGGGGTGGCCCTGAGAGGGGGTACAGGCCTTGCACCACAGGAGCGCAGAGGCTGCATCATGAGGGTGCAAAAAGACCAAGCCTGCACTTTTTGTGGGCGGTTCAGGGTTTGCGACAATACGCCCCATGACCCAAGAACTCACCCTCATTCGCCCCGATGATTGGCACCTGCATGTGCGCGACGGCGCCGCCCTGAACGTGGTGGTGCCGCACACCGCCGCACAGTTTGGCCGCGCCATCATCATGCCCAACCTCAAGCCACCGGTGACCACCGCCGAGCAGGCTTTGGCCTACAAAAGCCGCATTTTGGCCGCCGTGCCTCAGGGCATGGCTTTTGAGCCCTTGATGACGCTGTATCTGACCGACAACTTGGCACCCGCCGAAATTGCTCGGGCCAAGGCTGCCGGTGTGGTGGCTTGCAAGTTGTACCCGGCAGGTGCCACCACCAACAGCGATGCGGGCGTGACGGATTTGCGCAAAATTTACCCCGTGCTCGAAGCCATGCAGCGTGAAGGCGTGCTGCTGCTGGTGCACGGCGAAGTCACCTCGTCCGACATCGACCTGTTTGACCGCGAAGCCGTGTTCATCGAGCAGCAACTCATTCCCCTGCGCCGCGACTTTCCAGGTCTGAAAATCGTGATGGAACACATCACCACAAAAGAAGCTGCGCAGTATGTGACCGAGGGTGACGCCAACTTGGGCGCGACCATCACGGCACACCACCTGCTGTACAACCGCAACGCCCTGTTTTTGGGCGGCATGCGCCCGCACTATTACTGCCTGCCCGTGCTCAAGCGCGAAACGCACCGGCTGGCGCTGGTGCAAGCGGCCACCAGCGGCAACGCCCGTTTCTTTTTGGGCACCGACAGCGCCCCGCACCCCGCGCACCTCAAAGAGCACGCCAGTGGTTGTGCCGGTTGCTACACCGCGCACGCGGCCATCGAGTTGTATGCCGAGGCCTTTGACCAAGCCGGCGCACTCGACCAACTCGAAGCCTTTGCCAGCTTCCATGGCGCAGACTTTTACGGCCTGCCGCGCAACACGGGCACCATCACCTTGCGCCGTGAAAGCTGGACGCCCGCCGAAAGCTTTGCTTTTGGCGACGCCGAACTCAAGCCCCTGCGCTCGGGCGAAAGCCTGCCGTGGCGCATGGTGAGCCTCTGAGCCATCCCGTCAGCCCCAACCGGCCCGGTTGCCGCTGTGAGGCCGTCAGCGCTTTGGGCGTGTCCGACATCGACTGGACCGCGCCTTGGTTGGCCGACTGGCGGCCAGTGGGGCAGGCCATTGCCCAGCGCGTGGTGGCCGGGCTGCCCCAGCCCCAAGCCCTGAGCGAGGCTGGCTTGGCCCCTGTGGCTTTTGTGCCGCAAGCCGATTTGCCCGAGGGGCAAGCTTACGAAGACTTTATCTTGGCGCATGGCCAGGTGCCCACCCGCGAAGGCTTGCACGACTTTTTCAACGCCTTGTGCTGGATGCACTTTCCGCAGGCCAAGCGCCAGCTCAACCGGCTGCAAGGCGCAGAAATTGCCCGCGCGGGCGTGGGGCAGGTGCGGGGCGCGGTGCGTGATGCGGCCACGGTGTTTGATGAAAACGCTTGGCTGATCCAGCCCTCAGACGCGCTGTGGCAAGCCCTGACCACCCACCAATGGCACGAAGCCTTGGTGACGCGGCGCGATGAATGGCACCACACCCGGCTGTGGACCTTTGGCCATGCCGCACTCGAAAAACTGGTGCAGCCCTACAAATCCATCACGGTGCATTTGTGGCGTGTGCCAGGCGATGTGCCACACGACCAAATCGACGATTGGTTGGCCCATGACCTGACGGCCGACAAACTGGCCCTCAAACCCTTCAGTCCTTTGCCGATTTTGGGTGTGCCAGGGTGGTGGCCGGACAACGCCGACCCGGATTTTTACGAAGACCGCAGCGTGTTTCGTCCGCGCCGGGTCAAACGCTCAGCATCCGCCTGAAAAACCGTACGCCAATCCGGAAATCACCGGGTCATCTTGATTTTGGACAACAAGCCCCTAATATTCGCCACAACGTGCCCGCGTCTTTCGGGTTGAAAGAGAAACCTTCCATGAAACGTATTTTTCTGTTTGTCTTGACCAACATTGCCGTGGTGGTGGTGTTGGGCCTCGTCGCCAGTTTGTTGGGCGTGAACAAATTTTTGACCTCCAACGGTCTGAACCTGGGTGCATTGCTCGGCTTTGCCCTGATCATGGGCTTTGGTGGCGCCATCATTTCTTTGCTCATGAGCAAGTGGATCGCCAAGATGTCCTCGGGCGTGAAGCTCATTGATCAGCCGGCCAACGCCGACGAAGCCTGGATTGTGGACACCGTGCGCAAGTTGGCCGACAAAGCCGGCATCGGCATGCCCGAAGTGGGTGTTTTTGAAGGCGATCCCAACGCCTTTGCCACCGGCGCTTTCCGCGACTCGGCTTTGGTGGCCGTGTCCACTGGCTTGTTGCAAAACATGACCCACGAAGAAATCGAAGCCGTGCTGGCCCACGAAGTGGCGCACATCGCCAACGGTGATATGGTCACCATGGCCCTGATTCAAGGTGTGATGAACACCTTTGTGGTGTTCATCTCGCGCATCGTGGGTTATGCCGTGGACAGCTTCCTGCGCAAAAACGACGAAGAAAGCACAGGCCCCGGCATGGGTTATTTCATCACCACCATCGTGATGGACATCTTGCTGGGTTTTCTGGCGGCCATCATCGTGGCTTGGTTCAGCCGTCAGCGTGAATTCCGTGCCGATGCGAGCGCTGCCCAGTTGATGGGCCGCAAGCAGCCCATGATCAACGCTTTGGCCCGTTTGGGTGGCGTGCACACCGCCGAATTGCCCAAGAGCATGGCCGCCATGGGCATTGCCGGTGGCATCGGCCAGCTGTTCAGCACCCACCCGCCCATCGAAGACCGCATTGCTGCCCTGCAAAACAGCGCTCAGTAAAGCGTCATTCCAACGCTTTTTTGTGTAGGCGCGACGCCCTCGTCGCGAAAAGCCTCGCAAACCACAAGCCATCGCCCCGAGGGCGGGGCTCCCACAAAATACAGGGCATCTCCCCTGTAGGAGCGACGCCCCCGTCGCGAAAAGCCTCGCAAACCACAACCCATCGCCCCGAGGGCAGGGCTCCTACAAAATGCAGGGCATCTCCCTTGTAGGAGCGACGCCCCCGTCGCGAAAAGCCTCGCAGACCACAAGCCATCGCCCCGGGGGCGGGGCTCCTACAAAAAGCAGGGCATCTCCCCTGTAGGAGCGACGCCCCCGTCGCGAAAATCCTCGCAAACCACAAGCCATCGCCCCGGGGGGAGGGGCTCCCAATTGATGGGTCCCATCCACAAGGCAATGCTTACTCTGGGTTGGACACGCCCGATGCGACGTGGCCAGACGGCACATGTCGGGCGGCCGATTCGATGTGGCCGGTTTGGTCGTCAAAAAAGAAATCAGGCTCGAATTCACGCAAAAACTCACCTTTGGGCAAGCCGCCCAAAAACATGGCCTCGTCCACCTCAATGTTCCAATTCATCAGCGTGCGGATGGCGCGTTCGTGGGCCGGAGCGCTGCGGGCGGTGACCAAGGCGGTGCGGATGCGCATGTGGGGTGTGCCCTCTTGTTGCAGTCGTTGCAATGCGGCCAGCAAAGGCTTGAAGGGACCGGCCAGCAGGGGTTGTTCGGCTTTGTCGCGTTCGTGCGCCTGAAAAGCCGTCAGACCTTCCGACTGAAACACCCGTTCGGCCTCGTCCGAAAACAGCACCGCATCGCCATCAAAGGCAATGCGCACCTCGTTCGGGTGAGATTCCGAGGCCAGCGCTGAATGCGGATAGACCTGCGCTGCGGGCACCCCGGCCCCCAAGGCGGCACGCACATCGGACAAATGCGTGGACAAAAACAAATTGGCGTTCAGGGGCTTGAGGTAACGCCAAGGCGGCTGTCCCCGGGTGAAGCTGCCGCGCTGAATGGTCAGGCCGTAGTGCTGCGCCGAGCGGAACACCCGCATGCCCGAGACCGGGTCGTTGCGCGAGAGGATGACCACCTCGACGCGTTGCGCATCGGCGTCGTTGAAGGCCAACAACTTGCGCACCAGAGAAAATGCCACGCCCGGTTTGGCCGGCGCTTCCAGACGCTGCAGCTGCAATTGCATGTAAGCGCGGTCGTCGCCTTGCTCAAACACACGGTTTTCTTCTTCAAAGTCAAACAAGGCCCGCGATGAAATCGCCACGACCAATTGGCCTTCCAGTGAGACGGGCATCGTGATCTCCGGTGCAGTTGAAATGGTGAAGCGCCTTGTCGATGCAGGCTTATTTTTTCTCGGAATAGGGTGTCACCAATTTGGCGTCGATGCGGTAACTGGCCACTCCCATGTGCGAGTCGGTTTTGGTTGCGCTCAGAGTGCCGGTCACCCACACGGTGTCCATGCTGCGAAAGCGCTTGACGGCCTGGTCGAGCTTCACATGCACGATCTGGTTGGCGGGTGGTGGTGGCGAGTGCACGCAGGCCCCAAAGTAAGGCACCAGCAAAAATTCCTTGAGGCCTTCAGGCAAGTCTTCCAGAGGCACCAGGTAGCCAGGCAGGCGCACGTTTTGCCCCAGGATCAAGGGGTTGATGGGGGCGTTGTCCCACATCTGGCGCATTTTTTTCAGCGCTTCATCGGCCTTGGGGTCGTTGTCTTTCAGGCTTTGCAGGTTCAAGGCTTTGAGGTCTTTGTACGGGTCCCAGCCTGCGGGAATGAGCTGCTCCCAGCCGATGGTGCGGGGCGCGCTTGGTGTGCTGGCCCCTTCGGGCGCTGCACCCGCCGACAAAGACGGCTGCACTTGGGGCACAGTCTCGCGTGCGGTCTCGCGCACGCTTTGCGCGAAGACGGACCCGGCCAGCAACAAACCTGCCAGCACTGCGGTGTTTGGAATGACAAAAGTTTTTTTCATAAGAACTCCCAAATGAGCACTGTAAGCCCGCTGGGCCTCTTCAAGGCGTGAAAGCTGGCTCAAGGGCTTGGTTTTTTTGATGGATCTGGCCTTGTGAAGTTTGAAGGGAAAAGCTTGTCTTGTCACAGCGATCAGCGATCAGCGATCAGCGATCAACGATGCGATCCATCTGGCAGCCCCGCCCCCGGGGCGATGGTCTTTTTGTAGGAGCCTCGCCCTCGGGGCGATGGGTCGTGGTCTGCGAGGGTGATCGCGACGAGGGCGTCGCTCCTACAGGGGGAGATGCCCTGCATGTTGTGGGAGCCCGCCCTCGGGGCGATCGGTTGTGGTCTGCGAGGGTGATCGCGACGAGGGCGTCGCTCCTACGGGGGAATGCCCTGCATTTTGTAGGAGCCCCGCCCTCGGGGCGATGGGGTGTGGTCTGCGAGTGTGATCGCGACGAGGGCGTCGCTCCTACGGGGGGAATGCCCTGCATGTTGTGGGAGCCCCGCCCTCGGGGCGATGGGGTGTGGTTTGCGAGGGTGATCGCGACGAGGGCGTCGCTCCTACGGGGGAGATGCCCTGCATGTTGTGGGAGCCCCGCCCTCGGGGCGATCGGTTGTGGTCTGCGAGGGTGATCGCGACGAGGGTGTCGCTCCTACGGGGGGAATGCCCTGCATTTTGTAGGAGCCCCGCCCTCGGGGCGATGGGGCGTGGTTTGCGAGGCTTTTCGCGACGAGGGCGTCGCTCCTACAGGGGGAGATGCCCTGCATTTTGTAGGAGCCCCGCCCTCGGGGCGATGGGGCATGGTTTGCGAGGGTGATCGCGACGAGGGCGTCGCTCCTGCAAAAAACACGTTGCTGTTTGACAGGACTCACACGCGGGGTGACAAGCCATCGGCCAAAGACAGGCGGTAGGCCCGCCAGGCGGGCCCCAGGCTGGCCAGCAAACCGGCCAGCAAGACCGCGCCCGCCAAAGCCAGTTGTGTGGGCAAAGGCGCGGCCAGTTGCAAACGGATGCCCAGCGACTGCTGCAGCCAGGGTGTGGCCAGGGCCATGCCTGCGTAGGCCAGCAGTACACCCAACACAACCCCGGCGCAGGTGACCCACAGCCCCTCTAAAGTGAGCAGGCCCAGTACATGGCGTGGCCCAGCGCCCACGGCACGCAGCACGGCCAGTTCGCGGCGGCGCTCGTTCAGGCCCGCCAGCACCACCGCCATGAGCGAGACCACACTCACCAAAGCCACCAAGGCCGACACGGCCAGCAAGGCGTTTTCGCCCAGGCCCAGCACCGACCACAGCTCACCCAGCGCCACACCGGGCATCACGCCCATCAGCGCTTCTTCTTCGTGAAAATTCACAAAGCGCTGCACATTGAACACCGCTGCCCGACTTTTCAGGCCCACCAAGGCGGCGGTGACTTCTTCGGGCTGTAGGTTGAATTTACGCGCCTGATCGGCCGGGATGTGCCCGCCCGGCATGGGGGTGCCCGCCACCCAGCCCAGGTGCAGGGCTTCCAGTGCTTGCAGGCTCACATGCACCGTGCGGTCCACCGGGGTGCCTGTGGGGGCCAAAATGCCGACCACCTTGAAGGGTTTGTCGGCGTGCTCATCGGCTTGCCCGCCTTCGAGGTCATGGTCATCGTGCAGGCCATGGCCCAGCGTGATGCTTTGGCCCAGGCCATAACCCATCTTTCGCGCTACTTCGGCTCCGATCACGGCCTCGTACAAACCGTCCAGCGTGTCTGCAAATACCGCGCCTTGTTGCAAAACCAGCGGTTGTTTGTCGCCATAGGCAAAGTGCTGAAAGTAAGCGGGTGTGGTGCCCAACACTGGAAAGCCCCGGTGCGAGTCACCCAAACTCAAGGGCACCACCCAGGACACCGAGCGGTGCTGCGCCAGTTTGTTCACGCTGTCCATGCTCATGCTTTGCGGCACGCTGCCAATGTGAAACACCGAAAACAGCATCAACTGCACCGGGCTGCTGCGGGCACCCACAATCAAATCGACGCCGCTGACCGATTGTGAAAAACTGCTGCGGATGTCGTGGCGTAAACGCTCCAAAGTCCACAACAAAGCGGTGGCCAGCGCCAGCGACACCACCACCCACACCAGGGTGCTGCGGCGGTTCCAGGCGCTTTGCCGGGCAATGTTCAGCAGGCTGTTCATGCGCTCACCCCCGCTTGCTGCAAGGCGGGCAAGGACCATTGCACATCAAAACGCACAGCCTGCTGCTCGTCGTGGCTCACACACACCAAGGTGCTGCCCGCCGCGCGTGTCGCCTGCAGCAACAAGCCCATGAAGCCCTGGCGCAAGGCTGCGTCGAGCGCCGAAGTGGGCTCGTCGGCCAGGATCAATTCGGGCTGGCCCATCAGGGCGCGGGCAGCGGCCACACGCTGCTGCTGGCCCACCGACAAGGCGTCGGCGCGGCGGCTCCACAGGGCCTCGGGCAGGGCCATGCGCTGCAACCAGCTTTGGGCCGTGGCCTCGGGGCCACCGCTGGCTTGGCAGCGAGAACGCCGCAGCTTGGAAAAGCGGCAAGGCAGGGTCACGTTGTCCAGCACGCTTAAGAACGGCAGCAAGTTGAACTGCTGAAACACCACGCCCACATGGTCGGCCCGAAAGGCGTCGCGCTGGCCCGCTTTCAAGGCCGCCCAGTCTTGCCCGAGCAAAGACACACGGCCTTGTTGGGGTGTCAACACACCGGCCAGAAGCCCGAGCAAAGTGCTTTTGCCGCAGCCGCTGGGGCCATGCAAAAAAACGGTTTGTCCGGTACTGACTTGCAAGCGCCCCAGTGTCAGGGTGTCTTGGCCCCCTGGAGTCCACGCGTAGCGCAATGGCTCGATGTCGATCACAACACTCTCCCTGTGTAGAGGCGGCAATATACCCCCTCAGTGGGATGTGGAGACCTTTCTCCGGCTTTCTCGGCGGGCAATCCACACAGTGGCCCCCAAGATGACCAAGGCCCCGGCCCAAGTCCACTGGCTGGGCACGTCGCCAAACACCAGCCAGCCCAGCAACGAGGCCCACACCAGGTCCAAAAAGCGCAGCGATTGGGTGGCCGAAATGTCGGCCAAGGCGAAGGCCCGCGTCAGGCAATAGTGGGCCAGCGTGCCCAACACGCCCGTGGCGGCAAAGCCCAGCCATTGCATCAAGGTGGGCGCTTGCCAGTTGGGCAATGCCATGGGCAGGCTCAAAATCGTGACCGTCAAGGCTTGCCACAGCACAATGACGCCTGCTTTTTCGTATCGGGTCAGGGCCTTGGTGATGAGAAAGGATGCGGCGAAGACCGGTGAAGAAGCCAACATGATCAGGTTGAACCAGCCGCCTTCGCCCGACATTTTGGGCAAAACCACCACCAGCACCCCGGCAAAACCCACGATGGCGGCGATCCAGCGGTCTTTGCGCATGGGTTCACCCAAAAACCAGGCGGCCCCGAGCATGATGAAAATCGGCCCGGTAAAACCGATGGCCGTGACGTCGGCCAAGGGAATTTTGGGCAGGGCCGTGAACCACAAAATCAGGCCCAGGGTGTGCACCCCGCCGCGCCAGAACTGGCCCACCATGTTGACGGGCATGTAAGCCCGCCAACCTTCGCGCCAGACCCAGGGCAAGATGAACAGCAGGCCAAACAGATAGCGCAAAAACTGTGACTGGTACACGTCCAAGTGCAGGGTCAACTCCCGTGCAATGGTGTTCAAAAAAGAAAACAACAAGCCGCCCAACACCATCCAGACCATGCCTTGCACCGCCACAGGCCAGGCCGCAAACAGGCGCAGGCCGCGCTGGTACGCGTTGGCGCAGCGCCGAATCCAGGAGAGCGGGGTTTGGGGAGGCGTCATGCCAAAGGCGTGTGCAAAAGGTCTATCACCGGCGCATCTTAAGGCCAGCCCTGCGCGGCCAGGGTCGCTTGCGTTACGTGGCTGCGCGGCCGTACGCCCTCACTTGACCCATTGGTTCAGTTGCATGATGGGCATGAGCACGGCCAGCACAATCAACATGACCACGCCCCCCATGGTCACGATGAGCAAGGGCTCGAGCACCGTGGCCAAGGCCATGGCGCGGCGCTGCACTTCGCTGGACAGCTGCTGCGCCGCCCTTTGCAGCATCAAGGGCAGTTGCCCGGTTTGTTCGCCCAGCCGCGCAAACATCGACAGCAAGCCCGGAAACCGGGCGTTTTGCGCCAAGGCGGTGCCCAGGGGCGCACCTTCGCGCACGCGCACCAGGGCCTCCAGGGCGTCGGCCCGCAGGGCTTGGTTCGACAAGGTGTCGGCCGCTGCTTGCAGCGCTTTGAGAATGGGCACGCCTGCGGCAGTGAGCATGGCCAGGGTGGAGGCAAAGCGGGCGCTGTTGTAGCCCCGGGCCAGCCGCCCAATCAGGGGCAGGCGCAGCCAGGCGGCGTCAAAGCGCAGGCGCAAGGCCTCTTGGCGCATGGCCAATCGAAAGGCCACCCCGGCGGCGGCCAGCACCAACAGCATCAGCCAGCCCCAATGCCGCACCAAATCGCTCAGGGCCAGCATGGCCACCGTCAGGCCGGGCAGTTGGCGTTGGGTGCCGGCAAACACACCGGCCACTTGGGGCACCACCGAGGTCACCAAAAAGACCACGATGGCCAAGGCCACCAGGCTCACGATGGCGGGGTACAACGAGGCCGACAGCAGTTTGGAGCGCAGCACTTGCTGGTCTTCCAGGTCGGCGGCCAATTGGTGCAGCACATCGGACAGGTGCCCGCTTTGCTCGCCTGCGGCGATCACAGCGCGGTCGATGGCGGGAAATTCCTTGGGAAACTGCGCCAAAGCGCGGCCCAAAGTGCTGCCCGAGTTGACCTCGGCCCGGATGGCGGCCATCAGCTGGCCTTGTTTGTCGTGGTCGGCTTCTTCGGCCAGGGCCGACAAGGCGCGTTCAATGGGCAGTCCGCTGCCCACCAAGCTGGCCAGTTGGCGCGTCCACACGGCGCGTTGGCTGCTGCTGAACACCCGTCCCTGGCCTATGGGTCTTTGCCACCAGGGCAAGGCGGCGTCTGCGTCGCTGCCGCTGCCCGAGGCAATGGCCTCGACCAGCAGGGGCACCAGCGACTGCGCTCGCAGTTGGGCGCGGGCGGTTTTCAGGCTGTCGGCCTCCAGGGTGCCTTTGCGCGTGCTGCCATTGGTTTGCAGGGCTTCAAAACGGTAAGCGGGCATGTCGTGTTCTCAGCGGCTGAAGTAAAGCAGGCCCAGTTGGCCATTCCAGCTGAAGTGGCTGGGGCTGACTTCGTTGACTTGTCCCAAGTGGCGCGAGGTGCCCAGGGTGCCAAACCAGGCCCACTGTGGGGTGATGGCGTAGCGGTAACTCATGCCCCAGCCCCAATCGCCCAGACCGGCTTGCCAGCCGCCTTCGGGTGTGGGCCTCAAGCGCAGTTGGGTGGCCCAATGCCGGGCCGTGGCCCACGAGGCACCGCTGCTCAGGCTCAGGGCGCTGCGTTCGCTCAAGGGCCACAGATAAGACACGCCCATGGACAAGGTGGTGCCATCGCCCCGGTTCATCAGGTCTTGTGTGACATCGCTGCCCAGCGACCAGTGTTTGTCGAGTTGGTAGCTCGCACTGACGCGCCCGCGCACGGTGTTTTTGCCCGAGCTGAAGCCATCAAAACTGCTGTTGTCCTGGATGTTCTGGATGCGTGCAGACAAGGACAAGTGCAGCCGATCGTCATCACGAAGGTCATAAGCCAAATTGGTGGCTTCGCGGTAACCGCTGAATTTGAACCATTCGTCGCCCGTGGCATGTCCCAGTCGCCAGCGTCCGTAGCGCAGGCCCAGCACCGGGCGAAGTGCCAGGCTTTTGCGGCCATCGGCTTGTTCACTGGACTTGAGTTTGAGCCCCAGGGTGTACTGCCAGCGTTGGGCAGGGGCCTGTGCGGGGGCCGGGTCTGCTGTGGCTGGGCGGTCGGGGGCCGCATCATGGGGCGTATCTGGGGCCACAGCCTGGACCGTACCCTGGACTGCATCAGGGGCCACCGTGGGTGTGGTCTGAGTGGATGGTTCAGGGGGCTGAGTTTGAGCGTGCGCTGCGCCCACCAGCCCTGTCCAACTCGCCATGGTCGCCAGCAAGCAGCAAGCCCATGCCAGTGCCCGCAGACGAAGGCCCATGGCTGAGCCTATGGGCTTGGGCGGGGTCTTCAGAGGGGCGCTGCGATGCGGCAAAGGTGTGGGGTGCATGCGCATCAGTCGCGTGTCACGCGCAGCAGTTCTTCGGCGCTGGTGATGCCCGCATCGACCAGACGCTGGCCATCGTCGCGCATCAGCACCATGCCTTGCGCCAACGCGGTGGCCCGCAAGTCGGCTTCGGCAGCACGGTTGTGGATTTGCGCCTTGATGGCATCACTGGCCACCAGCAGCTCAAACACCCCGGTGCGCCCGGCGTAACCGGTGTGCCCGCAGATGTCGCAGCCCGCACCATGGCAGGCGGTGCAACGCTTGCGCACCAGGCGCTGGGCCAGCACACCCAAGAGCGACGAGCTGAGCAAAAACGGCTCGACGCCCATGTCGATCAGGCGGTTCACGGCACTGGCCGCGTCGTTGGTGTGCAGCGTGGCCAGCACCAGGTGGCCTGTGAGCGAGGCCTGAATGGCGATCTGCGCGGTTTCAAAGTCGCGGATCTCGCCGATCATGATCACGTCCGGGTCTTGCCGCAGGATGGCCCGCAAGGCTTTGGCAAAGCTCAGGTCGATCTTGGCGTTGACCTGCGTTTGGCCCACGCCGGGCAGCTCGTATTCGATGGGGTCTTCCACCGTCATGATGTTGTTGCGTGTTGCGTCCAGGCGCTGCAGCGCGGCATACAGGCTGGTGGTTTTGCCCGAGCCGGTGGGGCCGGTGACCAGCAAAATGCCGTGAGGCTGGTGGATCAACTGGTCAATTTGCTGCAAGACGCGGCCCTGCATGCCCACCGCTTCCAGTGTCAAGCGCGCTTCACTTTTGTCGAGCAAACGCAACACGGCCCGTTCGCCATGGGCGCTGGGCAGGGTGGACACACGCACATCGACCGCGCGGGAGCCCAGGCGCAGGCTGATGCGGCCGTCTTGGGGGAGTCGTTTTTCTGCAATGTCGAGTTCGGCCATGATTTTCAGGCGCGAAATCAATGCGGCATGCAGCGCCCGGTTCGGTTGTACAACTTCGCGCAGGGTGCCGTCGATGCGAAAGCGCACACTCGAATGGCGTTCATAGGGCTCGATGTGGATGTCGCTGGCCCCGTCGCGTGCCGCCTGCGTGAGCAAGGCGTTGAGCATGCGGATGATGGGCGCGTCGTCGCTGGCCTCCAGCAGGTCTTCCACGGCGGGCAGGTCTTGCATCATGCGAGACAGGTCGGCTTCGGATTCGACCTCGCTGACCACGGCGGCAGCGCTCGATGAGCTGTTGGCCTGGCCACCCGAGTAGGCCTGGTGGATGCGTTGGGCCAGTTCGGTGGCGCTGCTGTGCTGCATCTGCCAATGGGGCCCGGCAAACTGGCGTGTCACCTCGGACAGCGCCGAGCGATCGCTCTCGTCACAAAACCACAGGTTCAGGGCCTGCGCATCGTCTTCGAGCAGCAAACGATGGGTGCGGGCAAAGGCATAGGGCAGGGGGTAGCGCATGGGCAACTCAGGGCTTGGCTGGGGCGGGGGCCGAGGAAGTGGCTGGATCGCCACCGTTCAATGGGGGAAGGACGGCCGAGCCGGGCACGGGAAGCGCACCGTTGGCGGCGGGCTGAAAACTCATCTGGTTGAGCCGCATTTGTTCGTAACGGCCCAGCGACAGGGCTTCGGTGGCCGCACCGTCACGCACCACCACCGGGCGCAAAAACACCATCAGATTGGTCTTCTTGCGGCTGCGGGCTTCGGCCCGAAACAGGTTGCCAAGGATCGGGACGTCACCCAAGCCGGGCACTTTTTCTTGGGTGTTGGTGGTGTCGTCTTGCAGCAAGCCGCCCAGCACCACGATGGAGCCATCGTCGACCAGCACACTCGACTCGATCGAACGCTTGTTGGTGATCAGCCCCGCGGTGGACGAGCTTTTGCTGTCGATGCTGCTGACTTCCTGGAAGATTTGCATCTTCACCGTGCCGTTTTCACTGATTTGCGGCTTGACGCGCAGGGTCAGGCCCACGTCTTTGCGCTCGATGGTCTGAAACGGGTTGACCGCTCCGGCGTTGGTGTTGTTGGACGTGTATTGGCCGGTCACAAAGGGCACGTTTTGGCCAATGACGATTTTGGCTTCTTCGTTGTCCAAGGTGAGCAAATTGGGCGTTGACAGCACATTGGCGTCGCCATTGGACTGTAAAAACCGCGCCAATGCGCCCAAGGCCAGCACGCCGTTGCGCCGCTCGCCAACGGCCACGTTCAGGCCTGTGGAGGGGGTGTAGTTGCCAGTGGCTGCGTTGGCCGCCAAGTTGAACAAATTGGTGCCGCCCACCGCAAAGTTGGTGCCCAACAGGCCCACGGCGCTGCCACTGTTGCCCGTGCCGCTGAGCCACTGCACACCAAACTCGGCGGCCTTGTCGGCGCTGACTTCGGCAATCAGGCTTTCCACAAACACCTGAGCGCGGCGTTGGTCGAGCATCTCGATCACCGAGCGCAGTTGCCGGTATTGCGGTTCGGGGGCGGTGATGATGAGCGAGTTGGTGGCCGGGTCGGCCTGGATTTGGCCGCCTGTGGAGGGGCTGGCGCTGGCGTTCAGGCTGGTTGTGGCAGCCGATGCCGGACCCGCAGGTGCCGGGTTGCCCGTGCTGGCCGGGCTGCTGGGTGTGCTGCGCGATTCGCCGGCCAAGGCGGCACGCAAGGTGATGGCCAGCTTGGTGGCGTCGGCATTCTTCAGGTACACCACATGGATGTTGCCACTGGCCGCGCCCGCCCCGGTGGCGCTGGGTTGGTCCAGTTGGCTGACCAGGCCCCGCACCAAGGCCAGACGGGCCGGGTTGGCGGCACGCACGATCAAGGCGTTGGTGCGCACGTCGGGCAGCACGGTGGTTTTGAACAAGTTGTCGGTTTGTCCTTGGCTGGCCACGGCGGCAGCGGCCGTGGATTCGAGCAGGCGCAGCACCATGGGGGCCAGGTCGCTGGCCACGCCGTGTTGCAGCCGGATCATCTCGACCCCGGTGGCGTTGGCCACATCGAGTGCCGCCACGATGCGGGCCAGGCGTTGCAGGTTCTCGCTGTAGTCGGTGATCACCAAGGCGTTGGTGCCCGGGTTGACGTTGATGGTGTTGTTGGGGCTGATGAGGGGGCGCAGCACCGGCACCAGGTTGTTGGCGTTTTCGTGGTTGAGTCTGAAAATTTGGGTGATGATTTGGCCGCTGCTGGCGGGCACAGCACCGGCCGAGACGGCGCTGCTTTGCAGCTTGGCTTCGGCCTCAGGCAGCACGGTGTACAGCCCCGACGACTCCACGAGGGCAAAGCCTTGGGTGCGCAGTTGCACGGCAAACAGGCGCAAGGCTTGGGCGGGGGGCACGGGCAGTTGGCTGGACAGCGAGACGGTGCCCTTGACCCGGGGGTCCACTACCACGTTGTGCCCAGACAAGGTGGCCAAGGTGCGGGCCACGGCTTCGATGTCGGCGTTGACAAAGTTGAGCGTGACCGGCTCTTGCCGCTTGGCTTTGCGGGTGGCTGACTTGGCTTTGGGCTGGGTTGTGGTGGTGGCCGAGTTCAGGGCCGCGCTGGGGGCCTGGGCGGGCTCGGTGTTGGGGGCCTGAGCCAGTGCGCTGGACAGGCAGACCCAGCTCAGTGCCAGAGGCTGCCACAGGCGTTTGGATGGCAAGGGCTGGGACAAGCGGGCAAAGAAAGGGGTGGCGTTCATGGTGTGGGCGGGTTCAATCGGTGGTGTGGGGTTCAGCCCAAAGACAGCAGGCTGCGTGGGCCTTGGCGGCGGCCCACAATGTTCAGCAAATTGGACAGGGCCGCTTCGTGCCCTTCTTGGGCGCTGGCTTCGCCTGTAAAGCGCAGGCGTGCGCCGACCCATTGGCCTTGACCGCTCAAGAGCAAAGGCCCTTGCAGGGTGCTCAAGAGCAGCTCGGGGGTGGCGGTGCCTTCGGGGCGACCGTTCAGGTGAATGAGGTAACTGCCCATGGGCTTGAGGGTGCTCAGGCGCGAGGACAGTTGTTGCACTTGCAGCTCGACTTGGCCTGTCATTTGCAGTCGGCCTTCGCTCCAGCGCAGTTGCAGGCCTTCGGTGCGCCATTGCAGCTGGCCTTCGGGTTGCAGGGTGTTCCAGGGGGCACCCAGTCCACTGAGCAAGGCGGCTGGCCATTGCGAGAGGTGGTCGCTGAGGCTCAGTTGCAAGGTGGACAGGCCAAACTGCAGCGTCACACTGGCCGCTTGTGCCATGCAGCATTCGGCACGCCAAAGCACGCGCATGCCCGTCCAGGTGGGTTGAATGCGCCAGCGCAGCCGACCGGGCAGGCCTTGCGCATCGCGGCTGCCATTGCCCCCGCTGAGCACCACTTGCGCCGATCCGGCCCACAGGCTGTTGCGTGGGTCGATCAGTTGCACGCGTCCTTGGCTGGCTTGCGCCACGCCCCAGGCCAGCCAGCGTGCGGGGGCCCACACGCAGATGGCCACCAGCAGGCCCAGCCATGCGCCCCAAAGTGCATGACGCCATCGCGGGCGCAGGGCAGGGGTGATGCGCTGGTTCATGGCGTGGCGGGCAAGCGAAGCACCACACTGCCGCGCCAATGCACAGCGTTGGCGTCGGCGGGCGCAGCGCCGGGGGATGTGAGGGCGGTTGTGAGGGCTGTTGCGGGGGGGGCCAGTTTTTGCGTCGGCAGCACCTGTTGCAGCTGGGCTTGCACCGGCAGGGCCTGGGCCCGTTCCCGGGCTTGGCTGAGCCAGCGGGCCATGCTTTCGGCGGGGGCCGATTCCACACTCAAGGTGGCGCGATCGCCTTGCAGCTGAATGCGTGCGCCCGTGCCCAGATCGCGCACGCTGGCTTCCAGCCATTGGCGGGCTTGGGCGGCGGTGTTGGCGGGGGCCGATTGCAGTTGTTTGGCTTGGGCTTGCAGTTCGCGCATGCGCTGGGTTTGCCGGTCCAGCTCGGCTTGCTTGGCAGGGGCTTGCTGCCAGGTTCGCCAGGCGGGGTTCAGGGCCAGGCTCCACAGCAAAGTCAGAGTCAGCAGCAGGGCGACCAAGGCCAAGCCCTTTTTTTCGCGTGGATTGCGTTGTTGCCAAGCCTGTTGCAGCGCTTGCAGGGGCAAGTGGGTGCGGCTCATGGGGTGCTTTCCTTGGCGGGGGTCACAGACATCAACCAGCCTTCGCCTTCTGGCGTGAGCAGGTAGCCCCGGGCTTGCAGGGCGGTTTTCAGGGCAGAGGACTCGCTGGCACCGGCTTGAAAGCCTTGCAGCCGCAGCTGGCCGTTTTGGTAGGCCCATTGGCGCGGCGCGGCCGTGCCTGCCGGCAGGGCCTGGCCCAGGGCGGCGAGCATGACTTCCAGGTCGGCAGGCCCCAGTTGGCCAGAATTTTGTTGCAAGCGTTCGACTTCTCGCGCCATCTGGACCGGGGCGTCCACCACAAGCTGGGTTTGTGGGAAGCTGTCTTTGAGCATGCGAGCCCAGCTTTGTTCTTCGGCCTGCCAGTTGACGCGTGTTTTCCAGGCCCAGGCGTTCAGGCCGAGCACTTGGCTGAGCAGCAACAGGCCCAAGGCCCAGCGGGTCGGTCGCCAGGCGGGGCTGTTCCACAGGGCGCTCAGGCCCTTTTGGCCCTGTTTG
This sequence comes from Limnohabitans sp. WS1, assembly GCF_003063265.1. Lineage (GTDB taxonomy): Bacteria > Pseudomonadota > Gammaproteobacteria > Burkholderiales > Burkholderiaceae_C > Limnohabitans_A. The sequence continues at coordinate 55,133 of NZ_NERU01000001.1, forward strand.
AGGTAACGCGCTTGGGCGTTGGCCCGAAAGTCAAACTGCGCCAAATCCCAATCGGAGGCGACCGCCTGGAGCCAGTGTTGCCCCGGGGGCATGAGTTGGGCCGGGCGGCCCAAGGCTTCGGTGATGGGGCCCACCACGGCCGACTCGGCCAGCAGCTGGGCGCTTTGCAGCGCTTGGGGGCTCAGTCCAAAGCGTTCTGCCAGCGTGCGCATGGGCTCAAGGGGCATGCCCCAGACGCCGCGTTCGGGGTGCGCTGCCCACAGCCAGCCGCTTGGGGCATCGCCCAAAGCCAGCAGTTGAAGAGGCGCTTTGCCCGGTGCGATTTCGGGCACGATGCGGTGCACCTGCAGACCGACTTGTTCGAGCGCTTGGAGGTGTTCGCGCAGCCATTGGCGTTGGCACACGCCTACCCAGGGCTGGGGCAAGTCTTTCCAGCCGGTTTGCAAAGCCATGTGCAACTGGGCGGGGTCGTCGAGCAGGCGGTCTTCGAGCAGGCCTTGCAAGGCGGCTTGCAGGCGTGAAGCCTGTTTGTGCAGGCCCGGGGGCAACTCAACCCGGTGCCACGACAGGCAGGCCGCGGGCAACAAAACCAGCACTTCGGTCTGTCGGTCAGCGCTGGGCAACAAGGTGCTGGCCGACCACTGCAGGCGCACAGAGGCCGTTTCACGCTCGGGCTGCACCAGGGCGTGGGGGTAAACCGTGGCGGGGCCGGCGGGGCCGGGGGGCAATTGAATGATCAGGGTGCGCATGTGCGATTCATTGTAGAGGGGCACTGTGACTTTGCTGGGGGCTTTTGACCCGCCACAGCATGCGCACTTGGTTGCCTTCGCGGCGCACCAAGGCCAGCTCTTGCTGGACCACGTTGTCGATGCGCATGCGCCCCAGCACCTCAAAGTAACGGCTTTGCACGCTGTGCTGTTTTTCATTGAGCTGCAAACCTGCCGGTCCCAGTGCCTCGCGGGCCGCGTTCAGACTGGCCCAGTGCCCCCGTGCCCGCAAAGCCACCGCTTGGCGTGCTGAGGACAGGTCAAAACCGACCAGGCTGGCCGAGAGCACTTCGGCTGAGGCGGTGTTGAGGTTGATGGGCGTGGGCTCGGGCAGCACGGTGATGTGATCTTGCAAGGCAAGCAAGGTGGCCGCGCTCAGGCCCATCCAGCGCAGTTGGGCGGTTTGTTGCGGCACCAAGGGCGCTGCTGTGGCATTGCGCGAGGTGGTCGGGGGAACCGCTTGGGGTTTTGTGGCCAGCCAAGCGTCGACCAGCTTTTGCAGCTCGGACGCGGGCAGTTGCAAACGGTCAAACAGGGCTGTCAATTGCGCCAGGGCCAGGGGTGAGGGTTTGCCGTCTTCGGTCAGATTGGCCAGGTTCATGCGCGATTGGGCATCGGTGATTCGGCCCGATAAAAAGACTTCAGCATCGTCTTCGCGCCATTGCTGGTCTTGTGACAAAAACGAAGACAGTTTGGATTCTTGCACCGGCAAAGCCCAAGGTTCACCCAAATGGTCAACGCTTGCACCTTGGGCAGAGGCCGCGTCTTCGCGCAAGATCAGTCGGGCCCAGTCCAGGGCCCCGGTCATCATCCAGGCGGTTTGGCTGCGACCCCGTTCAGCGGATTCAATTTCAACTTGCCGCCACTGTTGCCACAGGGCGGCACTGGCCAGCGTGGCCACCAGCGCCACGGTGAGCATGGCCACCAACAAGGCGGCACCGGCTTGGCCCGGTTGTTTGGCGTGTCGCGCTGTTGGGGCGTGACCAGGGGTGTAGGGCCGCTTCATGAGGGGGCTCCAGACAAGGTGGGGCGCACCCAATCGAGCGTCAGGGGACCTGCCCCTGCAGGTCCGGGGGGCAAGCTCAGCACCAGACGCACACCATCAGGTGTTGTGCTGGCGCTGGTGGCTGCTGGGGTGGGGGCGGCGGCAGGCGTGTTGGGTCGTGGGGGTGACTGGGGTGGGGTGTTGGGGCCTGCCGTCACGGCATCGCTGGACAAAGGGTTGGTCCACGCGCCGCCCCGGTGCACAAAAATTTGCCAACCCGCCAAAGGGTGGATTTGAATTTGCCCGGCGCGGGCTGCATCGTCAGGTGTTTGGCTCCATTGCCGGGCCGCATCCCAGGCGGTTTGCCAGTCCTGGCTTTGGGTCAGTGGGGGCGATTGCCAGCGTTGCCAGTCGCCGCCACCGGGCCGACCTGGGTCGATGCGCCACGTCCAGGCCACCACCTGCACACTGGGCACAGGGCCGTTGGGTGATGGGGGGGCGTCTGCGCTGCGGCGTGTCAGGCGCAGCACCTGCCCGTCCCAGTCCCAGCTGGGGGTGCCGGCCAATTCGGCCAATTGGTCCAGGTCGGTTTGCCATTGGGCCAGGCCCGCTTGCAAGGTGCGGATGTCGTCGGCACGGGTTTGCAAACCACTTTGGGTGCGCAGCATGCCATCAATTCCGCGCCAGGCCATCAGGCTCATCAAGGCCATGATGGCAATGGCCACCAGCACTTCGATCAGGGTGAAGCCGCGTGCACGGGAGGACAGGGGTGCCATCAGTTGCGCCCCATCACGGTGGACAGTTGAAGCACATAGCGGCCTTCGTCCAGCACCCGGGCATCGACCCGCCGAAAATTCGGGTTGGGGGTGGGGCGCACCGACACCTCCACTTGCAGCTGGCGACCGGCTTGGGGGCATTCGATGCTGCGGTTGCCGTTGTCCGGCAGTTGTCGTCGCAATCGCAGGGCAATGAGTTCGTTCTCGGCGCAAATTTGGCCCAGCATGCTGACGGTCTGGCGATCGGCGTTGCGCAGCAGCGAGCCGGTGGCCTGCAGCCCGGCCAACAGGGCCACAGCCGTGATGCCCAAAGCGACCAACACCTCGATCAGGGTGAAGCCTTGCGCCGATGGGCCAAAGCGTCCACCGCTGCGGCGGGCTGTTTCAGGCCTGTGGGGGCCGCTGTTGCGCGGGGCACTCATGGTGGGGTGCTGCCGTTGGGGGGAAGGTTTTGTACCCGAAAAGGGCGCAGGCCATCGGTGACCACCCACAAGCGCTGGTCCGGACGTTCGCTGCTGCTCAGGGCCAAAGCTTGGGGTCCGATGAGGGGCTCCGGCCCCAAAATCAGGGTTTGGCCAGGTGCTGTGCGGGTGGTGTCGCTCAGCCATTGGCGGGGCAGCCCGGGGGGCGGCAGGCCTTCAAAAACAAAGGCCGAGCCAGATTCGGCACCTGGCGTCCGCCAAACCACGGGCAAGCCGTTCGCACGGGCTTGGGCACGGCCGGTTTCCAGCAGTGCGGCCAGGCGCTCGGCGTCGCGTTGCAAGGCACTGTCTGCGCTGTCACGCAGCGACAGGCTCACACCCGCCATGGCCAGCACCATCAAGACCATGACCACCAGCAGTTCGAGCAAGGTGAAGCCCCTGCACCGGGCGGCGGGGCCAACGTGTCGCAGGGGGCGCAGTGTGGGCTTATTGCCAGCTGCCGATGTCTGCATTGTTGCCCTCGCCGCCGGCTTGACCGTCAGCGCCAAAGGACAGCACATCCACTTCACCCTTGATGCCGGGGTTCATATATTGGTAGGGGCGTCCCCAGGGGTCATTGGGCAGCTTGTCCAGGTAGGGCTTCCAGTTGCCGGGCACGGGTTCGGTGGTGGGCTTGAGGGTGAGTGCACCCAGGCCTTGAGCCCCCGTGGGGAAACGCTGGTTGTCCAGCTTGTAAAGTTTGAGGGCCTGCATCAGGTTGCCCACATCGGTGCGAGCGGCCGTGATGCGGGCATCGTCGGCGCGGCCCAATACATTGGGCACGATGAGCGCGGCCAGCACGCCAATGATGGCCAGCACGACCATGAGTTCGATCAGGGTGAAGCCCCGCTGACGGCGGGCTGAAGGGGTGGCAGGTGTTTTCATGGCGTCGATCATAATGCGCCCATGTTACTGTCCAATTTTGCATTTGCAGCCCGCCCCTGGTGGCCCGCATTCATGAGCGCCTGCATGGGGTGCGCCGCAGCGGCCAGCGTGGTTTATTGGGTGCTCCAGTTCCCATCGGGCGGGACCGCATCCTCTGTGCCGCTGGTGTCCAACCCTGCTTCCATGGCCCGCCCGGCGGGCGCTGAAGATACCGCTCACTTGCAGCGTGCCTGGGGCGTCAAAGGCCTCGCACCGGTGATGAGTGTGGCGCAGTCCAGTCGCTACCAATTGTTGGGTGTGGTGGCCGGTGCTTCGGGCCAAGGCAGTGCCTTGATCGCCATCGATGGCCAAGCGCCCAAGGCCTACCGCGCAGGACAGGCGCTGTCAGAGGGGCTGTTTTTGCAAAGCCTGAACCAGCGCCAAGCCCAAGTGGGAGCCGCACCGATCGGCCCGTCCTCGTTCACCCTGTCCCTGCCTGCCCTCAACAAAACCCCTTGACCCCCGCCCCCTCTGTAGGAGCGACGCCCCCGTCGCGATCAAGCCTCGCAGACCACCAAGAATCGCCCCGAGGGCGGGGCTCCCACAAAGAGCCAGGCCCCATTGCCCCGAGGGCAGGGCTCCCACAAAGAGGCCGCCCCCATTGCCCCAAGTGCAGGGCCCCCACAAAGAGGCCGCCCCCATCACCCCGAGGGCAGGGCTCTGCATTTCGCCTATGGGTCCTTGCCCTGCAAGCGATCAACTGCGCAAAAACAAACGGTAAACCGGGTTGTCGGTTTCTTCGTTGTAGGGATACCCCAGCGTTTTGAGGAACTTGTCAAACGCTTTGTTGTCTTTCGGGGGCACCTGCAGGCCGACCAAGATGCGGCCGTAGTCGGCCCCTTGGTTGCGGTAATGGAACAAACTGATGTTCCAACCTGGGCGCATCAGGCTCAAAAATTTGAGCAAAGCCCCCGGGCGCTCTGGAAATTCAAAACGCAGCAAGCGCTCGTCTTGTGACAGGGCCGAATGCCCACCCACCATGTGGCGGATGTGCTCTTTGGCCAGTTCGTCGTGTGTCAGGTCAATTGCCTTGAACTGTTGCTTGTTGAACTTGGCCGTGATCTTGCTGCTTTCGCCTTTACCGTGTGTGCTCAGACCCAAAAACACATGGGCCTGGTCGGAGTCGCTCATGCGGTAGTTGAACTCGGTCACGTTGCGGGGGCCGCCCGGCAAGCTGCCAATCAACTCCAAAAAGCGCTTGAAACTGCCGCGCTCTTCGGGAATCGTGACGGCAAACAAGGCCTCTTTTTCTTCACCCACGTCGGCCCGTTCGGCCACAAAACGCAGGCGGTCAAAGTTCATGTTGGCACCACACAAAATGGCGGCGTAGGTTTGCCCTTTGGTTTTGTGGGTGGCCACATACTGCTTGATGGCAGCCACCGCCAATGCACCTGCAGGCTCCACAATCGATCGGGTGTCCACAAAAATGTCTTTGATGGCGGCGCACACCGCATCGGTGTCCACGGTCATGAATTCGTCCACCAAGCCCCGTGCCACGCGAAAGGTCTCTTCGCCCACCAATTTGACCGCTGTGCCGTCCGAAAACAGGCCCACATCGGTCAAGTTGACGCGTTTTTTGGCCGCCACCGACTGCATCATCGCGTTGGAGTCGTTCATTTGCACGCCGATGACCTTGATCCCGGGGCGCACGGCCTTGATGTAGTTGGCCACGCCAGAGATCAAACCGCCCCCGCCAATGGCCACGAACACCGCATCGATCGGCCCCTGATGCTGGCGCAGGATTTCCATGGCAATCGTGCCTTGCCCGGCGATCACATCTGGATCATCAAAAGGATGAACAAAGGTCAGGCCCTGTTTTTTTTGCAAGGTCAATGCGTGGTTGTAGGCGTCGGAATAGCTCTCGCCAAACAACACCACGTTGCCACCCAGGCCTTTGACGGCGTCGATCTTGACTTGCGGGGTGGTGGTGGGCATGACGATGATGGCCCGGGTGCCCAGTTTGCTCGCGCTCAAGGCCACGCCCTGAGCGTGGTTGCCCGCCGAGGCGCAAATCACACCGTTATGAAGTTGCTCAGGCGTGAGCTGCGCCATTTTGTTGTACGCCCCACGCAGTTTGAAACTGTGCACAGCCTGCTGGTCTTCGCGCTTCAAATAAACCTTGTTGCCCAAGCGGCGAGACAGGTGAGTGGCCGACTCCAGAGCCGATTCGGTGGCCACATCGTAGACCTTGGCGTTCAGGATTTTTTTGAGGTAATCGGCAGGAGTGAGGTGTTTTGTCGTCATGACCTAAGCGATGAAAGGCAGCGCACATCGCAGAAAAAAAGAATGACCTTGATGATAACGGGCAAAAAAAATGCCCCAAACCTTGCGGCTTGGGGCAAATCCACCTTTTCAGAGGGTGGAGGAGACAAACGGTGCATGCAAAAAAGCACGCTTGTTCGCAATTGTACGGGTCTTTTGTTGCAACGCAGCAAGTTGAGCCGTGCAAAATGAAAAAAGTTGTAAACGCGAATGTCCTTGAGGAAACTGACAAGCAGGATTGACACTGTCATGGCCCCACATTCCGAGGGGCCGCCGGGATCTTGGCCCGTCCCGCCAATCCCGACGGCCACTGTTGGGTAACATTGCTTGTTGTTTCAGGAGCTGGCCTGTGGGGCCGTTCCCATCACCAAGGATTAAAAATGGAATGCACAGTCACCTGGACCGGCGCGGCCGGCACCCGATCCGGCATGGGTTTTTTGGCGGAAACCGGTTCCGGCCACATGATCGCCATGGATGGCGCACCAGATGCGGTCAAGCCTGAAAACGGGGGCCAAAATCTGGCACCCCGCCCCATGGAAACTTTGCTGGCGGGCACCGGCGGCTGCACCGCCTACGACGTGGTGCTGATTTTGAAGCGGGGCCGGCACGATGTGCGAGGGTGCAGCGTCAAACTCAGCAGCCAACGAGCCGAGGTGGACCCCAAGGTGTTCACGCACATCAACATGCATTTCACCGTCACGGGCAAAGGCGTGCCGGCGCTTGCCGTGGAGCGTGCCATTACCATGAGCCATGACAAATATTGCTCAGCCAGCATCATGCTGGGCAAAACAGCCGAAATCACCACCAGTTTTGAAGTGATCGAAGCCGATTGACGCCGGACAACACTGCAGGCAGGGCCTTGGCTTTTTGTAGGAGCGACGCCCTCGTCGCGAAACCCCCACATTCCACAAGCCTCGCCTTGCAAGTGAGCTTGCTCACTGTTGATCCGGACCTGTGAAGTTTGAAGTGAACAACTTCTCTTGAGCACCGTGATCTGTGTGGGAGCCCCGCCCTCGGGGCGATGGGTGATGGTCCGTGAGGCTCTATCGCGGCGAGGGCACCGCTCCCACAAAAAGCGTTATTGCAAACTTCATCGGGCTGGATCAAAAGGCTCAGCGATCAGCCCCACAATCCCTGTGGGAGCCCCGCCCTCGGGGCGATGGGTGGTGGTTCGTGAGGCTCTATCGCGGCGAAGGCGCGGCTTCCATAAAAAGCGTTCGTGCAAACTTCATCGGGCTGGATCAAAAGGCTCAGCGATCAGCCCCACAAAAAGCGTTCTTGCAAACTTCATCGGGCTGGATCAAAAGGCTCTGCGATCAGCCCCACAAACCCTGTGGGAGCCCCGCCCTCGGGGCGATGGGTGGTGGTCCGTGAGGCTCTATCGCGGCGAGGGCGCCGCTCCCACAAAAAGCGTTCGTGCAAACTTCATCGGGCTGGATCAAAAGGCTCAGCGATCAGCCCCACAATCCTTGTGGGAGCCCCGCCCTCGGGGCGATGGGTGGTGGTCCGTGAGGCTCTATCGCGGCGAGGGCTCCGCTCATACAAAAAGCGTTCTTGCAAACTTCATCGGGCTGGATCAAAAGGCTCAGCGATCAGCCCCACAATCCCTGTGGGAGCCTCGCCCTCGGGGCGATGGGTGGTGGTCCGCGAGGCTCTATCGCGGCGAGGGCGCTGCTCCCACAAAAAGCGTTCGTGCAAACTTCATCGGGCCGAATCTGCCTCAAGGAAGCGCTCTGTTCATGCCCAGCGTCAGACCCGGTAGGCGATGGTGGTCATCAGTTTGGCGGCCACTTTCATCGCTGATTTGACAGGGGCGGGCAGTTCCACCGCGCCAGACTTCATGGCCATCTGGGCGTGTGCTATTTCATCGGCCTTCATTTGAGCCACAACGGCGCGTGATGCCGTGTCTGCAGCGGGCAGTTTGTCCATGTGGCTTTGCAAATGGGCTTCGACTTGACGTTCAGTTTCAACAACAAAACCCAGGCTGATCTTGTCGCCGCCCAATTTGCCGGCTGCATAGCCAATGGCAAACGAGCCCGCGTACCAAAGTGGGTTCAAGAGTGAGGGGCGGTCGTTCAGCTCGTCGAGCCGTTGACGGGTCCAGGCCAAGTGGTCGGTTTCTTCTCGGCTCGCTTCTGACAGTTTGGCTTGGAGTGCCGGGTCGTGGCTGGCCAAGGATTGCCCGGTGTACAGCGCTTGGGCGCACACCTCGCCCACATGGTTGATGCGCATCAGGGCGGCGGCCTCGCGTCGTTCGCTTTCGCTCAGCTCCAAGGTGGCCATGCCTTGGTGGGGCATGGGGCGGCTGGACCGTGCAGGCGAGCACAAGGTGCGCAAAGCGCTGTCGGCGGCCAAAATCAAAGGTGTCAAAGGCATTGGATGAGTGTAATCAATGCCGCCTGGGTCCGCACACTCGAGATCCGGCCGCTCAGGGCCGAGGGTCTGAGCACGTTGATGATTTTCATGTGAAGCTTGCGAGATGTACTAAAAGTGATTGAATTTGTTCAATAAAGCGTTCAATTTCAAAAAATCGAAACTCGCTGAATCTGTGGTGTGTTGTTGGGTTGCAACGAAAAGACCTTTTCTTCGTTAATTTTCTTGGAGAAGCGAGAAGGCTCTGGTGCAATAGATGCAACCTTCCAGATATGGAGGTTGGCTCAGGGTCTCAACAGGTGATGGACACCTTTCTGATTCGGGGCCCTTGTTTAACCTTGGAGAAACTTGCAATGAAAAAATCTCTGATTGCTCTGGCTGTTTTGACAGCTTCTGGCATTTCTTTCGCTCAATCTTCCGTGACTTTGTTCGGCGTGGTTGACCTTGGCTACACACAGTCCAAAACTGGTGCTGCAAAGACATCTTCCATGACCGATTCCGGTCAGGCATCTAGCCGCATCGGCTTCCGCGGTGTTGAAGACTTGGGCGGTGGCTTGAAGGCTTCTTTCTGGCTCGAAGCTGGTACCAACCCTGACAACGGAACTGGCGACGCTACCAACAACAACAACCAGTCTGCTTCAGCTGTCACTGCTCCGCGTGCTGGCACACAAGGTCTGACATTCAACCGCCGTTCCACCGTGAGCCTGGAAGGCTCTTTCGGTGAAGTGCGTTTGGGCCGTGATTACACGCCTCAGTTCTGGAACCATACATTCTTTGATCCGTTTGGCACAAACGGTTCAGGCTCCAACGTTACTGGCGCCGCCTACGGTGATGCCCGTAACTTTACTGGCGTGCGTGCTTCCAACAGCGTTGGTTATTTGTCGCCTAAGTTCAGTGGCTTGCAAGTTCAACTTCAAACTTACATGGGTGAAGTTGCGTCACCTGCCGCCAAAGCTGGCAACGGTACTGCTCTCCGCGTGACTTACGATGCAGGTCCTTTGAGCTTGGCCGTTGCTGATAGTAAAACAACGACTGGTGCTGGTACCGATTGGAAAGCCACTAACTTCGCTGCTTCCTACAACTTGGGCGTTGCCAAAGTCATGATGATGTCTTCTACAGACAAAATCACTGGTGAAGCTGACATGGAAGGCTACCTCGTTGGCGTGACTGCACCCTTGGGTGCTGGCGTTGTCAAGTTTGCCATGTCGAACATCAAGCAGGGCACTACTGTCGATTCCGACAAAACAGCCATCGGTTATGTGTACAGCCTGAGCAAGCGTACAGCGCTTTACACAACTTTCGCCACCACCAAGCCTATGACTGGTGACAAGACAACAGGTTTCGATCTGGGTGTGACCCACTCTTTCTGATCCCCTGCTGTCGTCAGACAGCTTGAGATTTCGAAGAAATAAAAAACCCACCGTGGCAACGCGGTGGGTTTTTTTGTTGTACTTGATTGATCCGGCCCGATGAGGTTTACAAGAACGCATTTTTTGTAGGAGCGGTGCCCTCGCCGCGATAGAGCCTCGCAGACAACCACCCACCATCCACCAGCCATCGCCCCGAGGGCGGGGCTCCCACAAGGATCACTGTGCCCAGGAAGAGCAGCTCACTTCAAACATCACAGGGCCGGATCAAAAGTGTGAAGCGTTCACCCGGAAGGACTCTGCAATAGTCCCCCCCCTTTTACTGAAGCGCAATCCCCGCCTTCTGGATCACGTCGGTCCAGCGGCGGATGTCGTTGTCCAGCAGTTGGGCCAGTTGTGCGGGGGTGCTGGCTTTGGCTTGGACGTTCAGGGCGGCCAGTTTGCCCGCCACTTCGGGGGTGTTCAGCACGCGGGTGATGTCGGCGTTCAGCCGCTCCAGCAGGGCTTTGGGGGTTTTTGCGGGGGCGGCCAAGGCGTTCCACGACGACACCTGAAATGCACTCAGGCCCGCCAGTTCGCGCACAGCGGGGATGCCCGGAAAGTCGGCCGCGCGTTGCTCGCCCATGACGGCCAGCAGGCGCAGGGATTTGGCCTGGATGTGGGGCTTCAAAGGCCCCAAAATTTCGACCGCTGCGTCGATTTGACCGCCCCGCAAGGCGTTCAGCACCGCAGGCGTGCCGTTGTAGGGAATGGTTTGCACTGCCCACTGGGCCTGGCTGCGAAAGAGCTCGGCGGCCAGGTGCTGGGTGCTGCCTGTCTGAATCGTGCCCAGGTTGAGCTGGCCAGGGTGGGCGCGGCCAAAGGCCAGCAGGTCGGCCAGGGTTTTGTGGGGCGAGTTCTCGGGCACCACCACCGCCATGTCAAACAAGCCCAGCAGGGACACCGGCGCAAAGTCGGTGCGGGGGTTGAAGGGCTGTGTTTTGAACAAACCGGCACTCACGGCGGTGGCGTTGGACATGAGCAGCAGGGTGTGGCCATCGGGCTCGGCCCGGGTCACCAGTTCGCCCGCCACCATGCCCCCTGCGCCGGGCCGGTTGTCCACCACCACGGGCTGACCCCAGGCCTGCGCCAGGGCTTGGCCCACGGTGCGGGCCGTCAGATCGGCGACACCGCCCGGGCCAAAGGGCACGATGATGCGCACAGGTTTTGACGGAAAAGGCGTTTGCGCTAAAACCCCCACCCAGGGCGTGGCGCACAAAGCGGCTTGCAAGAGCTGGCGTCGGTGAATCATGGCTGGGAAACTTTCAAATTGATCAATGGCGGGTTCAACATGGTGCAAAGGTTTCGAATGGGGCGCAGCGCATTTTGGCTGGGGTGTTCATTGTGGCTGCTCTGGATGTCACAGTTGACGGGGTGCGCTTTTTGGCCGCCGTCTGATGACCCCGCGCCACAGGCTCAACAAGCGGTGCCACAAGACTTGCCCTTGCAGTTTTCGGCGCAAGACAAGTCGCGCTGGGAGGCCATGACCCTGCCCGGCAAGTTGAGGACCCTGTTCACACTGGAGCGGCGCGGAGACAAAGCGGCGCTGCAAGCGCAAGCCAAGGCGTCGGCCAGCATGCTGCGCCAGCGGCTGAACATCGCGCCAGACAAGCTGGGCAGCTTGCAGTTTGAGTGGCAAGTGGAGCAGTTGATTGCCGGGGCCGACATGAGCCAGCGTGAGACCGAGGATTCGCCCGTGCGCCTGATTTTGGTGTTTGAGGGCGACCGCAGCCGGTTTTCGGCCAAAAACGCCTTGCTCAGCGAGTTGACGCACGGATTGACGGGCGAGCCCTTGCCCTATGCCACCTTGATGTATGTGTGGTGCAATGCCTGCCCGCCGGAGTCGGTCATCGTCAACCCCCGCACCGACCGGGTGCGCAAACTGGCCGTGGAGTCGGGGCCGACCCATTTGGGGCAGTGGCGTTCATACCGCCGCGATGTCAAGGCCGATTTTGAAAAGGCCTTTGGCGAGCCGCCCGGGGCTTTGTTGGGGCTGGCCATCATGACCGACACCGACAACACCCGCAGCTCAGCCCGCGCTTGGTATGGCGCGATTCGCTTGGATTGAATGCACCAGTCTTGTGCGCGACAGGACATTTGGGGGAATTCCCTGCCCTGTCAGCTGGCTTGAATGTTGCATACTCATCAGTTACCCAACTTTTTGTCACCGAGGTATTTTGATGAACAAGATGAGCCCCGTCGCCATGCTGCCCAGCGCCCTGACCGCTTCTTTGGTATTGGCCGGTGTGATGACCGCCGGTCAGGTGCAGGCCAAGCCTTTTAAATGGACCAGCGCCAGCGACATCCCCACGCTCGACATCCATTCGCAAAACAACGCTTTGGGCAACGGCGTGCACGCCGCCATCTTTGACTCGCTGGTCTACTACAACAGCAAAACTTTCAAGATCGAGCCCCGCTTGGCCACCTCTTGGCGCGAAGTGTCGCCCACGCAATACCGTTTCAACTTGCGCAAGGGTGTGAAGTTCAGCGACGGCTCGGCCCTGACGGCGGATGACGTCGTGTTCTCGCTGGACCGTGCCCGCGCCAAAACCTCCAACTTCAACGTCTACACCCAGGGCATGAGCCGCATCGTCAAGGTCGACGCCAACACGGTGGACATCATCTTGAGCGGCCCCAATCCAGTGGTCCTGAACCAGATGACCGAGCTGCGCATCATGAGCAAAGCCTGGGCCGAAAAGAACAAATCGGTGGAGCCCAAGGACGCCAAGACCAAGGAAGAAAACTTTGCCCACCGCAACGCCATGGGCAGCGGCCCTTACATGGTCAAAGACTGGCAGCCTGACCAAAAGTTGACGCTGGTGAAAAACCCCAACTGGTGGGGCTGGTCTGAAGCTGCCACCAACGTGACCGAAATCATCTACACACCCATCAAGAACGAAGCCACACGCGCTGCCGCCTTGTTGTCGGGCGAGATCGACTTTGTGCTGGACCCCAGCCCACAAGACTTGGGCCGCATGCGCAACAACGCCAACCTCAAGGTGGTCGACGGCATTGAAAACCGCACCATCTTTTTGGGCATGGACCAGCACCGCGATGAGCTGCCCGGCTCCAGCGTCAAGGGCAAAAACCCCCTCAAGGACGTGAAGGTGCGCAAGGCGCTGTACCAGGCCATCGACATGGACACCATCCACCGCGTGACCATGCGCGGCCTGTCGCAAAACACGGGCGCTTTGGTGGCCCCACAGGTCAACGGCTGGACGAAGGCTGTAGACACCCGTTTCCCCTATTCGCTGGACGCGTCCAAAAAGCTGTTGACCGAAGCCGGTTACCCCAACGGCTTTGAGGTGGACTTTGCCTGCCCCAACAACCGCTACATCAACGACGAAGAAATTTGCCAGGCCATCACCGCCATGTGGGCCAAGGTGGGCATCAAAGCCAAGCTGCGCACCCAGCCGCTGGTGACCTACTTCCCCATGATCCAGCGCTACGAAGCCAGCATCTACATGCTGGGCTGGGGCGTGCCGACCTTTGACGCGCTGTACAGCCTGCAGTCGCTCACCCGCTCGGTGGGCACGGGTGGCGACGGCAACTACAACGTGGGCCGCTACAGCAACCCGCGCATGGACTACATCGTGGACCGCGTAAAAACCGAGACCGACTTGCCCGTGCGTGACCGCCTGCTGACCGAAGCTTTGCAGTTGTCCAACGACACGGTCTCTCACATTCCGCTGCACAACCAGGTCATCCCCTGGGCCATGAAGAAAAACGTGGAGGTGGTCCATCGTCCCGATAACCGCCTCGACTGGACACTGATCAAGGTCAACTGATGCTCGCCTTCATCTTGCAACGGCTGATTCAGGCCGTGATCGTGATGGTCACGGTCGCTTTCATCGCCTTCTTGCTGTTCCAGTACGTGGGTGACCCGGTGGTCTTCTTGCTGGGGCAAGACGCCACCAAAGAGCAGATCGACCTGTTGCGGGCCGATCTGGGCCTGGACCAGCCGTTCTTTGTGCAGTTCGGCCACTTTTTGTACAACGCCGTGCAAGGTGAGTTTGGACTGAGCCTGCGCCAAGGTGCCAAGGTCTCGCGCCTGATCGCCGAGCGTTTGCCCGCCACGTTGGAGCTGGCCATGGTGGCTGCCTCTTTGGCCTTGGTCATTGGCATTCCGATGGGGGTCTACGCGGCCTTGCGCCGGGGCACCTGGGCCAGCCAGCTCATCATGACGGTGTCGCTGCTGGGGGTGTCGCTGCCCACCTTCCTGATCGGCATTTTGTTGATCCTGGTGTTTGCGGTGATGCTCGGCTGGTTCCCCAGCTTTGGTCGGGGTGATGTGGTGCAGATGGGTTGGTGGTCGAGCGGATTGATGACGGCCAAGGGCTGGCACCACATCGTGCTGCCAGCCGTGACGCTGGCGATTTTTCAGCTCACGCTGATCATGCGCTTGGTGCGGGCCGAGATGCTGGAGGTGCTGCGCACCGACTACATCAAGTTCGCCCGGGCTCGCGGCTTGTCCAACCGCGCCATCCATTTTGGCCATGCGCTCAAGAACACCCTGGTGCCCGTGCTCACCATCACCGGTTTGCAGCTGGGCGGCCTGATCGCATTCGCCATCATCACCGAGACGGTGTTTCAGTGGCCTGGCATGGGCCTGCTGTTCATCCAAGCGGTGACCTTTGCCGACATCCCGGTCATGGCCGCCTATTTGTGCCTGATCGCGTTGATCTTTGTGGTCATCAACCTGATCGTGGACTTGCTCTACTTTGTGGTGGACCCGCGCCTGCGCGTGGGCAAGCCCGGAGGCCATTGAACATGGGCGCTTCTTTGCAATCGGTTTTGGGGCGGGGCGCTGCGTTTGCACGCATCGCTCAGTTCCACCCCGAACTCACCGCCTTCAGGCGCGACCTGCATGCCCACCCCGAGCTGGGCTTTGAAGAGGTCTACACCTCGGGCCGCGTGGCCGACATGCTCAAAGTCTGTGGTGTGGACAGCATCCACACGGGCATTGGCAAAACCGGCGTGGTGGCTTTGGTTCACGGCCAAGGCCGATCGGCGGCCAACCCGGGCCGCATGATCGGTCTCAGGGCCGACATGGACGCGCTGCCACTGACCGAGCACAACGAATGCACCTGGAAGTCGGGCACGCCCGGCCTGATGCACGGTTGTGGCCACGACGGCCACACCGCCATGCTGATGGGCGCGGCGCGTTACCTGGCCGAAACCCGGCGCTTTGACGGCACAGCCGTGTTGATTTTTCAGCCGGGCGAAGAGGGCTACGCAGGCGCCCGCGCCATGATCGAGGATGGTTTGTTCGAGCGATTTCCGTGTGAACAGGTCTATGCCCAGCACAACTCCCCCGAGACGCCCTTGGGTGTGATCGGCATCACCCCCGGCCCCATGCAAGCGGCGGTGGACCGCATCGAGATCCGCATCATCGGCAAAGGTGGACACGGTGCCCGTCCGCACCAGGGTGTGGACCCGGTGCTGGTGGCCGGGCACATCATCACGGCCGCGCAAAGCGTGGTCTCGCGCAACCTGTCGGCGTTTGACCAAGCGGTCATCAGCATCTGCTCGATGCAAGCGGGCCACCCCGGTGCCATGAGCGTGATCCCGGGCGAGGCCACTTTGGTGGGCACGGTGCGCACTTACAGCGAGCGGGTGCAAGACCAGATCGAAGACCGTCTGCGGTCTTTGTGCACGGGCATTGCCCAAGGCTTTGGGGCCTCGGCCGAATTGACCTACGAGCGCGTCTACCCCGCCACCGTGAACACCGTGCCCGAAGCGCAGTTTGCCTGCGACGTGGCTGCGGCTTTGGTGGGCGAAGACAAGGTCTGGCGCGACATGCTGCCCAGCATGGGCGGCGAAGATTTCTCTTTCATGCTGCAGGCCAAACCCGGCGCTTACATCCGCATCGGCCAAGGCCTGCCACACGGCCCGGGTCCACACCCGTTGCACAACAGCCGCTACGACTTCAACGACGACATCTTGCCGCTGGGTGCGGCCCTGCACGCCAGTTTGGTGGAGCAGGCGCTGCCCTTGGCGGCATGATGCTTCGATGTGATTGACAACATTCTTTCAAAAGGAAAACTCCATGGCTTTCAAACTCAATCCTTTCGTGGCCACTTTGGCCGCAGCGCTGGCCTTGTCCGCGGTTTCGGCCTCGGCCGTGACCCTGCGCGTGGGCAATCAAGGCGACGCCTTGTCCATGGACCCGCATTCGCTCAACGAGTCTTTGCAAATTTCGGTGGTCGAAAACGTCTACGAGACCTTGGTCTCACGCGACGCCAACTACAAACTCACGCCCTTGCTGGCCACCAGCTGGAAGCAAACATCGCCCACCGTGTGGCGTTTTGAGTTGCGCAAAGGCGTCAAATTCCATGACGGCACGCCCTTCACCGCTGACGACGTGATCTTCAGCTACGAGCGTGCCAAGGGCGACGGCTCGGACATGAAGAGCTATGTGGGCCAGTTCAAAGAGATCAAAAAGATCAACGATCACACCATCGACATCATCACCAACGCGCCATTCCCCATCGTGCCCGAGTTGATCACGCACTGGGCCATCATGAGCAAGAAGTGGTGTGAAGACAACCAGGCCACCAAGCCGGTGGACCGGCGCAAAGGCATTGAAAACGCCGCCTCTTTCCGTGCCAACGGCACCGGTCCTTTCCGTGTGCGTGAGCGTCAGCCCAGCGTGCGCACCACCTTCACGCGCAACGGCAACTACTGGGGCAAGATTCCCGGCAACGTGGACGAGGTCATCTTCAGCGTGATTGGCAACGACGCCACCCGCGTGGCGGCCATGATGTCGGGCGAACTCGATGTGATGGAGCCCGTGCCGGTGCAAGACGTGGAGCGTTTGAAAGCCAACGACAAACTCAAGGTGCTGCAAGGCCCTGAGCTGCGTGCCATTTTCCTGGGCATGGACCAAAAACGTGACGAGTTGCTGTTCTCGAACGTGAAGGGCAAAAACCCCTTCAAGGACGTCCGCGTGCGCAAGGCCTTCTACCAGGCCATCGACATCGAGACCATCAAGAGCCGTGTGATGCGCGGCGCGGCCACGCCTTTGGCGCTGATGTACCCCCCACAAGTCAATGGCTTCCCCGCCGATCTGGCCAAGCGTCTGCCTTATGACGTGGAAGCCTCCAAGAAACTGCTGGCCGAGGCGGGTTACCCCAACGGTTTCGAAGTCAAGATGAACTGCCCGAACGACCGCTATGTGAACGACGCCGAGATTTGCCAGGCCGTGGCCGCCAACTTGGCCAAGGTGGGGGTCAAGATCAACCTGGAAGCCGAGACCAAGGGCACTTACTTCCCCAAGATTTTGAGCCGCAACACCAGCTTTTACATGCTGGGCTGGACCGCCAGCACGGTGGACGCGCACAACGTCATGTACCCCATCTTGTCCACCCCCGGTGACGGTGGTCGCGGCCAGTTCAACCTGGGCTCTTACAGCAACCCCAAGGTGGACGAGTTGACGGACAAAGTGGCGTCTGAAACCGATCAGAAAAAGCGCAACGAGATGATCCGCGAAGCCATGAAGATCCACCAGGATGACATCGGCCATTTGCCTTTGCACCAGCAAGCGCTGAACTGGGCGGCCAAGAAAAACATCGAGCTGGTGCAGTTTCCGGACAACGGCATGGCTTGGAAATTCATCACAGTGAAGTAATCCATGAACGCCCTGAAACGTTGGCTGCAAAGCGACGTTGGTTACAGCTTCCGCCAATCGCCCACGGCGATGGTGGCTGCTGCCATCGCCTTCGTCTGTCTTTTTTGTTCGGTTTTTGCTGGCTGGGTCTCGCCCACCAACCCCTTTGACCTGGCCACGCTGGAGTTGAGCGACGCCCGCTTGCCGCCAGCTTGGATGGAGGGGGGCTCCAGCAAGTTCCTGCTGGGCTCCGACGATCAGGGGCGCGACATTTTGTCGGCCCTGATCTACGGCTCGCGCATCTCCTTGGTGGTGGGCCTGGCCTCGGTGATTTTGTCGGTGGCCGTGGGTGTGGGTTTGGGCTTGCTGGCCGGCTTCAAAGGCGGCTGGATCGACGCTTTGTTGATGCGTTTGTGCGATGTGATGCTGTCGTTTCCAGCCATCTTGGTGGCATTGTTGATCGCCGGGGTGGGGCGTGCCCTGTTCCCCAATGCCAATGAGTCGCTGGCCTTTGGCGTGTTGATCATCTCGATCTCGCTCACGGGTTGGGTGCAATACGCCCGCACAGTGCGTGGCACGACCCTGGTCGAGCGCAACAAGGAATACGTGCAGGCCGCGCGTGTGACGGGTGTGCCCTCGCTGCGCATCATGGTCAAGCATGTGCTGCCCAACGTGATGGGCCCCGTCATGGTGCTGGCCACCATCCAGGTGGCCACGGCCATCATCACCGAGGCGACGCTGTCGTTCCTGGGTGTGGGTGCACCGCCCACCTCGCCATCGCTGGGCACGCTCATTCGCGTGGGCAACGATTATTTGTTTTCGGGTGAGTGGTGGATCACGATTTTCCCGGGCCTGATGCTGGTGCTGATCGCCCTGTCGGTCAACTTACTGGGTGACTGGTTGCGCGACGCGCTGAATCCGAGATTGCGATGAGTCTTTTACAAGTCAAAAACCTGGTGGTGGAATTCCCCAGCCGCCACGGCACGCTGCGTGCGCTGGACGATATTTCTTTCGACATCGCCCCCGGTGAAATTCTGGGCGTGGTGGGCGAGTCCGGTGCGGGCAAGTCGCTCACGGGCGCGGCCATCATTGGCCTGCTGGAGCCGCCGGGCCAAGTGGCCGGGGGGCAGATTTTGCTCGAAGGCCAGCGCATCGACCACCTGAACAACGACCAAATGCGCCACATCCGGGGCCGCAAGATCGGCGCGATTTTTCAGGACCCGCTGACCTCGCTCAACCCGCTGTATTCCATCGGACGGCAGCTGACCGAAACCATTTTGGCCCACCTGCCGGTGACGCCCCAAGAAGCGCGGCAACGTGCCATCCAGCTGCTCAAGGACACCGGCATTTCGGCCGCCGAAGAGCGCATCGACCACTACCCGCACCAGTTTTCGGGCGGCATGCGCCAGCGTGTGGTGATTGCTTTGGCCCTGGCGGCCGAGCCGCAACTCATCGTGGCCGACGAGCCGACCACGGCGCTCGATGTGTCCATTCAGGCGCAGATCATCAGCTTGCTCAAAAAGGTCTGCAAAGACCGTGGCGCTGCAGTGATGCTGATCACGCATGACATGGGCGTGATCGCCGAGACCTGTGACCGCGTGGCCGTGTTATACGCCGGGCGAGTGGCCGAAATCGGCCCAGTGCACCAGGTCATCAACCACCCGGCCCACCCTTACACCGCAGGCCTGATGGCCTCGATCCCCGACATGGACAGTGACCGCGAACGCCTGAACCAAATTGACGGCGCCATGCCCCGCCTGAACGCCATCCCGCAAGGCTGCGCCTTCAACCCGCGCTGCCCCAAAGCCTTTGACCGCTGCCGCCAAGACCGACCCAATTTGGTCCAAGCGGGCGTGACCCAGGCCGCTTGCTGGCTGCACGACGGGAGCGCGGCATGAGCGAGAAAAAAACACAGCCTTTGGTCGTGGCGCACGACCTGGCCAAGACCTTTGACGTCTCCGCCCCCTGGCTCAACCGTGTGATCGAGCGCAAGCCGCGCCAACTGCTCAACGCCGTGGACGGCGTGAGTTTTGAGATCGAACGCGGCAAAACACTCGCCTTGGTGGGCGAGTCGGGTTGCGGCAAAAGCACGGTGGCCCGTTTGTTAGTGGGCCTGTACGAGCCCACACGCGGCGGTTTGACCTTTGACGGGCAAGACGCGCACGCCGCTTTCAAATCGAACGATGCCAAGGCCATGCGCCAGCGCATCCAGATGATTTTCCAGGACCCCTATGCCAGCCTCAACCCGCGCTGGACGGTGGACAACATCATTGGCGAGCCGCTCAAAGAGCACGGCTTGATCAGCGATGCCGAAGAGCTCAAAGCCCGTGTGGCCGAGTTGCTCAAGTCGGTGGGCTTGTCGCCGCTCGACATGGTCAAGTACCCGCACCAGTTCTCGGGTGGTCAGCGCCAGCGCATCTCGATCGCCCGCGCTTTGGCCACCGCGCCGGAATTTTTGGTGTGTGACGAGCCGACCTCCGCGCTCGACGTGAGTGTGCAGGCGCAGGTGCTCAACATCATGAAGGACCTGCAGCGCGAGCGCGGTCTGACGTATCTGTTCATCAGCCACAACCTGGCCGTGGTGCGCCATGTGAGTGACCAGGTGGGCGTGATGTATTTGGGCCGTCTGGTGGAGTTGGCCGACAAACACACGCTGTTTGGCAACCCGCAGCACCCCTACACCAAGATGCTACTGGACGCGATTCCGAAGATGCACGACACCGGCCGCGCCCGCACCCCGGTGCAAGGCGAGGTGCCCAACCCGCTCAACCCGCCGAGCGGCTGCACCTTCCACCCCCGCTGCCCGCAAGCCACCGACATCTGCCGCGCCGAGCGTCCGCCATTGCGTGACTTCAAAGGCATCAAGATCGCTTGTCACGCGGTGGTGTGATCATTTGGAGATAGGAACAAGGTCTTTAAAGATTAAAATATCAGTCATTCAATGAATTTAATCGGTCAATGACTGAATTTTTAGACTTTGGATTCTCCACGTCTGAAGAAATCGCACTGGTTTTGGCGCAGCGCTTGAAAAGCCTGAGGGTTCAAAAAGATATTCCTCAAGCCGACTTGGCGCAGCGCATGGGCGTGTCTCGCAGCACGCTCAACACGCTCGAAAATACCGGTAAGGGTTCGGTCATCTCCTGGATCAAACTGGTGCAGTGCCTGGGCCAAGAAGGGCAATTGCAGCCGCTTTTCAAACCCGTGACGGCTTCCATCGCCGATATGGTGAAACAACAACAACCCACCCGTCGGCGCGTCACCCGAAATCGCACTCGGCCCGTGGTCAAGCGATGAAAACAGTACAGGTTCGCTACCAAGGCTGGGGGGAAAATTGGCCACTGGGCACCTTGGCTGACAACGGTCAGCAACTGCTGTTTGAATACTCACCTCAAGCCTTGGCTGAAGGCGTGTCTTTGTCCCCGCGGCATTTGCCTTTGCAAAAGCAGGCCATGGGTCATTTCCCGTCGCATCAATGGCGCCTTCCAGGATTGTTTGCAGACTCTTTGCCCGATGGCTGGGGCATGCTGCTCATGGACAGGTTATTTCGAAAGCAAGGTCTTCGGCCAGAACAGTTGTCACCCCTGGACCGATTGAGTTTCATTGGCCAACGCGGCATGGGTGCGCTCACTTACCAGCCTGATTCACAGGGTGATGTCTTGCAGGGTACGGTGGATCTGGTGGCGCTGGCCCATGAAACGGCTTTGGTCTTGCAGGGCGCAGACACAGAAACCCTGCAGCGCTTGGCCTTGTTGGGTGGCTCTCCACAGGGTGCCCGGCCCAAAGTGCTCGTGTTCTTCGATCCAGCGATGGCCCGCATCAGCACAGCACCCATGCCTGCAGGGTCGGGCTGGTTGGTCAAGTTTCAGGCCTTGGGCGAACACAAAGAAGTCTGTGCCATTGAGGCGTTTTATGCCCAACTGGCCAGAGCTTGTGGTTTGGATATGCCCGAGACACATGTGTTTGATTTGAATGCCAAACAGGCCGCACTGGGCATTGAGCGCTTCGATCTGGTGCAAGGCCAGCGTGTGCCGATCCATTCTTTGGCTGCTTTCTTGCACGCCGACTTCAGAATTCCTTATGCGGTGGACTACACGACTTTTTTACGCGCCACTCGAATGATCACTCGGGATGAACGTGAGGTGCAAAAAGCATTTGAGCGAGCGGTGTTCAATGTGCTTTTTCACAACCGGGATGACCATGCCAAAAACCTGGCTTACCGCATGGATGCGCAAAGGCACTGGAAGCTTGCCCCGTGCTTTGACCTGACGTACAGCGAAGGCCCCGGCGGTGAGCACCAAATGGACGTTTGCGGCGAAGGCCTGCACATCACCCGCAGTCATGTGATGAAGTTGGCGCAGCAAGGCGGCATCGACGCAAGGTGGGCAGGGCACAGGCTGGACGCCATGCTGGCCGTGACAGATCAATGGGCTTCGCTTGTCGAATCGTTTGATATCCGTCGAGCGACACGCCAGAAAATGCACCATGAAGTGATTTGCCAGCGCGAAGCCTTGATGCGCTGAGCCAAGTGCATGAAACTCAGAGCACACAGGCCTGAGCTTCTTTCGATCTCTTTGCAAGTATGGGGTCACAACTTCAGAATTTGATGGCGTCAGAAAATGTAACGAGGTCAATAAAAAAACCCACCGTGTTGCCACGGTGGGTTTTTTGACTTCAATCGGTCAACTGGCTTGCGCCAGCGTTCGATCAGAAGGAGTGCTTGACACCGAAGTCATAGCCAGTGGACTTGGCGTTGGCAGCAGTCACAGAACCGTTCAAAGCGACAGCAGCGCCGCCTTTGTTCTTGACCGAAGCGTATGTAGCGTACAAGTCTGTGCGCTTGCTCAGGCTGTAAACATAACCGAGGGCAAACTGGTTGCTCTTGGCGTCGCCCTGTGCTGTGCTGGACATGGCCACGCGGACAGTACCAGCACCCACGGGGGCTGTGGCACCAAACAAACCACCTTTGATGTCTTTAGCACCGTCAATTTTGGTTTTATTGGTTTGAGCAAACAACTTGGCAACGCCCAAGTCATAAGAGCCGCCGATGTTGGAGGTCTTGTTTTTGACGTTCAGACCAGTTTTGGTGCTGGAAGAAGCCAAAGCCACGCTCAATGGGCCGTTGTCATAAGACACACGGAAGGCATTGCCGTCGCCAGCCTTGGCAGCGTCTGTCGAAGCGTTTTCGCCCATGTAAGCCTGAGCCCAGACTTTCACGCCGCTGAACGAAGGCGACAGGTAACCAATGCTGTTGGAAGCACGAACGCCCGTCACACCACCTTTGTTGAAGGCAATGTTGGTGCCCACGCCGTTGGTGCCAAACGGATCGTAAGCGGTTTCAGTCCAGAACTGGGGCGTGTAGTCACGGCCCAAACGCACTTCACCGAAGTTGCCTTCCACGCTGACGGTGGAGCGGCGGTTGAAAGTCAGACCTTGGTTGCGTGCGTTGAGCACTGGGTCGGTTGCACCTGCAGCTTGGTTGTTGTTGTTGGTGCCAGCACCAGAGCCGTCGTCGTTGTTCACGCCAGCTTCGAGCCAGAAGGAAGCCTTCAAGCCACCGCCCAAGTCTTCCACGCCGCGGAAACCGATGCGGCTGCTGTTGTAACCCGAGTTCTTCAATTGGGTTTTGCTGCTCACAGTGCCAGTGCCTTTGGCATAGGCTGCGTCAACCACGCCGAACAGAGTCACGGAAGATTGTGCGAAAGCGCCAGTAGCAGCTGCCAATGTAGCCAGAGCAGTTAGATTGTTTAATTTATTTGCGAATAAAGAGTTAGTTTTGAATTTGTCACTCTATACTTCTCTAGCATGACCGTTCGGCCTTTACTTGCCTCTTTGTGCGCCAGTCTGGATGACTTTTTGGCCCAGCCCCTGAACACCGTGGCGGTGTCCGGGGCGTCGGCCGTGGCCATCCTGGATGCCAACCAGCCGGTGTTTTATGTGGTCAGTCCGGCGTTTTGGCAGCAAATGACCGATTTGGGCCAGGCTGCACCCGCCCAAGGTCTGCGCAAACCCGGACAGCCCCGACGCCCGGCACCGGCGGCCAGGTCAGATCCGGGATTTGACGCGCACGACGAGGACCTGGATGAAGACTTGGGCGATGAAGAAGATGGCGACGAAGGCGGCTCGGGCCATGGTGGTGACGAACCCCGACCTGCAGGGCATGCCCGGCAGGGCGCGGCCACACCAGCAAGCAAATCGCGAAAAGCCGGGTACGGGTCTGGCGATGTGGCGGGCTCGGTGCTGACCCAAGGGGCCATGCGTTTCAACCGTTTTGACGCTTTGGCCGACCAGCTGATGGACCTGGAAAACCAGCGCGTCAAGCGCGGTGAGCTGAGCGCCGCCTCGGTGGGAATTTTGAAAAACCGGCTCGACGCGCATGTGTTGCCGTATTTCAAATACATCCCGCCCTCTCAGGTCACGCCCATGATGATGGACGCCTTTGTGCAGCGCTTGACCGACAGCCACCTGAGCTCGACCACGGTATCGCAATACCTGGTGGTGGTGCGCAAACTGCTCAAGCTGGCGATTCGCCATGGGTTTTTGCGCGAGATCCCCGAGCTGCCCTCTATTAAGGTGGCCAACCGGCCCCGCTCGATGCTGAGCCTGCGCGAATACGCCGCGGTGGTGCGCACGGCCCACCGTTTGTCCAGAAAAGGCGACAAGGCCCCCGAGGTCAAGGCGTCCACCGGCTACCGCGAACGCTTTTGGGTGCAGCCGCGCCACCTGACTTTGCCCCCAGACATGGCCTGGGCCATCCGCTTCATGGTCAACAGCTTTGTGCGCCCCGGCGACTTGCGCCAACTCAAGCACAAGCATGTGCAGGTGGTGCGGGGCACAAGTGTGTATTTGCGCATGACCTTGCCCCAAACCAAAAAGCACGATGCCCCCATGGTGACCTTGCGCCCGGCGGTGCAGGTCTACGAGTCGGCTTTGGCCCAGGCGCGTTTGGACGGCTTTGGCCAACCCGACGACTACGTGTTTTTGCCCGCAGAAAACGACCGCAATTACGCATTGGCGGTGCTGGGCTTTTGGTTCAAGTGGGTGATGCGCGAGGCGGGTGTGCCCTCGGAAGACGTGATGGGCCGCCTGCGCACGCTGTACTGTTTGCGCCACACGTCCATCATGTTCAGGCTGCTGTATGGGCAAGGCATTGACATGCTGACCTTGGCCCGCAATGCCCGTACCTCGGTGCAAATGATCGAGCGCTTTTACGCCTCGGCGCTCGATGGCGAGATGAACGTGGCCATGCTGCAAAGCCGGCGCACGTCCAAGTCTTGAATGGCCTGCTGCTCAGGCCCGCGCCCTCGGTTCGGGTCAGCCGGGTTTGATCTGACCCTTGATGACCACATCTTTCCAGCGGGCCTGTTCTTTGGCGATGAAGGCAGCATATTCGCTGGACGGGCCGCCTCCGGGGATGGCGCTTTCGGCGGCGTATTTGGCCATCACTTCGGGTGATTTCATGACCTTGGCGCATTCTTGCTGGAGTTTCAGCAAGATTTCCGGTGGGGTGCCCGCCCGCGCCGTGATGCCGTACCACTGCACAGTCTCAAAATCTTTGAGCCCGCTCTCGGCCACGGTGGGCACGTCGGGCAACACCGGGATGCGTTCGGTCGTGCCCGTGGCCAGGCAGCGCAAAGCGCCGCTCTTGATGTGGGGCAGCAGGGCCGGGGTGCCGGCCGAGAACAGCTGAATGCGGCCAGCGAGCACATCATTCAGGGCCGGACCCGTGCCTCGGTAAGGGATGTGGGTGATGAACATGCCCGTGGCCAGCTTGAGGGCTTCCATGGCCAAGTGGCCTGCGCTGGCGTTGCCGGCCGAGGCGTAGTTGAGTTGGCCGGGACGGGCCTTGACGTAAGCAATCAGCGATTTGAGGTCGGTCACGGGCACGTCTTTGTGCACCACAAACAAACTGGGCACGCGCGACAACAGGGTCACGGGCACAAAGTCTTTGTTCACGTCGTAGCCGCTGTCGGGGTAGATCAGGGGGTTGACCGCCATCAGGCCGATGTGGCTCATGACGATGGTGTAGCCGTCGGCTGGGGTGCGCATCATCTCTTGCATGGCGGGCACGCCGCCGCCGCCGCCTTTGTTGTCGATGATGAAGGACACGCCCATTTGTTTGGTCAATTCGGCCGCGATGGTGCGGGCCACGATGCTGGAGGTGCCGCCCGGTGCAAAGGGCACGATCCAGCGGATGGGTTTGTTGGGCCAAGCCGATTGGGCGTGGCCGCTGATGCCGGTGGCGGCCAAACCGGCTGCACCCATCCATTTGAGGTAGTCGCGGCGGGGCAGTGTGGGGTTGTTCTGTTCGTTCATGTCATTTGTCTCCCTAAAAATCATGGGTGCTGCATCACACCAAAAAGGTGCTGTGTTTCAAAGAGGGAAACCACGCATCAAGACGTGGCTGGGCGGCGAAACTGTCGCCAAAGTGTCGGGGCCACCAACAACAAAGCCGCCACCAGCATCAAGCCGCCCGACAAAGGCCGCGTGAAGAAGGTGGACCAGTCGCCTTGGCTGATGGTGAGCGCCTGGCGCATGGATTGTTCGCCCAGGGGGGCCAAAATCAAGCCCACGATCAGCGGTGCGGCCGGAAAGTCAAAGCGCCGCATGATGTAGCCCAGCAAGCCAAACACAAACAGCAAGCCCACGTTGAACACCGAGTTGCCTGCGCCGTACACGCCCGCAGTCGAGATGACGATGATGCCCGCATACAGCCAAGGCGGTGGGATTTTGAGCAGCTTGACCCACAGGCTGACCAGCGGCAAGTTGAGCACCAGCAAGATCACATTGCCGATGTAGAGGCTGGCGATCAGCGTCCACACCAGGCTGCCTTGTTGGCTGAAGAGTTGCGGACCGGTCTGGATGCCGTAGCCCTCAAAGGCCGACAGCATGATGGCGGCGGTGGCCGAGGTGGGAATGCCCAGGGTGAGCAGCGGCATCAACACCCCCGCAGCGGCAGCGTTGTTGGCCGCTTCAGGCCCGGCCACACCTTCGATGGCGCCGTGGCCAAATTCTTCGGGGTGCTTGGAGAGTTTTTTCTCGGTGTAGTACGACAGCAGCGTGGGCAGTTCGGCCCCGCCAGCGGGCATGGCGCCGATGGGAAAGCCAAAGAAAGCGCCACGGAACCAGGCTTTCCACGAACGCGCCCAGTCTTGTTTGCTCATCCACAGGCTGCCCGAGAGTTTCATGACTTCGCCGCCTTTGGACTCGCGCCCTTGCCAAGCCAGGTACAGCGCCTCGCCCACGGCAAACAGGCCCACTGCGGCCACGGTCACCTCGATGCCGTCGAGCAATTCGGGGCGGCCAAAGGTGAAGCGGGGCTGGCCGGTTTGCAGGTCCACACCCACCATGCCCAAGAGCAAACCCAGGCCGAGTGCCACCAGGCCGCGCAGCATGGAGTTGCCCAGCACGGCCGACACGGCCACCACCGACAAGACCATGAGGCTGAAGTATTCGGCCGGGCCAAAAGCCAGAGCCGCTTCGACCACCCAAGGGGCCACAAAAGTCAGGGCCAGCGTGCCAATGGTGCCGGCCACAAAGCTGCCGATGGCTGCGGTAGCCAGCGCTTGGCCCGCACGGCCGCGTCGGGCCATTTTGTTGCCTTCCAGCGCGGTGACCACTGCCGCTGATTCGCCCGGGGTGTTGAGCAAGATGGAGGTGGTCGACCCCCCATAGGCTGCGCCGTAATAAATGCCTGCGAACATGACGAACATGCTGGTGGCGGGCACATGGTAGGTCAGGGGCAAAAGCAAGGCGATGGTCAGCGCTGGGCCAATGCCGGGCAGCACGCCGACCAGCGTGCCGACAAAGCAGCCCACAAAGCCCCACATCAAGGTGGTGGGTTGCAAGGCAATGGCAAAGCCACCCATCAGGGCGTCAAAAGCTTCCATGGCAAATCCGATCTATATACATTGTGTGTTGAGTGCAGGGCGTTGATGTCCCCTGTAGGAGCGGCGCCCTCGCCGCGATGAACCCTCGCAGACCACTGCCCATCGCCCCGAGGGCGGGGCTCCCACAAGGGGAAGTCCCCTGTAGGAGCGGTGCCCTCGCCGCGATGAACCCTCGCAGACCACTGCCCATCGCCCCGAGGGCGGGGCTCCCACAAGGGGAAGACCCCTGTAGGATCGGCGCCCTCGCCGCGATGAACCCTCGCAGACCACTGCCCATCGCCCCGAGGGCGGGGCTCCTACAAAGGGAAGACCCCTGTAGGCGCGGCGCCCTCGCCGCGATGAACCCTCGCAGACCACTGCCCATCGCCCCGAGGGCGGGGCTCCTACAAAGGGAAGTCCCCTGTCGTGCGGAACGCTCTCTCAAATCAACCAAGGCAGAGCAGGTCCCAAACCAACACCCAACAGCTGCGCAAACACAAACCAGAAAGTGCTGGCAATGGCGGCGCAGATCAGGGCCGATTTGAGGCCCAAAGGCGCATCAAACGAGCGGGCCACGCCCATGCCGCACAGCGTGCCGGGAATGACAAAGCCCAAGGGAATGACCAGCACGATGAAGGCCACACCACCGCCCAGCAAACTGAGCACGCGGGTGTTGGCACCAGGCAGGGCCGATTGGTCCGGCGCTTGGCTTTCGTCGGTTTGGCGGCCGCGCCAGGCGCTCACGCCGTACAACACGGCAAAAACACTCAGCGCCGCCACGATCACGCCGGGTGCCAGCACAGGCCCCACGGTCATCTGCATCATGGATTCAGGAATGACCGTGACCTGCCAAGCAGCCACTCCGCACAGGGCGATCAGCAAAAGGGCCACGCGAAAAGGCGTCATGCCAGGCCCAGTTCTTTCATCAGGATTTCTTTCTCGGCGATGTCCTTGGCCAGGTCGCGCTCAAACGGGCGCTCGGTCATGAAGGCGTCGGTCCACTTGCGTGTTTCCAACTCTTGCTTCCACTGCGCAGACGCGTTGAGTTTGGTCACGAAATCGATCATGGCTTCGCGCTGGGCGTCCGAGATGCCGGGGGGGCAAACACGCCACGCCAGTTGGACTCGGTCACGTTCACACCCAACTCGCTCAATGTGGGCACGTTCACGCCGGGAATGCGGCGCTTGCCGGACACCGCCAGCGGAATCATGCGGCCGGCCTTGATCTGTTCTTCAAATTCAGAGTAGCCCGAAATACCGGCCGACACCTGGCCGCCCAAGATGGCCGCGTTGGCGGGGCCGCCACCTGCAAACGCCACATAAGCGGCTTCGCGTGGGTTTTTGCCCAAGGCTTTGATCAACATGCCCAAAATCAGGTGATCGGTGCCGCCCGCGCTGCCGCCCGCGACCGACACGGCCTTGGGGTTGGCCTTGATGGCGGCTTCGAGCTCTTTCCAGGTTTTGATCTTGCCGCTGGCAGGCACCACGATCACGCCAGCTTCTTCGGTCAGGCGGGCAATCGGGGTCACGTTCTTGATGGTCACGGGGCTCTTGTTGGCAATGCCCGCACCGATCATGACCGAGCCGCCGACCATCAGGCTGTTGCCCTGGCCTTTGCGCTGGTTCACGTAACGGGGCAGACCCACCATGCCGCCTGCGCCGCCGACGTTTTCAAACTGCATGGTGCCCACCAGGCCAGCGGCTTTGGCGGCGCGTTCGATGGCGCGGGCTGTGCCGTCCCAGCCGCCACCAGGGGCTGCGGGCACGAACATGTTGATGCTGGCGATCAGGGGCTTGGCTTGCGCCCAAGCGGGCAAGGCCATGGATGCGCCAGCGGCAGCGCCGAGGGCCAGAAAGTCGCGTTTGGAAAGGGTCATGCGGGTCTCCTGTGTGAAAATGAAATGTCGTTTCTGCTGGGTGTCAGCCTTGGCCAGGCCCTGTGCAGATGCGTTGATTTTGGTGTGCTGCTGGCGGTGAAACTGTCAAACAGCTGTCAATTGCGTTCAGTGAAAACCCTCGAAACCCCCATGACCCCCCGAATCTTGTTGGTGGAAGATACGCCCGACATTGCCCTGTGGCTGGGCACGGCTTTGCGTCAAGGGGGCATGGCGGTCGAATTTGCCACCGATGGCCATGAAGCCGACCGCTGCCTGCAGACGGGCCATGGTTTTGATGCGGTCTTGCTCGATTTGCAGCTGCCCGGGCAAGACGGCCTGAGCGTGTTGCAGGCCTTGCGGGCGCGGGGCGACACGGTGCCAGTGTTGATTTTGACGGCGCGGGCCAGCGTGCCCGACCGGGTGCTGGGCCTGAACATGGGGGCCGACGACTATTTGCCCAAGCCTTTTGATTTGAGTGAACTCGAAGCCCGCTTGCAGGTCTTGTTGCGCCGCCAAGGCCGCACCAAAACCAGCGCCTTGCGCTGGGGCCCGCTGGAGATGCAGCCCGACACCAGCGAGGTGCAGCTGCACGGCCAGCCGCTGGCGCTGACCCAGCGCGAGGCGGCGGCGCTGCGCGTGTTGCTGGCTTCGCCCCAGCGCACCGTGAGCAAAGAGCAGCTGCACGCCGAGGTGTTTGCCGACGAGTCTGCCGGGTTGGATGCGGTGGAGGTGCTGATTTACCGCTTGCGCAAAAAGCTCGAATCGGCCGCGCTGGTGCCCGGCGCAGGGGCCGGTGTGGCGATCACCACCTTTCGCGGCATGGGTTACATGCTGACCCAGGCGGTCAAGCACTCACAGGCCCCGACGCCATGAGCGCTTTTTCATGAGCGATTCCCCGCAGGTTTGGGCGCCTTCTGCCACGTCCTTGCGCAGGCGCTTGCTCAGCTGGATCTTGTTGCCGCTGGCCGGCCTGATTGGCATCAACGCCTGGGTGGGCTATGGCAATGCGGTGCAGGCGGCCAATGAGGCCTACGACCGGTCTTTGTATTTGGCCGCCCGTACCTTGGCCGAAGAGCTGGAGTGGCGCGAGGGCCGCCTGCAGCTGGATGTGACCAAGGCGGCCGGTTATCTGTTTGAAAACCACACCGGCTCGCGCTTGTTTTACAAAATCACCTCACCCGGTGGCCAGTGGCTGGCGGGCGTGGCCGCCGTGCCCGATGTGCCTGCCCGTGCCCAGTCGGCGGTCAAGTTTTTTGCGCTGGTGCAGTTTGACGATGGCCAATACCTGAGCCAGCCGGTGCGTCTGGCGCAGCTCATGCATGTGGTGGAGGCCGATGCGGGGGGGGCTGGGGCCAAAGCCATGGAGCCGTTGGTCAAGATCACCGTGGCCGAGACCATGGAGGCTCGCCAGCAACTGATTGAACACATTTTGTGGGACACCTTGGGCAGCCAAGGCTTGCTGCTGTTGGCCGCCGCGTTGCTGGTGGTGTGGGGCGTGCAGCGCGGCATTCGCCCACTGGAGGCGTTTCGGCAGCAACTGGCCCAAAAAGCCGATGACGATTTTTCACCCATTGAGCCGCCGGATTTGCCGCGCGAGCTGCGCCCCTTGATCGAGACTCTGAACAGTTATCTGGCGCGTTTGGGGCGTTTGATCGACATCCGCAAACGCTTTTTGGACAACGCCGCACACCAATTGCGCACGCCGCTCACCGCCCTCAAAACCCAGCTGACCTTGGTACAGCGCAGCACAGAGCCTGAACAGGTCCAGACTTTGGTGGGGGCGGCACACCAGACCACCGACGATGCGGTGCGCCTGACCGAGCAGTTGCTGGCCATGACGCGGGTCGAGCATGCCCGCGAAATGCACAGCCCACAGCGTGTGGATTTGGTGGATTTGGCCCGGCGGGTGACACAAGAGCATTTGCTTCGCGCCCACCAGTCGGGCGACGATTTGGGTTTGGAGTTGCAAGCGGACAGCAGTGACGTGCAGGGCGTGGATTTGTTGCTGCACGAAGCACTGAGCAACCTGATCGACAACGCCATGCACCACAGCCCGGTGGGTACACACATCACGGTGCGTGTGGGGCCCGCTTGGGTCGAGGTGGTGGACGATGGGCCGGGCATTGCGCCTGCGCATCAGGCCCATGTGTTTGAACGCTTTTACCGCGCCGCACCCTCAGGCGTGCCGGGCAGTGGTTTGGGCTTGGCCATTGTCAAAGAAATCGCCAGCCAACAAGGTGCACAAGTCGGTTTGCAAAGCCCTGTGGCAGACGGGCGTGGCACCGCCATTCGCTTGAGCTGGCCACTTGCCTGAGCAGGCTCAATCTAACTGCTTAACCCCCCCGTAGGAGCGACGCCCTCGTCGCGATCACCCTCGCAGACCACCACCCATCGCCCCGAGGGCGGGGCTCCCACAAAACCAGGAGCTCCCACAAAACGCTTTTCCCCGTAGGAGCGACGCCCTCGTCGCGATCACCCTCGCAGACCACCACCCATCGCCCCAAGGGTGGGGCTCCCACAAAACCAGGAGCTCCCACAAAACGCTTTTCCCCTGTAGGAGCGACGCCCCCGTCGCGATGAACCCTTGCCGACAGGAACCTTCAGGTGTAACGCTTGCTGCTCAGATTTTTCTTCATGTCGCGCAGCACGGGTTGCAATTCTTCGCCGATGCGCAGGGCCACGGTGGTGGCCAAAATATCGATGATCAGCAGGTGCAACAAACGCGAGACCATGGGGCTGTATTTGTCGTAGCCCTCGGGGTGGTCGGCCGTCAGGTGGATGTGCCCGGCGCTGGCCAGGGGCGAGCCGCTGGCGGTGATGACGATGGTGGTGGCGCCTTGTTTTTTGGCGATGTCGCAGGCGTCCATCAGGTCGCGGGTGCGGCCGGAGTTGGAGATGATGACGGCACAGTCGCCGGGGCGCAGCATGGAGGCGCTCATGACCTGCATGTGGCCGTCGCTGTAGGCGATGGCGTTGACGCCCAGGCGGAAGAATTTGTGCTGCGCGTCTTGCGCCACGATGCCGGAGTTGCCCACGCCATAAAACTCGATGCGGCGGTTGGTTTTTTGCGTGGAGGCCAGGGCTTGTGCGGCGTGTTCCAGCGCGAATGAGCTGGCATCGTTGCGGTATTTCAAGAACGCCGCCACGGTGTTGTCGATCACCTTGACGGCGATGTCGCTGGTTTTGTCGTCCGCGTCCACGCTGCGGTGGATGAAGGGCACGCCTTCGCTCACGCTGCCAGCGAGTTTGAGTTTGAAGTCGGACAGGCCGTCATAGCCCATGCTGCGGCAAAAGCGCACCACCGTGGGTTTGCTCACATGCGAGCGGTCGGCCAATTCGGTGACGGGCAAGTTTGCAAAGGCCCGAGGGTCGGCCAGCACGAGCTTGCCCACACGTTGCTCGGCGGGGGCCAAAGAGGGCAAAGAGGCTTTGATTCGGTCGAGCATCGGGTGTTTCCTATCAAGTCGGCAGCTTGGTGTGTGAAGTTACAGGCAGTAGCTTGGTTTTGAGGTGCAGGTGTGCGGGGCTATCGCGGCGGGGGCGCCGCTCCTACAGGGGGGCAAGTGCGCGTTTGTAGGAGCCCCGCCCTCGGGGCGATGGTTGGTGGTGTGCGGGGCTATCGCGGCGAGGGCGCCGCGCCTGCAGGGGGGCAAGTGCGCGTTTGTAGGAGCCCCGCCCTCGGGGCGATGGTTGGTGGTGTGTGGGGCTATCGCGGCGGGGGCGCCGCGCCTGCAGGGGGGGCGTGCGGGCATCAGATTTCTTCAGACCAGCAATGGCCGTCACGGGCGATCATGGCGCTCGATGCACTGGGGCCCCAGGTGCCTGCGGCGTAAGGGCGTGGGCCGGTGGTGTCGTCTTGCCAGTGCTGCAGGATCGGTTCGACCCAGCGCCAGGCTTCTTCTTGTTCGTCGCTGCGCACAAACAGGTTCAGGCGGCCATCGAGCACATCGAGCAGCAGGCGTTCGTAGGCGCCCACGCGCTGGTTGCCAAAGCGTTTGTCAAAGTCCAGGTCCAGGTGCACCGGGCTCAGGGTGGCACCGCCGCTGCCTTGGCCGCGTTTGCTTTGGCCTTGGGCAAACAGGTGCAGCTCCAGCCCGTCTTTGGGTTGCAGGTGGATGACGAGTTTATTGACCTGGCCCACCGGGCTTTTGAAAATTTCGTGGGGCGTGGGGCGGAAGTTGATTTCGATGTGCGCCTCGCGAGCGGCCATGCGTTTGCCGGTGCGGATGTAAAACGGCACGCCCGCCCAGCGCCAGTTGGCGATTTCGGTGCGCAGGGCCACAAAGGTTTCGGTGCTGCTTTGCGGGTTGACGCCTGTTTCGTCGCGGTAGCCCGGCACAGACTGTCCGAACACGTTGCCCGCGCTGTATTGGCCGCGGATGACGTGTTGGCTCAGCGTCTCGGGCGTCCAGCGTTTCAGGGCCCGCAGCACCTTGAGTTTTTCGTCGCGAATCGCGTCGGCGTGTGCGTTGATGGGCGGCTCCATGGCGATGGCACACAGCAGTTGCAGGGCGTGGTTTTGCACCATGTCGCGCAGCGCACCCGTGGTCTCATAAAAGCCGCCGCGCTTTTCCACACCCAGCTCCTCGGCCATGGTGATCTGGATGTTGGCGATGTGCTCGCGCCGCCACAGGGGTTCAAACAGGGCGTTGCCAAAGCGCATGGCAAACAGGTTTTGCACCGCCGGCTTGCCCAGGTAGTGGTCAATCCGGAAAATTTGCTGTTCTTTGAACACCTTTCCCACCGCGGTGTTGATGCTGCGGTTGGAGGCGAGGTCATGGCCCAGGGGCTTTTCCAGCACGATGCGGGTCTTGGGGGTGTTCAGCCCGTGGGCGGCGAGTTGTTCGCACACGGTGGTGAACAAGCTGGGGGCGGTGGACAGGTACATCACCACGTTGTCGGTCTCGCGCTCGGCCAGGCGGGCCGACAGGGCGGCGTAGGCCTCGGCTTGCGACAAGTCCATGCGCACGTAGCACAGCAGGGCGGCAAAGCGGGCGAACTCTTCGGGTTTGGGGCGCTTGTCGCCTTCGACTTGTTCAAAGCGCGACTGGATTTGCTGGCGGTATTGCTCGTCCGTCAGGTCGTCGCGGCCCACGCCGATGATGCGGCCGCCTTCGGGTAAGGTGTCGTGTCGGAAAGCCTGAAACAGGGCGGGCATGAGTTTGCGCCAAACCAGATCGCCCGTGCCACCGAAAAAAACCAGATCAAAAGCCATGATGTTCTAGAGTTACATGAAAAATTGTTTTGTAATGTAACTTTGTTTCACGGATAATTCAAGCACTTTGCATTTTTTGCTCAGGCCCATGGCTTGGCTGGCGCTGCGTGTGGAGGGGCAGACCCCTTTGACTGCAGACCACGCTGGCCGCACAGGCCTTTGACCCTTGTTTGGCACTCTTGAAACCCACCTGACCATGAACCAACTCGACGCCCTCAAACAATTTACCACCGTGGTGGCCGACACCGGCGACTTCAAGCAATTGGCGCAGTTTCAGCCGCAAGACGCGACCACCAACCCGTCCTTGATTTTGAAGGCCGTGCAAAAGCCCGAATACGCCCCCTTGCTGGCCGAAGCAGTGGCCGCCCACCGTGGCCAGCCGCTGGACGTGGTGATGGACCACTTGCTGGTGCGCTTTGGCTGCGAAATTTTGAAGACCATTCCCGGCCGCGTGTCGACCGAGGTCGATGCCCGTTTGAGCTTTGACACCGCCGCCACCGTGGCGCGTGCGCGTCGCATCATGGCGCTGTTCGAGGCGCAGGGCATTCCGCGTGATCGCGTGCTGATCAAAATCGCTTCGACCTGGGAAGGCATTCAGGCCGCAGCCGAGCTGGAGCGCGAGGGTATCCGCTGCAACCTGACGCTGCTGTTCGCGTTTTGTCAGGCGGTGGCGTGTGGCCAGGCCAAGGTGCAGCTGATCTCGCCTTTTGTGGGCCGCATCTACGACTGGTACAAAAAGTCCGCAGGCGCTGCGTGGGACGAAGCGGCCAAGTCGGGCGCCAACGACCCCGGCGTGCAGTCGGTGCGGGCCATCTTCAACCACTACAAAAAGCACGGCATTGCCACCGAGGTGATGGGTGCGTCGTTCCGCAACATTGGCCAGATCACGGCGCTGGCCGGTTGCGATTTGCTGACCATCAGCCCCGAGTTGTTGGCGCAACTGGCCGCGACCGAGGTCCCGCTGAGCCAGGCGCTGGACGCTGCAGCCGCGCAGGCCATGGATTTGCCTGCTGTGAGCTATGACGAAGCTTCTTTCCGCTTGGCGCTCAATGAAGACGCCATGGCCACCGAAAAGCTGGCCGAGGGCATTCGTGCGTTTTGCGTCGATGCGGTCAAGCTTGAAGAATTGATGAAGAAAGCCTGACATCCCGTGTGACTTTGTAGGTCGGCACCTTCAGGTCCGACATGTGTAGGCTTGGTGCAGGTTCACGTCGGGGCTGAAGTCGCCGACCTGCAACTATTTGGAAAACGTTGTCGATGCTTGCTCTGCAAGCGATCCATTCACTGAAAGATCCTATGCGTTGTGACTTGACCCCCGCCTGGAAAAACCTGCAACACCATGCGCAGGGCTTTGCTGGTTTTGATTTGCGCACGGCTTTTGCGACCGATGCGTACCGTGCGGATGCGTTGAGCCAGGCAGCCCCTTATGTGTTTGCCGACTTGTCGAAAAACCACACCGACGCTGCCACCGAAGCACTGCTGATCGAGCTGGCCAGGCAAACTGGTTTGGCCTCGCACCGCGACGCCATGTTCCGTGGGGAGCCCATCAACAACACCGAGGGCCGTGCCGTGATGCATTGGCTCTTGCGCCAACCCGAAGGCTCGCTCTCGGGTGATTTGGCCGCGCCCTTGCAACAAGTGCACGACACCCTCAAGCCCATGTTGGCGTATGCCGAGCAGGTGCGCGCCGATGTGCAGATCACCGATGTGGTGAACATCGGCATTGGTGGCTCGGACCTGGGGCCGCAAATGGCGGTGCTGGCCTTGCAAGACTTCGTGATCCCGGGCAAGCGTTTTCACTTTGTGTCGAATGTGGACGGTCATGAACTGGCTGGCGTGCTCAAAGGCTTGAAGGCCGAGAACACGCTGTTCCTGATCGCCTCCAAAACCTTCACCACCATCGAGACCATGACCAACGCCCGCTCGGCGCTGGCTTGGTTCCAGGGCCAGGGCGGAGTCGATGTGTCGCGCCATTTTGCGGCGCTGACCACCAATGTGGCCGCTGCGGCCGAGATGGGCACCACCACCACCTTCGGTTTTTGGGACTGGGTGGGCGGGCGTTATTCGGTGTGGTCGGCCATTGGCTTGCCGGTGGCGATTGCCATCGGAGCGCAGGGTTTCAGGGACCTGCTGGCCGGGGCGCATGCGATGGACCAGCATTTTCAGACCGCGCCACTGGAGGCCAACTTGCCGGTGCGGCTGGGCTTGCTTGACGTTTGGTACCGCAACTTTTTGAGCTACACCAGCCGAAGCATTGCGCCCTATCACAGCGCCTTGCGGCGAGTGCCAGCTTATTTGCAGCAGCTGGAGATGGAGAGCAACGGCAAGCGCGTGGACCGCAACGGGCATGCTTTGACCTATGGCACCTCACCCGTGCTGTGGGGCGAGCCGGGCACCAATGGGCAGCACGCCTACTTTCAGATGTTGCACCAGGGCACGGATGTGGTGCCGCTGGAATTCATCGCCGTGAAAAAGCCCACGCACAGCCTGAAAGACCACCACGAGCTGCTGCTGGCCAATGTGATCGCACAGGCACAGGCGCTCATGCTGGGCCAGGCCGACGAGGGTGGTCACAAGCACTTTCCCGGCAACCGGCCCAGCAGCTTCTTGCTGCTGGACGAACTCACGCCCGCCAGCCTGGGCGCACTGATTGCCTTGCAGGAGCACCGCGTGTTTGTGAGTGGCGCGGTCTGGGGCATCAACAGCTTCGACCAGTGGGGGGTGGAGCTGGGCAAAGTGCTGGCCAAAGACATCCATGCCCGCATCGTGTCGGGCGACGTCAACGGACTGGATGCATCCACTGCGGCCTTGTTGAACAAGGTGCGTTGACAAAGCGTATCCATGGCAGCGCTGTTGCCATGAGTCAGCTTTTGTGCAGGAGCGGCGCCCTCAATGCAATGGATTGTTTTTTGTAGGAGCGGCACCCTCGCCGCGATGGATCGTTTTTTGTAGGAGCGGCGCCCTCGCCGCGATGACGCCTCGCAGACCCCCCTCCTCGCACAGGCAGAGGGTCCCCACACCGTTGGCATGGCTGGCCACTGAGCCCAAAACAGGCCTTTCGCTTCAAACCGCGCAGGGCCGACAAGCGCCTGCACCGAAGCGGACACATGTCGGAACTCAAGCGACCGGCCCACCGGGCCGCTGGCTCAATGTTTGTGCGAGCTGTGGTCGTGTGGGTCAGCCGGTTTGCTTGGCGCAGTGGGTGTGGCCAGCACTTGCAAAGTGCCCCGCATGCCCGCTTCGTAGTGCCCGGGAATGAGGCAGGCCATTTGCAAGCGCGTGGCTTGGTCAAAGCTCACCACCAACTCGCCGGTTTGCCCGGCTGCCACACGAATGGCGGCCCCTGTGCCGTGCGGGTGATCGCTGCCATGGGCCGACCCTTGTGCTGCCGCTTGTTTCATCGCCTCGGCGTGAGCGCGTATGTCCTCGTCGCTGCCCAGCACCATTTCATGCGCTGTGCGGCCCGAATTGGTGACGACAAAACGGATGGTTTCTCCGGCGTGCACGTCAATCTGACTGGGTGTGAAACGCATGGTGTCATCCATGTTGACCGTGATGCTGCGACTGACCACTTGCGCGATGACCCCGGCCTTGAGGGAGGCACCATGGTGGTCGTCTGTTGCAGCGGTCTCGCCGTGGCTGTGCCCTGTGACTGCCAAGTCGGGGTGGCGTTCCAGCCACTGCCAAGCGGCCCCACTGCCGGCTGAGACGGCCATGCCAACCACCAGCACATACACCGTGGCCGCCCGTGGCCAGTGGCGGGGCGCACTCAGTCCCAGAGCCAGTACCGAGATGAAAAAGCCCAGCGGCA
The DNA here is from genome assembly GCF_003063265.1 of Limnohabitans sp. WS1. Taxonomy (GTDB): domain Bacteria; phylum Pseudomonadota; class Gammaproteobacteria; order Burkholderiales; family Burkholderiaceae_C; genus Limnohabitans_A. Next base: position 93,464 of record NZ_NERU01000001.1, read on the forward strand.
CCACCCAGGCGCTGCGTGCGGGCGAGTCCGGAAAGTGCTGCAAACCGCCCGTGAAAAAGCCCAGGCCAATCGAGAGCAAAGTGCCCAGCACCAAGGTCTGCAGCAAACCCGAGCTTGGTGTGTCATCCGAGTCTGCATTCAGCCGGTGCTCGAGCCAAGCGCCCAGCACAAACAGCACGATGCCAATGGCAGCGGTCCACAGTGAGCGTGTGCCGCTGAAAAAGCCGTGGTTCACGGCGCCCGAAATGAAGCTGATGCCCGAATACTTGAGCAGCATCGCCCCGTGGTGTTGTTGAAAAGAAGAAGTCATGCGTCCATCCTTGCGCGGCTAATGCTCGCGCGTTTTGATCGGTCTGCTGCACGGGTCCAGGCCCGCGCAGCGCGTGAAAAGAGGTGGAGCGTTCAGGGGATGGGCGGGCGCAACACAGGGCGCAGGTTCGCGCTTTGCCAGTCCTGTCGCGGGCTGGTGGGGTGCGCGGCATGTGCACGGTGCAGTGCCATGCAGGGCTCACTGTCCAAACCGACGGCGCAGCAATGGTGACAGTCGATGGGGTTTCCAGAAGGGCCGTCTGTGTCCACTTCAGTGGGGTGGAGCGGGTGCCCCTTGACTTCAAGGTGACGGGTCGCGTGTCCGTGGCATTCGGGCAAAGTGGCCAGAGGCACTGCGTGGTGAACTGTGGGGGATGTAGTGCGGTCTGTTGTGGTCGAGACTTCGCTCACAGTGGGCTCAGCCCATGACCATTGAATGGGCATGGCCATGACCGAGCCCAGGCTCATTTTGAGCACCATCAGCCAGATCAACCACCCAGAGCAAGAACGCATCCAGTCATCTTATCGGTAGTCGCAACAGGCAAGCGGCCCAACATCCAAAAAGCCCCGCAAGCCGTTCACCTTGGGTGGTTTTTGTGTAGAAGCGGTGCCCTCGCCGCGATGGATTTTTTTGTAGGAGCGGCGCCCTCGCCGCGATGATGCCTCGCAGACCCGCCTCCTCGCACAGGCAGAGGGTCCCCACACCGTTGGCATGGCTGGCCGCTGAGCCCAGCACAGGCCTTTCACTTCAAATCTCACTGGGCTGGATCGATGGCTTGAATTTGCCTGTCGGATTCCGGGCCATTTTGATGTGGGCATGATCGGCTTCATCACCTTCCAAGATGGGGGCTCACCATGAGCAATTCACACATCAAAGCCATGCCCAGACGCCAATGGCTTGCAACTGCAGCCGTGTTGGCCGTTACGGGTTTTCATCGCACAGCACTGGCGCAAGCCACCACCATGCAAGTCTGGAAAGACCCCAACTGCGGCTGTTGCCAGTTGTGGGTGGAACACCTGCAGGCCAGTGGCTTCAAGGTCGAGGTGCGCGATGTGGGCAACACCGCCGCCCGCAAGCGCTTGGGCATGCCCGAGCAACTCGGCTCCTGCCACACCGCCAGCGTGGGCGGTTATGTCATTGAGGGCCATGTGCCTGCCGCCGACATCCACCGTCTCTTGAAAGAGCGGCCAGTGGCGCTGGGTTTGTCGGTGCCCGGCATGCCCATTGGCAGCCCGGGCATGGATGGCCCCGAATACAAGGGCCGCAAAGACGCCTATGACGTGCTGCTGGTGCAAAAAGACGGCAGCAGCAAAAGTTTTCAACGCTACCCCGGGCTGCGCCGCATGGCCCAGCGTGAGGGCCTGCAGCGCGTGAATGATGACGCCGCAGCGCTGCCTTGGGCCACGGCCGAGGTGCGGCACATCGACAAGGCCGCAGGCAAGGTGGCGCTCAAACACGGCGAGATCAAAAACCTGGACATGCCGCCCATGAGCATGGTGTTCCAAATCCAAAACCCCAGCCAACTCAACGGTCTGCATGTCGGCCAGAAAGTCCGCTTTCAGGCGGTGCAGGGCCAAGGCGCGTACTGGGTGTTGAAGATCGAGGCATCTGCCCTGTGAGTCTTTGATTCGGACCCCTGAAGTTAGCAGGCGCCCTCGCCTGTAGGCGCGGCACCCTCGCCGCGATCAAGCCTCGCAGACCAACACCGATCCCCCAGGCGGAAGCTGCCGTCCGGCGCAGACCTTGATCCGTCGTCACGAAAAAAAGCCCCGCAAGGCTTTTACCTTGCGGGGCTTTGTGGTTGGCCGGGTGAGGGCGCAAGCCCTCAGTCCAGACAGCGGGGCAATTACATGCCCATGCCGCCCATACCACCCATGCCGCCCATGTCAGGCATGCCGCCGCCAGCGCCGGACTCGTCCTTCGGGGCTTCGGAAACCATGCACTCGGTTGTGAGCATCAAAGAAGCCACAGAAGCGGCGTTCTGCAAAGCAGTACGGGTCACTTTTGTAGGATCCAGAATACCCATTTCGATCATGTCGCCGTAGGTGTCGTTCGCTGCGTTGAAGCCGTAGTTGCCTGTACCGGCCAACACCGCGTTGACCACCACCGATGGCTCGCCGCCGGCGTTGTACACGATCTCGCGCAGAGGCGCTTCGATGGCTTTCAACACCAGCTTGATGCCGGCGTCTTGGTCAGCGTTGTCGCCTTTGATGACACCAGCCATCTGACGTGCACGCAGCAAAGCCACGCCGCCGCCAGCCACGATGCCTTCTTCCACAGCAGCGCGGGTGGCGTGCAGGGCGTCTTCCACGCGGGCTTTCTTCTCTTTCATCTCGACTTCGGTGGCAGCGCCGACCTTGATCACGGCCACACCGCCAGCCAACTTGGCCACGCGCTCTTGCAGCTTCTCGCGGTCGTAGTCAGAAGTGGCTTCTTCGATTTGCACACGCACTTGCTTGACGCGGGCTTCGATGTCACCAGCAGCGCCAGCGCCGTCGATGATGATGGTGTTTTCCTTGCCCACTTCGATGCGCTTGGCTTGGCCCAGATCGGCCAAAGTCACTTTTTCGAGAGTCAGGCCGACTTCTTCAGCGATCACTTTGCCGCCGGTCAAGATGGCGATGTCTTCCAACATGGCTTTGCGACGGTCACCGAAGCCTGGAGCCTTGACAGCGACAACCTTCAAGATGCCACGGATGGTGTTCACTACCAGAGTTGCCAAGGCTTCGCCTTCGACTTCTTCGGCAATGATCAACAAAGGACGGCCAGCTTTGGCCACGGCTTCCAGTGTGGGCAGCAGATCGCGGATGTTGCTGATCTTCTTGTCGAACAACAACACGAAGGGGTTGTCCAGCAAAGCAGCTTGCTTTTCGGGGTTGTTGATGAAGTAGGGCGACAGGTAGCCACGGTCGAACTGCATGCCTTCAACGACGTCGAGTTCGTTGTTCAGGCTCTTGCCGTCTTCCACAGTGATCACGCCTTCTTTGCCCACTTTGTCCATGGCGTTGGCGATGATTTCGCCGATGCTGGTGTCAGAGTTGGCAGAGATGGAGCCGACTTGGGCGATTTCTTTGCTGGTGGTGGTGGCCTTGGTGGCCTTCTTCAGCTCTTCGATCAAAGCAGTCACTGCCTTGTCGATGCCGCGCTTCAGGTCCATGGGGTTCATGCCAGCGGCCACGTACTTCATGCCTTCGCGCACGATGGCTTGAGCCAACACGGTGGCAGTCGTTGTGCCGTCACCCGCGTTGTCAGAAGTCTTGGAAGCCACTTCCTTGACCATCTGCGCGCCCATGTTTTGCAGCTTGTCTTTGAGTTCGATTTCCTTGGCCACGGACACACCGTCCTTGGTCACGGTGGGGGCGCCAAAAGAGCGCTCCAGAACCACGTTGCGGCCTTTAGGGCCCAGAGTCACTTTGACCGCGTTGGCCAAAATGTTCACGCCTTCAACCATGCGTGCGCGGGCTTCGCCGCCGAAAATTACGTCTTTTGCTGCCATTTTTAAGCTCCTAAATTCAGATTAATCAGTTGAGGACAGAGCGAACGGGCGCTTCGCGCGTCGTTCGGTCTGTCCCGCAAATCACTCGACCACTGCGAACAGGTCTTCTTCTTTCATGACCAGCAGCTCGTCGCCAGCCACCTTGACGGTCTGGCCGCTGTACTTGCCGAACAACACGCGGTCGCCGACTTTGACGCTCAGGGCTTTGGTCTCGCCTTTGTCGTTGGTCTTGCCTGGGCCGACGGCCAGGACTTCACCTTGATCGGGCTTTTCAGCAGCCGAGTCGGGGATCACGATGCCCGAGGCTGTTTTGGTTTCGCTTTCGATACGCTTGACGATCACGCGATCGCCCAAAGGACGCAGTTTCATGGAATCTCCTGGATTTGAAACAAGGGTTGAAAAACAAAAGCACCAAAGGGGTGCAGCTGAAATCTGAGGAGAGGGGTGTTGTTAGCACTCATCCCCATCGAGTGCTAATGATAAGGCCATTTCGGTGCATTTCAAGAGGCAGGGTTTTCCGGGAGGCGTCAATGGGTTGGCTTTCGGCTCTCGTGTGCATGGTGGGGGCTGAGCAAATACCCGTCGACCAGATCGGTGCTGATGTCGCCTTCAAACAAGCTCAGGTGTGGCGCTTGGTGCAAGGTGCTGCTGTCGGGCAGGCAGGTGCAGTTGTAAATGACGATGTGTGCTTGCTGCATGCGGGCGTTTTGCAGATGCATGGCCGAGGTGTGCAGCCAGGGAATCCGGGCGTCCATGAAGAAGGCGTCCACATTTTGTGTGATGTCGATCAGGTCCAGTGGGTGGGTCATGACCTTGATGTGGGGCCAGTGCGCCAAGGTGTCCAAGGCCTGTGAGATGTGTTCACCGTCGTGCAAAACGCACACCAGCGAGCGGTCCGGGTGCGCCTCGGGCAGGGGGTAGAGCAGGTTGAAGCCTTGGCCTTTGCAATAGTCGACGACCGATTCGGACAGGATGCGGCGATGGCCACCATGGGTGACGAAGGCCTTGAAGACCCCGCTTTGCACCATGCGCTGAACCGTGCCCACCGACAAGCCCAGGGTTTTGGCCGCTTGGCTGGTGCTGACATAAATTTGTGGATTTTGGGGGTTGTGTGGATTTTTCATCGTGGGGTGCTCGCTTGGATAGGCTTGGGTGTCTTGGGCTTTTTGAGGGTCTTGGCATGGTAGAACGCGCTCGAAGTCTCAGGGTTTCCCAGAACAGGTAGTGCCCATCACACAAACCGGTAAGCGCCTGGCCGGTGTTGCGGTGGTACTGTGGGTTTTGGAGTTCAAGGCAAAATCAGGGTCTTATGCTTCGTTGGTTCAGATTTTTTTCACATTGGCCTTTGTGGGCCTTGCATGTCCTGGGTGTGGCGGGCGGTTGGCTGGCCTGGCTTTTTTCGCCCACTTACCGCCGTCGCATGGGGGCCAATGCCCGTCAAGCGGGGCTGGGTTGGCGCACCTTGGTGGGGGCGGTGGGGCAGGCCGGGCGCATGTCGGCCGAGTTGCCGCGTTTGTGGCTGGGCCAAACGCCTTCGGTGGTTTGGGCCGATGCGCAGGCCGCGGCCGATGCTTATGCTTTGGGGCAAGGGGTGTTGTTTCTCACGCCCCACATGGGCTGCTTTGAAATCACGGCCCAGGCCTTGGCCACGCGGTTTGGTGCGCAATATGGGCCTTTGACGGTGCTCTACCGCCCGGCCAGGCAAGCGGCTTTAGGCGAAGTGATGGCCTTGGCCCGAAACCGCCCGGGTTTGCAGGCGGTGCCCACCAATTTGTCGGGGGTGCGCCAAATGATCAAAGCTTTGCGGGCTGGGCAAGCGGTGGGCTTGTTGCCCGACCAAGTACCGCCCGAGGGCATGGGCGTTTGGGCGCCGTTTTTTGGCAAACCCGCTTACACCATGACTTTGGCGGCCCGTCTGGCTTTGCAAACCGGGGCCAAAGTGGTCTTGATTTGGGGGGAGCGTTTGTCGTGGGGGCGGGGTTATCGGCTGCACACCCAGGCCCTGGACCAGGCCTTGTCAAACGATCTGGAGGCCGCTGTGGTGCAGATCAACCAAGCCATGGAGACGATGATTTTGGCTTGCCCTCAGCAGTATTTGTGGGGCTATGCCCGTTACAAAACCCCTCGCCAGGAGGCTTGATGTCGCAGTTGCTGTTGGTGTTCATGCGCCTTCTTGCGCCTTTGCCCTTGTCTTGGGTCCGAGCCTTGGGGTGGGTTTTGGGCCATGCGCTGTATGCCTTGGCGCACGAAAGAAGACACATTGTTCAGGTCAATTTGGGCCTGTGTTTTCCGCATTTGAGCGGTGCAAAGCGCACCCGCATGGCTCGCCAGCATGTGGTTCGGGTCATGCAGGCCTTGCTGGACCGGTCTTGGTTGTGGCATGGCTCGATGGCGCAGTTGCGTCGGCGTTTGACAGTATTGGGCGACGTGTCGCCACTGCAAGGGGATTCGGCGGTGGTCATGCTGGCGCCGCATTTTGTGGGGTTGGATGCAGGTGGTACCGCGCTCACCATGCTGGGGGGCGTGCGAATGGCCAGCATTTATGTGCCCCAAAGCGCTTTGGCTTTGGACGATTGGGTGCGCGATGGGCGCAACCGTTCGGGGGCTGTGGCTTTGTATTTCAGGCACGGGGGCGTCAAGCCCATCGTGTCTGGCTTGCGCCAGGGCGACAAGCTGTATTTGTTGCCCGACATGGATTTTGGGCGTCAAGAGTCCTTGTTTGTGCCCTTTTTTGGCGTGCAAACGGCCACTGTGCCTTCGTTGTCGCGCTTTGCCCGCTTGGGCCGGGCGCAGGTGCTGTCGGTGGTCACGCGCATGACGGCTTCGGGCTACAGCACCGAGATCGGACCGGTTTGGGCAGATTTTCCCAGCAGCGATGTGCAGGCTGACACCTTGCGCATGAACCAGGCGTTGGAGTCATTGATCCGCACCATGCCCGAGCAGTATTACTGGGTGCACAAACGGTTCAAAACCCGGCCCGAGGGCGAGCCTGGGGTTTATGACGGTGTCGGCGTCAAAAAGGCCTGAATTTCGCCGATCACGCGTGCGGTTTGCTCATGCACCACCCAGTGGGTGGCGTGCTCGATGGGCACCAGCTTCAAGTCGTTGATGTGCTCGTTCAGACCTTCGGTCAGGCAGGGCAGCAGGGCCACATCATTTTGTGCCCACAGCACCAAGGTGGGCACCGTGATGCGCATGGCTTCGGGCGGTATTTGAACGGCCGAGGCCCCCGGGTCGGTGGCCGTGGGTGGGCGCAGGGGCGAGGCGCGGTAGTAATTGAGGCCGCCCTGCAGGCCGTGCTGCCAAACGGATCGGTATTTCTCCCGAACCTGTGAATTGAGCCAGTGGGCTTGGTCGGGTGGACTGGGCCGAGCGGTGAGGGATTGGAGGCTGTGGTCTTGTCCGTCCAAGAAGCCAAACAGGCGCTCAAAATCATGGGCCGCCAATTGTTCGGCGGCATCGTCCTGCACCAAAAAGTTCATGTAAGCACTGGCGGCTTGCTGCTCTGGGTTGTCTTGCAAGGCCTTGAGCAATGGGCCGGGGTGGGGCGAGTTGATGATGACCAACTGGCGCAGGCGCTCGGGTTGTTGGTTGGCCAGGTTCCAGGCCACGGCTCCGCCCCAGTCGTGGGCGATCAGGGCAGCCAGTGGGGCGGAGCCGCATTCGTGCGCGATCAGGGCCAAGATGTCTTGCACCAGGTGTTTGGCGCGGTAAGCCTTGACGTCCTGTGGTGCACTGGAGCGTTCATAGCCCCGCAAATTGGGGGCCACGCAGCGATAGCTCCCGTTTTCAGGCAGAGCAAAGAACGCCATCAAGGGGTCCCAAACCCAGGCACCTTCGGGAAAGCCGTGCAAAAACAGCAACACCGGACGACCCGACTCGCCAAAAGCGCGACAACTGAGCGTGATGCCATGGGGCAGCTCTTGCTGCCAAGTTTGTAAATCTGGGGGCACTGCAGGTCACTCCTTGAGGGACGGTGATGCAGAGCTGTCACCAGCGCCGCCTCACTCGTCCAGGGCTTCGGGTTCTTCTTCGATGGGCGCAGGGGGCTTGGGGGCGAGCACTTCGCCTTGGGCGGGATGCGTCCAGTCCCACAGCAGCTTGGCGACATCGTCCACGCCTTGTTTTTTCAAGGCAGAAAAGAGTTTCACTTCCCCGCCACCGGCTTGCAGTCGCGCAATCGACAGGGCCTTGGCTTGCTCGGCGCGGGTCAGTTTGTCGGCTTTGGTCAGGATGATCAAAAACTTCAAGCCCTCTTCGACACGGGGGCGGATCACTTCGAGCAAGATGTCATCGAGTTCGGTCAGCCCGTGGCGCGGGTCGCACATCATGACGATGCCTTTGAGGTTCTCGCGGCTGACCAGGTAATTGGCCATGACTTGTTGCCAGCGCAGCTTGTCCATTTTGGCGACGGCCGCATAGCCATAGCCGGGCAAATCCGCCAGCACCGCATCGGTGACGCCCTGTTTGCCCAGTGCAAACAGGTTGATGTGCTGGGTGCGCCCTGGCTTTTTGGAGGCAAAAGCCAGCTGTTTTTTTTGCGTCAAGGTGTTGATGCAGGTGCTCTTGCCGGCGTTGGAGCGGCCCACAAAAGCAATTTCAGGGGTGTCCATGGCGGGCAGGTGGTGCAGCTGTGCGGCGGTGGTCAAAAACCGGGCAGTGTGCATCCAGCCCATGGGGGTGACCTGGTGGGGTGCGGCAGGCGAGGTGGCGTCGGTGCTCGCTGCAGCCTCGCTGACCGAGGGGGCTGTGGGACGGGTGGTCCGGGCGGCCAACCGCTTGGCTGGGGTTCTGGCGGGGGCGCGAACGTGGGGGCGGGAGCTCATAAATCAGGGATACCTCAGGTCGTCAGGAAACTGACGCGGACCTCATTGTAGAATCCTTGAGTTTTGCGCCAACTCTTGGATCACGCCATGAAGTCGATTTCCTCTTTCCTGATCACTGTTTTGTCGGCCTCTTTGATGGCCGGTTCTGTTTTGGCCGCCGACCCGGCACCCAAAGCTGCCAAGCCCGATTTGGCCAAAGGTGAAGCCATTTACACAGCTGCTTGTGTGGCCTGTCACGCAGCCGACGGCAACTCTGGCACACCGGTCAACCCCAAGTTGGCCCAGCAGCACCCCGAATACCTGATGAAGCAATTGGCCGAATTCAAATCCGGCAAACGCGCCAACGCTGTCATGAGCGGCATGGTGGCGGGTTTGAGCAGCGACGACATGCGCAACATCAGTTATTGGCTGGCCTCCAAACAAGCCAAACCTGGCTTTGCCAAAGAAAAAGACACGGTGGCATGGGGTGAGCGCATCTACCGTGGCGGCATTCCTGACCGTCAGATCGCCGCTTGCGCCAGCTGCCATTCGCCCAACGGGGCCGGCATGCCATCGCAATACCCCCGTTTGTCGGGTCAGCATGCCGAATACACCGCTTCGCAGTTGGTGCAGTTCCGTGAAGGCGTTCGCAAGAACAATGTGCAAATGACCCAAGTGGCCGCCAAGATGAACGACCGCGAAATCAAGGCGGTGTCCGACTACATTGCCGGTTTGCGCTGAGGTTCTTGCCGGGAGATGACCCGGGTGTGTGTCGCTTTTGCCCTGTGGACTTCAGGGGGTTTTAGGGCCTGAATCACATCATTGGGGCACAATTAAGAACCGGCTGATATGACATGCACCAAGGCCGGTTTTCCGGCCTTGAACGTTTTTGGCGGGCTCTGTCCCGCCATTTCCTTGTCTGCTTCATTTTGATACACCCCATGACGACTGTTGCACCCCGCCTTGAATCCGAGCGCGGCTCGCCCCGAGGGCAGGCCGTGATCGAGTTGCTGTCGTCCATGCGGTTTGCCATTTCTTTGTTGACGATCATCTGCATTGCTTCGGTGATTGGCACGGTGCTCAAACAAAACGAGCCCAGCAACAACTACGTCAACCAGTTCGGCCCCTTTTGGGCCGAAGTGTTCACCACCCTCAAGCTCAACACGGTTTACAGCGCTTGGTGGTTTTTGCTGATTCTGGCCTTTTTGGTCATCAGCACCAGCCTGTGCATTGCCCGCAACACGCCCAAAATCCTGGTAGACCTTAAAAACTACAAGGAAAACATCCGCGAACAAAGCCTCAAGGCGTTTCACAACAAGGCCGAAGGCTCGCTCAACGAGTTGCCCCAAGCTGCCGCCCATCGTTTAGGGGCCTTGCTGGCCACGGGGGGCTGGAAAGTCAAACTGCAAGAGCGAGACACCCCGGCGGGCAAGGGGTGGATGTTGGCGGCCAAGGCCGGTGCAGCCAACAAAATCGGCTACATCGCGGCGCATTCGGCCATTGTGTTGGTGTGTGTCGGGGGCTTGCTGGACGGCGACCTGATGGTCCGTGCCCAGATGTGGTTTGGTGGCAAGGAAATTTACAACGGCGGCGGCCTGATTGCCGATGTGCCCGCGCAGCACCGACTGTCTGAACGCAATCCGGCTTTTCGGGGCAATTTGCTGGTGGCTGAAGACACGGCCTCGGGTACGGCCATCCTGAACCAGTCCAATGGCATTTTGTTGCAGGATCTGCCCTTTGTGATTGAGCTCAAAAAGTTCATTGTGGAGTACTACTCGACCGGCATGCCCAAGTTGTTTGCCAGCGACATCATCATCCACGACAAAGCCACGGGCGAGAAACAAGAAGCGCGTGTCGAGGTCAATCACCCGGCCAGCTTCAAGGGCATCAACATTTACCAGTCCAGTTTTGACGATGGGGGCTCCACGGTCAAATTGCAAGCCGTGCCCATGTCAGCGGCGACCCGCCCCTTTGAGGTGGAAGGCACCATTGGCAGCAGCACCGATCTGAGCAACGGGACTGAAAAATTGAGCCTGGAGTTCACCGGCTTGCGTGTCATCAACGTGGAAAACCTGTCGGGTGGTCAAGGACCCAATGGCCAAGCGGTGGATGTGCGCAAAGTCGACTTGGGCAGTGCGATTGAGCAGCGACTGGGGGCTGGTCACAAAACCACCCAAACCAAGTCTTTGCAGAACGTGGGTCCCAGTGTGAGTTACAAGCTGCGTGACGCCGCTGGCCAAGCTCGCGAGTACAACAACTACATGTTGCCGGTGGATGCGGGCGATGGTGTGCCCGTGTTTTTGCTGGGCATGCGCGAAGTGCCCAGCGAGCCCTACCGCTATTTGCGTCCACCCGCCGATGAGAATGGCGAATTGCTGGGCTTCATTCGCTTGCGGGCGGCTTTGGACACGCCCGAGTTGCGCAACCGCGCAGTGCAGCGATATGCCAGCAAAGCCGTGGACCCCAAACGCCCTGAGTTGACCCAGCAACTGGCCGATTCGGCGGCCCGTGCCTTGGGCCTGTTTGCTGGTTTGGAGAAAGTCAACGGCAAGTCGTCTTCGGGTTTGCAGGCCTTGGCCGATTTCCTGGAAAGCAATGTGCCGCAAGACGAGCGTGCCCGGGCGGGTGAGATGTTTGTGCGCATCCTGAACGGGGCCTTGTTTGAGCTCGATGCCGTGGCACGCGAACAAGCGGGAGCTAAGTCGATGCCTGAAGACAAGGTGCAAGGATTCATGTCGCAGGCCGTGCTGGCTTTGTCCGATGCGCCTCTTTATCCAGCACCCATGACCTTCTTGCTCAAAGATTTCAAGCAGGTCCAAGCCAGCGTTTTTCAGGTGGCGAGAGCCCCAGGCCAGTCGATCGTTTACTTGGGCTGTGCCCTTTTGATTTTGGGTATTTTTGCAATGTTGTATGTTCGTGACCGACGCTTGTGGGTGTGGCTGTCACCCCATGGCGATGGCACCCATGCGACGATGGCTTTGTCATCCAACCGCAAGACGATGGATGTTGACCGCGAATTTGACCAATTGACCACCCGCTTGTTGGGTCGTTCCGAGAAAAAATCATGACCACTGTCACCTTGAATCCCGGTTATTTTTCGACGCGCTCTGCCCTGGACTGGGGTTTTGCTTTGCTGGCCTTGCTGGGCACGGTCTTTGCATTTTTGCGCTACCAGCCGTCGATGGATGTTTACGAGCAAGCCATTTTGTTGTTCAGCTGGCCTGCTGTGGTGTGGCTGGCCTGGTTCTGGCGGCCCTTGCGCACGCTGATGCTGGTGGTGACCGGCCTGTCCTTGTTTGCCATTTACCTGTACCAAGGTGATTTGGCTCGGGCTGAGCAGGTGTTCTTTTTGAAATACTTTTTGTCCAGCCAGTCGGCCATCTTGTGGATGAGCATGGTGTTTTTCATCAGCACCGTTTTTTACTGGGCTGGGGTCTTTGTCCGCGGTCAAAGTGACTCCTTGGAGTCCTTGGGGTCGCGCATGGCTTGGGTGGCCGTGGCATTGGCCTTGATTGGCACCTTGGTGCGTTGGTACGAAAGCCATCAGTTAGGCCCAGACATTGGTCACATTCCTGTCAGCAACTTGTACGAAGTGTTCGTGATGTTTTGCTGGATGACAGCTGCTTTTTACCTGTATTACGAAGCCCAATACAAAACACGCGCATTGGGGGCTTTTGTCATGCTGGTGGTCAGCGCCGCCGTGGGATTTTTGCTGTGGTACACCTTGGTGCGTGAGGCGCACGCCATTCAACCTTTGGTGCCTGCCCTCAAAAGCTGGTGGATGAAGCTGCATGTGCCCGCGAACTTCATTGGTTATGGCACCTTCGCCTTGGCGGCGATGGTCGCTTTTGCCTACCTGATCAAACAACAGGCGACCGAAACAAGTTGGTACAAGCTGGCACCATTGTGGGTGCTGGGCATTGTGTTGTGCTTTGAGCCGGTGGTGTTTCGCAAGGCACCAACCGAGGAGGGCAGCGGCTATTGGATGGTGTATTTCGGCATTTCGGCCTTGATCGTGGCGGGGATTTTGGCTGGGCGTCGTCGCATTGCTGAGCGTTTGCCGTCTTTCGAGATCTTGGACGATGTGATGTACAAGTCCATCGCCGTGGGCTTTGCCTTTTTCACCATTGCCACTGTGCTGGGGGCTTTGTGGGCTGCTGAGGCTTGGGGGGGTTACTGGAGCTGGGACCCTAAAGAAACCTGGGCCTTGATCGTTTGGTTGAACTATGCAGCGTGGCTGCACATGCGGCTCATGAAGGGTTTGCGCGGCACGGTTGCCGCTTGGTGGGCCTTGGTCGGTTTGGGCATCACCACATTTGCCTTTTTGGGCGTCAACATGTTTCTGAGCGGTTTGCACAGCTACGGCACCCTGTGATGCCAGAGTCGGCTTGACTCAGGTTGGCTTGTTGCTGACCTGAATTTGTTTTTCCAGGCCCGCTTCGATGGCCTTCAACAACTCCATGGTGTGAAAAGGCTTGGACAGGAAGGCGATGGCGTCAGAGCGCTGAGCAGCCTGCGTTTCATGGGGCAGGCTTTCTCCGCTCATGAAAATCACGGGAATGTCATCGCCCGTTTCCCTCAAGCGAATTTGCAGTTCAATGCCTGACATTTGCGGCATGCGCACATCGAGCAGCATGACCCGGGGGGCACTCGCTTTGGAGGATTTCAAATACGACGCGCCTCCGTCATGGGCTCTGACCTTGAAGCCATGCGACTCCAACACCATCACCATCATTCGGCGCACGTCCTCGTCATCGTCGACGACTTCAATGAGGGCAGGAGGTGACATAGGGATAGAGGATAACTAAAAATCAATTTTAGCGAAATAAAGATTCAATTTTTTTGACTTGTTGGTTTTTGATTATTCATGTTTGGCGAAAGTGATGGACTGGAAAAGTCAGGGCAGAAGGCTTTTGAGGCAGTAGGCTGCACAAGGTGACGATACCGTTCAAAATCAAGCAATCGCTTCATTTCTTCGGCAAGATCATGCTCATCATAAATTCAGATAACGGTTTTCAACACCCTGTAGCCAGCGAGATCACACCAGTTGATGTTTATCGCTCGCGCCGCGAGGTGGTGCGAAACATGGCACTGGGCACAGCGGGGCTGGCTCTGGCCGGTTGGGGGCAGCGCGAGGCCCATGCGCAAACGGCGCGGCCTGGCAAGTTGTCAGTTTTTGCCGCCGGCAAGTCCGCAGTGCTGGGGGCCAACACCATGGAGAAACCCACTCCGTATGAGGATGCCAGCACCTACAACAACTTTTACGAATTTGGCACCGACAAGGCCGATCCAGCCAAGCGTGCCCATACCCTCATCACCGACCCATGGAGTGTGGACATCGAGGGCCTGGTCAAGAAGCCGGGTCGTGTTTCGCTGGAAGAGCTTATGAAGTGGGGAGCCATGGAAGAGCGCATTTACCGATTGCGCTGCGTGGAAGGCTGGTCGATGGTGATTCCATGGGTGGGCTATTCACTGGCCGACCTCATTCGGCGTGTGGAGCCCTTGCCAGGGGCCAAATTTGTGGAATTTGTCACACAGGCCGACCCCAAGACCATGCCGGGTTTACGCTCTAGCGTGCTGGATTGGCCCTATGTGGAAGGCCTGCGCTTGGATGAGGCCATGCACCCGCTGACCTTGCTGGCCTTTGGCATGTATGGCGAAGTCTTGCCCAAGCAAAACGGCGCACCGCTGCGCCTGGTCGTGCCTTGGAAATACGGTTTCAAGAGCGGCAAGAGCCTGGTCAAAATCCGATTCACCGACAAACAACCCGTGTCTTCGTGGGAAAAGGCAGCGCGTCAAGAGTATGGGTTTTATTCCAATGTGAACCCGCTGGTGGACCACCCCCGCTGGAGCCAGGCCACCGAACGCCGGATTGGCGAAGACGGCCTGTTGGCCAAAAAACGCAAAACGCTCATGTTCAATGGCTATGAGCCGCAGGTTGGTCAGCTCTACGCCGGCATGGATTTGAAGAAATTTTTCTGATGACCATGAGGGCTGCATTGCGCCACCCTGCGGCCTGGTGGGCGCTGCTGTGGGTAGGGCTGATGCCCCTGGCCTGGCTGGTGTTGCAGACGCTGCAAGACCAGTTGGGCCCCAACCCCGCCGAAGCCTTGATCCGCGCCACAGGCGATTGGACCCTGCGCAGCCTCTGTGTGGTGTTGGCCGTGAGCCCTTTGCGCACCTGGCTGGGCTGGCCCGAACTGCTGCGCTTTCGGCGCATGCTGGGTTTGCTGGTGTTTGCTTATGCCAGCCTGCATCTGCTGTGCTACGCCTGGTTTGACATGGGATTTGACCTGGCCGACACCTTGCAAGACCTCTTCAAGCGCCCCTTCATCTGGCTGGGTTTCAGTGCCTTTGTGATCTTGCTGGCGCTGGCCGCCACCTCTTTCAACCGTGCTGTGCGATGGCTGGGCGGTAGGCGTTGGCAGCTGCTGCATCGGGGCGTTTATGCGGTGGCCGTGCTGGCCGTGATGCACTTTTGGTGGATGCGCGCGGGCAAACAGGACTTTGATGAGGTGCTGGTCTACGCGGGCATTTTGGCGGTTTTGCTGGGCTGGCGCGTGCTGCGTTTTGCACGGCGAGCCTGAGTGCGCCATCGGACGCTGTACAGCCGGTTCAGGCTGCACAGGGCATTTCAGACCAGCTGCTCCAGCGCAAAGGTGTCAAACGCCGATTCGCGCTGGCGAATCAGGTGGGCCTGTGTGCCATCGACCAGGATTTCGGCAGCGCGGCCCCGCGTGTTGTAGTTGCTGGCCATGCTCATGCAGTACGCGCCTGCCGACAGCACGGCGAGCGCATCACCCGCTTGCACCAGCATCTGACGGTCGCGGCCGATCCAGTCGCCGCTTTCGCACACGGGGCCAACCACGTCATAGACTTCGCCATCACCTGAGCGTGGCGTCACCGGCACGATCTGGTGGAAGGCCTGGTACATGGCCGGGCGGGGCAGATCGTTCATGGCGGCGTCGACGATGCAAAAGTTCTTTTGCTCGCCGGGCTTCAGATACAGCACTTCGGTCAGGCAAACGCCCGCATTGCCCACCAGTGAGCGGCCGGGTTCGATCATGAGCTGGCGCTGGCCGTAGCCGCGTGCATCCAGCTTGGCCAGCAGCTGCGCCCACAGCGCATCGGCCTCAGGCGGGGTGTCGCCGTTGTAGTTGATGCCCAGGCCGCCGCCAAAGTCGATGTGGTGGATGGGGATGCCCGCTGATTCGACCTCGGCCACCAGGTCCAGCACGCGGTCCATGGCGTCCAGATAGGGCGTGCTGTCGGTGATTTGCGAGCCGATGTGGCAGTCGATGCCCACCACCTTCAGGCCGGGCAGGCTGGCCGCGTGGCGGTATGCCCGCAGCGCGTCTTCGTGGGCGATGCCGAATTTGTTGCCTTTGAGGCCGGTTGAGATGTAGGGGTGGGTTTTGGGGTCCACATTGGGGTTGACGCGCAGGCTGACCGGGGCTTGTTTGCCCAGGCCCATGGCCACGTCACTCAGCACATCGAGTTCGGCTTCGCTTTCGACGTTGAAGCAGCCAATGCCCACTTGAAGGGCCTGCTTCATTTCGGCGCGGGTCTTGCCCACGCCAGAAAAGATCACCTTGGCCGGGTCGCCGCCCGCAGCCAGCACGCGCGCCAGCTCGCCGCCCGAGACGATGTCAAAGCCGCAACCGGCATCGGCAAACACCTGCAAGATGGCCAGGCTGGAGTTGGCCTTCATGGCGTAGCAAATTTGCGCCTGACGTCCGGCAAAACCGCGCTGGTAGGCGGCCAAGGCCGAGAGCATGGCGGCTTTGGAGTACACAAACAAGGGCGTGCCGTGTTCACGGGCCAGCTCAGACAGGCGCACGCCTTCCACATGCAGCTGGTCGCCCAGAAAAGCGATGTGGGGTTGGCCGGGCAAAGTAGCGTTGATGGGGGTGTTCATGGCGCAGGCGTGGGGCAGTGTGAAGATGGACGGGGTGGTGGCCGGTCAGAGTTTGATTCAGCGCACAGGTGAGGCAGGTGTTGGCAAGGCCGGGGCGGGGGCAGGTGGAGATGATGTCGCAGGTGCTTGCCCAGAGGGTCCGGGTGTGACGGTGTGCCAGGGGTTCAAGCTTTGGGGCAAGCTTGCACGGCCCGCCGACTCCGGTGCAGTGGGCAAAAACAAAGGGCCTTTTTGCCCGCAGGCGCTCAGCACAGCCGCACCGCCAACAAGGACATGCAGCATGACTAGAATCTTCATTACCTTCAACATCCTGCGATTGTAATGACCGACCTTGAATTCATGGACCAAGCCGAGCGCCTTTTGAGTGGCATAGAGCAATCTTGCGATCGGCTGAACGACGACACGGATGCCGATGTGGACAACCAGCGCGTGGGCGGCATGGTCACCCTCACTTTTCCAAACCGCAGCCAGATCGTGGTCAACCTGCAAAAGCCGCTGCATGAGGTGTGGTTGGCCGCGCGTTGCGGCGGTTTTCATTACCGCTTTGATGGCGCTCAGTGGATGGACACCAAGGGCCAAGGGGAGTTTTGGGACAGCTTGTCACGCTACGCCAGTGAGCAAGCGGGGCTGCCTTTGAAATTTGCCGCTTGAGGGCTGTCTAAGCCCTTTGGCGGTGTCCGATGTCGGGCCATGGCAGGCCTGACGGCTTGCCGTGGCCTGGGGTCAGTTTCTGAAGAGGTCGAGAATCCGGTTTCTTTCTTCAGCGGGTGGCAAGGATGCCGGTGTTTTGGGGGTCGATTCCGTATTGGTGCCCAGTGAGTTGACGCCGCCACCCCGTGCGTATTCATCGTAAAGCCATTCGCCGCCGATGTTCACCAGGCCCTCGGGAGCCATGGGTTCAGCTTGGGGCAAAGTGCGCAGGGCTGTCTCCATGAAATTGATCCACACAGGCAGACTCAAGCCACCACCGGTTTCACGGTCGCCCAGCTTTCTGGGGGTGTCGTACCCAATCCAGACCACAGCAGCCAATTGTGGATGGTAGCCCGCGAACCACGCGTCCATGGCATCGTTGGTGGTGCCTGTTTTGCCGTAAATGTCGCTGCGATGGAGGGTGGCTTGTGCTTTGGCCGCCGTTCCTGAGCGGGTAACTTCCTGCAGCAAACTGGTCATCACGTAAGCGTTGCGTGACGAGATGGCGTGGGGCGTGTCAGGCGTGATGGCTTGTGGTGGGCTGTCCACCAAAATACGGTCTTTGTAATCGGTGATGCGGGTGATCAGGTGCGGTTGTACACGGTAGCCGCCATTGGCAAACACGGAGTAGCCCGTGGCCATTTGCATCACGGTGACCGAGCCGGCCCCCAGTGCCATGGTGAGGTAGGGGGGGTGCTTTTCGGCATCAAAACCAAAACGACTGACCCATTCTTGGGCGTTGCGTGCACCCACTGATTGCAGCACACGGATGGACACCATGTTTTTGGACTTGGCCAAGCCTTTGCGCAAGCTCATGGGGCCGTCAAAGGTGCCGTCGTAGTTTTTGGGCTCCCAAGGTTGGCCACCGGTGACGCCACCATCAAAAAACAAGGGCGCATCGTTGACAACCGTGGCTGGCGTGAACCCTTTTTCGAGGGCCGCAGAGTAAATGAAGGGCTTGAAACTGGAGCCCGGTTGACGCCAAGCTTGGGTGACGTGGTTGAACTTGTTTTTGGTGAAGTCAAAGCCACCCACCAGCGCCCGAATGGAGCCGTTTTGTGGGGTCACGGCCACAAAAGCGCCTTCGACTTCAGGCAGCTGCGTGATCTCCCAGCCCCCTTTGGCCATTTGCACAATGCGGATGACCGCACCTTTGCGGATTTGTTTGGCCGCCGGGGCTTTGTCGGCCAAACCCGATTGAACGGGTTTGAGTCCATCGCCCGTGATGGTGATCTGTTCACCGTTTTGGCGGATGACCACCACTTTTTTGGCCGACGCTTCCAGCACCACCGCAGACATGACGTCACCGTTGTCTGGATGGTCGTCCAAAACATCGTCGATGGCCTCTTCGGCCTTTTTGGGGTCGCTGGGCAGGTCGATGAATTTTTCCGGGCCCCGGTAGATTTGACGTCGCTCAAAGTCCATGAGGCCTTGGCGCAGGGCCCTGTAGGCGGCCATTTGCTCACCCGATTGGATGGTGGTGTAAACGTTCAAGCCCCGGGTGTAGGTGTCTTGTCCGTATTGGGCAAAAACCATCTGGCGCACGGTTTCTGCCACATGTTCGGCGTGCAAAATTTTCTTGTCACCCGAGGACCGCAATTTCAGGGGCTCGGCTTTGGCTCGCAAGGCTTGCGATGCCGTGATGAAGCCGTTTTCTTCCATGCGCTCAATGATGTAGAGCTGCCGAGAGCGTGCGCGTTTGGGGTTGTTGATCGGGTTGAGTGCAGAGGGCGCTTTGGGCAAACCTGCCAGCATGGCCGCTTCGGCAATGGTGATGTCCTTGAGGGGCTTGCCGAAATAAGTTTCGCTGGCGGACGCAAATCCATAGGCCCGATGGCCCAGGAAAATCTGGTTCATGTAGATTTCCAGAATTTGGTCTTTGCTCAGCAGGTGTTCGAGTTTGTAAGTCAGCAAAATTTCGTAAATTTTGCGGGTGAAGGTTTTTTCGGATGACAGGTACACGTTGCGTGCGACCTGCATGGTGATGGTGGATGCGCCCTGACTTTTGGCGCGTCCAATGTTGGCGATGCCCGCTCGCAAAATGCCCAGATAGTCCACGCCCCCGTGCTCATAAAACCGGCTGTCTTCAATGGCCAAGACGGCGTCTTTCATGACGCGGGGTATGTCCTTGATGGGGGTCAGGTTGCGGCGTTCTTCGCCAAATTCGCCAATCAGCTGACCGTCCGCGGTCAGCACGCGAAGCGGCAACTTGGGTTTGTATTCGGCCAGATCGGAAATGTCCGGCAAATTCGGGTAGGCCACCACCATGGCCACCCCCACGACCATCAGCAAGCAAAACAACGCCGCTGAGGCCAGGGTGGCAACCCAAATGGCCAATTGAGCGAGCCAAGCAAACAGGCTCTTGGAGCCTTTGTTTGGGCCGGCCTTGGTGGAGGAGGGCTGGTGTGAGTCGGTGGTGGGCATGAAAGATTGGAGGCTTGCCCAGCGGGTTGCCGAACTGAGCGCATTATAAAAATCTCTGGTCCCAGGTGTGGATGGGTTGTTTGATTTGTGCGTACTTTTATTTTAAAAAAACAAGCTTGAACTTGTGATTCATGTTACAAAAGCTTCATTGACGCAACTTTTGAGGCTTTGAGCCGAGGAAATTCATGCAAGCCTGGTCCATGTTTTGGCGAGGGATGTCGGTGAGACCCGTAAGGCAGGCCTGGGGTTTGGCCAGCCATGGGCCGTCTTGGAGCTTGGTGGGTTTGAACTTGCTCACGCCTGAGTTGATCAGTGTTCACACCAGTATTCAATGGTCTCCCTCCCAAGACGAGACTGTCTGGCCGGGTTTGGGCAAGTGTTTGCGTGAAGCCGGAGCGCTGCGTGGGCGGCAACAGCACCGGGTGAGCATGGCGCTGTCGAGTGAGCAGTGTGTTTCAGGGGTGTTGGAGCTACCCGCTCATCTGGTCGCCGACGAATGGGCCACCGAAGTCCAGTTGGAGGTCTCGCAATTGCTGGGCAAGCCCGCCGATGAAGTTCATTTTGATTTTTATCCTGAAATCCAAACCCACGAAGCTGTCCAGCGAGTCCATTGGGTGGGCTGCACGCAATCGCAAATAGACGACTACAAAATTTGCACACGAGCGGCCGGGTGGCAGCTCGAGAGTGTCGAGCCTGCCGTGTTGGCCGCACAAAGGGCGGTTGCCGCTTTGCAAGGCGGCATGGGCAGTGTGTTGACCCAGTCCACACAAGATTGGCAATTTCGCGTGCAATCCGTCAAAGAGTTGGCGGCACAGATGCAGGGGCACCCGCTGGATTTGATGGCCGAACCAGGACTGCATCAAGCCATGAAAACAGAGGCAGGGGCGCGACTGATGGCGGCGGGTTTGGCCTTGAGGGTGTGGTTGTGATGGCCGCCTTGAATTTGCTCAATTACCCCGGTTTGGACCGGCAACGCAGACGATTTCATCGGCGATGGACCTTGGCTGCGGGCGTTGCAACAGGGAGCTTGGTGGGCTTTTTGCTGCTGCATTGGAGTGATTCATACAGGCTGTTTTTGCAGCAAGAGCAGCAGCGCCTGAATGCCCACGTCAGCGCACAAAAACTGCAACAGCAAGCGGCCAATCAATCGAAACTTCAGCAAGGCCAAGGGCAACTGCAGTTGCAGCACTTGCAACAGGTGGCAAAGCAGCACAAGGCATGGGAGGCATTGAATCGCGCCTTGCAACAAGAGGCTGCCCAGGGTGGATTGCAATTGTTGAGTTTGCAGTTGACCTCCGATCGTCTGGAGTTGCAGGGCCGAGCCAAAGACCTCAACAGCATGAACCAATCCAGAGAGCGGCTGTCGCAACAATTGCCTTGGGTCTTGAGCTTGACCCGGGCCCAGTTTGTCGCCGATGGGCTTGGCTCCAACCCGAGTCCAGTGCTGCCCGACCGTTCGGCTGCCGTGGAGTTTGTCTGGCACGCCGATGGGCTGGGGCTGGGGGCCCGGTATGAAAAACCCGGTGCTGCTTCGCCCTCAGGCTCCCCGGAAAAGGCTTCGCCATGAGGGCCATGGCGCAGCATTCCAGCTCATTGCAAAGTATCCGGTCTCAGTCATGGACAGGGCTTTGGCAGCTTTGGCGATCTGAAGGCCCCAGTTGGCTGCAAAGACAAGCTCGGCGGATCTACCGGCGGTGGGTGTATGCCTGTACGGCTTTTTTTGCGGTGCTGTTGGTGATGGGGCTTTGGCAGGCCGAAACTTTGGAAGAACTCTGGCAAGCCCAGGGTGTGTTGGCCGATTTGCGTGTTCAGGTGGCGACGCAGCCTCGTGACTTGCCTGGAGCGTCAGACTCGGCAAAGGGGGAGGCGGCCCAGGCGCTGTCACAGAGCTTGGCCCATTTGCCGGGCGTGTCGTCGCGGTCACTGCTTTGGCCTGCTTTGCAACAAAGCTTTGAGCGCCACCGTTTGGAGCTGTTGTCCCTGCAACCTGTGAGTGACAAAGTGGCCGCGCCCTTGTCCAGTCAGGCCGTGGCCTTGCGTTTGAGGGGGCGCTTTGACGATTGGGGACGTGCCTGGACCGCCTTGAGTGAAGGCATGCCCGTGTGGACGATGGAGCGTTTGCGCATCACCCCACAAGCCCATGCGCCGTGGGTCGACATCGACGTGCTCTTGCGTGTTTGGTTGCGTGCAGACCAGGATGGGGACAAGGCATGGCGAGGACAAACCGTATCCAACACGGTGAGCACTCAGGGACCGGCCCTGTTTTTTCATGGTGCGCCCGCGGGTTCTGAGATGGTCATGGCGCTTGCGCCTGCAGGACTCGACGGTGCATTGGCAGCGCCACAAACCGCAGCGGTGGATTCGCCTGATCCCAAGCACTGGCCCATGGCAGGGGTGCGATTGTTGGGCGTATGGCATGGGCCGCAGACCGTCCACGCGATATTGGCGTTCGGGCCGCATTGGGTCAGCGCTCAGGTGGGGCATCGCGTGAGCCAGGAGGGTCACCGCTTGGTGGCCATTGGCGATCAGGCGGTGAGCTTGCGTGCAGGTCTGGAACCCGTCAGGGTGTTGACTTTTGATAAGGCCTTCAAATGAAACAGATGGTTCAGCGTTTGACGGTGTCTGCCATTTTTTTGTGCACGGTGGGGACAATGGGGGCTTGGGGGGCGGAAGTCAGACCCGATGTTGAGCGATCAGCGTCTTCCGGCGGTGTGGCGTCCCCAATGCAAACGATCAGTTTGAATTTTCAGAACATCGACATCAAGACCTTGCTCCAGGTGTTTGCCGATTTCACAGGCCTGAATTTGATTGCCACCGACAGCGTCAGTGGCCAAGTGACCGTGCGCTTGACCGAAGTCCCCTGGCCTCAAGCCTTGCAAATTGTGCTGCAGTCCAAGGGTCTGGCTTCGCGGCAAGAGGGCCGAGTGCTGTGGGTCGCACCGCAAGAAGAATGGGCCTTGCGCGAGAAAAAACAACTCGAAGCACAAGCCGCCCTGGAGGCCGTCAGCCCCCTTCAATTGATGACCGTGCGTTTGCAATATGCCCGCGCTAGCGAGGTGGCCCAGCGTTTGCAAGGAGGGGGACTTGCACCGGGCGGCAGTGGGGGGCGTTGGCTCAGCAGTCGGGGCAGCGTCTTGTCGGAGCCTCGCACCAATCAGTTGTTTGTGTCTGATTTGCCCGCCCGTTTGGCCGATGTGCAAACGCTGCTGGCGCAGTTGGATGTGCCGGTCAGGCAAGTCCTGATCGAGGCCCGAATTGTCGAGGCGGATGACCAGTTTGGTCAGTCATTGGGCATCAGGTTGGGTGCCGGTCTGGCGGTGCCTTTGCGCGTGAACAACCGCAGCAACACCTTGGCCCTGGGGGCCACCAACTCGGCCACCGGGGCGGGGGTGGTGACCGGGAATCAGGTGAATTTTCCGGCCGGGTCGGCTGGGCAGACCCTGAATACGCCCGCCAATTTTGCCGTGTCACTTTTTAACGCTGCGGCAGACCGTTTCATTAATGTGGAAATTTCAGCTTTGGAAGCCGATGGTCGTGGCAAGGTGGTCTCGCGCCCCAGGGTGGTGACGGCCGATCAAACCAAGGCCCTGATCGAGCAGGGCACCGAATTGCCCTACCAAACGGCTTCGGCCAGTGGTGCCACATCGATCACCTTTCGCAAGGCCAATTTGAAGCTCGAGGTCACGCCGCAAATCACCCCAGACGGGTCTGTGGTGCTGGATGTCGATGTCAACCGAGACAGTGTGGGGCAAATCACGCCCGCTGGGTATGCGATCAACACCAAGCACGTCAAAACTCAGGTGCGTGTAGAAGATGGCGGTACCGTGGTGCTGGGGGGCATTTACGAAGAAACAGACCGCAACAATGAGTCCAAAGTGCCCGGTTTGGGCGATGTGCCCGGCTTGGGTTGGTTGTTCAAGAACCGAGATCAGGCACAGCGCAAAAGCGAGTTGCTGATTTTCTTGACGCCTCGGGTCATGGCCGATGACCCGGCGCTGACCCCACCTTGAGTCGCACATTCCGCACAGACGTTCAGGCGTCTCAGTGTGGGCAATCGTTGGAATACACTTCAGGTTTATTCAAGAGGCGCTGGCTGGAGACCCTTGGTCAGCCCTGACTATCCTGTGCGAGATTTCATTGAGCATCATCTTTGTGGGCCTTCCGGGCTCGGGTAAAACCACCATCGGTCGGCATCTGTCACGTCGACTGGGCGTGCCCTTCGTCGATTCCGACCATGTGATTGAGCACCGACTGGGGTGTTCAATTCGGGAGTATTTCGAACACCAGGGCGAGGACAGTTTTCGCGATGTCGAGCAACAAGTGATCGATGATTTGACGCTGTCTCATCAGGGGGTGATCGCAACCGGAGGCGGTGCGGTGTTGCGCGAAACCAATCGCCGTCATTTGCATGCGCGGGGTCATGTGATCTATTTGCGGTCCACACCTGAAGATGTCTACCGGCGTGTGCGCCACGATACAGGGCGGCCCTTGTTGCAAGTCGATGACCCGTTGAGCCGCCTGAGGGCGCTGTTTGAAGCCCGCGACCCGCTTTACCGAGAAACGGCGCATTTTGTCCTGGAGACTGGACGCCCCTCGGTGGCCACACTGGTCAACATGATCATCATGCAGTTGGAGTTGGCTGGGCATTTGCCTGCCTCTGGTCTGGACCCTCAAGCCTGACTCAGAGCGACGGATGTCAGACTTTTGAAGTGGGTCAGGCATTTGGGGTCCGGCTTTGGACGTCCCCCCATTGACCTTGGGTGAAACCTGATGTGGGGGACGGTTTTGAAAAATGGTGCAAAATAGAACGATCGTTCTTTTTATGCCCCATGACCGACCCCAAACACCCCCGCAAAACCACCCCTGCGCCCAGTGCAGAAACGGGCCGCCGCGTGCTGATCAAGGGCCAGCAAACCAAGACCGTGATCATTGATGCCGCTTTGGGTTTGGCCTCTCAAATTGGCCTGGAAGGATTGTCCATTGGTGCCGTGGCCGAAGTCACAGGCATGAGCAAATCGGGTGTGTTTGCGCATTTTGGCTCGCGTGAAGAGCTGCAAATTTCGGTGATTCGCGAATACCACGACCGTTTTGAGGCCGAAGTGTTTTACGCGGCCATGCAGCAGCCCCGTGGTGTGCCGCGGTTGCAGGCGCTTTTTGACAATTGGATGGTTCAGACCTCGGCTGAAATCGATTCGGGTTGCATTTACATCAGTGGAGCCGTGGAGTTTGACGACCGCACTGGGCCCGTGCGCGATGCCTTGGCCCGTTCGGTGGCCACATGGCAAACCGCCTTGCGCCGGGCTGTGGAGCTGGCACAAATTGAGGGACAGCTCAGCCGAGCGTCCGATGCCCATCAAATCGCTTTTGAAATCCACGGCCTGATTTTGGCCTTGCATTACGAGGCTCGTTTTTTGCGTGATCCCAGCGCATCAGAGAGAGCGCGACGTGGTTTTCTGCACATTTTGGACCGCTATGCGAGCAACGCGCAGGCGGCGTCAGATCCCCAAGACCTGGTGGTCAAGCCTTGAGTTTGACTGTTTAGACACTTCACCCTTTTCAATCAGGAATACCCATGCCCGTCTACAACCCCCCCCTGCGCGACATGCAGTTTGTCTTGCACGAATTGCTCAACGTGAGTGCCGAACTCAAGGCCTTGCCCAAGCACGCCGACACCGACGCCGACACCATCAACGCGGTGCTCGAAGAAGGCGGCAAATTCGCAGCCGAAGTTGTTTTTCCCTTGAACATTTCGGGCGACACCCAGGGCTGCCAGCTCAACCGCGACACACACGAGGTCAAAGCGCCCGACGGTTTCAAGGCCGCTTATGAGCAGTACGTGGCCGGTGGCTGGCCATCGCTGAGCTGCGATCCCGACTTCGGCGGCCAGGGCTTGCCCTTTGTGGTCAACCAGTGCTTTTACGAAATGCTCAACTCGTCCAACCAGGCTTGGACCATGTACCCGGGCTTGAGCCATGGCGCCTATGAGTGCCTGCACGCCCACGGCACGGACGAGCAAAAAGCCCTGTATTTGCCCAAGATGACCAGCGGCGAGTGGACTGGCACCATGTGCCTGACCGAGCCGCATTGCGGCACCGATCTGGGGATGTTGCGCACCAAGGCCGAGCCACAGGCCGATGGCACCTACAAGCTGAGCGGTCAAAAGATTTTCATCAGCGCAGGCGAGCACGACCTGGCCCCCAACATCGTGCACTTGGTGCTGGCCCGTTTGCCCGACGCGCCCCCCGGCAGCAAAGGCATCAGCCTGTTCATCGTGCCCAAGTTCAATGTGGCCGCCGACGGCAGCATGGGCGAGCGCAATGGCATTTACTGTGGTGGCCTGGAGCACAAGATGGGCATCCACGGCAATGCCACTTGCCAAATGGTTTTGGACGGCGCGGTGGGCACCCTGGTGGGCCAACCGAACAAAGGCCTGGCTGCGATGTTCGTGATGATGAACGCCGCCCGTCTGGGTGTGGGTAACCAGTCGCTGGGTCTGACCGAAGTGGCTTACCAAAACGCGCTGGCCTATGCCAAAGACCGCGTGCAAATGCGCTCGCTCACCGGCGTCAAAGCCCCCGGCAAACCTGCCGACCCGATCATCGTGCACCCCGATGTCCGCCGCATGCTGATGACGGCCAAGGCCTATGCCGAAGGTGGCCGTGCCCTGGCCTGCTACTGCGCTTTGCTGCTGGACAAAGAGATCAACCACCCCGATGAGGCCGTGCGTGCCGAGGCCGCCGAAGTCGTGGCCCTGCTCACACCCATCGTGAAAGCCTTCACCACCGACAACGCTTGGGAAGCCACATCGGCCTGCCAGCAGGTGTTTGGCGGCCACGGCTACATCAAGGAGTGGGGCATGGAGCAGTTTGTGCGCGACGCCCGCATCAACATGATCTACGAAGGCACCAACACCATCCAGTCGCTCGACTTGCTGGGCCGCAAAGTGTTGGGCAACCAGGGTGCCACACTCAAAAAGTTCGGCAAACTGGTCGAGCAACTGGTCAAGGCCGAAATGGCCAACGAAGCCATGGGCGAGTTCATCAAGCCGCTGGCCGATCTGGGCCAAAAGCTCACGCAACTCACCGGCGAAGTCGGCATGAAAGCCATGAGCAATGCCGACGAAGTGGGTGCTGCTGCGGTGGACTATTTGCGCGTGGTGGGCCACCTGGTGCTGGGTTACTTCTGGGCCCGTTCGGCGCAGATCGCGCTGGCCAAACTGGCCGAAGCCGAAGAAGAGGCGCAGCGGCCCGATCCGTTCTACCAGGCCAAATTGCAGACCGCGCGGTTTTACTTCACCCGCCTGATGCCCGAAACCTCGACACTGATGCGCCGCATCCGCGCGGGCAGCGATGTGTTGATGGACACCGACGCCGCGCTGGCCTGAGCCCACTTTCAAAAAGGGAGAACCCCATGATCAAAAGCGCATTGACCTTGAGCTTGGGCTTGCTGAGCCTGGCCGCCCACGCCCAAATGAGCCCGGTGGGCCTGTGGCGCAGCATCGACGACGAGAGCAAGCAGCCCAAAGCCGAAATTCGCATCAGCCAAAACGCAGCAGGGGGCTTGTCGGGCGTGGTCGAACGGTCGCTGCAAAACAACCCCAACACCGAGCCGAACTGCAACTTGTGCACCGATGACCGCAAAGACAAACCCAAAATCGGCATGGAAATCATCCGGGGCGGTCAACAAAGTGACGGCAAAGCGGTATGGGAGGGTGGGAAAATCCTCGATCCCGAGAACGGCAAAAACTACAGCCTGCGCCTGACCCCGATCGACGGCGGTAAAAAACTCGAAGTCCGGGGTTTCATCGGCGCGCCCATTTTGGGACGCACGCAAACCTGGATTCGGGTTCAGTGAACCGCCTCGCCCCATTCATTTGACCTCAAGGACCACCATGTCTGACATCCTGACCCACACCGACGCGGGGGTGATGACCATCACCTTCAACCGCCTGGACAAGAAAAACTCCATCACCTCGTCCATGTACGCGGCCATGGCCGACGCGGTGGCCCAAGCCGCTGCCGATCCCGCCGTTCGGGTCGTGGTGTTTCAGGGGCACGAGAGCATCTTCAGCGCGGGCAACGACATCGGCGACTTTTTGAACCAGCCGCCTTCCACACAAGAGTCGCCCGTATTCCGTTTCCTGCGAGGCATTGCCACCTTCGAAAAGCCACTGCTCGCCGCTGTGGCAGGGCCTGCCGTGGGCATCGGCACCACCATGTTGTTCCATTGCGACCTGGTCTATGCCGGTGACAACGCGGCGTTCTCCATGCCTTTTGTCAACTTGGGTCTGTGCCCTGAGGCGGCTTCGAGCTTTCTCGCGCCGCGCATGTTTGGCTACCACCGCGCCGCCGAAGCCTTGTTGATGGGCGAGCCCTTTTTTGCCGAAGCCGCGCAAGAGGTTGGTCTGGTCAACCGCGTGGTGCCACCCACCGAAGTCAACGGCTACGCGCAGGCGCAGGCCCGGAAGTTGGCCGCCAAGCCGCTCACTTCACTCATCGCCACCAAGCGCTTGATGAAGGGCGGCGATCAACAGGCCGTGCTGCAAAAGATGGACGAAGAAGGCCAAAGCTTTGGCCGCATGCTGCGTGAGCCCGCCGCCAAGGAGGCCTTTGGTGCGTTCATGGAAAAGCGCAAACCCGACTTTTCCAAACTTTGAAGGCTTGGGGCTGCTGAGCGCGGTTCTTCCCTAGAATCGCAGGCATGCCCCACCGTTCACCTGACCCCATCGTTCTGGAACCCGAGTACATCGAAGGTTTTCGCCAGATCTACGAAGAAAAAATCGTCTTCAACAAAACCTTGGGCTTGAAGCTCGTCAAGGTCACGCCAGACGGCGTGGAGGCCCGCATCGAGATGCGGCCTGAGTTGGTCGGGCACTTTGCCTACAACCGCATCCATGGCGGCGTCATCAGCGCGGTGCTCGACGCCATTGGCAGCGCGGCCGTCATGGCGGCGTTGGCGGCCAAACACATGGACGAGCCACCCGCCAAGCGTCTGGAGCGCTTTGCCAAGCTGGGCACCATCGACTTGCGGGTGGACTACCTGCGCCCAGGCATTGGCGAGCACTTCACCATCACCGCCAACGCCTTGCGTGTGGGCTCGCGGGTGGGTTCATCGCGCATGGAGTTTTGTGGGCCTGACTGCACCTTGATGTCCACGGGTGCTGCGGCTTACATCGTGTCCTGAGCGCCACAAGCCGAATCACTCCGCAGGCACGGGCCTGGGCTTGCCTTGGTCGTCCACTGCGACATAGGTCAGATTTGCTTCAGTGACCTTGATGTACTGGCCCTGCAACTGAAATCGTTCGGCAAACACCTCCACCTTGACGGTGACCGAGGTGCGGCCCACGCGCACGATGCGTGAGAAAAACGACAGGATGTCGCCCACCTTGACGGCCTGTTTGAAGATGAACTCGTTCACCGCCACGGTGACCATGCGCCCGCGTACACGCCGCGCGGGCAACACGGCTCCGGCCAAGTCGACCTGCGCCATGACCCAGCCGCCAAAAATATCGCCGCTCGCGTTGCAGTCGGCGGGCATGGGGATGACCTTGAGCACCAGCTCTTGGTCGGTGGGCAAAGACACGGTGTTGGGGCGTTGGGGTTCAGACATGGGCACAATCGGTGGTTATCGTTGAACTGGATTGTCCTTTATGCGCCACCACGGCGAACCTGCCGCCTCTGCTTCCCCCCATTCACCCCAGACCGGCTCAGCTTCCGGCAAGGCCGCTCAGCAGCCTGCCGGGGGCGACTGGAAAACCTTGTCGCGCCTTTTGCCCTATTTGTGGCAATACAAATGGCGCGTGGTCATTGCGCTCAGCCTCATGGTGTGCGCCAAGCTGGCCAATGTGAGCGTGCCCCTGCTGCTCAAGGAGCTGGTGGACGCCATGAGCCTCAAGCCCGGTGACCCTCAAGCGGTCTTGGTGGTACCGGTGGCCTTGTTGGTGGGGTACGGCGCTTTGCGCTTGCTGACATCCGCATTCACCGAATTGCGCGAGCTGGTGTTTGCCAAGGCCACACAAGGCGCTTCGCGCAGCATTGCCCTGCAGACTTTTGAGCATCTGCACGCTTTAAGCCTGCGTTTTCATTTGGCCAGGCAGACCGGAGGCATGACACGCGACATCGAGCGGGGCGTGCGCGGCATCGAGTCGTTGATTTCGTATTCGCTGTACAGCATCATCCCCACGCTGATCGAGGTGGGCTTGGTGCTGACCATTTTGGCGGTCAAGTTTGACGCCTGGTTCGCGGGCATCACCTTGGCAGCCTTGGCGTTTTATATTTTCTTCACCGTGCGCGTGACCGAGTGGCGCACGCAGTTTCGCAAGCAGGCCAACGAGTTCGACTCGGCCGCGCACACCCGCGCCATCGACTCGCTCCTGAACTACGAAACCGTCAAGTACTTTGGCAACGAGCGCTTTGAGGCGGGTCGTTACGACGAAAGCCTGGAGCGCCTGCGCCTGTCGCGCTTGAAGGCACAAACCTCTTTGTCGGTGCTCAACACCGGTCAGCAGCTCATCATCGCCTCGGCCCTGGTGGCCATGCTTTGGCGGGCCACTGAAGGGGTGGTGGCCGGGCGCATGACCTTGGGTGACCTGGTCATGATCAACGCCTTCATGATCCAGCTCTACATCCCGCTCAACTTTTTGGGTGTGCTGTACCGCGAGATCAAACAAAGCCTGACCGATCTGGACAAGATGTTTGTGCTGATGGACCGTGAGCGCGAAGTGGCCGATGCGCCCGCTGCGCCTGCGCTGGCTTTGCAGGGTGCGCCCGATGTGGTGTTTGACCGCGTGTCTTTTGCCTACGAAAGCGACCGCCCGATCCTGAAAGACATCAGCTTCACCATCCCGGCTGGCAAAACGGTGGCAGTAGTCGGGCCTTCGGGTTCGGGCAAGTCCACGCTCGCGCGTTTGATGTTCCGCTTTTACGACGTGCAGAAAGGCTTCATTCGCATTGCCGGGCAGGACATCCGGCAGGTCACCCAAAACAGTGTGCGCCAAGCCTTGGGCATCGTGCCGCAAGACACGGTGCTGTTCAACGACAGCGTGGCTTACAACATCGCCTATGGCCGCCCGGGGGCGAGTCAGGCCGAGATCGAGGGTGCGGCGCGTTCGGCCCGCATCCACGACTTCATCGCCTCCACGCCCAAGGGTTACCAAACTTCGGTGGGCGAGCGGGGGCTGAAATTGTCGGGTGGCGAAAAGCAACGCGTGGCCATTGCCCGCACCTTGCTCAAGGACCCGCCGATATTGGTGTTTGACGAAGCCACTTCGGCGCTGGACTCCGCCAATGAACGTGCGATCCAATCCGAGCTGGCCAATGTGGCGCAAAACAAGACCACCTTGGTGATTGCCCACCGCTTGTCCACGGTGGTGGACGCACACGAGATTTTGGTGATGGATGCGGGCCAGATCATTGAGCGCGGCAACCATGCCGAGCTGCTGGCCCAACAAGGCCGCTACGCCAGCATGTGGGCGATGCAGCAATCGGGCGAGTGAACCCGGGTTCTCCTGTAGGTCGGACCTTCAGGTCCGACGTTGTGCACCACCACCTCTTGAAAATGTCGCTGCGCGAAAAGATGGCCGTGCGACCCTAAAGGCCCGACCTACGAGGGATGGTTTCGCAGGGCCTTCAGGTCCGACAAGCAACGTTTTGCGCAGCGACCATGGCGGGCGTGCTGCGCGGATTTCAGCGTTCGTCGAAACTGATCACCACGCGTTCGCTGGTGGGGCGGGCTTGGCAAGACAGGATGAAGCCTTGTTCGACTTCGGGCTTTTCGAGGGTGAAGTTCTTCTCCATCTCGGTCGTGCCTTCCATGACCTTGCAGCGGCAGGTGCAGCACACCCCGGCTTTGCACGAATAGGGCAGGTCCAGGCCCAGCGACAAGGCGATGTCCAGGATCTTCTCGTTGCGGTTCATCGGCATGTTGTAGGGCTTGCCGTCCAGCACCACGGTGAGTTGAACTTCGCCTTGTTCACGGGTGGCGGGGTGGCCCAATACGGCTTTGGCGCGGACCTCGGGGGCCAGGGCATCCAGCGTGGGTGAGCTGAATCGCTCGGTGCGGATGCGCTCGGCTTTGACACCAGCCGTCAGGAGTGCCTGCTCAGTGGCTTCGATCATGGCTTCCGGGCCGCACACAAACACCTCGTCCATGCTGCCCACAGGCAAGAAGGCGTCGATGATGGCCTGCACCTTGGCCGCGTCGATGCGCCCTTCCAGCAAAGGCACTTCTTGTGCCTGGCGCGAGAGCACATGGATCAAGGTCAGACGCGAGGGATAGCGGTCCTTCAGGTCTTGCAGCGCTTCGTTGAACATCACACTGTCCATGCGGCGGTTGCCATAGACCAAGGTGAACTTGCTCTCGGGTTGGTCTTCCAGGGTGCTGGCCAGGATGGACAGGATGGGCGTGATGCCCGAGCCTGCTGCAAAGCCCACGCGGTGAATGGCGCGGGGGCGCTGCACCACAAAACGGCCATCGGGCGGCATCACGCGCAAGGTGTCGCCTGCTTGGAGTTGGGTGGCGGCCCAGTTGGAGAACACGCCGCCTTCCACGGGGCGAATGCCCACTTCGAGCACGCCGTTCTTTTGCAGCTGGCTGCGGGCCGAGCTGATGGAGTAACTGCGGCGCACATCCGCGCCGTTGATGTCCGCACGCAAGGTCAGAAACTGGCCCGGCTGGAAGTCGAAGCTGCTGCGCAGATCGGCCGGCACGTTCAGCGTGATCGCCACGGCACCAGCCGCTTCGGGTGAAATGCGTGCGATCGGGAGGTCATGAAATCGGGGTGCGGACATGGTGCTTCAGGGCGGCAAGGCCGCTCAGTAAGGTTTGAAGTAATCGAAGGGCTCCATGCAAGCCAGGCACCGGTAAAGGGCCTTGCAGGCGGTCGAGCCGAAATGGGAGGTTTCGGTGGTGTTGGCCGAGCCGCATTGCGGGCAGTTCACCACCTCGGGCTTGGCCCCACGGGCTGCAAACTGCACCACGTTGGCCGTGCCCGAACCCGCGCTGCTGCAGGCGTGCGGCGGGGCGATGCCATAGGCGCGCAGTTTGTCTTTGGCGGCGTCGGTCATCCAGTCGGTGGTCCAAGCTGGGGCCAGTTGCGTGACCACGCGGCCTTGCAGGCCGTGGGCCTGCAACAGGGCTTTCACATCGTCCTCGATCTGGCCCATGGCCGGGCAACCGCTGTAGGTGGGCGTGATGACCACCTCCAGCCCGGCATCCCCTGCACGCACATCGCGCAAGATGCCCAGTTCGCGCAAAGTGACCACCGGAATTTCCGGGTCGGTCAAGGCGTCGAGCAGGGCCCAGGCGCGGGCCATATCGGCGGTGCTGGGCTGAGAAGTGAGGGTGGACATGGCTTGGCTTGGCTTGGGGATTACCAGGTGGCTTGAGGATGGGCGCGGGCCAGGCTTTGCATTTCGGCCAACACAAAACCCAGGTGCTCGGAATGGAGGCCTTGTTTGCCTGTGGGCACAAAACCGCCATCGGCCGGGCGCTTCAGGGTGGCCTCTTGCAGGGCCTCATTCACGATCTGGTTCCAGTCGTTTTGCAAGGCGGCCATGTCGATGCCCGTGCCGTTGGCCAGCGCGGCGGCTTCATGCGGGCTGCTGGCCCAAAACTCCTGGGTGTAGGGCATCAGCTGGTCGAGGGCCATTTGCGCTTTGGCATGGGACTCGTCAGTGCCGTCGCCCAGACGCACCAGCCAGTCGCGTGAATGGCGCAGGTGGTAACGCACTTCCTTGAGTGACTTGGCGGCAATCGCGGCCAGTTGTGTGTCTTTGGAGTTTTGCAGCTGGTCCCAGACCAGCACCATCAGGCTGCTGTACAAAAAATTGCGCGCCATGGTCATGGCGAAATCGCGGTCGCCTTGGGCCGTGGCCGACATCAAGGGCATGTGCGGCAATTCGCACAAGGTGTAGTTCTTGAAGTCGGGCACGTCGCGGAAATACGCCAGCGTGTCTTCGGTGGCGCCGCCGCCTTGCAGCTCGGCCGCGTGCTGGTAAAGCATGCGGGCTTGGCCCACCAGGTCCAGGCTGTTGTTGGACAGCGCGATGTCTTCTTCGAGGATGGGGCCGTGGCCACACCATTCGGCGTTGCGCTGTCCGAGGATCAGCGCGTTGTCGGCCAGGTGCAGCAGGTAATCGACCGGCGCGTTGAGCGCGGCCGTTGGGGAGTTGGGCGTGTTCATAAGGGTGTTGGGTGCGTGACGCTCAACGCTGAGCGCCGAACGGCTTTACATGTGGCCGACTTCTTCTGGAATCGCGTAGAAAGTGGGGTGGCGGTAGACCTTGTCGCTGGCCGGATCGAAGAATTCGGGCTTGTCATTGGGCTCGCTCGCCGAAATATTGGCCGAGGGCACGACCCAGATGCTCACGCCTTCCTGGCGGCGGGTGTAGACATCGCGTGCCATTTGCAAAGCGTGCTCTGAATCGGATGCGTGCAGGCTGCCGCAATGCTTGTGTTCCAGGCCTTGCTTGGAGCGGACAAAAACCTCCCACAGAGGCCATTCTTTCAATGCGGCGGTGCTCATGCTGCTTCCTTCATCTGACGTTGCTGTTGTTTCTTGGCGTGGGCCAGGGCCGCTTCGCGCACCCAGGCGCCGTCGTTCCAGGCCTTGACGCGAGCACCCAGGCGCTCTTTGTTGCAGGGGCCGTTGCCGTTGACGGTGGCCCAAAATTCATCCCAGTCGATCTGGCCGTAGTCGTGCGCTTGGCGGGCTTCGTTCCACTTCAAATCTGGGTCGGGCAGGGTCACGCCCAGCACCTTGGCTTGGGGCACGGTGGCGTCCACAAACTTTTGGCGCAGGTCGTCGTTGCTGATGCGTTTGATGCCCCAGCGCATGCCTTGTGCGCTGTTGGGGCTGTCGGCGTCGGGCGGGCCAAACATGGCCAAGCATTTCCACCACCAGCGGTTCACGGCGTCTTGCACCATGGCTTTTTGCTCGGCAGTGCCTTGCATCATCACCAGCAAGGCTTCGTAGCCTTGGCGCTGGTGGAAGCTTTCTTCTTTGCACACGCGCACCATGGCGCGGGCATAAGGGCCATAAGAGCAGCGGCACAGAGGCACCTGGTTCATGATGGCCGCGCCATCGACCAGCCAGCCGACCACGCCCACATCGGCCCAGTTGAGCGTGGGGTAGTTGAAGATGGAGCTGTATTTGGCCTTGCCGCTGTGCAGGGCGTCGAGCATTTGGTCACGGCTGGTGCCCAGGGTCTCGGCAGCGCTGT
This sequence comes from Limnohabitans sp. WS1, assembly GCF_003063265.1. Lineage (GTDB taxonomy): Bacteria > Pseudomonadota > Gammaproteobacteria > Burkholderiales > Burkholderiaceae_C > Limnohabitans_A. Next base: position 128,328 of record NZ_NERU01000001.1, read on the forward strand.
ACAGGTACAGGCCGTGACCGCCTTCGTCTTGCACTTTGGCGATCAGGATGGCTTTGCGCTTCAAGCTGGGGGCGCGGCTGATCCAGTTGCCTTCGGGCAGCATGCCGACGATTTCGCTGTGGGCGTGCTGGCTGATTTGGCGCACCAGGGTCTTGCGGTAGGCCTCGGGCATCCACTCGCGGGGCTCGATGCGGCCATCGGCGTCGATGCGGGCGTCAAAGGCGGCTTGCAGGGCTGCGTCTTGAGCGCTCAGGGCTTTGGGGACGGCCTTCAGGCCGGTTGATTTGGCTTCCTCGGATGAGTCCGGGACGCTGAAAGATTGCGTGTACATGGGCTTCTCCCGCGCCAAACAGGATGGGATGATCGAGGCGCGGATGCCAGTATACCAATTAACCGACCGTTCGGTCGGTTAATTTGAATCCTTCATCATCAGGGTTTGCACTTATTTTTTGCGTTGAGCACTGAACTCAGCACACGTCACGCTGAACGCTCAAGACGACTCCACAGCCCAATTTTTGCCAGACCCACGCGCCAAGGCTGGGCCGACCACATCCAAAGCCTTGCGGATCTGGTCTTTGAGGGTGAAGGGTGGGTTGATGACGAACATGCCACTGGCCACCAGGCCGCCCTCATCGCCTGGCCCCCGACCAATCGCTAACGTGGCATTGAGCCAAGGCTTTTGCGACTGATTCGACAAAGTGCGCAGGCGTTTGGGCAGGTCGTGCGCCTCTGGGCGCGGAATGATCGGGTACCAAACCAAATAAGTGCCTGTGGAAAAGCGCTTGAGGTATTCCTGGATGACACTGGCGACCTTGCTGTAATCCGACTTGATCTCGTAGCTCGGGTCGATCAACACCATGGCCCGCTTGGAGCCTGTGGCCGATGGCGGTGGCGGTAGCAGCTTTTTGAGGGCCTCAAAGCCGTCTTCGCGGCTCACCGTGACCGTGCGTCCGGCTTCGAGCTGGGCGATGTTGGACATCAGGGCTTTGCTGTCGGTGGGGTGCAACTCGAACAGCCGCAAGCGGTCGCGCGATGCGTGGCGCATCAGGCGTTGCATCAAAAAGGGCGAGCCGGGGTAGATCTTGGCTTGCCCGTTGGGGTTGAAGCTGGCGATCTGTTCAAGGTAGTCTTGAACGGGCTCGGGCAGACTGTCGAGCTTTTCTGCTGCGGCCAGTAGTTTGAAGAGGCCGTCCTCGGCTTCGGCACCTTTTTGCGAATAATCACCGTCCAGGCGGTACAAACCGGCCCCAGCGTGGGTGTCAATGAGGGTGATGCCGGCCTCTTTTTGCATGAGGTGGCGCATGGTGGCAAGCAAGGTGATGTGTTTGAGCACATCGGCATGGTTGCCTGCGTGGAAAGCGTGTCGGTAACTGAACATGCGTCGATGGTAACCAATAACGCCCGCAAGTCCTTGATTTTTCGTATAATAGAAGGCTTCGCAGCGATTTTGTGGCCCCGCGGCGAAGACGCCCAGACCTGAAAAGGTCCAAGCAATCTCCCACCTAAGAGGTTCCCAACAGAGGAACACCGACCGTGGAAAAGGGCCCGACAAACCTTTCTTCAAAGAGAAAACTCATGACAACTACTTTCAGCGCCAAACCCGCTGAGGTCGTGCACGAGTGGTTTGTGATTGACGCGACCGACAAGGTCCTCGGACGAGTAGCCAGCGAAGTTGCTCTCCGTTTGCGCGGCAAACACAAGGCCATTTACACGCCTCACGTCGACACCGGTGACTTCATCGTCATCATCAATGCTGCCCAGCTCAAAGTGACGGGCACCAAGACCATCGACAAAGTGTATTACCGTCACTCGGGCTATCCCGGCGGTATCACTGCAACCAACTTCCGCGACATGCAAGCCAAGCACCCTGGCCGCGCACTCGAGAAGGCTGTCAAGGGCATGCTGCCCAAGGGCCCACTCGGTTACGCCATGATCAAGAAACTCAAGGTGTATGGCGGCGCTGAGCATCCACACACCGCCCAACAGCCTAAAGTGCTGGACATCTAAGGAGCCTTGAGATGATTGGTGAATGGAACAATGGCACAGGCCGTCGCAAATCCAGCGTCGCCCGCGTGTTTCTGAAAAAAGGCACTGGCAAGATCACGGTCAACGGCAAGGACATCCAAGCCTACTTTGGCCGCGAGACTTCGATCATGATCGCCAAGCAACCCCTCATGTTGACCAACCATGCCGAAACTTTCGACATCATGATCAACGTGCACGGCGGTGGCGAATCCGGTCAAGCCGGCGCATCGCGCCACGGCATCACCCGCGCCCTGATTGACTACGACGCTTCGCTCAAGCCTATGCTGAGCCAAGCTGGTTTTGTCACTCGCGATGCCCGTGAAGTCGAACGTAAAAAGGTCGGCTTGCACTCCGCTCGTCGCCGCAAGCAGTTCTCCAAGCGTTAATCTGCTTTGCCTGTTTGGCCAAAAAGCCGCTCCGGTTCGCCGCAGCGGCTTTTTGTTTGGCCGCTTGAGATTGGAAAAGCCCATGAGCCCAGTAGCGTTACTGGATTGGCTGAGCGGTAATTCCCGACCAGCGCGCTATACTATTTGGCATTGAACCGGAGAAACCCCATGAGCGCTCTTGCTGAAAATATCCAGACCGAAATGCCCGAACCGATTGTCTTCACCGACAGCGCGGCCGCCAAAGTGGCCGACCTGATTGCCGAAGAGGGCAACCCTGATTTGAAGCTGCGCGTGTTTGTGCAAGGCGGTGGCTGCTCGGGCTTTCAGTACGGTTTTACCTTCGACGAAATCACCAACGAAGACGACACCACCATGAGCAAAAATGGCGTGTCGCTGTTAATCGACGCGATGAGCTACCAGTACCTGATTGGCGCCGAAATCGACTACAAAGAAGACCTGCAAGGTGCGCAGTTCGTCATTAAAAACCCGAACGCCACATCGACTTGCGGCTGCGGCTCTTCTTTCTCGACCTGATCTTCAGCCAGGGTCAGTGGGCTGACCCTCAATCAACGGGGGTAAATGGCCCCCAAAACACGGGCGCCTCGGGCGCCCGTGACGCTTGGCAGGCTGGAAGTTTCGCGCCGTACCGTTTTGAACGCGAGCCAAGCAAAAGCGGCAGCTTCCACTTGCAAAGGGGGTAAGCCCCGAACTTGGCTGTTGGTCACCTGAAGACCCGGCAGATGATGGGCCAAACGGCGCATGAGTTGCTCGTTCAAAGCCCCGCCGCCACACACAATCAGCTCTCGGGCCAAAGGAGCCTGATGCTGAATGTCATGGGCACAGGCCATGGCCGTGAATTCGGTCAAGGTGGCTTGAATGTCCTGAGCCCTGTAGCCGTCGATGGGCAAGCGTGTTTTCAACCAAGCCGGGTTAAACAGGTCTCGACCTGTGCTTTTCGGGGGCAAGCGTTGTAAAAAGGGTTCAGCCATCAAGGTGGCCAACAAATCAGGGTTCACAATTCCCGTGGCCGACCAAGCACCCTTGTGGTCAAAGGATGCGCCTGTGTGGATGGAACACCAGTAATCCATGAGTGCATTTCCCGGTCCACAGTCCCAGCCGAGAACAGACCCATCAGGATGAAGCACACTCAAGTTGGCAATGCCGCCGATGTTGAGCACGGCGACCGTGGTGTCACTTTGTCCAAAAACACCGTGGTGAAAAGCTGGAACCAAGGGGGCTCCTTGACCGCCCGCTGAAAGATCCCGGTTGCGAAAATCGCAGACCACGTCCATGCCCGTGAGTTCGGCGAGCAAAGAAGGGTTGATCAGCTGAATGGTGTAGCCCACCGCGGCTTGTTGCGTTGCCGGATCACCATCGAACTCGAGAGGTCTGTGGCGCACAGTTTGTCCGTGTGCACCCAAAGCTGTGATGTCACTGGGTGTGAGTTGTGCCTGGGCGAGCAAATCATGGGCCACTTGAGCGTAATGGCGCGAAATACCATTGCCTGCGAGCGCAGCTCGGTGAAGTTCATCAGGACCGCTTTCATTGAGTTGCATCAAGAGGTCTCGGAAAGCAGGCGCAAATGGCACAAAAGAATGGGCCAGCACACGCAGTTGACCCGATGGCTCAATCTGGGCTGCTACACCATCCACACCGTCCAGAGATGTACCGGACATCATGCCCATGAAAATGGCTGGGATCATTTGGAAAATAAGAGCTGAGATTGTGCAAGAACGGACGTTCGTGGTGGTGCATCAAAAAAGGGCCTTGCGGCCCTTTTATTGGATGTTGCTTTCGCGCATTTGAGCTGCAGCCTGTAGCTGCATTCGCGCCTGGGCGACCAAGGTGTTAAAGCGGGGTTTTTCAGCTGGGCTGATGGGTGTGCTTTGCGCCATTTGAATGATTTTTTGAGGATCAACGTGAACACCGCTAACTCGGAATTCAAAGTGCAGATGTGGACCCGTGGACCAGCCTGTCGAGCCCACGGCACCCACCACTTGACCCTTTTGCACCGTTTGGCCTTTTTTGACCTGTATGCGGCTGAGGTGAGCGTAAACGGTCGAATGGTTGCCACCGTGATTCACAATCACCATATTGCCGTACCCGCCCTGAACGCCGGCAAATGCCACAACGCCATCACCAACGGATTGAGCAGGTGTGCCTGTGGGCGCTGCGTAATCCACACCTTGGTGTGCACGCATGGTCTGAAAAATGGGGTGCAGACGCATGCTGAAGCCGCTGGTTTTTCTGGAAAAAGCCAATGGTGCAGCCAAATACGCGCGGCTCAGGCTTTTGCCCTCCATGTCGTAGTAACTTCCTTTTTGACCGGGGTCCTGAAACCAGACCGCTTCAAATTGTTGGTTGTCGTTGGTGAACTCTGCACTGAGCACGCGCCCTGTTCGCAATGGCTCACCATCGGCTTCCAGAACTTCATAAACGACTGAAAAACGTGCACCTTTTCGCAAAGTTCGGTGAAAGTCGATTTGGTTCGAGAAAATTTGTGTCAATTGGTTGATCACTGGATCGGGCAGTCGCGCTTCATCGGCAGCGTCGTACAAGGATCGAGCCACAGTGCCACCGGTCATGCGCAGACTGGTGTTCATGGGAGACGCTTCTAAAGCGGCCTCGAGACCTTGAGGGGTGCGCTTGATGACCAAGCGTTGAAAAAAGGTGTCGTTTTCGTTCTTCAGCCAACGAACGCGCAAGCTGCGCAATTGTTGATCGCTGTTGACCTCCGCTGAAACAGAACGACCGGCTTGTTGAAGTGCAAGTTTCGCCAGCGGGTTTTTACGCAAAAAAGCAGCTGTTTCAGGGTCCACCAAGCCCAGACGGCGCAGCAAGTTTTCAGGGGTGTCGGCGGAGCGTGTGGTGTCGGTGCGGGTCAGTTGGAGATCTACCAAATCAAGCGATGCGGCTTGTGCCTGAATGTGGGCAATGTCAACAGGCGTGGTGATGTTGACCACTGGCAGATCTGAAATGTCTGGCCCCAAGTTGGCGACTGCAAATGCACCTCCACCACCAGCAATAAGCAAGGAAGCCAAGCTGGCCATCAGTGTTTTGGGGTATCGGGTGATCCCACGTCTTAAGGCATCAAAAGCACCTGTCAAAAACGGGTGTTGACCATCGACCCAATCGAGCAAGCGTTGCACAGCCAAAAGCACAGCACCCAAAAAAGCAGTGCAAACAAACAAAAAAGCAACGAGCAATGAGGTCAGCCGAGACTGAAGAGCAATTAAAAAGGACATCAATTTTGCGATGTTGGCAGCCACCGTGAATAACAAAGATGGGCTGGTAAAAGGGCGGACAATGGCCGCCTCTAAAATAAGCGACTTTGACGATGGCCCATTGTAGTGGGCCACCGCTTTTTGACGCCAGAAAAAACCCTTATGAATCAAGCGCTTGTTACAAAATTCCCGTTAACTGATTCGGTGGTGAATGCTTTAGAAGTCACTTTGAGGGGCTGCGAAGAGTTGATTCCCAAAGAGGACTGGTCGCAAAAGCTCGCCAAATCGGAGGCTACCGGCGTTCCCTTGCGCATCAAGTTGGGTTTGGATCCCACGGCACCGGACATCCACATCGGTCACACCGTGGTGCTCAACAAGATGCGGCAACTTCAGGATTTGGGGCATCAGGTCATCTTTTTAATTGGTGACTTCACCAGCTTGATTGGTGACCCATCGGGCCGCAACAGCACCCGCCCGCCGCTCACGCCCGAGCAAATCAAGCTCAATGCCGAGACGTACTACAAACAAGCCAGTTTGGTGCTGGACCCGTCCAAAACAGAAATTCGCTACAACAGTGAGTGGAGTCTGCCCTTGGGCTCCATGGGCATGATTCAGCTGGCGGCCAAGTACACCGTGGCGCGCATGATGGAGCGCAACGATTTCCACGACCGCTTCAAGGCCGGCACCCCGATTTCGGTGCACGAGTTCCTGTACCCGCTGATGCAGGGTTACGACTCGGTCGCGCTCAAAAGTGACCTGGAGTTGGGTGGCACCGACCAGAAGTTCAACCTGCTGATGGGGCGTCACCTGCAAGCCGAATACGGCCAGGAGCCACAGTGCATCCTGACGATGCCGCTGCTCGAAGGGCTGGACGGTGTGGACAAGATGTCCAAGTCCAAGAACAACTACATCGGCATCAGCGAAGAGCCCAACACCATGTTCGCCAAGGTGCTGAGCATTTCAGACACCTTGATGTGGCGCTGGTACACCCTGCTGTCGTTCAAGTCGATGGCCGAGATCGAGGCGCTGAAAAAAGAAGTCGAAGACGGGCGCAACCCCAAGGATGCCAAGGTCATGCTGGCCAAGGAAATCACCGCCCGATTCCACAGCGCAGTTGCGGCCGATGCGGCCGAGCAGGATTTCATCAACCGCAGCAAGGGGGGTGTGCCCGACGACATCCCCGAGCTCAGTCTGTCAGGCGCGCCCATGGGCATTGGGGCTTTGCTCAAGTCAGCGGGCCTGGCCCCGTCGACCACCGAAGCCGGACGCTTGGTCGACGGCGGCGGTGTGCGTGTGGACTCCAGCGTGGTCAGCGACAAGGGTCTGAAACTCGAAGCGGGCACTTACGTGGTGCAAGTGGGCAAGCGCAAGTTTGCCAAGGTCACGCTGTCTTGACTGGGGGCTGGCGCACGGACAGCTCATCCAGCGGGGGTATGCTCAGCCCATGAAAAGATTTGACGCGTGGATGACGCCGACCCGCATGCTGTGGGCTTCGGTGGTGGTGGCGCTGGTCACCATTGCCATGAAAACCGGGGCTTGGTGGTTGACCGACTCGGTCGGTTTGCTGTCGGACGCGATGGAGTCGCTGGTCAATTTGGCCAGTGCGGTGTTCGGCTTGATGATGGTGACGATTGCGGCGCGCCCTGCCGACGACGACCATCCCTACGGTCACCACAAGGCCGAGTATTTCTCTTCGGGTTTTGAAGGCATCCTGATCTTGGTGGCCGCCTTGGGCATCATTTGGGTCGCGGCTCATCGCTTGTTCGATCCCCAGCCGATTGAGCAGGTGGGCTGGGGCCTGGCCTTGTCGGTGGGCAGCTCGGCCCTGAACGGTTTTCTGGCCTGGCTCATGTTTCGCGCAGCCCGGCAGCACCGCTCGCTGGCGCTTGAAGCCGATGCTCGGCACTTGGTGACCGACGTCTGGACTTCGGCCGGGGTGGTGGTAGGCATTGCCCTGGTCAGCGCCACAGGCTGGCTGTGGCTGGATGCCGTGGTTGCCATCGGCGTGGCCCTGAACATTCTGAAAGAAGGCTGGAGCCTGGTTTGGCGGTCTTCGCAGGGCCTCATGGACGAAGCGCTGGAGCCTGAAGTGCTGGCCGATGTACGGCGCGTACTCGACGGCTTTGCACACCAGCGCGGCGAGACCGAGATCATCCGTTTTGACCACCTGAACACCCGCAAGGCTGGGCAGCGCCGTTTTGTGGACGTGCACATGCACATGCCCGCCAGCTGGACGCTGGGACGAGCCGCTGCTTTGCGCGCCAGCGTGGAGCAGGCACTGATGAGCGAGGTGCCCGGTTTGCGGGCCACCATCCAGCTTTTGCCCAGCGATGTGGAAGCGCACTTTGACGATGCGAGGGACTTGAAATGATCGCGGTGTTGCAAAGGGTGAGTGAAGCCAGTGTGCGGGTTGAGGGGGCGGTGATTGGCCAGATTGACGCGGGCTTGCTGGTGCTGCTGTGCGCCGAAAAAGGCGACACCGAGGCGGTGGCCGACAAGATGCTGGCCAAAATGCTCAAGCTGCGCATCTTCAGCGACGAGGCGGGCAAGATGAACCGGAGCGTGCAGGACGTGGGTGGAGGTTTGCTGGTGGTCAGCCAGTTCACCCTGGCCGCCGATGTGGCGGGGGGCAACCGCCCGAGCTTCACGCAGGCGGCGGCACCCGAAGATGGTCGGCGCTTGTATGCGCACTTTGTGGCGCAGGCCCGAGCCGCGCACCCGGTGGTGCAGACGGGTCAGTTTGCGGCCGACATGAAGGTGTCGCTGGTCAATGACGGGCCGATCACCATTCCGATGCGCATGAGCGCATGAGCGCTTGAGTTTGTCCAGGTCGGTGTGTCAACCTGCGACCCGTCGTGTAGGTCGGAGCTTCAGCTCCGACAATGACCGCTTCGGTACAGATCCGCAGTGTGGCTGAAGCCACCGACCAGGCTGTGGACAAGCATGTCGCCGAGCAACCAGCATCACCGCCACCGATAATCGGTGCATGACTGCCAAAATCCAAAACGCGACAAACGTTCGCTTTGACCAGCTTGCGCTGGCCCCTGCCACCCTTCAAAACCTTGAACAACTGGGCTACACCCAGATGACGCCCATCCAGGCGGCCAGCTTGCCTTTGACGCTCGCAGGACAAGACCTGATCGCCCAAGCCAGCACGGGCAGTGGCAAAACCGCTGCTTTTGGCCTGCCCCTGATTGAGCGCCTGCAAACGGCGGGCTCGCCCAGCGCGGCCATTCAGGCCGTGGTTTTGTGCCCCACCCGTGAATTGGCCGATCAGGTCACGCAAGAAATCCGCCGACTGGCGCGTGCCCGCCAGAACGTGAAAGTTGTCACCCTGTGTGGCGGCGTGGCTTTGAGAGGTCAGACCGTGAGCCTGGAGCACGGTGCCGATGTGGTGGTGGGCACGCCCGGACGCATCCTGGACCACCTGGAGCGCGGCTCGCTGAGTTTGGCGGGTGTGAACACGATGGTGCTGGACGAAGCCGACCGCATGCTGGACATGGGCTTTTTTGACGACATCGCCAAAGTGATGCGCCAGTGCGCCAAAGACCGTCAGACCCTGTTGTTTTCGGCCACCTACCCCGAGGGCATCGCCAAGCTGGCGGCGCAGTTCATGCGCTCACCGCAGACCGTGAAAGTGGAGGCGCAGCACAGTGCGCACAAGATTCGCCAGGTGTTTTACGAAGTGAGCGAAAGCCAACGCCTGGACGCTGTGTCGAAACTTCTGGCGCATTTCCGCCCCGAGCGCACGCTGGCCTTTTGCAACACCAAGCAGCAGTGCCGCGATCTGGTGGCGGTGCTTCAAGCCCAGGGCTACAGCGCGCTGGCGCTGTTTGGCGAGCTGGAGCAACGCGAACGTGATCAGGTGCTGGTGCAGTTTGCCAACCGCAGTTGTTCGGTGTTGGTGGCCACCGATGTGGCCTCACGCGGGTTGGACGTGGAAGGGCTTGAAGCCGTGATCAACGTGGACGTGACGCCCGACCCGGAAATCCACATCCACCGCATTGGCCGCACGGGCCGGGGCGATGCCGAGGGCTTGGCGCTGACGCTGGCCAGCATGGACGAGATGGGTGCGATCGGCAAGATCGAGGTCATGCAGGGCCGCGAGTCGACTTGGGCCCCTTTGGCCGATGTGGTGCCCGCTGCGGGTGGTTTGTTGAAGCCGCCCATGCGCACGCTGCAAATCGTGGGTGGGCGCAAAGAAAAGATTCGCGCAGGCGACGTGATGGGCGCGCTGGCGGGCGAGTGTGGTTTGACCCGCGAGCAGGTGGGCAAGATCAATGTGAACGAGTTTTCGACTTATGTGGCGGTGCAGGCGGATTTGGCCAAGAAGGTGGAAGCTCAGTTGTCGCACGGCAAGATCAAGGGCAAGAGCGTGAAGGTTCGGTTGCTCTGACGTTTTGCCTTTCGCCTGTTGCTTGGACGGTGTGTGCCTTTCGCTGGGACGGTGTGTGAGGGGATGCGGCGGGTTCCTCATACCGGGGTACCGAAAATCGTCACCCGCCGCATCCCCTCACACACCTGAGTGGTCAGTCATTGATCCGGCCCTGTGAAGTTTGCATGAACGCTTTTTTTGTGGGAGCGGCGCCCTCGCCGCGATCGAGCCTCGCGGACCACCACCCATCGCCCCGAGGGCGGGGCTCCCACAATGCCACCATCGCTGATCACTGTCCCCAAGGCAAGCCTTGCACTTCAAAGGTCACAGGGCCGGATCAATAGGCGAGAGATGGGCTGTTAAAGGGCGGTTTTTGGTTCAAACCATTGCCTCAGGTTTGGCATGACTCAGAGAACAGCGGGTTTTAAAACCGCACCTCGGCCTCGAATGGGGTGGGGCCGGGTGACGATTTTCGGTACCCCGGCATGAGGAACCCGGCCCCACCCCATTCGAGGCCTCTCTTGCTCAAACCCATCGAGGCGAGCCTACCCAGCGCAAACCGTTCGAGACCTCACCGCAACAACCAGAAAAAACGAACTCAAAGGTAAGGGTTCTTCAACCCCAACCCCGCCAAAATAGCCACCTCATAGGCCTCCATCTCTTCGGCGTCGGCGGTACTGGTCTCATGGTCCCAGCCTTGCGCGTGCAAAGTGCCGTGCACCAGCAAATGCGCGTAATGCGCCGCCAGCGTCTTGCCTTGCTCTTTGGCCTCTCGCGCCACCACCGGGGCGCACAGCACCAAATCGGCCATCACCACAGGTTCCTGCTCGTAATCAAAGGTCAGCACATTGGTGGCGTAGTCTTTTTTGCGGTAGCTCTTGTTCAGTTCTCTGCCTTCTTCTTCGCCCACGATGCGCACCGTGATTTCAGCGTCATCGGCCAAGGCATGGCGAATGGCGCGGATGACCGCGTGGCGGGGCAGGGCGGCGCGGTGGCGGGCTGCATCAGGAATGTCGCCAAATTGCAGGGACAGCTGGAGTTTTTGGAGGGCCATGGGCGTGCTGGATTCAGAGTTCAATCGTCGGTGGGCAAGGGCTTGCGGCGTGTGGTGACGCCCGCCCGCATGGCGGCGCTGCCTTGCGCGTCGTAGGCGTCCACAATGCGGGCCACCAGCGGGTGACGCACCACGTCGGCACTCGAAAAGCGCGTGAAAGCAATGCCCTTGACGCGCTTCAAGACCCGCTCGGCGTCGATCAGCCCGCTCAGTTGGCCTTTGGGCAAGTCGATCTGGCTCACATCGCCCGTGACCACGGCTTTGGCGCCAAAGCCGATGCGGGTCAGGAACATCTTCATCTGTTCGGTGCTGGTGTTTTGCGCCTCGTCCAGGATCACAAAGGCGTTGTTCAGCGTGCGCCCGCGCATGAAGGCCAGCGGCGCGATCTCGATGGCGTTGCGCTCAAAGGCCTTTTGCACCTTGTCGTAACCCATCAGGTCGTACAGCGCGTCGTACAGCGGGCGCAGGTAGGGGTCGACCTTTTGCGACAGGTCACCCGGCAAAAAGCCCAGTCGCTCGCCCGCTTCCACCGCTGGGCGCGTGAGCACAATGCGTTGCACGCTGCTGCGCTCCAGCGCGTCCACCGCGCAAGCCACGGCCAGGTAGGTCTTGCCGGTGCCAGCCGGGCCGATGCCAAAGGTGATGTCGTGGCTGGCGATGCTCTCCAGATAGGCCGCCTGCACCGGGGTGCGGGCCTTCAGGTCGGCGCGGCGGGTTTGCAAGGCGGGCAAGTCGGCTTCTTCGCCGCCGCTGTCGCCCACCAGCATGAGTTGCACCATGTCGGGTGCAATCGGGCGGTCAGCGCGTTCGTAAATCGCCTGCAAAATCTCCATCGCCCGCAGGGCCACGGCCTTGGGGCCGTCCACCTTGAACTGCTCGTGACGGTGCGCGATGCTCACCTGCAGGCCCGCTTCGATGGTGCGCAAGTGCGCATCCATGGGGCCGCACAGGTGCGACAGGCGGGTGTTGTTGTGCGGCGTGAAGGTGTGTCTGACGATCAAGTTGATAATCCTGAAAGGGCGCGGTGACAAGTGGTCGAAAACCGTGCATTTTCTCCCATCACAGGCATTTAAGGCGTCACCCCCATGATTGGCAAACTCACCGGCATCCTGAGCGACAAAAATCCACCCGAGGTGGTGGTGGACTGCCACGGCGTGGGCTATGAAGTGAATGTGCCCATGAGCACCTTTTATAACCTGCCGGCCACGGGCGAAAAAGTCACCTTGGTCACGCACTTTGTGGTGCGCGAGGACGCGCAAATCCTCTACGGCTTTGCCACCTTGAGCGAACGCGAAGCCTTTCGCCAGCTGATCAAAATTTCCGGCGTCGGCCCCCGCACGGCCCTGAGCGTGCTGTCGGGCATGAGCGTGACCGATCTGTCGCAGGCCATCACCACGCAAGAAGTCGGCCGTTTGGTCAAAGTGCCCGGCATCGGCAAAAAAACCGCCGAGCGTTTGCTGCTCGAACTCAAAGGCAAACTGGGCGGCGACCTGGGCGGCTTGTTTGCCGTACACACCCCCGACGCGCAAAGCGATATCCAGCAAGCCTTGCTGGCGCTGGGCTACAGCGACAAGGAAGCCGCTGCGGCCCTCAAGAGCCTGCCCGTGGACGTGGGGGTGAGCGAGGGCATCAAGCTGGCGCTCAAGGCCCTGAACAAATAAGCATTTGGGTAGCCTTGTGTTTGGATATCCATTGGATATACTGAAGACATGAAAACCACCGCATTGACCATTTCCACCTGGGGCAACAGCCATGGCATCCGGCTCAGCCGGGAATTGATGCAGTCGCTTGGCATCACGCCTGGCACGCCTTTGCAGGCCACGGTGGTGGCCAAAGGTTGTCTGGAGTTGCGCGCCGTGCCCCAGCGCCCGAGCCTGCAAGACAAGCTCGCCGCCTTTGACCCTCAGGTGCACGGTGGTGAGGTCATGCCCGATGGGCCGCAAGGCGTGGAGTTCGGAGCTGGCACCGAGGGCTTCAAGTGAGCCGGGCCGTTTGGGTGCCTGAGCGGCAAGACATCATCTGGATCAACTTCAACCCGCAGGTGGGCCGCGAGATGCGCGACATGCACCCCATGTTGGTGCTGTCGCCCAAAGCCTTCAACGACAGGACCTCGATCGTGATTGGCTTTCCCATGTCCACGGCAGCCTACAACGCCACCAACCCGTTTGCGATTGACAACAGCAAAACGGCCAAACAACCCAGTTACATCATTTGCAACCAGCCCAAGAGCATTGACTGGCGTCAGCGCGGCGCGACACCGCACCCCTGGAAGCGGGTCAGCGACGCCATTTTCCAAACCGCTCGTCTTGAGCTCAACGACATCATCGAGTTGGTCACCCCATGAGCATCCGCACCGACGACTTCGCCCCCCAGCCCGAACCCCGGGTCATTTCTGCGTCCCCCGTGTCCCACCAGGAAGAGGCCATTGAGCGCGCCCTGCGCCCCAAGCTGCTCGATGAATACGTCGGCCAAGTCAAGGTGCGCGAGCAACTGGAGATTTTCATCAGCGCGGCCAAGATGCGCGAAGAGCCGCTGGACCATGTGTTGCTGTTTGGTCCGCCTGGTCTGGGCAAGACCACGCTCAGCCACATCATTGCCGCCGAATTGGGTGTGAACCTGCGCCAGACCAGCGGCCCGGTGCTGGAAAAACCCAAGGATTTGGCGGCGCTGCTCACCAATCTGGAGCGCAACGATGTGCTCTTCATTGACGAGATCCACCGCCTGTCGCCTGTGGTTGAAGAGATTTTGTACCCCGCGCTCGAGGACTACCAGATCGACATCATGATCGGCGAAGGCCCAGCGGCGCGCAGCATCAAGCTCGATTTGCAGCCCTTCACCCTGGTGGGGGCGACCACCCGTGCGGGCATGCTCACCAATCCTTTACGCGACCGCTTTGGCATCGTGTCGCGGCTGGAGTTCTACACACCCGAGGAGCTGACCCGCATCGTGACCCGCAGCGCCGGGCTGCTCAAAGCGCCGATTGACCCAGAAGGCTCGTTTGAGATTGCTCGCCGCTCACGCGGCACGCCGCGCATTGCCAACCGCCTGCTGCGCCGTGTGCGCGACTATGCGGATGTGAAGGGCGACGGCACCATCCACAAGGCCATCTCGCAAAAGGCCCTGGTCATGCTGGACGTGGACCCCGAAGGCTTTGACCTGATGGACCGCAAACTGCTGGAAGCGGTGATCCACCGTTTTGACGGCGGGCCTGTGGGCTTGGACAACATCGCCGCCAGCATCGGCGAAGAGCGCGACACCATCGAAGATGTGATCGAGCCGTATTTGATCCAGCAAGGCTATTTGCAGCGCACCCCGCGTGGGCGCATCGCCACACTGGCGGCTTTCAAGCATTTGGGCGTCACGCCGCCCAAGTCGTTTGGGCAATGATGTAGCCGCTCAGGCGCTCGTTTCGTCTTGGCCCAGCGCATCCAGGTGCGAGGTGTCGCCCCAGCCCACCAAGGACAAGCCCTGCGGTGTCCACAACAGCCGGTTGACGGCGGTGTTGGTCAGTTGCCAAGTGCGAGGGGCTTGTAAATCCAATCGGGTGGCCGCGCGGTACAGAATGTCCAGCACCCCCCCGTGGGCCACCATCACGATTTGCTGACCGGGGTGCCGTGCGGCCAGTTCGCTGACTGTACCCACAATGCGCTCGCGCAACATTTCCAACGATTCGCCACCCTCAGGCGGTACCCAGTCGGGCGTTCGTTTGCGCCAGTGCCAAGCGTGATCGGGCAACTCGACTTCAATCTCGGCAAAAGTCCGACCTTGAAAGGCACCAAAGTGTCGTTCGCGCAGCCCGGGGTGCGTGGTCACGGTTTGACCCGTGGCCTGCGCAATGGCCAAGGCTGTGGTGTGGGCGCGAGACAAGTCACTGGCGTAAATCGCATCCATGGCGTCACGCTGCACCAATGCCTGGGCCAAGTGTTGCGCCTGGCGCAGACCCACGTCGTTCAGAGGGATGTCCAGATGGCCTTGCAGTCGGGTGTCGACGTTCCAGGCGGTTTCTCCGTGGCGGATGGCCAGAATGCGGGTCGGTTCCATGTCGTGTTGGCTTCAGCGCGGCAGCTCAATGTTGACCCGACGTGGGCCAGCAGGCGGGTTGGGGAAATTGGCCAGTGCAGCTTGAAACAAGGTGGCAAAAATCGGCACGCTGTCGCTCCAGGGGCCCGCGTGGCTGGCGCGGGTTTCGTACACCACCTGGCCCGATTTGAGGTCGCGCATGATCAGGCTGACCTCGCGTCGGTAATGCGTGGGCGGCGGAAAGCGCATGCCCATGCCCAATCCGATGTGCGATCCGAACCCCGATCCGATGCTGATGCTGCCCTGGGGAATCCAGCCTGGCCCGGTGATGGGGCGGCCCCACGGGTCGGCTGGGTACTGGGTGCCATTGAAGCCCACCATCACACTCAGGCTGGCACCGGCATCGTCACGCACCAAACCCACGGCTGTCATGGCGGCTTGGGCCTGTTGCTCGGCCAGACCCGCTTCGGGGTTGTTGGCTTGCGAAGGCAGGCGCTCGAAGCGGTATTTGGCCCCTTGCAAACTCATGCCGGGCGGCACCGCCGCCACAGAGACCACATCGCTGTCCACCAAGCGCATGGATGCGCAGCCGCTTAAAAGCGTCAAAGCCAGTGTGGCCAGAAACACTTGAACGAGCCGAATGATCTGCGGGGTATCTTTGAGCATGGGTGGACTCCTGAGGATCACATCGAGATGACCTGAATGCCGGGCAAGGACGCTTCCTTGAACTCTTCTTCGTCAAAGGCCTTGTCGCCTGCATCGTCGGCAATGCCGGTGATTTTCAGGTCCTTGAAGCCGTACAGCTTGGCGTCCATCAAGTGCGAAGGCACCACATTTTGCAGCGCCGCAAACATGTTTTCAATCCGGCCAGGGTGCTTCTTTTGCCACTCGCGCAGCATGTTGCCCACTTGCAGGCGCTGCAGGTTTTCCTGGCTGCCACACAGGGTGCACGGAATGATGGGGAACTGTCGGTGCTCTGCCCAACGGATCAGGTCGGTCTCGGCCACATAGGCCAGTGGGCGGATCACCATGAACTCGCCGTTGTCACTGACCAGTTTTGGGGGCATGCCTTTGAGCTTGCCGCCAAAGAACATGTTCAAAAAGAAGGTCTGCAGCATGTCGTCGCGGTGGTGGCCGAGCGCGAGCTTGTTGCACTTGAGCTCCCGTGCTACGCGGTACAAAATGCCCCGACGCAGACGCGAGCACAGGCTGCACATGGTCTTGCCTTCAGGGATTTTGTCTTTCACGATCGAGTAGGTGTCTTGCGTCTCGATGTGGTACTCCACGCCCAGCTCTTTGAGGTAAGCGGGCAGGATGTGGTCCGGAAACCCCGGCTGCTTTTGGTCCAGGTTGACCGCCACCAGCTCGAAGTCCACCGGGGCGCGAGCCTTCATCTTGAGCAGGATGTCCAGCATGCCGTAGCTGTCTTTGCCGCCCGACATGCAGACCATGATGCGGTCGCCCGCTTCGATCAGGTTGAAGTCACTGATGGCTTGGCCCATTTGGCGGCACAGGCGTTTTTCGAGTTTGTGGGTTTCGCGTTCGATCTTGATCGCTTTGGCAGCCTCTGATTCGGCTTGTGCTTGTACCCAGGCGTTGTCTGCTTCTGTATCTGTGTTCATGAGGTTCACCACTGTCCGGTTTCCATGCGAATGGCCACTTCGCAGTCTTCAAAAATTTCAAGTTTGGCAATCTTGACGCGCACGCCCAACACGCCGGGCAACTGCATCAGGCGGTTCGAGAGTTTGCCGATCATGGTTTCGAGCAGGTTGATGTGCTCGGCGGTGCATTCGTCGATGATGATCTTGCGCACTTTGCGGTAATCCAGCACCGAGTGAATGTCGTCGTCGCTGGGCAGCAGCGGCTGCGTGCCCAGGTTCAGCTCGGCATCGACCTGAATCGGTTGCGGGTCGGTTTTTTCGTGTTCTAGGATGCCCAGGTTGGCGTCAAAGCGCAAACCGGTCAACTCCAGGGTTTGGTGTCCGGCAGGGGTTTTCATGTCGGGCTTTTGATTTGAAAGATTTCAACCCCAACCGCTTCGCAGTCCGGGTACACATCGGGTTTACAGCTGGACAGGCGCACCGCTTGCACCTGCGGGTGCGCGATCAGCTCGCGCATCAGGTCATCGCACAAAGTCTCTTGCAACACGATGTGACCTTGGGCCACCCGGCGCGCAATCACCTCGCGGATGAAGTCGTAGTCCACCACCTCGGCCAGGTCGTCTTGTGTGGGAGTGGATGCGCTGTAGGGCACGAACAGTTCCACATTGAAGACGATGCGCTGGGGGCCGAGCTTTTCAAAGTCGTGCGCACCAATGCGCACGTCCACCGTGTGGTTTCGCAAAAACAGGCGGCGGCAATTCAGCGCCAAATCGGTCATCAGCTCGCTCATGCAGGGTCTTTCGGTTCACCCAAAAACATCACGTCGCGCGCCAGAGGCACCAGGTGTTGGCCGTTGTCCACACACACCGTGGTGCCCGTGATGCAGGGGTTTTGCGCCAGAAAAACGCAAGTGGCAGCCACCTGCGCCGGATCGATCGGCTCGCGCAGCAGGTTCACGCGGCTGTTGCGGTCAAAGTTCTCTTGGGTTTGTGGGCCGCTCAAAAACATCAGGCCCGGGGCCACCCCGCATACGCGCAAGGGGGCCAAGGCTTGCGCCTGTAAGGCCACAGCACGCTCCAGCGCCAGTTTGGAGACGGTGTACGAAAAATAGTCCGGGTTCAGGTTGAACACCTTTTGGTCCAGGATGTGGACCACGCTGCGCTGGCCGGGCGTGGCCTTGGGCGCGGCCTGCTGGGCCATCAGCGAGGCCAGCAGCATGGGTGCGATCAAATTCACTTCGAGTTGCTGGCGCGCGCCGGGCAGGTCCATTTGCTTGCCCTCGTCCGGCTCGAAGAGTGAGGCATTGTTCACCAAACAATCGAGCGGCCCGGTGGTCTGCATGATGTGCGCCATCATGCGCTCGACCTCAACGCTTTGTGACAGGTCGGCTTGCACCAAGCGGACGGTGGCACCTTGGGTCTCAAATTCGGTTTGCAGTGTGTTTTGCAGCGCCAAGGCCGCATCAGCAGAGCGCTGGTAGTGGCACCACACCTGCCAGCCCGCTTGCGCGAATGCCCGGCACAAAGTCGCGCCCAGACGCAGTGCGCCGCCAGTGATCAGAACGTGTTTCAAGAAGATGCCGCTGCGAAGGTTAAAAGGGACAATTATCGGCGATGGCCCTGCCGACTGCGTGGGCAGGGGGATAGCGTGTCTGTGAAAGGCAGACAAAGGATAATCGCAGCGTGACCGACGCTTACCCACTTCCCCCTGAGCTGACTCTGCGCATCCACCAAGTCATCGCGCAAGCGGGTGGCTGGATGGGTTTTGACCGTTTCATGGCCATGGCTCTGTACGAGCCAGGGCTGGGTTATTACACCAATGTCTTGCAGAAATTTGGTGCCATGCCGTCCTCGGGCAGCGATTTTGTGACCGCGCCGGGCATGTCGCCCTTGTTTGGCCAGACCCTGGCGGTGCAGGTGAACGAGGCGCTGGCCGCCACAGGCACGGACGAAGTCTGGGAGTTTGGCGCAGGCACCGGGGCTCTGGCCCTGCAGTTGTTGGACAGTTTGGGTGACGCCGTCAGCCGCTACACCATCATCGATTTGTCGGGCACTTTGCGCACTCGGCAGGCCGACACTTTGCTCAAACATGCCAACAAAGTGCGTTGGCTGGATGCCTGGCCCGGTGCCATCGAGGGCGTGGTGGTGGGCAATGAGGTGCTGGACGCCATGCCGGTGCAGCTGCTGCAGCGCACGCAAGGCGTCTGGCACGAGCGCGGGGTGGTCAGCGCTGGAGAAGAATTCGCTTGGCAAGATCGCATCACCGACTTGCGTCCGCCCCTCGAGATCGAAGGCGAGCACGATTACCTGACCGAAATCCACCCCCAAGCCGAGGCCTTCACCACCAGCCTGGCCGAGCGGCTGCTGGTCGGACGCGGCGGGGCGGCGTTCTTTTTGGATTACGGTTTTCCTGAGGCCGAATACTTTCACCCGCAGCGCCACATGGGCACCGTCATGTGCCACCAGCTGCACCAAGCCGACGACAACCCCTTGGTGGCGGTGGGCCAAAAAGACATCACCGCCCATGTCAACTTCACCGGGGTGGCCTTGGCGGCGCAAAATGCCGGGCTGAATGTGTTGGGCTACACCAGCCAAGCCTGGTTTTTGCTGAACCTGGGTTTGGCCGAGCGCATGGCAAACGCCAGTTTGGCCGAGCGCAGCCAGGCCCAGCGCCTGATCAACGAGCACGAAATGGGCGAGTTGTTCAAGGTGATCGGTTTTTCCACCTCCGCCGATGTGTCCGCCCAGGGTTTTGCCCGTGGTGACCGCTCGCACCGCCTGTAAACGTCTTCGAAGGAACGGTATGTTGCGTTGGTTGATTGTGGTGTTGCTGGTGCTCATTGTGTTCAGCGGTTTGCAGCCTTGGCTGCAAAAGTTGGGCTTTGGCCGCCTGCCAGGCGACTTCCGATTTCGTCTGTTCGGGCGTGAATTTTTCCTTCCTATTGCCAGCACTTTGCTGCTGAGCATGGTGGCTGCAGGCATCGCACGCTGGGTTTGAGCGGACTGCATTCAGCAGTTTTTCTTCAGCCATCAACCCTAAATTTTCAGGGTTTTGGTTGACTTCATAGGGGGGGGAGTGAGTAAAATTTTTACATCAAAAGTTTTACTTAAATGACGATCTCCATGTTTCTACGCATCTTGATTGCTGGCCTGTTCTTATCGGTAGTACTGCCCGCTCGGGCGGATTTGCCTATGACCGTGGAAGACCTGATTACCGACAAAGGCAAGTTCAAATTGGACTTGTCGCTGGCGTATGCCAATGCAAATCGCCAAGGGGTGTTTGCAGGTGAGCCCATCACAGTACAAACGGGAGCCACATCGTTCGTTACCTTGCCCTCGCTTGTCGGCGAGAGCACGGGCAACAGCGACACCCGCGTGGCAACGTTTGGTTTGCGTTACGGCCTCA
The DNA here is from genome assembly GCF_003063265.1 of Limnohabitans sp. WS1. Classification (GTDB taxonomy): domain Bacteria; phylum Pseudomonadota; class Gammaproteobacteria; order Burkholderiales; family Burkholderiaceae_C; genus Limnohabitans_A. The sequence continues at coordinate 148,418 of NZ_NERU01000001.1, forward strand.
CCAGCAAGGCAGAAATTTATACACGTTTGAGTGGCACCCATTCCCAGCAGCGCATCAGCGGTGCGGGTGGATTCGCCAAAAGCAGTGACTCTGGTTTTGCCGACGCGTGGGCGGGGGTCAACTACCAATTCAAAAAGGACGATGAAACACCTGCTGTTCTGGGGTTTGCCGAATTGGCTTTGCGTGAAAAGCAAAGCAATACCAGTGCCAGTTTTAAATCCACAATGTTGGGCGTGACGGCCTACAAAGCCATTGATCCCGTGGTTTTTTCGTTCACCGGAGCCTACCGTTTCAGCCAACACCGACAAGACGGCGCACAAACTGTTAAGCCCGGCAACTTGCTCCTGCTCAACCCGTCGGTGTCCTTTGCCGTCAACGACCGCGTGACATTGACCACCGGCGTTCAATGGACACGTCGCACAGCCGAACGAATAGACGGTCAAGCCCAAGGTTTAGCCCGAACAGGGACCGATTTGATTTTGGGTGTGGGCTATGGCTTTGACAAGGGCAACACCCTCAACACCAGTTTCAAACTCAATGCATCAGGCCAAGGTGGTGCTGAATTGCGGACGAGTTGGTTGTACACGTTTTGAAAAAAAGCGGGCGGCCAACGCCGCCCGACAGGAATTGGTGGTGCTGATACACCGCCAATGAAGTTGGCCGCGCGACCACGCTGCCAAAGGTGCCTCGGGAGTCTGTTTCGAGGCTTGTTGTTGTAGTTTTCAAAATGAGGAGTCTATTATGAGTAAGTTCAAACATGCCGCACTCGCGCTGGTGGCAGCCAGCCTGATGGCGGTACAGGCGCAGGCCACTGAAGTACAGGCGCAGAGTCCGCAAGCCATGCCAGTTGCGACCTTCAGTCAGGCCGACATCAACACGATGTTCGAGCAAGCCGGAAAGCCGATGCAGTTGGTGGCCTTGTCTGGGCAGGAGATGAAGGATACCTAGGGTGCTTGGTTTTGGATGTATTTTTATGCACCCCAAATTGCGGTCGCAACGACATGGATGGCCAACACTGGATGGCGAACAATCCCCAGTTGGTACCATAGTTTCCGTCAACGCTGGTAATTCCTAATGGCCTTTCCATTCGATCTTTTGGATTTGGTATTGCCTGAGATCGCTCAGTGGATGGCAGGCAAGTCCAATTCGGAAAAGCGACGATTTCGTCGTGCCGGATTGGGCTTGTTCATTTTGGGAGTGTTATTTGCCGCCAGCTCGTTGCTTTTCCCAAAAGTAGCGATTTGGGCCTTCAACTCTTTGGAGTGGGCATATTTCATGGCATTGCTTTTTTCTGGTTGTGGGGTGGGTTTGTTGGCTTGTATTTGGTACGACCCAAAAAAGCACATTAAATTTAGTGATGAGGGCCAAACATGATGGGGAGACAAGCTTGGAGGATTTGGCTTTGGTTGGGAGTTTTGAGCCTGGGCGTCGCCCATGGCGTTCAAGCTCAAATGTCGACTGCGATGGTCAACACGCACAGCGATGTGTTGCAAGTGCCAATCAAAAATTGGAAAACTCTGCGAGATGCGCAAGTGGTCAAGCAAGACTTGGATTACTCGTGCGGTGCCGCTTCGTTGGCCACCTTGCTGAACTATTTTTATGGCCAAGATTTGACAGAGGAAGCGCTTCTCAAGGCCATGGACAAAGGCGATGGACGGGCCAGTTTTGAAGACATGGCCAAGGCCATACCGCAGTTTGGCTTCAGGGCGCAAGGATTTGCGGCCAGTTGGGAGCAGCTCACACGCTTGAAAATGCCCGTCATTGTCTATGTCAAGCATCGAAAGAACGACCACTTTTCTGTGTTGCGAGGCATCAACCAGGACACCGTGTGGTTGGCCGATCCCAGTTTGGGCAACAGGACTTACAGCCGACAACAATTTTTGGCCATGTGGCAAACGCGCCAAGATTCAGAAAACGCCGATTTATCCGGGAAGTTTTTGGCGATTTTGCCCATGCAGGCCGAAGCCAAGCAGGTGGGTATTTTTTTCACTAAAACACCAGTGCGACATACCGGTATGGCCTTGCAAATGCTTGCCCATCAAAGGCAGTCCAATTGAGTGGTTTGTTCGCGTTACAGATCGATTAAAAGGGAGGGGGTAAAAATGAAAAAAGGATTCAAAGGTTCAAATCAAGGCTATATCTGGGCTTGCTTGTTGGGGTTGGGTCTGTCGGGAATGACAGCAGTAGCGCAAGTCCATCCAAGTCCGGACAAGCCCGCTTCAGTAATGAAGCAAGACGAAGAAGCGGGCCGTTGGCTCATGACGCAGATGGCTTTGCTTGAATCTTTGCGACAAATACCCGAACAATTTGACTTGGGTTTGCAGCAGGCTCAAGCTAAGGGCATGCCGCCTAAATTGGCTAAATTGGTTTTGCGCTCAAGTCGTGAGGTTTATGACTTGAAGCAACTTGAACCCCAAGCCTTGGCCTTGCTGCTCAAAGGTCTGGGTTCTGAACATTTGCAAGCCTGGACCGTGTTTTACAAAACGCCTTTGGGCCAGAAAATTGCACTCGCCGATATCCAAGGCGCAAGCGCTCAAACCATGGGTTTTGTGATGGAGAACGCACCCAAAATCATGGCTGAATTGGCCGCAGACACTGCTCGAATGGCCTTGCTCCAATCCGTGGTGGATGCGACCATGGCGGTGGATCGGGCCGTTTCCATGAACATGGCCATGAGTTTGGCCATGGAGTGGGCGATGGTGTCGGCGATGCCCGATCAACCGGGTAAACCCACTTTCAACCAGCTACAGGACCACTTGGAGCAGCAACGGTTCGTGATGCGCAGTCAAATGTCGCAATGGGTGTTGGCGCACGCTGCGCATGTGAACAAGAGTTTTGGCATTTCCGAGCTTCAGCAATTACTGGCACAAGCCAACTCACCTGCAGGCCAGGCGCTTTTCCTCGGCTTTGGCCAAACCTTTGCTCTTTGGATGAACCAGTACGCGCAGCGCTTGAGTCAATCGGTGAGTCAAGGCCTCCAGAAACAAGGTGTCTGAAGATCAGGGTCAGGTGCAACAAGCGCGCCAAACCCCGAACGTGTTACAGTGCGACACGCCATTGGCGACTTATGCCCATCTCGCTCTTACCGAGCCGATAGCGCATCCCGGCAGAGGGATGCCAGTCTTGTCCTCCACTGTGCTCATCGCCCGCCATGCTTTTTAAGAGCTGGGCCCAGACGATTTTTTGCTTCCTTTTTGACGCACCTCTGCACGGTGCTGTTGTTGGGCAGGCCTTGCGGTCTGCGTATGGGGGCGCTTTTTTGGCAGCAGGACATGCCAAGACCCGTGCCGCTGCACAGCCCCCAAGAGGGCCGAAAAAAGCGGTTCGACCCCCTTCGTTAAAATACATGACTCTTTCATATTGTTCACACCAACCCATCTCCATGGGAAAATTCCGAATTCAGCCGTGCTCCAGGGCTTTGCCCAATGGCGCATTTGGCGCGCAAGTGTCCGTGGCCAGTGGCCGTGGCAGCGCCAGCACCGACCGCGTGATGCGGTTTGTGCCCGAATTTGCAACCCCTGCCGCCGCCAGCCAATACGCCCTCGATGAAGGCATGTTGTGGGTAGAGCGCCAGACGACAAAACCGATCCTGCTTTGAGAAAGACGTTTTAAATGGCTAAAGAAGAACTGATTGAACTGATGGGCGTGGTCAACGAGGTGTTGCCCGACACCCGTTTTCGTGTGACCTTGGACAACGGCCACCAACTGATTGCTTATTCGGCTGGCAAGATGCGCAAGAACCACATCCGCATTTTGGCGGGCGACCGTGTGACGCTCGAACTCTCGCCTTATGACCTGAGCAAAGGCCGCATCAGCTTCCGTCACTTGGCGGGTCGCGCGCCCATGGCACCCCGTCGTCCGCCCGCTCGCTGAGCTTGTCCGGCGCTTCGCCTTGACCTGAATCAGGGCGGTGAGGCCTTGAATCGTGCAGCATGGCCCCCAAGTGTTTTTGAAATACAGGGGATTCCATGACCGATTCAGCCAAAGCCTTGCACATTGTTTGTCCGCATTGCCACACCACCAACCGCGTGCGTGAGGCTGATTTGCAGCACGCACCTGATTGCGGGCAGTGCCACCAAGCTCTTTTTGACGGCCATCCGCTGGCACTGGACGCGGCCAACTTTGACAAGCACATCGGCCGAAGCCATGTGCCGGTGCTGGTCGATTTTTGGGCCCCTTGGTGCGGTCCATGCCGGATGATGGCCCCGGCTTATGAGCAGGCCGCTGGCCTCTTGGAGCCCCAAGTGCGGGTGGCCAAACTCAACACCGAAGAAGCGCAGGCCATTGCCGCCCGTTTCAACATCCGCAGCATCCCCACACTCGCATTGTTTGTTGGCGGCAAGGAAGTCGCCCGTCAGGCGGGTGCTTTCCGCACGGCGCAAGACATCGCCGACTGGACGCGTTCGCATTTGTGAGGGGATCAAAACGCATCTTGGTGTAGGAGCCTCCCCTCGTGTGCGATTGACCCGAGACACGCCCTTCAAGCCCATCGCCCACGGGGTGGGCTCCTACAAAGAAGCTGCGACCGCTTTGACGCGGGCTTTGGAGATTTGCTCGCCGATTTGCGGACCTTTGAGGCCTTGTGCGGCCGCTGCCTGCGCGATGGGTGCGGTTTCGACCGACAGCGCGGCCTGCTGGGCTTTGAGCAAGCGCTCGGCCTGTGGGTAAGCCACCTCTTCAAACCCCAGCCGTCCCCGCGCATCGCATTCGCAGGCTTGCAGCACCCGTGCAAAGCGCTCGGCTTGGCGAATGGCGTCACAACGGTCGAGCAAACGCATCAAGGCTTCTGGCCCCAGTTCGGCGCTGCGGTGGATGTTGCCGTGTTCACGCGCCACCACTTCGGCCAGTTCTTTGCCCTCGATCGGCACGCGCAGGCGCTCACACACCTTTTGCAGCAATTTGACGCTGCGCCCTTCGTGGCCGATGTGGCGCGGCAGCACCTCGGCGGGTGTCGTGCCTTTGCCCAGGTCGTGCATCAGGCAGGCCACACGCACCGACAGCGGCGTGTTCAGGCGGGCGGCCATGTCCATCACCAGCATCATGTGCACGCCCGTGTCGATCTCGGGGTGGTATTCGGCCCGCTGGGGAACACCCCACAGGCAGTCCAGCTCAGGCAGCAGCACCTTCAGAGCGCCACAGGCACGCAGCACTTCAAACATGCGCGAGGGTTTTGTGCTCATCAACCCACGCGCCAACTCCTGCCAGACGCGCTCGGGCACCAGGTGGTCCGCCTCGCCGTCTTCGACCATCTGGCTCATCAGTGCCAGGGTGTCGCTCGCCACAGAAAAGTCGGCAAAACGCGCCGCAAAGCGTGCCAGCCGCAGGATGCGCACCGGGTCTTCGGCAAAGGCGTGTGTGACATGGCGCAGCACTTTGGTCTGCAGGTCGCGCTGACCGTCAAAAGGGTCAACGATGTGTCCAGCCCAGGTGCTGGGTGGCTGGTGCGCCAGTGCCTCGGGCACAGCCATGGCGTTGACCGTGAGGTCGCGCCGGGCCAGGTCTTCTTCGAGCGTGACGTCGGGCGCGGCCTGCACCGCAAAGCCTTTGTAGCCCCGCGCCGTTTTGCGTTCGGTGCGGGCGAGGGCGTATTCCTCGCGGGTTTGCGGGTGCAAAAACACCGGAAAGTCCTTGCCCACGGGCAAAAAGCCCTGCGCGGTCATGGCTTCGGGCGTGCTGCCCACCACCACCCAGTCGCGGTCATTGACGCGTTCACCCATCAAGGCATCACGCACCGCACCGCCAACGACAAAAACCTGCATGTCCGTGTCTGCCTTCAGCGAGAAAGCCGGAAAGGCTCTTCGAAGTCGATGAAGTCCTGCTCGGCCAGCGCCTCATCGATCCAGGCTTTGACGCCAGGCAGGGCGCACACGCGCTCCATGTAGGCGGCCACATCGGCCGGCACCGGCAGGGCGTAGGTTTTCAGGCGCATGACCACCGGGGCAAAGTAGGCGTCGGCCACAGAAAATTGGCCAAACAGCATGGGGCCGCCGTGTTCTTGCAGCAGGCCGCTCCACAGGCTGCAGATGCGGCCCAGGTCGGCGCGCACAGCGGGCTTGTCGCGCAGCGCCAAAGCCCCGATGTCGGGCAGGTGCGCCTCGATGTTCATGGGGCAGGCGCTGCGCAAGCCCACAAAGCCGCTGTGCATTTCGGCGCAGATGCTGCGCGCCCGTGCCCGGGCGGCGCGGTCTTGCGGCCAGAGTTGTTTGTCGGGGAACTGCTCGGCCACATATTCGGCAATCGCCATGGTGTCCCAAACGGCCAGGCCATCGTGCACCAGCACGGGCACCTTGCCCACCGGGTTGACGTCTTTGAGCGCGGCCTTGAACTGCGAGTCGGGCGCGAAGCTGTCAAAGCGGACAAAGACCTCTTCAAAGTCGATTCCCGCCTGGCGCAGCAGCACCCAGGGGCGCATGGACCACGATGAATAGTTTTTGTTGGCAATGTAGAGCTGGATCATTGTTTTCTCCCGTGAATCAAGCCCGACATGTTAGCGGAGGCTGAGCTCATGACCTGTTGCAAGTGCCAGCCTTGCAGGCACACGGGGGCGGGTGTTGCGCGACAGGTGTACTGACAGGCTTGAGTGCGTCAGCAAAGTCCGAGATCTTGGCTGACCTGGTTTCAGCGTCCCGCGTGTTCGCGCCAGTGGTTGAGGCGGCTGCGAGGACCGCGATGGCCCAGATAAGCCGATGCCACGCCCTCAGCCGACGCGGCACTGATGCCCAGCGCCGTCAGGCCAGGCAGCTCACCTGTGGCCACGTTGTCCACCTTCATCGAAGCCAGGTTGTCCCGACTCATCAGCGGTTCGCCCGGAGCCAGTTCCATGGCCGCAGCCTGCAACCAGCCCACCCAATGCGGCAAAGCCAAGATCGGGCGACCTCGGCCGTGGTTCACACCAGCCCACTGCCCTGCACGCTGAACCAGCTCACCCAAGGTCAGCACATCGGGGCCGCACAACTCATAGGTTTGGCCAATGGTTTCGGGCTTTTGCAGACAAGTCACCACGGCGCGAGCCACATCACCCACCCAAACGGGTTGAAAACGGGTCTGGCTGCCTGCCAAAGGCATGAAGGGCACCAAGGCTTGCAGGTCGGCAAACAGGTTGAGGAACTTGTCTTCGGCACCAAAGATCACGCTGGGACGCAAGATCGTCAGGTCAAGCTTGGCATGACGCAACACCGCTTCACCCTTGGCCTTGCTTCGTTGGTACATCGAGGGCCCATGCTCATGGGCACCCAGCGCACTGACATGGACCAATCGCTGCACATGGGCGTCTTTCATGGCGCGAGCGATCTTGGCCGGCAAGTCAACATGCACCTGCTCAAAACGTGCTTCATCACCATGGAGCACAGCCACCAAATTGACCACCGCATCATGGCCGGGCATGAGGCGGGCCAGATCGGCCTCGCTGTGCACCGAAGCTTCTATCACCGTCAGGCCCGGTAAGCTTTGCACGCAGGCGGCATGCAGGGCGCGTCGCGTGGGTACGGTGATGTCATTGCCCAGACGAGCCAGTTGTTCGCAGACCTGCCGACCCACAAAACCGCTGCCACCCAGCACCAGAACGCGGGGTTTGCTCATTCGCTCAAACCCGTGATCGCCTGCTGCATGGCGTCCATGGCTTGGTCAACGATTTGGGTGCGCCACTCGTCGGTATCGACGTAAAACGCGTCCATCAGCGCCTGCTTGATTTGCTGGCGCAGGGCATCGGGGGCTTCGGGGTGCAGGTGCAACCAGTGGTCGCCACGCAGTGCGCCAATGACCAGGTCTTGCGTTTGTGTGCCGTATTCCATGGCAATGCCGGTGTATTCGGCTTGCGGGCACTCTTGGTAGGCCGACATCCACATCAGGCCTGTGAGGAAAGCCGAGGTCGACGAGCCGTCGTAAATGGAGGTGATGCCCTGGCCCCACCAGGCCTTGGCGCGGGTGTAGGCCGCTGCGTCGTCGGCGCAAGCAAAGATGCGCTCGCCCACGCCGCTGGGGCCCAGACCCGTGTGCAAGTCAATCCAGGCCATTTTTTGGCATTGCTGGCCGTACTTTTGCAGCACCTGACGCACCGTGAGGTTGCTCCAAGTGGGGGCTTGGCCGCCAAAAAACAGACCGTCAGGAAAGTCGTGTTGGCCTTTCGAGACAGCGGCCTGGAAGGCTTTCATACCACGCTGGGCAATGTACTGGGCAGTGGCTGCCGCATTGGCGGCATCCGGAGGCCAGACTTCGGGCAGCAGCAGCGGGTGGATTTCCTGGTAAGCGTCGTTGGCAGGCAGGGGTTTCGTGAAATCCTGAAAGTTGCGGTTGATGTCCACGTTTTCGTGGGTCACGCGTCGAACATGCGAAAACCCGTGCGGGTTGAGGGCGTGGATGTAAAGCACGGCCACCCCACTGGCCTTGCACGCATCGCGCCAAGCGGTGTTTTGCAGGGCGTGGATTTGCACACCCGAGCCGCAATAGCCCTCCACGCCGTGGCAGGCGCTGCTGACGATCAGCAGCTGCTGGGCGTCGGGTGCACCGTCCAGCACCACGTCCATGGCCAGCTCTTCGCCGTCACGGCCCTTCAAAGGGTGGATGTTGGCGTCAACGCTCAAGCCCGCAGACTTTGCAGCGTTCAAAAACTTCTGGCGAGCTTCGGCGTAGCTTTTGGAAAAGCCGGTTTGGATATCTGTCATGCAGGTTTTCTTTTCAAGCGGTTTGTGTCGGATTGGCCAGCCACTGTGTGGCCAATTCCACCCAATAGGTGCCGCCCAGCGGGATCAGGTCGTCGTTGAAGTCGTAGCTGGGGTTGTGCAGCGTGCAGGGGCCGCCGCCGTGGCCCATTTCGCGGTGTGCGCCATCGCCATTGCTGATGAACACATAGGCGCCGGGTTTGGCCTGCAACATGTACGAGAAGTCTTCTGCGCCCATGGTGGGCTCCTGGGCCACCACATGGTCGGCCCCCACAATGCCGCCCATGACTTGACGGGCAAACTCGGCTTCGGCAGGGCTGTTGATGGTGGGTGGGTAGTTGCGGTGGAAGTCGAATTCGCATTGCGCATCAAAGGCCGTGCAAATGGACTCGGCCACTTGCTTCATGCGCTTTTCGATCAGGTCGAGCACTTCAATGCTGAAGGTACGCACGGTGCCCTGCAGCTCGCACGAATCGGGCACCACGTTGGTGGCTTCGCCCGCGTGGATCATGGTGACCGAGATCACGCCTGCATCCACCGGCTTTTTGTTGCGGGTGATGATGGTCTGAAAGCCTTGCACCATCTGGCAGGCGATGGGCACCGGGTCGATACCGTTGTGCGGCAGCGCGGCGTGGCTGCCTTTGCCACGGATGACGATTTTGAACTCGTTGCTCGACGCCATCACGGGGCCGGCGCTCACGGCGAAAGTGCCCACCGGGGCACCCGGCCAGTTGTGCATGCCAAACACGGCCTGCATGGGGAACTTGTCAAACAAGCCGTCCTTGATCATCTCGCGGGCACCGCCGCCGCCTTCTTCGGCGGGTTGGAAGATCAAATACACCGTGCCGTCAAAGTCGCGGTGCTTGGAGAAATGCTTGGCCGCTGCCAGCAGCATGGCGGTGTGGCCGTCGTGGCCGCAAGCGTGCATCTTGCCTTGGTGTTTGCTGGCGTGGGCAAAGGTGTTGAACTCCTGCATGGGCAGGGCGTCGATGTCAGCGCGCAGGCCAATGCCGCGACCGCAAGCGCCGCCGTCACGCCCGTGCACGATGCCCACCACCCCGGTGGTGCCCATGCCGCGGTGAATCGGGATGCCCCAGTCCGTCAGCTGCTGCGCCACCACGTCGGCGGTGCGCACCTCCTGAAAGCACAACTCGGGGTGAGCGTGGATGTCTTTGCGAATGGCCGCAATGCTGGCCGCGTCGGTGAGGATGGAGTCGATGATTTTCATGCTGAACAGTCTAGCGGGACTTCCTGAGCCACGCCATCACCCCTGTGCGCTTGGGGGACATCGGGTATCAGGGTTTTCCCGTGATCCTTCGCTTGCGAAGTGGTGGCTACAGGGGGCGCAGTATTTGTAGGTCGGCGGCTTCAACCCCGACATGGGGCCTTAGCCGAAGCGAAGAATGTCGGCGCTGAAGCTACCGACCTGCGGGGGGAGAGTCTTTTGTAGGTCGGTGGCTTCAGCCCCGACATGGGCCTTAGCCGAAGCGAAGAATGTCGGAGCTGAAGCTACCGACCTACGGGGGGAGAGTCTTTTGTAGGTCGGTGGCTTCAGCCCCGACATGGGCCTTAGCCGAAGCGAAGAATGTCGGAGCTGAAGCTACCGACCTACGGGGGGAAGGTCTTTTGCAGGTCGGTGGCTTCAGCCCCGGCAAAGCCATAGCTGATACCCGACAATCTCGCTTCCAGCTTCAGCTTTGCCACATGACCACCACCGACACCCCCATCACCGTGCGAGGCGCTTGTCCACACGATTGCCCCGATACCTGCGCCTTGTTGACCACGGTAGAAAACGGCCGTGCGACCAAGGTGCAGGGCAACCCGGCCCACGCCCTGACCGATGGCGTGCTGTGCACCAAGGTGGCACGCTACACCGAACGCACTTATCACCCCGAGCGTCTTTTGCAGCCGCTCAAACGTGTCGGCCCCAAAGGTTCGGGCCAGTTTGAGCCCGTGAGTTGGGATGAAGCCCTGGACGACATCGCGACACGCCTGAAAACAATTGCTGCCCGCGACCCGCAAGCCATCTTGCCTTACAGCTATGCGGGCACCATGGGCCTGGTGCAAAGCGAGTCGATCGCGGCGCGGTTTTTCCACCAGCTGGGCGCGTCGCTCTTGGACCGCACAATTTGTGCCTCGGCCGGGGCCGAAGCGCTGACCCAGACCTTGGGCAACAAGGTGGGCATGAAGGTGGAGTTTTTTGCTGAATCCAAGCTGATCGTCATCTGGGGCAGCAACTCGATTGGCAGCAACCTGCACTTTTGGCGCATCGCTCAAGAGGCCAAGCGCAGCGGCGCGAAGCTGGTGTGCATCGACCCCCGCCGCAGCGAGACAGCCGAAAAATGCCACGAACACATCGCCTTGCGCCCCGGCACCGACGCCGCGCTGGCGCTGGCCCTCATGCACGAGCTGATCGTGCACGGCTGGCTCGACCAAGACTACATCGACCGCTACACCCTGGGCTGGGACGCCTTGAAGGCCCGCGCTTTGCAATGGACGCCCGAACGTGCCGCCGAGGTGTGCGGCGTTCCGGCCCTGCAAATCCGCCAACTGGCCCGCGACTGGGGCAGCACCCAACCCGCCGCCATTCGCCTGAATTACGGCATGCAGCGCGTGCGCGGCGGCGGCAACGCAGTGCGGGCGATTGCCTGCCTGCCTGCGCTCACGGGCGCGTGGCGGCACCGGGCGGGCGGGGTCTTGCTCAGCAGCTCGGGGCACTTCCCGGTGCGCCGGGCGGCTTTGCAGCGGCCCGACCTGCTGGGCGAGCGGCGCCCCCGCACCATCAACATGAGTACCATTGGCGACGACTTGCTTCGCCCGTCATCGCCCACGTTTGGCCCGCAAATCGAAGCCTTGATCGTTTACAACAGCAACCCGGTGGCGATTGCACCCGAGTCGGGCAAGGTGGTGCAGGGCTTTGGCCGCGAAGACCTGTTCACCGTGGTGCTGGAACATTTTCAGACCGACACGGCCGATTACGCCGACTTCATTCTGCCCGCGACTACCCAGCTGGAGCACTGGGACATCCACACCAGCTACGGTCACACCGACTTGCTGCTGAATCGCCCCGCGATTGCGCCCGTGGGCGATGCACGCACCAACACCGACATCTTCCGGGCGCTGGCTGCACGTATGGGGTTTGACGACCCGTGTTTCGCCGAGAGCGACGAAAGCCTGTGCCGCAGCGCGATTGGCGATGAAAAGGACTTTGATCAGCTGCTGGCGCATGGCTTCGCCTCTTTGCCCGTGCCCGATGCGCCCTTTGCGCAAGGCGGCTTTCCATCGACTTCGGGCAAGTGCGAGTTTTTCAGCCAGCGCCTGGCCGATCAGGGCTTGGATGGCCTGCCCGACCACCTGCCCAATTACGAGTTGGCCACGCCCGGTGGGCGCTACCCGCTGGCCATGATCTCGCCGCCTGCGCGTAACTTTTTGAACTCGACCTTTGTCAACGTGCAAAGCCTGCGTGACATCGAAGCCGAGCCAGTGCTGGAAATGCACCCTGAGGATGCAGCCGCCCGGGGCATTGCCGACGGCGCGGTGGTGCGTGTGTTCAACGACCGGGGCACCTACCACTGCAAAGCGCGGGTGAACCAGCGTGCGCGGCCCGGCGTGGTCAATGGCCTGGGCATTTGGTGGCGCAAGCTGGGGCTGAACGGCACCAACGTGAACGAGCTGACCAGCCAGCACCTGACCGACTTGGGCCGTGCGCCCGTTTTTTACGACTGCTTGGTGGAGGTTGCGACCGATACCGCCTTCAAGCCGACTGTCCATTCAGCGGCCACAGCCTGACCCTTCAAAAAACCCCATTCAAACACCATGCCCGAACTGAACATCGAACGAAAACACACCCTGGGACTGGCCGGGGCACGCGCCGTGGCCGAACGCTGGCGCGAACAGGCCGAGCAGGAGTGGGGCATGGCTTGCGAGTCAGTACCTGGCGAATCGGAAGACCGCATGCGCTTTGCACGCAGTGGTGTGAGCGGTGAGTTGGTTGTGACCGACACACGTTTTGACCTGCAGCTGAAACTGGGCTTTTTGCTGGGGGCTTATAGCGCAAAGATCGAAGAGAAAATCAAGTCCAATCTGGACGAGTTGCTGGGGCCGTCGCCGCAGGCCTGAACATGCAGGAGGCCTCTGACGATTGATCCGGCTCTGTGAAGTTAGAAGTGAACAGCTTTGCCTGAGAACCCCAATCCCTGTGGGAGCCCCGCCCTCGGGGCGATGGGTGGTGGTCTGCGAGGCTTGATCTCGGCGAGGGCGCTGCTTCCACAAAAAAGCGTTCATGCAAACATCATCGGGCTGGACCAAAAGGCTCAGTGATCAACGCTGCAATCCCTGTGGGAGCCCCGCCCTCGGGGCGATGGGTGGTGGTCTGCGAGGCTTGATCGCGGCGAGGGCACCGCTCCCACAAAAAAGTGTTCATGCAAACATCATCGCGCTGGATCAAAAGGCTTGGCGATCAGCACCCCAATCCCTGTGGGAGCCCCGCCCTCGGGGCGATGGGTGGTGGTCTGCGAGGCTTGATCTCGGCGAGGGCACCGCTCCTACAAAAAAGCGTTCATGCAAACATCATCGGGCTGGATCAAAAGGCTTGGCGATCAGCACGCCAATCCCTGTGGGAGCCCCGCCCTCGGGGCGATGGGTGGTGGTCTGCGAGACTTGATCGCGGCGAGGGCGCTGCTCCCACAAAAAAGTGTTCATGCAAACATCATCGGGCTGGATCATCAGGGCAAATCTTTGCTGGCTTCGGTCATGGCGGTGTTTCTGGGGCCGACTTGACCCAAGCGGCTTTTCAGGGATTGCGGCTGGCGCGTCAGGACCGCCGCGTAGTTGGTGGTGTTGGACAGCACTTTTTTCACGTAATCACGCGTCTCATGGAAAGGGATGTTCTCGGCCCAGATGGCCGCTTCGAGCACCGGGCCATTGCGCCAGTTGCGGGGGCGGCCAGGCCCGGCGTTGTAGGCGGCAGCCGCCATGGGCATGGAGCCTTCAAAGTCGTCCAGCACGAGCTTGAGGTAACCCGTGCCGATGGCCACATTCACCTCGCGGTCGGTGATCTGGTCAGGGGTGAAACTGCTCAGGCCGATTTTTTTGGCGGTCCATTTGGCGGTGGCGGGCATGACCTGCATCAGGCCCGAGGCCCCCACATGCGATCGGGCGTCCATGATGAAGCGGCTTTCTTGGCGGATCAGGCCGTACACATAGGCTGGGTCCAGACGGATTTGCTCAGCCCGGCGCACCACGATGTCGCGCAGGGGCAGCGGAAAGCGCTGTTCAAAGTCGATGAGGTCGCGGGTCCGGTCACTGGTGTTGATGCAGCGGTCCCACACCTGGCGCTGGCAAGCCAGGTCGGCCGCGGCCAGCAGTTCGCGGTCGTTCATGCCGCCGGGCGTGTGCAAATTGGTGCTGTAGTTCCACTCGCGGTTGCCTTCCGGGCGCAGGCCGATGTTGATGGCGTACAGCGCACGTTGCAAGCCAGGGTTGGTCAAGGCGGCGGACTTTTCCTGGGGCGTGAGGGGGGCGGGGCGCTCGGGCACGGCGATGGGCTGGCCCAGGTCTTCCAGAGCCAATTGTTCATAAAAGCCCCGCACACTGGCGATGCTGCGCAGCAGCTTGTGTGCTTCTTGTTTTTGCGCGGCATCGCTGGCGGCGGTGGCCAGCAGGGCGCGTGCACGCCAATACACCCAGGTGGGGTCTTTTTGTGATTCGGGGCTCATGGCTTGTGTGGCGCTCAGCACTTGCCGCCACTGGCCCTGGCGCATGGCGGCGCGCACCTTCCAGCCCAGCAGATCGTCGTTCAAATCACTGTCTTTTTGCACTTTGGCAAAGTAGCTGGTGGCGTTGTCCTGCAGTTTTTGGGCCGCTTGCTTGCCAATCACGCCCCAGGTCCAGTGGCGCTCTTCGGCACTGAGCATCAGGTCCCAGTGCTTGTCCAGTCGCGCTGCGGCCTCGTCTGGGTTGCTGGCGGCCAGGCGGATCAGGGCCAAAACCGCCAGCTCCTTGCGATTTCGTGTGATGGCAATGATGCGTTTGTCCAGGTACTTGGCCGGGTCGGCGTGGATCAGGGTCACTTGCTCGGACAAGCGTGGGGCTTCGATGTCCACCGCGTCTTTGGCGGGTCTGGGGCGGTTGGCGTCCATGGCCAAGCGCGCCTTGCGCCACAAGTCCAGGCCGTTGATTTGTTTGCCTGAATGCAAATGGTCGGCCACATAAGTGCAGCCATCGTCGGCCTCGCGCAGGGCGTACCACAGGCGTTTGGCTTCGTCGGCCACATGGGCCTTGCTGTTCATGGCCTCGGTGGCCAGCGCATAGCAGCGCACCTCGCGGTCATCGCGCATGCGAAAGTGTGGGTATTCGGCGGTGAAGGTGGCCCAGTCGCGGCGTTTGCCCAGCTGCAGCAGCCAGTCGTTGCGCAGCCGGTCTTCGTAGTAGCTGCCCGCATAAGCGTCCAGAAAACCGCGAATTTCGGAGTGGGGTGCCGTGTCCAGCCGTGCGCGCAGTTCCCAATAGGCGGCGAGCGGCTCCAGCACATGGCCCCGCACCTGCGGCAGCAGCGCGGCCAGGCGGACTTTGTCGTTTTTGCGCGAAGCCTGGTGCATTTCCAGCATCAGCTCATCGCCCTTGTTTTGCGCTTGCGCAGCAAAACTGGCCAGACCTGTCAGGGTCAGTGCACTCAGCAGTGTCAGAATCGGTATCAGTCGCTTGATTGAATAAGGCATGGGTTGATTATGGACAAAGCACAAGCCAAGAAAGCCTTGCGAAAGGCCTTGATTGAAGAACGGTTGAATCTGCCGGACCGATTGGCGCGGGCCGAGGCCTTGCAGCGCGTCATGCGCATCTGGCTGTTTGACCGCCCAGACACCGTGATTGGCGCTTATTGGCCCATCAAAGGCGAGTTTGACCCGCTGCCCGCGCTGCACCGCTGGAAAGAAGACGGCGAACTGCACGGCGAACCCCAGCGCCGCCGCATTGGTCTGCCTGTGGTCAACAAGCAGCACAAAACCCTGACGTTTCACACCTGGTACCCCGGCTGCCCCATGGAAGAAGACGCCTACGGCATCCCCAAACCCAAGGACACCGAAGTCATCGTGCCCACCTTGCTGTTTGTGCCCTGCGTGGGCTACGGCATTGGTGGCTACCGCTTGGGCTATGGCGGCGGCTTTTACGACCGCACCCTGGCCACTTTGCAGCCCAAGCCTTTTACGGTGGGTTTGGGTTACACCCACGGGTTTTTGGACGATCTGGAGCCCGAAGACCACGACGAGCCGCTGGACGCGATCCTGAACGACAACGGCGTGGTCTGGCCGGTTTGAACTGAAGCAATATGGCAAGACCCAAATCCGCAACCCACGACATCAAACGCGACGCGATCCTGGACATCGCAGCGCAATGCTTTGCACAGCGCAGTTACCCTGCGGCCAGCATGAATGAGATCGCCACCGCGTGTGGCACGTCCAAAGCCCGGCTGTACCACTATTACGAGAGCAAAGAGGCCATTTTGTTTGACCTGCTGGACCGCCACACCCAGCGGCTGCTGGCGCTGATTGCGCAAACCCAAGCCACCGCCCAGCGCAAAGACCTGAACGATCGGGCAGCGCTGCACGAGTTGGTGCGGGCCTTTTTGCGGGAATATGAAACCTCGGCCACCCGGCATGCGGCACTGCTCAACGACACGCAATTTTTGAGCGACGTGCCCGACCTGGCCTTGCCTGCCAACGGCTTGTCCCCGCGTGAACTGATCCTCAATCGTCAGCGTGACATCGTGGCCGCCATGACCCGATTTTTGAAGCGTGCTTATCCCGAGCGCCTGACCCCGACCAACCAGACCGCCCTGACCATGATGCTGCTGGGCATGATCAACTGGACCTTCACCTGGCTGCGCCCCGGCGGCCCCATCAGCTATGCGGCCTTCGCCGACGAGGTCATTGGCATGTTGGAAAAGGGTTTGGGTGGCGTGTGAAGGACAGGATCTGCGGTGTTTTGTAGGTCGGCGGCTTCAGCCCCGACATGGACTTTTGCCGAAGCCCACCCTGTTGGACCTGATGCCACCGATCCACAGAGAAATTGGCCAACGAAGCGCTCCTGCCGATCCCACCTTCTTGGCTTGCAAAAATTCAACAATCCGTAACGCATTTCGTTTAGGTAAAATTCGTCCCATTCATTGACCGGAGAAATTTCCATGTCCAGCGCTCCCACCAAAGCCTTCGCCAGCCAGGCCGATTTGACCGAGAAGAAGATCACCTTTGAGCAACTCAGCGAGCACTGCTGGGCCTACACCGCCGAGGGTGACCCCAATTCGGGCGTGATCATCGGTGACCGTTTCATCATGGTCAGCGACGCCACCGCCACGCCCGCCATGGCGCAAGACCTGATCAAAAAGATCCGCACCGTCAGCGACTTGCCCATCAAATACGTGCTGCTGACCCATTACCACGCGGTGCGTGTGTTGGGCGCTTACGCCTACGCCGCCGAAGGTGCGACCGAGATCATTGCCAGCGAAGGCACTTTGGACCTGATCAAGGAACGCGGCGCACAAGACATGAAGAGCGAGATGGAGCGCTTTCCGCGCCTGTTCCGTGGCGCAGACAGCATCCCCGGCCTGACCTGGCCCACCATGGTGGTGGGTGGTGGCAACCCCACAAAAGGCGAAGTGCCCGGCAAGCTCAGCATCAACTTGGGCGGCGTGGTGGTACAGATCTGGCATCCGGGCCCCGGCCACACCCGTGGCGACACCATCGCTTGGGTGGAAGAAGAAAAAGTGCTGTTCTCGGGTGATCTGGTCGAATACGAAGCCGGTGTCTACACGGGCGACGCGCAGCTTGAAGAGTGGCCCGCTACGCTCGAAGCCCTGCGCGCCCTGAAGGCCGAGTTCATCGTGCCCGGTCGCGGCGAAGCCATGAAGGGCAATGACAACGTCAACAAGGCCCTGGACTATACCCAGCGCTGGGTCACGACTTTGTTCCAGGCTGGCAAAGAAGCTGTGGCGGAAAACATGGACCTCAAAGCCGCCATGGCCCACACCCGCAAAAGCATGGACCCGGTGTTTGGCCATGTCTTCATTTACGAGCACTGTCTGCCGTTTGACGTGACCCGCGCTTACGACGAAGCCAGTGGCATCAAGAACCCCCGCATCTGGACGGCCGAGCGCGACATGGAGATGTGGAAGGCGCTGCAAAGCTGAAGACGCCCCACGCTCTGCATCCGGCCCGATGATGTTCGCATCGACGCTTTTTTGTAGGAGCGACGCCCTCGTCGCGATAGAGTCTCACAGACCACCAAACATCGTCCCGAGGGCGGGGCTCCCACACGGATCTTTCAATTCAAACTTCACAGGGCCAGATCAATCAAAGCGGTTTGCAACCGCTTTCAGCGCTCAAGGCCTGAGCAAATCTCGCAGATCCTGCTCATAAGCCCGCATCCTGCGGGCAGCCCTTTGTCGCTGTTCGGCGGTGGTGGTGTTGTGCAGCTGGGCCAAGTTGTCGCAGGCCTGCTTGGACATCTGCGCTGTGATGGCGCGGTCCGACTCTTGCGCAGGGGTCCATGCTCTTTGCCAAACGGCCAACAAGTTGGTTTCTGTTTGGGTCGCATTGGCTCTGCCCTGCGAAGACTGCCGCAAGACGGACAGCAAATCCTGCTCACGCCGCAGTCTTTCTTGGCGTCCCCACTCTGGTGTCCAAGCCGACTGGCTGACTTGAGTTTTGACCAAAGCGATTTGAGTCAGGTTGAGATCACCATAAAAAGAGCGGTAGCGCTCCAAGGTCTTCTCGACCCTGCGCTCCAGTCGCTCGCTGGCATTGCCTTGCAGCCACTCCTTGTCCCAGTCTTCGTTTTTCCTGTCCAAATGCCGCGCCAAGTGGCTCAATTGGCGTGGCCCCAGCATCTGCACCACCGGGACCGCTTGTGCCGCCGCCACACGCACGCTTCGGTCCATCAGGCCCTGCACGTCGCTCCAAACGCTGCACACCTGGCTGGCTTGCAGGTTGTTCTGGCTCAACTCGCTGACGCGTTGGAGCAAGTCGCTGTAAGTGGCCAACTCTTGTCCACGGTGCCAGCGGTAAACATTCGCCAAAGCTTCTTTGGCCCGATCGGACTGGGCGTCATTGAACGAAAGGGCGCTGTCCAGCCACCAATAGGACAAAGTGGGCAGTTGTTGGTAACCCAATTTGATGGCACTGCAACCCTGCAAAAAAGGCAGCGCCAGCCACAGCGCCCACCATCGAATCATCGGGCCCTGTCGAACTTGGCGGCCCCATAAGCCAGGTAAGCCCGAAATCCCAAATATTGAAATGAACATTTTTGATGTGCCTTGGTTGGCCGACATCATATGTCTGACAGCCAAAAGCGATAATTGATATGAATATCAATACCGTCATCCAGCGGTGGCCAAATGAGAAAGTAGACCCAGTCATGACCCCTCTATCCCAGCTCCCCATTGATGTCGTCGTGATGGCGGCTGGCAAAGGCACCCGCATGAAAAGCCGCCTGCCCAAAGTGCTGCAACGCTTGGCGGGTGTGCCGCTGGTGCAGCATGTGTTGAACACCGCCGCGCAGCTGAACGCCCGCTCGGCCGTGGTCATTACTGGGCACGGTGCCGACCAGGTCGAGCCCCTGTTGCTGGCACCGGGCCAGGCCATGGCGGTGCAGTGTGTGCGCCAGGAACCCCAGCTGGGCACCGGTCACGCTGTGCAGCAGGCCGTGCCTGCACTGGCCGACGATGGCGTGGTGGTGGTTTTGTCGGGCGATGTGCCCTTGACGCAGGCCGACACCTTGCAAGCGCTGATTGAGCAGTGCGGCGGCAAGCAGCTGGCCCTGCTGACCATCGACTTTGCCGATCCGACGGGCTACGGCCGCATCGTGCGTGAGGGCACTCAGGTGCAGGCCATCGTCGAGCACAAAGACGCGACCGAGGCGCAGCGCCAGATTCAAGAGGTGTACAGCGGCATCATGGCCGTGCCCGCCCATTTGCTCAAAGGCTGGTTAGGCCGCATCGACAACCAGAACGCGCAGGGCGAGTACTACCTGACCGATGTCGTCAAGCTGGCGGTGGCCGATGGTTTGCCGGTGGTGGCGCACAAGATTGCCGACCCGCTGCAAGTGGCAGGCATCAACAGCCCGGTGCAACTGGCCGAGCTCGAACGCGCCCACCAACTGCGCCAGGCTCAGCGCCTGATGGAGCAGGGTGTGCGCCTGAAAGACCCGGCCCGCTTTGACCTGCGTGGCCAGCTGGACTGTGCGCAAGACGTCGAGATTGACGTGAACTGCATTTTTGAAGGCCAGGTGTCTTTGGGCGAGGGCGTGAAAATTGGCGCGAATTGCGTGATTGCCAACTGCACCATTGAAGCGGGTGCCGTGATCCACCCCTTCACCCACATTGACGGCGAAAAACTCGGCGTTACGGTGGGCGAGGGTGCCTTGATTGGCCCGTTTGCCCGCCTGCGCCCCGGTGCGCAGCTGGGGGCCGAAGTGCACATTGGCAACTTTGTCGAGGTCAAAAACTCCACCTTGGCCAAGGGTGCCAAAGCCAACCACCTGGCCTATCTGGGCGACGCCACTGTGGGTGAGCGCGTGAATTACGGCGCGGGCAGCATCACTGCCAATTACGACGGCGCCAACAAACACCGCACGGTGATCGAGGCCGATGTGCACATTGGCAGCAACTGCGTGCTGGTGGCACCCGTGACGATTGGCGCAGGCGGCACCGTGGGCGGCGGATCGACCATCACCAAAAGCACCGAGCCTGGGGCCTTGAGCGTGGCGCGCGGCAAGCAGGTCAGCATCGCGAACTGGGCGCGGCCCCAGAAAAAGCCCAAGGCCTGAGCCTGGTCAGTTCAGCGGCGTGTTCAGTGGCCAGTTCAGCGTTGTTGATCGGACTTTTTCAGAGCCGCCCAGGCCATGCGATCCACCCAACTCGGGGCGATCAGCTTGAGCCAGCGGCTCAAATACCCGGTCGGGCTCATGAGCACATCGCGCTGACGTCGCTCGGTGCCTTCCAAGATTTTGCGCACGCACACGTCGACGGGCATGGCTTTGTCTTCGCTCAAGCCGCTGGAGCCTGCAGGCTGGCCCAGCGCATTGAAGCCTCGGCGGCGGATGTCGGTGTCCACCACCCCGGGGTAGGCCACCGTCACCGACACCCCATCGGCCTGCAATTCGGTGCGCAGCGCTTCCATGAAGCCATTCATCGCAAATTTGCTGGTGCAGTAAGCCGTGCGACCGGGCACACCCACCAAACCCGCCAGCGACGAGACCGCCACGATGCGGCCGCGTGAGGCTTTGAGGTGCGGCAGCGCGGCATGGGTGCACCAGAGGGTGCCCCACAGGTTGACCCGCATGAGCTCTTCGTACCAACCCAAATGGGCGGCATCCACATCTTGCAGCAGGGCGTGTGCGGAAATACCGGCGTTGTTGATCAGCGTGTCGATCCGGCCAAATTGCTGCAGGGTCCGGGCGATCAGGGCTTCGCAGTCTGCGCGCACGCTGACATCGGTCGGCACGCACAGCACTTGCGCCCCATGCGGACGGCAGGCGGCAGCCACCGCCTCGAGCTTGGCCGCCTGGCGGGCCGCCAGCACCAACGCCACGGCAGCGCCTTTTGATTGGGCCAACTGGGTGGCCATTTCAGCCCCAATGCCTTCCGATGCGCCCGTGATGATGATCACATTCATGCCTGTTCTCCTTTGGGTGGGCTTGCCGAAGATCGGCTCGCCCGGCTTGACCGGGGATTCTTTCACACCTGTGTGCTCAGGGGGCCAACTGTAAGATCTCGACCCAATCGAATGATTCATTCGTTTGGTTTTATATTGGTGCCATGCAAACCCTAACTGCCAACGAAGCCAAAACCCAGTTCGGTCATTTCATCGATCTGGCGCAACGTGAGCCCGTGCGCGTCATGCGCCGTGATCGTGTGGTCGGCGTCATGGTCTCCGCGCACGACTACGAAGCCATGCTTGAGTTTTACGCCAACCGCCTGCAGCACACCTTGGTGGACACGGCCACCAAGGCTGAGCATGCGGGCTTGACCTCTGAGCTGCTGGAAGATTTGCTGCGTGACGAGTCTTAAGCGGGTCATTGACACCAACATCCTCATCAGCGCCGCGCTCTCTTCGCAAGGCGCACCCGCCAAGCTGGTGCAGTCGGCATTGGCGCAGCACCGGCTGGTGTTTTCTCAAGCCACGTTTGATGAGCTGCGCACGCGGATTTACCGACCCCAATTTGACCGGTACATCTCTTTGGAAGACCGCGAGCGTTTGTTGCGCGACTTCAGCGCCTGTGCGATTTGGGTGGAGTCAGGAGAGCCTGGGCAGTATTGCCGTGATCGCGATGACGACCATTTCATTGAAGCCGCACTGAAAGCACCGGCGCACTGCTTGGTCAGCGGCGACAAGGACTTGCTGGAAGCGCCTGAGGTGCTGGGGCTGCGCATCGTGTCTGTTCACCAAGCGCTGGATCTCTTGGCCAACGATTGATCCGGCCCTGTGAAGTTTGCAGTGAAAGGCCTGTCTTGGGCTTAGCGGTCAGCCATGCAATCTGTGTGGGAGCCCCGCCCTCGGGGCGATGGGTGGTGTTCTTCGAGGGTTATTGCGACGAGGGTGCCGCTCCTACCAATAAGTGTTCATGCCAACTTCACCGAGTCGGATCAATGAGCGATTGGGAATACCGGCCAAGCCGTCGTGAACTTGGCCCGTTTGGTGGCAAAAAACGCTTTCACGTTGCGCACATTGGTGTCTTGCGTGAACAGGGTTTGGCTGATCGCCAGGTAGTGCGGCATGTCGCGGGCCTGCACCACCAGCATGAAGTCGGGGCCGGGCGACACGCGCCAGCACTGCTGCACGGCGTCGTGTGCCACAGCGCGGGCTTCAAAGGCGTCCAGGTGTTCGCTGCCTTGGCGGTCCAGCGACACCTCGACCAAGGCGTTCAGGCCGTGGCCCAAGCTGGCGGCCAGTTTGTCGGTGCTCAGCACCGCCACCTGACGCTCGATCCAGCCACCATCGGTCAGCCGCTTGACGCGGCGCAGGCAAGTGGGGGGCGACACGTTCACCCGCTCGGCCAGTGCCACATTGCTGATGCTGGCATCACGCTGCAGGGCGTCCAGCAGTTGCAGGTCAATGGTATCGAGTAAATTTTGTTCCATTTATGTGCAGTTAATTGAATATTGTTTCAACTGTAAATTGGGGTGAAATTAAAGTCAAATCGGGGGTTAATATTGAACTGAAATTTCTTTTGTTAAAGCCTAACATCGCCCCAGTTTGATCCAAACACCTCATTCAGGAGCTTCAACATGTGTGGCATCGTCGGCGCCGTTTCTTCCCGCAACATCGTTCCCATCCTCGTGCAAGGCCTGCAACGGCTCGAATACCGGGGCTATGACTCCTGCGGCGTGGCCGTGCACGCGGCCAGCTTGAACGGCGGCACGGGTGGTCTGCAGCGCGCCCGCAGCACATCGCGTGTGGCCGAGCTGATGGACCAAGTCACCGCCGTCCACATCGAAGGCGGCACCGGCATTGCCCACACCCGTTGGGCCACACACGGTGCGCCCGCTGTGCACAACGCGCACCCGCACTTCAGCCACGGCACAGGCGCGGCGGACGCCAAACCCGGCAAGGTCGCGCTGGTGCACAACGGCATCATCGAAAACCACGAAGAACTGCGCGCCGCCCTGCAGGCCAAGGGCTATGTCTTCAGCAGCCAGACCGACACCGAAGTCATTGCCCACTTGGTGGACAGCGTTTACGACGGCGACATTTTTGAAGCCGTCAAAACCGCCATCCGCCAGCTGCATGGCGCATACGCGATTGCCGTGTTCCACAAAGACGAACCGCAGCGGGTCATCGGTGCTCGCGCAGGTTCTCCGCTGATTTTGGGCGTGGGCCAGGGCGAAACCTTTTTGGCCAGCGACGCGATGGCCCTGGCGGGCGTGACCGACCAGATCGTGTACTTGGAAGAGGGCGACGTGGTCGACATCCAGCTGGGCAAATACTGGGTGGTGGACCGTGAGCACAAGGCCGTGACCCGCGCCGTGAAAACTGTGCACGCCCACAGCGGCGCGGCTGAACTCGGGCCCTACCGCCACTACATGCAAAAAGAAATCTTCGAGCAGCCGCGTGCGATTGCCGACACGCTCGAAGGCGTGGAGGGCATCACGCCCGAGCTGTTCGGCGACGGCGCTTACAGCACCTTCAAGGCCATCGACAATGTGTTGATATTGGCTTGCGGCACCAGCTACTACAGCGGCTGTGTGGCCAAGTACTGGATCGAAGCCATTGCCAAAGTGCCCTGTCAAGTCGAGATCGCCAGCGAATACCGCTACCGCGAATCGGTGCCCAACCCCAACACCCTCATCGTCACCATCACCCAAAGCGGCGAGACCGCCGACACCCTGGCCGCGCTGCGCCACGCGCAAAGCCTGGGCATGACACACACGCTGACCATTTGCAACGTGTCCACCAGCGCCATGGTGCGTGAATGCAAACACGCTTATGTGACCCGTGCCGGGGCCGAGATCGGTGTGGCATCGACCAAGGCCTTCACTACGCAGCTGGCAGGCTTGTTCTTGCTCACGCTGGCGCTGGCACAGACCAAAGGGCGCCTCAGCGACGAAGAAGAAGCCGGGCACATCAAGGCCATGCGCCACCTGCCTGCCGCACTGCAAGCTGTGCTGGCGCTGGAGCCGCAAATCATCAGCTGGGCCGAAGAATTTGCCAGCAAGGAAAACGCGCTGTTCCTGGGTCGCGGCACGCACTACCCCATCGCCCTCGAAGGCGCGCTCAAGCTCAAAGAAATCACCTACATCCACGCCGAAGCCTATGCCGCAGGCGAACTCAAACACGGCCCGCTGGCCCTGGTGACCAGCGCCATGCCGGTGGTGACGGTGGCCCCCAACGACCAGTTGCTCGAAAAGCTGAAAAGCAATATGCAGGAAGTGCGTGCCCGCGGCGGTGTGCTTTATGTGCTGGCCGACGGTGACACGAAGATCGAAAGCAGCGAAGGCGTCAACGTGATTCGCATGCCTGAACATTACGGCGTCCTCTCACCCATCCTGCATGTGGTGCCGCTGCAGTTGCTGAGTTATCACACGGCTTGTGCGCGGGGGACGGATGTTGACAAGCCTAGGAATTTGGCGAAGTCGGTGACCGTGGAGTGATCTGTGCCACATGCACCCCCGGCCGCCGCCCATCGTTCCACTTTCCCCCCAGCGCCCGCTCAATCTGCGCAGCCAGTTGCAGCAGCAAACCGTCTTTGGCTTGGGCGGCTTGAGCCTGGATGCCCAGAGGCAGGCCATTGTCTTGTGAGGCCATGGGCAGTGAGATGCCGGGGATGCCGCACAGGTTGGACAGTGGGGTGTAGGCGAAGTTTTGCCAGAGGTTTTCAAACCAGTCGTACACCGAGGGGTTGTCGCTGATCGTCAGGTATTCGGTGGTGCCCAGCAGGGGCGTGGGCAGCGCGGTGATGGGGGTGAGGATGATGTCCCATTGCTCAAAAAACTCGCCAAAGCCGCGCGAGGTGGTGTTGAACACGGCCTGCATGCGGGCACGTTCGGCGTAGCTGGTTTTGAGGCCTTCTTCCCAGATTTTGATGTTGATCGGCTCCACCAAATCGGCCGGGGGGCGTTCCAGCCCCAAGGGCTTGATCAGGTTGGTGATGGTCTGCGCAAAGTTGCTGATGTAGCAGGTGGTCTGCGCGGCAAACGCGGCTTCCAGGTCCACTTGGGGCAGTGCCCATTCAACGTGATGGCCCAGACTCTCCAAGAAGCGGCCCACGCGTTCGAGTTCAGCCGCAAAGTGGGGCACGGCGCGGTAGTGGCCCCACTCGTGCGACAAGGCGATGCGCAGTCGCCCCGGATCGCGCTCGATGAGTGTGCTGTAGGGCTCGGCTGGCGACCAGTAGGGCATGAACTCGCCGGGTGCGCCGCCACGGCAATGGTCCACAAAGGCAGCGGTGTCGCGCACAGTGCGGCTGTGGCAGCCTTGGGTGGACACCAGGCCTGTGAGGTCGGAGGCGGCGGGTGCGATCGAGAACACGCCGCGCGAGGCCTTGAGGCCAATGTTGCCGTTGAAGCCGGCCGGGATGCGGATCGAGCCGCCGCCGTCGGTGGCATGTGACAAGGGCAGCACGCCCGCCGCCACTGCAGCGGCCGTGCCCGCCGACGAGCCGCAGGTGGTGTAGGCCAAATTCCAGGGGTTGCGTGTCACGTACACGGCCGGGTTTTCGGCCGAGCTGCACACGCCAAATTCGGGCGTGGTGGTGCGGCCGATCACGTTGAGCCCGGCCTGCTTGATGCGCCCGGCCAGGTAGCTGTCAGCCGTGGCCCGGTTGCCACGCATCAAGCGTGAGCCCATTTCTTGCAATCGGCCTTTGAGCGTGGGCCCCAAGTCTTTCATCAGGTAGGGCACGCCTGCGAAAGGGCCTTGGGGGTTCATGCCGTCTCGGGTGGGCTCGGTCACCAAGTCTTCAAACACCTCGACCACGGCGCTCAGCTGTGGGTTAACCCGTGCAATGGCTTCGGCCGTTTGGCTGGCCAGCTCGGTAGGGGTCAGCTCGCCACGCTGGACACGCTCGGCCAGGCCGACCGCGTCGTGTTGGGCCCATTCTTCCCAGTTCATGATGCATGGCATATGGATTCACCTTTGTGCGCTGTTGGCATTGCCCTTGTTCAGGCAAATTAAAGCAGACTCAATCCGGCTGGGCTGTCGCGGTGGCTTAAAAACTTCGTGAGAAAATTCCTGCCACCCCCAAAAATGCCGCTTGCAGCGTTGCGCTCCTGGCTTTCCAAGTGAAGAAATGAACCCCGCCATGAAACTGTGCATCTTGGACAACGATGTGTTGGACCCCGCCGCCGCCCCCATTTGGGGCAGTTATGCCGCCATGTTTGAACGCTTGTTGCGCGGCGTGGGCTTTGAGGGGGAGGTGGACGTGTTCAGTGCGCGGCATGGCCAATACCCAGCTTCTTTTGCACCCTACGAGGCCGTGTTGTTGACGGGCAGCCGCGCCGATGCGTTTTCGTCAGAGCCTTGGGTCGTGGCCTTGCAGGGGCATGTGTCTGACTTGTTGGCGCAACAAAAAAAGCTCATCGGGGTGTGTTTTGGGCACCAGCTGGTGGCGCATTGCCTGGGGGCCAAGGTGGCGCGTGCAGCGCAAGGCTGGGGCCTGGGCCGCACCACCTACACATGGCACGAACCCGGTCTTTTCAGTGACCAGCCCGAGCAGGTGAGTTTGCTGGCCAGTCACCAGGACCAGGTGCTGGCGTTGCCGACAGGTGCCCGCTTGCTGGCCAGCAATGCCCATTGCCCCATAGCCGCTTACGCCATCGGGCAGCAGGTGTTGTGCATACAAGCTCACCCTGAATTTGAGCCGGAATACAGCGCTTTTTTGCTCGGCAAGCGACGCCAGGCACATGGCGAGGCCCTGTATCAAGCGACATTGGCCAACTTGCCGGGTGCACACGATGGTCCGCGCATGGCCCGTCTGATGTTGACCTTCATGGGGGCTGCATGAGAGGCACGGTGGCCGCGCGTGGTGTGCGCCAGCCGCGCATCGAGACGCGGCGCTCTGAAGTCCATGGGCTGGGTGTTTTTGCCTTGGACACGTTTGCACCAGGCGAGACCATTGTGGAATACGTGGGTGAAATCGTTGATCTGCAAGAAGCTTTGCGGCGTCACCCGCACGACCCGAATGATCCGCACCACACTTTTTATTTCCACATCGATGATCGGCGGGTGATTGACGGCTTGCATGGTGGCAACGATTCGCGATGGATCAACCATTCTTGCCAGCCCAATTGCGTGCCGGATCAGGTCAAGGGCAGAATTTTCATCAAGGCCCGGCGGCCGATTTTTCGGGGTGAAGAGCTGAGTTTTGATTACGGACTGGTCAGCGATGAACCTTTGACCGATGAACTCAAAGCGGCTTACCCGTGCTTTTGTGGTGCCAAAAAATGCAGGGGCACGCTGCTGGCCTCCAGTTTGACCGCTTGAGGTCTGCGGATCACGGCTTACAAGGGGTACTGTCGATCTTGGCGCTTTTGGTCGCGCAGCATGAACAGGTAAAGACTTTCCACTTTCTCGCGTGCCCAAGGGGTTTTGCGCAGAAACTTCAAGCTCGATCCGACGCTGGGGTCGTGCGTGAAGCAGCGAATCGGGATGCGCTTGCCCAAGTCATCCCAGCCGTAATGGTCGGCCAAGCGGTTCACAAGGGTTTCCAGGGTCAAGCCGTGCAGGGGGTTGCGCACTTGCGTGCTTTGGGGAGCCGGTGCGGGCAGCTTGTCAGGGGGCGTTTCATCGTCGTGCATGGCTTATTGTCCGCGCAAAACGACGCCAAAACGGGGGCTCAAGCCTTGGACAGGTTCCACAAACGTTTCAACAGCATCAAGCTGACCGGCTCGCGCAAGCCCTGGGCCATGAGTGCACGCGTGAGCGCCAAATTTTCCAAAGGGGTCAGGGGCTTGGGTCTGGCCTTGGCTTGGGGTGTCGGCAAGGGGGTGTGGTGATGTGGTGTCAGGTTTTTCATGGTGTTCTGGCGCGAGTGAAATGCTTGGCCACACAATTTAAGCGCCACAGCCAGGCTTGTTGGTGGGCTTGCGCACACAGGCAGCGATGGGGCATGGGCTTGGCCAAGTCATTGGGTGTGCGTTGATGTGGGGCAAGGCGGGCGCCTTACTGGTTTGAAAGTAGGGACTCACCGTTTCAGGGAATTCAATCGAATACCGTTGGGCGATAAGGTGTATAGCTAGAAAACAGCGCATGTCTGAACCGTTTTGGATGAGATGTGATCGCTTGGTTTTGCACCTCAAAGGACACGCACATGTGCATTGATTTGGTTTTGGCCGACCCACACCCGGTCATGCTCGATGGCTTGTCCGATGCGTTCAACGCTTCGCCTGATTTTTCCGTCAAAGCCTGCGTGAGCAACGGTGACGATGCTTTGCGCGCGGTGCACCAATTCAAGCCCGCCATTTTGGTGATGGATTTGTCCTTGTCCAAAAGAAGCGGCATTGCCTTGATCGAAGAGTTGAATGCGCTTGAATCGTCCACGCATCCGGTGGTGTTCACGGGTGCGAGCATTGGAGAGGTCATGCGGGTCATCGACATGGGGGTGCCCGGCCTGGTTTCAAAAGACAAATCCAAGCAAATTTTGACGGTGTGCATCAAGGCGGTGTACCAAGGTCAAAAGTGGTTAGACCGTGAACTGTCCATGAAAGCCATGTCCTTGTTGTTGGAACAACAAAAAGCCAAGCTTCAAACCCCGACCACCTTGACGCCCCGCGAATTGACCGTGGCCCGCATGGTGACGGAAGGCTGGCCCAATAAAAAAATCGCCAGCAAGTTGTTCATCAGCGAGGGAACGGCCAAGCTGCACCTGCACCACATTTACCAAAAGCTCAATTGTCCGGGGCGCATGTCTTTGCAGCGGCTCATGCAGGACAAAGGTTTGATGTAAATGTGTTTCATCGAACAAATGAAAACCAGTAGAGCGCATAAAGTGAGTATCAGCATGGCGCAACTTTGGGTTGCCCCGCAGCCTCAGCAAGGCCGTGTTTGCATGACTTTTGCTCACTGTTCGAAGGATTTAACCATGACCATTCGCGTTTTATTGTCATCAAGGCACAAAGTCGTCTCGGAGGGGATTGCAGCAGTGCTGCGAACGCACCATGACATGAATTTGGTGGGCATGGCAGACACCGATGAGCGAACGCAGGTGTTGTGCAGCGAGGTTGAACCGGATGTGATTTTGATTGGCATGCATGCCAATGGCCATCAAGATTTGAACTTGATGCACCGACTGTCCTTGCATTTGCCCGTCAAGAACATGGTGGCGTTTTCGGGAGATTCAGACCGCAACTCGATTTTGGAAATTCTCGATGCGGGGGCCAAGGGCTATGTGTCCACCACCAGCAGCATGGACGAGTTGATGTCGGCCATTCGTGCGGCCGCTGCCGGGCGGGTGTATTTGTGTCAGGCCGCTGCCACCGAGATGGTGGCGTGTGTGCGCAAGTCCAAAGCGGGTGATGGCACGGCTCGCAAACAATTGGGTGGACGTGAAGAGCAGGTCTTGCGTTTGATCGCGGACGGCTACTCGTCCAAGGAAATTGCCCGCAATTTGCTCATTGCTCCCAGCACCGTCGAGGTGCATCGCCGCAACATCATGCGCAAGGTGGGTTTGCACAAAGTGGCCGACCTGACGCGCTATGCCATTCGCAATTTGATGGTGTCGGTGTGACCCGCAAATTTGGGCGTGTCGGCCCATGGCCACCAGCCAAGGGGCAGGCTGCCGTGCCCGCTCAGGCCCCGGCCAGGATGTGGGTGGCCAGGGCTTCGGCCACTTTGATGCCATCCACGCCTGCTGACAAGATGCCGCCGGCATAACTGGCACCCTCGCCTGCGGGGTAAATGCCCCGGGTGTTCAGGCTTTGAAAATCGTCGCCCCGTGGTATGCGCAATGGCGAGGAGGTGCGTGTTTCCACCCCGGTCATCACGGCGTCGGCCATGTCGTAGCCTTTGATTTTTCGGCCAAACACGGGCAGTGCTTCACGCATGGCAGACACGGCGTAGTCGGGCAATACATCGGCCAAATCGACCAGTTTCACACCGGGTTTGTAAGACGGTTGCACGCTGCCCCAGGTGGTGGAGGGGCGCTGTGCCAAAAAGTCGCCCACCAGCTGACCGGGCGCTTCGTAGTTGCCACCGCCCACTTCAAAGGCGCGGGTTTCCAGCTGGCGTTGCAGTGCGATGCCAGCCAGTGGGTGTGCTTGGGGTGTGGGCTGGGTGGCCCAAGCCTGGGCCTCCAGTGCCAGTTGTGCCCCGTCGATGTCGCCAAAGGCGGCTTGCCAGGCGGCGGTGTCCAGGGGGTAGTCGGGCGGATCGATGCCAACCACCATGCCCGCGTTGGCATTGCGTTCGTTGCGCGAGTACTGGCTCATGCCGTTGGTGACCACGCGACCCGGTTCACTGGTGGCCGCCACCACGGTGCCGCCGGGGCACATGCAAAAGCTGTAAACAGCGCGGCCGTTTTGGGCGTGGTGCACCAGTTTGTAGTCGGCCGCGCCCAGCAGGGGGTGGCCCGCGTGACGTCCCCAACGGGCTTGGTCAATCACGCTTTGGGGGTGTTCGATGCGCACACCAATCGAAAACGCCTTGGCCTGCATGGCCACGCCTCGGCGGTGCAACATGACAAAGGTGTCACGCGAGCTGTGGCCCAGGGCCAGCACCGCGTGACGCGTGGGCAAGGTGTAGCTTTGGCCGGTTTTGGCGTCCAGCACCTGCAAACCCGTGAGCTGATGACCTTCCTCTGCGGTCGAGAGCAGCACATCGCTGACGCGTTGTTCAAAACGGATTTCACCGCCCAGGGCGATGATTTGCTCGCGGATGTGTTCGACCACCTTGACCAGTTTGAAGGTGCCAATGTGGGGGTGTGCGGCGTACAAGATGTCGGCAGGCGCACCGGCCTTGACGAATTCATCCATCACCTTGCGGCCCAGATGGCGCGGGTCCTTGATTTGGCTGTAGAGCTTGCCGTCAGAAAAGGTGCCTGCGCCGCCTTCGCCAAACTGCACATTGCTTTCGGGGTTGAGTGTTTTTTTGCGCCACAGGCCCCAGGTGTCTTTGGTGCGTTCACGCACGGGTTTGCCGCGTTCCAGCACGATGGGTTTGAAGCCCATTTGCGCCAGCACCAGGGCAGCAAAAATGCCACAGGGGCCGAAACCCACCACAACCGGGCGCTCTTGCAAACCGGCCGGGGCTTGGGTCACCATGCGGTAGGCCATGTCGGGGGTGGGGCCGATGTGCGGGTGGCCTGCATGGCGGGTCAGCAATCCGGCTTCCAAAGCGGCCTCTGCCAGCGTGAGGTCAACGATGTAAACCGCCAGCAACTCGGCCTTGCGGGCATCGAAGCTTCGCTTGAACACATGCAGGCTCGAGATGGCCGTGGTGTCAATGCCCAGTGCCTGTGCGCACAGTCGCCTCAGCGCTTCCATCGGGTGGGCCACGGGGGCTCGGTCGGCTTCGGTTTCAGAAGGTGCGTCGCTGGCGCGGCGCACTTCCACGGGCAGGGCAGACAGGGGGAGTTTGAGTTCGGTGATGCGGATCATGGCGGCTCGTGGTTATCAAGCAAGGCCACGATTTTACGTGCTGCTTCAGCGTGGTGCGTGCTGCCGGGTCTTGGACGGGCTGTAGCCGAAGCGTTTGCGGTCCCTGTGGTCCCTGTGGTCCGTGGGTCACGGTTGTCGACGTATTCATGGGCGGGTCATCAAGGTGTGCAAAATGCAGAACAATGCAATTTCACTGTGAAGCTGCTCAATGCAGATTTGCCGATTTGGTAGACAGCTTTCCAAGCGAGCGCCTGCATTCACCGCCCGCAACCCCCATACCGCAGTGCGCAGGTGCACTGTCTTCACCCATGCTGGAGAAACCACATGTCAAGTTCACAAGCCAAATCGGGTGCCCATGCGCTCAAGCCGGTGCTAGGCACCTTGCAGCTGTGGGGCATCGCCGTCGGGCTGGTCATTTCTGGCGAATACTTCGGCTGGAGTTACGGTTGGGCATCGGCTGGCACCTTGGGATTTCTGGTCACCACCCTGTTCATTGCGGCGATGTACACCACCTTCATCTTCAGTTTTACCGAGCTGAGCACGGCCATTCCCCATGCCGGTGGTCCTTTCGCCTATGCCAAGCGTGCCTTCGGCCCCTCCGGCGGCTATTTGGCCGGTGCGGCCACGCTTGTGGAGTTTGTGTTCGCCCCGCCTGCCATTGCCTTGGCAATGGGGGCTTATCTGAACGTGCAGTTCCCCTCGCTGGACCCCAAGTTGGCAGCACTGGGTGCCTATCTGGTGTTCATGACGCTCAACATCGTCGGTGTTCAGATTGCTGCCACTTTCGAGTTGTTCATCACCGTCATTGCCGTCCTTGAGTTGCTGGTGTTCATGGGCGTGGTGTCTCCCGGCTTTTCCATGGCCAACTTCACCAAGGGCGGGTGGTCTGGCCAGGACGACTTCAGCTGGGCCGCAGTTCCCGGCATGTTTGCTGCCATTCCGTTTGCCATCTGGTTTTTCCTGGCGATAGAGGGCGTTGCCATGGCCGCAGAAGAAGCCAAAGACCCCAAGCGCTCCATACCGATCGCCTACATCACCGGCATCCTGACCCTGGTGTTCTTGGCTGTGGGTGTGATGGTGTTTGCAGGTGGTACCGGCGACTGGACCCAACTTTCCAACATCAACGACCCCTTGCCCCAGGCCATGAAATTCATCGTGGGTGAAAACAGCGGCTGGCTGCACATTTTGGTGTGGCTGGGCCTGTTCGGTCTGGTGGCGTCGTTCCACGGCATCATCATGGGCTATTCGCGCCAGATCTACGCCTTGTCCCGCGAGGCATTCTTGCCTTCTTACTTTGCCAAGGTGCATCCCCGCTTCAAGACCCCGCACCGAGCCATACTGGCCGGCGGCTTCGTTGGCATTGTGGCCATTTACAGCGATTCTTTCATCACCATCGGTGGCCAGTCCCTGACCGCAAACATTGTCACCATGTCGGTGTTCGGTGCCATCCTGATGTACATCTTGAGCATGCTCAGCCTTTTTAAACTGCGCCAGTCAGAACCCTCCATGGTCCGCCCTTTCCGTGCGCCGTTCTACCCCTTCTTTCCAGCGTTTGCGCTGTTCTGTGCGCTGGTCTGCATGGCCACCATGATCTTTTACAACCCTTTGATCTTTGGTGTGTTTCTGGGCTTTATGGTCTTGGGCTATGGTTACTTTAAGATGACCAAACAACAACGTGCGGACGCCATGCCCAAGGGCGTGAGCGCCCCCACAGCCCACTAAACCCTGGTTTTTTGTGACCTGCCACTTGACCCATTCACTGACGTGCCAAGACACCCCTACCAGCACACCGTCGCAAGCCATGTCTATGGTTTTCGGGACCTCAAAGACCTCATGGCCAAGGCGACGCCTTTGCGCTCCGGAGACTTGCTGGCCGGCGTCGCAGCACACACGGCGCAGGAGCGGGCTGCCGCCCAGATGGCCTTGGCGGAATTGCCCTTGCGCACCTTCCTGACAGAGGCTTTGGTGCCCTACGAGTCGGACGAAGTGACCCGTCTCATTTTGGACACCCACAATGTTGAAGCATTTGCGGTGGTGAGTCACCTCACGGTGGGCGACTTTCGCAACTGGCTGCTCAGCGATGCGGCAGACACCGAGGCGCTGAGCGCTTTGGCACCCGGTATCACCCCCGAGATGGCAGCGGCTGTGAGCAAGCTCATGCGCAACCAGGATTTGATTTTGGTGGCCAAGAAATGCCAAGTGATCACTGCATTTCGCAACACCATCGGCTTGCCTGGCCGCATGGCGACGCGCTTGCAGCCCAATCACCCCACGGACGATGCCACGGGTATCGCCGCCAGCTTGTTGGATGGTTTGCTGTACGGCAGCGGGGATGCCGTCATCGGTATCAACCCCGCCACCGACAACGTGGCGCAAGTGATGAAGTTGGTGCACATGATGGCGGATGTCATTGCGCACTACGAGATCCCCACCCAGAGCTGCGTGCTCACCCATGTGACCAACACCATCCAGGCCATTGAGCGTGGTGCGCCTGTGGATCTGGTGTTCCAGTCGATAGGTGGTACCGAGGCCACCAACCGCAGCTTTGGTTTGAACCTGGCGCTTTTGGCCGAGGCCCGCAGCGCGGCCCTCTCGCTGA
Organism: Limnohabitans sp. WS1; assembly: GCF_003063265.1. GTDB lineage: Bacteria > Pseudomonadota > Gammaproteobacteria > Burkholderiales > Burkholderiaceae_C > Limnohabitans_A. Next base: position 182,754 of record NZ_NERU01000001.1, read on the forward strand.
ACCGGGGGGTGGTGGGTGACAACGTGATGTATTTCGAAACCGGGCAGGGCAGCGCACTGTCTGCCAACGCCCACCAAGGCATGGACCAGCAAACCTGCGAGACACGCGCCTATGCCGTGGCACGCGCTTTCAAGCCCTTGTTGGTGAACACGGTGGTGGGCTTCATCGGCCCTGAGTATTTGTTTGATGGCAAGCAGATCATTCGCGCCGGGTTGGAGGACCACTTTTGCGCCAAGCTGCTGGGTTTGCCCATGGGCTGTGATGTTTGTTACACCAACCACGCAGAGGCCGACCAAAACGATATGGATGTGTTGCTCACCTTGCTGGGGGCGGCGGGTTGCAACTTCGTGATGGGTGTTCCCGGCTCGGATGACATCATGCTGAACTATCAGACGACGTCTTTCCACGACGCCCTGTATGCCCGCAAGGTGTTGGGCTTGCGGCCCGCACCAGAGTTCGAGGCTTGGCTGCAGCGCATGAATATTTTCCAAGGCCAAGGTGCCAACTTGGTGCTGCCCCCTGGGATGCCAGCCGCGTTCGAGCAAGCTTTGTTGCCCTTGGCCTGAGGTGGTGCATGTCTGACAAACCCTTGCCCGTCACCGCCAACCCGTGGGTGGCGTTGCGCCAATTCACCGATGCCCGCATCGCCTTGGGGCGTTCAGGCGTGAGCTTGCCTACAAATGCGCACCTTGCATTTCAATTCGCCCACGCTCAGGCCCGAGATGCCGTGCACCGCGACTTGAATGGCCCTGCCTTGTCAGAGCAGCTCAGCGCTGCGTGGCCTGGTCTGCCGGGTGCGGTGCTTCAACTGCACAGTGCTGCGACCGATCGGAACCATTATTTGCAGCGTCCCGATCTGGGGCGTCGGCTGGACATGGCGTCGCGTGAGCTGTTGGCGCCTTCTGAAGGGACCTTGGAGGCGCGACCGTTTGACCTCGCGTTGGTGATCGCCGACGGACTGTCGGCTTGGGCCATTGAGCAAAACGCTGCGCCGTTCCTTGCCGCTTTGCATCAGCGCATGGCGGGAGAGCGTTGGCAGGTCGCGCCCTTGTGCGTGGTGCGCCAAGCCCGTGTCGCCATCGGTGATGAAATCGGGCAGGCGCTGGGCGCCAAAACCGTGGTGGTGTTGATCGGGGAGCGCCCCGGATTGAGCTCGCCGGACAGCATGGGTCTGTACCTGACGTGGATGCCTCGTGTGGGGCTCACGGATGCGAGCCGCAATTGCATCTCGAATGTGCGACCTGCTGGGCTGTCGTATGACGAAGCCGCCCACAAACTGCACTTTTTGCTGGCTCAGGCGCGACAGCGCCAGCTGTCCGGGGTGGCGCTGAAAGACGAAACAGCCTCAGCGGTCACCGCCCTGAACGCAGGCCACGGCAACTTCTTGCTGAGGTAAGCCGCGGCCGCAGCGCGCCTCAAGCGGGCAAATAGCCTTCGACGGAGAGGTAGCGCTCGCCGGTGTCGTAGTTGAAGCCCAAGACGGTGCTGCCTGCTGGAATTTCAGGCAGCTTCTGGGCAATGGCAGCCAACGTGGCGCCGCTGGAGATGCCCACCAACAAGCCTTCCTCGCGTGCGCTGCGGCGGCCGTACTCGCGGGCTGCTTCGGCTTCGACTTGAATCACGCCATCGAGCAAGTCGGTTTTCAGGTTTTTGGGGATAAAGCCTGCGCCAATGCCCTGAATGGGGTGTGGGGAGGGTGAGCCACCGCTGATCACCGGTGACGCAGAGGGCTCCACGGCAAATACTTTCAGCTGCGGCCATTGGGCTTTGAGCACCTGTGCCACACCGCTCAGGTGTCCGCCAGTTCCCACCCCGGTGATGATGTAGTCGACGCCGCCGGGGAAGTCGTTGGCGATTTCGAGGGCCGTGGTGCGCACATGCACATCGATGTTGCTGGGGTTTTCAAACTGCTGGGGAATCCAGGCGCCAGGGGTCTGGGCCTTGAGCTCTTCGGCGCGGGCGATGGCACCCTTCATGCCTTTTTCGCGAGGGGTCAGGTCAAAGCTGGCACCATAGGCCAGCATGAGGCGACGGCGCTCAATGGACATGCTGTCAGGCATGACCAAAATCAGCTTGTAGCCTTTGACGGCTGCAACCAGCGCCAAGCCAACACCGGTGTTGCCCGAGGTCGGCTCAATGATGGTTGCGCCGGGCTGCAGCACGCCGCTGCGCTCTGCGTCTTCGATCATGGCCAATGCAATCCGGTCCTTGATGGAGCCGCCCGGATTGGCACGCTCGTTCTTCACATACACCTTGTGGCTGTTGCCGAACAGCTTGTTGATGCGGATGTGGGGCGTGTTACCGATGGTTTGCAGAACGTTGTCAAATGTCATGGTGGGTCTTAGTGTGGGGATCGTGGTCTGGGTATTTTGATGCAAAGTTAGAAAACAGCTTCGACAATTGGGTCATATCGTTATTCCTGCACGGACAGGACTGATAATCGAGGGGTGAAGCTCGCCAGGCCACCGCTGGTGCAATTCTGGAAACAGAGCACTGGAGGAACGTCCGGACTGCACAGGGCAGCGTAGCAGCTAACGGCTGTCCACCGACAAGTCGGCCACGCCAGTGGCAGGCCCTAAGGTGAGGATCAGAGCAACAGAGACGAGCCGATTCAGTTCGGGTGAAACGGGCAATCTCTACGCGCAGCAATACCAAGTAGGCACACGTTGACGGGGCCCCCGGAGTGTGCGGGTAGGTAGCATCGAGCCGTCCGGGTGACCGGCGGCCCAGAGTAATGGTGGTCACATGGGGGAAACCCCGTGCACAGAATCCGGCTTATCGGCGAGCTTCACACTTTTTTCAGACCACAAAAAAACCCGCCGAAGCGGGTTTTTTTGTGAGTGGCCAAGAGCCCATCAGCCGCGAGACGGCATCAAACTGCCCGCCAGAGCAAAGACCGAGTTGGGCGCGGTGATTTTCAGCGTACTTTTGGGCTTGGCAAACACGCCGCGTTTGACCGATGGTGCCGGTGCTGGCTCCACTGTCACGCCTTTGGTGCGTTGCTCCGCCACCAATTGGCGCAAGCTGATGGACTGCAGGTGGGTCAGCATTTTTTCATTCAGGCTGGCCCACAGGTCACTGTTCATCCAGCCGCCTTCAGCGGCCACTTCTTCGTCAGAGGGCGCATCGACTGCGCCCACGATGTCGGCCATGGTGATTTTTTCGGCGTTGCGCGACAGCGAGTAGCCGCCGCCTGGGCCGCGGGTGCTTTCGACCAAGCCTTGTTGGCGCAGTTTGCTGAACAACTGTTCCAGGTAGGACAGCGAAATTTGGTGGCGCACGCTGATGGCGGCCAGGGAAACAGGGCCGCGGTCTTCGCGCAGTGCAACGTCGATCATCGCGGTGACGGCAAATCGGCTCTTAGTGCTCAAACGCATGGTGTGCTCCTTAGTACGTTGGACAAGCCCTCATGGGCATTGACCCGGTCACGGTTTGCGATCTTCGCTAATGTGACTGAATGGTAATTTTCTCAGACTCTTGACACAAATGGGGATTGCCCGTTTCTTTTCAAGGGTAAATCCTGTGCGTTTTTGTCGGAAATCCATCAGAAGCGTTCATAGCCTTCGAGTTGTCGCCACTGACCCACTTCAAGCGGTGCCACACCCAAGCGCCCTACCCGCTGGCGGCGCAGGTCCTGCAAAGGGCATTGCTCGTCGAGCCAGCGCCCCAGGTCCAGTCCGTCGATGTCTTTGCCCGCGATGCGCAGCACCGTGAGTTGCTCGGTTTGGCGGTTGATGCTGGCGCGGATGCCCGGGCCGTTCAGGGCCTTGATCAGACCCTCTGGCACTTCGCCGCCCACGGTGGCCATCCATTCTTGTTCCATGGGACTGCGGCGGTCTTCCAGGTGGCGCAGCACAGCCACGTCGTCCGTGAAGATGCACAGCCCGCTGGCCGGTTTGGCCAGAGGCAGGGGCATTTGCATTTTGGACAAGCGCTCAGGCCCCCAAATGCCGGGCTGGGGGGCTTTGAGGCCCACGGTGTCTTGCAGCCAGGCCAGGTTGGCCACCCGGTGCGCGGGTTTGAACAGCACCAAAGTCATGGGGGCCAGCGCCGCCATGGAAACCAAACGGTTGACCTGAACAGCCTGCTCGGGGCGCACGCGCCGGGCCGGGTCGGTGACCACTTTGCCCGCCACTTGCACGCCGCCGGCCACGATCAGGGCTTCGGCTTCGCGGCGCGAACAGTTTTGCTCGGCGGCCACGCGTTTGGCCAGGCGGATGCCTTCTTCAGAGGAAATCATCGATGCTTTCAAAAATACTCAAAGCGAATCAAGACAGGGCTTGTTCGCGGATGTGGTCCACATGCGCTTGCAGCGAACGGGCCGCCACGGGCCACAGGCGCGGCGGCACATCGTCGTAGGCTTTTTCCACCCATTCCTGCAAGCTGCCCTGGGGCAGGGCCTGCATGGCGGCGGCGATTTTGGCCTCGCGCTTGAGGCGGTGCGCTTTCAGGTGCGTGATGGCCTGGTGGGCAAAACCCAGCACATGGCCGTGTGCGGGCAAGATGAATTCGATGCCACCGGTCTCGCAGGCTGCAGCCAGTTTGTCGAGTGAATCCAAATAGTTGCCCATGTGGCCGTCCGGCGGGTCGATCACGGTGGTGCTGCCGTTGAGCACATGGTCGCCCGAAAACAGCAGGCCGTCTTCTTCCAGCACCAGGCACAGGTGGTTGGCCGCGTGACCGGGGGTGTGCACCACCCGCAGGGTGTGGGTGATTTCACCTTGGACGCCAATGCCTTGCAGCACCAGTTTTTCGCCATCGGCCAGCTCGCGCTCGGGGGTGAAGCGGCTGTTGGCGCGGGCCGTGGGCTTGGAGGCCAGGCCCAGGATGGGTGGCTTGTGGGTGCACAGCGCCTGCAAGGGGGCTGCGCCGGGGGAGTGGTCCGGGTGTGAGTGGGTGCAGACAATGGCTTTGATCTGCCCGCCTGCGGCACGCCACAGGCGCTGAAGGTGCTCGTCGTCGGCCGGGCCGGGGTCGATGGCGATGTAGCCGGTGTCCGGGTCACCCACCAAATAACTGTTGGTGCCGGGGCCGGTCATCACGCCGGGGTTGGGGGCCGTGAGGCGCTGCACGTTCTTCAGCAACGGGACAGGTTGGTCGGTCTGCCAGTCCAGGTGGTGGTGGATTTGCCCGTCGGGCGTGACCAGGGCCAGCTCGCCAAAGGGGGCTTCATGTTCCATGTAACGCGCTTCGTTGCCCGCCAGCCAACCCGCGCGTGGGCAACTGGTCCACAGCGGCTCGTCGTTGACGGCGCAGGCTTGCAGGACCGCATCCACGTTGGCAAATGCTTTGAGGCGGTCGAGTGTGCGGATGGTCGGAAAGATGATGAAGAACTGGCCGGCTGCATGGCGGTCCAGCGCATCTTGTGGGCGCACCCAGACGGGCTCGAACTGCTCGGATTCGTCGGCCACCGGGGTTTGGCCTTCGGGCATGCGGGCGACCAAAAAGGGCACGTCAAAGCGGCGCGGCAGGTCGCGGTCGGTGATCCAGTGGGCCAGCACGAACACCTGGTCGGCGGCCAGTGTCAGGCCTTGGGACTGGCATTGGGCGGCAAAGGGGGCTTTGCGGTTGATCTGCGCGATGTCCTTGTTGTCTGCCCAGCGTCCAGCGGCATGGCGGGCGAACAAGATGCCCAGCTCTTCAAAGCTTTCGCGGATGGCGGCAATCGCTTGCGTCAGGTGCAAGTCGCTTTGTTTGTCTCGGCGCGTGGCCAGGCTGTGCGCTTGGGCGTCGGCCGCGTCAATGCCCCCGCCCGGGAACACATAGGCACCGGGCGCGAAGCTGGCCGTCATGGAGCGGCGGGTCATCAGGACTTCGAGCCCGCCGGGGCCGTCGCGCAAAAGCAGCACGGTCGCTGCGGGGCGCAAAGGGGCGGGTTCGCGTTGGGGGTAGAGGAGTTGGGATGTGCGTGCCATGCCCCATTATCAGGGGCTGATGCCCCGTCCCCGGGCGATAATCGCGGCCATGCACATCCGCTTTACCAAGATGCAAGGGGCCGGCAACGATTTTGTCGTGCTCGACGAGACGCAAGCCCGCCTGGGCCTCACCACGGCCCAATACCGCTTTTTGGCCGACCGCCACTTTGGCGTGGGGGCCGACCAAATTCTGACCGTGCGGCCTTCACCCGCACCGGGGCTGGACTTTGAATACGTGATCCACAACGCCGACGGCGGCGAGGTGGAGCATTGCGGCAATGGTGCCCGCTGCTTTGTGCGTTATGTGCGCGACAAAGGCCTGACCGACAAAAGCACGGTGCGCGTGAAGGTGCAGCAAGGCGAAATCGAGCTGCGCATGAACCCCGATGGCCGTGTCACGGTGGACATGGGCGCGCCGGTGTTCGACTGGGAGCGTGTGCCCTTCAACCCCATGGGCCTCATCAGCGACCAGGTCAATGGCTGGCCGGTGTTCGATTTGGCCTTGGGGGATTTGGGCATCGCACGCGTGGGTGTGGTGTCCATGGGCAACCCGCACGCGGTGCAGCGCGTGGACAACGTGGACACTTTCCCGGTGCTGGCCCAGGGCCCCTTGATTGAAAACCACCCGGCTTTCCCCAAACGCGTGAATGCGGGCTTCATGCAGATCGTCTCGCGCAGTCAAATTAAGCTGCGGGTGTTTGAGCGCGGCGCGGGCGAGACCCTGGCCTGCGGCACGGGCGCTTGTGCGGCGGTGGTGGCCGGCATTCGTCAGGGCTGGCTGGACAGCCGTGTCGATGTGCAGACCCACGGCGGGGTGCTCACCATCGAGTGGGCTGGGCAGGCTGACAGCCCGGTGCTGATGACCGGCCCGGCCACCTCTGTTTTTGAGGGCAGCATCGACGTGCCTGACACCCTTTGAGTATCTGGAATAAGACATGAACAAGCCCGAGCCCATGAGCCCGATCACCGAGGACGACATCGCCAACTACCTGGTCAACACGCCAGACTTTTTTGAGCGACATGCTTCTTTGCTCGCTGCTGTGCAACTGACGCACCCGCAAAGCCACCGTGCCGTGAGCCTGCAAGAACGCCAGGCGCAGATGCTGCGTGACAAGATCAAGGTCTTGGAGCATCGGATCATGGACATGATCCGTCACAGCAACGAAAACATGGTGTTGACTGACAAGTTGCACCGCTGGTCATGTGAGTTGCTCGTCACGCCACCAGAGCAGCTGGCCGAATCGACCGTGGACAATATCCGTGAGTTGTTTCAGGTTCCCCAAGTGGCTTTGCGCTTGTGGTCATTGGATGCGACCCATGCGCGGTCGGATTTTGCCCAAGGTGTGACGGATGCCACACAAGATTTGGCCTCTTCCCTGGACAGTCCTTATTTAGGCCCCAACACCGGTTTTGAAGCCGTGCAGTGGCTGGCCGAGCCGGCACAGGCGGCTTCGTTGGCACTGCTGGCCTTGCGATCGGCTCCTGGACAGGCCTCATTTGGTTTGCTGGTCTTGGCCTCGCCCGATCCGCAGCGCTTCAACAGCCAGATGGGCACCGATTTGCTGGAGCGCTTGGCTGAGCTGGCCGGTGCCGCTTTGTCCATGTTGCGCAGCAAAACCTGAGAGTTTTTTGTGGTCAAGCCTGTGCCCCAAGCGCCTGAGCCCGACACGCCGTGTCAGGGGGGGGACGTCTCGTTGCCACGGGGGGCAAGGCCTGGGGTGAGCGATTTAGAGGTGCACAGCGCTGGCCCCTTGATGGATCCCTTGGTACAGCGCTATCTGGAGCATGTGCGTTTTGAAAAACGTCTGGCTGAACGCACCTGCACCTTGTACCGTCTGGACCTGATGCGTTTGCTCGACTTGGCCCAAGCGGCAAAGCTGACTTTGCTGCAGGTGCAGACTGGGCATGTCCGCCGCTGGGTGGCGCACATGCACAGCGCTGGTCGCAGCGGGCGGGGCCTGGCACTCATTTTGTCCGCTTGGCGTGGTTTTTACGTTTGGTTGGGACGGGAGGGTCTGATGACCCATAACCCGGTGGTGGATGTGCGTGCACCCCGGGGGGGCAAGCCTTTGCCCAAAGCTCTGGGGGTCGATGAAGCCGTGCAACTGGCCGAGCACTTGGAACACGATGACGATCCCTGGCTTGAAGCGCGCGATGCGGCCATGGTGGAGCTGCTGTATGGCAGTGGTTTGCGTGTGTCTGAGTTGACGGGTTTGGACGTTGTGCCCAGCACCGAGGCGGCTCGCGCTGGACGCGGCTGGATCGATGTGCCCCAAGCAGAGGTTCAAGTGCACGGCAAAGGGGGCAAGCGCCGCAGCGTGCCCTTGGGTCAGGCAGCTTTGCAAGCCTTGGCGCATTGGTTGCCTTTGCGCAATCAGATTCCTGGGATGTTGATGCAGCCCATGCCGGGTGCCTCGTCCGCAGCACTGGCACTTTTCCCGGGGCGACATGGCACGCGTTTGACTGTCCGCTCGGTCGAGCAGCGCCTCAAGCGACGCAGCCAGTTGGCGGGTTTGTCCACGCCGGTGCATCCGCACATGCTGCGCCACTCGTTTGCCAGCCATTTATTGCAGTCCAGCGGTGATCTGCGTGCTGTGCAAGAACTTTTGGGTCACGCCAGCATCAGCAGCACGCAGGTGTATACACGGTTGGATTTTCAACACTTGGCCCAAGTCTACGATGCGGCGCATCCCCGAGCCAAACGCCAATAGAGCCCTGAATGGACGGCTTCAAGGAGCCATTTGAGCGAGTCCGCATGTGCAGGTCAGTGCAAGTCCCCTGACGCGCATTCGCCTTGTAATGGTCGCTACACTCCCCAACTCTTGTTGTTGACTTTTTTGTGGAGCATTTCATGGCCTTGATTCCTGCGACCATCCTGACTGGCTTTTTGGGCTCGGGCAAAACGACGCTGCTCAAGCGTGTGCTCACCGAAGCCCATGGCCAGAAGATTGCCGTCATCGAAAACGAGTTTGGTGAAGAAAACATCGACAACGACATCCTGGTGTCCGAGACCGAAGAGCAAATCATTCAGATGAGCAACGGTTGCATTTGCTGCACCATTCGGGAAGACCTGCGTGCCACGCTGCAACTGTTGGCCGCCAAGCGCCGCAAAGGTTTGCTCAGCTTTGAGCGCATCGTCATCGAGACCACAGGTTTGGCCGACCCAGGCCCAGTGGCACAGACGTTTTTCATGGACGATGAGATCGCAGAGACTTTTTTATTGGATTCGATTCTGACGCTGGTCGATGCCAAGCATGCGGCCCAGCAACTCAATGACCGCCAGGAAGCTCGCCGTCAGGTGGGTTTTGCCGACCAGATTTTCATCAGCAAGGCCGACTTGGTGTCCCCCCAAGAGTTGGATGCCTTGCAGCACCGCCTCAAACACATGAACCCGCGTGCGCCGCAAAAAGTGGTTCACTTTGGCGAAGTGGCCTTGAAGGAAGTGTTTGACCTCAAAGGCTTCAATCTGAACGCCAAGCTGGACATCGACCCTGATTTTCTCAGCGAAGACGGTCATGACCATGTACACACTGAGCATTGCGATCATCCTTCTCATCAACACGATGACCACGTCCACACAGAGCACTGTGATCACCCTTCACATGACCACGAACACAGCCAGGGTCACGGACACCACCATCATCACGATGACGATGTGAAGAGTTTTGTGTTCAGGTCGGAACGCGCCTTTGATCCGGCCAAGCTTGAAGACTTTCTGGGTGCCATTGTCAACATTTATGGGCCACGCATGCTGCGTTACAAAGGTGTGCTCAATATGCGTGGTACTGAACGCAAAGTCATTTTCCAGGGTGTGCACCAGCTCATGGGCAGCGATCTGGGCCCAATGTGGGCTGAGGGCGAGGTGAAAATGAGCAAAATGGTGTTCATTGGCATTGATTTACCCAAAGATATTTTGTTGCAGGGCCTGGAGCAATCTTTGGTGTAAGGGGATCGAGGATTGTTTGCCTGGTCGGGCTTTTTGCACGAACTTGCCATTAATCCGTGACCTGTCATATTTCTTAGCTTCTTGTCGCTACAATCGCCCGCCTACGGCACTGCCTTTTGGCGGCGTTGCTAAGCCCCACAAGGTCTATAACAAGGGTTTGGGAGAACATGATTTGTTCACGACTTGCCTCTTGGTACGTCGTGATCAAAATGCCTTTTTACACGGCTAGGAGACAAGACGTGAAGACCTCGAAATCAACAAAAACCGATCCATCGGCAGAGAAGGCGGCGACAAAGGCTCAAGCCAAGGGCAAAGAATCTGCTCCGAATGTGCAGGTCTCTCAGTCCGACTCCCCCAAAACACCTGCCAAAAAAGTGGCGTCTGCCCAAAAGGCTAACGCCAATGCCGCGGCCCCACCTGCGTCCACACCTCCTGTGACGGCGGCCAAGAAAACCGTGCCGGTCAAAGTCAAGGCAGCAAGTCCTGCTGCCCAGCAGCCGGTTTCTCCAACCCCAGCGACTCCCCCTGTGACGGCCAAGACCGTCAAAGCAACGTCTGCCAAAAAAGAAGTTGCAGCAGCATCTCCAGCGAAATCTATGAACGTCTCATCAGTGGAAACCACCAACACATCCTCGGAAGCTGTGGAAGCAGCCGCCGTGGCCGCCCCCGATCAATTGGTACGCGCCACCCGGCCTTCTGCACGTTTGGCACAAATCACTGTGCCTTCTTTGCCACCCGCCGTGGCCTCAACAGCTGCCAAATCGAGCTTTTTGCCCAGCACATCGTCACCTGCACCCGCGGTCACTTATGTGCCTGTCAAGAAAGACCCCAAACTGGCCAACAACTGGAAAACAAAGAAGGCTGAGGAGTTGACCGATGCCGAAATTCTGGCCATGTCGGACGATGAGTACATGAACGACACGCAGATGGCGTTTTTCAGACTCAAGTTGACGCGTCTCAAACAAGACATCCTCAACAGTGCGGGGCAAACCACCGAGCATTTGCGAGAAGACACTGTGGTGGTGCCCGATCCTGCAGACCGTGCCACCATTGAAGAAGAGCATGCCCTTGAGCTGCGCACCCGGGATCGCGAGCGCAAGTTGCTCAAAAAAATCGAGCAATCCATTGTCCGCATCGATGCCGGAGATTACGGTTTTTGCGACGAAACCGGAGAATCCATTGGCGTGGGGCGCTTGTTGGCCAGGCCAACGGCCACTTTGTCGCTAGAGGCTCAACAGCGGCGAGAGCTCAAGCAAAAAATGTTTGGCGATTAAGTTGTTTTCCAGCTTAAAACCAAAAACCCCTTCTAGGGGTTTTTTTACATTTAAAGATTCATAAGTTGTATTTTTGCCAATAACTTAAAAACCTTTTTGGCTTGTGTTTTTTGATTTTTTATTAGTTGAGAGGTTACTTTCAGTGACTCTGCTAAGTCTCTAATTTACAAAGAAATTTATCAACTTCATGGTTTTAAAATCGCGGCTAAGCTGTTGATTTCATTGAAAAAAATCGATCTATACCATTCCGGAATCGGCGGTTTCCTGATACAGTGCAAAAAAGTGCAATTAAGTGGGTAAAAGTGCCCGACGTTGCCGTTTGTGACTGAAAAAAGGGTCTTTGCAGTGTTTCAAGGGGCTTCATCGCTGAGTCTGGATGCCAAAGGGCGGTTGTCTGTGCCGACCCGGCACCGTGACGTCTTGAGCGCCACTGCGCAAGGCCAATTGACCATCACCAAGCACCCCCATGGTTGCTTGATGTTGTTTCCCAGACCCGAGTGGGAGAAGTTTCGCGAACGCATTGCCCAATTGCCCATGTCTGCGCAATGGTGGAAGCGGATTTTTTTGGGCAATGCCATGGATGTCGAGATGGACGGCACTGGACGTGTGCTGATCTCCCCCGAGTTGCGCCAGGCTGCTGGGATTAGCCGGGACAGCATGCTCTTGGGTATGGGTCATCACTTTGAGCTGTGGGACAAAACCAGGTACGAGGCACAAGAGGCGCAGGCCATGCAGGGTGAAATGCCCGAGGTGTTCAAGGACTTTTCTTTCTGACCACCATGACCAACACCTTACTTACCCACACCACCGTCCTTTTGAACGAGGCTGTCAGCGAATTGCTGGAGGCCTCCGCAGGCGTGCAGGGCTCTTACGTCGATGCCACTTTTGGGCGAGGCGGCCATTCCCGTTTGATCTTGTCCAAACTCGCCAGTCAAGGGCGGCTTCAAGCCTTCGATAAAGACTTGGAGGCCATTGCAGAGGCTGAGCGAATCAATGATGAGCGGTTTTCCATCCGCCATGAAGGTTTTTCTCATTTGGGGGACTTGCCGCCTGGCAGTGTCGATGGCGTGCTGATGGACTTGGGCATCAGCTCCCCCCAGATCGACAGCCCCGAGAGGGGTTTTTCTTTTCGTTTCGATGGCCCCCTGGACATGCGCATGGACACCACGCGCGGGGAAAGTGTGGCCGAATGGCTGGCAACAGCCACGGTGGATCAAATCACGGAGGTGATACGTGACTATGGCGAAGAACGGTTTGCTTTTCAGATTGCAAAGGCGCTTGTGGCTCGCCGACAAGAGCGGGGCCCAATTTCAACCACCGCCGATTTGGCCCAGCTCGTGGCTGACACGGTCAAAACCCGCGAGCCGGGCCAGAACCCTGCAACGCGGACATTTCAGGCTTTTCGGATTTTCATCAACGCAGAGCTTGAAGAGCTCGAACAAGCGCTAGCGGCCAGCATTCATGTGCTCGCACCCGGTGGGCGTTTGGTGGTCATCAGTTTCCATTCGCTGGAAGATCGGATCGTCAAACAGTTCATGGCCAAGCACTCCAAGGAAGTGGTGGATCGGCGTGTGCCGTTTGCTGAGCCCGTGAAGATGCGTTTGAAGACCTGCGGGCGGATTCGCCCCAGCGACGATGAGGTGAAAGCCAATCCCCGCTCCCGCAGTGCCATCATGCGCATGGCCGAGCGGACCGAGGTGCCTGCATGACTCGCCTGAGCCTTTTCTTGTTGATCGCCACGGTGGCCAGTGCGTTGTATTTGGTGCACAGCCATTACGAGTCCCGACGTCTGTTCATGGCCTTGGAGATGGCACGCAAGGAAGCCAAGCGCTTTGCAGTCGAACATGACCGTTTGCAGGTCGAACAACGAGCTCAAGCTACGCCCTTGCGTGTGGAGCAAATTGCACGGCAGCAGTTGCAAATGCGCACGGCCTCACCCGCCATCACCCAGTACGTCATGATGGGGGGGCAGGGCCCAGCTCCCACTGCGCAGGGGGGTCGCCCATGAGCCGTGGTCGCAGCGTGCAGCTGTCGTCCAGTCCTTTGCTGGCCAGCAAAACACCCGTTTGGCGCAGCAAACTGATTGTGGCGGCCATGGCTTTGGGCTTCACAGGTCTGGTGGGGCGGGCTGCTCATGTGCAGGTCATTGAAAATGATTTTTTTATACGCCAAGGTGAGGTGCGTTTTGCGCGAACACTCAGTTTGGCTGCCAATCGGGGGCGCATACTCGATCGCAATGGTGTGCTGCTGGCATCCAGCGTGCCCGCCCCCAGCATTTGGGCCAATCCCGAAGACATAGATCGGGCAGACCCGGTCAAGTTGCGCCGATTGGCCAAACTGCTGGAGATGACGCCTGCCGAGTTGGACAAGAAGTTGCATGACGACGAAAAGACGTTTGTGTGGTTGCGTCGCCAGCTCGATGAGCCTGTGGTCAAAGAAATTTTGGCGCTCGGCATCAAAGGTGTTTACGACATCAAGGAATACAAGCGGCTCTACCCTGAGGGTGAGGCGGCAGCACACATTGTGGGATTTACCAATGTGGAAGACCAAGGCCAAGAGGGCGTGGAGCTGGTGTTCCAAAAGCAGCTGTCTGGCAAGTCGGGTTCGCGTCGCGTGATCAAGGACAGATTGGGCCGCGTGGTGGAAGCCGTGGGCGAAACGGTGCCCCCCGAAGATGGCCAAGACCTGCAACTGAGCATTGACAGCAAAGTCCAGTTTTACGCTTATCAAAAATTGCGTGAAGCGGTGCTGGAGCACAAAGCCAAAGCGGGCAGTGTGGTGGTGCTGGATGCCCAAACGGGCGAAATCCTGGCTTTGGCCAATTACCCCAGTTACTCGCCAGACAAGCGGGGCAATCTGGGGGGGGAGCAGTTGCGTAACCGGGCTTTAACCGACACCTTTGAGCCGGGCTCGACCATGAAGCCGTTTGCAGTGGCTTTGGCCCTTGAAAAAGGTTTGGTCAGACCTGAAACCATGATCCAGACTGCACCCGGTCGGATCAACATCACCGGGTCCACCATTTCGGATGCCCACCCGCACGGATTGCTTTCCGTCAACGAGGTCATTCAGAAATCCAGCAACGTGGGCACTGTCAAAATGGCCATGCAGTTGCAGCCGCGAGAAATGTGGGAAATGTTTGCACAAGTGGGTTTTGGTCAAAAACCCCAGCTGCCCTTTCCTGGTGTGGTGAGTGGGCGTTTGCGGCCCTACAAATCATGGCGTCCGATTGAGCAGGCGACCATGAGCTATGGGTACGGCATATCCGGCAGCTTGTTTCAAGTGGCCCGTGCCTACACCGTGTTCGCGCGAGATGGTGAAGTGGTGCCTGCTACCTTGCTCAAGACCGATGGACAGGTTCACGGTGAGCGGGTGCTCAGCGTTCAAAACGCCAAGGCCATGCGCAAGATGTTGCAAATGGCTGCAGGCCCGGGCGGAACGGCACAAAAAGCTCAAACCATGGGTTATTCCGTGGGGGGCAAAACCGGCACCGCTCACAAGCAAGAGGGCAAAGGGTACGCAGGCAAAAAGTACCGGGGGTTTTTTGTCGGCATGGCGCCCATTGAGGCTCCCCGGATCATTGTGGCCGTGATGATCGATGAGCCCAGCAATGGTCGTTATTACGGCGGTGATGTGGCCGCTCCGGTGTTCAGTCAGACAGTTCAACAAACCTTGCGCTTGATGGGGGTGCAACCCGATATTGCCGTGAAACCACAAATTGTGGCCAAGTCGGTGGAGGAGTCATTTTGATCCACACCTTGCACACCGCAACCGAGGCCGCTCAATGGTTGAGCAGCCGAGTGAGCGGTGTTTTGCGCACCGATAGCCGCATGGTTGGGCCTGGCGATGCATTCATTGCCTGGCCAGGAGCTGCCACCGATGGGCGCAGGTATTTGATGCAAGCCTTGCAACAAGGCGCGAGCGCGTGTTTGATGGAGGCCCAGGACCATGAGCCTTGGCTTGAGGCTGTGTCGCCTGAATGGCATTCGGCCTTGGCTGTCATGCCAGGTCTGAAAGCCCAGACGGGTTGGGTGGCCGATGCCTATTACCAACACCCCAGTCAAGCGCTGAGTGTGCTGGCCGTTACGGGTACCAATGGCAAGACTTCGACGGCTTGGTGGTTGGCACAGGCGCTGTCATCACCGGTGTTGCAGCAAACCTGCGGTTTGGTGGGAACTTTGGGTGTGGGTCAATTGCCGTATTTGCACAGCACGGGCATGACCACCCCTGACCCGGTGCTGTTGCAGCGCCAGTTCCGTGCGTTTGTCGATGACGGTGTACGCCATTGCGCCATCGAGGCGTCCTCGATTGGTTTGGCCGAGCATCGACTCGACGGCACCCGCATGGGTGTGGCGGTTTTCACCAATTTCACCCAAGACCATCTCGACTACCACGGGGACATGTCCCATTATTGGGCGGCCAAAGCCGCCTTGTTTGCCTGGCCGGGCCTGCATTCGGCTGTCATCAACATGGATGATGCACAAGGTGCTGCATTGGCGCGTCAACTGGAAAACACGGATTTGTCTGTCTGGACCTGTTCACGCCGTGGCCCCGCACGTTTGCAAGCGGTGGCATTGCCTCACCCACAAGGTATCGCCTTTGAAGTGCATGAGGGTCATGAAGTCCAGACCTTGTACACCGGTTTGCTGGGCGACTACAACATCGACAACTTGTTGGGCGTTTTGGGTGCCATGAGGGCATTGGGCATTGGCTTGGCGCAAGCCGTACAAGCCTGTCGCCACCTGACTTCGGTGCCAGGACGCATGCAAGCGGTGACCTTGGATCAGTCCTTGGATCCCGCCATCGGTGATCAGCAACAGCTTCCCATGGTGGTGATTGACTACGCCCACACCCCTGATGCGGTGTCACATGCTTTGCTTGCTTTGCGCTCTGTGGCCTCGGCCAGAGGGGGACAGCTGTGGTGTGTTTTGGGTTGTGGTGGCGACCGTGATGCGAGCAAACGGCCACAAATGGCTGCTGCTGCACAGGCCGCTGCCGATCAACTGATGCTCACCAGCGACAACCCTCGATCTGAATCACCAGAGGCCATTGTCAATGACATGATCGCCGGTCTGATTCGGCCAGAGCTCGTGCGCGTTCAACTTGACCGTGCGAGGGCTGTGAGTGAGGTGCTTGCTTTGGTCGATGTCAAAGATGTGGTGTTGGTGGCCGGCAAAGGCCACGAGACCACGCAAGAAATCATGGGTGTTTTCCATCCCTATTCAGACGAGTCGCAAGTTGTGTCGGCATTGAAACTGCGCTTCGCATGCCTTGATGGGGTGGTGCAATGATGGCGCATCACACCCCCATGAAGTTGAATCTCAACCAAGCCTTGCTCTGGCTCAGCCATGCACAGGGTGTGGGTTTGACGTCCGTGCTGGCCGATCGCGTGCACACCGACAGCCGCAGTTTGCAATCGGGTGATTTGTTTGTGGCCCTGAGAGGTGAGCGCTTTGATGGCCATCAGTTCATCGGCCAAGCCAAAGCGCAAGGAGCCGTGGGCGTGGTGTGTGAACCCTCGGGTCAAGATTTGGCCATCCATCATGGCTTGCCCGCTTTGATTGTCCCTGACGCCCGCATCGCCTTGGGTGAACTGGCTCAAGGCTGGCGCTCGCAGTTCAATCTGCCCCTGATTGCGGTGACGGGCAGCAATGGCAAAACCACCGTCACTCAAATGATTGCGTCCATCTTGCGCGAGCACGCAGGTGAACAGGCCTTGTCCACCCAGGGCAACCTGAACAATGACATTGGCGTGCCACTGACCTTGCTCAATCTGCGCGCCCACCACACCATTGCTGTGGTCGAATTGGGCATGAACCATCCGGGCGAGATTGCCTATTTGGCTCGCTTGGCCCAAGCCAACGTGGCTTTGGTCAACAACGCACAACGTGAACACCAAGAGTTCATGGGCACCGTCGAAGCTGTGGCCCACGAAAATGGTGCGGTGTTGCATGCCTTGCCTTCCAGTGGTGTGGCCATTTACCCTGCAGACGAAACCTTCACGCCCGTGTGGCAAGCGCTGTCGGGTGCGCGTGCCCAACGCACCTTTGCCATGCCAACGGGTGGCATCCCAACCGCTCAAGTTGCCCATTCACGCGTGGACGTCTGTGCGGATGACGTGGTTTGGCAATCCGATGCTTGGCAATTCGCGTTGGTCACGCCTCAGGGGACGGCCCCTGTTTTGCTGCACATTGCAGGCCGTCATAACGTCAAAAATGCATTGGCTGCAAGCGCCTGCGCACTGGCAGCGGGCGTGCCGTTGGCCACTGTGGTGCAAGGTTTGCAAGCATTTGAACCCGTGAAAGGCCGTTCACGGGCATGGGTTGTGCCAAGCCCATTGGGCAGCATCACCTTGGTAGATGACACCTACAACGCCAACCCTGACTCTGTGCGTGCAGCCATTGATGTGCTGGCCGAGTTGCCCGCACCCCGTTTGTTGGTATTGGGTGACATGGGCGAAGTGGGTGATCAGGGGGCCGAGTTTCATGCCGAAGTCGGCCGCTATGCAGCCGAGCGCGGCATCGAAGTTTTTTACACCTTGGGCGACTTGTCCGAGCATGCCGCTCGCGCATTTGGTGCGGCCCATCATTGCGCCAGCATGGACCAGTTGTTGGCCCTTGTGTTGCACAACATGCATCAATTTCAAAGTGTGCTGGTCAAAGGCTCGCGCTTCATGAAGATGGAGCGCGTGGTTCAAGCCCTTCTGTCACGGGGCGATGACCAGCGCACAGCACATCACGATCAAAAAGGGGAGGCCCATGCTGCTTAGTTTGGCCCAATGGTTGCAAAGTTTGTCACCCGAGTGGGGCTTTTTGCGCGTTTTTCAATACATCACCTTCCGTGCCGTGATGGCCGCGATGACGGCCTTGTTGATTGGTTTGGCCGCAGGGCCGTGGGTGATCCGTCGCCTGACATCTCTCAAAATTGGCCAGCCTATCCGAGGCTATGGCATGGAGTCTCACCTGTCCAAAAGTGGCACGCCCACCATGGGGGGGGTGCTGATTCTGTTGTCCATTGCAGTTTCCACCTTGTTGTGGTTTGACCTGTCCAACCGATTTGTCTGGATTGTGTTGATCGTCACCCTGGGTTTTGGTGCCATTGGTTGGGTGGATGACTGGCGCAAGGTCGTCAACAAAGATCCTGAGGGCATGCGCTCGCGTGAAAAGTACTTCTGGCAATCGGTGGTGGGCTTGCTGGCGGCGCTGTATTTGGTGTTCAGTATTTCAGAAGTGTCCAACATGCGCGTGCTCGACTTGTTTGGCAAATGGGTCTTGTCAGGCTTTGATGTCAACTTGCCGCCCAAGGCAGGCCTGCAAGTGCCGTTTTTCAAAGAAATCAACTACCCCTTGGGCGTCTTGGGCTTTGTGGTCATGACCTATTTGGTCATTGTGGGCGCCAGCAACGCGGTCAACCTCACCGATGGCTTGGATGGTTTGGCGATCATGCCTGTGGTGATGGTTGGTTCCGCTTTGGGTGTGTTTGCTTATGTGACGGGCAGCTCGGTTTATTCCAAATACCTGTTTTTGCCACACATCCCAGGTTCGGGCGAGTTGATGATATTTTGCGCAGCCATGGCGGGTGCCGGTTTGGCGTTCTTGTGGTTCAACACGCATCCAGCGCAGGTTTTCATGGGTGATGTGGGGGCTTTGGCTTTGGGGGCTGCGTTGGGCACCATCGCGGTCATCGTGCGACAGGAAATCGTGCTGGCCATCATGGGCGGTATTTTTGTGGTCGAAGCTTTGTCGGTCATGGCCCAAGTGGCTTGGTTCAAATACACCAAAAAGAAATACGGCCAAGGTCGACGCATTCTGAAAATGGCCCCATTGCACCACCATTTCGAAAAAAGCGGCTGGAAAGAAACGCAGGTGGTGGTGCGGTTCTGGATCATCACCATGCTGCTGTGCCTGGTGGGTTTGTCAACCCTGAAGCTGAGGTAAGCCATGCAGCTTCAGGGTCAACACGTTCTGATTCTTGGTTTGGGTGCTTCGGGCCTGACAATGGCCCGTTGGTGCGCGCATGCCGGGGCCAGTGTCACCGTGGCCGATACCCGTGACACGCCACCCCAGTTGCTGGCTTTGCAAGCCGAATGGCCTGATGTGCGTTTTGTTCCTGGGCCTTTTGCCGCGGGATTGGTCGAAGGCACTTCGGTGCGAGCTGTCTTTCGAAGCCCCGGCCTGAGCCCGGAGGTGGTGGCCCCGGTGCTGGATGCGGCCAAAGCCATGGGCTTGTGGCAAGGCGGTGAGCTGAGCCTGTTTGCAGCAGGCTTGCAAGACTTGAAAACCCGATTTGGCTACGCACCCCAGGTGTTGGCCATCACCGGCACCAACGGCAAAACCACAGTGACTTCGTTGACCGGGCAGTTGGTTGCGCGTGCAGGCAAAACGGTGAAAGTGGCAGGCAACATTGGCCCCACATTGCTCGACACCTTGACTCAGGCCATGGCCCAAGCCAAGGCCCAGCTGGCGCAGGATGAGGTTTTGGAACAAACAGAGCCTGAAGTGGTCAGCCGTGATGCCGAGGTCAGCAACGCAGACGATGCATCGCTTTCGCAAACAGAACAGATAGCGATTCCACTGCAAGCTGCAGTCGAACCCAGCACAGAGCACAACGAGGCCCCTGCGGTGTTGGACAGTGCCATGCCCTTGGACGCGCAAGCCACTGACAACGAAGAAAATTCAGCCCAAGCCCAGGCCAGCGAAGTGGAAGACGCCACCCAGATCGAGGACGAAGAGTTGACGGTCCCCCAAGCCGCGGTCATGGCACCTGTGCTGGTGCACCCCATGGCCCAAGCATTGCCGCAAGTCTGGGTGCTGGAGTTGTCGAGCTTTCAACTCGACAGCAGCGAGGGCTTTGAACCCACTGCTGCCACCGTTTTGAACCTCTCGCAAGACCATTTGGACTGGCATGGCAGCATGGCCGCCTATGGCCAAGCCAAAGCCAGAATTTTTGGTAAGCAGGCTTTGATGGTGCTCAATCGCGATGATTTGCAAGTCATGGACATGCGTCCAGCGCCCATCAAGGTCAAACTGCAAAAACCCATGGAGCGTGCCTGCTTGACCTTTGGTGCAGACATGCCTCAAAGGCCGGGGGACTTCGGCATTGAAGTGACCCATGGCATGACCTGGTTGGTTCGTGCGCTGGAGGCCGATGAAACGCGTCGCCGCCGCAAAGACGAAGCAGAAGAGTTGCACTTTCAGCGCTTGATGCCGGCCGATGCCTTGCGCATTCGGGGGCGGCACAACGCCGTCAACGCCTTGGCGGCGTTGGCCTTGGCGGCCAGTGCTGGATGTGCTTTGGGACCCATGCTGTATGGACTGCGTGAGTATCGGGGTGAGCCGCACCGAGTAGAGCCGGTGGCCATCGTCCACGACGTTGAGTACTTTGATGATAGCAAGGGCACCAATGTGGGAGCCACGGTTGCCGCTTTGCAAGGCCTGGGTGCCGAGCGAAGCGTGGTGGTGATCATGGGCGGGGAGGGCAAGGGTCAGGATTTTTCACCTCTGGCCGCGCCCGTCGCAAGGTATGTCCGGGGTGTGATTCTGATTGGTCGGGATGCGCCCGTCATTCGTGAGGCCTTGCTGGGCACAGGTGTTCCATTGAGCGATGCGCAGGACATGCACGATGCAGTGAGGCAAGCGGCTGGCCTGGCACATTCGGGTGATGCTGTGCTGATGTCGCCCGCCTGCGCCAGTTTTGACATGTTCGACAACTATGGACACCGGGCGGAAGTGTTTTGCCAAGCTGTGGCGGCTTTGGCTCAAGATGCTGGCGTGTCCATGGAGGGCGGCCTGTGAGCGAAACCTTGAACTTGGCCCAGCGCATGCAAACCACGTTGGCACGTTGGGGGGCGGTTTTTGGCGGTGCTGTGGGTGGAGCGGTCCATGCCCAGGCCTTGCCGGTCAATTTGGGTGGCTACGAATTTGCCCGCCCACCCTCCAGCACAGCAGCCAGTTTGCAGGGCGTGGACAAAGTCTTGGTCGGGGTTGTGGTGGCCTTGCTGATGTGGGGCATGGTCATGGTGTATTCGGCATCGATTGCCATGCCGGATAACCCCAAATTTTCTCGTTATACACACACCCACTTTTTGGTGCGGCATGCCATCTCGATGGTGGCCGGTTGTGTCATGGCCTTGTTGGCCTTCCAAGTGCCCATGCAAAACTGGGAGAAAGTCGCCAAGCCCTTGTTTGTGCTGTCTTTGCTCTTGCTGGCCTTGGTGTTGATTCCGTTTATTGGCAAAGGGGTCAATGGTGCCAGGCGTTGGATTTCCTTTGGCGTGATCAATTTTCAGCCCTCGGAGCTGGCGAAGTTGGCCACCATCATTTATGCCGCTGACTACATGGTCCGCAAAATGGATGTGAAGGAAGACTTTATTCGTGCCGTATGGCCCATGGGCACTGCAGTGGCTTTGGCTGGGGTGTTTTTGCTGGCTGAGCCTGACATGGGGGCTTTCATGGTGATCGCCATCATTGCCATGGGCATCTTGTTTCTGGGTGGCGTCAATGCCCGCATGTTCTTTCTGATCTTTACCGTTTTGGTCTCTGCCTTTGTGATCATGATTGCGGTGTCTCCATGGCGTCGAGAGCGAATTTTTGCCTACCTGGACCCCTTCAGTGCCGAACATGCTTTGAGCAAAGGTTACCAGTTGTCGCACTCCTTGATTGCCATCGGCCGAGGCGAAATTTGGGGTGTTGGTTTGGGCGGGAGTGTCGAGAAATTGCATTGGCTGCCCGAGGCGCACACGGACTTTTTATTGGCCGTGATTGGTGAAGAGTTTGGATTGATCGGTGTGTCCTTGGTCATCTTTTTGTTCTTGTGGCTCAGTCGGCGAATCATGGTGATTGGGCGTCAGGCGATTGCGCTGGAAAAAGTGTTTTCAGGTTTGGTGGCGCAAGGGGTCGGTATCTGGATTGGATTTCAGGCCTTCATCAACATGGGTGTGAACCTGGGCGCTTTGCCCACCAAGGGGCTGACTTTGCCACTGATGAGCTATGGCGGGTCCGCCATCATGATGAATCTGATTGCGATTGCCATCGTTTTGCGCATTGACATTGAAAACAAAAAAATGATGCGTGGAGGGCGACCATGAACACCAAGACGAAAACAGCCTTGGTCATGGCCGGGGGCACAGGGGGGCACATCTTCCCGGGATTGGCCGTGGCCCAGGCACTGCGAGACGCGGGCTGGCGTGTGCATTGGTTGGGCGCCCCCAACAGCATGGAGCACGATTTGGTGCCTGCTCGAGGTTTTGCTTTCGAATCGGTGGATTTTGCGGGCGTACGCGGCAAAGGTTTGCAGACACTGATGGTCTTGCCTTGGCGTTTGCTGCGGGCATTTTGGCAAAGCGTGCAGGTGATTCGACGTGTCCAACCCGATGTGGTGTTGGGTTTGGGGGGCTACATCACATTTCCTGGCGGGATGATGGCCAGCTTGTGGGGCAAACCGTTGATTTTGCATGAGCAAAATTCGGTGGCGGGCATGGCCAACAAGGTCTTGGCGCAACTGGCTGATCGGGTGTTCACGGCTTTTCCGGGTGTTTTCAAAACGGGGCAGTGGGTGGGAAATCCCCTGCGTCGAGCCTTTACCGAGCAGGCATCGCCCGCTGAACGCTACGCCGCCCGCACAGGTCCCTTGCGCTTGCTGGTCGTGGGGGGCAGTTTGGGGGCCAAAGCCTTGAATGACATGGTGCCCAAGGCTTTGGCCTTGTTGCCACCAGAAAGCCGTCCACAAGTGGTCCACCAAAGCGGTGCCAAACAAATTGAAGCCTTGCGAGCCAATTACCAGGCGGCGGGTGTGCAGGCTGAATTAACCCCCTTCATTGACGACACGGCCACAGCCTTTGCTCAGGCCGATTTGGTGATCTGCCGTGCGGGTGCCAGCACCGTGACCGAATTGTCGGCTGTAGGTGTGGCGGCCATGTTTGTGCCTTTTCCATTTGCGGTGGATGACCATCAAACCACCAATGCCCAATTTTTGGTGGCATCGGGCGGTGGTTGGTTGATCCCGCAATCTGAATTGACCGCTGAAAGTTTGGCAGAACGGTTGAAAGCTCTGGATCGGGACCAATTGCAGGATGTGGCTGAAAGTGCCTGGGTCCATAGAAAAACAAATGCAACAAGAGAGGTTGTGATGGCTTGTGAGGAGTTGGCAGCATGAAACACGCCATCCGTAAAATTCATTTCATTGGCTTGGGCGGCTCGGGCATGAGCGGCATCGCCGAAGTGCTGTTCAATCTTGGCTACCAAATTTCTGGCTCAGATCTGGCCGACAGTGCGTCCTTGCGGCGCTTGGCTGGTTTGGGTATTCAAACCCATGTCGGACATGCGCCCGAAAACGTGAGCGATGCCGACGCCGTGGTCACCTCGACGGCTGTCAAGTCTGACAACCCGGAAGTATTGGCCGCCAAGGCACGGCATGTGCCCATCGTGCCCCGTGCAGTCATGTTGGCCGAATTGATGCGCATGAAGCAAGGGGTGGCCATCGCAGGTACACACGGCAAAACCACCACCACCAGCTTGGTGGCCAGTGTCTTGGCCGAGGCAGGCTTGGACCCCACTTATGTCATTGGCGGGCGCCTCAACAGTGCAGGCACCAACGCTAAATTGGGCACGGGTGACTACATTGTGGTGGAAGCCGATGAGTCGGATGCCTCATTTTTGAACCTGCTGCCGGTCATGGCGGTGGTGACCAACATTGACGCTGACCATATGGAGACGTACGGCCACGATCTGGCCCGCTTGAAGGGGGCCTTTGTTGAGTTCTTGCACCGCATGCCTTTTTATGGGACAGCGATTGTTTGCAGTGACGATCCAGGCGTGCGATCCATTGTTGACCAAATTGCTCGGCCGGTGACCACATACGGTTTGCAAGCCGGTGCGCAAGTGCGGGCTGTGGACGTGAGGGCCGAAAACGGCCAGATGCATTTCACAGTCAAGCGGCAAAACGGCATCACTTTGCCGGATCTGCCCATCGTGCTGAATTTGCCCGGTGAGCACAACGTGCTCAATGCCTTGGCCGCTATTTCGGTGGCTGTGGAATTGGGTGTGGATGATGCTGCGGTGCAGCGTGCATTGACGCAATTCAAAGGGGTGGGTCGGCGCTTTCAGCGTTACGGCGAGGTGCCCACGGCCGATGGCCAAGGTCACTTCACCGTGATTGACGATTATGGTCATCACCCTGTCGAGATGGCAGCCACCCTGGCGGCCGCACGCGGGGCCTTTCCTGGTCGCAGGTTGGTGTTGGCCTTCCAGCCCCACCGATACAGCCGCACCCGCGACTGCTTTGAAGATTTTGTCAAAGTGATTGGCCACGGTTGCGACAGCGTCTTGCTTTGTGAGGTGTACGCCGCTGGAGAAGCACCCATCGTGGCGGCCGATGGTCGCTCATTGGCCAGGGCACTGCGTGTGGCAGGAAAGGTCGAACCCGTCTTTGTGGACCAAGTCACCGACATGCCCCAGGCGGTCATGGACAATGCGCGCCCCGGCGATGTGCTCATTTGCATGGGGGCTGGCTCTATTGGTGCAGTCCCGGCTCAAGTGGTCGAGTGGGCGTCTTGCAGCGCGTCCAAAAAGGAGAAGTCATGACGGACCATGTCTTGCAAGTGGGTGATGTGTCTGCGCTGAACATGGGCAAAGTGGCCGTGTTGATGGGCGGGAATTCGGCCGAACGCGAAATTTCATTGATGTCGGGTCAAGGCGTGTTGAACGCTTTGCAGAGCGCTGGTGTCAATGCTCTGCCGTTTGATCCTGCCGAACGCGATTTGAGTGAGCTCAAGCGCGAGGGTTTTGACCGCTGTTTTATTGCCCTGCATGGACGCCACGGTGAAGATGGCACGGTGCAAGGGGCGCTGGAATTGATGGGCATTCCCTATACCGGCTCAGGCGTGATGTCCTCCAGCATGGCCATGGACAAAGTCATGACCAAACGTGTCTGGCTGGCCGAGGGCTTGCCCACGCCGCGTTACGTCTTGGTGAACAAAGCCGATGTTCACCTCACATCGGGGGCAGATTTGGTGGCCAAGCTGGGTTTGCCCATGATTGTCAAACCGGCGCGTGAAGGTTCATCCATCGGGGTGAGCAAAGTCAGTCATGTTGACCAAGTGCGGGCGGCCTTGTTGGCCGCGGCCGCATGCGACAAAGACATCCTTTGCGAACAGTGCATCGTGGGAGATGAGGTCACTTGTCCTGTGTTGGGCGAAGGTCGCAACGCCCGTGCTCTGCCTGTGATTCGCATCGTGGCACCTGATGGTGATTACGATTATCAGAACAAATATTTCACGGACGACACCCAATATCTTGTGCCCAGTGGATTGCCTGCTGAGGAAGAAGCCCAGATTGAAGCGTTGGTGATCAAGGCTTACCAGGTCTTGGGTTGCAGAGGCTGGGGCCGCATCGACGTCATGATCGATGCCAGCACACGCCAACCTTATTTGCTGGAAATCAACACCTCACCGGGCATGACCAGCCATTCTTTGGTGCCCATGTCGGCGCAAGCTGTGGGACTGGACTATCAGGCGTTGTGCTGTCAATTGTTGGCCAATGCGGCCATGGATGCTCAGGAGAGGGTGGCATGAAAAAAACGGCCCCCATGCCCATCGACATCCGGCTCATGAACATGGCTTCAGCGTTGTTGCTGGTCGTGGTGCTGAGCCTTTTGTTGGGCAGTGGGTTGTGGTGGTTGCTCAGGCATCCGATGTTTGCGATACAAGCCATTGCGGTTCATGGAGAGGTTTCGCGCAACAACGCGGTGACCTTGCAGAACCATGTCATGCCGCAACTGAAAGGGAATTTCTTCACCATCAACTTGGATGAAACACGGGACATTTTTCAGTCCGTCCCTTGGGTGCGTGTGGCGGTGGTACACCGGGATTTCCCAAATCGATTGCGCACCGTTTTGCAAGAGCACCATGCCTTGGCATTGTGGGGTGAAGAGGGGACCAGCACTTTGCTCAATGAACAAGGGCAAGTGTTCGAGGCCAATATTGAGGACCTGGATGTCGACAAATTGCCTCGACTGAAGGGACCGGACGCTCAATCGATGACAGTCGCACGCATGTTCAATGTCTTGCGTCCGCAGTTCGCAGCAGTGGATATGGAAATTGACCAGCTGGAACTGACGCCCAGGGGCGGCTGGCGGGTTTTGACCCAGTACGGGGCTTTCATTGAGCTGGGTCGGGGTACGGAGAAGGAGTTGGTGGCAAGGTTGAATCTTTTCTTCAAAACCTTGTCCCAAGTGACATCTCGTTATGACCGAACTGTCACGGCATTGGCTGGGGCAGATTTGCGTCACAAGGATGGTTATGCGCTGCGTTTGAGAGGCGTCAGTACCTTGGAAACAGACATCAACAATAAGAAACCATGAGCAATCAGGTTCGCAAACACAACGGAAACGGTGGTTGAAATGGCAAAAGAGTACAAAGACTTGGTGATCGGCTTGGACATTGGCACATCCAAGGTCATGGCTGTGGTGGCCGAAGTGTTGCCAGATGGTTCATTGAAAATTGCTGGCTTGGGCATTGCACCTGGCAATGGACTCAAGCGTGGGGTGGTTGTGAACATCGATGCCACCGTGCAAAGCATCCAACAAGCCTTGAAAGAGGCTGAGCTGATGGCCGACTGCAAAATTGTGCATGTCAATTGCGGCATCACGGGCAGTCACATCCGTGGCTTGAACTCCAGTGGCATGGTGGCCATCAAGGACAAAGAAGTGACTCAGGCCGATGTCGCTCGCGTCATGGAAACTGCGCGAGCCATCAACATCTCCTCTGATCAACGTTTGCTCCTCGTGGCACCACAAGAATTTGTGATCGATGGCCAAGAAGTCAAAGAACCCATAGGCATGAGCGGCATGCGCCTGGAGGCGAAGGTGCACATTGTCACGGGGGCACAAAGCGCTGCTGAAAACATCATCAAATGTGTGCGACGCTGTGGCCTGGAGGTGGATCAGCTGTTGCTCAACCCCCAGTCGTCGAGTTTGGCCGTGTTGTCTGAAGATGAGCGCGAACTCGGTGTGGTGTGTGTGGACATTGGTGCAGGCACCACAGATGTAGCCATTTTTTCAAATGGCTCGATTCGCCACACGGCCGTGATTCCCATTGCGGGTGACTTGATCACCAGCGACATCGCCATGGCCTTGCGTACCCCCACAAAAGACGCTGAAGACATCAAGGTAGAAAGCGGCTACGCCAAGCAGTTGTTGGCCGATCCGCAAGCCCAAGTCGAAGTGCCTGGTTTGGGTGATCGGGGCCCCCGTATGCTGAGCAAACAAGCCCTGGCTGGTGTGATTGAGCCGCGCATTGAAGAGATCTTCTCTTTGGTGCATCAGGTCATCCGGGAGTCGGGTTATGAAGAAGTGCTGTCCTCCGGCATTGTGCTGACAGGCGGCAGTGCGGTCATGCCGGGCATGGTTGAGTTGGGTGAAGACATTTTTCTTAAACCTGTCCGCCGTGGCTTGCCCAAGTATTCGGGCGGCTTGGCCGACATGGTCAGTCAACCCCGGGCGGCTACGGTGATGGGCCTGCTCGAAGAGGCACGCCTTGCTCGCTTGCGTGGCTACAAGGTGACACAAAAGAAGAGTTCAGTGAACAATGCTTTTGGTCGTTTCAAAGACTTTATTGTGGGGAACTTTTGATGGAATGGAACAAAAAATTCCTGGCCCGACCCAGCCCACCCAACACAGACAGCAGTGAAGACATTGACTTCTGGCAAAAATTTTTTCACCGATCCAGACAACTTCAGAAATTCAGATTTAGGATATCACCATGACCATTGAAATGATCCAAACCGAAGAGTTCAACCAAGGCACCCAGATCAAAGTGATCGGGGTTGGCGGAGGTGGCGGCAACGCTGTTGAACACATGATTGAGCGTCAGGTTCAAGGCGTTGAATTCATCTGCGCCAACACCGATGCACAAGCCTTGGCCCGCAGTGCGGCGCATCGTTTCATTCAATTGGGACAAACGGGTCTGGGTGCAGGCAGCAAGCCAGACAAAGGCCGTGAAGCCGCCTTGGCTGCTGAGGCCGATATTCGCAGCGCCATTGAAGGTGCGCACATGTTGTTCATCACGGCCGGCATGGGCGGAGGCACCGGCACCGGTGCTGCCCCTGTGATTGCCCGAATTGCCAAAGAAATGGGCATTTTGACTGTGGGTGTGGTGACCAAGCCCTTCGATTTTGAAGGCAACCGCCGCATGAGCAATGCCGACCAAGGCATGCTCGAACTGGAAGCCTGCGTTGACTCATTGATCGTGGTGCTCAACGAGAAACTGCTCGAATTGCCCGGTGGCGATGACATGACGCAGGACGAAGCCTTCGCTCACGCCAACGACGTGCTCAAAAATGCGGTGGGCGGCATTGCTGAAATCATCAATGTCCCGGGCCATGTGAACGTCGACTTCGAAGACGTGCGCACCGTGATGGGCGAACCCGGCAAGGCCATGATGGGCACAGCAGCCGCCAGCGGCCCCGACCGTGCACGCATTGCCGCCGAGCAAGCTGTGGCTTGCCCCCTGCTTGAAGGTGTCGACCTCAAAGGTGCTCGAGGTGTTTTGGTGCTGATCAGCGCCGCCAAAGGCTCCTTGAAGTTGGCCGAATCCAAGCAGGCCATGAACACCATTCGTGCCTGTGCCTCCGAAGACGCCCATGTGATTTATGGCACGGCCTACGACGAAAGCTTGGGCAATGACATCCGTGTGACCGTGGTCGCGACCGGTTTGTCACGCAAAGCTGCGGCACGTCCGATCCTTGAAGTGATTCATACGGGCAACGGTGCCGACACGACTGTTTTCGCGCGAGGTGTTCAGGATGTGGTGGTGCCCACCATGCGAGCCCCCGCCAGCACAGGCAGTGGCAGTGGCATGAGCACACCTGCCGTGTGGCGCAACAGCCGCACCACCGCCGCAGCCCGCGTGGATGGCATGGTCAATGCCGGTATGGACGACATTGAGATTCCGGCGTTCTTGCGCAAACAAGCCGATTGAACAGCGCACCGCCCCTTCATTGCCATCCTTCAAGGGCTGACGGTCGTGACCGCTCGGCCCTTTTTTCTGTGCTTGGGTCAGGGCGGACAGCATGGCATGACTCTTGTGAGAATGGAAGTTGGGCCAGCCTCGGGGCGCAAGGCAAACCCTGTCAGCACAGCGTCTATGTCAGCGAATTAAAATGCTTTCATGCTTGCTCAACGCACCCTCAAAACCCTCACCCAGGCCGTTGGCGTGGGTTTGCACAGTGGCCAACGTGTCGAATTGACGCTGCGGCCAGCCGCACCCGACACAGGCATCGTGTTCAGGCGTGTGGACTTGCCTGAGCCGGTGGACATTCCTGTGAGGGCCGAGTCGGTGACCGACACCCGTCTGGCCTCCACCATCTCGGTCGGGCAAGCCAAGGTGTTCACGGTGGAGCACCTCATGTCGGCCTGCGCAGGCTTGGGCATTGACAACTTGTATGTCGACATCACCGCCGAAGAGGTGCCCATTTTGGACGGATCGGCCTCGTCGTTTGTGTTTTTGCTGCAAAGCGCGGGCATCGTCGAGCAAAACGCGCCCAAGCGCTTTTTGCGCGTGCTCAAAACCGTGCAGGTCAGCGAAGGCGAGGGCAACAACATCAAGTGGGCCAAGCTCGAACCCTTTCACGGCTACAAACTCAGCTTCGAAATCGACTTTCGCCACCCTGCTGTTGACTCGACCGGGCAGCAGGTGGTGTTCGACATGTCCGAGGGCGTGTATTCGCGTGACATTGCCCGGGCCCGCACCTTTGGCTTTACCAAAGACGTGGAAATGATGCGTGCCAATGGCCTGGCGCTTGGCGGAGGCTTGGACAACGCCATCGTCATGGACGACTACAAGGTGCTGAACGCCGACGGCCTGCGTTACGACGACGAGTTTGTGAAGCACAAAATCCTCGACGCCATGGGCGACCTGTACATCGTGGGCAAACCCCTGCTGGCCGCCTACAGCGCCTTTCGCTCGGGCCACGCCATGAACAACCAGCTGCTGCGAGCACTGCTGGCCCAACCCGACGCCTATGAGATCGTGACGTTTGACAGAGCCAGTCAAGCACCCAAAGGTTTTGCCGCTTTGCAGCCTGCTTGGTAAGGCTCTGGCCCATGGTTTTGACGGCCATGTGTGTATTGATTTTGTAGGAGCCCACCCTGAGGGCGATGGCACGCGCACCACCTATTGATCCGGCCCTGAGAAGTTTGAAGTGGAAGGCTTGCCTTGGGGACAGTGATCAACGATGGGGGATTTGTGGGAGCCCCGCCCTCGGGGCGATGGGTGGTGGTCTACGAGGCACTATCGCGGCGAGGGCGCCGCTCCCACAAAGAAAGCGTTCATGCAAACTTCATCGGGCCGGATCAATAGGCACGCCATGGCCCCTGTCACGGGTGAATCAGGAGGCAAAGAGGCCTTGGGATAACATGGTCTGCATGACCCTCAGCCGACAACAAATCACATTGCTCGTCACATTGACGCTGGTCTGGGGCTTCAACTGGCCCATGCTCAAACTGGGGGTGAGCTATTTTCCACCGCTCTCGTTTCGCAGTTTGAGCATGTGGATGGGCTTGCCGTTTTTGGCGCTGGTGCTGTACGTCAAAAAAATTCCCTTCAAGATCCCGCAATCTGACTGGCGAGAGCTGTTCATCTTGGCTGCGACCAACATGCTCATTTGGCATGTGCTCATCATTTTGGCCGTGCAAAATCTGTCGAGTGGGCGGGCGGCCATCTTGGGTTACACCATGCCGATTTTTTCGGCCCTGATTGGCGTGGCCGCCTACGGCGCGGTGCTCAAGTGGCGCGGTTGGTTGGGCTTGGCGGCGGCCTTGCTGGGCGTCATGCTTTTGATGTGGCATGAGTTCAGCACCATCGCGGGCAAACCGTTGGGTGTGGCCCTGGGTCTGGTGGCCGCAGCTTTTTGGGGTTTGGGCACGCAACAAATTCGGCACACCCGCATTCAGGTACCTACTCTGACCATCGTGTTCTGGATGACCTGCATGAGCACTTTGTTGATGAGTTTTTTGGCTTTTCTTTTTGAGCGTGACGCCTGGGGACCTCCCCCGTCTGTGACCTGGGTCTCGGTGGTGTACAACGCGTTTGGGGTGTTTGTGTTTGCCCAAGCTGCATGGTTGTCATTGGCCAGAAACTTGCCGCCCTTGGCCTCCACACTGAGTGTGATGTTCATCCCGGTACTGGGGGTTTTCAGCGGGGCTTATTTTTTAAACGAGGTCTTGCACTGGCAGGACTGGGCGGCCATTGTGTTGATTGTGGTGGCCATTGCCTCTGTGTTGTGGCCCAGCCGCACGCCCCAGCCTTGAGTCGTGAACACCATGCACACCGACCTGACCCTTTTGAGCGCTGCTGACTTGCACCAAGCCTATGCCTTGGGCCAGACCGACCCGGTGGCGGTGACACAAGCACATTTTGCACGCATCGCGCAGCGCAACCCGAGGCTGCACGCCTTTGTCCATGTGTGCACCGAGCTGGCTTTGCAACAAGCCCAAGCCAGTGCCCAGCGTTGGGCCAAGGGCCTGCCGCTGGGGCCACTCGATGGGGTGCCTTTGGCCTTGAAGGACAACATCGATGTGGTCGGTATGCCTTGCACGGCAGGCACGGCGGCCTATGCACAGCGCTGGCCGCAGCAAGACGCGCCGGTGTACGTCAAGTTGCGTGATGCGGGCATGGTCTTGTTGGGCAAGCTCAACATGCACGAAGCCGCTTTGGGGGCCACCACCGACAACCCCGTGTATGGCCGTTGCATCAACCCGCAGCGTGAGGGCTACACACCGGGCGGCTCCAGTGGGGGCTCTGCAGCCGCTGTGGCCGATCATTTGTGCCCACTGGCCATGGGCACCGACACCATGGGCTCGGTGCGCATTCCCGCCGCTTATTGTGGTGTGTTTGGCTTGATTCCCACGCGTCAGCGCCTGGACATGCAAGGCATCGTTCCTTTGAGCCCCACACTCGATGTGGCCGGCCCGCTGGCCAGAACCGGGCGTGACTTGGCCGAGGCGGCCGCTCGCCTGTTGGGACTGAGCCGGGCACCCGAGACAAGCACCAACATTTGGCAGGGCTTGCGCGTGGGCATCTTGCCGCAAGCCTCAGAAGTCGAAATGGACGCAGCTGTCCATCAGGCGTGGCAGAACACACAAGCGCGTTTGCAAGCCCGGGGTGCGCAATTGCGCACGCTGCAGTGGCCCGATTGGGTGCCCGCTGCCAGCCGCTTGCACGCCTTGTTGATGAGCGAGTGGGAAGGGGCCGAGTACTGGATGGAGGCATTGGGTCCTGATCTGACGGGCCTGAGCCCTGGCTTGCAAAAAATGCTCAACTACGGTGCCCGACTGAGCCCTGAAAAACGGGCCACCAGTCGGTCTGCCATTTTGGGCATGCGGGCGCAGGCCGGTGATTTGTGGGCTGATGTGGATATCCTGCTCTTGCCCACCACACCGCACACCAGCTTCGCCCACACCGAAGCCGCACCAGCCAGCCAGGCCGACTGGGCGTGTCTGGCCAACATCCTGGGGGCTCCCGCCTTGTCCTTTCCTTACCCTACAGACGGCTTGCCTGTGTCATGCCAATGGCTGGCCGCTCCGGGCCAAGACGAAAAGTTGTTGTCGCTGGCTTGCGCCATGGACAGTTTTTGGGCCTGAAAAATCGCGTCAAAAAGCGCGCATGTGCTTTCGCTTTGTACGGCTGGATGACTTGCAGGGCAGGTGCCTACAGCGCCATGTCCGGGTGATCGCAGGGTCTCCTGCGTTTTGCACAAACCCACCACGTTCAACGGGGGGTTGAGCGGATCTGCAAAAAGGCCCACAGCGCATCCATTGAGCTGCTTTGGGGCAATGCCCAAACTTGATCCACCAAGGCTTGGGCCGTATCGGAGCACCATCCACTGGCCAACAGCAAGGTGCGGGCTTTGTCGGTGACCTGCTCCGGGCGCAAGGGGTTTTCGGGGTCGCCCAGCACGCTGCTGACTTCGCTCACCCAGATTTGACCGTCGGTCAAGCGTGCGTGCAGCTTGGCACCAAACCTCTGCGGGTAAGCCTGGTTTTGCTCTGCGCCGCAACTCAGTTCCACATGTTCGCGCAAGCGGGTGCAGCTGGGCTCGCTCAGGGCATGGGCTTGTGTCGCTTCCAAACCAAAACCGCCATGGCACAAGGCCCATGCCACGCCATGCTGGAGGCTGAACTTGCCTTGTAAAGGCGTTTGGGGTGCAGCTTGGTCCGCAAACGACAAGGCCACGGCATAGGTTTCGAGGTGCAAATGTTCGATGCGTTCTGGTGAAAGACCTTGTGCGTGCAGCTTCAGGGCGCATTCAATGGCCGGGTGCACATGCCGACAAGCGGGCCAGGGCTTGAAGCTGACCTCGTGCAAACGCCAAGGCGCCTTGTGTGCCCCTTGCAGCAAAGACTCGGCACGCCCGGCGTCCAATGGCCCGCCCGTGGCCTGCAGCCAACCCAAAGGGCCTTCCAAAATGGACAAAGGACCGGTCATGCCCGCCGCCGCCATGTCGGCCGCCACCAAACCGGCTTGTGCGCTGTGCCCGGTGGCCATTTGTTTGGCCAAGCCCGGCTCCAGGCGGCACTGCCAGACACCGGCCGATTGCATGCCCGCCAGGGCCAAAGCGTGTTGTGTGCGCGTGGCGTCCAGGCCCAGCAATTGAGCGCAGGCCATGGCGCTGGCAAAAACGCCAGTTGTGGCGGTGCTGTACCAGTGCGCGTAATGGCTGGGGCCACTGAGCAGGCCCAGCAAAATGCCAGCCTCATAGCCCACCACCAAGGCATCGAGCAAAGCTGGCGCACTGGCGTTTTCGCGTTGAGCCATGGCCAACACGGCAGGCACGACCGTGTCGCCCGGGTGCACCACGGCTTCGCGGTGCACATCGTCCATTTCGTGGCAGCTGCCCAACGAACCGTTCCAGCGGGCCGCTTCGGCAGCCATCAAGCCACGGTGGCCACAAACCCATATGGGGCCGGGTGCTTGTTTCAGTGCCCAGCGCTGCAGCACTTCACCCAGTTCGGTGCTTTGCCCCAGATGCGCACAGCCCATCCAGTCGATCAGGTGCAAGGCAGCGCGTTGCCGGTCGTGTTCGCCCACGGGTTTGCGCAAGGCTTGCACCAGCCATGCGCTCCAAGACGTGGGGCTGGGGCTGCCCATCAGCGGCCCTTGAAAACAGGAGGTCTTTTTTCGTTGAAGGCCAGCACACCCTCGTGCCGGTCTTCGGTGTCCACCAACTGGTTGTAGGCCTCCACCTCAAACCGATACGCCGTGCGCAGTTCCATTTGCCCACCGTAGCGGATGGACTTTTTGACTTGGCGAACGGACAAAGGGGCGTTGCGGGCCAGGGTCTGTGCCGTGCGCAGGGCTTGGTCAAGCACTTGATCGGCGGGCAGGGTCTGATTGACCAAACCCCACTCCAGTGCTTGCTCTGCAGTAAAGGCCTGCCCGGTCAACATCAATTCTTTGGCGCGGCGCTCACCGATGGCGCGGGGCAGGTTTTGTGTGCCCCCCATGCCGGGCATGATGCCCAGGGTCACCTCGGGCAAGGCAAAGCGGGCGTTGTCGCTGGCGTACATGAAGTCGCAGCACAAGGCCATTTCCAGGCCCCCGCCGTAGGCATGACCATTGATGGCCGCTATCACCGGCAAAGGCAAATCCACCAAGGCCCAGGACATGCGCTCAAACACCTCGTGCTGCTGCGTCCATTGCGCACGCGTCATGCCTTTGCGCTCTTTCAGGTCGCCGCCCGCGCAAAAAATGCGGGACCCCGCACCGGTCAGCACAACGCAGCGCACGCCTTGCGCATCGCTGCTCAGTGCCAGCCACAGGTCCAGCAGTTCCTGGCCCATGCGGGTGTTGATGGCGTTGCCCACATCGGGGCGGTTCAGGCTCACTTGCAGCACGCCCTCTGCAGGGCGTTGCAACAACAAGGTGTCGTGGGGGGCCGAGAGGTCCATGGTTATGGGGCTTCGCTGGGGCACCGTTTGGGGGGTCAATTGGGCGCGTATTGCTGCCCACCATCGACATGCAGCACCGTGCCGCTGAGGTAGCCACAAACCGGTGAGGCACACAGCACCGCCAGTCGGGCGATTTCATCGGGTTCGGCCAAACGGCCAAACGGCAATTTTTGGGTCATCTCCAGCCAGCGCGAGGCGTCGCCCAGTTTGCTGGCCGCTTGTTGTTTGAGCACGCCTTCGATGCGGTCGCTGCGGGTGGGCGAAGGGTTGATGCCGAACACCCGCACGCCCTTGCGCACGCTGCCCGCGCCAATGCCCTGGGTGAACGAGATCAAAGCGCCATTGGCCGCCGAGCCGCAAATGTATTCGTAGCGCGGTGCCGCCCCGGCCATGCCGATGATGTTGCAAATCACGCCAGAGCCGCGTGACTCCATGGCCCCCAGATACAGCCGGGTGAGGTTGATGTAGCTGAACAGCTTGAGTTCCCACGACGCACGCCATGCGTCTTCTGCGATGTCGTGGATGCTGCCGCCCGGAATCGCGCCAGCGTTGTTGACCAGGATGTCTGCAGTTGGAAACAGTTGGAACAAAGCGCGGTCCGAGCCGGGTTGTGACAAATCAATCTCCGCGATCTCGGGTGCAGGCAAGCCCTCTTGGGCAAAGGCGGCCAAAGCGGCGTCCAGGTTGCTGCGCTGGCGAGACACCAACACCGGCTTGGCACCTTCGCGGGCAAAGTTCAGCGCAATGGCCAGACCGATGCCTTTGGAGCCACCTGTGACGATGACTTGTTTTTGATCGAGTTCGAGGTTCATGCAAAAGGCCTGCAAAGGGGGCAAGTCAATGGGCTTGCCCGGGTTTCAAAATCAAGACAGCGCCAGAGGGTTGCGCATCCCCATCAGGCGTTGGGCGCAGGCACCTGGGCGGTGTACCAGTCGGCAATCTGACCGCCGGTCTTGAAGCACACCTGGGGTGACTTCATCAGCAAGTCCAGCATGCGCTCAAAACTGGCAAAGCGGTGAGGCACGCCAATCAGGTGCGGGTGCAGGCCGATGGCCAACACGCGGGGGTGCGAGGTCGCTTCGCGCTCAAACAATGCCAGCGTGCGTGCCAGGCGCTCGTACATTTCATCGCTGGTGTGTTTCTCGATGGCGTACACGATCGAGTCGTTGATTTCCAGGTTGTAGGGCATGGCCAGCAAGGGGCCGTTGCGTGTTTGCATCCAACTGGGCACATCGTCGACCACCCAGTCAAACACATAGTCCACGCCCTGTTTTTTCAGCAACTCGGGGGTGTCGTGTGTTTCGCGCAGACCGGGGCTGAGCCAGCCTCTGGGGCGCTGGCCCGTGAAGCGCTCGATCATGTCCAGGCTCATCGCGATCAACGATTCTTCGGACTCGCCTTGGTTGTGGTTCAGGCTTTTCTGGTGTACCCCGTGGCCAATGAACTCCCAACCAGCGTCGTGCATGGCTTGCGCTGCATGAGGGTAAGCGTTGATGACCCCGGCGTTGAAGCTGGTGGAGGCGGGCAAGCCCCGCTCTTGGATGGCCCGCAGCAAACGCGGCAGACCCGCCCGCATGCCGTAGTCGGCCCAGCTGAAGTTGGGCACATCGGGCACTGTTTCTTTGCCGTGCGGCGGAGTGATGATGGTGCGCGGCATGCTCGACTCGAACTGCCAATGCTCCACGTTCACCACCAAGTGCACCATGATGGCTCCCTCAGGCGCGGCCTTGAGGGCCGGACCATCGTTGGAGAAGCGGTAGGGAATGCGGGGGTTGGCCATGTCAGTGTCGAATGAGGTTGAGGATGTCGAGTTTGAGTGCGGCAAAGGTCTCGCTGGCCGTGTCGGCCACAGTGCGTGGACGCGCCAGCGGCACGGTGATTTTGGTCTGGATGCGGCCCGGGCGGGCTGACATCACGTAAATCGTGCTGGCCAAAAAGATCGCCTCGTCGATGTCGTGTGTGACAAAGATGATGGTGGGCTTGAGCTTTTGCCACACCGTGAGCAGCAACTCTTGCATGGTCAAACGGGTTTGTGCATCCAGCGCGCCAAAGGGCTCGTCCATGAGCAACACGCGTGAGCCCAGCGTCAGGATGCGGGCAATGCCCACACGCTGGCGCATGCCACCCGACAACTGCACGGGCAGATGGTTTTTGAAATCACTCAGGCCCACGATCTTGATCATTTCATGGGCGCGGTCTTCGTATTCGCTGCGAGCCATGCCCTGCACCTTGGGGCCGAAGATCACGTTTTCCCAAACGGTCAGCCACGGGAACAAAGCGGCTTCCTGAAAGACCACGCCTCGGTCCGGGCCGGGTGCACGCACGCCTTGGCCGTCGACCAAGAGCTGGCCCTGGCTGGGTTGTTCGAATCCGGCGATCAGATTGAGCAAAGTGGATTTGCCGCAGCCCGAAGGCCCGAGCAGTGCCACCAGCTCACCGGGAGCCACTTGCAAATTGATGTCTTCCAGCGCCTTGACGGGTGTGGCACCCGGGTAGGTCTTGTAGAGCTTGTCGATGGAAATGTGGGACATAGTTGTTTCAATGGCTTTGCAGCATGCGCCAGACCAAAACCTTGCTTTCGATGAAAACGATCAGGCGATCACTTAAAAACCCCATGATGCCAATCGACACCATGTCGGCCAGCACGATGTCCATGCGCCCCACGTAATAGGCGTCCCACAGCACATAGCCGAGCCCCGACTTGACGGCCACCATCTCGGACACGATCACCGCCGTCCACGAAATGCCCAGGCCAATGCGCAAGCCGGTGAAGATGGAGGGCATGGCCGCTGGCAGCACCACCCGATACAGGAGTTGCTTGCGGCTCGCGCCCATCATGAGTGCAGCCCGCACCAGGTTGCGCTCGACATCGCGTGCGCCTTGGGTGGTGTTGACCACAATCGCGTAAAAGCCACCCAGAAAAATCAGAAAGATGGCCCCCATGTCGCGGATGCCGAACAGGGCAATCGAAAACGGCAACCAAGCGGTGATCGGGATCGGGCGCAGGCTCTGGATGAGTGGGTCAAACAGTTGTTGAACCGTGCGGCTCCAGCCAATCAGCAAGCCCAAGGGCACGCCAATCAGGGCTGCCAGAACAAAACCCTGCGCCACACGCATGGATGAGTACTGGACGTTGGCCACCCACGAACCCAGGTAAGGGTTCAGGCCCATGCCCGGCGAGCCAAAAATCCAGCCGTGCCAGCCATCCAGAACCTGCATGGGCGTGGGCAAAATGCCGGCCATGTCGGGCCGGCTACCGGCCACCTGCCAGACCAGCAGAACCGCGGCGGGCACCAACACGCCAAGCAGCGTCCGCCGAAGGGTTTCGAAAGAAGCGTTTGCCATGGAGGTGCTGCCTGCTTACTTCTTGAGTTCAACAACCATCGAGTCGTCGTACAGTGCGGCGGCTTCCTTGGTCACGTCTTTTTGCACAATGCCTTGCTTGAAGGCGGCTTCAGCCAAGCGAGAGACTTGGTCTTTGTTCAGCACGCCACCGAGCTGGATGATCTTGGCCGACTCTTTGGTCACGTTCAGGGGCAGGCCGGTGTACTTGGAATAGGCATCGGCAAACACATCCTTGTTTTTGCTCAGGGTTTCTTCGGCCTTGAGGTAAGCCCACAGGAAGCGGCGCACCAGCTCTTTCTTTTGCGTCATGGCTTCGCCCGAGGCGGCCAGCATGCCCAACTCGGCACCCACCGCACGCGATTGGCTGTACTCCAGCTTTTGCGAAAAGTAAGCATCGCCTTCGGCCACAGCCTGCGACTCAAAGGGCTCCCACAGCACCATGGCGTCGATGTCGCCGCGCTTCATGGCCTGCACAAAGGCTGTGCCGCCACCTTGCACGTTCACAGGCGTGAACGAGTTGTAAGGGATGTTCTTCTCGATCAAGGTCATGGCCCACTGGAACCAGACGGCCGAGCCGGGGGCAATGGCAATTTTCTTGCCCTTGATGTCGCCCCAGTCGTCGATCTTGGCACCTTTGCGCACCACCAGGTACTTGGGCGAGCTGCCCACACCGGTCAGACCGATCAGGTTTTTGCTGCCTTGACCGGCCACGATGGCCAGGTCACCCGCACCCACGGCCGACACGTCGACCGAGTTGGACAACAAGGCGGTGCGGGCATCGGCGTAACGCACGAACTCGGCACGCTTGACCTCGATGTTCATTTTCTTGAGCTCTTCTTCGACCAAGAGCATGGGCGAGAGGTGGCCCACTTTGACGTAGCCGACCGTGAGGGTGGCTTTGTCTTTGAGAGGCGCTGGCGCTGGGCCCAAGGCCAAGGCCATGCCGGTCGAGACCGACAGCGCAAAGCCAACGAGGGAAGTCAAAAGTTTCATCTGAATGCTCCTGGTGAGGTGGAAAGAAATGGGGCTCATTGGCCGGTGAACTGAGGGGACCGCTTTTGTGCGAAAGCCAGTCGGCCTTCCACATAGTCCTTGCTTTTGAAGCAGTCGTCGATGGCGGTTTCCACTGACGTCATGTCTTCTTCATCTTCTGCCAGTGCGACCAAAGTTTTCTTGGCGGCCTGAATGGTCAAGGGCGCATTGGCGGCGATCTCATGGGCCAAGGCGGTGCAGTGCGCAAACACATCGTCAACCACAGCAAGGACCATGCCCATGGCCTGTGCGCTGGCGGCGTCGTACACCCGGGCGGTGTAGAAAGCTTCGGCCGTGGCCTGTGGCCCCAGGTTGTTCAGGATGCTTTTCATGTTCTCGCTGTCATAGCCCAAGCCCATGCGGGCCGCAGGCATGCGAAAAC
The DNA here is from genome assembly GCF_003063265.1 of Limnohabitans sp. WS1. Taxonomy (GTDB): domain Bacteria; phylum Pseudomonadota; class Gammaproteobacteria; order Burkholderiales; family Burkholderiaceae_C; genus Limnohabitans_A. Next base: position 222,588 of record NZ_NERU01000001.1, read on the forward strand.
GCGAATGGGGTGCGGCATAACGCAGGTCGCAGCTCAAGGCCAGGCCCAGTCCGCCGCCATAACAAATGCCGCTGATGGCGGCGATCACCGGCACGCGGCAGCAAAAAATCGCCTTTTGCGTGCGCATCACCATGTTGTTGTAATGCGCGACCGATGCTGCTGAGTTGCGCTGGGTCTCGAACTCGCTGATGTTGGCGCCCGAAACAAACGATTTTTCGCCGGCACCGCGCAACACACACACCCGCACCTCGGTGCGGCGGTCAATCTCTTCAAAGGCGGCCAGCAAGTCTGTCCACATGGACAGGCTCATGGCATTGAGTTTGGCCACGTCATCGATCGTGACCAGCGCCACATGGCCTTGCACGTTCAGATCGATGCGGCCCTGGCTCATACCACCCCCCGGCCATGAAAGCCTTCAATGTCCGTGGCCGAAAAACCCAGATCGGCCAGCACCTCGTCGGTGTGTTCGCCCCAACCCGGTGCCGGGGCCACCACCTTGGAGGGCGTGCGGCTGAGTACCACCGGCTGGGTGATGAAATGCATGTCCTTGCCAAACTGTGTGGGCAGTGTGGCGGTCACCTGCAAGTGCTTGACCTGCTCGTCCTCAAACACCTGGGGCACGGTGTAAACCGGGCCTGCCGGCACACCCGCTTGGTTGAGCAGCCAGACCCACTGGTGCACGGTTTTCTTGGGAAACTCTTCGGCAATCAGCCGGTTCAGGCGCTCTCTGTTTTTGACACGCAGCGGCTCGGTCACAAACTCCGGGTCCTGGAACCACTCGGGTTTTTGCACCACTTCGCAAAAGCGCTTCCAGTTGCCTTCGCCCGATGCGCCCAGGTTGAAGCAGCCATCGCTGGCCTCAAACAAGCCCATGGGTGAGCTGGTGGGGTGGTTGTTGCCCACCTGCACCGGCACGTCGTTGTCGTTCAGGTAGCGGGCCATCTGGAAATCCATCATGGCAATTTGCGAATGCAGCAAAGAGCTTTGCACCCACTGGCCTTGGCCCGATGTCTCGCGCTCGATCAGCGCCACCAGGATACCGATGGCGCAGTACAGCCCGGCGCTCAGGTCGGCCACCGCCAGGCCCGAACGGATCGGTCCATGCTCGGGCTCGCCCGTCACGCTCATCAGCCCGCCCATGCCCTGAATGATCTGGTCAAACCCGGGTCGCCACGCGTAAGGACCGTCTTGCCCAAAACCAGAAATGCTGGCCAGGATGATGCGCGGGTTGATGGCCTTGAGCGACGCGTAATCCAGGCCCAGGCGGTCCTTCACGTCGGGTCGCCAGTTCTCCACCACCACATCGGCCTGCGCAATCATCCGCTTGAGGATGTCCATCGCCCCCTCTTTCTTGAGGTTCAGCGTCATCGAGCGCTTGTTGCGGTTGATGTTTTGAAAGTCACCCCCCTTGCGGTTGGCGGCAAACATGGCCTCGTTCGGGTCCACGCCCTCGGGGGGCTCCACACGCACCACGTCTGCACCAAAGTCGGTCAATATGCGCACGCAATTGGGGCCGGCACGGACACGGGACAGGTCGATGACCTTGAAACGGGATAGCGCGAGAGAGGCTTGAATTTTGGGCATAAGGGGTGTGTTGGAAGACTTTAAAAACAAAGTCACCATCCATAAATATATTTATAGTCGATATCTGTATCTAAAGCAATATGACAAAATATACGTGTTTGCCCTTAGAAGAGCCCCATGAAAGTCAGCGACCAAATCCGTTTGCACCTGGAAGAAGCCATTTCCAAGGGCGATTTGCTGCCCGGCGACAGCATTGACGAGTTGGCCTTGGCCGAGCAGTTTGGGGTGTCCAAAACGCCGATCCGCGAGGCCTTGATCCAATTGCAAGCCCAGGGCTGGGTGAGCAACATGCCCCGGGGCGGCAGCACCGTGGCCAAGATGAACCTGCAGCAACTGCTCAGCCTGTGGGAACTGCTGGCCGAGCTGGAAGCCGTGGCTGTGCGCCTGGCCTGCGAACGCATGAGCGAAGAGGACCTGCAAAGCCTGCTGGCGCTGCACGCGCAAAGCCGCCTGGTGGCCGTGGCCGAAGACCTGCAAGGCTGGCAAAAGCTCAATCTGCAGTTTCATGAACTCATTTACCAAGGCACCCGCAACCCCTTTTTGCGACAAGAGGTCTTGCGCATCCGCTTTCGCACGGGCGTTTACCGACGCCACGCTTTTGGTGCCCTGGGCCGCTTGCAGGCCTCTTATGACCAACACGAACTGATCGTGCAAGCCCTGCGCGTGCGCGACGCCGATGCGGCCGTCTTGTCCATGCGCGACCACATGCGCCCCGGGCGCGACGCCAAAAGCCTGAACGACTTCATCCTCAATTTGCCCACCGACTTGCTGGCGTCGGCGTGACGGCTTCGGTTCATGGGGGTCCCTTAAAATCCTGCCATGACCTTCCTCGACATGCTGCGCTCCGCTGAGCGCCAAAACGGCTCCATGCTTTGTGTGGGCCTGGACCCGGAACCCACCAAGTTCCCCGCCGCCTACAAGGGCGACGCCAACAAAATCTACGACTTTTGCGCCCGCATCGTCGACGCCACGGCCGACCTGGTCAGCAGCTTCAAACCCCAAATTGCTTACTTTGCCGCGCACCGCGCCGAAGGCCAGCTCGAACGCCTGATGGAACACATGCGCCGGGTGGCCCCGCATGTGCCCATCATTTTGGATGCCAAGCGCGGCGATATTGGCAGCACCGCCGAGCAATACGCCAAAGAAGCTTTCGAGCGTTATGGGGCTGACGCCGTCACCCTCTCGCCCTTCATGGGCTGGGACTCGGTGGCCCCGTATCTGAAGTACGAAGGCAAAGGCGCATTTTTGCTGTGCCGCACCTCCAACCCCGGTGGTGATGACCTGCAAAACCAGCGCCTGGCCTCGGTAGACGGTCAGCCCCGTGTGTACGAACACATTGCCCAACTGGCCCAAGGCCCCTGGAACCTGAACGGCCAACTGGGCTTGGTGGTGGGCGCGACCTACCCCGCCGAGATTGAACGTGTGCGCGAAATCGCCCCCACCGTGCCCCTGTTGATTCCCGGTGTGGGCGCACAAGGCGGCGACGCCGTGGCCACCGTCAAGGCCGGCTGGCGTGCGAATGCCGACGGCTCCAGCGCAGGGGCCATCATCGTCAACTCATCGCGTGCGGTGCTGTATGCATCGAGTGGCGACGACTTTGAAGCTGCGGCGCGAAAAGTGGCGATGCAGACGCGGGACATGCTGGAAGCGGCCAAGGGCTGATAAAGGAAACCCGCGTGTACGAACACCTGATCGTCAAAGAACAAGGCCGCTTGGTTGAAGTCCATTTGAATCGGCCCCAAGTTCGGAATGCCTTGTCCCGCGCCCTGATGCGCGAGATCACCGCCGTGGCGCGGGCCCTGAGCGATCGCACGGACATTGACGTGGTCATCCTCACGGGGGATGCGCGGTGTTTTTCTGCGGGTGCCGATTTGAACGACGCGCAAGCTTGGGCCGACGACACCTTGTCCACGGTGCAGCGGCGCGACATTGCGGGCACGGGTTTTCGCATGTGCAAGGCTTGGGAAGAAATGCCGCAGATCACCATCGCCGCCATCGAAGGTTATGCGGTGGGTGGAGGGCTGGCGTTGTCCTTGGCCTGCGACTGGCGGGTGCTGGCGCAAGACGCCTTTGTGTCCTTGCCCGAAATCGCCTTGGGCATTCCGCTCACCTGGGGCACCATCCCCCGCTTGGTCAACCTGCTGGGTCCGGCCAAAGCCAAGCGTTTGACCATCTTGTGCGAACGCATCGCTGCACCTGAAGCGCTGAGCCTTGGCCTGGTCGACTACGTCAGCGACACAGGCCAAGCCTTGGTCCGCGCACAAGCCCTGGCCGCGCAAACCCTGGCCCAACCCGCCGCCACCGTGCGCATGAGCAAAGAGTCGGTCAACGCCGCCGCCACAGCCCTGAACCATGCTTCTTCGTACATGGCACACGACCAGATCGCGCTGGCCGCCTCCAGCCCCGAGTCACGCGCAGCGCGGGGTCAGGCTTTGCGTTAAAGCAGATGATCTGCCAGGCTTATGGTCGACTTTTCGCGATCCGGTGCTGTGTCATTTTGAAGAAGTCAAAGCCCCTTCTGTGATCCATGCAACTTGCCCATGCCGGTGGACGTGCACCAGTGGTCTCGCTTGCCACCGGCGTTTAGCGCCAACATGGAAGAGGGGTACGTTGGCTTGCAGGAAGAAGGTGGAGCCAAGCCCACAAAACCACTTCAAATTTTTATGACAGCCCGGGTGGCCGGTTTGCTCCGCGCATGGTCAAATTGCCGTTGGTGGCAACAGAACCTTATTTGCGAGTCAATATGTTGTCACTTTCGGATGACATACAACACAAATAACCAGCGCTCATCAATGCTCGACGACATCAAAAAGACCCTCTGGGCATCGGCCGACAAACTGCGCGCCAACATGGACGCCGCCGAATACAAGCACTTGGTGCTCGGCCTCATCTTCGTCAAATACATCTCCGACGCCTTTGTGGCCCGCCAGGCTGAGCTGACGCTGCGCCTGCGCGACCCGGCCGATGAGCTGTTTTACGGCGACGCGGCTGACGAAGACATTGCCGCCGAGCTGGAAGACCGCGACTACTACACCAGCGAAAACGTGTTTTGGGTGCCCGAAGGCGCCCGCTGGGACGCGCTGCGTGCTGCCGCGCCCCAGCCCGACATTGGCAAGCGCATCGACGACGCCTTGACCCTGATATTCGGAAGAAACTGGGGGGGCTGGGGTATGCGTTCTGAACCCACCAAAAAAGAAACCTCGGCTCCAGTCACCGCCGCGAGGAGCGGGAGAGGGAGAGGGAGTTCCGAGGCTTACCGCTTAATTCTAAGTTAAACCAAACGCGACATGCCTCACTCCTTTATCCAGCAAGTCGAAACGCATATTTCTTCCGAGCGATTGCTGGCTTATGCCATGTGCCATGACGGACACATTGACCCCAAGATCACGCTGGCTCGCTACATGTTCAACATGGCCTTGTGCGAGAGCTTCTACCCAGCACTGCAAAGAGTGACTGCCCCAATGGATCGTTTTCAATCTGTGAGGGCCGCAGGCCTGACACCCTTTCTGAACCGTCCAGTGTGGGAGCCTAAAACACCATGAACCACAGCCATGAAAAACCAATCAACGTGCTGATCGTCGATCAGCCCTTCGATGCCGACGGCAACGAAACCCCCTTTGGTCGGCGCTGGGGCGGCGAACGCTTCACCCTGACACCCGAACACCTGGCCGCCTTGCAAGCGGGCAAGACCATTGCGGTGGATGTGATGAGTGAATATGCGGTGTTTTTGAAGTTGGGGGAGGGGGTATGAGTTTTGAATTGTTGGCTAACAGCCATGAGTACCGCCATTGGCTCTCTGACCTGAAAACCCGCTATCGGCAGGTGCAGCTCAAGGCTGCCGTGGCTGTCAACACGGCCTTGCTACAGTTCTACTGGCAGTTGGGATCGGATATCTTGGTGCGCCAAGCGTCCGCCTCCTGGGGGCAGGGGTTTCTGGCTCAGATCAGTACCGACTTGGTGCGGGAGTTTCCTGGGGTGGCGGGCTTTTCAGAACGCAACCTCAAATACATCCGGCAGTGGGTGCAGTTTTGGGGGGCGGGTTCGGAGCCCGAGCCAATTGGGCAACAGGCTGTTGCCCAATTGCAGTCCATTCCTTGGGGGCACAACCTGGCCATCATTAGCAAGTGCCAAACGCGTGGAGAAGCTCTCTATTACGTTCAACAAACCCAAGCTCACGGCTGGAGCCGTGCGGTGCTGACGCACCAGATCGAAAGCGGCCTGTGGCAACGCGAAGGCCGTGCCGTCACCAACTTTGCGCACACCCTGCCAGCCCCACAGTCAGACCTGGCCCGGCAGGTGCTCAAAGACCCGTATATGTTCGACTTTTTGAGTCTGTCGCCCGAGCACACCGAGCGTGAGCTGGAAACCGCACTCATTGAGCACGTCACCCAGTTTTTGCTGGAGCTGGGCGCGGGCTTTGCCTACCTGGGGCGGCAAGTGCCGCTGCAAGTCGGTGAGCGAGACTTCTTCATCGACCTGCTTTTCTATCATGCACGCCTGCATTGCTATGTGGTGGTGGAGCTTAAAACCGTGGACTTTGAGCCCGAGTTTGCCGGCAAGCTGAACTTCTACCTCAAGGCCGTGGACGCCCAGCTGCGCCAAGACGGCGACGCCCCCACCATTGGCCTGCTGCTGTGCAAAAGCAAAGACCGGCTGGTGGCCGAATACGCCTTGAGCGACATCCAAAAACCCATGGGCCTGTCCACCTACACCCTGTCACACACCCTGCCCGAAGCCTTGCGAGGCAAGCTGCCCAGCATTGAACAACTGGAGCAGGAATTGGGGAGAGGGGACGATGCTCAATCGCCAGAAGCTAGGGGGGCTGGGGTATGAGTTCTGATTGGAGAGTGGTAACAGTCGAGGATATCGCTGCACCATACCCGACTGCACTTGCTACAGGCCCGTTTGGATCGGCAATTAGCTCGAAGTACTTCGTTAACTCTGGTGTTCCAGTTATCCGAGGCTCAAACCTTAGTGCAAAAATATCGACCAGACTAATTGACGATGGACTGGTGTTTCTTTCCCCTGAGAAGGCCGAGGAGTTTCAGCGTTCGATGGTTAAACGCGGTGATCTTGTATTTACTTGCTGGGGCACGATCAAGCTGTGGACCGAGCTGGTGGCCAGATTGGTCACGGCCGCACCGCAGATCAAGCCGCAAAAGCCATGGCCTCAGCATTGGTTGAACAATGCCATTGGCCGCGCAGGTTTTAACCTGAACCCCACCGCCAGCTACCGCGACGACCGCCTGGGTGTGGAGGTTTACATCAACCACGCAGAATCCAAGAAGATGTACCAAACCCTGTTGGCGCAACGCACCAGCATCGAGCAGGCCCTGGGCTTTGATCTGGACTGGCAAGAACTGCCCGACGCCCACGCCTGTCGCATCGCCACTTGGCGACAAGACAGCCCTATTGAAGACGAAGCCCAATGGGGTGCCTACCTCGACTGGTTTGTGCAGCGCATCGTCAAGATGAACGCGGTGTTCAGACCGGTGATTCAGGCTTTGGCTTGATATGCTCGTGACCGAATGAGGAAATCCGATGGCCTTTGACCGCTTACAACCGTACAACGATTTGCCTTTGCTGCCGCCAGTGGCAGAGTTGGAGAGCAAGGCTGTCCTCAAACAAGTGATTGCGGCGCGTACAGCTTTGGCGGATTTGCGTGGCGCGGCCAAGCTGTTGCCAAATCAAGGTGTTTTGATCCAAGCCATTGGTTTGCAAGAAGCCAAGCTGTCGTCTGAGATTGAAAACATTGTGACGACCAACGATGATCTGTTTCGAGGTTTTGCGAACGATGGCGAGGGCGCTAGCCCGCAGACCAAGGAAGTTCTCCGATACAAGGATGCTCTGTGGCAGGGGCATCAGTGGGTGAAACAAGGCATGCCCTTGACGACGCGGCTTTTTGAATCGCTTTATCAGACCGTTAAGCAAGCTGACGATGGTGTTCGTCGTCTTTCTGGTACCAAATTGGCCAATCCCATCAGTGGGCAAATTGTTTACTGCCCACCCGAGGGGGAGTCGTTGATCCGTGACAAGCTGGCCAATTTGGAGCAATTCATCAACGGCGTTTCAGAGCTTGACCCTTTGGTGCGTATGGCGGTGATGCATTACCAGTTTGAAGCGATTCACCCATTTCCCGACGGGAATGGTCGTGTCGGCCGAATTTTGAACATCCTGCAACTCCAAGCTGAGGGTTTGATGGATGTCCCCATCCTGTACCTGTCGCGCTACATCATTGAGAACAAAGCGGCGTATTACCGGGGGCTATCTGGTGTTACAGAAAATGGGGATTGGGAGTCTTGGGTGTTGTACATGCTTCGCGGTGTCGAAACGATGGCTCATGTTACCCGCCAGCGTATTGAGGCTGTGCTGGCCTTGATGGCCGAGGCGGCAGCCGGTGCCGAAAAGGTATTGCCCAAAGTCCAAGTGCCCGCCATTTTGGATGTGGTTTTTCGTCATCCTTATTGCAAAGTTCGCTTTCTTGAAGAGGCGGGCTTAGGTTCTCGCCCTACCTGTACCAAGTACCTGCGGCTGCTTGTTGGTGCAGGCTTACTCCGCGAACAACCGGTTTGGCGTGAGAACTATTTCATCAATGATGCATTTTTTGAGGCCTTGGCCCGCTAGAGTCTCATGTGCAATTTATACACATGACGCTCTTGTCATGTAAAAAAATCAAAAAAATATTTACATGATGAAGCCCTCATGTTAAATCAATGAACATGACCGAAGACCAACTCCAACAACAAGCCCTCGGCTGGCTGGCCTCGTTGGGTCACACGCCGCTGCGCGAAGGCGTTGAGCTGGAGTGCAAGGCCGCGCAAGGTGCCAATGGCCAAGGCGAAGTACCCAAGGATTTTTGGCCCACGTATTCCGCCATGGCCAATGCCCACGGCGGCGTGGTTTTGTTGGGTATTCGTGAGAATGCAGGCGTGTTCAGCGTGGCCGGGCTGAACGATCCGGCCAAGGTGCGGGCCGATTTGTTCAATAACCTGAACAACCCAGGCAAGGTCAGCACCAATTTGCTAAGTGATGTCGATGTGCAAGAGCTGGTGCTGGATGACCAGACTGTGTTGGCTGTGCGTGTGCCGCAAGCGGCCCGTAAAGACAAACCTGTTTTTTTGAACGGGCAGCCACTAGGCAACACGTACCGCCGCTTGAACGACGGCGACCGCAAGTGTGACGACGACACCGTCAAGCGCATGCTGGCCGACCAGGTGCAAGACAGCCGGGACACCCGCATTTGCAACCGCTTTGGCTTGAGCGATCTGGACCTTGAAAGTCTGCATGCGTACCGCAATCAGTTTGCCAGCCACAAGCCGGGCCACCCGTGGGTGGGCGTGGATGACACCGAGTTTTTGCGCTTATTGGGCGCGTGGCGCGATGACCGCAACACCGATGAAAGCGGCCTGACTTTGGCCGGGGTGCTGATGTTTGGACAGTGGCCCGCCATCATGGAATGTGCGCCGCTGTATTTTGTGGATTACCAAGAACAACCCGATGTGCCCGACACGTCGGTGCGCTGGCTGGACCGCGTGGTGCCCGATGGCACTTGGTCTGGCAATGTGTTCGACTTTTATCGCAAAGTCATTCGCAAACTGACGGCCGACCTGAAAGTGCCTTTTGTTCTGAAAGGCGACACACGGGTGGACGACACACCCATTCACCAGGCGTTGCGTGAGGCGCTGGTCAACACACTGGTGCATGCCGATTATTCAGACCGGGCGTCGGTGCGGGTGATCCGGCGGCCATCGGGTTTTGAGTTTCGTAACCCCGGCGCTTTGCGCGTGCCGGTGGCGCAGGCACTCAGGGGTGGCGAGAGCGACTGCCGCAACCGCACGCTGCAACAGATGTTTTTGATGATCAACCTGGGTGAGCGGGCTGGCTCGGGTGTGCCACGCATTTTGGCCAGCTGGCAGGGCGAGGGGCGCACGTTGGAATTGACGGAATCGTTTGAGCCTTATGACCAATCGGTGCTGACGATGGGCTGGACGCCGGAGAAAGCGCCGGGGAAAGCGCCGGGGAAAACGTCGGAGAAAACGTCGGAGAAAACGTCGGAGAAAACGCCAGCAGGCATCCATCGCCTATTGCGAATAAACCCTCATATGACCATCGCAGACTTGTCCGCAGCGCTGGGAAAAACCACGCGAACCATTGAGCGAACTTTGGCCGCGATGCAAGAGCAAGGAAAAATTCAGCGCATTGGGGGCGACAAAGGTGGCTCTTGGAAAGTATTGAAATGACCAAAGACCCACTCGAACAACAAGCCCTCGGCTGGCTGGCTTCGGTGGGGTTCACGCAGCTCAACGACCGCGACCCAGATCTGGACCCACTGGGCAAGTCTCAGGCGCTGGCATCTTCTGTCACGTAAATGCCCCCACTTCACCCGGTGTTCGGTGCAAAATTGTCTTTTTGATTTCAGGCAGAGCACACCATGCAACCTTTCCATTTGGCTTTCCCCGTCACTTCTTTGGCCAAGGCCAGAGCGTTTTATGGTGACCTTTTGGGTTGCCCCGAAGGCCGCTCCAGCGAGCACTGGATCGACTTCAATTTTTATGGCCACCAAATCGTGGCGCACCTGAGCCCTTCAGAGGCGGGTCACCACAACACCAGCGCGGTCGATGGCGACAACGTGCCTGTGCGGCATTTTGGTTTGGTGATGGAGATGGGCCAGTGGGAGGCCATGGCCGACAAGCTCAAAAAAGCGGGCACCCAATTTGTCATTGAGCCCCACATTCGCTTCCAAGGTCAGGTGGGTGAGCAGGCCACCATGTTCTTTTTAGACCCCTGCGGCAATGCCGTTGAGTTCAAGGCCTTTGCAAACCCCGAGAGCCTTTTCGCCAAGTAAACCTCAGTGCCTTTCAGGGTTTCAACGACTGCATCACCCGGGCGATGCAGTCGTTTGTTTTTGTACTGTCAATCCAGCGCATGATGCACACCAATTCCAGCACGGGGTCGACCCAGGTGATGGAGGACCCCGCGCCAATGGCAAACCAGGACGTGCGGGGCGCATCCTTGAACAAGGCACCGTCTTTGTTGAGCCAAATCAGGTAGCCGTAATAGGGCGCGATGTCGCAAGGCTGCTGCATCATCTGCAGCCATTGCTTGGACAAAATTTGTTGGCCTTTGAACTGGCCTTGCCCCATGAGCATCAGGCCAATCAGCGCCTGGTCCATGGCTGAGATGGAAACGCCACCGCCCCAGTGGCTGCCGCCTGGCACCGACATCATGCGTTGGCCATTGACCTCGGTCCAGCCTTGCTCGTAGCCCACCCATTGAAACGGGTCTGAACACCCCAGGGGTTGCCTGAAAAATTCTTCAAACACCTCGGGCAGTGGGCGCTTGAACAGGTGCAGCAAGGCCAATGACAGTTGGTTGATGCGCACGTCGTTGTACTCAAACCGGGAGCCGGGTTCACCCAGTGGCCGGGCATCGCCTTTTTTGCCGTCGGCTTGTCCGGCTTGGTATTCCAGCCAGCGGTACCGGTCAACTTGTTCAGGAATGCCCAAGCAGGTGCCTTCCCATTCGCTGGTTTGCTGCAGCAAATGGTGCCAGGTGATGCGCGACAGCCGATCGCCGTCGAAGCCAATGCCGGGGCATTGCTCGGCAACAGGCGTGTGAACGTTTTTGATCAGCCCTTGGTCAAAGGCCAAGCCGGCCAGCAAGGCCAAGTAGGTTTTGGCCACACTGAAAGTCAGGTCGGCCTTGTGGGGCTCGCCCCATTGGGCCAGCAACTGGTGTTGGTGAAACAAAACCCCAGACACTGGCCCCCGCCCGTGGACGGGGCCATACAAACGGTTGTAGGGAGGTGGGTCGGCTTCATGAATGCCCCAAGGTGCCGAGTTGTCACGCGACCAGGGTGTCTCGCACGACTGGATGAATTCAAGGGTTGATTCAAGTGAGGGGTTCATGTGGATGCTCGCATCAATGAAGGGGTATTGACTGGGGGCCTTTATGGGGCGGGACCCATGAAGATTGAATTGAAACGGTGCTTGCCAGCCATGTGTTTGATTTTTGTTGGAGCCCACCCTGTGGGCGATGGCTTGCAGGGCGAAGCTGAGGGCGTGTGCCACGCCCATCGCCCACAGAGGTGGGCTCCTGCAAGAGTCTTCGCTTGCTGATGATCCAAGACTTCAGGGGGCGAATCAATAGACGGGCGCTGCTTTTACCGCCTGCTGCGCTTTGTAAACCAGCTTGCGGGCCATGCTCCAGCGGTGCACTTCGCTGGGGCCGTCATAAACCCGGAAGGCGCGCATGTCCATGAAAATGCGCATCACCGGGGTTTCGGCGGTCATGCCCTGGCCGCCCAAAATTTGTACGCAGCGGTCCACCACGCGCCATTCGGCTTCTGAGCAAGCCACTTTGGCGCGGCTTGATTCGTAGCCGCCTTTTTGGCCTTGGTCGAGCAGCCAGGCGGTGTGCCAGATGTGCAGGCGGGCGGTTTGCAGGTCGATGTCGTTGTCGGCCAGCATGAAGCCCACGCCTTCGTGTTCAGCCAGAGGTTTGCCAAAGGCGTGGCGACGGCTGGCGTAGTCGAGCGCGATGTCGTGTGCCCGCCGTGCCTGGCCCAGCCAGCGCATGCAGTGCGTCAGGCGGGCCGGTGCCAGCCGCACTTGGGCATAGCGAAAGCCTTGCCCCACTTCGCCCAGCACATCGGTGGCGGGCACGCGCAAGTTGTCAAAGCGCAGCACGCCGTGGCCGCCGGTAAAGCAGTTGTCCATGGCGTCCATGCTGCGTTCAAGGTGTATGCCGGGCTGGTCCATGTCGGTCAAGAACATGGTGGCGGTGCCATCTTCCATGCGGGCCATGATGATGGCGTAATGGGCGCCCTCAGCGCCAGTGATGAACCACTTGACGCCATTGATCAGGTAGTCGTCACCGTCGCGCACGGCGGTCGTTTTGAGCATGGAGGGGTCGGCTCCAGCGCCGGGGTCGGGCTCGGTCATGGCAAAGCACGAGCGTGTGTGGCCCGCCACCTGTGGGCGCAGCCAACGCTCTTTTTGCTCGGGGGTGGCCACTTCTTCCATGAGGTGGATGTTGCCTTCGTCGGGCGCGTGGATGTTGAGCGCGGTGGGCCCCAGGTTGGAGTAACCGGCTTCTTCAAACACCACCGCTTTGGCGATGTGGCTCAGGCCCAGCCCGCCCATGTCAACCGAGGCATGTGGCGTGAGCAAGCCCGCAGCGCGTGCGCGGCCAATCAGTTCCTGGCGCAAGTCTTCAGACGGGCCGTGTGGTCCGTGGCGCGGGTCACCTTCTAAGGGGATCACCTGTTCGGCAATGAACTGCCGCGTGAGATCGCGCAGGGCTGCAATGTCCGGTGGGATGTCAAAGTTCATGGTCGCGTTTTCTCAGATCGTGGAACAGGGTCATTTGTGGGAATTGGAAGGGTTGTCTTGGTCTTGTCCTGTCCGGCCTGTGACTTGGTGTCGCCCGGGTGTCTTCGTCGGGACCTTCCTGCGGCTTGTCATCTGCGTGGCATGTCCAATGGCAGGTGGGTGCTAGTCTGCAAGAGATGACATGGGGACGGTGCCATAACCCCATTCAAAAAAGGAAACCACATGAAGCTTTACACCGCCCACCGCGCTCCCAGCCCTCGCCGGGTGCTGATGTTTTTGGTCGAGAAAAACATCACCGGCATCGAGATGGTCAACATGGACCTGAATGGCGGCGAGCACCGCACGCCCGAATACCTGGCCAAAAGCCCGCTGGCCAAAGTGCCCGCGTTGGAGTTGGACGACGGCCGCGTGATCACCGAAACCCGTGCGATTTGCACCTTGCTCGAAGGCCGTTACCCCGAGCCCAACCTGATGGGCGAGGGGGATGAGCGTGGCTTCATCGAGATGGCCGATCGGCAGGTGGAGTTGTATTTGCTGGGCGGCATTGCCAACGCGATTCGCCACAGCCACCCGGGCTTGGCAGCTTTGGAGAAGCCTCAGTTCCCCGAGTTCGGCCGCTCTCAGGCCGAGAAGGTGCGCGATGTCGCGCGGGGTTTTGACCAGCGACTGCAAACCCAGCCTTGGATCGCAGGCGTGCGTTTCACCATTGCCGACATCACCGCGTTTTGCGCTTTAGAGTTCGCGCGGGGTTTGATGAAGTTTGTGCCCGGTGACGAAGGCATGCCTGCCTTGCAGGCCTGGCGCGACCGCATGAATGAGCGGCCCAGCGCCAGAGTTTGACCAACGGCCGGGTGGCGCTGGCCTGAGCCCTTACCTGTAGGAGCGGCGTCCCCGCCGCGATAGAACCTCGTAGACCACCACCCATCGCCCCGAGGGCGGGGCTCCCACAAAGGAGAACCACATGGCGTTTGCATGAACTTTTTTTTGTAGGAGCGGCGTCCCCGCCGCGATAGAGCCTTGCAGACCACCATCTATCGCCCCGAGTGCGGGTCTCCCACAAAGGAGAACCACATGGCGTTTGCATGAACTTTTTTTTGTAGGAGCGGCGTCCCCGCCGCGATAGAGCCTCGAAGACCACCACCTATCGCCCCGAGGGCGGGGCTCCCACAAAGGGAGAACCACATGGCATTCGCATGAACTTTTTTTTGTGGGAGCGGCGCCCCCGCCGCGATAGGGCCTCGCAGACCACCACCCATCGCCCCGAGGGCGGGGCTCCCACAAAGGGAGAACCACATGGCGTTTTTAAATGGATCAGGGAATGCCGATCGGGCATCCCGTCAACTGCTCACTTAACTGAACACGCCGCCGTAGTCCTTGCGCAGGTCGTTCTTTTGAACCTTGCCGGTGCCGCCCACGGGCAGGGATTCGAGGAAGACCACATCGTCGGGCACCCACCACTTGGCCACTTGGGTGGCCAAAAAGTCCAGGATCTCTTGTTTCTCGACGCTTTGGCCCGGCTTGCGCACGATGAACAGCAGGGGGCGTTCGTCCCACTTGGGGTGCTTGACGCCAATGACGGCGGCCATGGCCACAGCGGGGTGACCGATGGCGGCATTTTCCAAGTCAATCGAGCTGATCCACTCGCCGCCGGTTTTGATCACGTCCTTGGTGCGGTCGCGGATTTGCATGGTGCCGTGCGCGTCGATGGTGGCGATGTCGCCCGTGGGGAACCAGCCATCGACCAACGCGGTTTTTTCGGCCTTGAAATAGCGCTCCACGATCCACTGGCCACGCACCATCAGCTCGCCTTGCGAGGTGCCGTCGCGGGGCAGGGTGTTGCCGTGGTCATCGACGATCTTGATCTCGATGCCCGAGACGGTTTTGCCTTGCTTGGCCACAATGGCGTGTTGCTCTGCAGCGGGGCGCAGGCGGTCAGCGCGGGTCAAGTTGCTCATGGTGGCCACGGCGGTGGTCTCGGTCATGCCCCAGCCGTGGCGCACTTCCACACCATAGGTGTCCATGAACTTGGCGATCAGCGCCATGGGCATGGCCGAGCCGCCCACGCAGGTGCGCTTCATGTGGGCAAAGCGCAAGTTGTTTTGTTCGACGTGCTGGATCAGGCCCATCCAGATGGTGGGCACACCCGCGCTGATGGTGACTTGCTCGGTGTCCATCAGCTCGTACAAGCTGGCACCGTCGAGTTTGGGGCCAGGCAAGACCAGCTTGGTGCCCGCCACCAAAGCGGCGTAAGGGATGCACCAGGCGTTGATGTGGAACATGGGCACCACGGGCAAGATGGTTTCCTGCGTGGACAGACCCAGCACATCGGGCATGCAGCCGGTGGTGGCGTTCAACACGATGGCGCGGTGCGTGTACAGCACCCCTTTGGGGTTGCCAGTGGTGCCTGAGGTGTAGCAAAGTGCAGCGCCTGTTTGATCGTCCAACTCGGGCCAGGCAAAGGTTGTGGGCTGTGGCGCAATCAGGTCTTCGTAATTGAGCACAGGGGCCACGCCCTCAATGGCGGGTGTGTTGGCCGCGTCGGCCAGGCACACCCAGGCGCGAACCTGAGGGCAATGCGCGGCAATGCCCTTGACCAGCGGCGCGAAGGTGGCGTCAAACAACACCACTTCGTCTTCGGCATGGTTGATCACATAGATCAGCTGTTGAGGGTGCAGGCGCGGGTTGCAGGTGTGCATGACCATGCCACTGCCCGAGACGGCGTAATACGCTTCGAGGTGGCGGTGGTTGTTCCAGGCGATGGAGCCGACCGCGCTGCCCGCCTTCAGGCCCATTTGCGCCAGGGCATGGGCCAGTTGACGAGCGCGTTGGGCCGCATCGGCATAGGTGTAGCGGTGCAGCGGGCCGTGCGTCTCGCGCGAGACGATGTCTTGCTCGCCAAATTGGGCAGCGCCATGTTCAAGAATGCCCGAAATGAGCAAGGGGCGATTCATCATGAGACCGGATTGGGGCATGTGGGGGTCCATAGGTTGAAGTGTTGAAACTTGATTGTCGGCCCAAAAAGGCCACGAAGTTCGGCTTGTTTCAGTCACCGATTCGCACGAATCGAGGCTGTACCTGTCCATTGAATTCACCCACTTCTGTGAACATGGCTGCGGGCCTCACCCACAGGCCTTGTTCGCCATAAAGGGCCTGGTACAGGGTCATGGCTTGCAAGTCTTCGCTGTGGCGAACGGTGCCCAGCACGCGGTATTGACCACCTTTGTAATGACGGTACAAGCCTTTGGGTGTTTCGATCAGTGAGGGCAGAGTTTCGGACATGAGTTTCCTGTTGAGAGCGTTGCGGGCCGGGCAGGAATGGGACAATACACCCCTATGCATCCAAAAGCCCTTTTAGACGCCTGTGCCGATTTGGTCAGGCTGGTCCTCCAATTTGAACATCCTGCCGACGCTGTGGTGTCGCGCTATTTTCGCGAACACCGCTCCTTGGGCCCCCGCGAACGCGCGACCTTGGCCGAAACCGCTTTTGCGGTGTTGCGCAAAAAGCTGCTGTTTGAGCAGCTGGCCCGTTCGGGCTCTGGCCCCAAAGAGCGCAAGCTGGCCATTTTGGGCTTTTTTGGCCCACGCGATTTTCTGGCCTCAGCCCTGAACGACACAGAGAAAAAATGGCTGGCCACCTGCGACGCGATTCCGGCCGACGCCCTGATGGCCCCACACCGCCACAACCTGCCCGAGTGGATGGCGCAAGCCCTGCAAGCCCAATTGGGTGAAGATTTTTGGGACTTGGCTGAGCATTTGCAGCAGCCCGGCACGCTGGACTTGCGCGTGAACATGCTGCAAACCAAGCGCAGCGACATCCAAAAAGAGCTGGCGCAAGCGGGCATTGCCTCTGAGCCCACACCCTATTCACCTTGGGGCCTGCGCTTGCAAGGCAAACCCGCCTTGCAAAAAACCGAGGCCTTCACTCGGGGTGCGATCGAGGTGCAGGACGAAGGCTCGCAGCTGCTGGCCTTGCTGGTCGATGCGCACCGGGGTGAGATGGTGGTGGACTTTTGTGCAGGTGCGGGCGGCAAAACGCTGGCGCTGGGCGCGGCCATGCGCAGCACCGGTCGTTTGTATGCTTTTGACGTGTCCGGCCACCGCCTCGATGCGCTCAAACCCCGCATGGCCCGCAGTGGCCTGTCGAATGTGCACCCGGCGGCCATTGCGCACGAGCGCGATGAACGCGTCAAGCGCCTGTCCGGCAAGATCGACCGCGTGCTGGTCGATGCGCCTTGCTCGGGCTTGGGCACTTTGCGGCGCAACCCCGACTTGAAATGGCGACAAAAGCCCCAAGCTGTTCAAGAATTGACCGAAAAGCAGCAAGCCATCCTGCAAAGCGCTTCGCGCATGGTCAAGTCGGGCGGCCGTTTGGTGTATGCCACCTGCAGCGTGTTGCCCGAAGAAAACGAGTTGATCGCGCAAGCCTTCAGCGCCGCCAACCCGGACTTTGTCCCCTTGAACGTGGCGCAAGAGCTCGACAGGCTCAAAGTGCCTCACGCAGCCAGCCTGTGCTCACCGGCCCCATCGGGCGATGCCCACCCCGATGCCTCGCCACCCGGCACATTCCTGAGGCTGTGGCCCCATCGCCATGCCACGGATGGGTTTTTTGCTGCAGCCTGGGACAGAAAGTGAATTTTTGATCCTGTCACACCTTGGATCGGCTTCGGTCGAAACTTCTGTTCTTTTGAGTTCAATAAACTTAAAATGACCAAATTGCCTGAAATCAGGCGTCAGTAGAAAGACAAACTCATGTTGTTGCCTGATTGGGCCTTTTTGGATTCTGTGATTCATTGGATGGGTCATGGCTTGTTTGATTTTTCGTGGTGGCAGATGGTGTTGATCACCTTGGGGCTGACCCACATCACGATTGCCAGCGTCACCATTTTTCTGCACCGTCACCAGGCCCACCGTGCCTTGGACCTGCATGCGATTCCTTCGCACTTTTTTCGTTTCTGGTTGTGGCTCACCACGGGTCAGGTTACCAAGGAGTGGGCTGCGATTCACCGCAAGCACCACGCCAAGTGCGAGCAGGCAGAAGACCCTCACAGTCCACATGTGCACGGCATCAAAACTGTGCTCTTGACCGGTGCCGAGCTGTATCGCAAAGAATCCAAAAACTTGGAAACCATCAAGCGTTTTGGTCATGGCACACCCGATGATTGGATTGAGCGCAACTTGTACACCCGTTTCTCGTGGCAGGGTGTTGCCTTGATGTTGATCATCGACGTGGCCCTGTTTGGTTTCTTGGGTTTGACCGTTTGGGCGGTGCAAATGGCCTGGATCCCCATCACAGCCGCTGGCATCATCAATGGCGCTGCTCATTACTGGGGTTACCGCAACTTCGAGGCGCATGACGCCAGCACCAATATTTCTCCTTGGGGCATTCTGATTGGTGGTGAAGAATTGCACAACAATCACCACACTTACCCGACCTCGGCCAAGTTGTCGGTCAAGCCCTACGAGTTTGACATTGGTTGGTTGTACATCCGAATTCTTGAAACCATGGGCATGGCCACCGTCAAGAAAACACCTCCGCGTTTGGCTTATGGCGACATTCGCCCTGTGGCTGATGAGAAGACTTTGGAAGCCTTGATTGCCAACCGCTACGAAGTCATGGCAGGTTATGCACGCAATGTCCGCGCCGTCATGCAAGAAGAGGCAGGCAAGCTCAAATTGGATGCAGACGCTTTGCAAACCGCCAAGCGATGGTTGCACCGTGACGCCGCCAAAGTGCCCGCAGCGGCCCAAGCACAGCTCAAGTTGGCCCGTGCTGCCAGTCCAGTTCTCGACAAAATGGTGCAAATGCGTGAAGAATTGAGTCAAATTTGGCTCAACACTTCTCACTCGCGTGAGCAGTTGGCGGCGGACCTCCAGGCTTGGTGCCGACGCGCCGAAGAAAGTGGTATTTCTGCATTGCGCGACTTTTCCGTCAAGTTGCGTGCGGTGCGTCAAGCGGCCTGATCATTTTCAGACGCGACTCGCACAGGGCCTTCGGGCCCTTTTTTTCTGCACATCAGTGAGGGTGGGTGTCGTTTTCGCGGCGGGGTGCTACATCGCGGCGAGGGCACCGCTCCTGCACGAAAGCGTTGATGTCAACATCAACGGGCCAGATCCGTATGCCGCTAACGGACGATGAACTGGGTCTTTTGGCCGTTCGATGGTTTGAGTTGCGACAGGGAAGGCTTTGGCTGCAACTTGATGGGGATTGAATCAGGCAACAAAAAACCCGCCAAAGGCGGGTTTTTTGTTGCAAAGCTCAGGCCGAATCACTTCAGCTTGATTTCCTTGTACTCAACGTGCTTGCGAGCTTTGGGGTCGAACTTCATGATCGACATTTTCTCGGGCATGGTTTTCTTGTTTTTGCTGGTCGTGTAGAAGTGACCAGTGCCAGCTGTGGATTGCAGCTTGATTTTTTCGCGTCCGCCTTTGGTTGCCATGGTGTATGACTCCTAATGTTCTGGGTTTAGGCTTGACCGCGTGCGCGCAGGTCTGCGAGCACGGCATCGATGCCGTTTTTGTCGATCAGGCGCAGAGCAGCGCTGGAAACGCGCAGACGCACCCAACGGTTTTCTGTTTCAACCCAGAAACGACGGTATTGCAAGTTCGGCAGGAACCGGCGCTTGGTTTTGTTGTTGGCGTGGGAAACATTGTTTCCCGTCATTGGGCCTTTGCCCGTTACGTCGCAAACGCGTGCCATGAGGACACTCCGATACTTTTAAAACAGCCGGTGCCGATGTGCCTCATGCAGACTTGCATGGGGCTTGGCGCTCCAGCCTCACCTCGCCAAGATGGGTGGCGGTATCCCAGATCGCTGTTTCTGTGATCCCCGTCGAAAAGTCGGGGCAGATCCAGCAAAGCCTTGAATTATAACCAGAAATTAACTGTGGTTCTGTTCCAAGAAGCGCTGGGCGTCCAGCGCGGCCATGCACCCTGTGCCTGCACTGGTGATGGCTTGGCGGTAAACGTGGTCTTGCACGTCGCCTGCGGCGAACACGCCAGGAACCGATGTTTGGGTGGCAAAACCTTTCAATCCGCCTTGGGTCACGATGTAGCCGTTTTCCAGTTCCAGTTGGCCCTGGAAGATGTCGGTGTTGGGCGAGTGGCCAATGGCGATGAAGCAGCCTTTGAGTTCAATGTCTTGCAGGCTTCCATCTACGGTGCTTTTCAGGCGCACACCGGTCACGCCGGAGGCATCACCCAGCACTTCGTCCAGCGTCTGGAAGGTTTGGAGCACGATCTTGCCTGCAGCGACTTTTTCCATCAGTTTGTCCACCAAGATGGGCTCGGCCTTGAATTTGTCGCGGCGGTGGATCAAATACACCTTGCTGGCAATGTTGGACAAGTAGAGGGCTTCTTCGACGGCGGTGTTGCCGCCACCGACGACGCAGCACAGTTGCTCGCGGTAAAAGAAACCGTCGCAAGTGGCGCAGCCGCTCACGCCACGGCCCATGAAGGCGGTTTCGGAAGGCAGACCCAGGTATTTGGCAGAAGCGCCCGTCGCAATGATCAGGCTGTCGCAGGTGTAGGTGCCGCTGTCGCCGATCAAGGTGAAGGGGCGCTGTTCAAGCTTGACGGTGTGAATGTGGTCAAACACGATCTGGGTGTTGAAACGCTCGGCATGCTCCTGAAAGCGTTGCATCAACTCGGGGCCCTGCACGCCGTTGACGTCTGCAGGCCAGTTGTCGACCTCGGTGGTGGTCATCAGTTGGCCGCCTTGGGCCATGCCAGTGATCAGCAGGGGCTTGAGGTTGGCTCGGGCGGCATACAAGGCCGCGGTGTAACCAGCAGGGCCGGAGCCGAGAATCAGAACTTGGGCGTGTTGGGTGGGTGTGGACATGTTCGGCAATCTGGTGAGCGCAGCGGTTGAATGACAAAGGGGCCTGACGGCGTCTTGAACGGCATTGTAAGAAACCTCCAAAACCATCGTGAGACAAGGTTTGACCTGTTGTAAGGCAGGTGCTCTGCCTTTTTGTGATCGGGTAAGCTTAAGGCATCTGATATGACTTATTCACTGAATCATTTAAAAGCCGATGCGGCATCGGCCAACCAGCTTCCCGATTCAAGAAGCTGGTGGATTCGTTTTGCTCAGGAAATCTCTTTGATTTTTGGGGCACTGTTTTTGTTGATGTTGGGTTTGTCGCTGTGGAGTTACCACCCTCATGATCCTGCATGGTCCACATCGGGACAATCAGTTGTGGCTAAAAACTGGTTGGCCGGGGCCGGGGCATGGGTGGCTGACGTGGCCTACTTTTTGTTGGGTTTTTCGGTGTGGTGGTGTGTTGCCGCAGGTTTGAAAATCTGGTTGATGGCATTGGCTCGGTGGATTCGGGGTGGGGCTGCCGTGCAGGCCCAAGCCAAGGCTTCGCAGTTGAAGAATTGGCGCAGCAGTGCGCTGGTTTTCTGGGCAGGTTTGTTGATTCTCATGTTGTCCAGCACGGCCATTGAATGGTCGCGACTGCACCGGTTTGAAGCCCATTTGCCTGGGCACAGTGGGGGAGTTTTGGGTTACTTGGTGGGGCATTTGAGTGTCACATGGTTGGGTTTTACCGGCTCAGCTTTGGTGTGCATTGTCCTGGCCTTGCTCGGTGCTGCCTTGGTTTTTCGTTTTTCATGGGGACAGTTGGCTGAGGGCATTGGGCGTTGGCTGGATGGATTGGTTCAGTCGCGTCATGTCAAGCGCGAATTGCAAGAGGATCTGGCTTTAGGGCAGCAGGCTTTGCGAGAAAGGGAACAGGCGCTGTCTCCTTTGGCCATTGAGCCGCGATGGGATGCAGACGTGCCTGCAGGGCTTGTTTCGAGTGCCCCGGCAGATTTGCCTTCTTTGTCTGAACCAGCTCCCGCTGCTTCGCGAGCACCTCGGGTCATCGAGCCTGCAGTGGTGGAGGTCCCGCGCAGTGAGCGGGTGGTGAAAGAGCGTCAGAAACCGCTCTTTAATGACTTGCCGGACAGCAAGTTGCCGCAAGTTGCTTTGCTCGACAGTTTGTCGATTCGGCAAGAAACGGTGTCCCATGAAACTTTGGAGATGACCAGCCGCCTGATTGAGAAGAAACTCAAGGACTTTGGTGTGGAGGTTCGTGTCGTGGCCGCAGCGCCTGGCCCGGTGATCACGCGCTATGAAATCGAGCCCGCCACTGGCGTTAAAGGCTCGCAGGTGGTGAATTTGGCCAAAGATTTGGCGCGTTCTCTCAGTTTGGTGTCGATCCGGGTGATCGAGACCATTCCAGGCAAGAACTTCATGGCGCTGGAGTTGCCCAACGCCAAGCGCCAGTCGATCAAGTTGAGTGAGATTTTGGGCTCACAGGTCTACAACGAAGCCAAGTCCATGCTGACCATGGGCCTGGGCAAGGACATCATTGGCAACCCGGTGGTGGCCGATCTGGCCAAGATGCCGCATGTGCTGGTGGCTGGTACCACCGGTTCGGGCAAGTCGGTCGGTATCAACGCCATGATTTTGTCCTTGCTTTACAAGGCCGAAGCTCGCGATGTGCGCCTTTTGATGATCGACCCCAAGATGCTGGAGATGTCGGTCTACGAAGGCATCCCTCACTTGCTGGCCCCCGTGGTCACCGACATGCGCCAAGCCGCGCATGGCCTCAACTGGTGCGTGGCCGAAATGGAAAAGCGTTACAAGTTGATGAGCAAGATGGGTGTGCGCAACTTGGCGGGTTACAACCAAAAGATCGACGAAGCCACCGCCCGCGAGGAGTTCATTTACAACCCTTTCAGCCTGACGCCGGACGATCCCGAGCCGCTCAAGCGCTTGCCGCACATCGTCGTGGTCATTGACGAGCTGGCCGATTTGATGATGGTGGTGGGCAAGAAGATTGAAGAGTTGATTGCCCGGCTGGCCCAGAAGGCCCGTGCGGCAGGCATTCACTTGATTTTGGCCACTCAACGGCCCAGCGTGGATGTGATCACCGGTTTGATCAAAGCCAACATTCCGACGCGCATTGCCTTTCAGGTGTCCAGCAAGATCGATAGCCGAACCATCCTGGACCAAATGGGGGCTGAAGCCTTGCTGGGCATGGGCGACATGCTCTACATGCCTTCGGGGACTGGCTTTCCGATTCGGGTGCACGGCGCTTTTGTGAGTGACGAAGAGGTGCACCGCGTGGTCAGTTACTTGAAGAGCCAAGGTGAGCCCGACTACATTGAAGGTGTGCTTGAAGGCGGCACCACAGACGATGATGGGGGCATGCTGGGCGAGGGTGATAGCGCCGAAAAAGACCCGATGTACGACCAAGCCGTGGAAGTGGTCTTGAAAAACCGAAAGGCCAGCATTTCGCTGGTTCAGCGTCATCTCAAAATAGGCTACAACCGTGCGGCCCGTTTGGTAGAAGACATGGAAAAAGCAGGATTGGTCAGCGCCATGAGCGGCAGCGGACAGCGTGAAATTCTGGTGCCCGCACGGGCAGAATGAGACCGATGAAAAACAATTTTTGGCAGCGTCGCGCTGTGTTGGCATTAGGGGCCAAGGTTTCCTTGACCGCGATGATTTTGACCTGCAATGTGACGGCCCATGCCGATGGTGTGGACTTGCTGGCCCAGTTCATGAAACAAACCCGAAGCGGGCGTGCTCAGTTCACTCAAGTGGTGACCTCACCCAGTCGGGCCGGTCAAGCGCCGCGAACCAAAACCTCCAGTGGCAGCTTCGAATTTCAGCGGCCTGGCCAGTTTCGATTTGATTACCGCAAACCTTTTGTTCAAACTTTGGTGGCCGATGGCCAGACATTGTGGTTGCATGACGTGGACTTGAACCAGGTGACAGCTCGCCCGCAGGCGCAAGTTTTGGGCTCGACTCCGGCGGCCTTGCTGACTTCAGCGTCGGATTTGCAGGCTCTGAAAAAAGACTTTCAGTTCTCGCCCGAACCCGATCGGGATGGCTTGCAGTGGGTTCGGGCTACGCCTCAATCGCCTGATGGGCAAATCCGCTCGGTGATGGTGGGCTTGCGTGCGGCCGTCAACGGGCCTGAGCTGGCGATGCTGGATGTGCAAGACAGTTTGGGGCAGCGCTCGGTGTTGAGCTTTGCGGCCTTCGAGTCCAATCCCTCGCTGCCTCCCGGCACCTTTGTCTTCAAGGCTCCAGCTGGGGCTGCCGTCATACGGCCTTGATCTGGGTGTGGTGACCATGACCGCGTTTCACTCGGGAACCCATGCCCCGTTGGCCGAGCGTTTGCGTCCACGCCATCTGGGTGAAGTCATCGGGCAGCAGCATTTGCTGGGCGAGGGCATGGCCTTGCGTTTGGCCTTTGAGTCGGGTCAGCCGCACAGCTGCATTTTGTGGGGGCCGCCTGGGGTGGGCAAAACCACCATCGCCCGCTTGATGGCGGATGCGTTTGATGCTCAATTTTTGAGCATCAGCGCAGTCTTGGGGGGCATCAAAGACATTCGTGAAGCTGTCGAGAAGGCCGAAGCTGCCCGAACGGGCTTGCACCCGCAACGCACCATCATGTTTGTGGACGAGGTGCACCGTTTCAACAAAAGCCAGCAAGACGCTTTTTTGCCGCATGTTGAGAGTGGCTTGTTCACGTTCATTGGCGCGACCACCGAAAACCCGTCTTTTGAAGTCAACTCGGCCTTGCTGTCTCGGGCAGCGGTGTATGTGTTGCAACCGCTGACCGAAGACGACCTGAGCCACATTGTGGTCAGAGCACAGGCCATTCATGCAATCCCTGTGATCGAGCCCGCTGCGCTGGCCCGATTGTTGGCCTATGCCGATGGCGATGCGCGTCGCTTGCTCAACACCTTGGAAACCTTGGCCATGGCAGCCAAACAAGAGGCCATCGATCCGGTGACCGACGCTTGGTTGATGCGGGTGCTCGGTGAACGCATGCGTCGTTATGACAAAGGCGGTGAACAGTTTTACGACACCATCAGTGCCTTGCACAAATCGGTGCGAGGCTCAGACCCGGACGCTGCGCTGTATTGGTTCGTGCGCATGCTCGATGGCGGTGCGGACCCCCGTTACATGGCCCGCCGCCTGATTCGCATGGCCAGTGAAGACATTGGCCTGGCCGACCCGCGTGCGCTGCGCATGGCACTGGATGCTGCCGATGTTTATGAGCGTTTGGGCAGTCCGGAAGGCGAGCTGACCTTGGCCCAATGCGTGATTTATTTGGCTGTTGCACCCAAGTCGAACGCTGCTTACAAAGCCTTCAAAGAGGCCAAGGCATGGGTTAAAAAAGATGGCACTCGCCCGGTGCCCATGCACCTGCGCAATGCGCCGACCCAGTTGATGAAAAACCTGGATTACGGCAAAGGCTACCGCTATGCCCATGACGAGGAAGATGGTTTTGCAGCAGGCGAGCGTTATTTGCCCGAGGGCATGCCTGATCCAGGCTTTTACAGACCTGTACGGCGAGGCTTGGAAATCAAAATTGCAGACAAACTGGAAGAACTGCGAAAGAAAAACGCAGCCACAGGGTAAGTCCTGACCGGATTGAAGACTGACGGGATACTTTCTTTCACTACAATCCCGCCACCCCGCCAAAGGTTGCAATGATCTGGCGGGGTTTTTGCTAGTTGTCATGGATCACCCAAAAGGTGATTCTTGATGCAAGAACAACAACCGAAGCTACAACCCGTTAAGCGCGGGTTAAAACACGGAGAAATTTATGGACGTCTTCTTCCAGCAGGTCATCAACGGCCTGGTCATGGGCAGCATGTACGCCTTGGTGGCCTTGGGCTACACCATGGTGTACGGCATCATCAACTTGATCAATTTTGCGCACGGCGAGGTGCTGATGGTGGGCGCTCTGACGAGTTGGTCAGCCATTGGCATGATGCAAGGTGCCATGCCCGGCGCACCAGGTTGGGTCATTTTGATTTTGGCGACCTTGATCGCCTGCGTGGTCGCTGTGGTCCTGAATTTCACGATTGAAAAAATCGCTTACCGACCCCTGCGCAACAGTCCTAAATTGGCCCCCTTGATCACCGCCATTGGCATGAGCATCTTGCTGCAGACCTTGGCCATGATCATCTGGAAGCCCAATTACAAGGCTTACCCTACTTTGCTGTCGAGCACGCCCATCAACATGGGGGGTGTGGTGATCACGCCGACTCAGATCATGATTTTGGGCGTCACAGCCGTGTCCCTGGCTGTGTTGATGTGGTTGGTCAATTACACCCGCTTGGGTCGCGCCATGCGGGCCACTTCTGAGAACCCTCGTGTAGCCGCTTTGATGGGCGTCAAGCCCGACATGGTGATTTCTGCCACGTTTGTGATTGGCGCCATCTTGGCAGCGATTGCGGGTGTGATGTACGCCTCCAATTACGGTACGGCACAACATGCCATGGGTTTCTTGCCAGGCCTCAAAGCCTTCACCGCAGCGGTGTTTGGCGGCATTGGCAACTTGTCCGGCGCGGTGATTGGCGGCATATTGTTGGGCCTGATCGAAGCCATTGGTTCCGGCTACATCGGTTACCTCACGGGGGGTGTGCTGGGCAGCCACTACACCGATATTTTTGCGTTCATTGTCTTGATCATCGTGTTGACCCTGCGACCCTCGGGCCTCATGGGTGAACGTGTGGCCGATCGCGCTTGATGGAGGTGAGCATGAAAAACAACAAAACACTTCAATACATCTTGATCGGTGCAGCGCTCATCGCCTTGCCCCTGGTCCTTCAAATCTTCGGCAACGCCTGGGTGCGCATTGCCGACATGGCCTTGCTTTATATTTTGCTGGCCATTGGCTTGAACATTGTGGTGGGCTATGCCGGTCTGCTGGACCTGGGTTATGTGGCCTTTTTTGCGGTGGGGGCCTACATGTACGGCCTGCTTTCATCGCCGCATTTGACCAATACTTTTGCATGGATCGCCGCTGCCTATCCGAACGGCATGCACATGCCCATTTGGCTGATCGTGCCCGTGGGCGCGGCCTTGGCGGGTATCTTTGGCATGTTGCTGGGTGCACCCACGCTCAAGCTGCGAGGCGATTATCTGGCCATCGTGACCTTGGGCTTTGGTGAAATCATCCGTGTGTTCATGAACAACCTGGATCACCCGGTCAACATCACCAACGGACCCAAGGGCCTGGACCAAATCGACCCGATTTCGATTTTTGGTCTGAACCTGGGTAAAAAGCTGATGATTGGTGATTTCGAGATCGCTTCGGTCTCGCTCTATTACTACTTGTTCCTGAGCTTGGTGCTGGTCACGATTTTGATCTCGCACCGCTTGGAGGTGTCCCGCATTGGCCGTGCCTGGATGGCGATCCGTGAAGACGAAATCGCCGCCAAAGCCATGGGCTTGAATACCCGCAACCTCAAGCTGCTGGCTTTTGGCATGGGCGCAACCTTTGGTGGTGTCTCGGGTGCCATGTTTGCGGGCTTCCAGGGCTTTATTTCGCCCGAGTCCTTCAGTCTGATGGAGTCGGTGATGATCGTGGCCATGGTGGTGCTGGGCGGCCTGGGTTATTTGCCTGGTGTGATTTTGGGCGCTATTTTGTTGTCGGCTTTGCCCGAAGTCTTGCGTTACGTGGCAGGTCCTTTGCAAGAGATGACGGGTGGCCGTTTGGATGCCTCCATCATGCGTCAATTGTTGGTGGCGCTGGCCATGATCGTGATCATGTTGATGCGTCCTCGCGGGCTGTGGCCTTCGCCTGAGCATGGCAAATCGCTCAAGACGAAATGAAGGAGCAGAACATGAATCCAACAGCCAACAAAGACACCGTCCTCAACGTCTCGGGCATTTCCAAGCGATTTGGCGGACTGCAAGCCCTCACCGATGTGGGCATGACCATTCAACGCGGCCAGGTGTATGGCCTGATTGGCCCCAACGGCGCAGGCAAGACCACCTTTTTCAACGTGATCACGGGCCTGTACACACCAGACAGCGGCACTTTTGAGTTGGCGGGCAAGCCTTACCAACCCACCGCAGTGCACGAAGTGGCCAAGGCGGGCATTGCCCGCACGTTCCAGAACATTCGTTTGTTTGCCGAAATGACAGCCCTCGAAAACGTGATGGTCGGCCGCCATGTGCGAACCCATTCGGGCTTGCTGGGTGCGATTTTCCGCACCCCCAGTTTCAAGGCGGAAGAAGCTGCGATTGCCCAGCGTGCACAAGAGTTGCTCGACTATGTCGGTATCGGCAAATACGCTGACTTCAAGGCCCGCACGCTGTCTTATGGCGACCAGCGTCGCCTGGAAATCGCCCGCGCTTTGGCGACTGATCCCCAGCTCATTGCCCTGGATGAACCTGCAGCTGGCATGAACGCGACCGAGAAAGTGCAGCTGCGCGAGTTGATCGACCAGATCCGCAAAGACAACCGCACCATCTTGCTGATCGAGCACGACGTGAAGCTGGTCATGGGCCTGTGTGACCGCGTCACGGTGCTCGACTACGGCAAGCAAATTGCCGAAGGCACGCCTGCCGATGTGCAGAAGAATGAAAAAGTGATTGAGGCCTATCTGGGCACGGGAGGGCACTGAGATGGCCAATGTTTTTTTGAAAGTCAAAGACCTGCAAGTCGGCTACGGCGGCATTCAGGCGGTCAAGGGCGTCAGCCTTGAAGTGCGCGAAGGCGAGCTGGTCTCGCTGATTGGCTCCAACGGTGCGGGCAAAACCACCACCATGAAAGCGATCACCGGCACCTTGCCTTTGCAAGCAGGCGACATCGAGTACTTGGGCAAAAGCATCCAGGGCCAAGGCCCTTGGGATTTGGTCAAGCAAGGCCTGGCCATGGTGCCGGAAGGCCGTGGCGTGTTCACCCGCATGACCATCACCGAAAACCTGCAAATGGGCGCTTACATCCGTTCGGACACCGCAGGCATTGCCGATGACATCGAAAAGATGTTCACCATCTTCCCGCGTCTGCGCGAGCGCAAGGACCAGTTGGCGGGAACCATGTCCGGTGGTGAGCAGCAGATGCTCGCCATGGGCCGCGCCCTGATGAGCCGCCCCAAGGTTCTCTTGCTCGATGAGCCGTCCATGGGTTTGTCGCCCATCATGGTCGACAAGATCTTTGAAGTGGTGCGAGATGTGTACGCCCAGGGCGTCACGGTGCTGCTGGTGGAGCAAAACGCCAGCCGTGCGCTGGCGATTGCCGACCGGGGTTACGTGATGGACTCAGGCCTCATCACCATGACCGGTGTAGGCAAGGACATGCTCGAAGACCCCAAAGTGCGTGCAGCCTATCTGGGTGAGTGAGCCGCGCTCAGATCAGCAAAAAGCCCGGCATGCCGGGCTTTTTGCATTCTGGGTCAGAGCGCTCTCAATCCACCCGTGCGCCGCTGGCCTTGACCACGCTTTCGTAGCGTGTCAGCTCCTTCTTCATGAAGGCGCCAAACTGTTCTGGTGTGTTGCCTACGGGCTCTGCCAGCAGTTGGCCGAAACGGGTTTTGGTCTCAGGGGTTTGCAGCGCTGCGACAAAAGCCTTGTTCAGCCGATCCACCACATCGCGGGGTGTGGCCGCAGGTGCGACCAGCCCCCACCAGGTGTCGATTTCAAAATCCTTGAGCGTTTCGCTCATGCTTGGAATGTCGGGCAGGGCGCTGCTGCGCTGTCCTGTGGTCACGGCCAGGGCTTTGAGTCGTCCGGACTTGATGTTGGCCGCTGCCGTGGCCAGGTTGTCGAAGTTGAAGTCGACTTGGCCCGACAACAAAGCCAGCTGTGCGGGGTTGCCGCCGTTGTAGGGAATGTGCACCGCAAAAATGCCCGCCGCTCGCTTGAACATTTCACCCGCAAGGTGACCGGCGCTGCCGTTGCCACCTGAGCCAAAGTTCAACTTGGCGGGGTTGGCTTTGGCATAAGCCACCAAATCGGCCAAGGTGTTGATTTTCAGGCGCTGCGCGGTCTCGGCGTTCATCACCAGCACGTTGGGCACACGCAGCATTTGCGTGATGGGCGCAAAGTCGCGGCTCGCGTCGTAGGGCATCTTGGCAAACAGCCAGGGGTTGATGGCGTGTGTGGCCGTGGCTGCGATGCCGATCGTCAGGCCATCGGGCGCAGCTTTGGCCACCAAATCAGCGCCCAGGTTGCCACCCGCGCCGGGACGGTTCTCGATGATCACGGTGCCCAGGCTGTCTTTCACCCGCTCTGCCAAGGCCCGTGCCGTAACGTCAATCGGACCGCCCGGTGCATAGGGCACGATGATGCGGATGGGTTTGGCTTGTGCCCATGCAGGGGCGGCCACACTGGCGGCGATGGCACTCAGGCAAAAATCACGGCGTTGCATGGTAAGTCCTTTTTACTTGGTCGGCGGCTTCAGCTCCGACGTGAACCTCGGCAGAAACCCAAAGTGTCGGAGTTAAAGCTCCGACTTACAGGGAGCGGTATCGGAGTCAAGAGCTCAGCCCTTGGCCTTGTCGGCCTCAGACGTGAACGAATCGGCGTAAAACTCTTCTTCGGGCAGGCCGCCTTGTGCCACATAGTCTCGCTTGGCCGAGTCCACCACGATGGGGGCACCACAGGCATAAACCTGGTAGCCCGACAGATCGGGGAAGTCCTGCAACACGGCCTGGTGCACAAAGCCTGTGCGGCCAGTCCACTGGTCTTCGGCTTCGGCATTCGAGATCACGGGCACATAGCGCAGGTTGGGCATTTCGGCCAAGCGGGCTTCCACCCATTCAGCCATGTACATGTCAGAAGGGCGGCGGCCACCCCAGTACAGCGTGGCGGGGCGGGTGATGCCCCGGTGCTGCATGTGCTCGATCAGCGCCTTGATGGGCGCAAAACCTGTGCCCGAAGCCAGCAGCACGATCGGCTTGTTGCTGTCTTCGCGCAGGTAAAAACTCCCGTACGGGCCTTCGGCACGCAGGATGTCTTTTTCCTTCATGGTGGTGAACACCGGGTCGGTGAACTTGCCGCCCGGCATGTGGCGGATGTGCAGCTCCACCGTCGGGGGTGCCACTTCGAGGGTGTGTGGGGCGTTGGCCATGCTGTAGCTGCGGCGCGAACCGTCACGCAACAAAAACTCGATGTACTGGCCCGCGTGAAACTTCATCACGTCGTTGGCGGGCAGTTGCAGTTTCAGCACGATCACGTCGTGTGACTTTTTCTCCAGGCTGACCACGCGCACCGGCATCTTTTTGACGGGCAGGCCGCCTTCAGCCGTGACTTGTTTGGATTCGAGCACCACATCGCTTTGGGCGGTGGCGCAGCAGGTCAGCACCAGGCCTTGGGCTTCTTCCTCGTCACTCAGGGCTTTGGCTTGGTGGGGGCCATGCACCACGGTGCCCGAGATTTTTTTGCATTTGCAGGAGCCACAAGCGCCGTCTTTGCAGCCATAAGGCAGGCCAATGCCTTGGCGAATGCCCGCGGCAAGCAGGGTTTCGTTGTCGTCTGCGCTGAAGCTGCGGCCGCTGGGCTGCACGGAAATTTGAAAGCTCATCTTTTCGGTATCCTAGAGGGTGTGAATATGACCCGGAACCCCTGATTTTGCCTTCAAACCAAACCCCCTTGGGCGCACGGCCTGCCCGCTTTCGCCGCCAACGTGTTTTGATCGTGGGCTGTGGTGACGTGGGCCTGCGCACAGCGGGCCAATTGGGTGCGCCGCTCACCCCGCGTGTACGCCTGATGGCGCTGACCTCATCGCCCGAGCGCGTACGTCTGCTTCGGGCCTGCGGCATCACCCCTTTGAAGGGCAATCTGGACGACGCAGCCAGTTTGAAGCGTTTGGCGGGCATCGCGCATCGGGTGATCCACCTGGCACCGCCGCCTTCTGACCGCCAAGGTGCGAACGACCGCGATCCGCGCAGCCTGGCCTTGGTGCGAGCCCTGCGCTTGCGCACACCGCCCCAAGCCTTGGTTTATGGTTCTACCACGGGTGTTTATGGCGACTGCGGGGGGCAGCAGGTGGACGAAATCCGGACGGTGAACCCCCACACCCCCCGCGCCCAGCGCCGGGTCGATGCCGAAAACCTGATGCGGTTTTTGGGGCGCAGCGGCGTGCGCGTGAGTGTGTTGCGCATTCCTGGCATTTACGCGCCTGACCGTGAAGGTGGCACCCCGCGTGAGCGCTTGCTCAGGGGCACGCCCGTGTTGGTGGCCAAGGAAGATGTGTACACCAACCACATCCACGCCAACGATCTGGCCCGCGCCTGTGCCGCTGCCTTGTGGCGTGGCAAGCCTCAGCGTGTGGTCAATGTGACCGACGACACAGATCTGAAGATGGGCGAATACTTTGATCTGGCGGCAGGTCTGTATGGCTTGCCTAAACCGCCTCGCATATCGCGCAACGACGCCAACAACGCGCTGCCCTTGATGTTGCTGAGCTTCATGAACGAGTCGCGCCGTCTGGACAACACCCGGATGAAGCGGGAGCTGCGTCTTAAGCTGCACTACCCGCATGTGCGTGACGGCTTGAGCCCCCAGGGTGCTTTGTTTTCGGGGGCCTCATGAACGCCCTGCGCATCGACAAATGGTTGTGGGCGGCACGCTTTTACAAGACCCGCAGCTTGGCCAGCGATGAAATCGGCAAAAACCGCGTGCAGGTCAATGGGCAGGATGCCAAGGCGTCCAAAGAAGTCAAACCTGGCGATACGGTGTGCCTGCGGCAAGGCGCTGTCGAGCGAACGGTCGTGGTGCAGGCCTTGAGCGGTGTGCGTGGCCCGGCACCTGTGGCGCAGCTGCTGTACATAGAAACCCCGGAAAGCATCGCGGCCCGCCAAAAAGCCGCCGAGCAACACCGCCTTGCCCGCGAGCCTGCACTCAGCATCGAACAAGGCCGTCCCACCAAACGCGACCGCCGGCAAATCGAGCGCAATTGGAACGACCGATGGAGTGCGGGGATTGATTGATGGCAGGCCCTCAGCATTGGATTGCAAAACTTCCCGAAGAACACCCCGGATGCGGCATGGATGCATCAAGGCAAGGTGTGGGAAATGGGCCCGGTGAACGTGCGGGACCACTCAAGACTCCCAAGCTGCGCGTCCTGCATGCACACGAACTTTGAAATCATCGAGCGAGCTCCCCGACATGTTCACACAACGTTCTGAATTCACCGCCCGCTACTTTGTCGAAAGCTCAATGCCCATTGAGCGAGTCGCAGACACCATCGCAGGCGAGCAATCCAGTGGAACGTTCATGGCTTTGCCAGGTGAAACGGATGAACTCAAGCAACGATCTCGTGCAAGGGTGACACGCATCGATGCGCTGGAATCTGTTGCGCAACCGTCGCTGCACAGTGCTCTCGTGCACCGACGGGGTGGACACCAGAGTTTCAACCGTGCCGAAATCGAGATTGCTTTTCCCATTGACAACGTCGGTGCCAACATTTCCACGCTGCTGGCGACCGTCGCAGGAAATCTCTTTGAGTTGGGCGAGGTCACGGGTCTTCGCCTGCTGGACATCGATATGCCGGCGGACTACGCGAAGCGTTTTTCCGGCCCCCAGTTTGGCATCCAAGGTACGCGCACGATGGCGGGTGTGCACGGCCGACCCATCATCGGCACGATCATCAAGCCCAGCATCGGTCTGTCGCCTCAGCAAACGGCAGACCTCGTCGATTCACTTTGTGCAGCAGACATCGACTTTATCAAGGACGACGAGTTGATGGCCGACCCGCCTTATGCGCCATTTGATGAGCGTCTCAAAGCCGTCATGCCCGTGATCCTGAAGCATGCCGATCGCATGGGTCGAAAGCCGATGTATGCGATCAACATCTCCGGCAGCATCGACGAGATGCTCCGGCGACACGATGCCGTGCTCGCAGCGGGTGGAACCTGTGTGATGGTCAGTGTGAACTGGATGGGCTTTGCGGCCGTTGAGCATTTGCGACGGCACGCACAGCTGCCCATTCATGCCCATCGGAATGGCTGGGGAGCCTTCACGCGGCATCCTCTGCTCGGATTTTCGTTTGCGGCTTACCAGAAGATTTGGCGCTTGGTGGGTATCGACCAAATGCATGTCAACGGGATACGAAGCAAATTTTGGGAACCGGATGATTCGGTCATTTCGTCAGCATTGTCCTGTCATGCAGACTTTGCGGGTATCCAGCCGGTGATGCCGGTTTTTTCGTCGGGCCAATGGGCCGGGCAGGCCCCCGATCTCTACCAAAAGCTTGGATCTACAGATTTGATGCACTTGGCGGGGGGCGGGATCATCGGCCATCCGGAGGGTATCGCCGCCGGTGTGGCGAGCATGCGCGAGGGATGGGAGGCCGCCATCTCCGGGGTGAGCCTCGAAAGCTATGCCCAAACTCATCCTTCATTGCAAAGGGCGCTGGCGCAGTTCAGCGCTTTGCAGCCATGAGTTCAAATGCTCACGCCGCCCCACTGCGGCTCGCCTTTTACGGTGACGATTTCACAGGGTCGACCGACGCGCTCGAAGTTCTGGCCTTTGCCGGGCTCAAATGCGCCCTTTTTCTGAGCCCGCCCACGCCAGCGCTTTTGGAGTCCCTCGGCGGCTATGACGCCATCGGGGTCGCAGGGGACAGCCGAGGCATGTCTCCCGTCGAGATGGCGCAAAAACTTCCGGCTATTTTTGAAGCGCTGGCATCCCTTGGTTCACACATCGTTCATTACAAAGTCTGTTCGACCTTCGACAGCTCCCCATCGGTCGGGAGCATCGGCCGTGCGATGGACCTTGCGCAAAAAACTTTTGGCCCTGAACTGATCCCCATCGTTGCCGGCACGCCGGCACTGTCCCGCTACTGTGTTTTTGGCAACTTGTTTGCACGATCTGGCACGGATGGACTCACCTATCGCATCGATCGCCATCCGATCATGAGTGTGCATCCAGTCACGCCGATGGACGAGGCCGACCTGGTCGTCCACCTTGGCCGTCAGACTTCGATGCCGATTGGCAAATTCACACTGCCCAAGTTCGCGCTGGGCCGTGAGGCACTGCAGGCTCAATACGCGGCTTCGAGACAGAACGTCAAGACTGCGCTGTTGATCGATTCGGCGGAAAATGCTGACCTGACCGAGGTCGGTGGCCTGCTGCTTTCACACCATCAAGACCATCGACCCGTCTTTGTGGTGGGCTCGTCGGGTGTTGAATATGCCCTCACACAGTGGTGGGCCGAACAAGGCGCTTTCTCAGACAAGAGTCGTCACTTCGAATCTTTCCCGGCCGTTCAGCAGGTTCTTGCCATCTCTGGCAGCGCGTCGGCACTGAGCGCCAAGCAGATAGACACGGCCATCGCCGAGGGGTTTGCAGCGGTTGCGATCGACGCATGTGCCTTGGTGGATGGTGAGCGTTGGGAGCAGGCGGCAGCTGCCCTCGTTGAAACCACCGTTGCGTTGCTCGCCCAAGGAAAAAGCGTCATCTTGCACACGGCACGGGGGCCAGAAGATCCTCGTATCAGCTTGCTGATCGAGTCACTGATGGCTCGCGGAGAAAGCCGTGAACAAGCCAGGTACGGCGGTGGTCGACTTTTGGGCGCTCGGCTCGGTGCCATCGTTCAGAACATCTTGCTCGCAAGCGTGGTGCAACGCTTGATCTTGTCCGGAGGCGATACATCAAGTCAAATCACCAGTGTTCTCGCACCAGATGCGATCGAGATACAAGCCCGTCTGTCCCCTGGTGCGCCCTTGTGCAGAGTGATTTCAAATAAACCCCACCTGAAAGGCCTGCAAATGGCTCTGAAGGGGGGGCAGATGGGGGACGCGTCCTACTTTGTCCGGGCGCTTCGGGGAACGCCACAAGGCGCGCCAACGTAACACGGGAGAACATGCAATGGAATCGAAACAACGCGTTGCTGTGGTCACGGGTGGGGCCATGGGCATCGGCTCAGAGGTTTGCCGACAATTGGCCATGTCTGGTTTCAGTGTGGTCATCGCAGACCTCGATGTCAAAGCCGCAAGCGACCTGGCCGGCCAGTTGACCGGTGAGGGGTATACCGCGCAGGCGCTGCAGATGGACGTCGGGCGAGCCGAGTCTATAGCACAAGGGTTTGCATCCATCGCTGAAAAGCACGGAAGATGCGACGTTCTCGTGAACTGCGCGGGGATCGCAAAGGTGTTCCCGTTCATGGACTTTCCACTGGATCACTTCATCGCGACCATGAACGTGAACGTCACAGGAACCTTGTTGTGTAGCCAGCACGCCGCACGGTTGATGAGTCAAAACAAGTGGGGCCGCATCGTCAACATCGCTTCTGTTGCGGGGATGCGGGCTGTGGGCAAGGGGCGTACTGCCTACGGTACGTCCAAGGGCGCGGTCATCGCCTTGACGCGTCAGATGGCGGTAGAGCTTGCCGATCACGGCATCACGGCCAATGCCCTTGCGCCTGGCCCTGTGGATACGCCAATGACCCGGGTTCTTCACACGGATAAGTTTCGCTCAGAGTACGCCAGCGCGATACCCATGAAGCGTTATGGGACGACATCTGAAATTGCTCACGCCGTGTCATTCCTCGTATCAGAAGGTGCCTCCTATATTTCCGGAATCGTGATGCCGGTGGATGGCGGTTTCTTGTCCGCAGGTGCGCCCAGTATTTAGAAGCAGCGACTTCCATTGCGCTCGAGCAAACCCGGATGGCGCATCGATGGCACCCGATGAACCTCACAGATCTGAACGCCATCGCCCAACAGAACCGTTTATTCCAGCATGCTTGCGCCAGTGGAGCCGACTCGCCAAGCATGAGCATCTTCACTAGGGAGCAAGCCATGAAATTTGTTGACACCTCTGTTTTGCGCATCGGGTATGAAGAATGGAACCCCCATGCGGCTCGCACGGTCGTTTTGTTGCATGGCTGGCCTGACAGTCCGCGAACTTGGGCCCAAGTGGCACCGGTGTTGGCCCTTCAAGGCTGGCGGGTCATTGTTCCTGCATTGCGTGGGTTTTCGCCAACTCGTTTTTTGAGCGATGACACGCCGCGCAGCGGGCAACTGTCTGTCCTGGGGCGTGACCTGCTGGAGCTGATAGCTCAGCTGCGATTGCACAAACCTGCCTTGGTGGGCCACGACTGGGGGGCACGCGCTGCGGGCAATGCCTGTGCCTTGCAGCCTGGCGTGGCCAGCCACCTGGTGTTGCTTTCTGTGGCCTATGGCACCAATTTGCCATCACAAGACTTGTCACTGGAGCAGGCGCGTCAATACTGGTATCACTGGTACATGGCGACACCGCGGGGCCAACGTGCTGTGCGCGAAAACCGCAATGCTTTCGCCAAAATCATGTGGGAAACTTGGGCACCTTCTGGATGGTTCACGCCCGAAGAGTTCGAAACCACAGCCCAAGCATTTGCCAATGACGATTGGCCGGAGGTCACGCTGCACTCCTATCAACACCGTTGGGGCCATGCCCCGGGAGATGTTTGTTATGCGGCCGAAGAGCAGGCCTTGAGCATCATCACGCCATTGGATGTGCCCACGCTGATATTGCATGGCGATGCAGATGGCGTCAATTTACCCGCGTCTTTCATGGGGCAATCCCAATATTTCCTCA
Organism: Limnohabitans sp. WS1; assembly: GCF_003063265.1. Lineage (GTDB taxonomy): Bacteria > Pseudomonadota > Gammaproteobacteria > Burkholderiales > Burkholderiaceae_C > Limnohabitans_A. The sequence continues at coordinate 259,833 of NZ_NERU01000001.1, forward strand.
ATCGCTACGAGCGCAAACTGATGCCCGGGATTGGGCATTTTCCACAGCGCGAAGATCCAGAGCAGGTCGCTTCCGAGTTGATCAAATTCTTGGCAGTTTGAGTTGTAAAACTGGGAACGCTTTTTTCTGCCGCGCTGCAGAAGGGGGCCCTTTCGGCGACCTGTCAGTCCAAAGCCCAAAATGTCACGCAAGTGATCAGCAGTCTGGATGTCCGAGGTATCGAGAATGAAGCTACCGCCCCCGAAAGGCGTCAGACAAGAAAAAAGGCCAACCCGTTAGAGTTGGCCTTGATTCGCTTGGAACCCGCATGGATGCTGAGTTTCCAGAGTTGGTGCCCGGGGCCGGACTCGAACCGGCACGCCTTGCGGCGGGGGATTTTGAGTCCCCTGAGTCTACCAATTTCACCACCCGGGCTGGTATTTGTGAAGACCTGAATTATGACACAACATGGGGCGCTTTTTGAAAGCCATGTTGAAAAAATGCAAATCCATCGTCACGCAAGTGTCTTGTTCAAAGTCACCGCATCAAATGCGGGTGGTCAAGTTATGGCAAAGTACGAACATGATTTATTCAACCATTGAAGACGCAATTGGCAAAACACCTTTGGTGGCTTTGCAGCGCTTGGGGGCTGCCGATACGGTGGCGCGTGGCAATGTCATTTTGGGCAAGCTAGAAGGCAACAACCCGGCAGGTTCTGTCAAGGATCGGCCGGCTTTGTCGATGATCCGTCGTGCCGAAGAGCGAGGCGAGATCAAACCGGGTGATACCTTGATCGAGGCGACCTCGGGCAACACCGGCATTGCTTTGGCCATGGCCGCGGCCATCAAGGGTTATCGCATGATTTTGATCATGCCCGAGGACCTGTCGATTGAACGCGCCCAGACCATGAAAGCGTTTGGGGCCGAGTTGATCCTGACCCCCAAGAGCGGCGGCATGGAGTACGCACGCGACTTGGCCGACAACATGGCGGCGCAAGGCAAGGGCCGCATCCTGGACCAGTTTGCCAATGCCGATAACCCGCGCATCCATTACGAAACCACCGGTCCCGAGATCTGGGAGCAGACCGGCGGCAAGGTCACTCACTTTGTCAGCGCCATGGGCACCACGGGCACCATCACGGGCGTCTCGCGCTATCTGAAAGAAAAGAACCCGGCCATCCGCATCATTGGCGCACAGCCCAGCGAAGGCTCGCGCATTCCGGGCATCCGCAAGTGGCCACAAGAGTACTTGCCCAAAATTTACGACCCCAGCCATGTGGATGAGCTGATTTACGTGAGCCAAAACGATGCCGAAGAGACCTGCCGCCAGATGGCACGCAGCGAAGGCATTTTTGCGGGCATCTCCGCAGCGGGTGCTTGCTGGGTGGCCCAGCAAGTGGCCAAGACGGCGCAAAACGCCACCATCGTCTTCATCGTCTGCGATCGCGGTGACCGTTATCTCTCCACAGGCGTATTCCCGGCCTGAACGGCTGAACTTTGACAAGGCTTGAACCATGGCTGAATACCGTTTTTGTCCGATGTGTGCCAGTCCTTTGGCTTGGCTCTCGCAAATGGAAGACGGGGGCGAAACGATGCGCCTGCGTTGCACCGCCTGCGATTTCACCCACTGGAACAACCCCACGCCAGTGCTGGCAGGCATTGTGCAAGTGGGCGATCAGATTTTGCTTGCCCGCAATGCCGCCTGGCCTGGCCGGCGCTTTGCGCTGATCACCGGCTTCATGGAAGCGGGCGAAACACCCGAAGAAGGCATCACCCGCGAGATTGCCGAAGAAACCAACCTGAAGGTGTCAGCCCTCAAGTTGATTGGCGTGTACGACTTTCAGCGCATGAACCAGGTCATCATTGCCTACCATGCGGTGGCCGAAGGCGAGGTGCGTTTGTCGCCTGAGTTGGCCGAATACAAGATGTTTGATTTCAAGGATCTTATTTGCTGGCCCGCAGGCACCGGCTACGCTTTGGGCGACTGGCTGCGCACCATCGGCATCGAGCCGAAATTCATGACGTGGGAAGAGCGTGCCGCGCAAAGCCAAGAACAAAATCAGGGCTCATGATGCACATCGACAAAGAAATAGACACCAGCGGCCTGAACTGCCCCTTGCCCATTTTGAAAGCCAAAAAGGCTTTGAATGAGATGAGCAGCGGTCAGGTGCTCAAAGTAATCGCCACCGACCCGGGTGCCTGGCGCGACTTTGAGGCCTTTGCGCGACAAACGGGCAATGATTTATTGCTGCAGGAAAAGACCGAAACGGCGTTTGTGTTTGCGCTCAAACGCCGCTGAACGCGATCAGAGACTCAGGCTTTTGAGGTATTCGCGGAACGACGCACCCACCTGGGGGTGTTGCAAAGCCAGCTCCACCGTGGCTTCCAGAAAACCTTCTTTGCTGCCGCAATCGTAGCGTTTGCCTTGGTATTGGAAGGCATAGACCGCCTCACGTTGCATCAGGCGTGCAATGGCATCGGTGAGCTGGATTTCGCCGCCCACGCCGGTGGGCTGGTTGCGGATCTCGTCAAAAATGCCTGGCGTCAGGATGTAGCGACCCGCCACACCCATGCGCGAAGGGGCTTTGTCCGGACTGGGCTTTTCCACAATTTGCTCGACGCGGATCAGTTGTTTGCCAGCCGACTCACCGGCCACGATGCCGTAGCGCTTGACTTGGTCGAGCGGCACTTGTTGCACCGCCAGCACCGAGCGGCCTTGCTTGGTGTAAGCGTCCACCATTTGGGACAAGATGGACGGCCCCTGGTTGACCATCAGGTCATCGGCCAGCAGCACGGCAAAAGGCTCGTTGCCCACCAACGGCTCGGCGCACAGCACCGCGTGGCCCAAACCCAGCATGCGGTTTTGGCGCACGTAGGCGCACACCATGTCGTCGGGTTGCACCGAGCGCACCAGAGCCAGCAACTCGTCCTTGTGGGCGGCTTCGAGTTCTGTCTCCAGCTCATAGGCCGTGTCAAAGTGGTCTTCAATGGCGCGCTTGCTTCGGCCCGTGACAAAGATCATGTGACGCACTCCCGCCGCATAGGCTTCCTCGACCGCGTACTGGATCAGCGGCTTGTCGACCACGGGCAGCATCTCTTTGGGTGCGGCTTTGGTCGCGGGCAAAAAGCGCGTGCCCAGACCTGCGACGGGGAACACGGCTTTTCGGATGACGTTGTGGCTCATGGGGGTGTCCTTGGTGTGCAGGCGATCAGCCCAAGCGTTGCAGTTGTTGGCGAATTTTGTCGAGTGTGGCCCCGAAGTCGGCCACGCGCTTTCTGGTTTCGTCGAGGACGGCTTGTGGTGCCTTGGCCACAAAGGCTTCGTTACCGAGCTTGGCGTTGGCCTTGGTGATTTCACCTTCCAAGCGAGTGGCCTCTTTGGTCAGACGGATTTTTTCTGCAGCGGCATCGACTTCGATGAACAAACACAAACGTGCCTCGCCCACCACGGCCACGGGGGCGGCTTGTGCTGCAGCGATCCATTCTGCTTCGGTGTCAAAGACTTTGACTTCGCTCAGTTTCGCCAATGACTGCAGCACCGGTGCCACGCTGTGCATGAAGTCGGTGTCACCCAGCACATACAGGGGCATGCGGGTCGAGGGCGAGACGTTCATCTCGCCGCGCAGGTTGCGGCAAGCATCCACCAATGTTTTGAGCTTGGCCACATGGGCTTCGGCGGCTGTGTCGATGCGTTCGGGCTGGCTCACGGGGTAGGCCGCGATGCTGACCGACTCGCCCGGACGGCCCGCCACCACCGACACTTTTTGCCAGAGTTCTTCGGTGATGAAGGGGATGATGGGGTGCGCCAGGCGCATGATGGTTTCGAGCGTGCGGATCAGGGTGCGGCGCGTGGCGCGTTTTTGCGCGTCGTCACCGGTGTTGATTTGCACCTTGGCGATTTCAAGGTACCAGTCGCAGAACTCGTTCCAGACAAAGTCGTAAATCGTGTTGGCCACGTTGTCGAGGCGGTACTCGGCAAAGCCTTTGGCCACATCGGCCTCAACCCGCTGCAGTTGCGAGCTGATCCAGCGGTCGGCCTGGCTGAAGGTCAGATAGCCGTGCACAGGGCCTGCTGCGGTGGCTTGGCCATTGGCATCGATGCCGGGCGCAGCGCATTCGGCTTTGGTGTGTTCTTTCAGGCCACAGTCCTGGCCTTCGCAGTTCATCAGCACAAAGCGGGTGGCGTTCCACAGCTTGTTGCAGAAGTTGCGGTACCCCTCGCAGCGCTTGCTGTCAAAGTTGATGCTGCGGCCCAAGCTGGCCAGCGCTGCAAAGGTGAAGCGCAGCGCGTCGGCACCGTAGGCGGGGATACCGTCCGGGAATTCTTTTTCGGTTTGCTTGCGCACCTTGGGGGCGGTCTCGGGCTTGCGCAGGCCCTGGGTGCGTTTGTCGAGCAATGGCTCCAAGGTGATGCCGTCGATCAGGTCAACCGGGTCGAGCACGTTGCCTTCGGACTTGCTCATCTTCTTGCCTTGGGCATCGAGCACCAGGCCGTGGATGTAGACGTGTTTGAAGGGCACTTTGCCGGTGAAGTGCGTGGTCATCATGATCATCCGGGCGACCCAGAAGAAGATGATGTCGTAGCCGGTCACCAGCACGCTGCTGGGGAGGTAGAGGTCGTAGTCGCTGGTGTGGCCTTCGGTTCCGCTGGCGAGCGTGCCGGGCTCGGCCTTGCTCCCACTCGCTTCGCTCGCAATGTCGCTGCGTCCGAGCCCGGCACGCTCGCCAGCTGCGTTCTTGGTGCTTGTCTCGTTGTTGGGCCATCCCATGGTGCTGAAGGGCACCAAGGCGCTGGAGTACCAGGTGTCCAACACGTCTTCATCACGCTTGAGCGTTTTGCCCGGGGCTTGGGCTTGCGCTTCGGCTTCGTCGCGGGCCACGTACACCTTGCCGTCTTCGTCGTACCAAGCGGGGATCTGGTGGCCCCACCACAGCTGGCGCGAGATGCACCAGTCCTGGATGTTGTTCATCCACTGGTTGTAGGTGTTGACCCAGTTCTCGGGCACAAAGCTCACTTGGCCGGATTGCACGGCGTCAATGGCTTTTTGGGCGATGCTCTTACCGGTGGCGTCGCCTTGGCCCACCTGGTTCATGGCCACGAACCACTGGTCGGTCAGCATGGGCTCGATCACCTGGCCGGTGCGGGCGCAGCGGGGCACCATGAGTTTGTGCTTCTTCACTTCCACCAAAGCACCAGCGGCTTCGAGGTCTGCCACCACGGCCTTGCGGGCCACGAAGCGGTCCAGGCCTCGGTATTTTTCGGGGGCGTTGTTGTTGATGGTCGCGTCGAGGTTCAACACGCAGATCATTTCCAGCTTGTGGCGCTGGCCGACTTGGTAGTCGTTGGTGTCGTGCGCGGGTGTGACCTTGACGACGCCCGTGCCAAAGGCTTTGTCCACATAGTCGTCGGCGATCACCGGGATGGTGCGGCCGCACAAAGGCAGGTTCACTTGCTTGCCGATCAGGGCGCTGTAGCGCTCGTCTTCGGGGTGCACCATCACGGCCACGTCGCCCAGCAGGGTTTCGGGGCGGGTGGTGGCCACGGTCAATGAACCACTGCCATCGGCCAAGTCATAACGGATGTGCCACATCGAGCCGTCTTCTTCGGCGCTTTCCACTTCCAGGTCAGACACGGCGCTTTGCAACACTGGGTCCCAGTTGACCAGACGTTTGCCACGGTAGATCAGGCCTTGCTCGTACAGCTGCACAAAGGTTTCGGTCACGGTTTTGGACAGCTTGGGGTCCATCGTGAAGTATTCGCGGCTCCAGTCCACGCTGTCGCCCATGCGGCGCATTTGGCTGGTGATGGTGCTGCCGGACTCTTCTTTCCACTCCCAGACCTTGCTCACAAAGTTCTTGCGGGCTTCGGCGGGCGTGGGGCCCATGTCGTGGCGGCTGATGCCTTTGGCCTGCAGCTGGCGCTCCACCACGATCTGGGTGGCGATGCCCGCGTGGTCGGTGCCCGGAATCCAGGCGGTGTTGTGGCCCAGCATGCGGTGGTAGCGGGTCAACGAGTCCATGATGGTCTGGTTGAAGGCGTGGCCCATGTGCAGCGTACCGGTCACGTTGGGCGGGGGCAGCTGGATGGCAAACGCTGGAGCGCCTTTTTTGGGGGCTTGGGTGCCCCGGAAACCGGCCACTCCGTAGCCGCGTTTTTCCCATTCGGGGCCCCAATGGGCTTCCAGTGCAGCGGGTTCGAAGGATTTGGACAGGCTTTCAAGGCCGGGCTGGTGGGCCACTGTGGCGGGGGCGTTGCTCATGGGGCGGATTTTCCAAAAGAAACGGCAACGCAACCGATGCCGTGTGGGACAGGTGCATCCCAAATTGCTTATTTTAACGAGGCCTATCAAAGACCTTGACGCTTTGGAATGGCCTTTGCTCCACCTTGTTTTGTGTTTTTTATCTGCCGATGAGGGCGAATGGGTGCCAAGTCGTTTCAATGAGCATGATGTTTATCAAATCGCCAAGGCAATAGGCAATCTAAATTTGTGCCATTGGATCAATCAATTGGGAGACTGATCAGTTTAGGTCTAACCTGAGGGTTCTCTGGCGATTCTGCCAGGGCAATGCACCTAAAACCCACAAGGAGATATCCATGGCAGCACTCAAAGGCTCGCGCACGGAACAATGCCTGAAGGACGCCTTTGCTGGCGAATCCCAGGCCAACCGTCGCTATTTGTACTTCGCGAACAAAGCTGACGTTGAAGGTCAGAACGATGTGGCAGCCCTGTTCCGTTCCACCGCCGAAGGTGAAACAGGTCACGCCCACGGTCACCTGGAATTCCTGGAGCAATCCGGCGACCCAGCAACCGGCATGCCCATTGGCTCGACACGTGACAACCTGGCTTCGGCTGTGGCTGGCGAAACCCACGAGTACACCGACATGTACCCTGGCATGGCCAAGACTGCTCGCGAAGAAGGTTTTGACGAAGTCGCCGACTGGTTCGAGACCCTGGCCAAGGCTGAGCGTTCACACGCCAACCGTTACCAGAAAGCTTTGAACGAACTGGTGGATTGATTCCCCTTGTTCCCTCAGCCCGCTGCACCGCAAGGCGCAGCGGGTTTTTCTCAGGGCTCTGAACGCAGAACCTTCAGAAAAACCCCATAAAAATCTCACAGGAGCACAACATGGCCAAAGAAGGCAACCTCGAAGCCCCCACACGACATGCCCTTGGCTGGGAGGGTCCGGATTTTTACAACGAGGAAAAGTGCTTCGACGAGTTGGAGCGCATTTTTGACATCTGCCACGGCTGCCGCCGCTGCGTGAGCTTGTGTGGCTCTTTCCCCACCTTGTTCGACCTGGTGGACGAGAGCAGCACCATGGAAGTCGATGGTGTGGACAAGAAGGATTACTGGAAAGTGGTCGACCAGTGCTTCATGTGCGACCTGTGCTACATGACCAAATGCCCCTACACCCCACCTCACGAGTGGAACCTAGACTTCCCGCACACCATGCTGCGTGCCAAGGCCATCAAGTTCAAAAAAGGCGAAGTGGGCGCGGCTGAAAAGTTTCTGGCCTCCACCGACACACATGGCTCGTTTGCAGGCATCCCGATCGTGGTGCAAGCCATCAATGCCATCAACAAAACCGAAGCGGCCCGCAGCGTCATGGAAAGTGTGGCAGGTGTCGACAAAAACGCCTGGCTGCCCTCTTTGGCCACGAAAAAATTCCGCTCCAGCGCCCCGGATGCCAAGGCGTCCAAAGTGGTGGATGGCGAGAAAACACATGGCAAAGTGGCGATCTACTCCACCTGCTACATCAACTACAACGAGCCTGGCATCGGCCATGACCTGCTGAAGATCCTGGACCACAACGCCATTCCCTATGTGCTGGTCGAGAAAGAAAAGTGCTGCGGCATGCCCAAGCTCGAATTGGGTGATCTTGAATCGGTCCAGCAGTCCAAAGAAGCCAACATTCCGGTGCTGGCCAAATACGCCAAAGATGGTTACGCCATCATGGCGGCCGTGCCCAGCTGCGCCTTGATGTTCAAGCAGGAAATCCCGCTGATGTTCCCCGATTGCGCCGACACCCAGTTGGTCAAAGACGCGATGTGGGACCCGTTTGAATACTTCATGGCCCGCAAGCGCGACGGCTTGCTCAAGACCGAATTCCCGCAAAAATTGGGCAATGTGAGCTACCAGATCCCATGCCACGGCCGGGTGCAAAACATTGGCAAAAAGACCGAAGAAATGCTCAAGATGATCCCGGACACCGAGATCAACACCATCGAGCGCTGCTCGGGCCACGCCGGAACCTATGGCGTGAAAAAAGGCTCACACGACATGGCCATGAAAATCGGCAAACCCGTGTTCAAGGCCATGGCCACCATGAAAGACGGCTCCAAGCCCGACTTCATCAGCTCTGACTGCCCGCTGGGCGGCCACCACATTGCCCAAGGCTTTGAGGTCAACGGCTTGGGCGCCCCCGAACTGAACCACCCCTTGACCCTGGTGCGCAAAGCCTACGGTCTCAAATAAGGAACACTGCCATGCAACTGACTGGAAAAATCACACCCGAGACCTTGATGTCTTTGGAGGCTTACACCAAGTGGCGCAAGGTCCACAAACCCGATGTCATCGCCCACCGCAAGCTGCGCAGCGTGCAGTTGGGCGAGCACATCAACATGCAGTTTGAGAGCGAAACCACCATCCGCTATCAGATCCAGGAGATGCTGCGCATCGAAAAAGTCTTCGAAGAAGAGGGCATCTTGCAAGAGATCGAGGCTTATGCCCCGCTGGTGCCCGACGGCAGCAACTGGAAAGCCACCATGATGATCGAGTACACCGACATCAACGAGCGCAAGCGCGAACTGGCCAAGCTGATCGGCGTGGAAGACAGGATGTTTGTCGAGGTCGAAGGCCATGGCCGTGTGTATGCGATTGCCGACGAAGACCTGGACCGTGAGACCGAAGAAAAAACCTCAGCGGTGCACTTTGTGCGTTTTGAACTCAAGCCCGACATGTGCGCGGCCGTGAAGGCTGGCGCTGGCGTCAAGATGGGCTGCGACCACACGCATTACCCGTCACACATTGAAATCGCTGCAGATACCTTGGCCAGCCTGGCGGGCGATCTGAAGTAAGCCGTTTGCGTTTTTCCTGCCTGACCCCTGCTGCGGCCCTTGGTGCTGTTGCAGGGGTTTTCTATTGGGGCAGCTGGTGGTCGTTTTTGACCGGGCAGAGCGCCAGGCCATGGTCTACACCGTGTTGTGTTTTAAAGGCCCAGCAGCGCAGGATCACCTTGACCGTGGCGCACCAGGGTGGGTTCATCGCCGCTCATGTCGATCACCGTGGTGGGCTCGAGCGAGCAGGCGCCTGCATCAATGACCGCGCCCACTTGGTGCTCCAGTCGCTCGCGAATGTCTTGCGGGTCATTCAGGGGGGCATCTTCTCCCGGCATGATCAAGGTGGCGGCCAACAGCGGTGCGCCATGCAGGGCCAGCAGTTCTTGCAGCACTTTGTGCTCGGGCACGCGCAGGCCAATGGTTTTGCGCTGGGGATGGCTCAAGCGGCGCGGCACTTCCTTGGTGGCTTCCAGAATGAAGGTGAAGGGCCCGGGCGTGGCCTGCTTGATGGCGCGAAACTGCCGGTTGTCCACCCGGGCGTAGTTGGCCAGCTCGCTCAAGTCGCGGCACAGCAGCGTCAGGTGGTGCTTGTCGTCCACAGCGCGGATGCGGCGCAACTGGTCGGCGGCGTTCTTGTCGTCCAGGTGGCAGACCAGGGCGTAGCTGGAATCGGTGGGCACCGCCAGCACATTGCCTTGCTTGAGCAGTTGCACGGCTTGTTTGAGCAAGCGTGCTTGCGGGTTCTCGGGGTGAACAGTGAAAAACTGGGCCATGGCTGTGGGCAGTAGATTGCCGGTGATGATGGTGGACTTTACTTGAGGGCGCCGTCAGCTTTGAAAAGAGGGCAGACTCAAGTTTGCGCAGCTTGAACGGCGATGCGGCTTTCCCGCACAGTGAGCCAGGCGCCTAATGCGCCGCACAGGGCGACCAAACCCATGCCAGCAAAGGTCCATGGGTCGGGCAAATGGTTGAACACCACCCAGCCGCCCAGCACGGCAAAGCCGATCTGGGTGTATAAATAGGGCGTCAAGGTGGCAGCTGGAGTGCGGCCGTAGGCCAGGATCAGCAAAAAATGTCCAATCGAGGCCAACACCCCCATCAGCAGTAATTGCAACCAGACTGTCCAGTCTGCAGGCATTTCCCAGACAAAAGGCAGCAGCAGTGAGGCCATGGCGGTGCCGATCCAGCCGGTGTAGAAATGGGTGGTGATCGGGTCTTCGGTCTTGGCCATCTTGCTGGTCAGAAGTTGAAAGCCGGAGTTGGTTCCCACCAGCATCAGCAGCAAGAGCACGGTCCAATCAAGGTGTTGGCTGCCGGGACGGATGATGATCAGGGTGCCGACAAATCCCCCCAGCACCAGCAGCCAGCGCAGAGGTCGGATTTTTTCTTTCAGTAGCCAGGCTGCCAGCAAGGTGATGACCAGGGGTGCCAGCAGTGAGATGGCCGTGAACTCTCCCACGGGCATGTATTTGAGGCTTAAAAAAGCCAGGATGCTGCAAGCAAACAAGAGCATGCCGCGAGCAAGCTGAAAACGCGGGTGCTGTGTCTGCAAAATGCGACGGCCGCGGCCTGGCCAGACTGCGACCGTGGTGATGACGGCCTGGATGGCGTAACGGAACCACAGTGCCACCAGGACCGACAGGCCCGCGCTGACGTGACGGGTGGTGGTGTCCAGAGTGGCAAAGCAGGCCGTCGCCAAAACGGCAAATCCGATGCCCTGAAGGCTGGCGAGTCTGAGCGTGGGGGTCACTGAATGCGGTTGGCCAGCAGGTCCCAAACCGGGGTCAGTTGACCAGGCAGCAAAGGCAGGGTGCCCAGGTCGATGCGGCTTTCTTCAGGGCTGTGAAAGTCACTGCCACGCGAGGCGGCCAGATCGAACTCCAGCGCAGTTTCGGCGTAGCGCACCGCTTCGGGTGAAGAATGGCTGCCAGTGATGACCTCCACACCGCGCCCGCCGTGGGCCTTGAATTCACTGAACAGCGCGTACTCTTCGTTGGGCGTGAAGCCATAACGGGCCGGATGGGCAATGACGGCGATACCACCCGCTTCGGTGATCCATTGAACCGCTTCTTGCAAGCGTGCCCAGCGGTGGGGCACGTAGCCGGGTTTGCCTTCGGTCAGGTATTTGCGAAACACCTCCGAGGTGTCGCTGCACACGCCCGTTTCGACCAGGTGGCGGGCAAAGTGGGTGCGCGAAATCAGCTCGGGATTACCGACGTAGTGCAGGGCACCTTCGTAGGCGTTTTTGATGCCCACTTTGGCAAGGCCGTCTGACATTTCCTGGGCGCGTTCACTGCGCCCGCCCCGGGTGCGGCGCAAGCCAGCCACCAAGGCGCTGTCATGCGGGTCAAAGCCCAGGCCCACGATGTGCACCGTCTGGTGGGCAAAGGTGACCGAAATCTCGGTGCCGGTCAGGTAGGGCAGTCCCTGCGCACGGGCTGCGGCCAAGGCGCGGTCTTGCCCACCCACTTCGTCATGGTCGGTCAGCGCCCACAGTTCCACGCCGTTGGCTTTGGCACGTTCGGCCAGGGCTTCGGGGGTGAGGGTGCCGTCAGAAATGACGGAGTGGCAGTGCAAGTCGGCGTTCATCATGCGGTCCATTTTAGGCGCATGTCGCCGGGCCAGGGCGTGTTGTGGGGTCTTGTAGTGCCCAAGTTGAGGAGCAGACAACAGCCCTGCAGTCCTTCGGGCTGATGCCTGTGGCCGATAATCCGGGCATGACCACGATGCAGACTTTTGCGGAGCCCCAGCCATGGCACTGATGATCACCGACGAATGCATCAACTGCGATGTGTGTGAACCCGAGTGCCCGAACCAGGCGATCTATCTGGGTGAAGAAATTTACGAAATCGACCCGTCCAAGTGCACCGAGTGCGTGGGCCATTTTGACGAGCCTCAGTGTGTGCAGGTTTGCCCTGTGGCCTGCATTCCCGTCAACCCCCAGCACATCGAAAACCCTGAATCGCTTTGGGCCAAATACCGCAGGCTGCAGGGGTAGTGAGCCGGGTAGCCCGCCTCATTCTGCGGTGGGTACGTCTGGCGCAGGCGCTTTGACCGGCCGGGGCGGTTTGGGGCGTGGTGGCTTGCTGGTGTGGATGCGCACCATGGCCTTTTCCATGTCGCCCGACAAGAGCAGCGGCAAAGCTGCTACAGAGCGGTGGATGCTGTCGTCGATGGCTTTGCGGTGTTCGAGCATGGGCTTCTTTAAAACCCAGCTGACCACTTCGGCCTTGTCGCCCGGGTGGCCCACGCCAATGCGCAGGCGCCAATAATCGGCCGTGCCCAGTTGGGCATGGATGTCTCGCAGACCATTGTGCCCCGCATGGCTGCCGCCCAGCTTGAGCTTGGCCTCGCCCGGTACGATGTCGAGTTCGTCGTGCGCGACCAAAATTTCTTGCGGCTGAATTTTGAAGAACCGGGCCAGTGCGCTGACCGACTTGCCTGACAGGTTCATGAAGGTCTGGGGTTCGAGCAGCCACACGTTTTGACCGTTGACGGTGGTGCGAGCCACCAGACCGTGGTAGCTGCGCTCAGGCACCAGTGAGACCTTGAGCTCTCGGGCCACGGCGTCAATCCACCAAAAGCCGGCGTTGTGTCGGGTGTCGTCGTATTCACTACCCGGGTTGCCCAGGCCAACGAAGAGTTTGATCATGGGGGTTCATTGTCCTTGGTGAAGCATTCATGGGGTCGGATCAACAGCACCGGTGCCAAGCAAAAGGCCCGCTTGCGCGGGCCTTTCAAAGCAGGCTGGAGAGCCCTTAGACACGAAGATTACTTCTTGCCTTTGCCTTTGCCCTTGGCAGCTGCAGGAGCAGCGGCCACAGGTGCGACCACAATTTCTTCAACAGGTGCGACGGCCGTCACAATGACGGGGTTCTTTTTGCCATGGGTCACAGGCTTGCAACCTGTTGGCAAAGTGATGTCGTTCAAATGCAGTGACACGCCTTTGGTCAGACCTTTGAGGTCCACGGCGATGAATTCAGGCAAGTTGGCAGGCAAGCAAGCCACTTCGATTTCGGTCACCACGTGGTTGATCGTGCACTTGTCAGTCTTGACGGCTTCCGACTCTTCTTCACCGTTGTAGTGCAATGGCACTTTCATGTGCAAAGTGGTGTTGGCATCGACGCGTTGGAAGTCGATGTGTTGAACCAATTGCTTGTAGGGGTGCATTTGGTAGTCACGCAGCAAGACTTTGCTGGACTCACCATTGAACTCCATGTCCAAGATGGAGGCGTGAAACGCTTCTTTTTTCAAGGCGTGCCACAAAGCATTGTGGTCCAGTTCAATCAGCTGAGGAGCCGTTGTGGAACCATAAACGATGCCCGGTGTGCGACCGGCGTTGCGGAGACGGCGGCTCGCACCCGTGCCCTGCTTGGAGCGCTCAAAAGCGACAAATTTCATACATTTCTCCTTCTAGGGCCCACCGCGACCAGTGCGACCCTGACTCAAAAAAGCCAGCCAGTCTTGGAAGACGGCTGGCGACTGTGGGCCTGTGACCGATCAGGCGTGATCAGAAAACAGGCTCATCACCGATTCACCGTGGGCAATGCGGTTGATCGTTTCAGCGATCAATGGTGCCACGGAGAGTTGGCGAATCTTGGAACACGCAGCCGCTTGTGCCGACAAGGGGATGGTGTTGGTGACCACAACCTCGTCGAGGGCTTCGCCTTTGGCGATGCGGTCGATGGCTGGGCCCGAAAAGATGGGGTGAGTGCAGTAAGCGTAGACTTTTTTTGCGCCACGCTCTTTGAGCACTTCTGCGGCTTTGACCAAAGTGCCCGCCGTGTCAATCATGTCGTCCATGATCACACAGTTGCGTCCATCGATCTCGCCAATGACGTGCATCACTTCGCTGACATTGGCTTTGGGGCGGCGCTTGTCGATGATGGCCAGATCACAACCGAGTTGTTTGGCCAAAGCGCGGGCACGGACCACGCCACCGACGTCGGGTGACACAACAATCAGATCGTCGTAGTTTTGCTGACGCAAATCGCCCAGCAAAACTGGGGACGCGTAAATGTTGTCAACCGGGATGTCAAAGAAGCCTTGGATTTGGTCGGCGTGCAAGTCCATGGTCAAAACGCTGTCAACACCAACGGCTTGCAGCATGTTCGCCACCACTTTGGCCGAAATCGGCACGCGCGTCGAGCGTGGACGACGGTCTTGCCGGGCGTAACCAAAGTAAGGAATGACAGCGCTGATGCGTCCAGCCGATGCACGTTTGAGCGCGTCGACCATGATCAGCAATTCCATCAGGTTTTCATTGGTGGGTGCACAGGTGGACTGAACCACAAACACTTCGCGTGCCCGAACGTTTTGCTTGAGTTCGACAGTGACTTCACCATCGGAGAAACGTCCTACATCAACAGCGCCAAGTTGCGTACCCAAGTGCTTGGCGATTTCGGCAGCCAAAACGGGATTGGCATTACCGGTGAACAGCATGAATTCAGGGGGGAGCGGGGCAGGCTGCATGTGCATTCCAGCGATCAGAAAAAAGGGCCTGTACGAATGAACGTATTTGGCAGGGGAAGAAGGACTCGAACCTTCGAATGCCGGAATCAAAATCCGGTGCCTTAACCAACTTGGCGACTCCCCTACACGGGTTAACCGCTGGAACAGCGATCAACCGATCAACTTTCGCTGGATGCCCAACCTGATAAAGGATGAACTTCCATATTGCTGCAAAACCGGCTGAGAAAATGATCAGGTACTGTCACTTTCTTGGTGTTGTCCTTGCAAAGGGCAAACACTGCGCTTCCGGAACCCGTCATTCTAGCTTGTAATCCGTGATCGTTGAGCAAGTGAATTGCCTGACCGATACCGGGGCACAAGTTTTGTGCAACGGCTTGCAAATCATTGTGACCGAAGTCATATGTCTGTGCAGCGAAGACCGAAATTGTAGCAGTGTTTGTGTCACGTTTAAGATCTGGATGCGCAAATATTTGAGAAGTTTCAAGACCAGTTGGGGGCTTGATGACCCAAAAGTGGGCTGCAGGCAAATCGATGGGGGTGATTTTTTCTCCAATCCCCTCGACCCAAGCGTTGCGACCTCGCAAAAAAAATGGCACATCGGCACCCAGTTTCAGGCCCAGTTGCTCAAGTTCGGACAGATTCAGCTTGAGTTTCCACAAGCGGTTCAAGGCCAACAGGCAAGAGGCAGCGTCGGAAGATCCACCGCCCATGCCCGCTTGCGCAGGAATTTGTTTTTCAACGGCGATGTGAACCCCATCGGTGCATCCGGTGTGGTTTTGCAGCAAATGCGCAGCACGGGTGATCAGGTCATTGTCTGGCAGTGCCATCGTGAGATCCTCGCGACTGATGCCGCCGCCAGGCCGCTTTTCAAAATGCAAGGTGTCGCACCAGTCGATGAGCATGAAAACCGATTGCAGCAAGTGGTAGCCATCAGGTCGGCGACCTGTGATGTGCAAAAAAAGGTTCAGTTTGGCCGGGGCGGGCACATCGTAGAGCGATTTCATGAATGGATTATCACCATGCTGGGTGTGCTCGGATGATGATGGTTTGTGCTCAGCGGTCCAAGGCGATGCGCAGCAAAGCCCCTGGGACGGGCTGTTGGCGCACAGCCGTGATTTTGCCTTGAGCGTGTCCTGATAAATCCACTTGCCAGCCCGGTGCCTCAGCCGGACGACCTGCAAGCCATTCAAACAAGGCCGCAATGGGCAACTCGGTCCCTGTTAATCGAGCCCCTAGGCTTTGCAGATTGTTGCTTTGAGTTTGCTGCTGTCCTTGTGTCAGTTGCGCACCCTGTGCGGACCATTTGAGCAAGGCCAAGGTGGTTCCGATGGGGCTGAGCAAAACCATTTCACCTGTTTGGGCCGAGCCCTGCAATTCAAAACTGGCGCTCAAGGTTTCGGGGGGCTCTTTGAGAACTTCAATGGCCAAGCGTCCTGACCAGTAAGCGTTGGCGTCTGGTGCGCTCAAGCGAGGGGTCGAGCAGCCCGTGGCCAACAGGGCCAAGACCAGCGTTGCAGCCCATGTACCTCGCTCCAGCTGCCAGCTTGGCCTGTTTCGACCAGAAACAAGTTGTGTGCCCACCGCTGGCCAAGTTGCCTTGTTCATCATGGCTTGAAATCAAAGCGTTTGAGGGTTTCAACCAGTGTTTCGTTGTCGGCTTTGAGCAAAAGGCCTTCGCGCCAAATGGCTTGAGCTTCTTTTTGTTGACCCATGCTCCAAAGGACTTCGCCCAGATGGGCCGCAATCTCGGCATCAGGGCGGGCTTTGTAGGCGGCCTGCAAAATGTCCCGAGCTTCGCTCAACTGGCCTTGGCGAAAAGCCACCCAGCCCAGACTGTCTTGAATATAGGCGTCGTTGGGAGAGAGCTTCAGGGCTTTCATGATCAATTGCCGGGCTTCGTCGAGTCGAACGTTGCGGTCGGCCAAGGAATAGCCCAGGGCGTTGAAGGCATGGGGGTCTTGTGGTTTGAGCTGCATCAGCTCGCGCAGCAGGCTTTCCATTTCGTCAAAGCGCTTGAGCTTTTCAGTCACCATGGCCAGCTCGGACAGCAGTTCGCTGTTGGGGGCGTTGGCATTCATGGCTTGTTTAACGACGGTGTAAGCTTCATCAAACCGTTTGTTGTCACGCAGCCAAACCGACTGAACAAGGGCTTTGCGAATGGCTTGTTCGGTGTTGGTGGTTTTGATTTGGGCCAATACTTGGCGTGCTTCCTCGCTGCGGCCTTGTTGGCTGAGCAAGTCGGCCTGACGGCTGGCCAGTTTGATGGGGTCGGCCGCGGCAGGAACTTGACTCAGCCACTGCGCTGCTTGGTTCAATTGACCCAAGCGCTGGGCTATTTGTGCCAAGGCCATCAAGGCCTCGGACAATCTGGCTTGTTCATCCTTGTCTTGACTGCTTTGGACCAATTGAACGTATTGGTGCAGTTTTTTTTCGGCTTCGGACCATTGGCTGTTTTCTTGGAGCATCAAACCGTGTACCAGCCAGGCTTCTGAAAAGGTGGGGTGTTCTGCATTCAGGCGCTTGAGCTCATGCAAGGCTTGTGCTTGTTGGGCCTGACCGATCAGGTGCCTGACGTATCCAAGTCTTAATGGCGGCTGAACGTCGCCTTGCATGGCCTGTGCCAAAAATGGCGACATTTCGGCAGGGGTTGAATTGGCCAGGCTGAGCGCCAAAATCAGGGGCGCAGAGGCCTTGGCATCTGCGGCGTGGCCTTGGCGTGCTGCTTCTATGGCCAAAGGGAGTTGACCTGAATCGCGCCGCATGCGGCCAATGGTGGTCCATGTCGTGGCTGCGGTGCTGCTTTGTTTCAAGGCAAAAGCCAAGGCTTTTTCAACAGTGTCTGCCGCCATTTGTTTGTCTTGCACCCTGGAAAAAACCCGGGGCACAGACGCAATGGCCATGCTTTGTTCGACTTCGGGCAGTTCTCGGATGGAGTCGGTCAAGGCCTGTCCCGCTTCGTCAACTTTGTTCAAGGCGAGCAAAATTTGCAACACATAGCGGTTGGCTTCGGTGGCTTGGGGGATCGCTTTTTTCCATGCCTGTGCGGCTTGAAGGGCTGCATCGCCTGATCGCGACTGCAAAGCCAGATCGACGGCTCGCTGAAACAGCCGGGGGTCGTTGGTTTTGCGTGCCGCATCCAGAATCAGAGAAAAACCACTGCCTGGCGAGCCGCTGCGCACATTCAATTCACCCAGCAGCAATTGGTAAAACAAAACAGCATCAAGGGCTGATTTTTGCGCGGGGTTTTCGGCCGCGGGGGTTGCGGGTGGTGCGGCGGGTGTGGCCGGTTGTGCCCATGCGCTCAAAACGCAAGAGGAGATGACGGCGAGTCGAAACCAGAATTTCATGGCTTCATCATAATCGAGCAAGCCGCTGGCTTGAGCAGCGTCAAACAAGCCCCTTTTTGCCCCCCAGCCTATGCCTGAACTCCCCGAAGTAGAAGTCACCCGTCGCAGTTTTGTCGATCGCATTGCTTCAGCCCGAATCTTGGCCCTGCACATGGGCAAGCCACTGCGCTGGCCCTTGGGTGTGCCTGCGCTTCACTTGGTGGGAAGACAGGTTGTGGGGGTGCGCCGACGCGGTAAATATCTCTTGCTTGATTTGGACCAAGGCTTGTTGCTGCTGCATTTGGGCATGTCCGGTAGCCTTAACTTTGCGCCTGCGCAGCCCGAGCCCGGCGTGCACGACCACATGGACTTGGTGACCGATCGGGGGGTGTTGCGTTTGCACGACCCGCGCCGCTTTGGTGCAGTGGTCTGGGCCCCGTCTGAAGACTCACCTCAAGCGCAGAAATTGCTGGGACGTCTGGGTGTCGAGCCCTTGAGTGCCCAGTTTGATGTAATCGCTTTTGCGCTGGCCCTTAAAAAACGTCAGTCGGCCATCAAACAGGTCTTGTTGGCGGGTGATGTGGTGGTGGGTGTGGGCAATATTTACGCTTCTGAAGCTTTGTTCATGGCGGGCATTCGCCCTACGACCAAGGCCGCGCGTTTGTCTAAACCGCGTGTGGCCCGCTTGCACGCCGCCATTGTCCAAGTGCTGAACCGAGCGCTGGAGCAAGGCGGCAGTTCACTCAAGGATTTTGTGAGCGCCGAAGGCCGCACCGGCTACTTTCAGTTGGAAGCCGCTGTTTATGGCCGGGCGGGCGAACCTTGCCGACGCTGTGCTGCACCCATCAAGTCCATGCTGCAAGGCCAGCGCACCACCTTTTATTGCCCAACATGCCAGAAACCGTGACAACTTTGCCTGAAGATTTTGCCCGCCGCATGGTGGCGTGGCAGCGACTGCACGGGCGGCAAAGCCTGCCCTGGCAAAACACCCAAGACCCTTACCGCGTTTGGTTATCCGAAATCATGTTGCAGCAAACGCAGGTGAGCACGGTGTTGGATTATTTTTCGCGTTTCTTGGTGCGTTTTCCGGACGTGGCTGCGTTGGCAGCCGCGCCGCAAGACGATGTGCTGGCTCTGTGGAGTGGCCTGGGTTATTACAGCCGTGCCCGCAACTTGCACAAATGCGCCCAAGAGGTGATGGGGCGTTTTGGCGGGTCATTTCCGCGCCGCGCCGACGATCTGCAAACCCTGCCCGGCATTGGCCGATCCACAGCGGCAGCGATTGCGGCGTTTTGCTTTCAAGAACGTGTGGCCATTTTGGATGGCAATGTCAAACGCGTGCTGACCCGTGTGCTGGGTTACGGCGATGATTTGGCTGTGGCCAAGAACGAAAAAACCCTTTGGGCGCTGGCGCAAGACTTGTTGCCCACCCAAGCTGCCGACATGCCGCGTTACACCCAGGCCCTGATGGATTTGGGGGCCACCGTGTGTTTGCCGCGCAAGGTTCAGTGCGAATCCTGCCCTGTGCACGCTGTGTGCCAAGCCAAAGCCCGTGGCGAGCCGCTGGCCTATCCCGTCAAAACCCGCAAACTCAAACGCAGCAGTGCCACGCTGTGGTTACTTTGGGCTGTTAATGAGCAAGGGCAGGTGTGGCTGCAAAAGCGCCCGGACACCGGTATTTGGGCCGGTTTGTTCAGCTTGCCGGTGTTCGACTCGGAAACGGATTTGTTGGCCGCCTGGGCGCAAGGCACGCAGCTTGATTACAGAACACCCTGGAAGCATGTGTTGACCCACCGCGATTTGCATTTGCACCCGGTGCGCATGCTTGGGTCTGCGGCATCCAACCCGGCTTGTGCCGGACTGTGGGTGGATGCCCATGCCTGGCCCGCGATGGGTTTGCCAGCGCCGATTCGAACCTTGCTGATGGATTGACCCATGGCATGTCGGCGACCTGTGCCTGGCCTGTATTTGTGGCAACCCGCTCCTCAGGTGAGCCGCAATAGGGATGTGCAAATGAGTTGAGTCAGAGCGCGTCCAGCTCTCGGTGTCGTTTGAGGGTGAGCCACCGTGTGCCGAAGTTTTGCACCAGTTGCTCCACCATGAACACCGAGCGGTGTTGCCCTCCTGTGCAGCCGATGGCCACCGTCACGTAACTGCGATGGTCACGCTCGATCGCCGGAATCCAGTGTTTTAAAAACCCCTCGATTTGCAATTGCATTTGAACAAATTCTTCCGACTGACGCAGGTAAGCCTGAACAGGCTCGTCACGTCCCGTCAGGGGCTTGAGGGCACTTTCATAGTGAGGGTTGGGCAGCATGCGCACGTCAAACAAATAGTCGGCGTCGGTGGGAATGCCGCGTTTGAAAGCAAAGGATTCAAACACCAGAGTCAGCTGCGCCGATGGGGCGCTGACCAGCGTTTTGATGTAGGTCTGAAGTTGAGCCGAGCGCAGCAAACTGGTGTCGATGACGTGGGCACGCTCTCGCAGGTCAGACAAGAGTTCGCGTTCGAATCCGATGGTTTCCACCAGTGCTTTGTCGTTTTGAGGTTTGTCGCCTCCTGACAAAGGGTGCTTGCGGCGTGTTTCCGAATAACGCCGCTGCAAGGTGTCCGATGAGGCGTCCAGGAAGACCGACTTCACAGTCATGCCCATGTCGCGCAACAAGGCCATTTGCTCGGGCAAGAGGTGCAAGGAGTTGGCGCTGCGCACGTCAATCGCAATGGCCAGTCGTTGTTCCTTTTGTTGTTGTTCGAGCTTGACAAAGGGGATCAACAATTCGGGTGGCAGGTTGTCGACGCAGTAATAGCCCGCGTCTTCGAGTGCGTGCAGCGCCACCGATTTGCCTGAGCCGGACATGCCGGTGATGAGGATGATGTCCATGTTCAGCGTTGAGCGGCCTTGCGGCCCATGATTTTGGTGGGGTTGCCGAGCATTTCACGGGCATGTGCCAAGGTGGTCGCCGATAACTTTTCTCCGCCCAACATGCGAGCGATTTCGCTCACGCGCTCATCGCCGCTGACGCCTCGCACTTGGCTGCTGACTTGGCCCTTGGCGGCGGCTTTACTGACCAACAGATGGTGGTCAGCGCAGGCGGCTACTTGGGGCAGGTGGGTGACCGCCAGCACCTGACGGTGTTGGCCCAATTGCTTCATCAAGCGGCCCACGGTTTCGGCCACGGCACCGCCCACACCAGAGTCCACTTCGTCAAAAATCAAGGTACCTGCTTCGCCCAGTTCGCTGGTGGTCACTGCGATGGCCAGTGCAATGCGTGAGAGTTCTCCACCCGAGGCCACTTTGCCCACAGGTCTTGGCGTGCTGCCTTCGTGCCCGGCAACGAGAAAACTGACCTCTTCCATGCCGTGCTGCGCGAGTGTCTCCAAGGGTAGCAATTGCACCTCAAATCGCCCCCCCTGCATGCCCAGTTGCTGCATCGCACTGCTGACCGCCTGAGCCAGTGGTTTGGCCGCTTGTTGACGCTGACGCGAGACCGCTTTGGCCGCTTGGGTGCAGGCGTTTTGTGCAGCCATTGCGGCTTTTTGCAGACTTTGCAAGTCGGCAGCAGCATCGAGTTGAGCCAACTCTTGACGCCAAGCCTGCAGTGACAGTGGCAGTTCGTCAGGTGTTTTTTTGTAACGCCTGGCCAAGGATAACCAAAGGCCCATTCGCTCATCGAGTTTGGCCAATTGTTCGGGGTCCAGATCGGTTTTACGCAAATACGCATGCAGGCTATGGGCCACGTCTTCGGCTTGTGCCAGAGCTGAAGCCAGGACATCGGCCAGAGCGCTGAACTCAGGCTCGACGGGGCCAAGCGATTGCAAGGCCTGGATGGCACGCGACAGCTGCCTGAGTGCGCCACCTTCGCCGTCGTTTTCTTCACCTTCGAGCAAGACAGTGCCCAAATTGGCCCCATCCAGCAGGGCTTGAGCGTTGGCCAGTCGGCCATGCTGGGTGCTCAGCTCCTGCCATTCATCCACTTGGGGATTGAGTTTTTCCAGTTCACCGATTTGCCAAGCCAGTCGTTCGCGCTCACGGGTCAGGGTGCTTTGAGCTTGTTGCGCATCGGTCAGAGTTTGCTGGGCTTGTCGCCAAGTGTGCCAAGTGGTTTTCAGGGGGCGGGTGTCAATGCCCGCATACGCATCCAGCAAGCCCCGCACCGCATCGGGGCGAGTCAGGCTTTGCCAGGCGTGTTGCCCGTGGATGTCCAACAGTTGCTCGCCCAGTTCGCGCAGCTGTGTTGCGGTGGCAGGGCTGCCATTGACCCAGGCGCGGCTTTTGCCCGAGGTGTCGACTGTGCGGCGCAACAACAAAGATACATTCGTTTCAAAACCAGCCTCCTCCAGCCAAGACTGGATGGCGGGGGTGGGGTCGAATTCGGCGCAAACTTCACAGCGGCTTGCACCTTCACGGACCACGCCAGATTCGGCGCGAGCACCCAAGGCCAGCTGCAGTGCGTCAATCAAGATGGATTTGCCGGCACCGGTTTCACCCGTCAAAACGCTGAAACCACTGGCCAGGTCCAATTCAAGGGATTGCACGATCACAAAGTCGCGCAAGGTGATGTGCGTCAGTGCCATGTCTCAGTCGCCTCCATTCCAATGCATTTTCTTACGCAGGGTGTCAAAGTAGTTCCAACCTGCGGGATGCAAAAAGCGCACCGTGTGCTCAGAGCGCTTGACCACAATCCGATCACCCAAAATCAGATCGGCCAATGACTGCATGTCGAAATTGGCGCTGACGTATCGCCCGGCCACGATTTCGATGCTGATTTCAGACGACTCGGGCAGAACGATCGGCCGGTTGGACAAGGTGTGAGGTGCAATGGGTGCCATGACCCACCCACCAATGCCAGGGTGCATCAAAGGCCCGCCCACCGACAAGGAATAGGCGGTGGAGCCTGTGGGGGTGGCGATGATCAGGCCGTCGGCGCGTTGGTTGGACACAAAACGGCCATCGACCTCGACCCGCAACTCCACCATGCCCGAGGTGCCACCCCGGTTGACCACCACGTCGTTCATGGCCAAAGCGCTGAACACGCTGCGTTGGTCACGCATCACATGGGCTTGCAGCAGGCTGCGGTCTTCGGTTTGATAGTGGCCTTGCAGCATCGGCAACAACACATCTTGGTAACTTTGTAGCGGGATATCGGTGATGAAACCCAGTCGACCTTGGTTGATGCCCATCAAAGGCAGATTGAATCGGGCCATTTGCCGACCAATGCCCAGCATGGTGCCGTCACCCCCAACCACGAGCCCCAGATCACACTGCTGGCCAATGGCAGCCATGTCGAGCATGGGGTGTTGGTTCAATCCGGTGTGCAAAGCGGTTTCTTGATCCAGCACCACGTCACAGCCTTGCCGCGTCAGAAACTGGGCCACGTCGTCCAAAGCCCGGCGAGAACTCTCCAGTGCCCCACCGTGGGCGGTGGTGTGGTACTTACCAAAAAGTGCAACATGACGGAACTTGGATTTCATCTGCAAATTACATCATTAAAATGTGTCTATGCTAGATGATCGTGCCAAGTTATTGCTCAAAGCGCTGGTTGAACGCTATATTGCGGACGGCCAACCCGTGGGCTCGCGCACGCTCTCCAAAGCCTCTGGCCTGGACCTGTCGCCCGCCACCATCCGCAATGTGATGTCCGATCTCGAAGAGCTGGGCCTGATCGCCAGCCCGCACACCTCGGCAGGGCGCATCCCCACCAGTCGTGGCTATCGTTTGTTTGTGGACACCATGCTCACGGTGCAACGCGACGGCTTGGATACGCCTGCGCTCACCCCGGATCAGCCGCAAAAAGTGATCGCCAGTGCGGCCAATTTGCTCTCCAATTTGTCGCATTTTGTGGGCGTGGTCATGACCCCCCGCAGGCCTTCGGTGTTTCGGCACATTGAATTTTTACGCCTGTCCGAGCGGCGTTTGCTGGTCATCATTGTCTCGCCCGAGGGCGATGTGCAAAACCGAATCCTGTTCACCGAGACCGATTACTCCCAAAGCCAGCTGATTGAAACTTCTAATTTTTTGAACAGCCATTACGCTGGCATGGCCATTGAGCAGGTGCGCAGCCGGGTGCAGCAAGAGCTTGTGAGCCTGCAAAGCGAAATCGCCACGCTGATGCAAGCGGCCGTTCAGGTCAGCAGCGAGGCTTTGGCCGAAGACCAGAACGAGGTGGTGATTGCCGGCGAGCGCAACTTGCTGTCGGTCAGTGACTTTTCCAGTGACATGGGGCATTTGCGCCGTGCTTTCGAGCTTTTTGAACAAAAAACCCAGTTGATGCGTTTGCTGGACGTGTCCAGCCAGGCCGAGGGCGTGCGCATTTACATTGGCGGTGAAAGTCAGATCGTGCCCATGCAAGAGCTGTCGGTGGTCAGCTCGCCTTATGAGGTGGATGGCCAAGTGGTGGGCACCTTGGGCGTGATCGGCCCGACCCGCATGCCCTATGACCGCATGATCCAGATCGTCAACATCACTTCGCGCTTGGTCAGCAATGCGCTGAGCCAGTCCAAATAAACGCCCGCCAGGCCACTACAATCACGGCTTCGGTGGGGGCGTTAGCTCAGTTGGTTAGAGCAGAGGACTCATAATCCTTTGGTCCACGGTTCAAGTCCGTGACGCCCTACCATTCAATTCTTCAAGTCACTTTGTACAACGCTGCAAAGTGACTTTTTTTATGGGCGTGTTCCAAGTTGACGCACGCTGCCAGCACAGTAGTTCCACGCTGCGGGGTTGTGCCGTATGACTGAACGCCACACTGACACACCGCTGGCAATGGATGCAGCCACCGTCAAAACCAGCAAGGAACTCACTATAGATGCGTTGATACAAGCATCGCCCAGCGTCGTGCTGCTGCGAGACGGTGAATTGGTGCTTTATGGCCGCGCACGCAGTCTGCTTGACCAGTGCCGCTTCAAGTTGGCAGACCGCAAGTGGCACAGATTCTCAACACGCCGTGCCAGTTTGGAAAACGCCATGGCTGCTGCCTGGGATAGGTATGACGAAGCCAGATACCGCCAGCGGCTGGGTTTAGCACACAGAACGCCTGCTGAAAGATAAGTGGTGCGGTACAGAATCAATGGGCATAGAGGCCCATTTGCTGATGAAACTTGGAATGCCACATGGACAGAGGCGCCCGTTACCTGCGGATTTTTGTGAATGGCAATACAAATCATCGAAGCTCAAGGCCAAGGACGAGGCAGTTGACGAGATGAAGCAGACACACGCATGCTACGTGTGCATTGACGAGGCGTTGTTTGAAACAACATTCACTCAGCTGACGTCCTGCAAGTTTTTCCGTTTCTGTGAAGGCTTTCAACGACCAAGTTTGAACAGAGCCTTGAAGCGGTCAATCCGTGGCATTACATTGGTTAAGAACTAAAATTAAAAATAGTATTTATATATCTATATAAATATTTTTATAAATATAAATTAAACATAATTTAATATTAATAGTTAATGTTAACATATAATTTTCTAGCATCAATGATGATAGGCAGGTTGACTGGAATTGCAGTTTTGTCTTAAAATTTGGAAAATGAACAAAACCAAACCGCTTATTTCCGCACAGGAGTTAGATGCACTGATTGGAGGATGGGGTTATTCATCGAGCCCCGCGATGGTTGATAAATTTTTTCCAATTCGAATTGTTTTATTAATCACCTTGGGTGCTATTGCCTCTTTTAGCTTGCTTTTTTTTACAGATAATATTTTTCAAGCTTTACATAATAATTCTGAAGCTACTTGTATTAAAAGATATATGTATTTTAGAGGATGGTTTATGTTGATTTTTTTGATGATTGGATTCAATGCTTATCGAACGGGTAAATATGTTGCAATTAACTTTTTTATCATATTTATATTGGCGGCAATGAATTTTATATCTGATTTGTTCATGGTCTATCCTTCAAGATTGCAAAATATCACACCAGACTTTACGCTTATTTTACTCGGTCGCATAACGCTATTGTGGTTTTTGTTCTTAGGTGTTAAAAATGCGTCGCGGATACCGGAAAAAGGCAGTCGATTTGATGTTCTATTACCGTTTAGACGTGAAATTTAGATGTACATACTCGGAATGAGTTTCAAAAAATTCGCAGACCACAAATAAGGGGACTTGAACAAGTGTGAGACCAATGGCAGTGTCAAATGCGCACTTGTGGTGCGCACGAGTCGGTTCCTGATGCAGGTGAGCCTGCTGGAGATCAAGTCCGCCATTTCGTCCGATATGCTGCTGGGTTACTCTGACAAGCCTACTTACGTTGCTTTGCTGCAGCGTCCGAAAATCCTATCAATACCCAAGCCCGGGCAATGGCGATGCACAAAGAATGGAACGAGCGCACAGGATTTACTGTGTACTTTTTTTTACATAAGCCCGAGGGAAATGATCTCAACCGAGCAAATGAATGGCTTCATCCCACGGACGTTGCCTTCTAGGTTGACAGCCAAGGCGAGCTGGATGCGATTGCAGATGAGTTCAACAACCGCCTGCACAAAGGCTTGGGCGGACGATCATCGCTGTCTATTTGCAGGGAGCTTCCTCTGAATACACCACGATCATTGATTGAAACTCAAGGGTGAAGTGCTACACTCCAGCTTTGAATTCGTCGTTTTTGCTGATTCTTCTCATTGCTTAAATTTAAGTATTAAAAATAAAAAGTAGCAGACATATGAAAGAAAATAAACCACTTGTGAGTGCTCAAGAGCTAAATGCTTTAATTGAGGGCTGGGGAGAAACAGCGAATCAGCAAATTGACAAGTTTTACCCTTTGCGTTTTTGGCTCATAGTTTCAATTGCATTTATTTATGCATTCAACTTGTTGTTTACCCCAAATGAAATTGCATCAAGACTCTCCAATGAGCCTTTGGAAATTGCAAGGTTAACTAATTTTCTTTATTTCAGAGGCTGGTTCATAATTTTGGTGACAGCAATAGCAACCTATGCGTATCTCAACAACTGGTATATCAGTATTGTAATTTTCTGTATATTTTTGATATCGTCAGTGAACTTTATCTTTGACTTTTTTACTGTGTACAATGGTCAAATTGGTACGCCAACTACTTTGTTGACTGCTATATTGTTGTTGCGTATATTTATCTTGTTGTTGCTCTTTTTCAGTGTTAAAAACTTATCTAAAATACCAGAAAAAAAAGACAGAATGAACATCTTTTTGCCATTTGGCAAGAAAGAATGAAATAGTTGATTCGAGTAGAAATTTCAACACTGGGCGGATAAAAAGTGTAGTGCAACACCTCTTATCAGGTCTTGAATCCAAGCCGCTTTATGAACAGTTGATTCGGCCTCTTGAATGCAGGTTCTCCACATCTTGGAGCGATGGATCTGAAAGTCGATTCAGTCCATCTTGGCCCCGGACTTGATGATCACCTGCTCCCATTTGTCAATTTCGGCCTTCACAAAGGCTTTGAAATCTTCGGGGCTGCTGCCAACGGGTTCGGCGCCTTGTGCCTCCATTTTGTCTTTGATGTCTTGCGTATTGATGGCCTTGATGGTGGCGTTGTACAAGGCATTGACGATGTGCGCAGGGGTTTTGGCGGGGGCAAACAGACCATTCCAACTGGAGACCTCAAAGTCCGCAATTCCAGCCTCTGCCATGGTGGGAACATGGGGCAAAGTGCCCATGCGTTTTTTGCTGGCCACCGCGATCACATTGAGCTTTCCACTTTTGAGATGGGGAATGGCTGATAAGGCGGTTTGAAAGCTCATTTGAACCTGTCCGCCCAGCAAATCAGACATCGCAGGCGCTGCCCCTTTGTAAGGGACATGGATCAAATCAATGTTGGCGCGAAGTTTGAGAAGTTCGCCTGCCAAGTGTGGCGATCCGCCGCTCCCACTGGATGAGAAAGCCATTTTTCCTGGGTTTTGCTTTGCCAGGGCCACAAACTCGCGCAGGTTTTTAGCAGGTACTGAGGGGTGCAATGCCAAAACCGAAGGGGCAGTCATGGTCTGGGTGATGTGGATGAAGTCCCGCATGGTGTCATAACCGAGATTTTTGTAGGCGGTCATGTTGGTGGCGTTGGCGATGGTGCCCAACAGCAAGGTGTAGCCATCGGGCGTGCTGCGCGCTACAAATTCCGAGGCAATGTTGCTGCCTGCCCCCGCACGATTTTCAACAATCACAGCTTGTCCGAGCGTTTCCTGAAGCTTGATAGCAATGCTTCTGGCCACGATATCGGTGGCACCACCGGGCGCGTAGCCTACGATCAAACGGATGGGTTTATTGGGGTAGCTCGCATCTTGGGCATGGGCAGAAAATGCCAAAAGCCCCAACAAAATTGCCCAGAAGCGATTCATAAAATGACTGTCTCGTGGTGTGTAAATTTAGCCGCCAGTGTAGGTAGAGAGTGAGCCAGTCGGCAAGGGTTTGAACATGGGTGTTGACCCTTATGGGACAGAGGACGACTTTAGCCTGTCGCTAAATGAGACTTTGTGATTGCCCAATGGTCCAGGTTCAGGTGGTTGGTCACAATCAAAAAAGCAATTGATTGGGTGATCCATGGGAAAAAGCATCAGCGCACTGCAACTTGGAATTGTTTGGCAACGTTTGACGGGGCTGATGGATGAGGTCGCTCAAACCTTTGTTCGCACTTCGTTTTCAGTGGTCGTTCGTGAAAACTGGGACTTGGCCTGTTCATTGATGGATGCCAACGGCAGGGTGTTTGCGCAATCATCCCGTTCTATTCCCTCATTTTTAGGAACCATGCCACGAACTCTGGCCGCCATGCTGGAGCGCTATCCCAAACACACGCTGGAGCCTGGTGATGTCTTGATTTCCAATGACCCATGGTTGGGTACTGGACATCTGAACGACATCACCATGGTTCGGCCAATTTTTCGCGGTGTGGAGTTGGTGGCATTTGTGGGCTCAACCTTCCATACGGTTGACATTGGTGGTGCCCCCAATCCTTTTGCCAAAGACGCCTATGAGGAGGGCTTGTGCATTCCTGTTCTCAAAATTTGCAGACGGGGTGAAGAAAATTCGGATGTGGTTTCTTTCATCAAAGAAAACTTGCGTGAGCCTTTGGAAACCCTGGGTGACATCCGTGCGCAGTTTGCCGCTTACGAGTTGGCTCAAATCAAATTGTTGGCCTTGCTGCAGCAAGAAAAAATCGACGATTTGGCGGCGGTGACAGATCAGATCTTGTTGCGTTCAGAAAACAGCATGCGAAGAATGCTGGAATCCATGCCCGATGGGGAGTTCGATGACCAGGTCATGGCAGATGGGTTTGAAAAATCATTGTTGATTTGTTGCAATGTTCGGAAAAAAGGCTCCGAGTTGGTGATCGATTATTCAGGCACGGATGCACAAATCGATAAGCCGATCAACTCTGTGATGAATTTCACTTTTGCTTACAGTGCCTATGCCGTCAAGTGTGCATTTGATCCCTCATCCCCCAACAACGATGGTGGACTGCGTCCCTTGACCATCTTGGCACCGGAGGGCTGTTTGGTGAATCCAACACGGCCGGCGCCCGTCTGGGGTCGGCATCTTTCTGGGCACTATTTGCCCTTTGTCATTTTTGGAGCGCTCTCCAAAATGATGCCCAACAAAATCATTGCGGACAGTGGCTCACCGATTTGGAATGTCTATTTCAAAGGGGTCGATCGATCCAAGCGTAAGTTTGTGAAAATGTTTTTCATGAGCGGTGGTTACGGTGCCAGAGCCAACAGCGATGGTCCTGCTTGTTTGAGCTTTCCGACCAATGTCGCCAACAGCCCGATAGAGCAATTTGAAAATCAGACGCCCATGCTGGTGACTGAAAAGAGTTTGCTCGTAGACAGCGGAGGGGCAGGTCTGCACAGAGGTGGACTGGGGCAGCGGATTTCTTTCAAATCGCTGTCGCCTGAGCCTTTGGCCTTCATGATTCGTCATGAGCGGGTCAAGCATCCGCCTCGGGGCTTTCTGGGTGGACTCGATGGGGCAGCGGGGCTTGATTTATTGGACGGTGTGAAAATTCCCGCTAAATCGGTCATCAGCATGCAAGAGGGGCAGGTCGTGACTTTTGAAACCCCTGGTGGGGGTGGTATGTCACCCGCTCATCTGCGTGAGCGTTCTGCGGTCCAAAGAGATTTGATCGATGGCGTAGTTTCAGTTGCAAGCGCGCAGCAAGATTATGGTTTGTCTGAGTCCGAAATCAAACAAATGCTGATTGCAAACAAAGGCAAATTGTCATGAGCAGTGAACCGAAGGTCATGAAGGGCCCCTTCCGTATTGGGGTGGACATTGGGGGAACATTCACCGACTTGGTCATGATTGACTCGCAAGGTCTCTTGGTTAACGAAAAGGTATTGACCACACCGCATGACCCCTCTGAAGGGGTGCTGACCGGGGTTGCCCTGATCACGAAAAACAACGGCGTCTTACCCGAGCAAGTGGAGAACATCATTCATGGCACCACGCTGGTCGCCAATGCATTGATCGAACGAAAAGGTGTGGTGACCGCATTGGTCACCACACAGGGGTTTCGGGATGTTCTTCAAATTGCGCGTGAATGGCGCTACGACATCTATGATTTATTTTTAACGCCAGTCGAGCCTTTGGTGCCGCGATCACTTCGCTTCGAGGTCAATGAACGGGTCGCATTTGATGGCGCCGTGGTGGTGCCACTGGACGAAGCTGCGCTTGAGCCCATTGCACGGCAAATCCGGGAGGCCGGTGCCCAGGCGGTCGCGATTTGTTTTCTGCATGCCTTCCGGCACGATGCCCATGAATTGAAGGCCAAGGAAATATTGCAGGCGCTGCTGCCCGACGTGACCATTTGCATCTCCAGCGAAGTCATGCCTGAAATTGGCGAGTATGAGCGGACAGCAACGGCAGTGTGCAATGCGTATGTGCAGCCCCTGTTTGAAAAATACATCTCTGGTCTGATCCAGGGTCTCAAAAGCATGGGTATTCAGAAGGACTTGTACCTCATGCAATCGGACGGTGGAACGGTCCATTACACGACGGCCATGGCCTATCCGATTCGACTGGTGCAATCGGGTCCTGCCGGCGGCGTGCAGGCCACGTCATTGATTGGAAAAATGGCTGGCTTGAAAGATGTTCTGTGTTTTGACATGGGGGGTACGACCGCTAAAGCGTGTCTGATCAATGGCTCTGAGTCTCAGGTCATCAACGATTTTGAAGTCGCTCGCTTGCAGCGTTTTCGCAAAGGCAGTGGCATACCTCTGAAGGTGCCGGCGATCGACATGATTGAGATTGGCTCAGGCGGCGGCAGTATTTCCCGGGTCAATCAATTGGGCTTGATCCAGGTCGGTCCTGACAGTTCAAGTGCCGTTCCCGGTCCTGCCTGTTATGGGCAGGGTGGACAAGATCCGACGGTCACAGACGCTGACCTGGTACTGGGGTATTTGGATGCGGGGTCATTTTTGGGTGGCGACATGCCCTTGGATCTGACTGCAGCGAGCCGAGCGATCGACACTCAGATCGCGCAGCCATTGTCATTGTCCATCGTTGATGCGGCATTTGGCATCCATGAAACCGTCAATGAAGCCATGGCCCAGGCGGCCAGCATCCATGCTCTGGAAAAGGGACTCAAAGCGTCCCATTACGCCATGGTGCCCATCGGTGGTGCTGGTCCTGTACACGCTTGTCATGTGGCCATGAAACTGGACATGCGGCACGTTCTCATTCCGCGAGGTGCTGGTGTGGCATCGGCCTTTGGATTTTTGGCATCGCCCATGTCATTCCAGTTTGTCCAGGCACAGATCTCAACCTTGACGCTACTCGATGCAGACAAAGTCAAAGAGTTGGTGGACAGTTTGCACAAGAAGGGCATGGCGATGATGGCGCACTCTGGCCTGACATCGGACCAGTGTCGTGTCAAGGTCAGTGCAGCCATGCGCTATGTGGGTCAAGGATATGAAGTAGAGGTGCCCGTGGACATGGCCTCGCCACTGGGTAGTTTGGTGAGCAGAATGGCGCACGGTTTTTCTGAGTGTTACCAGCACTTGTATGGCCGTACCGAAAAAGACACGCCCGCCGAAGTGGTGTCATGGCGTGTGGTTGTGCAGGGGCCTTCCCCCGATTTGCTGCAAGTGGCAGATTCGCTGGATGAGACGGCCTTACCCCAAGCTGCCCATGCACTCAAAGGGCACCGCCCCGTCTTTTGTGTCGTGAGAAAAGAATTCGTGACCACACCTGTGTATGCCCGTCATTTGCTGGCTGTTGGCGCTGTTTTGGAAGGCCCTGCCATCATTGAAGAGCGCGAATCAACGGTGGTTATTCCCCAAATGGCCCGGGTCACTGTTGATGCGCATTTGAACTTGCGCATTGACCTTCCCCTTCAGTCTTCTTGAAAGCTGGTAAATGAAACGTTATTCGATGTTCATTGACGGGGAGTGGGTCAATCCCTCTTCCGGGCGTTGGCTGGATTCAGTCAACCCTTATTCGGGTGAAAAATGGGCTGAAATTCCTCTTGGAAATCAGCAAGATGTTGACCAAGCCGTTCAAGCGGCCGAGCGGGCCATGCGCCAGGGTACCTGGTCGCGCATGACACCCTCTCAGCGCGGTCAGGCCTTGGTGCGCTTTGCCGATGTGCTGCTGGAGCATGCGCCACGGCTGGCTGAAATTGAGGTGCGTGACAACGGAAAGCTTTACGCTGAAATGAGCAACCAGTGTAAGTATTTGGTCGAGTGGTTTCGCTATTTTGGCGGTCTGGCAGACAAGGTACAGGGGACAGTGCCGCCCATTGACAAACCAAATGTCCTCAATTTCACGCGCTACGAACCCATCGGCGTGACGGCCTGCATCACGCCCTGGAATTCACCTTTGCTGTTGTTGGCATGGAAGGTTGCGCCTGCATTGGCCGCAGGCAATGCGGTGGTGATCAAGCCCTCTGAATACACCTCTGCTTCCACGCTGGAGTTTGCGGCTTTGGCAGCCCAGGCGGGCTTGCCTGCAGGGCTGATCAATGTGGTCACCGGTTTGGGGGCGGATGTGGGCGAGGCCTTGGTCACCCATCCCTTGGTGCGCAAAGTGGCCTTCACGGGGGGGGAGTCAGGTGGTCGACGTGTCAATGTGGCTGCAGCAGCGGACTTCAAACATGTGACCTTGGAGCTGGGCGGCAAGTCGGCCAACATTGTTTTTGAGGACGCCCGGATCGAGGACGCCCTGTCAGGGGCGATTTCGGGCATCTTTGCAGCCAGCGGTCAAACCTGCATTGCCGGCTCTCGCTTGCTGGTCCACGAATCGATCCATGATGTTTTTGTTGAAAAGTTGGTGGCATTGGCCAGCACCGCGCGATTTGGCGACCCCATGTCGGCAGATACACAACTCGGTCCCATCACCACCGAGCAGCAGTACCGCAAGGTGCTCGATTACATCGAGATTGCCAAAAATGAAGGAGCGCATTGCGTGATGGGCGGGGCGGTTGCTCAGGGGCCTGAAGGTGCCAAAGGATTCTTTGTGCAACCCACCATTTTTGTGAACGTGACGCCCAACATGCGCATTGCGCAGGAGGAGGTGTTCGGCCCCGTACTGAGTGTCATCAAATTCAAGGACGATGACGATGCTGTTCGCATTGCCAATGGCACCCAGTATGGCTTGGCAGCAGGTGTGTGGACTGAAAATTTGCGCCGAGCCGTTGACATGTCCAACAGGCTGGTGGCGGGGACCGTCTGGGTCAACACATACCGTTCGACAAGTTACACCTCACCCTTCGGTGGTTTCAAGTCTTCCGGAATGGGGCGAGAAAACGGCTTGGATGCGATTCATGATTACTTGCAGGTCAAGAGCGTTTGGATTTACACCGGCGGGCCTGCCGCCAATCCGTACATCAGGCGATAAAGGGCTTTGACATGGAAAACACCATCACAACAGCCCAAGCCTTGGCACGAGCGCTCAGCGAGGCAGGTGTTCAACGAATTTTCGGCTTGCCCGGTGGCGGCTCCTCTTTGGATGTGATCGAAGCCGCCGCCCAGTTGGGCATCGATTTTGTATTGACGAAGTCGGAAAATGCAGCAGTCATGATGGCGGGTGCCATGGCCGAGACCACCGGCATACCCGGTGTGGCCATCATGACCAAAGGGCCGGGCGTTGCGAACGGTGCAAACGGTGTGGCCTACGCATCACTCGACCGTGCACCGGTTCTTGTGATTAGCGATGGTTTCACACCCAAGCAACTGAGCTACATCACCCACCAAGTGTTCAATCAAAAGGACATGTTGGCTCCTGTGGTCAAAGGCTTCAGTCGGCTCGAAGGAACTGATCCTGTGGCCGAGATCAACGCCATGTTGGCGCTGGCTGCATCTGCACCGTTTGGACCGGTGCACATTGAGTTGACGAGTGAAGCGGCCAAACGCTTGGTGCCTGCGTTAATGGTCAAGACCAAGCCCTCAGAACCCGATGCTTTTTCACCAGAGAATTTTTCTGCGGTCAAGCAACTTTTGGGTCAAGCCCAAAGACCTGTCTTGATTGTTGGATTGGAAGCCCGACAGAGCGCACAGCAAGTCAGACAATTGGCCCAACTGCTGGCCTGCCCAGTCTTGCCGACTTACAAGGCCAAGGGTGTTGTATCGGATGAGGACCCGCAGGTCGTGGGTGTTTTTACGGGTGGACTCCAAGAGGCGGAATGTATTGCGCAGTCAGACCTGATGGTGCTGGTGGGATTGGACCCGGTCGAAATGATCTTGCAGCCCTGGCGCTACGGCAAAGCCGTTTGCGAGATTGCCTCGGTGGAGCACCTTGTGCACTATGTGCAAGCTGATGCCAGAGTGACCGGATCTCTGGATGCCATCCTGGGTCAATTGAATGCCGCACTCCTGGATTACCAATCTGGCTGGCAACCCTCGCAATGGTCGGACATTCGAACCGAAGTGCAAGAGAAACTGGCCTATCCCCCAGTGAAGTTTGGGGTGGCACCTGACCGAGTGGTTCAATTGGCTGCGCGGGCGTGTGCCGACAAAAAAATTCTGCCTCGCATGTCGGTCGATGCAGGCGCTCACATGTTTTCAGCGACCGCTTTTTTTCCCAGCACCCGGCCTGGTGATGCGCTCATATCCAATGGGTTGGCTTCTATGGCCTTCGCATTGCCAGCAGCGATCGCCTGTGCTTTGGACGATCCAACACAAGCGGTGATGTGTTTTACGGGTGATGGCGGGCTGATGATGTGCATGGGTGAATTGTGTACGGCTGTCGAGACACAAGCCAAAATCGTGGTGGTTGTTTTCAACGACAGTGCACTGTCGCTCATTGACATCAAACAGCAAAGTCGACAATTGCCGACACGGGGCGTGCGCTGGGGCAGGCATGACTTTGCGGGTGCCATGCAAGCTTTGGGCGGTTTGGGTTTCTCGGTTCACAATGAAATTGAATATACGCAAGCGCTGAAGACGGCTCTTGATGCCAATGGGCCGTGTTTGATTGATGTGCAGATTGATTCATCGGGTTATTCGCATCAACTCAAAGCCATGAGAGGCTGAAGACATGTTGACGATTGGACCTGATTTCGAGCGCCCCTCCATGGACCTCGTGGCGGCTTATCGCCATTTGCCTGTGGCCACCATCAGTGATGTTTTAGGGCCTGGCCATGTCATGAATGCATCGGTTCGACCTTTGCGACCCGGTATGCGTCTGCTTGGGGCGGCTTACACTTTGAAATTGCCGCCATCAGACAATCTCGGGATGCATGTGGCGGTTCGAGAGGCTCGGCCTGGTGATGTGATCGTGGCTGAGCAATCGGGCGGTGCTTTGGGCGCACCGGTGGGTGAAATCATGGCAATGGCTGCCATGCACAAAGGGCTTGCTGGCATGGTCCTGAACGGCGCTGTTCGTGATGCGGAAAAGTTACGTGCCGAGTCATGGCCAGTTTTTGCAGCGTGCATTTATGCGCAGCAGTGCCGAAAAGATGGGCCAGCTTGGCTTCAAATGACCATGGACTGTGCCGGCGTGACGGTGCATCCTGGTGATTTGATCGTGGGGGACGACGATGGTGTCGTGGTCGTTCCCTTTTCATCGATCGCCCGTGTTGCCCAAGAAGTCGTCAAGAAAATGGACAAGGAGAGTTTGCGAATCGCGTCCATATCGCAAGGGTTCATTTCGCCTGCATGGCTAGACGATGCCATTGAGCGTGCAGGACTTGTTTTGTCTGTCAATCAATAAATGGAGACCAGCATGTCAATTTCGATTTCCAAAACAGTGATGTTCCTTGCATCACTCTGGGCATTCAGCACAGCGCAAGCCCAAGCGCAAGCGCCAGATAAATTTCCGTCCAGACCGGTCACGATCATTGTGGGCTTTGCTCCTGGTGGTGGCGGTGACATTTCATCGCGATGGAT
Source organism: Limnohabitans sp. WS1 (assembly GCF_003063265.1). Classification (GTDB taxonomy): domain Bacteria; phylum Pseudomonadota; class Gammaproteobacteria; order Burkholderiales; family Burkholderiaceae_C; genus Limnohabitans_A. The sequence goes on from NZ_NERU01000001.1 coordinate 295,955, forward strand.
TGCTGATTTTCTCAAGGAGCGATGGAAAGTGCCGGTTGTGGTCGACAACAAACCAGGAGCGGGTGCCACGATCGCGGCGGGCCTGTTGGCCAGGGCAAAGCCTGATGGATACACCGTGGCATTGGCAACCACCAGTCCATTCACAGTGGCTCCTTATTTTCAAACCGTGAGTTATGACCCCGCCAAGGACTTCACCTACCTGTTTCAGACCTTGGTCAGTGCACAACCACTTTTTGTCAAATCGGATTCGCCCCACAAGACCATTGAAGAGATGATGTCTTGGGCCAAAGCCAACCCCAACAAATTGTTCTGGTCAACAGCCGCAACGAATGGGGGCACACACATCTCGACACAAGCCGCATTCCGCGCCGCAGGTATTCAAGCCACTTATGTGCCCTACAAAGGCGGTGCCGATGCCATGAACGGTTTGCTGGGTGGTCAGATTCAGGCACTGGTTGCAGCTGAATTCCCGCCGCACGCAGCTGCTGGAACGATTCGTCTTTTGGCCGAGAGCGGACCCGACAAAATCCCTGAATACCCACGCGTGCCCACCTACAAAGAGTTGAATTTCCCGATTTCAGTGCCGATCTTTTACGGCGTTGCTGGACCAGCAGGTCTGTCTGCCGATGTGATCAAAGAGTGGAATGCCGCTGCGGCTGACATGGTCAAAACCCCTGGATTTGCAGACTTGGTGAACAAGCTCAAGGGAACGACGGCTTATCAAGGTCATGCCGAATTCACGGCATCCGTGACGGGTGTGTACCGACAGATGGGCCGATTGATACCTGAAATTGGTCTCAAGAAGGATTGATGGTCATGTGGCAAGCCAACATCATTTTGCAAAATGGCCAATTGATGCCCTATGCGCAGGCCAAAGTCCATCCCATGACATTGGGCATGACTTACGCGACCGCTTTGTTTGAGGGGCTTCGTGCCTATCGAAATCCGGACACGGGTGAGTTCAAGATATTTCGCTTGGCTGAGCATTTGAAACGCTTGCAGGCCGGCATGAAGGTCATGCGGTTTGACCATGTTTTCGATCCGGAAAAAATGAGGCAGGAGCTGTCGGCTCTGATTCGTGCCAACGAACCCGATGACGATGTCTACATTCGACTGCTGGTGTACATCGAGGCACTGGGATTGATGGCCCAGACTGGGCCAGTGGGTTACACCGCTGCGGCCTCTCCACGAGAGCGGCCTAAATTTGCCGATACGGGCATGAGTCTGGGTGTCAGCTCATGGAGTCGATTGGCTGACAACGCCAGTCCACCTCGAGTGAAGGCAACGGCCAATTATCACAACGCCAGATTGACCCAGCTGCAAGCCAAAGCCGATGGCTATGACGGCGCATTGATGTTGACGCCCTCTGGCAAAGTGTCTGAAGCACCGATTGCTTGTTTTTTCATGGTGCGTGATGGAAAGCTGATCACGCCCCACATCGGTAGCAATATCTTGGAAAGCATCACAAGGGATACCGTCATCACCTTGTACCAAGAATCCACGGGGCGGGCCGTCGTCGAACGCGAGATAGACCGCAGCGAGTTGTACTTTGCGGATGAAGCATTTTTATGTGGGACGGGCCAGGAAATCATTCCGATTGTTCAGATCGATCGTTTGCCGGTCGGTGATGGCACGATCGGCGTGCAGACCCGAAGCATGCAAAAAATCTATTTCGAAACCGTCAGGGGTTTGACGCCCGACCGCCACGGGTGGCTCACGCCGGTTTGATGGCAGAGGTTGGCGCTTGACTGGCGGCCAACCTCAAATGGTGAATCAAATCTTCACTGAATTTGGGCAACATGCGTTGCTGCTGTTTGACCAAACTGATTTGACGTCTTGCCCAAGGATCTTCCAAAGGGATCATGTGCAAGCCACTTGATTTCGCATGGCTCAGCGCAATGGCCCGAGGGACAATGGCAATGCCCACGCCAACAGCAGCCATTTGACAGACATTTTCGTAATTTCCCACTTGGATTCTCAAATTTACCCGCTTGCCAATGCTCTGGGCTTTGCGATCCAAAAAGGACTGAATGGAGTTGAATTGGTTGAGGCCAACAAAACGGTAATCGTCCAGGATGTCGGACAATTTCACCGAAAGTTGATGGGCAATGGCTGCGCCTGAATGACAGATGACCACCAACTCATCGGCATAAAGCGGGACCACATCAATTTTGTCTGCATCAACAGAGCCTGCCACGATGCCTAAATCGGCGGCCCCCTTGGCGACCGAGGAAATGATGTCGCGTGAAGGCAGCTCTTCCAGATCAATGTCGATGTCAGGATTGTCATTCAGGAAAGCAGACAAAGCCTTCGCCAAAAAAGTGTTGGTGGCGGTGCTGTTGGCTTGAAGCCTGATCCGCCCCTTGACGCCCAAGGCGTAAGGTCTCAGATCGGCATGCATGACCTCCAATTGTTGCAGGACAAGTCTGGCGTGATTGGCCATGGCCTCACCTGCCTGTGTCAATTGCAGCCCTTTGGCTTGCCGCAACATCAAAGGTGTTTGGAAACTTTCTTCAAGTTGCTTGATCCGCAAGCTGGCGGAAGGAACAGACAAATAACATTTTTCAGCTGCCCGTGTCAGATTCAACTGTTCCCCGACATGGAAAAAAAGACGCAAATCTGTCAAGTCGTAGTGCATGAAATCCTTGGGGCGCTGTTCAATGGGCAGTCACAGGCAGGTTGGATGCGACCGATTGGATGGCATCAAACAAAGCATCCATCGTCCGGGTGTTGGGCTCGTTCTTTTTTGTGAGTAAAACAACATTCAATGCTGGCGCCCCCCTGCCTATAGGGTAAACCTTCACAGGATAGGCGATCATCATGCGGGGGTCAATCGACGGCACCATCGACACCCCCAACCCCGCATTGACCATGGACAGCACCGCATGGACGGAGGGTAAATCCATGCTTTTTTGAGCTTGGGGCATGTTCTGGCCGATCCATTGTGCGGCCAATTTCCCAGTGCTGGTGGATGCATCAAAGCGAATCCAAGGGTAATCGCAAAACAGCTGGTGTATCTTGGCGGCCTTGGCAGAAGGCGGGGCAATGACCACCAATTCGTTTTTGAACAGGTGCTGCCAATGCAGGCGCTGTGACCCACCTTTGACGGGCTGAACCACGATCGCAGCATCCAGTTCATTGGCTTTGACGGCAGCGATGAGTTCAACGGCACGCCCTCTGGCCGGTTTCAATTGCAGTGCAGGGTGTTTCTTCAACAGGTGATGAATAACGCTAGGCAACAAACTGGCCTGCATGCTTTCAATGACACCCAATCGAATCGAGCCTTCGATTTGAATGGATTTGCGACGGCGAAGCTGCTCAATTTGTTGCATCGGCAGTTGCATGACACTGGCCACTTCGTGCGCAAAAGGCATGGGTTTCACCTGCAAGCCTGAGCGATCAAAAAGCGGTTGCCCGAAAAAGACTTCCACCTGCTTCATTTGCATGCTGACAGCACTCGGTGTGAGGTTCATTTCGTCTGCGGCACGACTCAAGCTGCCAGTTCTCAGGACGGCTTCGAGTGTTTCAAAGAAAGAAAACTTCATCAAAATATTTTAAGTAGCATTCAACAAAATGTGTCATTTACTGATGAAGAAAGTTTTTATGATTTGCTGTGTCGAAACTTTTCGACAGAGTTTGGATTGCCAGGAGACCACGACATGCATCTCACCCCTATTTCAGTTCACCCTGTCCCCAGGGCTTGGGTGTCACAGGAGCTGCGCCATGATTCCTCATGGATTCATTGGCTGAGTTCTGATGCGATTGAAGGTTTTGAGAGTGCCTTGGCCCATGCCAAAAAAACGGGTAAAGACTGGCTGCAGATGACTTCAGATGACTTTCCGCTTTCTGGGGCAGCCAAAGAGGCCATTGAACGGGCATTCGATGTCACACAAAAAGATTTCGGCATGTGCTTGATCAAGGGCTTTCCTGTTCATCGTTGGTCTGTCGAGGATGCTCGACTGGTCCATTGGGGCATTGGCCTGAACGTGGGGGTGGCCAGGACTCAGAACCAAGCCAGTCAGGTCATGAACGATGTGCGCGATGAAGGGGGCAGCTACAAGGTCAAAAATGGCCGGGGCTACAACACCAATGCGGGCTTGGATTTCCATGTCGACTCATGTGACGTGGTGGCCTTGCTGTGTTTACAAACGGCCAAAACGGGTGGGACCAGCATGGTGACCAGTTCCATCGCGGTGGTCGATGAAATCAAGCGCCTGCGTCCAGACTTGATTGCCGTGATGCAGCAGCCCTTTTATTACAGCTACCAAGGTGCCAACGATCCCAAACAGCCGCCTTTTTACAAATGTCCCATTTTGGGTGACGATCCTGAATTCTTCTCTTTGCGTGCCAATCGAAAAAATGTCACGGCTGCGCAGCGCGATTTTCCAGAGGTGCCTCGGTTAACAGAGGAGCAGATCGCCTTGCTGGATTTGCTCGACATTTTGTTGCCCGATCCACGATTTTGTTATTCGATGCAGCTTGACCGTGGTGATTTGCAGCTGCTCAACAACTACGTGGTGATTCATTCGCGCACCAACTTTGAAGACCACGAAGAACCTGAACTCAAGCGGCATTTGTTGCGCCTGTGGTTGAGTCTGCCTCAGGGTCAGAGATTGCCGCCGCTCTGGAAAGAGTATTTTGGTGACATCAAGGCGGGCTCAGTCAGAGGCGGGGTTCGCGGCAGCAACATCACCGACGAGTTTCTGGCTTACGAGGCCAGACAGGCCAAACGGCTGGGTATGACGTTCCACTCGATGTGACGAGCCTGGTGGCAAGCCCAGGTGTCTGGAGTTTCATCACTCAAGACACATGGGACGCTGGAGGCATTCAGCGAATATTGAACACTTTCAGCGCGTTACCGCCTCGGATCGCTTCGCGCTGTTCTGGCGGCAGCTGTTGTGTGTTGGCAAAGGCTCCTTTGATGTCGTGCACTTGGTGGGGCCAGTCGGTACCAAACATCACATGGTCAGGACCCGCAACAGAAATCAGGTACTGCAGTGCACCCGGGTTGTAGGTGATGCAGTCGTAGTAAATGTGACGCAGGTAATCGGCTGGGTTCTTCTTCATCTGTCGGCGTTGAGGAATTTCAACTTCATTGCCCTTTTCAAATCGGCCGATCAAATATGGCAAGGTTCCGCCGCCGTGCGATGCGATGATTTTCAAGTGCGGGTATTGATCGAAAAACCCTTCAAAAATCATGCGAGTGATCGCCAAGGTGGTGTCGAACATGAAACCAACGGACCAGCTCAGATCGAACTTGGTCATGTCCATCATGTCCACGCCGGGTGGATCCGTGGGGTGTACAAGAACCGGCAAGGCTCTTTTGTCAATTTCTGCCCAGATGGGCGCAAACATGGGATCTGTCAGGCTGCGACCGGAGATATTGGCCAGCACCATCACCCCCGAGGCCCCGTTGTCGCAGGTTCGCTGCAACTCTTCGATGGCTCTTTGTGGGTATTCCCAAGGCAATGAGGTGAACCAGCGAATGCGATCTGGGTAGGTGGTTTGCGCCTGGGTCATGGTGTCATTGGATTCACGCGCTGCACGGCAACTGATGTCCTCGTCTCCCCAATAAACATTGGGGCACGTCAAGGAGACGATGGAGATGTCAATGCCCGCCGCGTTCATTTGTTGAATGCGCATGTCGTAATCAAAATGACCCTTTTGAGGAATAACGACAGGCGTGTTGCCCCGGAACACTTCTTGCTGGCCATCAGGGCGAGTTTGTATGTTGTACATACCGCCTTCTCTTTTGAGCAGTTCGAGCCATTTGGGCGTGAACATGTGGGTGTGGACATCAATGACGGGCATACCGAGACACTCCTTGAAAATTACTTGAAACAGGTTTTCGGTACGATGAAAACCCTAATTCCAAGAATCTAAATTATTGACAAACTGGTCATTTAACCTTGTCGCCCATGTTCACCTCCAAAGGATTGATGATGAAACGAAAAATGTTCAAAGTATTGCTTCTGGCCACAACGCTGGGCTCATGGGCCCTTATGGGTACAGCTCAGGCGCAGGACAAAGCCACGGTCAAGATTTTGGTCGGCTTTCCACCTGGTGGCTCGGCGGATGTGGTGGCACGTCTGTTGGCTGAGCGGATGCGAACGACACTTGATCAAAATGTGATTGTGGAGAACAAGCCTGGCGCTGCTGGCCGCATTGCATTGGGCGAGGTCAAGCGTGCAGCACCCGATGGCAATACATTGATTTTGGCCCCCAGCGGTGGCTTGGTCATCTTGCCTTGGTTGTATAAAAACTTGGGTTATGACCCGGTGAAAGACTTCACGCCCGTGGCCAGGGTGACCACATTTGACTTTGCGGTCACTGCGGGGCCAGGCGCACCGGCAGGTGACATCAAATCGGTGCTGGCCTGGATGAAGGCCAACCCAGGCAAGGCCAATTACGCGACCTCTGGTGCGGGCACTGTGCCGCATTTTGCGGGCCAGTTGTTGGCGCAGGCCACGTCGACGCCCATCACCCATGTTGCCTACAAAGGCGGGGCCCCTGCAGCCCAGGATTTGATCGGTGGGCAGATTCCGCTGATGGTGGACACCGCTTCCGAAACGATTGAGCACCACAAGTCGGGCAAGGTCAAAATTCTGGCGGTGACAGGTGAGACACGCTCCGCGGCCCTGCCTGATGTGCCGACTCTCAAGGAGGTCGGTATCAATGTGGTCGCTGATGCCTACTTCGGACTGTATGGCCCTGCCAACATGACGGCCGATCGCACGCAAAAAATCAGCGATGCCGTTGCGCAGGCTTTGAGTCAACCGGAAATCCAGAACCGTATCCGTGGATTTGGACTCACACCCAACTACGCGGGGTCTCAAGCCTTGGGTGAAACGCAAGCCGTCCACTACAAGCGCTGGGATGCGCCCATCAAGGCCTCGGGCTATACCGTTGAGCAGTGAGAACGAGGGTGCTGCGGCGGTCCTCAGTGCTCATCAAGGGGATTGAGGGGCACTTCACGCCGAAGGTCTGTGTACCTCGTTGAATTGATTTTTAGCAGGAATACAGCCTGAGGTGGTGTTCACAGTCAGCGCTTTTGTGATTGCGTCCACAGTGGCCAGCGCCGTGGCCTCGGCCGCCATCACGGTGAGCAGCATCAAATCCACCGGACCGGCTTCGGTGCCTGTGGCCAAGGCAAACAGGGTGTCGCCGTCCAGGGTGGTGTGGGCGGGGCGGATGCTGCGGGCCAGGCCGTCGTGCGCGCTCATGGCCAGGCGTTTGGCTTGGGATTTGGTCAACGTCGCGTTGGTGGCCACCACGCCAATGGTGGTGTTGGTGCCGGGCAGGGGGCGGTTGCCGCGCTCGCCTTGCAGCAAGGCGCGTTGGGTGTCCAGCAAGTTTTTTCCATCGGCCGTGCGGGCACCGGCCAGCACCTGGCCAGTAGCCGGGTCGATCACGTCGCCCACCGCGTTGCAGGCGACCAAGGCTCCCACCACCCAAGGCCCTACGCGCACACTGGCGTTGCCAATGCCGCCTTTCATGCAGCGGTCCAGGCCAAACAGTTTGCCCACGCAGGCACCCGCGCCTGCGCCGACATTGCCTGCAGCGGGTGTGGCCGTCGATGCCGCCTTGCAGGCCAGATAACCAGCCTCTGCGCCGGGCCTGACCTTGGGGTCGTCGCCCGGGCGCACCACAGGCAAGTCAAACAAAACGGCCGCAGGCACGATGGGCACGCGGCCATAGCCGGTTTCAAAACCAATGCCCTGCTCATCAAGCCAGCGCACCACGCCCGTGGCGGAATCCAGGCCAAAAGCGCTGCCGCCGCTCAGCACCACGGCATGCACTTTGTCGACCAGGTTGGCCGGGTCCAACAAATCGGTCTCGCGGGTGCCCGGGGCGGCCCCGCGCACATCCACCGCGCCCACGGCACCGCCGATGGCCAAGACCACCGAGCAGCCCGTCAGCCGTTCGCTCAGAGTGAAGTGACCGACCTGCAGGCCGGGGACATCCACAATGGAGCCCACAACCGAGCCTTGCTCGCTGTTTACAATCGTTTGAGATGTCATTCAAAACCCCGTTCATCGTTGCTCACTGACCCCAAGGATAGCGCGTGCCCCTGTTTTTTTTGAGACGGTTGCTGAGCTTTGTGCTGACCCTGCTGGCCACATCGGTCGTGGTGTTTGCCGTGCTGGAGTTGCTGCCCGGCAATGCCGCGCAGGTCATTTTGGGCGAAACGGCCACGTCCGAGTCCATTGCCGCAATGGAAGAAAAATTGGGCCTGAACCAGCCCGCGGCCACCCGTTACCTGAACTGGATGGGCGGCATGTTGCAGGGCCAGACGGGCCTGAGCATCTCTTATGACACCCCCACGGCGCAGCTCATGGCCGAGCGCATGCAGGTGACGCTGCCGCTGGCCGTGATGGCCATGGGGCTCACGGTGGCGCTGGCGCTGGCCTTGGGTATTTATGCCGCTTCGCAGCAAAACAATGCGGGCGATGTGGGCGTGATGACGCTCAGCCAACTGGGCTTGGCCTTGCCCAATTTCTGGCTGGCCATTCTTTTGATCTTGCTGTTTGCGGTGCACCTGGAGTGGGTGAGTGCAGGCGGTTTTCCGGGCTGGTCCGAGGACGATGGCGGGGGGTTGGGCGAGGGCATCAGAGCCTTGCTCTTGCCCGCGATGGCGCTGGCAGCGGTGCAAACGGCTATCTTGACGCGGGTGACCCGCTCGGCCGTGCTTGACACTTTGCGCGAAGACTTTGTGCGCACCGCGCGGGCCAAAGGCCTGTCGCGCCGCCAGGTGCTGTGGGGTCATGTGCTGCGCAACGCCATGATCCCGGTGCTCACGGTGATGGGCTTGCAGTTTGGCAACCTGATCACCAGCGCCATCGTGATTGAAAACGTGTTTGTGCTGCCTGGCATTGGGAGGCTGATTTTTCAGGCCATTGCCAACCGCGATTTGATCGTGGTGCGCGATGTTGTCATGTTGCTGTCGGCGCTGGTCATTCTCATCAACTTTTGCATCGATGTGCTGTATGCGTGGATCGATCCGCGATTGAAGGCGGGCTATGCGGGATAACAACATCTTTTGGCGACGCGCCTTGCTCCACCCGAGTTTTGTGGCGGGGGGTGGCATGGTGCTGCTGATGGTGCTGTGCGCGGTACTGTCTTTGTTTTGGTCGCCTTACTCGGTGGGTGACATCGACATCCCCAACAAACTGGCTTCGCCCAGCGCCGCGCATTGGCTGGGCACCGACAGCTTGGGGCGCGACATCGGTTCTTTGCTTTTGGTGGGCAGCCAGAACTCCTTGTTGGTGGGCTTCATCGCGGTGGGCATTGGGTTAGGTGTGGGTGTTCCTTTGGGCTTGCTGGCTTCGGCGCGGCGTGGTGGGGTGGAGGAGGTCATCATGCGGGCCTCAGACTTCACCTTCGCCTTTCCGGCTTTGTTGTCGGCCATCATGCTCACGGCGATTTACGGGCCGGGCCTGGTGGTGAGCATCGTGGCCATTGGCATTTTCAACATCCCGGTGTTTGCGCGCATTTCACGGGGCGCGGCCAACGCGGTCTGGGCGCGGGACTACACCTTGGCAGCCCGTGCCGCAGGCCAAGGCCCGCTGGCCATCACACTCACGCATGTGCTGCCCAACATCGCCAGCGTGCTGATCGTGCAAGCCACCATCCAGTTCGCGATCGCCATCCTGGCCGAGGCGGCTTTGTCTTATTTGGGCCTGGGCACCCAGCCGCCGCAGCCCAGCTGGGGCCGCATGCTCAATGAAGCGCAGTCCCAGATGTTTCAAGCCCCCATGCTGGCGGTGTACCCGGGCGCAGCCATTGCGCTGGCGGTGCTGGGGCTGAACTTGCTGGGTGATGGTTTGCGCGATGTGCTCGACCCCCGGCTTGCACGGCAAAGGTGAACATGAGCGATCGATCAAACGCCATGCCGTTGCTGCAAGTGGATGATTTGCGCGTGAGCCTGCCCACGGCCCGGGGCTGGGCGCAGGCTCTGCGCGGCGTGTCTTGGAACATGGAGCGGGGCCAGACGGTGGGGCTGATTGGTGAGAGCGGCAGCGGCAAATCGCTGACCGCTTTGGCCCTGATGGGCCTGTTGCCTGAACGCGCCCGCGTGAGCGGCTCCATCACACTGCAAGGCCAAGAGCTGGTGGGCCTGCCCGAGCCGCAGCTGTGCCAGCTGCGCGGTGCCCGGATGGCCATGATTTTCCAAGAGCCGATGACGGCGCTCAACCCCTTGCACCCGATTTGGAAGCAGATCGCTGAGCCCTTGCGCCTGCACCAACACATGAGCGCCAGCGATGCCAAAGCCCGCGCCCTGCAACTGCTCGAACGCGTGCAGCTGCCCCGGGCGCGTGAGCGGCTTGATGCCTATCCGCACGAGCTGTCGGGCGGGCAACGCCAGCGCGTGATGATCTCGATCGCGCTGGCCTGCAGCCCCGACCTGCTGATTGCGGACGAACCCACCACCGCGTTGGATGTGACGGTGCAAAAAGAGGTGTTGGCGCTCATCCAACAACTGGTGCGCGAAGACGGCATGGGTTTGCTCTTGATCAGCCACGACCTGGGCCTGATGCAGGACCAGGTGGACCGTGTGATGGTGATGTATGGCGGGGCGGTGGTCGAGAGTGCGGCCACACCCGAGTTGTTTGCGCACCGGGCACACCCTTACACGCGGGGCCTGTTTGCGGCGCGTCCGCGTCTGGGCTTGGCACGCGGCACACGTTTGACCACCATCCCGGGCAGCGTGCCCGAGCTGATGGATTTTCCGGCGGGGTGTGCGTTTGCTGACCGCTGCAGCTTGGCGGTGGAGGATTGCCACCACACACCGCCACAGGCAGAAAGCATCGACCGCGAAACCACGGATGATGCGCCCCATAGGGTGAGTTGCCCGCGCTGGAGGCTGCCATGAGCGAGAACGCTATTTCTGCGCCGCTGCTGGAAGTGAAGCACTTGGGGCGGCGCTTTGCCTTGCCCCGCGCGGGTTTGTTTCAACCCGCAGGCGCTTTGCAAGCTTTGTCGGACGTGAGCTTCACCCTGCAGCCGGGCAAAAGTTTGGGCATTGTGGGCGAGTCGGGCTCTGGCAAGTCCACGCTGGCACGTTTGGTCATGGCGCTGGACACACCCACCGAGGGGCAGGTCTTGTTCAAGGGCGTAGACGTGCACCAGACTCGTGGCCCAGCTTTGCGCCAGTTGCGCAGCGGTTTTCAGATGGTGTTTCAGGACCCGTACGGCTCTCTGGACCCGCGCCAAAAAGTGCTGGCCATCGTGACCGAGCCGATACGTAACTTGCAACATGTTTCGGGCGGCCGATCCGAGTGGCACAAACGGGCCGACAGTAAAGCCGAGCTGCGCGACCGCGCCGCTGAGGCTCTGAACGAAGTCGGCCTCAGGACGGCGGACCTCGACAAATACCCGCACGAATTTTCGGGCGGGCAACGCCAGCGCATTGCCATTGCCCGCGCCTTGATCACCCGCCCCGCCCTGATCGTTGCGGACGAGCCGGTCAGTGCGCTCGATGTGTCGGTGCAGGCGCAGGTACTGAACCTGATGATGGACCTGCAAGACCGCTACGGACTGAGTTATTTGTTCGTGAGTCACGACTTGGCGGTGGTCAATTTGATGTGCGACGATGTGCTGATGTTGCAGTCAGGCCGTGTGGTCGAACATGGTTCTGCAAACCAAATTTTTCAGAAGGCTGAGCACCCTTACACTCGGGCTTTGTTGGCCGCTGTGCCTGGCCAGCCCCCTTCTTTTTTAACGCAGGAGACCCCATGAAAAACAGTTCTTCCCTGACCCGCCGCACCCTCGCTTTGAGCTCGGCGGCCGTGTTGGTCACCAGCTTGGTGGCGGCGCCTTTGCAGGCGCAAGCCCAGTCGCGCAAAGACACCGTCACGCTCGGCATGATCCTAGAGCCCACCAGCCTCGACCCAACCATGGCCCCAGCTGCGGCCATCGGTGAAGTGGTGCACTACAACATCTTGGAGGGCCTCACCAAAATCAATGTGGACGGCAGCATCAGCCCACTGCTGGCCGAGAGCTGGAAAATGGACGCCGACGGCAAGGCCTACACATTCAAGCTGCGCAAGGGCGTGAAGTTTTCTGATGGTGCGCCATTCGACTCGGCTGCCGTCAAGTTCAGCTTCGAGCGTGCCAAAGACGCCAAGAGCACCAACAAAGCCAAAGGCGCGGTGTTCAACAACATCACCCACATCTCGACCCCCGACGCACACACTGTGGTGTTGGTGCTGACCAACCCGGATGGCAATTTCTTGTTCCGCATGGGCGAGAACACCGCCGTCATCTTGCACCCGGACAGCGCAGCCAACGCCGCCACCAAACCTGTGGGCACAGGCCCCTACAAGCTTGACAGCTGGGCCAAAGGCACGGCAGTCACTTTGTCCAAGTGGGATGGCTTTCGCGATGCCAACGCCATCAAGGTGAAGAAGGTCACTTTCCGCTTCATCAACGATTCTGCCGCCCAAGTGGCCGCCTTGTTGGCGGGTGACATCGACGGCATGCCGCGTTTTCAGTCACCCCAAAGCCTGAAACAGTTTCAGGCCGACAAACGGTTCATGGTTGAGATGGGCAGCACGGCCGGCAAAGGCATCATGACCATCAACAACCGCAAAAAGCCGTTTGACGATGTGCGTGTGCGCCGCGCCTTGTCGCACGCGGTCGACAAAAAAGCGTTCATCGACGGCGTGTTTGAAGGCCTGGCCAAACCCATTGGCAGCCACATGGCCCCCACGGATGCGGGCTACGTGGAGTTGAGCAATACCTACGCTTACGACCCCGAAAAAGCCAAGGCCCTGCTCAAGGAAGCTGGCGTGCAAACACCACTGAACGTGACCCTGACCTTGCCCCCACCGCCTTATGCCCGCAAGGGCGGCGAGATTTTGGCCGCGCAGCTGGCCAAGGTGGGCATTGTGGCCAAAATCGAAAACGTGGAATGGGCGCAGTGGTTGGGTGGCACCTTCAAGGGCAACTTTGACCTGACGGTGATCAACCACGTCGAACCTCTGGATTACATGGCTTATGCCAACCCGCAGTATTACTGGGGTTACGACAGCAAGGCTTTCCGTGACTTGGCAGCCAAACACGCGGCCACCACAGCGGCCAAAGAACGCACCCAGCTGTTTGGTGACATGCAGCGCATGATCGCCAAAGATGCGGTCAACGTGTTCCTGTTCAACGCCACCAACACAGCGGTCTACCGCAAGGGCCTCAAAGGCTTGTGGTCCAGCTCGCCCATTTTTGCCAATGACATGTCTGCAGTTTCTTGGCAATAAATTCCTGGCCAAGCTCAAAGTGGCCTGAAAAGCTTGCTATAATTCAATGCATGATGCGGCTGTAGCTCAGCTGGATAGAGTACTTGGCTACGAACCAAGGGGTCGTGGGTTCGATTCCTGCCAGCCGCACCAAAAATTAGAAAGCCCACAACGAAAGTTGTGGGCTTTTTCTATTTGCAAAACATCAAAGTCCAAACACGCGCTGTGTTCTGGCATTCCCGTTTTTCTTTTGCCCCCAAGTCCATTCCATGAGCAAAGCTTTCACCAAAGAGACCGATGGTGGCGATGACGAAGAATTGGGTTTACCCGCATTGCCCTTGGGTGCACGCAATTACATGACACCCGCAGGTTATGCCCGTTTGAGGGCAGAGCTGTTCACCCTGATCGATGACGAGAGACCCCAAGTGGTCGAGATCGTGCATTGGGCGGCCAGCAATGGTGATCGGTCTGAAAATGGCGACTACTTGTATGGCAAAAAGCGCTTGCGCGAAATCGATCGGCGAATTCGATTTTTGACCCAACGTCTGGAGAAAGCCGAAGTGGTGGACCCGGCTGTGCATCACGGGAGTGATCAGGTGTTCTTTGGGGCCACAGTGACTTATGCCGAGGTCTTGGGCGCAGAGCGCACGGTGACGATATTGGGCATCGACGAAGCCGACAGCTTGCAAGGGCAGGTCAGCTGGGTGTCACCCATTGCACGCACCTTGCTCAAGTCACGCGAAGGAGACGAACTCAAGCTCGTCACACCTTCAGGTGTGCTGGACATTGAGGTGTTGCAGGTCAGCTATCCGAAACCGCTTGAAAGGTCTGACCCTATGAAGGGTTGATGAGGCCTTTGTTGGTTTGACGATCGGCCTTGATGACCGATGATGTGCGTTTGAGGTGGCGCAGCACTTGCTCCAAATGGCTTGTGTCGCGTACCGCCACCACAAACTTCAACTCGGCCGTGTCTTGGGGCGTTTCCTGACCCATGTCGACGTGCACGATGTCGGTCTCGGCACTGGCCAGTGCCCCAGCCACTCGGGCCAAAACCCCTTTGCCGTTGACCACTGTGACATGGATGGTCGTTTCAAAATTGCGCTTGATTTCATCTGACCACTCCACACCAATGAAGCGCTCGCTGTCCTTGTGTTCGAGTTTTCGGGCTGTTGCACAGTCTCGGGTGTGCACCGCTAAGCCTTCGCCACGGCCCAAATAACCCACGATCTCATCGCCGGGCAAGGGGCGGCAGCAGCGCGAATACACCACCGACGCGTTTTCACTGCCATCCAGGGTAATGGCGCCTTGTGAGATGGACTCGTGCGCGGTAAACCGTTCGCGTGTCATTAAGAGTGCATCGGGTTTTTGACCGTTTTCAGACAACAAAGCCGTCAAGCGTTTGGCCACAATGGTGGCGATGCGTTTGCCCAATCCAATGTCCATCAGCAAATCGGCTTGGTTGCGGTTGCCGGTGAATCGGAGCAATTTTTCCCACAGGCCTTGATTGACTGGGGCATCGCTGGGCAGTTGGTCGATGCCTTCAGCCCGCAAAGCCTGCGCCAGCAATTTTTCGCCCAACTCGACCGACTCGGTTTGCGCCATGGTTTTGAGGTGGTGGCGAATTTTGGAGCGTGCGCGGCCGGTGCGCACAAAGCCCAGCCATGCGGGGTTGGGGGCGGACACGGGAGCCGTGATCACTTCAATCACATCGCCATTTTTGAGTTCGGTGCGCAAGGGGACTTGCTCGCCATTGATGCGTGCGGCCATGGCATGGTCACCCACGCGGCTGTGGATGGCGTAGGCAAAGTCCACCACCGTGGCACCCCTGGGCAATGCCATGATCTGGCTTTTGGGCGTGAACACGTAGACGGCGTCAGGGAACAAGTCCACTTTGACGTGGTCCCAAAATTCGGCGGCATCGCGCGTTTCGGTCTGGATGTCCAGCAGAGACTGCAGCCACTGCGTGCCCAGTCGGGCCGACTGGGCGCTGGCCGATTCATGTTCTTTATAAAGCCAATGGGCGGCCACACCTGACTCGGCCACCAAGTTCATGGCCTCGGTGCGCATTTGAAACTCGACGTTCACACCCGAGGGTCCCACCAGCGTGGTGTGCAATGACTGGTAGCCGTTGACTTTGGCGATCGCAATGTGGTCTTTGAACTTGCCCGGCACGGGCTTGTAAATTTGGTGGAGCCATCCCAGTGCGGTGTAGCAATCGACGACCGAAGGAACGATCACCCGAAAACCATAAATGTCGGTGACTTGGGCAAAACTCAGGTGTTTTTCGTCCATCTTCTTGTAGATGGAGTAAAGCGTTTTTTCCCGTCCACTGATGCGAACGCTCATTTTGGCCTGCGCAAAGACAGCTTCGACGTCCGCCTGTACTTTTTGGATCAGGTCGCGGCGGCGATTGCGGGCGCGTGAGACGGCTTTCGTCAGCACGGCATACCGCCAGGGCAACAAGTGCTTGAAAGCCAGGTCTTGCAGTTCGCGGTAGATTTGATTCAGGCCCAAACGGTGAGCGATGGGGGCGTAAATTTCCAGTGTTTCAGAAGCAATGCGGCCCCATTTGCTGCGCGGCATGTCCGACATGGTGCGCATGTTGTGGGTGCGGTCGGCCAACTTGATGAGGATGACACGCACATCGCGGGCCATGGCCAGCAACATTTTGCGAAACGATTCGGCCTGATTTTCTTCTCGGGTGTTGAATTCCAGTTTCTCCAACTTGGTCAGACCATCGACCAATTCGGCCACCGGAGAGCCAAAACGCTCGATCAGCGCCACCTTGGTGACGCCGCAGTCTTCCATCGCGTCGTGCAGCAAGGCCGCTGCCAAGGCTTGTGCGTCCAATTTCCATTCGGTGCACAAAACGGCCACGGCAATGGGATGGGTGATGTAGGGCTCGCCGCTTTTGCGCATTTGGCCCAAGTGGGCCTCATCGGCAAACTTGTAGGCTCGGCGCACCATGTTGGTGTCGGCATCGTTCAAATACCCCAGTTCCGCTTCGAGCAAGGCAAAGCTGGCTGCTGCCGCGTTGGCCGCAGCCGGTGCCACAGCCTTGGGGCGGCTGTGGCTGTTGGAAGTGGAGGGAATCGAAGCGGGACTCATGGCCTCAATGTAACGCAAGCTTTTGCTCGACTTTGTGGGGCAAGTTGAATGGGCGTAAAAAAAGCCCCAAAAGGAGCTTTTGTTTGAGCGATGGCCTTGCGCAAGCAAGGCGAACGGTCGAGAAAGGTGTTCAGGACACGCGCTTGAGCATCTCAATGCCCACTTTGCCAGCGGCGATCTCGCGCAGTGCGGTCACGCCAGGTTTGTTTTTGCTTTCAATGCGGGGGGTGTGGCCTTGGCTCAGCATGCGGGCGCGGTAGGTGGCAGCCAGAACCAACTGAAAGCGGTTCGGGATCTGTTCCAGGCAGTCTTCAACGGTGATGCGGGCCATGATGTGTTCCTTGAGAATTGCTGTGCGGGATTCAAGCCATTTTGAGTGCCTGAAAAGTGTCAGGCCGGGCGCGGCGCTGAACGTGGTATTTGAGCCGCTGAGCGTGAACAACCGCTTTGAGGTCAAACAGGGCACGATCAAATACTTCATTGATTATAACGAAGTCAAATTCTGGAGCCTGTGCCATCTCAATGGCAGCATTTTGCAGGCGCAGCTCAATGATGTCGGCTGTGTCTTCGCCGCGACGCTCCAGGCGTGAGCGCAGCTCTTCCCAGCTGGGCGGCAAGATGAAGATCAGCACCGCGTTGGCGTACATCTTTTTGAT
The DNA here is from genome assembly GCF_003063265.1 of Limnohabitans sp. WS1. GTDB lineage: Bacteria > Pseudomonadota > Gammaproteobacteria > Burkholderiales > Burkholderiaceae_C > Limnohabitans_A. Next base: position 312,951 of record NZ_NERU01000001.1, read on the forward strand.
CTGCAGGGCGCCTTGGTAATCAATTTCCAAAACCACATCGGCACCTTGGGCCATGCGGTCTTCAATCATCTTTTTGGAGGTGCCATAGCGCTGGCCGTGCACATGGGCCCATTCGACAAAGGCGTCGCCCAGCACCATGGCGTCGAACTCTTGCGCTGAGGCAAAAAAGTATTCACGGCCATGCTTTTCCTGGCCCCGGGGAGCGCGGGTGGTGTGTGACACGGTGGGTTGTACGCGTGAGTCCAGCTCCATCAAGGCCTTGACCAAGCTCGATTTTCCTGCTCCGCTGGGAGCGGCTACGACAAACAGGTTTCCGGGGTAATCCATGCTGAGGCTCTTTATTCGATGTTCTGGACTTGTTCGCGCATTTGCTCGATCAGCACCTTCATGTCCACCGAGATGCGGGTCATTTCGAGCACGGCCGATTTGGAGCCCAAGGTGTTGGCTTCGCGGTGCAGCTCCTGGATCAAAAAGTCCAGACGCTTGCCAATGTCGCCGCCTTGGGTCAGCAGGCGGGAGAGTTCATCCAGGTGCGAGCGCAGGCGGGTCAGCTCTTCAGCCACATCAATGCGGATGGCAAAAGAGGTTGCTTCGGTGAGGGCACGGTCTTGTGCGGCCTCGGGCAGGAGGCTGCCATCGGCCAAAGCCATGGCGTCCTTCCACCGCTCCAAAAAGCGAAGGCGTTGTTGCTCGACCAGTTGAGGCACGAGCGGCACCGCTTGTTCGGCCAGGCTGCGCAGCTGCGCAATGTGGCCTATCAGCATCTCTGTCAGACGGGCTCCTTCACGGGCGCGGGCTTCGCGCAGGGCGTCCAGGGCTTGGGATGCCAGCTTCATCCAGGCGGCGTCGTCAGGGGCTGGCTGGCCCGAGCTGCCTGCGGTCATGCGCAGCACATCGGCCACACTCAAAGCGCGGGCTCCTGGCATCCAGTCTTGAATTTTGTCTTGCAAGGCCGCGATTTTTTGCAAAGCCTGGTGGTTGGGGGCTTGAAGGGTAGCCGCGTCACCGGCATCCTGGCTGGCACGGACTTCGACTTTGCCACGTTTGATGTGCCGTGTGATCAGCTCGCGCAGGCCGGGTTCCAGTTGGCGCAATTCCTCGGGCAGGCGAAAACTCAGGTCCAAAAAACGGCTGTTGACGGAGCGGATTTCCATACCAAGTCGCGCTGTAGGACCCATGGGAGCGGGGGTCTCACCGTCTGCGGGCCTTGGGCTGTGCTGCACGCTGGCATACCCGGTCATACTGTAAACTGACATCGATCAAGTTCCTTGTGACAGCGCTTGGCCACACTGACCATCAATGGCCATCCAGCGCTGCAAATGCCCAGCCTAACAGCTGAGCATGAAACGAGGCATTATCTCAAACTCTTTGGCCTGACCCGCTCGCACTTGGCTGAGCGCAAAGGGCAGCACCATTTCAGCACCAGCATGAACACCACAACTTCTTACGTCCGTACCGGTCGCGCCAGCGACGCATTGCGCCCTGTGCGCATCACCCGCGGTTATACCGTGCACGCCGAAGGCTCGGTCCTGATCGAGTTCGGTCAGACCCGCGTGCTGTGCACGGCCTCGGTCGAAGAAAAGGTGCCGGGCCACAAAAAAGGCAGTGGTGAAGGGTGGGTCACGGCCGAATACGGCATGCTGCCCCGCGCCACCCACACTCGGGGCGACCGCGAAGCCGCTCGTGGCAAACAAAGCGGCCGCACGCAAGAAATCCAGCGCCTGATTGGCCGCTCGCTGCGGGCTGTGTTTGACCTGAAAAAGCTGGGCGAACGCACCATTCACCTCGATTGTGATGTCTTGCAGGCCGACGGTGGCACGCGCACGGCCAGCATCACGGGCGCTTTTGTGGCGGCGCAAGACGCCGTCAACTGGCTCATGGCCACGGGCAAACTGAGCGAGTCGCCCATCATCGACCGCGTGGCCGCCATCTCGGTGGGCCTGAAAAACGGCACCGCCTTGCTGGACTTGGATTACCCCGAAGACTCGGCCTGCGACACTGACATGAACGTGGTCATGACCGGCGCGGGTCACTTTGTGGAAGTGCAGGGCACGGCCGAGGGCGTGGCTTTTACCCGCGTGGAGATGGACCGCATGCTGGCGCTGGCCGAAAAAGGCATTGCCCAGCTGGTGCAACTGCAAAAGCAGGCGCACGACGAACCCCAAACCTTGACTTTCAGCGCTTGAGCACCATCCCTTTATGAAAATCGTTCTGGCCTCCAACAACCCGGGCAAACTGGCCGAGCTGCAGACTTTGTTTGCGCCTTTGAACATGACGCTGGTGCGCCAGTCCGAGCTGAACATCCCTGAAGCCGCAGAGCCCTTCAAGACATTCGTTGAAAACGCCTTGGCCAAAGCCCGGCACGCCGCACAACTCAGTGGCCTGCCTGCTTTGGCGGACGACGCAGGCCTGTGTGTGGATGCCTTTGGCGGACAGCCTGGCGTGGACACGGCCTACTACGCCACCCGCTTTGGTTACCCCAAGGGCGACGACACCAACGTGAGCGCTTTGCTGGAACAAATGCAGGGCATCACCCAACGCCGTGCGGCCATGGTGAGCACCTTGGTGGCCTTGCGCAGCGCAGACGACCCCGAACCCCTGATCGCGGTGGGGCGGGTGGTGGTGCAGATCACGCCCGAGCGGCGAGGCAGCAACGGCTTTGGCTTTGATCCGGTCATGTTTTTGCCCGAGTTTGGCAAGACCTTTGCCGAGCTGCCCGCCGAAGTCAAAAACGCCCACAGCCACCGAGGTCGCGCCGCACAAGCCATGCTGGCGCTGATGCGCGAGCGCTGGATGGATGCCCCGGCTGCATAACTCTTTTTGAGCTTTCCATGAACCCCATGTTGGACCCGATGCACGCCATGCGCCCAGGCGTGTTGCAGCTCAGCAGCCTGCCGCCCTTGTCGCTGTATGTTCACCTGCCTTGGTGCATCAAAAAATGTCCTTACTGCGATTTCAACTCGCACGAGTTGCGTGCCGGGGCCGATGCACCATCCACGCAAGACGCCTACATCGATGCACTGTTCGCCGATCTCGAGGCCAGCTTGCCCTTGATCTGGGGCCGCAGCATCCAGACCGTGTTTTTGGGTGGTGGCACACCCAGCCTGTTTTCTCCTGAAGCGATAGACCGTTTGGTGGGCGGCATACGCGCCCGCGTGCGCTTGGCACCTGACGCCGAAATCACCATGGAGGCCAACCCTGGCACTTTCGAGAAAGACCGCTTTAAGGCCTTCCGCCAAGCGGGCATCACCCGTTTGTCGATTGGCGTGCAGAGTTTTGACAATGCGCATTTGAAAGCGCTGGGTCGGGTGCACGACCGCGACCAAGCCTTGGCCGCCGTGACGGAAGCTGCACAGGTGTTTGACACCTTCAACTTGGACTTGATGTACGCCTTGCCAGGCCAAACCCTGCAAGGCCTGACACAAGACATCCAAACCGCCTTGGCCTTTGTGCCACCGCACATCTCGATTTATCACCTGACGATCGAGCCCAACACCGTGTTTGCCAAGTTTCCGCCTTCCTTGCCCGAAGACGATCAGGCCTACGAGATGATGGACCGGATCACTGAGTTGACGGCACAGGCGGGTCTGGAGCGTTACGAGGTGTCGGCTTACGCCAAGCCTGGACACAGGTGCTCACACAACCTCAACTATTGGCAATTTGGTGATTATTTGGGCATTGGCGCGGGAGCGCACAGCAAGCTCAGTTTTGCGCACCGTGTGTTGCGCCAAGTGCGTTACCGCGAGCCCGCTTTGTACATGCTCCAAGCCATGAAGGGCGAGCCTGTGACACAAAGCAAGGAAGTGCCTCGCCAAGAACTGCCTTTTGAATTCATGCTCAATGCGCTGCGTTTACGGGGTGGGTTTGCGCTGGCCGATTACGTGGACCGCACGGGTTTGGCGCTCAACAGCCTTCAAAAAGGGTTGCTGGAGGCCGAGCAAAAAGGCTTGATTGGCAGAGACCTGCACCGGGTCTGGCCGACAGACAGGGGGTTTGACTTCTTAAGTGACTTACAGGCGCTGTTTTTGGCTGAAAGTGTCTGAAACCTGAAGATTTCCTTGTGCATTCACAGGGAAAGTGTTTGGTGGGCCTGCTGCATGGACTGGCCCAATGTGTTGAAGTATTCCAGCGTGCGCTCAGACGGAATCAGGAACTTGGCGCGTCGGTCTCCCTCTTGGCTTTGTGCCATGAGCATTTCTTTGTCGCGCAGGCGGGTGATGCGTTTGTGCAGAGTGGCCGGAGAGCCCAAATCTTCCAAGGCAATGGCCTCACGCACGGTCATGGGGTTTTTTTCGTACCACCTCAGCACCACCGCTTGTAACAAAGCCTCTTCGTTGGCGTCCATCTCCAATCCGACAGGAAGCACCTGAATGGCTTTGGTGAGCTTCAGGAAGCGCAAATAAGCTGCAGCGAACGGGCTATTGGTTTTTTCCATAATTTTTCGATTTTAACGAATTAATCATATGCCACGTTGCTTTTGACAACATGGCATCCATGGTGTTCAAGGTGACGTGATTTTTCTTTCTCGGATGATGCGACCCCAGGTGGCTGTTTCACTGACCATGTAACGCGCCAGCTCATCGCGCGAGCCTGGCATGGGGGTTAAACCATGTTTGTTGAGTTGTTCTACCACGTCTGATGCTGTCAATACTTTGACCAATTCGGTGTTCCATCGATCTAAAACCGGTTTGGGCACTTTGGATGAGGCCACGAAGGCGTACCAGTTGGTGGCATTGAATCCTGGATAGCCCGATTCCGCAATCGTGGGGATGTGCGGTAATGCACCCAGGCGTTGTGTGCCTGTGCTGGCCAGGGGAATGATCTTGCCCGCCTCGATGTGAGGTGCTGCTGTGGCCATGGTGGCATACCAGGCTGCCACACGGCCACCCAGCAAGTCCTGCAGTGCAGCTGCGCCGCCTTTGTAGGGGACATGCAAGGTGTCGAGTTTGGCCATGTCGTTGAGCAATTCGCCCGCCAAATGAGATGCGGAGCCTGGGCCGGTGGACGCAAAATCGAGTTTGCCGGGGTTCTTTTTGGCGGCCGCAATGAATTCGGCAAACGTCTTGATGCCCGTGCCGGGGTGCACCACCAACACGTTGGGAAAGTTCACGGCCATGGTCAGCGGGGCCAAGTCTTTCACCGGATCGTAGGGGAGCTTCATCATGTGGGGTGCAATGGTCAGCGGACCCACAGAACCCAACAAGAGCACACTGCCATCGGATGGGCCGGTGGCGGTGTACTGGTGGGCGATGTTGCCGCCTGCACCGGCTTTGTTTTCCACGGTGACGGCGACGCCCAGGTTTTCACCCAGTTTTTTGGCAATGATCCGAGCGCCTGTGTCGGCTGCGCCGCCCGGCACAAAACCCACGACCATGCTGATGGTCTTTTTAGGTGGGAACTCCTGCGCGGTGGCCTGAGTCAAGGGCGTCAGCATGGCCGCAATGGCGCAGCAGGTGGAAAGGATCAAGTGGCGTGGCATGGTGTGCATGGTTGAAAACGGGGTCAGTGTGGTTGAACAGGGGCTAGGCGGGTCGCTTGGCTGGCTTGAAGCCAGATAAAACAAACAACTCCAATGTTGTCGCAAATTGTCCCGTTCTTCGCCCCAAAGTCAGCGAACGAACAGTCGCATCAATAAAAGCATGACCTGCTCGGCGCACTGCGTTCAATTTCCCAACTGATTATTTTTCAAAATTAATTCCAAAATCAGTATCTCTGTGAAAACAACACCGCACAATACAATAATTTCGCTATTCGAAATTATGAGCAGCAAACAGACCGCCGGTCCTTCTTCGAGCCGTCGACAAACACGCCAGACCGGGGTGTTTGTGAGAACAACGCCGGGCAGCCAATCTCTGGAGCGGGGGCTGAGAATTTTGCGCACCTTCCGGCATGGTGTGGATTCACTGACCAATGCTGACATTGCCGAGCGAACGGGGCTGGTGCGGCCCACAGTGAGTCGGCTCTGCCGCTCCTTGGTGGACAGTGGGTTTCTCGAGTTTGATCGTCAGCAAAACGCCTACCGTTTGAGTGTGGCCAGTTTGAGTCTGGCTTTGTCGTTCAGGTCCACAGAGCCTGAACTGGACGTGGCGCTTCCTTTGATGCGCGAGTTGGCTCAGAGCCGGAAAGTCAATGTGAGCCTGGCCACGGCAGACCAGCTGGAGATGGTCTATGTGGAAACCGTTCGATTCAGTCGACAAGGCGTTTTCAGGCACCAAGCGGCCGGCAGTCGGATTCCGATGGCCATCACTTCCTTGGGTCGCGCCTATCTGGCGGGCATGCCTGCCTTGCAACGCCAATGCTTGCTTGAAAAAATGCAATCTGCGCAGGGCAAGGATTGGCCAAAAACGCAAGAGCAGCTGCAGCAAGCCCTCCAGCAATTCGAGCTGAGCGGCTTTTGTTACACCCAATGGCAGCCGGGCATGGGCTCAGTCGCTTCGCCCATTCAGTCACCCAGCGGCAGAACTTACGCCATCCACATCAGCTATCACATCGAATCGCCTGACTCGGAGACCCGTCAGATGGATGCGTACGCAGCACTGCTGAGCCATCTGGTGCACGACGTCAAGGCGGCATGGGCAGAAAAAATCGGCGATTGAAGACCCTCACCCCAACGCCAAGCCACAGGCCCGGTCAATGTCATTGACCCGGGCCTGTCGAGCATGGCGCTTGACGGTGGTGATGCCTTTTATGCGGTTTTGGCTCCCGCCCCTTTCAGGGCCGTCAAAACGGATTCTGGCGTGAAGGGAATGGTGCGCAAGCGCACCCCGGTCGCGTCAAACACCGCATTGGCGATGGCAGCGGGGACCGTGGTGGGGGTCTGTTCGCCCGCACCCCAGGCGGGCAGACCTGGTTGATTGATCAACACCGTTTGAACCGTTGGGGTTTCGGGGAATCGCAATATGGGGTAGCTGGCCCAATCCACACTGTCAATGGTGCTGCCATGCCATTGCACTTCCTCCATGAGGGTTCGGCTGATGGTTTGGATGACACCACCTTCTACCTGGTTCAGTACACCATCGGGGTTGATGATTTGCCCACAATCGTGGGCCACAAAAACCTTGGTGACCTGGATTTGGCCTGTGCTTCGATTGACCTCCACCTCTGCGACCGTGGCCACATAAGTGATGGCATTGTTGTAGCGCACATATGAAATGCCCCGACCGCGTGCGATGTTGCCTGCAGTCACTTGGCTGGCTGAGGGTCGCTTTGTCCAATTGGACGCCTTGAGCGCCGCTTGAATGACAGCGCTGGCGCGTGCATCGTTCAGGTGGGCCAGACGGAACTCGGCGGCATCGGCACCCGCTGCTGCGGCCAATTCGTCCATGAAGGATTCGTTGGCAAAACTGTTCTCGATACGGCCAGGACTGCGCAAATGCGAAGAACGCAAAAAAGTCTGTGCAACGTGCTTGGTGGTGACCAAGATGTTAGGCACCACATAAGGCGCTCCGGCATTCTGGAACAAGAACCCCACCCAGTTACCGGGGCGAGGAATGCCTGTGTCGCTGGCGGCCAGCAATGGAAAATCCAGTGGTTTGAATGCGGCAATGTGGTTCAAGGCGATGAAAAAATCGCCTTTCCAACCGGTGATCTTGCCCTGCTCATCCAGACTGGCTTCCAGATCCATCGAACGTGGTGGGCTTTTGGGTGCCAAGGCCGTTTCATCCTGACGCGTCCATTGCACGCGCACAGGTTTGCCAATTTTCATGGCAATCAGGGCTGCGTCCGCGGTTGCATCTTCATGGCCATTGCGGCCATAGCAGCCTGAACCGTCCAGATACACCAACCGGATGGCGGTTTTGGGCAAGCCCGTGATGACCGACAACTCGTGCTGCATGGAGTGTGTGGCCTGCGACGCTGACCAGCACACCAGTTGCCCATTTTTGAAGTCGGCCACCGCACACGACGGTCCGATGGAGGCATGCGTTTGCACCGCAAAGTTGTAGGTGGCTTTGACGCTGCGGGCTGCGCTGCCCAAGACTTGGGACACGTCGCCCACTTTTTGTGTGGCCTCTTCCTTGGCCACAGGCATTTTGCGCCAGGCTTCAAAAATAGTGGCTTTGGCAGGCAAGTCTGCACCGGAACTCCATTGGGCCTTCAAGGCATCTGAGGCCTTGATCGCTGCCCACTCGGTTTTGGCCACAACCGCCAAAAAGTTGCCTTGACGCACGGTTTGCACAAAACCCTTGATCTTTTTGGCCTGTGAATCATCGACCCCTTGCAGTGATGCCCCGATTTGGGTGGGTCGAATGACCCGGGCATGCAGCATGCCCGGAAGCCGCAGGTCGTGCACATAGAGGTGCTCGCCAGTGACTTTGGCTGGAATGTCCACGCGCGGCACCGACTGACCCACGAGTTTGTAGTCGGTGTGTTTTTTAACGGCAATCTTGGGGTCGATCTTGATTTCAAATCCTGACCCAATGAGGCTCCCGTAAGTGGCGGTTTTGCGACTGGCCTCGTGTGCGATCACCCCATCGTTGACGATCAATTCAGTTACTGGCACACCCCAATTTTTGGCTGCTCGCTGCAGCAAGGCTTGTCGTGCGTTGGCCGCAGCAATGCGCAACTCGCTGCCGCCTTGTGAAATGGTGATGGCTGCACCCGTGAGCCATTGGTCAGGTGTGGTGCCCGTGTCGCCCATGACCATGTCAATGCGGCCAAAGCCCACATCCAGCTCGTCTGCGGCAATTTGGCTGAGTGCCGTTTTGGTGCCCGTGCCCAAATCCACTTTGCCCACGTAAAGGGTAATGCGGTTGTTTTTGTCAATGGTCAGCCACGAGTCCAGTGCATCTGTGGCCACGCTCTTGGTCGGGGCCAGACCATTGGCCGCTTGGGCTGTACCCGTCAAAGAAAAGCCTACGGCCAAGACCCCAGCGCCAGCAGCACCCAAAAATTGACGTCGATTGAAGTTGCTCATCGTGCTCTCCTCAGGCGGTGATGGCGCGTTTGACGGCGGCCACAATGCGTTGATGGGTGCCGCAGCGGCAAAGGTTGCCGGCCAGGGCTTCTTGGATTTGTTGGTCGCTCGGATTTTTGTTTTTGGCCAGCAAGGCGGTGGCCGTCATGATCATGCCGTTGATGCAATAGCCACATTGCACGGCTTGGGTGTCGATGAACGCTTGTTGCAATTTGCCGGGTTTGGTCGTGCTGCCCAGGCCTTCCAAGGTGGTCACGGCTTTGCCCTGCACACTGGCAGCGGGTGTGATGCAAGAGCGGGTGGCTTGCCCGTTGACCAAGACCGTGCACGCCCCGCATTGACCCTTGCCACAACCAAATTTGGGGCCATTGAGTCCCAATTGATCGCGCAGGGCGTAAAGCAGAGGGATGTCCTGATCGGCGTCGACCGAGCGGCCTTTGCCATTGACCTTCAAATTCATTTGAGCCATGTTTTGTCTCCATTGTTTTGAAAGGCACGCAACCGGACATGCCCTGCCTCGCATTGAACGCACCAAGGTCGCTGCGATCCAATTCATTATGAGGATTGGTCCATCCTTGCGCCTTCGTGATATCCCGAAGAAAGTCCGCTAGGCGACAGTTTTGTGGGCGGGTCTGAAGATACTGCAGCGTGTGTTGTGCATGGGCCGTGGGGCTTGTCCAGCCCGTGTGCAATGGCTTCTTTTCTGGAAAGCAAGATGGCATCTCCGTTTGAAATACAGGTCACCGCCATCGGTGGGCCTGAAGTTCTGCAAAGTCGTTCGATCGAGGTTCCTGTGCCAGCACCGCATCAGGTGGTTTTGGTTCACACGGCCATTGGCGTGAACTTTGTCGATATTTACTTGCGGGCGGGGCAGGCCCATTCACACAACCCGCAGCCTCCCTTTGTGCCTGGCATCAATGCCGTGGGCGAAATCGTGGCGTTGGGATCGCAGGTCAAAGACTTGCAATTGGGGCAAAAGGTCACCTACACCAACGCAGGCGTGGGCAGCTACAGCACCCATGTGGCGGTGTCGGCCGAGCGGCTGATCCCTGTGCCGCCCGATGTGGACGATGTGCGTGTGGCGGCCGGTTTGGTGCGGGCCCTCACTTGTCAGTACCTGCTCAAGCAAATGCGCCAACTCGAGCCCGGCACCCGCGTGCTGGTGCATGCCGCTGCCGGTGGGGTGGGGCAAATTTTGGTCCAGTGGGCCAAACGCTTGGGCTTGGTGGTGTTGGCCACTGCAGGCAGCGAAACCAAGGTCCAGACCGCCTTGGCGCTGGGGGCAGATTTCGCCATCAATTACCGCAGCGAGGACTTTGTCTCCGAGGTCAAACGCATCACGCAGGGACAGGGCGTGAGCGTGGTGTTTGACTCGGTCGGAAAAGACACTTTTGACGGCTCCCTGAAGTGCTTGGAGCCCAAGGGGCTGGTGGTCAACTTTGGCACCGCGTCCGGGCAAGTTGAGGGTTTTGCCTTGCAAGACCTGCACAGCCAATCGCTGTGGGTATGCCGCCCCACTTTGCGCACGTACATCGCCAACCGCGCTGACATGCTCGCCATGAGCGTGGAGGCCTTCGGCATCTTGGGCGACCCCACGATTCGCTTGGACATTGACACCTTGCTGCCCCTGAGTCAGGCCAGTGAGGCACACCGGTTGCTGGAGAGCCGAACCACGCAAGGGGCCATCGTTCTGATTCCAGACGCCCTCATGAACCCACAGGAGTAAACCATGCACATGATCAAAACCCTTTTGACCGCCACCTTTGGCTTGGCCGCACTGGTCTCGCCAGCCAGCGCAGAGTACCCGGACAAGCCCATTCGCATGGTGGTGGGCTATGCGCCAGGTGGTGCGGCTGACAAATTGGTGCGCCCCATCACCGATCGGTTGTCACGCATGTTCAAACAGCCTTTTGTGATGGATTACAAGCCAGGTGCCGGGGCAGCGTTGGCCGCAGAAATAACCGCCAAAGCGCCTGCCGATGGCTATACCTTTCACATCACAGACTCAGGCCCCATGACGATCTTGCCGCACATGCGCAAACTCGGCTACGACCCCTTGAGCAGCTTTACGCCCATCTCGATGGTGGGGGGTGGTGGTGTGGTGGTGGTGGTCCTGCCCACATCCAAAGCAACGGACATGAAGTCCTTGGTGGAATTGGCCAAAAAAGACCCCAAAAACTGGAGTTATGGCACCTCAGGGGTGGGCGGTGTGGGGCATCTGGCGGGTGAGCAATTCAAGGCCGCCGCCAAGCTGGACATTGGCCACATTCCCTACAAAGGCGGAAGCCCTGCCATCACCGAATTGCTCGGGGGGCATGTGCCGGTGTTGTTTTCTTCGTTGGGCTCAGCAGCTTCTCACATTCAGGCCGGCAAACTGCGGGCCTTGGCCGATTCCTCCAGCAAACGCAGTTCCATGTTCCCCGATGTGCCCACCATGGCCGAAGCCGGATTTCCAGGCTTTGATGCCAGCATTTGGTTTGGCATTGTTGGGCCGGCCGGTCTGCCCAAGGAAGTGATGGACAAATGGGTCCCTGCCATGGCCAGCGTCTTGAAAGACCCGGAAGTGATCGCCGCCATCAAACGCGAAGGCTACGACCCTATGCCCATGACGCCCCAGCAAACCACAGAACGGATCAAATCCGATTTTGAGTTGTGGGGCAAAACCGTCAGAAGCGCCAACATCAAAGCCGACTGAGGGCCCTGAGCTGTTCGCAGGCCGCGACAGCGGCACAGCGGCGGGTCAGGTCAGGTGCACCTTGGAAGTGGAAATCAGGACTTCCCCGCCAGCATGGCTTCCACCAACTCCTGGACTGCCAAGGCTTCTTCGGCCGTGGCCAGTTTGTGCGGCTGGCCGCGCAGCCACAAATCCACCTCACTCAACTGACGCTGCAAAGCGCTGGTGCGCGGGTCTTCGGTGCGCCAGTCCAAGGCCTCCTCCCAGGGGCCGCCGTTTGAGCGCCACAGTTGGTAAAACTCCCTGAATTGGTGGTTCATGCGGCTGCCGCGCACCGTGACTTCTTGACGGTCGGGTTGCTGGCCACCCGTGGTGGCCATGACCGTGACGGGCTTGCCATCGGCCGTGGTCAAGCGTGCCAGCATGTCCAACTCGCACAAGGTGGGGTCTTGCGGGTAACGCGGCAAAGCCTGCTGCAAAGTCAGTGGGCCCAAAAAGCGCCCGGCCAAAAACAAGAAATGTGAGGTCACTTCGCGGGTGTAACCACCTTCCTCGCGCAGGCGCAGCCAGTCGGCGTCTTTTTGCCAAGCACGGGGCCAGGCCGGGTAGTTCACCACGATGTCAATGCCCAGCAGTTCACCCGTTTCTCCAGCGTCCATGGCACGTTGCAGTTCTTCGAAACCCCGCGACGCCGCCTGGGTGAAGTTGACCACGCCGGGCAAACGCGCTTGGCGCAGTTGAGTGACCAAATCACGGCTTTGCGCGTTGTCAGTGCCCAGGGGTTTTTCCATGAACACGCCTTGCCCAGCCGCAGCGGCTTGCAAGGCGTAGGTTTTGCGCGGGCCTGGCGGGCAGGCCAGGTACACCACATCGGCCCCGGCCATGGCGGCTTGCGCATGGGCTGCAACGGGCACCTCAGGTGCCATCTCCCGCGTTTTGGCCACCGATGCGGGCGAAGGGTCCCAGACGCCGCACACCTCAAAGGCGGGATGTTGCAAAGTGTTTTCCAGCATGCGCCGGCCCATGATGCCCAGTCCGATGATGGCCATTTTGTGTGTCATGTTTTTCTCCTGTAGGTTGCAAGCTTAGCAAGGCTGCCGCACACGCGTGTCGCCTTTGCAATGCCCCCTGCAGAGCAGCCCCACGCGTGCTTGTGCTGTCGCGAATGCTGCTGACTGGCTTCAGTCAAAGTCGTTAAATGACCCCATCCATCCATCACTGAGGAAAACGTCATGTTGCTTTCGAATTGGGTTCGTCGTTCCAACCGTCAAGCGACCCGGCTGCTGTTGGCTGCCAGCTGCTGCGCAGCAGCATTCACACCAGCTTGGGCTCAGTCCCCAAGCGACCCTGCCAAGGCCCGTGTTCAAACGATGGCCCAATCCCAAACACCCGCCTTGCTGGACACCCTCAAAACTTTGGTTTCCATCGAGTCGGGCAGCCGGGATCTGGAGGGCCTTGAAAAAATCAGCCAGTTGATTGGGCAACGTCTGCAGCAAATGGGCATGGAGGTCAAAACCATTCCCACGCAGGCCCCAGACTTTCACCCCCAACTCAAAGGCGCCAAGCTCGGTTCGGTGGTGATGGGCACCAAAAAAGGCAAGGGCCAAAAGAAAGTGCTGTTGATCGCGCACATGGACACGGTCTATTTGAAGGGCATGGTGGCCAAACAGCCCTTTCGCATCGATGGCAACCGGGCTTATGGCTTGGCGATTTCAGACGATAAAGGGGGTGTGGCCTTGATTTTGCACACCGTGCAGATGCTGCAGGATTTGGGTTTTGACGATTACGCAGAACTCGCTGTGGCCATCAACGGCGACGAAGAAGTGGGCTCGGCGGGCTCCAGCGCCTTGCTGGTCCGGTTGGGCGAGGAATACGATGCGGTGATGTCCTTTGAAGGCGGTGGTGTCGACAAAGACATGGTTCGACTGGCCACCAGCAGCATTGCCATTGTGGAGATGAAAGTCACCGGCAAAGCCTCTCATGCTGGCGCCAACCCCGAAGGCGGGCGCAACGCAGTCTACGAATTGGCGCACCAGATGCTCAAGACCCGCAACTTTGGTGACCCGTCCAAGGGACTCAAGATCAACTGGACCGTGGCCCGGGGTGGCGATGTCCGCAATGTGATTCCCGCTTCAGCCAGCGCCATTGCCGATGTGCGTTCGCTGTCCAACAAGGACCTGGATCAGATGGAGGCCAGCTTGAAAGAAGCCATCAAGGACAAGTTGGTCCCGGACACCCAAATTGACCTGAGTTTTTACAGAAGCCGTCCAGCCTTTGAAGCCACTCAAGCATCTCGGGTCATGGCGCAACACGCCTTGGGCATTTTTCAGGAAATCGGTCAAAACCTGATGGTCCAAGAGCGTGCCACCGGTGGGGGGACGGATGCCGCGTTTGCCGGGCTGCGTCCCAAAGGTGGTGTGCTGGAGAGTTTTGGACTGCGCGGCTTTGGAGCCCACTCGAACGACGACGAGTACATCTTCATCGACTCGATCGCGCCACGGCTGTATCTGTCCACACGCATGGTGATGGATGTGGGCAGCGGCAAAGTCAAATGGTGATCAAGCCACAGGGATGTTCACCATCCTTGTTGCACAGGCCGGCGCGAGTTGGCCTGTGCAGCCACCCGCGCAACCACCCATTCAGCGGGCTTGGAACTGCGGTGGTCGGCGTTCGGTCATGGCTTTGACGCCTTCTTTGAAATCTTCGGTTTTGAACTGCCAGTTTTGCTCGGCACTTTCATGCGCTACCGCTTGCTGCAGTTGCGGCACCAAGCCTTGGCGCAGGGTGGCCCGTGTGGACTGAACCGACAGCGGGGCTGAGACAGCGATTTCGTGGGCGAGTTGGAGGGCTTCGGCACGCACATCGGATTGGGCCACCAGCACATCGGCCAACCCCATGTCCAAGGCTTCTTGTCCCCCAATGCGCCTGCCCGTGAAAAACAGCAAATTGGCTTTTTGAATCCCTACCAAGCGGGGCAAAGTGACCGACAGACCAAAACCCGGATGAAAGCCCAAACGGTTGAAGTTGGCCGTGAAACGGGCTTCTGGGCAGGTGACGCGGAAATCGGCCACCAAGGCCAAGCCGAGTCCGCCACCCACAGCAGCGCCTTGAATGGCCGCCACAATCGGTTTACGGCAAGAAAAAATCCGAATGGCCTCGAAATACAAAGGATTGGTGCCTGGGTTTTCAGGGCGGCTGATTTTGTCATCCGGGCTGTTGAAATTGGCCCCGGCACAAAATGCCGTGCCCTGAGAGGCCAGCACAATAGCCCGACACTGCGGGTTCTGATCCAGGGCTTCGAAGGTATTGGCAATTTGCTGGATCAATTCAAAGTCAAAAAAATTGTGAGGTGGTCTGCAAATTTCCACCAAGGTGACATGTTGGTCCTGGGTGATGTTCAGATCAGGGGCAGTGCTCATGGGAGGTCCTGTTGTAGGAGAGGTAAGAATCGTCAGTTGCTGTTCAAAATGACGCCTTGATCGGCCAGTGCCTGGATTTGATCGGCGCTGTAACCCAACTCAGACAAGATGGTGTGCGTGTCCTGGCCTAGGCGGTGGGCCTGATGGCGCACCTTGGCCGGTGTTTTGGCAAATTTGACAGTAGGGCGCACATAACGAATGGCCCCAACGTCAGGGTGGACCGTGTCCTCAAACAGGCCCACGGCTTGTAATTGGGGGTGAGCTGGCAAGTCCTCCATGGCGTAGATGGGGGTGGCGGGAATGTCCAGTCGGTCGCAAATCTCAATCCATTCGGCGGTGGTTTTGGTGGCGGTGATTTGGTGCAAAGCGGCGTACAGCCCTTTGATGTTGGCATTGCGTGTGACGCGGTTGCTCACCCCCAAAGACTGGCCCAAGGCCTCTTGACCCGCATCTTTGAAAAAACTTTCCCAATGGTGGTTGGTGTACGGCAGCATGGCAATGAAGCCATCGCGTGTGGGGCTGGGTTGACGTCCACCACCCAACACACGGCTGTAGCCAGCGCTTTGCGTGGCTGGGTTGCGGGTCAGTCCCCCCAGGTGCTCCACCAAGGTGAAGGCCACCATGGTCTCTAGCATGGGCACTTCCACATATTGCCCTTGGCCGCTGCGCGACTTGGCCAGCAAGGCTGCCAAAACGGCGTTGACCAAAACCATGCCTGTGGTTTTGTCGGCCACCAGTGTGGAGACGTAATCTGGCCGATCGCGGTCCAGGCTGTTGACACTGGCCAATCCACAAGCTGCCTGAATGATGTCGTCAAAAGCGGGGCGGTCCTTGTCGGGGCCATCTTGGTCAAAACCTGTGGCGGCGCAGTAGACGATTTGGGGGTTGGCTTGGGCCACTGCGTCGTAGCCAAAACCGAGTTTTTCAATGGCCGAGACCCGCATGTTGTGCACCAGCACATCCACCCGCGGAATCAATTGCCGCAAAATGGCTTTGCCTTGCTCTGACTTCAAGTCCAAGGCCAAGGATTGTTTGTTGCGGTTGATGGCCAGATAAATGGAGCTCATGCTGGGCGAGAGGTTCACGCCGTTGGAGCGCATCAAATCACCTTCAAGGCTTTCGATCTTGATGACCTCAGCACCGTAATCGCCCAGAATTTGTGTGGCCAGAGGACCCAGCACCACCGAGGTCAGGTCCAGTATGCGAATGCCTGTCAAAGGCCCATCAGACAAGTCGATGTTGGCGTCACTCATGCTGTGTTTTTCTTGGGTTTGAGGCTGTCCCAGGTGCTGTCAGGCCAGTGCTGCATGTTGTAAGCCGATGCGCCTGCCGCACCTTGCAGCATTCGGCCGCCATCGATGATCACGGCCTCTCCCGTGATGAAGGCGGCACTGTCTGAAATCAAGTACACACACAAGTCGGCCAATTCATGGTGCTGCCCGACACGCCGCAGCGCCACACCTTGTTCAATGGGGGCGTCACCGATGCGTTCTTGCGGCATCAGGCGAGACCAAGCACCTTCGGTCGGAAACGGCCCTGGCACCACCCCCACGGTGCGAATGCCATAAGGGCCCCATTCGACGGCCAGGCTTTTGATCATGGCCAGTGCACCGGCCTTGGCCATGGCCGATGGCACTGTGAAGGGCATGCCGGTCAGGGCCGACTGGGTCAGGATGGACATCACCGTGCCTGGGCGTCCAGCCTCGATCCAACGGCGGCCCACGTCCAGGGTGCAGTAGGCCGAACCCTTGAGCACGATGTCGACCACCGCATCAAAAGCACGCGTGGACAGGCGTTCAGTTCGGGCCAAAAAATTGCCCGCCGCATTGTTGAGCAGCACATCCAGTGGTGCTTTGGCCCAGATGGCGTCCATCATGTCTTGCACGGCCTGCGCATCCCGTACGTCACAGACATGCGTTTCAATGTCAACACCCAAGGTGCTCTTGAACTCTTGGGCTGTTTGGCTCAACACGTCTGGGCGTCGACCACAAATCACCAAGTCTGCACCCAAAGCCACATACCGCTGGCCAATGCTTTTGCCCAAGCCTGTGCCACCACCCGTGATCAGGATGCGCTTGCCCGCCAGCAAATCGGGTCTGTACATCGACATGCCGTGGGCTTTCATTCGGGTTGCATGCCAGCCATTTTGGAAATACGTGTGAACCGCTCGAGCTCGTCTTGCTGGAATTTCAGCATCGAGTCACCAAAGTAAGGCATGTTGTCTGAACCGGAAGCTTTGTTGAAGTCCATGCCTTCACGAGAATCCCTGACTTTGACCAAGGCTTCAATGAGCTTTTTCTTGATGGCTTCTGGCGTGCCGGCCTTGACGTAAAACGACGTCCAGGAGTAGTTCACATATTCAGGAAAACCACTGTCAATGAAGGTCGGGACGTTGGGGAAATCGGGGTGTCTTTTCTCACCTGAGACGGCCAGTGCCTTGAGCTTGCCTGATTTGATCAAGGCCGCAGCCCCGCCCAGATCGGCAATGCCCACATCCAGTTGATCCCCCATCAGGTCGGTAAAAATTTGAGCGCCCCCTTTGTAGGTGATGTGGTTGAACTTGACGTCGGCCATGTTGGAAAACCATTCACCTGCCAAACGATAGCCCGCCGAGTAATTGGCCAGGCTCAATGGTTTGGTGGGATTCTTTTTGGAATGTTCCACCACATCTTTCAAATGGTTGAACTTGGAATTGCCAGACACCACCCAGACATTCATGTTGCGCGACAGACCGGCCAAAGGCGTCAAGTCGGTCATGGGGTTGTAGGGGAGATTTTTGATGCTGATGGGATTGACCGAGATGGGTGAATTGCTGGCCAACAAAATCGCGTGACCATCGGCGGGCAAAGCCAACAAGGCCTGAACCGAAATGATGCCACTGGCACCGGGTTTGTTTTCAACCGTGGCCGACTGACCCAACTGCTTGGCCAGTCGATCGCCAAAAAAGCGGGCCGAGGTGTCAGAGCCGCTGCCGGCCGTGAAGGGGACAAAAATGCGAAAAGGTTTGGACGGAAAGTCTTTGTCTTGGGCCACTGCCCCTGTGCACAGGGCCATGGCCAACGACAAAGCGCAGCCGGTGAGAAAGTTTCGCTTGAGCATGTTTTTTGTCTCCTGAGTCAGTTGAAAAAATCACAAACGCGTGAGGAAAGGCCACAGCATGTTGGCCCCTTGCTTCAAAGCCATCTCGCCGATGCGAGTCTGCCAATGGGTTTCGTTGCCAAACTCGTCACGCCAGGACCAGAGTCTGCGTGTCAGGTGGTGAAGGTTGTGCTCGCGGGTAAAGCCCATGGCACCATGCACTTGGTGTGCAATTTCGGCCCCTTTGCCTGCCGCTTCACCGGCCCTGGACTTGGCCACGGCCACGGCAAAGTCCGAAGGTTCATTCTCTGAGGCCTCAATGGCGGCATCCACAGCGGCGGCGCTGGCGGCCACATGGCCTGCCAAAACCGCCAGCATGTGCTGCACGGCCTGAAATTTGCCAATGGGGCGGCCAAACTGAACACGGTCATTGGCGTACTGCAGGCTGTACGCCAAGGCGCGTTGCAAAGCACCGGCCATTTGCACCGACCGCATCAAAGCCCCTTCGCACAACAGTCGCTCGTTCGCTTGCGCCAGGGGGGCGACCGCGGCGCAAGGGGTGTTTTGAAAGTTGAAATCAATGCGGGGTTCACCAGCCAGATTTTTGACCGCTGTGTGGGCCACTGTGGCCAGCGCCTGACGCTCGACCCGCACCACACAAGGCACGCCATCTCGCTGCGCCACCAGCACCAAATGGTCACAAGACAGCCCCCAAGGCACGCGGTGAGCCAGGCCCGACAAGCGGGTTTGTTCGCCGTCACCTTGGAGCTGCAAATGGTCTTTGGTGTGGGCCACGCTGACCGATAAAACGCCCTCGGGCACGCTCAGACCTGCGGCAGACAACAAGCGTCCAGCCAAAAAAGTCTCGGCCAGTGGCACCGGTGCGCCGTGGAAGGCGCTGCGCCGCAAAACAAAGAGCGCATCGGCATAACTCAAACCACTGCCGCCTTGTTCTTCACTCAGGCAAGCCTGGGGCAAGCCCACCTCTTGCAGTGCCTGCCAAAGGGCTTGGGGCCAAGTGCCTTCCTCGCTCGACATGAACACTTCTTTGAGGCAATGGGCCTCACAAATGCGGTCAACCGTTTTTTCAAGATCGTCACGAATATCGCTCATCGCAGTCCCAATCCTTTGGCAATCATTCCACGCAATATTTCCCGGGTTCCCCCCCGGATGGTGAAGCCGGGAGCCTTCAACATGTTCATGCCCAGCAATGCGTCAAAGTCGCTGCTGTCGTTGTCCATCACCGGCTCGGTGGGAATCAGTTGCCGAAATATTTCGGGAATTTCACGCTCAAATGCGGTGCCAATGTCTTTGACCAAAGCCGCTTCAAGAATCGGTTTTTGTCCCTGTGTGAGCATGCCGGCCACTGACGTGGACATGCGCCGCAAGGTGGTCAAGTGCGCCACAAAACGACCTATTTCATTGACCGATCTCGCATCGGGTTGGTCGCCCAGTTTTTCCATCGACGCCAGCAGCAACTGGTAGGTGCTCAAAAAGCGGTCTGGCCCCGATCGCTCGAAAGCCAATTCACTGGTCACCATGTCCCAGCCACCACCGACTTCACCCATCACCATGTCATCGGGCACAAAGCATTCATCAAAAACCACTTCGTTCCAGTCGTGTGCGCCATAGATGTTCAGGATGGGGCTCAGGCTCAGGCCGGGTGATTTCAAGTCGACGATGAATTGAGTCATGCCCGCATGGCGGTCTTCTTCTTTGGGGGCCGTACGCACCAAGGCAATCAGGTAATGCGCACGGTGGGCGCTGCTGGTCCAGACCTTGGTGCCCGAGAGTTTCCAGCCCCCCTCCACCTTGACGGCTTTGCTTCTGACGGCGGCCAAATCCGAGCCCGAATCGGGCTCGCTCATGCCGATGGCAAAAAAGCATTCACCCGCTGCAATTTGGGGCAAGATCAGGCGGCGAGCCCGTTCGCTGCCATGACGCAAAATCTGGTTGCCGCTTTGCCGATCGGCCACCCAGTGCGCCCCCACGGGGGCACCGCCAGCCAGCATCTCTTCGGTCATCACATACCGCTCCAGGGCAGTGCGTTCCTGGCCTCCGTATTGGCGGGGCCACACCATGCCGATGTAGCCAGCCTGCCCACATTTGCGGCTGAATTCGGCATCGCCTTCAGACCAGGAATTTTTGCGTGGCGTGAAACTCCCCGCATCCATTTCTCGTTGAAGAAATGCCCGAACCTGCTGTCGCAACAACTGCGCACTCTCGGGCAGCGTCACTGCAGGAAATACAAAATCATGCATGTCTCTACTTTCGCCGGTCAATGAAACTCAGCTCATCTTGAAGCTTTCAATGGGTAAGTCAAGGCAGATCGAGACAACTAGGCGACTCCAAACCCGCGTGGATGCGAGATGATGAAGCCTTCCAGTTTCATGGACATGAAAGACCACTCTCATGCGTTCTGGCCTCTACAGTTATCCCAACACGCAGCGCATTGTTTATGGCGTTCCCTTTGTGCAGGCCTTTGCCCAAGAGGTTCAAACGGTGGACGCCCAGCGGGTGTTTGTGTTGGCCAGTGGCAGCTTGACGCGCCACACCGATGTGGTGGATCAACTCAGAGGAGTCTTGGGTACACGCTGCGTGGGGGTGTTTTCTGACATGCCTGCACACACACCGCGCACAGCTGTGGTCAAGGCGGCACATGAGGCCTTGAATGCACGGGCCGATCTGATTTTGACGCTGGGGGGCGGCTCGATCACCGATGCCGGAAAAATGCTGACCCTGTGCATGAGCAATGCCATCGACTCACCCGAGGACCTGGACCGCTTGGCCACCCGGGTCCATGCCGATGGGCGTGTGGAGCGGCCCGAATTCAATGGCCCCAGCGTGCCCAGCACGGTGATCTCGACCACCTTGTCGGCGGGTGAATTCAGCGCCTTGGCCGGTTGCACCGATACGGCCAAGGGGTACAAAGAAAATTTTCTGCACCCCAAAGCGTCACCTCGTACCGTGATCCTGGATCCGGCCTTGACGGTCCACACCCCTGAATGGTTGTGGTTGTCTACAGGCCTACGCGCTGTAGACCATGCCGTGGAAGACCTGTGCTCTGTCAACACCCACCCCATGTCAGAGGCCACCTCCTTTCAGGCCTTGCGCCTTTTGGGCCGAGGTTTGCGGGCCGTCAAAAAAGACCCCTCTGATCTGAACGCCCGACTCGATTGCCAGTTGGGGGCATGGATGTCCATCATCGGCTCGAGTGCAGGCGTGCACAAAGGGGCCAGCCATGGCATTGGCCATGTGTTGGGTGGCACTGCTGGGGTGCCTCATGGGTACACCTCTTGTGTCATGCTGCCCCATGTGATGCGCTACAACCACAGCGTGAACGCCGAGCAACAAAAACGGGTGAGCGAAGCCTTGGGCGAGCCGAACAAGCCCGCTTGTGATCTGCTGGCCGAATTGGTGGCCGAACTGGGTTTGCCCAGCACCTTGCGCGAGGTGGGGGTGCCCGCCGACATGCTGGACCTCATTGCGCACAACGCCATGCACGACCGCCTTATCCACACCAACCCCAGAAAAATCCATGGCCCCCAAGATGTGCGCAGCATCCTGGATGCCGCCTGGTAGGTGAGCGGCGTGAAAACTCTGCAAGGCACCCGCCTGGTGTGGGCCATGTGTGTGGGCCAAGTGGGCAATCTATTGCCCCATGTGGTGGTACCCGCTGTGATGGTTCAGCACCTCATGCCGGTTTGGGGCATGAGCAGCACACAAGCCGGCTTGTTGGCTGCGGCCTATGCTTGTGGCTACATGGTGGCTGTGCCCGGTTTGACGGCATTGACGGACCGCTTGGACGCCAGACGCATCTTGTTTTGGGGGTCTTTGTGCAGTGCCTTGAGTACCTTGGCCTTTGCCTGCTTTGCAAACAGTTGGTGGAGCGGGATGGTGTTTTGGGCCATGGCCGGTGCCAGCTTTGCTGGGGCCTATATGCCCGGATTGCGGGCACTGACAGACCGCTTGGGGCAGGCCGATGCCTCGCGCAGCATCACCTTGTACACCGCCAGTTATTCCATGGGCGTCGGGTTCTCATTTTTGGTGTCGCAACTGTTGGCCCAATCCTGGGGCTGGCGTTGGGCGTTTGCCATCACCGCTTTGGGGCCCTTGTACATGATTGTGGTCGCTTGGAAAATGGCCCCACGGCAACCGGTTGTGGTGCCCGGTCACTTGCTGGACATTCGTCCCGTTTTGCGCAATCGACCGGCCATGGCTTACATCCTGGCTTATGGCGCACATTGCTTTGAACTGTATGGATTCAGAACCTGGATTGTGGCGTTTTGGGCGTTTGTGGTCGCACGCCATTCAGGGCTACAACTGCCTGACCCCATGTGGGTCAGCTTTGTGGCCTCTTTGCTGGCCATGCCTGCGAGCATTTTGGGCAATGAACTGTGTTTGCGCTTTGGCCGACAACGTGCATTGACCTGGATTCAGCTGGCCTCTGGCCTGACCGCTTTGCTGGTGGCTTGGGGGGCGGACGGTTCGCCTTGGTTGCTGCTGGGCTTGTTGGTGGTGTATGCCGTGACCGTACCTGCCGACTCGGGCTCCTTGACGGCCGGGATGATGTCGCACGCTCAACCATCCTTCAAGGGTCTGACCTTGGCCTTGCACTCCACCGTGGGTTTTGGCTTGTCTGCCTTGTCGGGATGGCTGCTAGGCCTGGCCTTGGATGCCCATGGCGGTATTCAAGAACCTCAAGCCTGGACAGCCGCATTTGCCGTCCTGGCCATGGGTATTTTTCTGGGACCTTGGGCTTTGCGGCTCTCAAAATCCTGAGCTCGGCTGGGGCGCTCTACAAGTCGCATGGCTCAAACAATCAGCGCACCCTGTGTGGGCAATTGACGGAAGTGGTTTTTTTGAGAGGTTTTTGCCCAGATGAGTAGTTCGAAGGGCAAGGGTGTTCAAGCTGGCGTATGTCCCAAGTGCTTGAGCTTGAAAAGGGTTGGTTTGTGAATATAAGTAAATTGATATAAATATATAAATTATTTTAATTAAAAACATTAATTAATTATATTTCCTTGAAAATTTGTAAAAGTTGCTGTCAGTCACTTTTTCATGTGTCAAGAGTTTTTTGCGATGGCGTGTGTATGATTGAATGTCACTCGAATATTTATTTAAATTTATCAAGTGATATTTTCAATAATAATTTTTCCTCTAGAGGTTTCCATGATCAAATCACGATTTTTCATTGCCGCATCTTTTGCGGCCATTTCTACGGTGTCCGCTGCTGGTACATTCGACGGTCCTTCCATCCAAGCGGGTATTGGTTTTAACGCTGCACAAACCACTTTAAAAGACTACAGCCCTGATGGCAAAGTTTCTGACACCAAAGCCGTTGGTAATCTGTCTTTGAATTATTCAAAGTCTTACGGTGCTTTTAATATGGCTGGTGGTGTTTTCACCATGCTGGGTTCACAAAAATCTGGTTCCTTGCGCAGTTTTTCCGTAGATACTGGCGGTATCTGGTCTGATGAATTCAAACTCTCCAACGTTTGGGGCATCTCCATTGAGCCAGGTTATAACCTGAATGATTCGGTTCAAGCCTATGCAAAATTCAGCATCGTTCGCGCAACTGGCAAAAACACTTTTGATTACACTTTGGATTCAACGCCAGTAGCGGGTGATGCAGGCTCTGCCAGTATGAAACACAATGGCACAGGTTTCGGTGTTGGTGTCAAGTTTAAAATCACAAATGAGTTGTACGGCACAGTTGAAATTGAAAAAATTAATTTCAACACCAAATCCTATTACACAGATGTGACTGAAACCTACAAACCAAGCCTTGTCAAAGCCGGTGTGAGCATTGGTTACAAGTTCTGATTTTATTTTAAATAAATCACGAATAAAAAAAGGGGCTCAGGCCCCTTTTTTTATTGTCTTGCATCGATTATTTATTTATTCTGAATTGCAGTCTCGTCTAATATTTTTAATCAGATGTAAAAAATTCTAAACTACTTTGAATGTTTATTTGGTGAAATAAAGGGTCTTTGCAAAATCTGAATTGATAGAAGTTCAATTTGCTTTCGGCAACAAAAAAAGCGCCTAAGCGCTTGATTTGTAATGTGATCTGGCGGAAGCGGTGAGATTCGAACTCACGGACCCTTTCGAGTCGCCGGTTTTCAAGACCGGTGCAATCGACCACTCTGCCACGCTTCCTTGGAGGTAGATTGTAACGGCTTAGATGCGGGCTTTTGAGGCAGGCGTGTTCAAAAAGAAGCGGTCCGCATCAAGCGGTGGCCAGCATGCCGCGCTTTTCGATGAAAGCCACCACTTCGGCCAAGCCGTCCAGGGTTTTCAAGTTGGTCATCACCCAAGGGCGGGTTTCGGGGTTGGGGCGCATGCGGTTGGTGTCGTCGCGCATGACTTGCAGGTCAGCGCCCACATGCGGGGCCAGGTCGGTTTTGTTGATGACGAACAGGTCGCTTTTGGTGATGCCGGGGCCGCCTTTGCGCGGAATTTTTTCGCCCGCCGCCACGTCGATCACGTAGATCGTGAGGTCACTGAGTTCGGGGCTGAAGGTGGCTGCCAGGTTGTCGCCACCGCTCTCGATGAAGACCACGTCGGCGTTGGGAAACTTTTCGAGCATGCGGTCAATCGCTTCAAGGTTGATGGACGCGTCTTCGCGGATGGCGGTGTGGGGGCAGCCACCGGTTTCCACGCCCATGATGCGCTCAGCGGGCAGGGCACCGCTCACCGTCAGCAGGCGCTGGTCTTCTTTGGTGTAGATGTCGTTGGTGATGGCGATCAGGTCCCAGCGCTCACGCATGTTTTTGCACAGCATCTCGAGCAGCGTGGTTTTGCCAGAGCCAACCGGTCCGCCGATGCCCACGCGCAGAGGAGGAAGCTTTTTGGTGCGGTGGGGGATGTGGTGCAGTGCAGAAGTCATGATCTGAAAATTCGGGAGTATTGGGTTTCGTGGCGGGACGACAGGATGGCCAGCATGGGGCTGAAGGCTTGCCGGTCTTCGTCGTTCGTTTGCATGGCGGTTTGCACCGCCAGCGGGATTTCGCGGGCCAGCCGCGCCAGCATGCGTTGACCTGCGCTTTGACCCAAAGGCACGGACTTGAGTGCTGCCTGGGTCATGTTCTCGGCCCAGCCAAAGGCATAAGCCTGCAGGGCTTGGTCCAGTGGCGTATTGGCCAGGGACAAAGCCAAGGACATGGCCAGCGGGTAGGTCACAGGCAGGCTGGCGCAAAACTGCAGTTGCGCGTGGCTGGCCTGCTGCAGGTTGCGCAGCCAGTCAAGCAGAGAGCGGCCCATTTGTTCGGTTTGCAAGCGCATCTCGGCGGTTTCTCGGGTAGCCATGACCCAGTCGTTCAGCGCTTGCAGGCGGGCGGTGTCATGGCGCTGCCAAGCTGGAATGGCTTGTGCCAGCACCGCCATGTCGCCGCGAGACTGCGTCAGGTGCAGCTGGTCCACCACCCAATCGGTGGCGCTGGCTTCGTTGTGCACCAGGCCTTGCTCGATGGCGGCTTCCAGGCCTTCGGAATACGAAAAGCCGCCGATGGGCAACGCTGGCGATGCGAGCCAGATCAGTTGCAGCAAACCCGAAGGCGCGGTGTCAGTGCTCATGCTCGCAGTCGGGGCCGAGCACATGGGGCGCGGCTTGCACGGTGCGGATTGGGATGCCGATAGGAATGCGCTTGGCCACTGCCGGGCTTGAAGCAGGTGCTGCATGCCCGTGTTGGCAATCTGGGCCATGCACATGCGGCTCGGCAGTTGCGGCGTTGTCGGTGTGTGGGTGATCGTGGCCATGAGCTGGTGAGTGTCCGTGACCGGCATGCCCACCGTGGTCACCATATGCACCGTTTTCGGGCTCAAAAGATTCAGACACCTCGATCACCGTCATGTGCATGGCACGCAGCATGTCGGCCAGCACATGGTCGGGTTCGATCTTCAGGTGGTCGGGTTGCAGCTCGATGGGCACATGCCGGTTGCCCAGGTGGTAGGCGGCGCGGGTCAGGTCAAAGGGCGATCCGTGCTCGGTGCAGGCGGTGATGCGCAGCACGGCTTGTGGTGCGGCTTGCACGCACACGAGCGAGCCGTCTTCGGCCACCAGCACATCGCCGCCGCGCACCACGGTGCCTCTGGGCAAAAAGATGCCCAGGGCACGGCCTTCGCTGTCGGTCGCATCAAAGCGGCTTTTCTGGCGGGTGTCCCAGTCCAGGGTGATGGTGCTGGCACGTTGGATCAGCACGCGGGCCAGTCCACGGCCTTGGGGCATGAGTTTGGAGCAGAGGAGTAACGAGGTCATGGCTTTGGGTTTTGTAGGAGCCCACCCTGTGGGCGATGCCTGTGTGGGGTGTGTGCCACGCCCATCGCCCAAGGAGTGGGCTCCTACAGAGGAGTTTGTTTTAGAACAAAAAGTAGCGTTGAGTCATGGGCAGGCTGGTGGCCGGTTCGCACACCAGCAATTGACCGTCGGCACGCACCGCATAAGTTTGGGCATCGACTTCCATGCGGGGCGCGTAGTCATTGTGGACCATGTCGCGCTTGCCTACTTGGCGGATGTTTTTCACGGCCGACAAGGTTTTTTGCAGACCATAACGTGCACCCACGCCCGCCTGCAAACCCGCTTGCGAGACAAAAGTCAGCGAGCCGCGCGACAGCGCCCCGCCATAGCTGCCAAACATGGGGCGGTAGTGCACCGGCTGCGGTGTGGGGATGGAAGCGTTCGGGTCGCCCATGGCGGCCAGCGCGATGAAGCCACCCTTCATGATGAGGGCGGGTTTGACACCAAAAAACGCAGGCTTCCAGATCACCAGGTCGGCCCATTTGCCCACCTCGATGCTGCCCACTTCGTGGCTCATGCCGTGTGCGATGGCGGGATTGATCGTGTATTTGGAGATGTAGCGCTTGACGCGGGCGTTGTCGTGCCGATCCGTGTCACCGGGCAGGCTGCCGCGCTGCTGCTTCATTTTGTGCGCGGTTTGCCAAGTGCGGATGATGACCTCGCCCACGCGGCCCATGGCTTGGCTGTCGCTGCTCATCATGCTGATGGCGCCCAGGTCGTGCAGGATGTCTTCGGCCGCAATGGTTTCTTTGCGGATGCGGCTCTCGGCAAAGGCCAGGTCTTCGGCAATCGCCGGGTCCAGGTGGTGGCAGACCATGAGCATGTCCACATGCTCGTCGAGCGTATTGATGGTGTAGGGGCGTGTGGGGTTGGTCGAAGACGGCAGCACGTTGGCCTCGCCCACCACTTTCAAGATGTCGGGGGCATGCCCGCCGCCTGCGCCTTCGGTGTGGAAGGTGTGGATGGTGCGGCCCTTGAAGGCGGCCACGGTGTCTTCCACAAAGCCCGATTCGTTGAGCGTGTCGGTGTGGATGGCGACTTGCGTGTCGGTCTCTTCGGCCACGTTCAGGCAGTTGTCGATGGCCGCAGGCGTGGTGCCCCAGTCTTCGTGGAGCTTGAGGCCAATCGCACCTGCGCTGATCTGCTCGTGCAGTGCGGCAGGCAAGCTGGCATTGCCCTTGCCCAGAAAGCCAATGTTCATCGCAAAGGCATCGGCCGCCTGCATCATGCGTTCGATGTTGAAAGGGCCAGGCGTGCAGGTGGTGGCAAAGGTGCCGGTGGCCGGGCCGGTGCCGCCGCCCAGCATGGTGGTCACACCGCTGGCCAGCGCTTCGTCGATCTGTTGGGGCGCGATGAAGTGGATGTGTGAGTCAATGCCGCCTGCGGTGACGATCAAGCCTTCGCAGCTGATGATCTCGGTGCCGGGGCCAATGATGATGTCGACACCCGGTTGTGTGTCGGGGTTGCCTGCCTTGCCAATGGCTGCGATGCGATTACCCTTGAGGCCGATGTCGGCTTTGACAATGCCCCAGTGGTCGATGATGAGGGCGTTGGTGAGTACGCAGTCCATGGCGCCAGGTGCTTCAGGGCCCGTTCCGTGGGCGGCATTGGTCCGCTGCGATTGCGACATGCCATCGCGGATGGTTTTGCCGCCGCCGAACTTGACCTCTTCACCGTAGCCACCCGCTTGCAGTGTGAAGTCCTTTTCGACCTCGATCACCAAGGCCGTGTCGGCCAGTCGGACGCGATCGCCCACGGTGGGGCCGAACATTTCGGCATAAGCGCGTTTGTCGATGTGGGCCATGTCAGAGTTTCCCTTGCGTTAAGCCGCGAAAGCCGTACACCACACGGTCTCCCGCATAGTCCACCAATTCGACGGTGCGTTGCTGACCGGGTTCAAAGCGCACCGCGGTCCCCGACGCGATGTTCAGACGCATGCCTCGTGCCGCGGCCCGGTCAAAGCTCAGGCCACCATTGGTTTCGGCAAAGTGGTAGTGCGAGCCCACTTGAATCGGGCGGTCGCTGGCGTTTTGCACCACCAGGGTGCAGGTGCGGCGGCCCACATTCAGCGCGTGCTGACCGGGGTCAATCAAAAGTTCTCCGGGGGTCATGCGGGGCTCACTTCTTGCCGAAATAAACAGCCACCGCCAGCACCGCGGCGATGGCGATGAAACCCAGCACATCGGTGGCGTGCCAATGGGTGCCACTCAGGCCGTGCCCATCGTGTGCCAAGGCGGTGTTGGCCAGCTGTGTGAAGGCCAAAGACAAAGTGAATGCAAATTTTTTCATGACAGCTCCTGGGTGTTTTTAAACAATGGGTTGGTGCACGGTCACCAATTTGGTGCCGTCGGGAAAAGTCGCTTCGACCTGGATATCGGGGATCATTTCAGCGATGCCATCCATGACGTCGGCACGCGTCAAAACGGTGCGGCCTTCGCTCATGAGTTGAGCCACGGTCTTACCGTCGCGTGCGCCTTCCATGACAGCAGCGCTGATCAGCGCGATGGCTTCGGGGTAGTTGAGTTTGAGGCCGCGTGCCTTGCGGCGCTCGGCCAAAAGTGCCGCCGTGAAGATCAGCAGTTTGTCTTTTTCGCGAGGTGTAAGTTCCATTTTGGTGCGTGCTTTGAATGTGTTGGGCGAGCTGAACATCAATGTAGCAAAGAGCATGCCTCTTTATAGGGACTGTGTGATTTCCCTAGGAAGTCGCTCAGGCATGTTCTGGTGCATTCCTGCATTTTGAAAAGTTGGCACGGTGATTGCAAGAGGGGTTGCAGCGTTGCAAGCGCTCCGCCCTTTTTTGAATCCATTTACTTTCCTGATTGGAGTGATCACATGATGAACCGCCGTGGCAATCTTAAAGCCCTCGCAACTGCTGCAGCCATTGTGGCTGGCAGCCTGAGTTTTGCAAACCAAGCCCAAGCGCAAGCGGGCAACACCATCAAAGTTGGCGTGCTGCACAGCTTGTCGGGCACCATGGCCATCTCTGAAACCGTGTTGAAAGACACCGTGCTCATGGCCATTGATGAAATCAACGCCAAGGGCGGCGTGCTCGGCAAAAAGCTCGAGCCCGTGATCGTGGACCCGGCCTCCAACTGGCCTTTGTTCGCTGAAAAAACCAAGCAACTGCTGGGTCAAGACAAGGTTTCGGTGATCTTCGGTTGCTGGACTTCGGTGTCGCGCAAATCGGTCTTGCCCGTGGTTGAAGAAATGAATGGCCTGCTGTT
Source organism: Limnohabitans sp. WS1 (assembly GCF_003063265.1). Lineage (GTDB taxonomy): Bacteria > Pseudomonadota > Gammaproteobacteria > Burkholderiales > Burkholderiaceae_C > Limnohabitans_A. The sequence goes on from NZ_NERU01000001.1 coordinate 342,559, forward strand.
TTACCCCGTGCAATACGAAGGCGAAGAGCTGAGCAAAAACGTGTTTTACACAGGCGCTGCGCCCAATCAGCAAGCCATCCCAGCTGTCGATTACCTGATGAGCAAAGAAGGCGGCGGCGCCAAGCGCTGGGTCTTGCTGGGCACCGACTATGTGTACCCCCGCACCACCAACAAAATCTTGCGCGCTTACCTGAAAAGCAAAGGCGTGGCTGACAAAGACATCGACGAAAAATACACCCCGTTTGGTCACAGCGATTACCAAACCATCGTGGCCGATGTGAAGAAATTTTCTGCCGGTGGCAAGACCGCTGTGGTGTCCACCATCAACGGTGACTCCAACGTGCCTTTTTACAAGGAACTGGGCAATGCAGGCTTGAAGGCCAAAGACGTGCCTGTGGTGGCCTTCTCGGTGGGTGAAGAAGAGCTGCGCGGTGTGGACACCAAACCTTTGGTCGGCCACCTGGCGGCATGGAACTACTTCATGTCCATCAAGAACCCTGCCAACGACGAGTTCACCAAAAAGTGGGCGGCGTATGCCAAGGCCAAAAACATCGCAGGTCACAAAGACAAGCCTCTCACAAACGATCCGATGGAAGCGACTTACATCGGCATCAACATGTGGAAGCAAGCGGTTGAAAAAGCCAAGTCCACCGACACCGATAAAGTGATTGCAGCCATGGCCGGACAAACCTTCAAGGCTCCTAGCGGCATCACCAGCAAGATGGACGAGAAAAACCACCACCTGCACAAGTCGGTGTTCATCGGCGAGATCAAGGCTGATGGCCAGTTCAATGTGGTGTGGAAGACGCCTGGCCCCGTCAAGGCCAAGCCATGGAGCCCCTTCATCGAAGGCAACGACAAGAAGCCTGACGAGCCAGCCAAGAAGTGATCGTTTGAGCGTGTTCTGAAAAAGGGAGGGCACAGTCCCTCCCTTTTTCCAAATGGCAACAGCGTTTTGTAGGTCGGTGGCTTCAGCCCCGACATGGGTGCTTGTCGGAGCTGAAGCTCCGACCTACGGCCAAAGTCATGTGAGGCCAAGAGATGATCAAAATGAAAAGATGGATTGTGAAAGGCGCGTTGATCGCCAGTGCGCTGTGGGGCCTGACGGCTGCGCATGCTCTGACGATGGACGAGGCCCGAGGCATCGCGATTGGAGAGAGCGATGCGCGTGTTGAAGCCTTGGCCAAAGCGGTGGCCCAAGGCGATGAAAAAACGGCGGCCTATTTGCAAGCGCTGGCCGACGATGTGGTCAAAATTGCCAAAGACCAAGTGCTGGTCGTGCGCGACGGTCAGGGCACAGACCCGGTCACCGGCCAATCGGTGCCTGTGCCCGATGATGCCGAAGACGTGATGCTGAACAACCGCTTGCGGGGTGAACTCGACACCGCCTTGGCGGCGCTCAAGTTGTTCAGCACCGATGTGAAGGTGCGCCGCCTGGCCGCCTTGTCGCTGCTCAAAGAGCCGGACGCCAGCCGTGCGCCCCTGCTTGACAAAGCGCTGGCCACCGAGCCTGACGAGACGGTCAAGAGCTTGGTGCGACAGGCCCGTGCGGCTGCCTTGCTCAGCAGCGAGACCCCCAATGACCGCTTGCTGGCTGCGCAGGAATTGGCGGCCAGTCGGCAACCCGAAACACTGCTCTTGCTCAACCAGCGCTTGGCTCAAGAGCAAGACCTATCGGTCAAAAAACAAATTCAGACCTCCTTGGCTGCCGTGCAGCAAAGCCTGCGTTGGGGCGAGCGATTGGGCACCTTGTTCACAGGTGCCAGCTTGGGTTCCATCTTGTTGTTGGTGGCGCTGGGCTTGGCCATCACCTATGGCTTGATGGGCGTGATCAACATGGCGCACGGCGAGCTGATGATGATCGGCGCCTACGCCACCTATGTGGTGCAGGCGGCGTTTCGCCAATACCTGCCGGAAGCCTTTGACTGGTATTTGCTGGCGGCGGTGCCTTTGGCTTTCATGGCATCGGCTTTGGTGGGGGCCGTGATGGAGCGCACCGTGCTCAAGCATTTGTATGGCCGTCCTTTGGAAACCCTGCTGGCCACCTGGGGCATCAGCTTGGTGCTGATGCAAGGCGTGCGCAGCCTGTTTGGTGCGCAAAACGTGGGCGTGGAAAACCCCTCGTGGATGAGCGGCTCCTTGCAGCTCTTGCCCAATTTGCAACTGCCTTGGAACCGTGTGCTGATCATCGTGTTCGCAGCGGCTGTGCTGATCGGCATGTCGCTCATGATCGGCAAGACACGCTTGGGCTTGTTTGTAAGGGGCGTCACGCAAAACCGTCCCATGGCGTCGTGCATGGGCGTCAACACCGCCCGCATCGACACCTATGCGTTTGCATTGGGTTCGGGCATTGCGGGCCTGGCCGGTTGTGCACTCAGCCAGGTGGGCAACGTGGGTCCTGACTTGGGTCAGAGCTACATCGTGGACTCGTTCATGGTGGTGGTGCTGGGTGGTGTGGGCCAATTGGCGGGCACGGTGTATGCCGCTTTGGGCCTGGGCTTGGCCAACAAGCTGCTGGAAGGCTGGACCGGTGCGGTGCTGGCCAAAATCTGCGTGCTGGTGTTCATCATCGTCTTCATCCAGAAGCGCCCGCAAGGCATCTTCGCGATGAAGGGTCGCAGCGCCGAAGCGTGAATAGGGGCATGAACATGACTAAATTCCAATTACCCACAGCGGAGCCCTTGCTGACCCGCAAAGCCTGGTCGGTGTTTTTGCTGGCGCTGATCATCGTCGGTGTCGTGGCTCCGGTGTTCAACCTGCTGGTGCCTGCGGGCAGCGCCTTTCACCTGAGCGATTACGCCATTGCCCTGATCGGCAAGATCATGTGTTACGCCATCTGCGCCTTGGCCATGGATTTGATCTGGGGCTACACCGGCATTTTGTCCTTGGGCCATGGTCTGTTTTTCGCTTTAGGCGGCTATGTGATGGGCATGTACCTCATGCGCCAGATCGGCCAAGACGGCAACTACAAAAGCAACTTGCCCGACTTCATGGTCTTCTTGGACTGGAAAGAACTGCCTTGGCACTGGACGCTGTCGGACAGCTTCATTGCCACCGTGCTGCTGGTGGTGCTGGTGCCCGGTTTCATCGCCTTTGTGTTCGGCTATTTTGCTTTCCGCTCGCGCATCAAAGGGGTGTATTTCTCCATCATCACCCAGGCCATGACCTATGCGGCCATGCTGCTGTTCTTCCGCAATGAAACCGGCTTTGGTGGTAACAACGGCTTCACCGACTTCAAGCGGATTTTGGACCTGCCGATTGCCACCCCCGGTATGCGCATGGTGCTGTTCGTCATCACCGGCTTGACGCTGCTGGGCTTTTACTTGTTCTCGCGTTGGTTGGTGGGCAGTAAGTATGGCCGTGTGCTGATGGCCATCCGTGATGCCGAAACGCGCGTCATGTTTTCGGGCTATTCGCCCTTGCCTTACAAGCTGAGCATCTGGGTGATTTCTGCCGTGATGTGCGGCATCGCGGGCGCACTGTATGTGCCGCAAGTGGGCATCATCAATCCGGGCGAGATGAGCGCTGCCAACTCGATCGAGATCGCGGTGTGGGCGGCGGTCGGCGGCCGGGGCACCTTGATCGGCCCGATCGTGGGGGCCTTTCTGGTGAACGGCGCCAAGAGCTGGCTCACGGTCACAGCGCCTGAATTTTGGCTCTACTTTTTGGGTGCACTGTTCATTGCGGTGACCTTGTATTTGCCGCAAGGCGTGGTGGGCTTGGTCGCCAAGATCAAGGCCAAGACTCTGACAAAAAAAGGCGGTGCTGCATGACGCCCGATCTCTTGCAAAAAGGCGCCCAGCGCGTGGCCGAACACGCCAAGCTGATGAGCCAATCGACCGAGTCCGGTGGCCGCAGCGCAGGCTATGGCCGCGTGGTGCAAGACGCCAACGAAGTGGATGTGACCCATGGCCGCATCTTGTATTTGGAAGACGTGAGCGTGAGCTTTGACGGTTTCAAGGCCATCAACAAGTTGTCGCTCGACATCGCGCCTGGCGAGTTACGTTGCATCATTGGCCCCAACGGCGCGGGCAAGACCACGATGATGGACATCATCACCGGCAAGACCCGTCCTGACGAAGGCAGCGTGTTCTTTGGCAGCACCATCGATTTGCTGCGCCACAACGAACCCGAGATCGCGCAGCTGGGCATTGGCCGCAAGTTTCAAAAGCCGACGGTGTTCGAGCACCTGACGGTGTTTGAAAACCTGGAGTTGGCCTTGAAAACCAACAAGGGCGTGAAAGCCTCGATGTTCTTCAAGCTCGACTCAGCGCAGTCAGACCGCCTGGCCGAAGTGCTGCACACCATCCATTTGGCAGACAGCGTCAGCACCCTGGCCGGTGTGCTCAGCCACGGCCAAAAGCAGTGGCTGGAGATCGGCATGCTGCTCATGCAAGACCCCAAGCTCTTGCTGCTGGACGAGCCCGTGGCCGGCATGACCGACTTTGAAACCGAACGCACCGCCGAGCTGTTTTTGACACTCAAGGGCAAGCACTCGCTGATGGTGGTGGAGCACGACATGAGCTTCATCCGCACCATCTCGGACATTGTCACCGTGCTGTGCGACGGCTCGGTGCTGGCCCAAGGCACGCTCGATCAGGTGCAAGCGGACGAGCGGGTGATTGAAGTTTATTTGGGGCGTTGATGAGTCCGAGTTCTTATAGGTCGGAGCTTCAGCTCCGACAAGTGCCGCGATAAACCTTGTGTCGGACCTGAAGGTCCGACCTACTTGAAGAGTGAAACATGATGAGTCCGAGTTCTTGTAGGTCGGAGCTTCAGCTCCGACAAGTGCCCCCATTGACCTTATGTCGGACCTGAAGGTCAGACCTACTCAAAGAGTGAAACATGCTTGAAGTTCAAAACATCCATCAGTACTACGGTGGCTCCCACATCCTGCGCGATGTGAGCCTGAGCGCCGCACAAGGCCAAGTCACCGTGCTGCTGGGCCGCAACGGCGTGGGCAAAACAACCTTGCTCAAATCGCTCATGGGTTTGGTGCCGATCAAAAGCGGCACAGTGACCCTGAACGGCCAAGATTTGACACTCGCCAAGCCTTACGAGCGCGCCGCCGCAGGCATTGGCTACGTGCCCCAGGGCCGCGAAATTTTTGCCCGCTTGACGGTCGAAGACAACCTGCTGATGGGCATGGCCACGCAGCCCGGCGGCACCCCGATCCCGCCCGAGTTGTTTGAACTGTTTCCGGTGCTCAAACAAATGTTGCACCGCCGTGGCGGTGACCTCTCAGGCGGCCAGCAACAGCAACTGGCCATTGCCCGAGCGCTGGCAGCCAAGCCGCGTTTGCTGATTCTGGACGAGCCCACTGAAGGCATCCAACCCAGCATCATCAAAGACATCGGCCGCGTGATTCGCCAACTGGCCGACGTGGGCTTGCAAGGCCAGCGCATGGCGGTGCTGCTGTGCGAGCAGTACTACGACTTTGCCGAAGAACTGGCCGACCAGTACTTGGTGATGGAGCGTGGTGAGGTGATTGCACGCGGGCCGGGCAGTGAGATGAAAGAAAAGAACATTCAGCAGTTGGTGGCGATTTGATGTGCTTTGGACTACTGATGTGACAAGGGTGAGTTGGCCAATTACTGATATGCAGCGAAAGCAGTCGTCCGCATAAAACAGCTGCCCGTCTGCTACCTGCTTCAAGCCGTCATTAACTTGCATGCAGTAACAGATCAGATGATGTGGTGACCGGCCAATCGAAATGTGCGCTCCTAAAAGTGCACTAAATGATGAAACGCCGACGTGTGCCATTGCTGCCATATAACTTCCTAATGCACGTTGCGGTAGGCTCGCATCATGACTTCTCAACAACTCAAACGCACTGGCTTTGCGCTAACGATCTGGGCAATTGCCTGGGCTGCGATGACCCTGTTGGAGCACAAGCTGGATCTGGCCAATCTTGCCATGTTGCTGGTATTGGCCTCGGCGCTGTCCTCTTTATGGCTCGCAGGCTGGGCGAGCATGCTCGTCAGTTCAGGGGCTGTGTTGGCCTTCAACTGGTTTTTCGTCCCGCCAAAGTTCACCTTCACGGTGGATATTTACCAAAACGCATTGCTGCTGTTGGCATTGCTTCTGGTGAACTGGATCATTGCAGGACTTGTCATTCGCCAGCGTCGCTTGACAGAGGCCGCACGCAACTTGGCTGATCAGGAAGTACGACTTCGCCAATGGGGGGACACACTGCGTGATGCCAGCGACCCGGCGGCCCATGCCGCTGCGTTGCGCATAGCTCTTCAAGAGGCGACCGGCACCCCTGTGGCTGTATCGGTATTGCGATCGATCGATGAACAAACAGAAAAAACTGCAGCCTTGCTTCTTGGCGAAACCACCGATGAACAACGCTCTGGTCTGTCTCTGTGTGTACGAGAAGGCAATGCGATGGGGCCTGGAAGCGGTCGTTATGAACAATTGGCTGATGTCTATTTGCCATTGCGCGGTCGTCAGGTCACACTGGGCGCTGCACTGATCACCGGCTTGGGCGGTCATGCAAATGGGCTGCAGCTTCGACCCCATTTGCAGGCGCTCTGCGATCAAATGGGGGGTGCCTTGCAGCGCTCATTGATCACTGCACAGGAGCAACAGGCTCGGGAACAAGCCCAGCTGCAGGCTGTGCGCAATGCATTGCTGGCGGCCATCTCGCACGACTACCGCACGCCACTGGCCACCATAATGGGCGCTGCGTCTTCCATTTTGGAGCAAGGTGACCGTATGGAAGCTGATCAGCGGCGACGACTCGCCGCTGGCATCGTTGAAGAAAGTGAGCGCTTGGCGCGACTGACCGACAACACTTTGCAGCTGGCTCGCCTGGATGCTCCTGCAGTGACATTGCGCTGCGACTGGGAATCGACCGAAGAACTTGTGGGTGCGGTATTGCGCCGCATTCGGCGACGACCCGATGGAAGCCGGTTGCAGGTCTGGGTAGAGCCAAATATTCCCCTGCTGTGGTGTGACGCACTGCTGGTCTCGCAACTTCTGGATAACCTTTTAGACAATGGCCTCAAGTACAGTCCAGCCGACACGCTAGTGGAGTTGCATGCCAAATACGACAGCGAATTTTTAGTACTGACTGTCAGTGACCGTGGCCCCGGTATCGCTACATCGTGGCAAGAGAAAGTGTTCGAGGTGTTCCAGCGGGGCGAGATCGCGCCATCAACGAGCAATTCACATGTTGATCGAGGTGCTGGCGTTGGCTTGGCCGTGTGCCGTGCCATCGCTCGGGCGCACCATGGCGAGTTGCAGCTGCGTGCGAGGGGTGAAGGCGGTTGTCTCTTTGAATGCCGATTGCCTATTGCAGGCGGTGGCCCACCGCTACCAACGGCGCAAGTACCTGAGGTGCAAACATGAGCAGACGCATATTGCTGGTCGAAGACGACCGGTTGCTGCGCAGTTCTTTGTTTGAAGCGCTGTCAGTCGAGGGCTATGAATTGAAAACGGCCGCTAGCCTTGCCGACGCTCGGGCGCAGCTGAAGCACGTTACGCCAGGAATGGCCATGGACTTGATCGTGCTGGATCTGGGCTTGCCAGACGGGGACGGTCAATCGCTGTTGACGGATCTGCGCCGCAGCAGCAGCGTACCCGTGATTGTCATTTCAGCCCGCCAGGCCGAAGGGCAAAAAATTCAACTGCTTGACCAAGGCGCTGACGACTACTTGGTTAAGCCTTTTGGCATCGGCGAACTGCTGGCACGCATCCGCGTGGCCCTGCGTCATCGCGGCCACGCCGCCGAACCGGCACTACTGAATTACCAGCACGGTCCCTTGCAGGTGAACCTGAAAACCCGCAGAGTGCAACTGGCAGAAATTGAAGTACGGCTCACGCCTACCGAATACGCTCTCTTAGCTCGCCTTGTGCGCCAAGCGGGCCAAGTGGTCACACATCGCCAGTTGCTGCTGGACGTGTGGGGGGCTGAGCACACAGATCAGACCCATTACCTTCGTTTGTACATGGGCCAGTTGCGTGCCAAATTAGAAGCCGACAGCACCGATCCACAACACCTCCTGACCGAGCCCGGGGTAGGTTACCGCTTGGCTGAACCGGATGCCGATGCCTGAGTCAGCTCAGGCACTTATGCATTCCTAACGCGGTGTGAGGCATCGTCAAGGCTATGTTCAGCAATGGAGCCTCCATGCAAAATTCCCCAATGTCCGATACGCCCAATCCAGATGATCAAACGCCTGGCAAACAGGGCCTCGCGGCACTGACATTGGCCGCGATAGGCATCGTCTACGGTGATATTGGCACAAGCCCGCTCTACACCGTCAAGGAAATCTTTGCACCGCACACGGGCGTGCCTTTAGATGCGCTGCATCTGATCGGTGCGGTGTCCACCATTTTCTGGGCGCTGATGCTGGTGGTGACACTCAAGTACGTGATCCTGATTTTGCGTGCGGACAACCACGGTGAAGGGGGTGGACTGGCACTGACGGCGCTGGCCGCACGTGCAGTTGAAAAGCGTCCGGCTCTGCGCCGCAGTTTGTTGCTGCTGGGTGTATTGGGTGCCACTTTGTTCTACGGGGACAGTTTGATCACCCCGGCTATTTCAGTGCTCGGTGCCATGGAAGGCTTGGAGGTTCTGACGCCGGCGCTCAAGCCCTATGTGGTTCCGGCAACGATGGCCATTTTGATTGGCCTTTTCTTCATGCAGCGTTTTGGGACTGCCGTGGTCGGGCGATTCTTTGGACCCATCATCATTTTGTGGTTCGTCGTGCTGGGCGCAGTTGGGGTATGGCACATTGCTCAACAGCCTTCTATTTTGGCTGCCTTGAACCCGCTGCGCGCGTGGGAATTTTTGTCAAATCGTGGCTGGCACATGTTCGCGGCTGTGGGCGCGATCGTTCTGGCGTTGACGGGTGCGGAGGCGCTGTACGCTGACATGGGCCACTTCGGACGAAAGCCCATCCAAATTGCCTGGACCGGCTTGGTCTTACCGGGTCTGGCGCTCAACTACCTGGGCCAAGGCGCATTGCTGATGGGCGACCCCTCTGCGATCCAGAATCCGTTCTACCGCCTTTTCCCTGAAGCCTGGCTGATCCCCACGCTGGTGCTGGCCACGCTGGCAGCCATCATTGCTTCGCAGGCGGTCATTTCAGGCGCCTATTCGCTGACCAAACAGGCCATGCAAATGGGCTTTTTGCCGCGCATGAAGGTGCACTACACCAGCGCCCGCGAAATGGGTCAAATTTACATGCCTGGGGTGAATTGGGCGCTGTTGGCAGGCGTGTTGGCCGTCGTGCTGTTCTTCGGCAGTTCGTCGGCACTGGCCAGCGCCTATGGCATTGCGGTCACTCTGACGATGATGATCACCACCATGCTGACGTACTTTGTAGTCAGAGAATCCTGGCGCCTGCCTGCGCCTTTGGCCATCGGAGCCACCGTATTTTTCCTTTTGATTGATGTGCTGCTTGTAGCAGGTTGCGCTATCAAATTCCTCGACGGAGGCTGGTTCCCGCTGGCACTGGGTCTGGCGCTGTTCATTTTGATGAGCACCTGGCGGCGAGGTCGCGAGTTGATGATGGACAGCACTCGCCGTGACGGACTGTCGCTGCAAGATTTCATCGACCAACTTGACCCCGGCAGCTTGAACAGAGCAGAACGAACAGCTGTCTACGGAGTAGCCGACCCTGAGACAGTGCCCCAAGCGCTGCTCCATAACCTCAAACACAACCAGGTGCTGCATGTGCAGAACGTGATTCTCACGGTGCATTTTGAGGATGTCCCATGGGTTGCGCTGGCACGAAGACTAGAGGTCAAGCCACTGGGCAATAGCTTTTGGCGTGTTCAGGTGAACTATGGCTTTATGGATACACCTGACGTACCCAAAGCTCTGGAATTGACCTCGCCACACGGATTGACGGTACCCATGTTCGAGACCAGTTACTTTCTCAGCCGTGAAACCGTCGTACCGACCCCAGGAGCCGGCATGGCGATCTGGCGCGAAAAGCTCTTCGCGACCATGAGCCAAAACGCCGGTGGGGTAGTGGAGTTTTTCAGATTACCAGGCAACGCAGTGGTGGAACTGGGTACGCGAATATCCATCTGATGGTCAGATGATTGCGGATTTCTAGAGAGAGGTCCGCGCTACTCGAATTTATCAGTAGGCCTTCGGCTGGCATTCATTGCTAATGATCAAAATTCGCCAACAAGTGATTGGTGTCGGCTTTGGGTCAGCTACGGCCCGTCAATGACCTTGGCCTGATGTCTGCAACCAGCCTGAAGCGGAACTCAGCCTCTGGGCTTTAAGCCAATTTCTCCGCATCTTGGCTAGGGTGTCGAGGATCTTTGTTTCGCCACTGCTTCCAGCGCCTTCAAATCTTCCGCATCGGCGGCTTGGGCTTCGGCCAGGCGGCGCTGGGCGTCGAAGCTGTCGTAACGCTCGTGGGCGATTTGCTTGGCACTCTCATTGCTCAGCTTGCCGCTGCCTTGCAGGATGGGTTTGTCGTTGAAGCTCAGCAGACGATCCACTTTTGGCGCCAGTAGTCCAGTGTCAGGGGCTGTCGGTCTTTGACGCGCAGCTCGGCTTGTTCCAGAAAGATGACGACCAGTCGGTTGAGGGTGTCCACCTCGTCGGCGATCAGATAGTTTTTGGCCACAATCACGTCGGCCTTGCGAACACGGCTGCCTTCCCACGTGGTCAGACCCATGTTGGGGGCGTTTGCATTAGCCCGGTCTCGGATGATTTCGGCTGCGGTGTGTTGTGTGACGGCGTAGAGCAGCTTGTTTTGCACTTCGGCAAAGAAGAGTTGTGCGCTCTGTTAATTGGCCTGGTAGTCGCTGCTCAGGGCAAACAGCTCCCGCACCTTTTGGTAAAACCGCTTTTCGGACGCACGGATCTCGCGGATGCGCGCCAGTAGTTCGTCGAAGTAATCCCAGCCTCCCGGGTTCTTGAGGCGTTCGTCGTCCATGACGAAACCTTTGACCAGGTATTCGGTCAGGTGGGCAGTGGCCCATTGGCGGAATTGGGTGCCACGCACTGTACGCACGCGGTAGCCAACGGCCAAAATCAAAGGAAGGTTGTACAAAAAGGCCTGCCGTTGTACCTTGCGCCGACCTTCAGTTTGAACTGTCAAGGATTCCTTGACAGTTGCCTCTGACCTCAATTCGCCTTCGGCCAAAATGTTTTTGATATGCAGACTGGCGTTTTGTTTGCTTGTGTTGAAAAGCTCGGAAATCTCTTGCTGGTTCAACCAAATGTTCCCGTCCATGGGACGAAATTGCACGCCGGCCTTGCCATCGTCGCTCTGATAGATGATCAGCTCACTCATACCGTCTCCCCGTTTTTTATCCTGACTTGAGCCAAACGGTATTGTGCGGCCTAAAGATTCCAAAGCCGTGGCACAGCCCCTGGCAAGCCCCACATCTCATGCCGCCATGCCGCCCACACTTGCCGCAGCAGCTGCATCGCAGGTTCGGTGACAGGCGAAAGCACCCGCAGCACGATGACCTGTTGGTGTGGCGATGTGGCCCCGGCGGTCAGGCGCAGTTCAGCCGCTTCAAGCAATTCACGCGCACAGGCCAAGGCGCGATCTGAGCGTTCAGCCGCGATGGCGCTGCCCGCTGCAAACACCAGCGTGGCCATGCAGCGCTGGCCTGCCAGGCCCAGCGGGCTGTTCATCAATCGGGTGTCGGTGGCGCTGATCGTGCCGCGCTCCAGCCACACGCCGGGAATTTCCATGTGCTGACGGAAGGTGCCTTGAGCGAAAGGCAGGTCTGCGGCGGGCAAGCCCAAAGCGGTGATGTCCCAAGTGATCAACTCAGCCCCGGGTGCCAAGTCAAACACAGCGCGGTTGAGGCCATCACAGCCGTTGTAGGCAATGGCTTCGAGGGGCAGCCATTCCAGTCGGGCATCCGCCTCGACACGCGCATGAACCTGTTGCGTGGCCAAGCCCGCTTCTGACCGGTAAAAGCGTGTGGCCCCGGGCGTCGTGACCAAACCATGTGCGCCAGAGCCCACGGTGACACGCATGTCGAGCGTGTCGCCACCCACCAGGCCGCTGGGCGGGTGCACCAGCACGTTGTGGCACACCGCATCGCCTTCGGGGTAGAGGCTTTGCAAGATGCGCAGCGGGCCTTGGTGCAGGTAGCGGGCCACGCTGCGCTCGGCTTCGAGCGTGTAGTCCAAATCGAGTCGGGCCAGCCAAGTCATTGGATCCACTTCCTGAGGTTGGCCGACGGCATCACACGCACAAGAGCAAGCGCTTCACTCGCCTTGTGAGCCGCGATGCGCCCAGCCGGTGGTGTGCTTTTCGATGTAGCTGAACAGTTCGTACATGACCATGGCCATCGCGCCCACCACCACCAAGCCAGAAAACGCCAGACCCATCTGCATGGCCGAGCCTGCCGAGATCAGCAGGTAGCCAATGCCTTCGTTGGAAGCCGTCATCTCGGACACGGTGGTGCCGACAAAGGCCAGCGTGATGGCCACTTTGAGTGAGCCATAGAAGTAAGGCATGGAGCGCGGCAGGCCGACTTTGACCAACACGTCCCAGCGTTTGGCACCCAGCACGCGCAGCACGTCTTCGAGCTCAGGCTCCAGCGTGGCCAAACCCGTGGCGATGTTCACCATGATGGGGAAGAAGCTGATCAGGAAGGCCGTGAGGATGGCCGGGCCGATGCCGATGCCGAACCACACCACCAAAATCGGCACAAAGGCCGCTTTGGGCAGGGCGTTGAAGGCCGTCATGAGCGGGTACACAGCGGCATAGGCCAGACGTGAGCTGCCGATGACAAAGCCCAGCAGCACGCCCACCACGATGGCGATGCCAAAGCCCACCATGGTCACCCAAAAGGTGCGCCAGGCGTGACCGGCGATCACTTCTTTGAATTCGACGGTTTGCTGTGCGATGCGCGAGGGGCTGGGGAAGACGAATTCCGACACGTTGAAGGCGCGGCACAGGCCTTCCCAGATCAGAATGCTGAGGACCAGCAAAACCCAGGGGGACCAGCGTTCCAGCGTTTTTTGTTTCATGTGCGTAGCTCCCGTTTATTGGTTGATGGCTGTACCGGTCTTGCGCATGGCACCGATGTGGCCGCGCAGCTCGTGCACGATGTTGGTGAATTCGGGGGTGTAGGTGATCTCCAGATCACGCGGGCGCGGCAGGTCGATCTCGCGCTTGACCACAAAGCGGCCAGGGCTCTTGCTCATCACGTACACCGTGTCGGCCAAAAACACCGATTCGCGCAGGTCGTGCGTGACCAGAATGACGTTGAACTTTTGCTCGGTCCACAGGTCGCGCAAGATGCACCAGAGTTCTTCACGGGTGAACGCGTCGAGCGCACCAAAGGGCTCGTCGAGCAGCAGCATTTTGGGCTCATGAATCAGGGCGCGGCAGATGCTGGCGCGTTGCTGCATGCCGCCCGACAGTTGCCAGGGGAACTTGTCTTCGTAACCAGCCAAGCCCACGGTGTTCAGCAGCTTGCGGGCGCGTTCTGCGTACTCTTCGCGTTTTTGCTTGAAGTTTGACCGGTAGGGCTCCACGATTTCGAGCGGCAGCAGCACGTTGTCGAGCGTGGTGCGCCAAGGCAAGAGCGACGAGGCCTGAAACGCCATGCCGCTGATCTTGAGCGGACCAGTGACCGGCTGGCCGTCGACCAGGATGCGGCCTTTGCTGGGCATCTTCAGGCCGGTGGTCAGCTTCATGAAGGTGGACTTGCCGCAGCCTGATGGCCCAACGATGGCGATGAACTCGCCTTGCTTGACCTGCAGATTGATGTCTTCGACAGCAAAGTGGTTTTGCGCCAGCAACTCGTCGTTGTAGGCCAGCCAGACATTCTGGAAATCAACGAATGATTCTTGGGTCATGGTGAGAGCTCGAAAATGGTGTTCGAAAGTGTATACACGCTACGCCCTGTAAAAGCCCACCGACCCGTGCAGGGTGGCGGTGGGCCCGGAGCGCCGGGGCGGCATGCCCCGAAGCTGGCGCAGGATTACTTCTTGCCTTTGGGCAGGATGTCCAGCTCTTTGGCGGTGGGCAAGAACGAGCCGTTCCAGATGTCTTCAGACTTGACGCGGGTCTTGGTGTTGAAGGCATCCGACACTTGCGAAGCCATCAGCGTCATGCGGGGGCCGTTGATCTGGCCAAAGCCTTCGGCGCGGGCCGAGGGGCTGTTGATCACGGTGTCAATGGCCAGTTGCAGGCGGCGGGTTTCGAGCGCCACGTTGATGATGCCGTCGCGGGCCTTGACCGATTCAATGGCTTTGGCGGGGTCGGCCATCACGTCCTTGGCACCCTTGGTGAAGGCGGCCAGGAACGCTTTCACAGCGGCTGGGTTTTCTTTCAGGATCTTGGGCGAGGCGATGATCGCGTTGCCATACAACTTGACGCCGAAATCGGGGTACTGCATGACCACCACGTCTTCGGCTTTCACGCCACGCGCTTCGATGTTGAGCAGCGAGGTGAAGGTGAAGCCGGTGATGGCGTCCACGTCACCGCGCACCAACATGGTTTCGCGCAGCGGTGGGTCCATGGCCGTCCAAGCCACGTTGCCGATGCCGTTGGCTTTCTGGAAGATGGGGAAGGCGCGGCGGCCAGCGTCAAACACGGGCGCACCCAGCTTCTTGCCGGCCAGGTCAGCGGGGGTCTTGATGCCGGACTTCTTCAACGCCATCACCGAGGCGGGGGTGTTGTTGTAGACCATCATGATGGCCACAGGCTTGTTGGGGGCGTCGGGGTTGTTGGCGTGGAATTCCATCAGGGCGGCCAAGTCGGCAAAGCCCAAGTCATAGGTGCCCGAAGCCACGCGAGTCACCGCGCCACCCGAGCCGTTGCCTGAGTCCACCGTCACGTCCAGTTTGGCGTCCTTGAAATAGCCTTTGGCCGCAGGCAACAAGAAGAAAGCCGAAGGGCCTTCAAAGCGCCAGTCCATCTGAAATTTGATGGCCGTAGATTGGGCTTGTGCCAAACCAAAAGAGGCAACAGCAGCCAATGCGGCCGTGGCCTTGAGTAAGAAACGCTTGTTCATGAGGGGCTCCAGGGTCAAATAAACGGTGAATCTTGTCTAGCAAATTCGGTGCCATTATCGACCATGGTCCTGACGCTGAATGTCAGGTCCATCCCCTAGAGATGCGGCTGAGATGCCCTGTTGGGGTGCCATTTTGTGACAAATTCGCACCAAAAAAGGGCTTTTGAGCTGTTCAAAGCGCATGCAGCCCAGCCCCTGCGCACAGGGGCTGGGCTGCTTGAGTGCCTCAATGGTGCGCTTGCGCCACGGCCAGGGCCGTCATGTTGAGCACCCGGCGCACGGTGGCTGCAGGCGTCAGGATGTGCGCGGTGCCGGCCGCCCCCATCAGGACCGGGCCCACGGTCACACCGCCGCTGGTGGTGGTTTTCATGACGTTGTACAAAATGTTGGCCGCGTCCAAGTTGGGGCACACCAGCAAATTGGCCGAGCCGCTCAGGGTGCTGTCTTCCAAGTACACGTTGCGGATTTCAGGCTGCAGGGCGGCGTCGCCATGCAGCTCGCCGTCGCACTCGATCTCGGGGTGCTGCGCCACAAACAGGTCACGCGCTTGGCGCATCTTGCGGGCCGATGCCCGTTTGGACGAGCCGTAGCTCGAATGCGAAAGAAACGCTACCTTGGGCACGATGCCAAAGCGCTGAACTTCTTGAGCCGCCATGTAGGCGATCTCGGCCAGCTGCTCGGCGCTGGGGTCCTCATTCACATAGGTGTCGGTGATGAACAGCGGCCCCAAGTCGCTCATGAGTGCGTTCACGGCGGCGTAGTTGGTCACGCCCGCACGTTTGCCCAAAATGCTGTCGATGCGTTCCAGGTGCGTCATGTAGCTGCCTGTCAGGCCGCAGATCAGGCCATCGGCATCTCCCAGCGACACCATCAAGGCACCAATGATGGTGTTGGAGCGGCGCACCGCCGCCTTGGCCACCGCAGGCGTGGCGCCGTTGCGCTTCATCAGCTGGTGGTAGTGCTCCCAATACTGGCGAAAACGTGCATCGTCTTCAGGGTTGACGTTGTCCACGTCCACGCCCAAGCGCATGCGCAGCCCGGCTTTTTCGATGCGGGCAGCGATCACGCCGGGGCGGCCGATCAGGATCGGGTGGGCCACTTTTTCATCGATGGCCATTTGGGCGGCACGCAGGGCACGCTCGTCTTCGCCGTCGGCATAGGCCACGCGTTTGGCGTCTTGCGGCACCGCCTTGGCGGCATTGAAGATGGGGCGCATCAGGATGCCCGTTTGCGTCACAAAGCTTTGCAGCTGCTGGCGGTAGGCGTCCATGTCGGTGATGGGGCGCGTGGCCACACCGGAGTCGGCGGCGGCCTGGGCCACGGCCGGGGCGATGCGCAAAATCAGGCGAGAGTCAAACGGCGTGGGGATCAGGTAGTCGCGCCCAAAAGACAGTTCTTTGCCCGCGTAGGCGCTGGCCACTTCTTCGCTGATGTCGGCCTTGGCCAGGTCGGCAATCTGGCGCACGCAGGCGAGCTTCATGGCCTCGGTGATCTTGGTCGCGCCGCAGTCCAGGGCCCCCCGGAAGATGTAGGGGAAACACAGCACGTTGTTGACCTGGTTCGGGTAGTCCGAGCGGCCGGTGGCGATGATGCAGTCGGGGCGGGCGGCTTTGGCCAGCTCGGGGCGGATTTCAGGCTCGGGGTTGGCCAGCGCCAAAATCACCGGGTCGCGGGCCATGGTCTTGATCATGTCCACCGTCATCACGCCGGGGGCCGAGCAGCCCAGGAACACATCGGCGCCGTTGACCGCATCGGCCAGCGTGCGGGCGTCGGTCTTTTGCGCGTAGCGGGCTTTGGATTCGTCGTAGCCACCGGGGCGACCTTCGTAGATCACGCCTTTGGAGTCGCAGACAAAAATGTTCTCGATCTTGACGCCTAGGCCCACCATCACATCGAGGCAGGCGATGGACGCAGCGCCTGCGCCCGAGACGGCCAGCTTGATGCTGCCAATGTCTTTGCCCACCAGTTCCAGGCCGTTGAGCATAGCGGCCGAGGCGATGATGGCCGTGCCGTGCTGGTCGTCGTGGAAGACCGGGATGTTCATGCGCTCGCGCAGCTTCTTCTCGATGTAGAAGCACTCGGGCGCCTTGATGTCTTCGAGGTTGATGCCGCCCAGGGTGGGTTCCATGGCGGCGATGATGTCTACCAGCTTGTCCGGGTCGCGCTCGGCCAGCTCGATGTCGAACACGTCAATGCCCGCGAACTTCTTGAACAGGCAGCCCTTGCCCTCCATCACGGGCTTGGCCGCCAGTGGGCCAATGTCGCCCAGGCCCAACACGGCCGTGCCGTTGGTGATCACCGCCACCAGATTGCCACGCGAGGTGTACTCGGCCGCTTTGGACGGGTCGGCCTCAATGTCCAGGCAGGGATAAGCCACGCCGGGCGAATAGGCCAGCGACAAATCGCGCTGGTTGGACAGGGGCTTGGTCGGGTTGACTGAAACCTTGCCGCGTGTGGGAAAGCGGTGGTAATCGCGGGCCGCGTCGCGCAGGGCTTCTTCGGCGGGGGAGAGTGGTTTTTGGCTCATGGAAAGTGTCTCGTTGGCTCAGTAAGGGAATCCATTAGAAAGCGTAACCCATTTGGAGGACCGAATACCCTGCGGATTACCTGCATAAAAAGCAAAAAAGCCAAGCGCTGGGCTTGGCTTTTGGAGGGCTTGTTGGGAGAAATCATGCCGCACCCGGCGTGACCGGGTGGCCATGACTTCTGCCGCACCATCTCAATGCGAGTCGGCTTGTTTGGCCGCTTCGATGGCGTCGCTGCTGTCGCCCTTGGAGCCGTTGAAGTACAGGTTCAAGAGCACAGCGCTGATGGAGGCCAACAAGATGCCCGACTCGATCAGGGGGTGGATGCTGTGGGGCATCCACTGCAAATAGCGCGGTGCAATCAGCGGGATCATGCCAAAGCCGATCGAAATCGCCACGATGAACAGGTTGTTGCGGTTGCCCTTGTAGTCCACGTTGGCCAGAATGCGGATGCCGGTGGCGGCCACCATGCCGAACATCACCAAGCCCGCGCCGCCGAGCACAAAAGTGGGCAGCGACTCGACCAGGGCCGCCATTTTGGGCAGCAGACCCAGAACGATCAGGATCACGCCGCCTGCCACGCAGACGAAACGGCTTTTCACGCCCGTCACACCCACCAGGCCCACGTTTTGCGAGAAGCTGGTGTAGGGGAAGGTGTTGAAAATGCCGCCGATCAGGGTGCCCAGGCCGTCGGTGCGCAGACCTGCGGTGAGCATCTTTTGATCCACTTTTTTGCCGGTCAAGTCACCCAAAGCGAGGAACATGCCGGTCGACTCGATCATCACCACGATCATCACCAAGGTCATGGTCAGGATCAGGATCGGGTCAAAAACAGGGGCGGCAATTTCAAAAGGCAGCACCAGGTCAAACCAGCCGGCTTTGCCGACTTTGTCGAAATTCATGAGGCCTGCGGCCGTGGCCACGATGCCACCGATCACGATGCCCAGCAGGACCGAAATGTTGGCCACAAAGCCACGGGCGTACTTGGCAATCAACAAGATGGACACCAACACAATGGCAGCAATGCCGATGTGCGAGAGCTGTGCGTACTTGGGGTTGGGCACCGAGCCCACGATGTTCATGCCCGCTGGGACTGGAGGCACCGCGCCTGTGCTGGCCGCTTGTTTGGCGGCATCGAGCCAAGCCAGGTGTTCCGGGTTAGGGATGCTGGGCGCTGTGGGGCCAAAGGGGTTGCCAAAAATCCAGTTGATGCCCACACGCATCAGGCTGATGCCGATGACGGCAATGATGGTGCCGGTGACGACAGGCGGGAAAAACCGCAACATTCGACTGACTATCGGCGCAATCAAGATCGATATCACCCCCGCGCCAATGATGGCACCAAAGATCAGCCCCGCGCCTTGCACGCCCGGGTTGTTGTTGGCCATGGCCACCATCGGGGCCACAGACGCAAACGTCACGCCCATCATCACGGGCAGTTTGATGCCAAACCACTGTGTGGCACCCAGCGATTGGATCAGCGTGACCAAACCGCAGCAAAACAGGTCGGCCGAAATCAGCATCGCCACTTGTTCAGGGCTGAGCTTGAGGGCGCGGCCCACGATCAGGGGCACGGCCACCGCGCCGGCGTACATTACCAGCACATGTTGCAGGCCCAAAGCGGCGAGCTTGCCATTGGGCAAATGCTCGTCCACGGGGTGGATGGTTGAACTCATGGAGGGGTCTCCTGAAAAGTAAACAGAGGGGAAAACTGCAAAGAAACTAGATGTGTGCCTCTTTGTGTTCCAAACTGTATACAAAATAGAATGCGATGTGGATGCGTGAAAACCCTGTAATGACCCAGGTCAGACGATTTGCATCGGGCGGCAGACCGTCGCTGGTGCATGAGGGGGCATGCCAACCGGTGCGCCTTGGCGTGCGCTGGGCCAACTCAGCGCCAGAGGGTGAATCGATCGCGTAACATGAGCGTTCACGCCATGGGCGTGACACCACCTGCCTTCGAGGCATTGGAGCCCCGCTCCTCGTATGCGCCGACAGGTTTCTCCCTTCATTCACGGAAGTCCTTTATGACCCCCGCACGTCGCACCCTCCTCAAGGGCGCGGCAGCACTGGGCGCGCTGTCTGCTGCGTCCCGTGCTGTCATCGCTCAGCCATTTTTGTTTTCACCCACCACCGAGCTGATGCCCAAGGGCAAAAAACGCCGCGTGCTCATTTTGGGCGGCGGCTGGGGTGGCCTGGCCACTGCACGCCATTTGCGCGAAGACGCCCCCGACCTCGAAGTCGTGCTGCTCGAAAAGAACCCCATCTTCTGGTCCTGCCCGCTGAGCAACAAATGGCTGGTGGACGTGGTGGACACGTCTTTCCTTGTGCACTCGTACACGGCCGCGGCCGAACGCATGGGCTACACCTTTGTGCAGACCGAAATCACCGACATCGACCGCGACAAAAAGCGCGTGCACACCGCGCAGGGCTTTGTGGACTACGACTGGTTGGTGGTGTCCGCTGGCATTCGCGTGACCTACGAGCCCTGGTTTGGCAACGACCGTGCAGCGGCGGCCTACACCCAAAAGCATTTTTCCAGCGCCTATGTACCCAGCTCTGAGCACCTGGCGCTCAAGCAAAAAATCAAAGGCTTCAAGGGTGGCACGTTTGTGATGACGCTGCCCCCGCCACCGCACCGCTGCCCGCCCTCGCCCTACGAGCGGGCTTGCCTGATGGCTGACCATTTCAAGCGCAACAAGATCCCGGCCAAGATTTTGATCCTCGACCCCAAGCCCCGCATCATGCCCATTGGCGGCGGCTACCGCATGGCTTTTGACGAGCTTTACCACGACACCATCACCTACGTGCCCAACGCGGGCGTGAAAGAGCTGGACCCTTACAACAAGGTCGTCAAGACGATGGCAGGCGACTTCAAGTTCGACGATGCCATCTTCATGGGCCACCACCAAGCGGCCGATCTGGTCTGGAAAATGGGCGCCATTGGCAAAACACCGGACGGCAAACCCAGCACCTGGGCGGCAGTGCACCCCGAGTTCTACAACCTGAAGGACGACCCGAGCGTGTTTGTGATTGGCGACAGCGTGGGCGCGGTGTCGCCGCAGTTTGGCCACTACCCCAAGAGTGGCCATGTGGCCAACCGCATGGGCCGCAGCGTGTCGACCTACATCGCGCAGCAATCCAAAAACCAGGCCATGAAGCCGCTCATCATCGACAACCTGTGCTTCATGCTGGTGAACACCGAACCGCTCGAAGCCATCAGCGTGAAGTTTGATTACAAGATGGGCCCCGAGGGCCACATCCTGCAAACCGTGACCGACGACAACTTCCGCCGCCCCGCTCTGTGGCAAGAAGATTTGCAGTGGTACGGCAGCATGGTGAAGGACTTCACCGGAGGGTGATTGTTGGTGGCTCCGTGACGCTGAGGTGCGAAACATGGAGCCATGATCCCCATTGATCGATCGGCAGCCCGACCTTGGGTCAAGTTTGAATCAAGGGAAACAGCGCATGGTCCATCGGCACGCCTGCGGCCAGCTCTTGGTCCAGCCCGGGGAAGGGCGGTGAAGTCACCCAAGGGCGCGGCGCATGGGTCATGTCGTCACCCAAAAAGCGCACCGAGTACACGCGCCTGCGCTGCGTGCCGTCCACGCCTGCTGAGGCGTGCAGGCTGAGCATGTGAAAACACACCAAATCGCCCGGCTGCAAGTCCCAGCCCAAGATGGGGAAGTCTTCGCGGTGCTTGTCGATGTCGGGCAACTCGGCCAGCGAGCCTTCGGGGAACCATTTGGCCTGGTTCGTCATGAAGGTGCGCGGCATGAGCCAGGGGCCACGGTGTGAGCCCGCGACAAACTCCAGCGTGGAGGGGCGGGACACCGGGTCCACCGGAATCCAGAAGCTGATGTTTTGCAGACCGTCCACGTTGTAATAAGGCTGGTCCTGGTGCCAGGGCGTGCGCTGGCGCGTGCCGGGTTCCTTGACCAACAGGTGGTCGTGGTACAGACGCACCGTCTGGCTTTGCATCAACCGCTGGGCCAGTGCGGCCAGGGGCGTGTCGAAGATGAAGCGCTTGAACTGCGGGATGTCCTGCCAGTTGCAAAAGTCCTCAAAAAAGCGCCCCGGGTCGTCCGGCCGACTGGCCACCATGCCGCGTGGGCTGGGGTGGGCCAAGTTGGCCTCGATGCCGTCACGCAGCAGGGCCACTTCTTCGGGCGTGAACAAGTTGCGGATGCACACCGCGCCATCGCGCTGGTAGTCGGCCACGTCCTGGTCGGTGGTGCAGGCCTGCACACGCTGGCGCAGGGTGTTGAGGTCAGGTGAGGTCATATCGTTCAAGGTTGGTCAGTGGAGGCGGGCACAAACGGCTTAGCCAACTCGGGATTTTGCCTGCGTGCAACGATGAGATCGCGAACAAAAGCGGTTGGTAAATCTGGGTTGTCGAGCCCAGCTTTACCTACCATGGCCCAGAGATTGATCTGTTCAGCGATGGTTTGACGCTCAGCCACGGCATAGGCCTTGGCTTGGCTGTAAAGCCCATCGTGGATGTTCACTGGTTTGCCCATGGCGATCACCTTTGAAGGAAAAAAATGGCGTGGCGCTGAACTTGGAAAGTTAAGCGTGAATGAAACTCGCTTGATTTTTGAGTTCTTCAAGGTAGACACTCAACACCTCACGGGCGTGAGCCTCACTTCGCGCTGGCCCAAAAGTCATTTTCAACACCTTATCTGAATCCACACCCAGACTCGCCTTGTCATTGATCACCAGGTAACCAAAATGATCCATCAAGCCCAGCATGACGGACTCTAAGCAATCCGTACGCGTCTGGTTGAGGCGCAAGGAAAGGTTCAAATCACCTGAAACCATCCTTGCAATCTGCCGCAAAGCGCGTTTATCGCCTGTCACCAGCCGCGTGATGCGATGGTCTTCGACCAAGACAGCCAACATCTGCCGTTCACCCTCATCCAGCTGTTCGTAGCGCTCCAATAGCTCAATCGAGGCTTTAGGAATGGGCTGAGTCTTGAGCAAGAATGCTTCAAGGCAATCCAGAGCTGCGGGGTTGTTTTTGAGCTTCTTGCGGAGGACAAAAGGAATGCTCGGGATGACCCAAACTTCGGCTGGCGGTGACCCGATCCACTCCAAAAAAGAATTCAAAAGATCACAACATGCCAATTTGTGGACGATGTCGTTGTCGGCCAGGATGATCATCGCTGACAAGGCTCAAGTAAAGACGATCAGGCCAGAGCGGTCTGAAGGAATTCCAATTGATCTTCCGACACAGCTTCGGTGTCGAAGGACTGCCAGAAATAGGTGTTGACCAGTGCGCCACCGTCAGGCTCGCCGGCAATGTGCTTGAGGGCTTGGGTGGCCAAGGCATGGGCCTTTTGCGTGTTGCCGTAATTCAGGATGATGTGCCCCACATCGATGCGCTCTTTTTGGCTTAGCGCGAAGGCAGCGCGGTAAAGCGCAGCACCGCTGCGAAGGGCACCAGCGGCTGAATACGACACCGATTTGCCATTGATTAGACGGATGGCATAAGCATCTGCCTCTTTTTCGTCGGCGTCGCCTCGGTCTGCATCGCCAATTTTTTCATCCACCACAAAGCCGTTGCCCGTCAGGTGACCGTGGCCAATGTGGCCCAGCTCATGCGCCAAGTGGAACAGCAAATGCGAGGGCGAGCCTTTGCGTGATAGCACGACCGCAAAACGATCAGCGTCGCGCACCACCATGCCCGTCATCTTTTTGGCGGGCAGTTTGTGCACATACAAAACAGGGATGCCCGCTTGAGCGCACCAAGCCAGCAAAGAGGGCAGGCTCACGCAATCAGCCGATTGAAGGATGTGGTCGCGCAGTGCAGCCGCATCTTTGGGGATAGGATCTTGAGTGGGCTTGAAACCTTTGAGCGCCATCTTGGCCACAGCCGTGGCGTAGTGCGCACTGACGAAAACGTCAGCAGGGTCCACACGCTCGTTGAGCTTGAATTTGCGCTCCGTCTCCAAGAAAGTCACGGGCGCTTTGGGGTCAGCCAGACTGGCCAAGCTGATGTTGAAGGCTCGCGACAGATACATCTGGGCTTGCTGCAAGCCAGACGGGATGGTGGCGATGTCGTCGCTCCACCAGCTGGGCAAAGTTTTGCGAGCGAAAGACGCGGCAATACCCACTTGGCTCAGGCGAGCAAACAAGTTTTGGATGGGATTGACGGTAGCCACGATGTGCTCCTTGCGCTCGAAAATGACTTCTTGTATTTTGAAATCAAGAGGACTGATTCTAAAGGATTACTCATGACACTCAGAGTCGAATTCGCCGTCATTCAGACCGTCGCACACTGAGAGCAATACACATGACGCCAGAAACCAAGGCGCGCCAGTTCATTGCCCCAAAGCTTGAAAAAGCAGGTTTGCCTTTCTGAAGGTGCCTAAGCACCTTCAGTTTCAAGCCAGCAAATCCAGTAACGTCCGAGCCACCACCTTGGTCGCGCGGCGCAGGTCTTCCAGCTCCACATGCTCATCGGCACGTTTGGCGTTGGATTCGAGCACGGTGCGCGGCCCTGCGCCGTAGATCACGCCGGGGATGCCGCGCTCCACGTACAGGCGCACGTCGGTATAGAGCGGCGTGCCCAAGGCCGGGATGGCTTCACCGAAGACTTGCTCACCGTGTTTCTGGATGGCGCTGACCAGCGGTTGGTTGCCCGCCAGCGGTTTCATGGCGTTGGCCAGCAGCATGCGGCGCACATCCACTTTCAGCGCATGGCCACCGCGTGGGGGCTTGAAGCTGGCCGCAGCGTCGGCAATGGTTTGACGGATGGACGCCTCCACTTCGGCCGGGTTCTCTTCGGGGATCATGCGGCGGTCGAGCTTGAAGCTGACTTTGCCGGGCACCACGTTGGTGTTGGTGCCGCCTTCGATCAGGCCCACGTTCAGATAGGGGTGGGTGATGCCCTCGACCTTGGACGTGACCTTCAGGTATTGCGTGTTGAGCGCGAGCAGGGCGCTCAGGATGTGCACCGCGCCTTGCAGCGCGTCGGTGCCGCTGTCGGGGATGGCCGCGTGCGACATCTCGCCTTGCACGGTGACTTCCATTTGCAGGCAGCCGTTGTGTGCGGTGACCACCTGGTAGCTGAAGCCTGCCGCGATCATCAGGTCGGGTTGGGTCAGGCCCTTGGCCAGCAACCAGCCGGGGCCCATTTCGCCGCCAAACTCTTCGTCATAGGTGAAGTGCAGTTCCACGCCGCCTTTGAGCGGGGTCTTGAGTGATTCGAGTGCGCGTGTGGCAAATGTGAAGGTGGAAAAGTCGCACTTACTCACGGCGGTGGCGCGGCCGTACATGGCACCCCCATGGATCTCGCCGCCGTAGGGTGGGTGTGTCCAGCCTTCGCCGGGGGGCACCACGTCGCCGTGGGCGTTCAGGGCAATGGTTTTGCCTTCGCCATATTTGCGGCGCACGATCAGGTTGGTGATCGACTCCAGACCATAGGCGTTGACTTCGGAGGCAGGCACAGGGTGCTTTTCTGCGTCAAAGCCCATGGGCGCGAGCAGCTCGGCGGTGCGCTCGGCGTGTGGTGCGTTGTTGCCGGGTGGGGTGTCGGTGGACACCTGCACCAGAGCCTGCAAAAACTTGACCTGTTCGTCAAAGTGCGCGTCGATCCAAGTGTCGAGTTGTGCGTATTGTTGGGCGGTAGCGCTCATGACAGTTCCTGAGAGAGTTGGTTCAAAACATGGGTGAAAGCGTCGACACACAGTTGCATGTCGTCGCTGGTGGTGGATTCGCGTGGGTTGTGGCTGATGCCGCCGTTTTCGCCGCGCACAAACAGCATGGCTTGTGGCATGACTTCGTGCAGCTTCATCGCGTCGTGGCCTGCGCCGCTGGGCAGTTTGAAGAGCGGCACACCCAAGGCGCTCACGGCGCGTTCCCAGCGGGCTTGCCACTCGGGAGCGCTGGGCGCGGCGGCGGCGCTCATGGTGAGCTCGGCTTTGACGCGCACGCCACGGCGCTCGGCAATTTGGTCGAGTTGCGCCATCACGTCGGCCACCAGCGCGTCGCGCTGTGCATCGGTGGGGGCGCGCATGTCCAGGCTGAACAGGCAGCGGCCTGGCACGACGTTGATCGAGCCGTTGGGCACTTGCAGCTGGCCAATGGTGGCCACACTGTCGCCGTCTTTCGCGGCGCGTTGTTCCATGTAAAGAGCCAATTCGGCCACGGCGCAGGCGGCGTCGCGTCGGCGGTCCATGGGGGTGGTGCCCGCGTGGCTGGCCGTGCCCATGACTTCGCACAGGTAGCGCACGCTGCCGTTGATGGACGTGACCACGCCCAGCGGGATGTTCACTTCGTTGAGCACCGGGCCTTGTTCGATGTGGACTTCGATAAAGCCCAGGTATTGGGCCGGGTCGCGCTGGATGTTGGGGATGTCTTCAATGTTCAAGCCCGCGTGCTGCATGGCGGCGCGCATGGTGATGCCATCGGCGTCTTGCTGGTCCAGCCATTCTGGCTTGAAGTCTCCGATCAAGGCGCCAGACCCCAAGAAGGTGGCTTTGTAGCGCTGGCCTTCTTCTTCGGCAAAGGCCACGACCTCGATGCCAAAGGGAAGGCGCTGGCCTTGTTGGTGCAGCTGCTGCACGCAGGCCATGGGCACAAAAATGCCCAAGCGCCCGTCGTACTTACCGCCATTGCGCACAGTGTCGTAGTGGCTGCCGGTCATCAGGTATTTGCCGCCTGTGGTGGCCGGGTGGTAGCGGCCCACCACGTTGCCCACGGCATCGGTATAAACCTCGTCAAAACCGCAGTCGCGCATGTTTTGCGTGATGCGCTGGGCGCAAGCGCGGTGCGCGTCGGTGAGGTACGTGACGGTGAGTTGACCCAGTTCAGCAAAGCCGGGGTCGGAATGTTGCGCGAGTTGTTCTTGCCAGTCCCAGACCTGGTGGCCCAGCGTGGGTTCCGCACCGAACTTGTCGTTCAGCCGGATCTCGACGATGCGGTGGATGTTGCGCAGACACTCGGCCAACTCAAAGTCGGGGTGACCGAACAGGCGGCGCTCGAAGGCATCGATGATCTGTTTTTTGTTGTAGCCCATGCCGCGCGGACCACGCACCGCTAGGATGAAGGGCCAGCCAAATTTGGCGTTGTAGTCGGCGTTGAGCTTCTGGATCTTGGCGAACTCTTCGGGCGTGCAGTCGGTCAGGCCCGCCTTGGTTTGCTCGTTGGTGGACTCGGCCGTGAGCGACTTGCTCACCATGGCCTTGCCCGCCAGTTCGGGGTGGGCGCGGATCAGGCCCAGCTGCGCGTCGCGCCCGGCGTGTGCCAGCACTTCGCACATGGCGTGTTTGAGGTGCGCCAGCGAGGTGAAGGGGCGTTCGTTGAGCGCCTGCTCGGCGATCCACGGCGAATGCTCATACAGGCCGTCGAGCATCTGCGCGGCTTCAGCGTGCGATGCGCTGTTGAGTTGTTCAAGGGTCAAAGGCATGTGTGTCCTGGTGCTGTTTTTGACTTTTGTAGGAGCCCCGCCCTCGGGGCGATGACTCGTGGCCTGCGAGGATTCTTCGCGGCGGGGGCGCCGCTCCTACAGGGAATGGGCTTATCCAACATAAGGGTGTGTCGCTTTCCAGTGCCGCGCAATGTCGATGCGCCGCGCCACCCAGACCTTGTCGTGGGACTGGATGTGGTCCAAAAAGCGTTGCAGCGCGGTGATGCGGCCGGGGCGTCCCAGCAAGCGGCAGTGCATGCCGATGCTCATCATCTTGGGGGCGTTGTCACCACTGGGATCCCCCTCGGCATACAGCGCATCAAACGTGTCCTTCATGTACTGAAAGAACGGGTCGGCGTGCGAATAGCCTTGGGGCAGCGCAAAGCGCATGTCGTTGCAATCGAGCGTGTAGGGCACGATGAGTTGCGGCGCATCGGTGCCGTCCGATTTGCGCACCTTCATCCAGAAAGGCAGGTCGTCGCCGTAGTAGTCGCTGTCGTATTCAAAGCCGCCAAAGTCGGCCACCAGGCGGCGCGTGTTGGGGCTGTCGCGCCCGGTGTACCAGCCCAAGGGGCGTTCGCCCGTCAGCTTTTGAATGATCTCCATCGCCTCGGCCATGTGGGCGCGCTCGGTGGCTTCGTCGATGTTTTGGTAATGGATCCACTTGAGGCCGTGGCAGGCAATGTCGTAACCCAACTCCTGGAAGGCAGCGGTCAACTCGGGGTGCTTTTGCAGCGCGGTGGCCACGCCAAACACCGTGAGTGGCAAGCCGCGTTTTTCAAACTCCCGCAGGATGCGCCACACGCCCGCCCGCGAGCCGTATTCGTAAATGCCTTCCATGCTGATGTGCCGCTCAGGGAAGGACGCGGGGTTGAACATTTCAGACAAGAACTGCTCGGAACCCGCATCGCCGTGCAGCACCGAGTTTTCGCCGCCTTCTTCGTAATTCAACACAAATTGCACCGCTACGCGGGCGCCGCCGGGCCATTGGGCGTGCGGCACATGGCGGCCGTAGCCCTTCAAGTCGCGGGGGTAGGGGAGGGTGCTGTCATAGGTGCTCATGCTTGTACTCCGGGGGTCAGGCCAAGGCCAGGGAAATGTCGTGGGTGGGCACTTTGCGGTCAAAGGTCAGGCTTGCTTCGACGTGCAACAGGTGCTCGTGCATCAGGCGAACGGCCAAATCAGAGTCCTTCGCCTCCAGGGCGGCAACCAAGGCCACATGCTCGTCGGTGGAGTGTTCGGCCTCGTTGCGCGATTGGTACATCAGCGTGATCAGGGCGCAGCGCGAGATCAACTCGCCCAGCACTTGGGCCAGCACGTCGTTGTTCATGAGTTCGGCCATGCGCACATGAAAGTCACCCAGCAATTCGGTGCGCCCCGTGATGTCGCCCTGCGTGACGGCTTCGCGCTCTTGTTTGATGTGCTCTTTGAGGGTCACGATTTGTTCGGGCGTGACCTGCTGCACAAAGGCGCGGGTCATCTCGGCTTCGAGCATGCGGCGCACGGCAAAGACCTGTTGCGCTTCTTCAACCGAGGGGGCGGCTACAAATGCGCCGCGTGCGGGTTCGAGTCGGATCAAGCGGTTTTGCGACAGCTGAAACAGCGCCTGACGCACCAGCGTGCGCGACACGCCAAAGTGGTCGGCCAACTTTTGCTCGGCCAGTTTGGAGCCGGGCAAAAGCCGGTGCTCCACGATGGCGCGGGTCAGCGATTCGACGATGTGGTGCGTGGTGGAAGTTTCCATGTCTCGCGGTCCCTTGGGGGTGTGAACCCGGGTGTTTTTGTGTCGGTGGCGCAAATCATAGCCGCCGAAAGCAAAATTGTATACACTTCGGTCGACCGGTTTGAAGGGCTTTTGAAAGCCTTTCCAAAACCACCCTTTTTTGACCCCCATTCAAGACAAGCGAGCACACCATGGGATTGAGCACACACGTTCTGGACACCATGCACGGCTGCCCCGCCGCGGGCATGCAGGTGGCCCTCTACACCACACAAGGCGATCAGGCCACTTTGGTCAAAAGCTTCACCCTCAACCACGACGGCCGCAACCCCGACGGCATGCTCTACGACCACGCCAGCCTGCGCAAAGGCACTTACCGCTTGGTCTTTAATGTGAGTGACTACTTTAAAGCCAAAGGCGTGGAATTGCCCGAGCCTAATTTCCTGAACAAAGTCAGCCTCGACTTCGGCGTGGCCCACGAAGACCAGCATTACCATGTGCCACTGCTGGCCAGCCCGTGGAGTTATTCGACTTATCGGGGGTCTTGAGGTTCGCGAGAGGCAGGTCAGACCCCAATTAGCCCTGCGCCTGCTTCTTCACCAGTTACGACATGTTTGATCTGTGGTCATGTTTGACTGGAATTCAACTTTTATTCGGTAAGTTCCGTTAGAGTCCTTTGATGGCACCGACTGTTGTTCGCGATGGCGCATTTCGTTTGTTCTTCTTTTCGAGAGAAGAGCCTCGTATTCATGTGCATGTTGCACACCCAGACGGAGAGGCAAAATTTTGGCTTACCCCGGTGGTTGCCCTTTCAACGTCCACCGGGTTGTCAACAAAACAGCTCAAGGAAGCCCAGTCGGTGGTTGAGTCACACCTGAAGGAAATTCAAGATGCATGGAATCACCACTTCGGTGGCTGAAGTCACCAATGTGTCCAAACACGGCTTTTGGCTGCTGTTGGGCGATGAGGAACTGCTTTTGCCTTTTGATCAATTCCCATGGTTCAAGCAGGCCACCGTTGAGCAGTTGACAACTGTGGAGTGGCCAACGCCGGACCACTTGTATTGGCCGCAGCTGGATGTGGACTTGTCTGTGAGCTCTATTCGCAGGCCGCAAGATTTTCCCTTGGTTTCGCAGCACTAGCCTGCGCAATGCCATTGAAGTTTGGATGAACCGAATTTTGAGGCTTCGTTCAACCGCCTGACTCGGCTAAGCTGCAGCCATGATGAGGTCTTTGTTGTTCGTTCTTGCGGTGGCTTTGTCGGCATGCGGCGGCGGGGACGGCGCGAGTTTTGCGCCTGCATAGGGCAACATGCATTGCAGCGTGAACGTGGGCCAGCAGCAAAATTGGGGTTCGATCGGTCCAACCCCGATAAATACAGCCTAAAGACCGTTTAACTTGAGGCGGGCTTATTTCAGTTCGACTTTGGACAGGTCAAAACTGGGCTTCGGTGTCTTCAGTTTCATGTTTTCCAGGGTTTGCACGATCAGCCCGGCCACGAAGCTGTCGCGGTAGGGCTTGCAGTCGGCGGGCACCACATACCAAGGGGATTCGGGTGTGCTGGTGGCGCTCAGGGCCTCTTCATAGGCTTGGGTGAATTGGGGCCACAGCTCGCGGTCGTCAAAGTCAGAAGGCTGCAACTTCCAGTGTTTGCGCGGGTCGTCCAGCCGGGCTTGCAGGCGTTTTTTTTGCTCGGATTTGGAAATGTGCAAATAGCACTTCAACACCGTGATGCCTGCGTCTTGCAGCAAAGATTCGAAGTTCAAGATGTGGTTGTACCGTTGTTGGCAAGTTTCCTCGTCAATCAAGCCCCGCACTCGGGTGACCAGCACATCTTCGTAGTGGCTGCGGTTAAAAATCACCATTTCGCCCCGCGCAGGCGCTTTGGCGTGGATGCGCCACAAAAAGTCATGGCGGCTTTCCAGCTCGGTGGGCACGCCAAAGGCTTCGGCCCGCACGCCCAAGGGGCTGACGTGGGTGAAAACGCTGCGGATCACGCCATCCTTGCCCGCGGTGTCCATGCCCTGAAACACCACCAACAAGCCCCGGGTTTTCGCTGCGTGCAGGGTGCTCTGCAGTTTGTCGAGCTTTTGGCCCATGTCTGCCAAGTGCTCTTCCAATTCTTTGCCAGAGGCTTGCCCTTTGGCGGGGGGCTCGGTGTCAAAGTCTGAGAGTTTGCATTTGCTCTTGGGTGAGACATACCAAGGGGTGTAGTCAGTGTTGGGCATGGGGACAGTTTAGGCGCTCAGTCAGCGTCAGCTCATCTGTTGGCGCGTTGGACTATTTTTGAGCACTGGTCTGGGCCACCATGATTTGGAGGGGCGCCCCTATTTTGGCTTTGCGTACGTGCCTGGCTCGGCTAAGCTGCAGCCATGATGAGGTCTTTGTTGTTCATGATTGCAGTGGCCCTGTCGGCATGCGGTGGCGGGGACGGTGCGAGTTTTGCGCCTGCATCGGGCAACACCCATTGCGGCGTGAGCGTGGGCAAGCAGCGCATCACTGGCACGGTTACATCGGTGCACGACGGCGACACGATCACCGTGGGCGGTGAGTCGATCCGGCTGGCCAGCATCGACGCCCCTGAGTTGGATCAAGCCTATGGGCCATCGTCCAGGGCGAACTTGGCTGCCATGGTTTTGGGCCAGAGCGTGACCGTCACGTATGCCCAAAAAGACTTCTACGATCGGGTGGTGGGCACTGTCTTCAAGTCTGATTGCAGCCCCGTCAATTTGAACCAGGTTGCGTCGGGTGCGGCTTGGTATTACGAAGCCTACCAATGCGAAATTGACATCCGGCAACGCCAAGCCTATGCAGCGGCGCACTCAGCGGCCCGCACCGCCAAAAAAGGTTTGTGGGCCAACGTCGCCGTGGCCCCTTGGGTGCACCGCAATGGGGTGGAGGCCAAAGTGCCCGTTTCTTGCCCCAATGGGGATGCGGCTTCGGATTGAATGCGGGCGCTTTGTCTTGACCCAGGATGTTTGGGCAAGACCCAGGGTGTTGCAACCCCCCGTTTCAGGAGATGGAGGACGAGCCAAACGGCCAGCGACCCCCACAAATCCCCTAAAAACCCGCCATCCCAGCCCGCGCTTCCTTAGAATCGGGGGTCTTACCGTTTATTTACCCCACCCCCCGCACCATGACCCAAGTCACCAACACCGTGCGCTTTGTGCTCGACGGCCGCATCGTCGAAGCCCAAGGCGAGCGCCGCACCACCACCGTTCTGGACTATTTGCGTGAGCAACTGCACCGCACCGGCACCAAAGAGGGCTGCGCCGAAGGCGATTGCGGCGCTTGTGTGGTCATGGTGGGTGAGCTCAACGCTGCAGGCACGGGCGTGGACTATGTGGCGACCAACGCCTGCATCCAGTTGCTGCCTTCGCTGGACGGCAAATCGGTCAAAACCGTCGAGAGCCTGAAAAAAGCCGACGGCACGCTGCACCCGGTGCAGGAAGAAATGATCAAGTGCCACGGCTCGCAGTGCGGCTTTTGCACCCCCGGCATCGTGATGAGCCTGGTGAACCTGGTGCAGGTCTTGCCCATGCCCAACCGCCAGCAGATCACCGATTCGCTCAGTGGCAACCTGTGCCGCTGCACCGGCTACAAGCCGATCATCGATTCGGCCACCAAGGCCTGCGCCAAACCCGAAGCCTTGAAGCTGGACGACAGCGCCGATGTGCCGCTGCTCAAAGAAATCAAACGCGCCAGCGTGCCCACACTGAGCCTGGACGGCGACATCATCGTGCAGCCCGTGGTGCGTACTCGCAAAGGCAATGAGTTTGTCTCGCCCGCCACCCTCGCCGAAGTGGCCGACTACCTGGTCAAGAACCCCACCACCACCCTCTTGGCAGGCAGCACCGAAATCGGCTTGCAGGTCAACAAGCAGTTCAGCCGACCCGAGCACATCATGTATTTGGGCAACGTCAAAGAGCTGCGCCAAGTGACCGAGACCACCAGCGCATGGCGCATTGGTGCGGCCGTGTCGCTCACGCAAGTCGAAGCGCTGGTGGCCCAGGCTTACCCCGACTTCACCGAAGTGCTGCGCCGCTTTGGTTCGCCTCCCATCCGCTCCACGGCCACGCTGGCGGGCAACATCGCCAACGGCTCGCCGATTGGCGACACCATGCCTTGCCTGATGGCGCTGGGTGCCAGCTTGGTGCTGCGCCGTGGCGACAAGACCCGCAAGGTGCTGCTGGACAACTTCTACACCGGCATGAAGAAAAACGTGATGGAGCCCGGTGAGTTCATCGAAGCTGTGGAATTGCCCAAGCCCGTGGCAGGCCAGGTGTTCCGCGCCCACAAAGTGAGCAAGCGTTTTGAACAAGACATCTCGGCCACCTGCGCGGCCATCAACTACACGCTGAAAGACGGCAAGTTGAGCGGTGTGAAGCTGGCCTACAACGGCCTGGCCCCATCGCCATGCCGTGCGCCCAAGCTCGAAGCTGTTCTGGAAGGCCGTGCGCCTGCCGACGTGAAATCGGCCGACCTGGACGCCGCCATTACCGCCAGCTTCACCGCCCGCGACGGTCTGCGTGCCACTTGGGCCTACCGCGCCTTGGTCGCCCGCAACTTGGTGCTCGAATTCATTGAAGAACAGAAAGAGGTGGCTTGAATGAACGCTCCTACCCCCATCAAAAACCTGTTGCCTGCTTCTGACGTTCAGCAAGGCAAAGAACTGGTGCACGAGTCCGCACACCTGCATGTGACCGGATCTGCCACTTACATCGACGACATCCCTGAGCACGCGGGCACTTTGTATGCCGCGCTCATCTTGTCGCCCGTGGCGCATGGCGAGCTGATTGGTGACGGCATTGACCGCGCAGCCATCCTCAAGGAGCACGGCGTCGTGGCGGTCTACACCGCCAAAGACATTCCCGGCGAAAACAATTGCGGCCCCATCATCCACGACGATCCGTTCTTGGCTGCTGGCAAGGTCGAGTTTGTCGGCCAGGCTGTGGCCGTGGTAGTGGCGCGTGAAATGCTTTACGC
Organism: Limnohabitans sp. WS1; assembly: GCF_003063265.1. Classification (GTDB taxonomy): domain Bacteria; phylum Pseudomonadota; class Gammaproteobacteria; order Burkholderiales; family Burkholderiaceae_C; genus Limnohabitans_A. The sequence continues at coordinate 376,172 of NZ_NERU01000001.1, forward strand.
CCGCGAAGCCGCCAAAAAAGCCAAAGTGCTGGTGAAAGAACTCACGCCCATCTTGACCATCGAAGAGGCGATGGCCGCCAACAGCTTCATCATGCCGCCCAAGGGCATCACGCGTGGTGACGCCGCTGCCGCCATTGCCAACGCGCCCCACAAAATCAAAGGCAGCACCAACACCGGTCAGCAAGAGCAGTTCTATCTGGAAGGCCAGATCACTTACGCGGTGCCCAAAGAAGACGGCCAGCTGACCTTGTACGTGTCGACCCAGCACCCCGACGGCAACCAGCGCGAAGCCGCCCACGCCCTGAACCTTCACACCAACGATGTGGAGGTGATCTGCCGCCGCATGGGTGGTGGCTTTGGTGGCAAAGAGGGCAACGCCAGCATCTTCAGCCAAAGCGCCGCCTTGGCCGCGCACAAGCTGCAAAAGCCGGTCAAGCTGCGCGTGAACCGCGACGACGACATGACCATCACCGGCAAGCGTCACGATTTCCGCATCGACTACGAAGTGGGCTTTGACGACAACGGCCGCGTTTTGGGCGCCAACATCACGCTCATGTCGCGCTGCGGTTACAGCACCGATTATTCAGGCCCGGTGAACGACCGTGCTTGCCTGCACATCGACAACACCTACCACCTGCCCGCGCTCAAGCTGGTCAGCCACCGCTGCAAAACCAACACCCAAAGCGCCACCGCTTTCCGCGGCTTCGGCGGCCCACAAGGCATGTTTGGCATCGAGACGGTGATGGACGAGATTGCGATGACTTTGGGCAAAGACCCACTGCAAGTGCGCAAGCTCAACCTCTACAAAGACCCGGCCATCAGCGGCTCGCCAGACACCATGACCACCCAATACAACCAGCTCATTGAAGACTGGGTGGGTGACAAGGTGATCGACCAGGTGGAGCAGGAATCCAAATACGCCGAGCGCCGTGCCGCCGTGCACGCCTTCAACGCCAAGAGCAAAACCCGCAAGCGTGGTTTGGCCTTGGTGCCGCTCAAGTTCGGCATCAGCTTCACCGCGACTCACCTGAACCAGGGCGGTGCATTGCTGGTGGTCTACATGGACGGCTCGGTCAGCTGCAACCATGGCGGCACCGAAATGGGCCAAGGCCTGAACACCAAGATGGCGCAAGTCTGTGCCGATGGCTTGGGCATCAGCGTGGACCATGTGCGCATCACCGCCACCGACTCGCAAAAAGTGCCCAACGCGTCGGCCACCTCGGCTTCGAGCGGTGCCGACATCAACGGCGCGGCCATCATGAACGCGACGATGCAGCTGCGCGAGCGCTTGAAGCCCGTGGCGGCCCGCATGTTGGGTTGCGCTGAAGGCGATGTGACTTTCGCGAACAACGAAGTCCACGGCGGCGGTAAAGCTGTGAAGTGGGCCGCTGTGACCAAGCAAGCGTACATGGAACGTGTGGGCTTGTCGGTCACGGGCTTCTACATGACGCCCGAAATCAAATATGACTTTGCGACCCTGAATGGCCGCGCGTTTTATTACTACTGCTACGGCGCTGCCGTGAGCGAAGTGGAGATCGACACCCGCACCGGCGAGTGGTGGCTCAAGGCCGTGGACATCGTGCACGACGTGGGCCGCAGCATCAACCCCGCATTGGACAAAGGCCAGATTGAAGGCGCCTATGTGCAAGGCATGGGCTGGCTCACCATGGAAGAGTGCATTTGGGACAAGAAGGGCAAGCTGCTCACCCACGGCCCCAGCACTTACAAAATTCCGGTGGCGGGCGACATCCCAGAACACTTCAATGTGAGCTTGTTCGACAACGCCAACTTGAAGCCCACACCGTTCAACAGCAAGGCCACTGGCGAGCCGCCATTGATGTTGGGTCTGTCGGCCTTCTTCGCCTTGCGCGACGCGGTGGCCGCCAGCGCCGACCACAAAGCCGTGGTCTACATGGACGCCCCGGCCACACCCGAGCGCATCCTGATGGCTTGCGAAAAAGCCAAGGCCACTGCAGGGTTGTGATGGGTTGAGCCGGATGCCTGAAACAGTTTCAGGCATCCTGTCACTTTGATCCTAAAAGCCCACAGGAGCAGGCCCATGTCAGACGATCCACGGTGCTGCGGCACCGGCACTTGCATCATCAACGCCGAAGGCCTGTGCTGGTGCGGCCAGCGCTGGGATGGCGAGAAGATGTGTTTCATGGCTGAGCCTGCGGCGCAGCCAGACCGCCAAGCCAAGAGCGACACATCTCCACAGTCGCCTCGCGCCGGGCAGGATTGAGCGCATGAGCGGCCTGCACCCGTGCCCCGGCCGCTGTGCGCTGTTGACCCATACTTTGTTCTGCACAAGGCCACGGCTGTGAGCCAGGCCACGCCGACGGCTGAACCTTCACCCGCCATGCACTGGCGAGACCCGTTCCGGGTCCGCAGTTTCCGCTTTCAGTGGCCTGCCGACCTGGCCACCTCCTGGGCCTTCGAGATGGAGTCCATCGTGCTGGGCTGGTTCATCCTGGTCGAATCCGGCTCGGTGATGATGCTGGTGGTGTTTGGCTCCTTGCAGTACCTGGGTTCTTTGGTCTCACCCATGTTTGGTGTGGCGGGCGACAGGTTGGGTTATCGGCGCATGCTGGTCCTGTCCCGTGCCCTGTATGCGGCCTTGGCCGCTACCTTCATGCTGCTGGCCTGGCTGCAAGCGCTCACGCCCATGATCGTGTTGTGCATGGCGGCCTTGGCGGGCCTGGTGCGCCCCTCTGACATGATGATGCGCAACGCCTTGATTGCGCAGACCTTGCCGCCCCGGCATTTGTTGGGCACTTTGGGCATTTCGCGCATCACCTCGGATTCAGCCCGCATTGCGGGTGCCTTGGCCGGTGCCGGTGTCGTTGCTTGGCTGGGCATGACCTGGGCCTATGCCCTGATCACGGCGCTTTACACACTCAGCTTTGTGCTCTCGCGCGGGGTGTCGGATGTGCCGGCTCCAGCCCGTGACACCGTGCGCGTGTCGCCCGTGCGGGATTTGCAGCAGGCTTTTGCTTACGTGTGGACGCGCCCGGTGCTGATGGCGGCCATGTCCTTGGCCTTCTTGGTCAACCTGCTGGCCTTTCCCTTTTCTTTGGGTTTGCTCCCCTATGTGGCCAAAAATATTTACCTGACCGACCAGACGGGCCTGGGCTGGTTGGGGGCGAGCTTTGCCTTTGGCGGGCTGGTGGGTTCGGTGGTGCTCAGTTCTCACCGCTTTGCGTTTCGCGCCGCGCAAACGATGGTGCTGGCGGGGGCGGTTTGGTTTGCGGTGGATGTGCTGCTGGCCTTCAGCACCCATTTGGGGGTGGGCATGGCTTTGCTGTGGGTGGCGGGCTTGGCACAAAGCCTGAGCATGACACCGCTGGCGGCCGTGATGCTGCGCGTGACCGAGCCCGCCTACCGCGGCCGCGTGATGGGCATGCGCATGCTGGCCATCTGGGGCCTGCCTTTGGGTTTGCTGCTGTCGGGCCCCTTGATTGTGCGCTGGGGCTATGCCGCCACGGCTGGTGCGTATTCTGTCCTGGGCTTGCTGCTCACGGTTGCCATGGCGGTGTATTGGCGGGCGCACATCTGGGACGCCAAAGCCCCAGCCAACGCGCCGTTGTGAGTGCAGCCTGATGCTGTCACGCTGTGACCAAAGCGACAGCGTTCAAATGGCCTTGAGCGCACAGTGCTGGTGCATCCTGGCCCGGGTAAATAAGCCTGTGTCTGAAAGCTGAAATTGACCATGACGACCTTGACCTCTTCTGCCGCCCCCGTGCTCGAAGCACCCGCCGACCACCCCCGCATGGTGCGCGGCCTGCTCAACATCGCGCACGCGCTGGACCATTTGTTTTTGCTGATTTTTGCGGCGGCGGTCAGCACCATCGCCCTCGACATGGGCATGGCCCAATGGCAAGACCTGATGCCTTATGGTGCGGGTGCGTTTTTCATGTTCGGTCTGGGTTCTTTGCCCGCTGGGCGCTTGGGCGATTTGTGGGGCCGCCGCAGCATGATGCTGGTCTTCTTTTTTGGCATTGGCGCGGCCTCCATCCTCACGGCCTTCGCGCAAACGCCTTGGCAGCTGGCTGGGTGCCTGACGCTGATCGGTGTGTTTGCCTCCATTTACCACCCGGTGGGCATTCCCATGCTGCTTGAGCGTTCGGCTAACCCAGGCGCGACCATTGGCTTCAACGGTCTCTCAGGCAATCTGGGCGTGGCCGTGGCCGCCTTGCTCACCGGCTTTTTGATCCAGTGGCAAGGCTGGCGTGCGGCCTTTGTTTTGCCCGGCTTGGTGGCGCTGCTGTGCGGCTGGCTGTTTGCACGCGCCTGCCCTCAAGAGGTCTCGTCGCCCGCCAAGCGCAAGGGCGGGGCCAAGGTGAGTCTGCCCCCGCCCTTGCTGATGCGGGCCATGGTGGTCATGACGGCAGCGGCCGTCACCAGCAGTGTGTTGTTCAACTTCACCACCAACGGCAATGGGCCTTTGATCACCGAGCGCTTCAAGGGGGTCATGGAAGACCCGGCCAGCTTGGGCCTCTTGCTGGCTCTGGTCTACGCCGTGGCCTCAGTCGCCCAGGTGGTGGTGGGGCACCTCATCAACCGGTTTCCGCTCAAACGCTTTTTCATGTTCATGGTCTTGGCGCAGATTCCCATGCTGGTATTGGCCTCGCAGGCGCAGGGCTGGTGGTTGTTTGCGGCGCTCATTGGGGTGATGGTGTTCATCTTCGGGGCCATTCCGTTCACCGATTTCATGATCGCCCGCTATGTGGACGACCGCTTGCGCTCGCGCGTGTCGGGCATGCGCCTGGGCGTGTCGTTTGCGGTCAGCTCCTTGTCGGTCTGGGCCCTGGGGCCGGTCGTCAAGGCCATGGGCTTTGGCAACTCGCTCTTGCTGCTGGCGGGTTTTTCGGTGGCCACTACGCTCATTTTGACTTTGCTGCCCGGCGCGGCCCACGAGCGAGAACAGGCGGCTTGAAGCCCCCGTTGCAGTTGTACCGGCTTTCTCAGGTCTTTCGGTGGGCGTGCGCGCTCAATCCTGACCTTCGGTCAGGGTGTCGAGTTGGAATTTGCCGCTTTTGTGCCACAGCCACACATCGGTATAGGTGACCTGGCTCATGTGGTAGGGAACAGGGTAGGGTGCAGCGGCTTTGACCATGCGCTCGATTTGTTGCATCACTTGGGGTGCATGGCGGGGTGCACGCATCCAGTGGATGGACTTGACTGAACCGTGCCGATCGATGTCCACGTTGAGCACGCCAACGGCCTCCAGCATCGGGGGCAGGCGACCTTTGTAGATGTGTTGGCTGTGTTGAGCGTAAAGGTGTGAAGCGGCTTCTCTTCGGTAGTCTTTGGCATTGCGAGCTGCTGATCGGACGGGCTTCGCAGGCGGCGGCTCCACCACACTGGGCTGGACAACCATGGGTTTGTCCGGCGGAGCTTGAACACTGGGGCGTGCTTCTGGTTGGGGTGCGGGTTTGATGGCGGGGCTTGAGCCGCAACCACTCAAGCAACTCAGGGCGGCGGCACCCAGAGACAGCAAGGTCAGAGTCAAGGGGCTTCGGTCTGCACTCTGGTGTCGTTGCATGTGTTTCATCGTTGAATCCTTCTCCTTGGCATACTCGGGGTTTGGCCGGGATTGTGGCATTGACAGCCAGGCTTGGCGAGTGCCTTTTTTGATGTGGGAATACTTGTGAACTGGACCTTGGCAGCGTTGGATCGATTGGCCCGTGAAGCGGCTGTGTGGGTGCTTGTGCAAGCCACCCAAGGCTCGGTGCCCCGAGGTCCTGGTACCCACATGTTGGTGTTTGCACAAGGTGAAGCAGGCACGATCGGGGGGGGGCATTTGGAGTTTCAGGCTTTGGCGCATGCACGGCGCTTGATGGTCGGGCTGACTGAACAAACGACCCTGCGCCAAGTGCTGGGCCCCAGTTTGGGGCAGTGTTGCGGCGGGGTGGTGAACTTGGCTTTTGAACGGGTGGGTGGTGCCGATGTGGCACGTTTGCGCACCTTGTTGATGCCCCCGCGCACCCCGTTGGCGCTGTTTGGCGGGGGGCATGTGGGCAAGGCTTTGGTGCACGCATTGGCCCCTTTGCCCTTTGCTGTGCGTTGGGTGGACAGCCGCGACGAAATTTTTCCGACCGATGTGCCTGATGGCGTGGACTGTGAGCACTCCAATCCGGTGCAGGCCGCCGTGTCCGATCTGGCCCCGGGCAGCCGGGTCTTGATCATGAGCTTCAGCCATGCCGAGGACCTGGACATTGTGGTGGCGTGCCTCAAACGTCAGCGAGCCCGGAACGACTTGCCTTTTGTAGGGCTGATTGGCAGTGCCACCAAATGGGCCACCTTTCGCCACCGGTTAGAAGACCGGGGCTTTAGCGCCGAAGAAATCGCCCACATCACCTGTCCGATTGGGGTGCCGGGCATCACGGGCAAAGAGCCTGAAGTCATTGCTGTGGCCGTGGCGGCACAACTCTTGCAGACACTTTGACGGGGTGCTGCTGGTTTTCCCTAGGCACAAGTGCAGAGGGAAGACTGGAAACCCAAGCTTAAACTGTATACACTTCGGTGCACTGGTCGCAGCGGCGCAGGAATCCTCGGGTTCATGTTCGCGACCGAATACCCGCTCACAGGGCCCGCGGTGGTGAGCCGGTTGGAGAATCCTTCATGGAATCGTATTTTCTGGAATGGGCCAATTTGTTGCTGCGATGGGTGCATGTCATCACCGCGATCGCCTGGATTGGTTCTTCGTTTTACTTTGTCTTTTTGGACAACAACCTGCAAAAGCCCAACTCGCCCGACTTGCTCGAAAAAGGCGTGGGCGGTGCCATGTGGGCCGTGCATGGTGGCGGTTTTTACAACCCGCAAAAATACATGGTGGCCCCCAAGATCATCCACACCAAACTCCATTGGTTTTATTGGGAAAGTTACTCCACTTGGCTGAGCGGCTTTGCGCTGTTCACGGTGCTGTACCTGTACAACGCAGGCACTTTTTTGATCGACAAATCGCTGATGGACTGGTCACCCGTGATGGCTGGCTCGGCCGCTGTGGGGCTGTTGGTGGCGTTCTGGTTGGTCTATGACACCATTTGCCGCGTGTTCGGTTTTCGCAAAAATGGCGAGTTGATCGTTGCGGGTTCGATGATCGTGGTGGTGGCATTTTGCGCATGGCTGGCCAATGAGCTGTTTGCTGGCCGCGCTGCCTTTTTGCTGGTGGGTGCCATGATCGCGACCGCCATGAGCGCCAACGTGTTTTTCTGGATCATTCCTGGACAGCGCAAAGTGGTGGCGGCCATGACGTCTGGTGAAACCTATGACGCCAATGCACTGGCCATCCACGGCAAGCGCGGCAAGCAACGCAGTGTGCACAACACTTATTTCACGCTGCCGGTCATCTTTGCCATGCTCAGCAACCACTACAGCTTTTTGTACACGCATGAACACCGTTGGGTGTTGCTGTTTGTGATGATGTTGGCCGGTGCCTTGATTCGTCAGTTCTTTGTGCAGCGCCACGCCTTCCATTTGGGGCGTGCCGCCAACCCTTGGCCCTTTGCTGCAGTAGGGGTGCTGATGATTTTGGGCGTGATCGTGGCCTTAAAGCCCGCTGCGCCCGTGGCTTCAGCCGCACCCGCTGCGCCTGTGGCTTTTGCCCAGGTCAAAGCCGTGTTGGAGCAGCGCTGCACCATGTGCCATGGCGAGCAAGTGCAAATGAAAAACGTGCGCCTGGACAACCCCGCCTTGGTCAAGCAACATGCGCAAAACGTCTACCAACAAGTGGTGGTGACCAAGCAAATGCCCATGAACAACAGCACGGGCATCACCGACGAAGAGCGCGCTTTGATTGGTCGCTGGTTTCAAGCAGGGGCCAAGGTCGATTGATCCAGGCAAAGCCTCTGGGCTGTGCGTTCCACGCACGCTCCAGCTGGCCACCTCAAGGGTGCTTGAGGCCAGCAGCAGGCAGGACGTTCGGTTTGGCCGAAGCGCCACCGTCCAGCCAGCGGTCCGTCAGGCCCGCGCCTGTCCACATGCCCACCAAACTTAGCCAAGCGGTCAGCGCAAAAATGGCCCCACCCGTCACGCCCGCGCCCACGGCGCAACCGCCTGCCAGCATGGATCCAAATCCCATCAAGATCGCGCCACCGATGTAGCGGCGCATGCTGTAACCGTCTGAAAAACCCTCCAGCTTCCAGTCGCCGCCAACCAGCGCTCCGATCAAGGAGCCGACAAACACACCCGGCATCAGACCAAAGTCAAAGCCCACATCCGGGGCTGGCCAATGCATCACGCGCATCAGCCACTCGGCCGAGGGGCCGCTGAAGGTCAGGCCCTGAATCTGAACCGGGTCAAAAGACTCGGCAGCCACCCACTGGCTAAAGCCCCAAGCGGCGGCCACTGACAAACCCGTACCCATGCCGCCCAGCCACATCCATACATTGCGTTGCGGGCTGCGCAGGGCAAAAAACAAGGCCGCAGCCAACCAGACGCCGCCCATGGCCAGGCCCGCCCAATGGTCCATACCCGCCAGTGCCAGCAGGTCACGCGGTGCACCACCCTCGACCGTCCACCAGCTGCTGATGTGCGTGCGCAGGGGCGACAAGGCCCCGCCCAAAGCCGCTTGGGCCGTGACCGCAAAAATCAAACCCGAGAGCAGGGCACGCAAATTACCATTGGCCGACAACACCAATAAACGGCTGGCACAGCCCCGTGTCATGACCATGCCCACGCCAAACAACAAACCGCCAATCAAAGCGCCCGAGATGCTGCCCTTGGCCGAAATCTGCCGCGCACTGCCTGTGTCCAGCCAACCCAAAAGCACCATCAGCTGCACGCCAATGACCGCTGAAGAAAAGGCCAACAGCCAAACAGCCAGTTTGTCGCCAAAGCGGCGGTGCCAAAATTCAATGACCGCTGCCCGCAGACAAAAGCGAGAGCGTTGCGCTAAAAATCCAAAAGACAAACCCAGCAGGCCACCCCCCGCAGCCAGCACGGTGCCTTGCCCATACGCCTCTAACCATTGCGCCATCGACATGGTTTTCTCCATTCATATCAGTGATTGCTGATATGAAATGTACGCTTTAACCGGTAGGGTGCAATTGACGCGGATCAAGCCTTCAGATCTGCCAGCCCATGCTGCGGTGAATGCGCCAAGACAAGCCTGCGCCCAACCAGATGGCGATCAGGGTCAACCAGGCGGTGAGTGAGAAGATCGAACCCCCAGACATGCCCGCACCCACGGTGCAGCCACCCGCTAACACCGCGCCAAAACCCATGAGCACCGCACCCGTCAGGTAGTGGCCGAGCTTGTTTTCGGTCTTGAAGCCCTCGAACTTGAAGTCTCCCCCCACCAAGGCACCCAGCAAAGAGCCCACAAAAGTGGCGGGCAACAAGCCTGCATCAAAGCCCCAGTTGGGGGATGTGCTGCTTGAGAGCGCCCGCATCAGCATCTCGGCCGATGCACCGCTGAAGCTTAATCCCTGAATTTGTACCGCCTCAAACGACTGGGAGGCTATGGCTTGCGTCAGGCCCCAACCCAAAGCAATGCTCAAACCGGCCACCATTGACCCGAGTGCCAAACCCCAGCGGTTTTGGTGAGTTTTGAAGAAAAAATACAAACCGAGCGCCATGGCCAGCATGGCCAACACCATGCCTCCATGAGGCCCCAAGCCCGAGGTATGCAACAAATCTCGCGAAGGCCCACCGTCAATGGGCCACCAACTGGCCAAAGTCTGACGGGCCGGTGCCAGCCAACCGGCGATGCTGGCTTGCACCGTGACGGCAAACACCAAGCCCGACAACAGGGCACGCAAATTACCGTTGGCCGACAAAATCAGCAAACGGCTGGCACAACCCCGCGTCAAGATCATGCCCGCGCCAAACAACAAGCCGCCCAGCACCGCGCCAGAAATGCTGCCTGCTGGACCGATGTAGCGCGAATCTACAGGCTTGAGCCAGCCCATCAGCACCAGCGCCTGGGAACCCACCAAGCAAGCACCAAAGGCCAACCACCACACACTGAAGCGGTCGCCGGTTCGGCCTTCGCAGCACTCCACCACAGCGGCACGGGCGCAAAACCGGGTTCGTTGGGCCGCGAAGCCAAAAATAAAGCCCACCAAAGCACCCGCCATGGCCAAAACATTTGAATCGCCCCAGGTTTCGAGCAAGCTTGCGAGATTCACGGTCGGCTCCAATAATTCACTGATTTCTTATATAAAAGGGCATTGCGTGTACAGTTGGATTCAACGCAACGAAAAACCCGCTATTGTCCACGGTTCGCAATTCATGGCCTCTTCTGTAAGCACATTTCCCTTGTTGGCCCAACGCCGCCGCGACTGGCTTGTGTGGACCGGTGCATCCTTGTTAATGCTGCCAGCGATGGCGCAAGTGTCGGCTGCCAAAGGGGGTGCCGCCACCTTGCCCGCTGCCCAATCACTGCCCGATGAACTGGCCAAAGCCCTCAAAAACAAGCAGCCTTTGATCGTCATGGTCAGCTTGGACGGCTGCGTGTTTTGCCGCCAAGCCCGGCAAAGCCACCTCTCGCCCATGCAGCGTGCAGGCGCTGCCATCGTGCAGGTAGACATGCGCAACAACCTGCCCGTGCTGGACTTTGCGGGCAAGCTCACCACCCACGACCAACTCACACGTCAGTGGAAAGTTTCCATCACACCCACGTTGCTGTTTTTTGGGCCTGGCGGCAAAGAAGTGGCTGAGCGCATGGAAGGGGCTTATCTGCCCGATTTTTACGGTCCATATCTGGAAGAGCGGATCGCGCAAGGGCGTAAGGGCCTGTAAAGTCAGCCCTTACCTCTGTTGAGGGCGCGGCAGACGTGCTAAATTCAAAACATGATCCCCATCAAGATTGACTCGGCCTGGAAAGGCACCTCGGACTGCCGCAACTGCGGCATCCGCGACATGGTGCTGTTTGCTGACCTGAATGAACAGGACTTTGGCGAAATCCACACCCCTATCGATGACATGGTGTTTGCGCCCGATTCGGCGCTTTACACCGAAGGTCAAACCGCCGTGGGCGTGTTCACGCTGCGCAAAGGCATGGTCAAGCTGGTGCGGGCCACCGCCGATGGCCGCGAACGCATCGTGCGCGTGCTGCGCCCCGGCGACGTGATTGGCCTTGAAGCCCTGGCCACCGCCCGCTACGACAGCGAGGCCATCGCCTTGGTCGAAGCCCAGGTTTGCCGCATTCCCTTGTCGGTGCTGCACCACCTGTCAGCCAACTCGCCCCGCCTGCACAAACGCCTGATGCAAAAGTGGCAACAAGCCTTGAAAGACGCCGACGACTGGCTGGCTGACTTGAACTTTGGATCGGCCCGCCAGCGTGTGGCCGCCCTGGCCCTGAAAATGCGCGACCCCGACCAACCCGGTATCACCTCGTTTTTTGCGCGCGATGACATGGGTGCCATGCTCGACATCAAACTCGAAACCGTCAGCCGCGAAATCAGCAGCTTGGTGCGCGATGGTGCCTTAAAGCCCTGCGACAAACAGGGCCGGCGCTATGAAATCACCAACGAAGTGTTGTTGCAGCGCCAGTGATTGAGGGTGAGTCAGCGGATTAAAACTCGTCTTTCACGCTGGTCAGGCCCAGGGCGTCCCAGTCCAGCATGCCGCCACGGTAGTAATAAATCTTGTTGGCCGGGAAGCCATCGCGTGTCATGGCTTTGATGGCCATTGGGCTTTGGGGGCAGACGGGGCCGTTGCAAAAGGCGTAGACTTTTTTGGCCGATGCGCAATCCCACTGGCTGCCATTTTTCTTGCAACCCAATTCGTTCATGCGGGCTGCCACTTCGGTGTAGGGGATGCCGACCGAGCCGGGAATGGTGCCTTTGACACGGTCGTTGGTGTCGCGCATGTCCAGCACGATGGCGTTGCGGTCACTCAAGGCTTCGAGGATTTCAATCTCGCCCACGGGGTGTACGCCGGGCACGGGCACCAGGGGCTGCAAGTTGCCGCCGTTTTTGGCACATGCGGTCATGGTGCGGGTGATGGTGACAGGCCCTTTGGCGGTCTGGACCACGACCGATTTTTGGGTGTCGATGATGTTCAAAGGCGTGCCCACGGCGATGGTGGCGGCTTGGCCAAAGGCCAGTCCAGAGAGGCTCATGCCCAAAATCCAGGCGGTGATGTTTTTCATGTGTTGTTCCGTTCGATCGACAAAAAAAGGCCTATGGCCCGGCGACAACGGGATTCTAAAAACGTGTGCCACAAAACGATTGATGCAAATCAATTCGTGTCCGTGCATGACCTGCAGGGTTCAGGTTTCAAGCTTTGGGCCAGTGCATGCCAAAGCGCTGCGCCAGGTGGCTTTCGGCTTCTTCGAGCATGAAGTAGCGAAAGGCCTCGGCCGCAGGCGAGAGCATTTTGGATTGGGTGTGCACCACGTTCCATGAGCGCAGCACGGGCGCGCCTTCCACATCGAGCATGCAGATCAGCTTGTGCTCCAGCTCCAGGCCAATGGTGTGCAGCGACAAAAAGCCCAGGCCCAGCCCCGCCATCACGGCCTGCTTGATGATCTCGTTGCTGTGCAGCTGGATTTTCAAGCGTGGCTCGACGTGTGTGTCTTCAAAAAACTTTTCCATGGCGGCGCGGGTGCCTGCGCCTTTTTCGCGCACGATGAAGTCATAGGGTCTCAGGTCCTCCACACGCAGGTGGTCGCGCTGGGCCAGTGGGTGGTCCACGGCCGAGACAAACACATGCGGGTGCGCCGCAAACGGCTCGGCCCGGGTTTGCAGCTCTTTGGGGGGGCGGCCCATCACGGCGATGTCGACCTCGCTGTTTTGCAGCATGCTCACAAGCTGGTCGCGGTTGCCAATCAGGATCTGGATGTCCACACCTGGATGCAGATTGCGAAAGTCAGCCAGCATGTTCATCAAAAAATACTTGGCTGTGCTGACAAAGCCAATCGTCAGCACCCCGGTTTCGGCCCGCTGCAAACGGGCTGCAGCGTCTTCGGCGTCTTTCACGGTGGCCAGAATTTTGCGGGCATAAACCAGCATGTACTCGCCCGTGGTGGTCAGGCTCACTTGCTTGCCGCGCCGGTCAAACAGGGGCATGCCCACATGGCCTTCGAGTTCCTTGACCTGCATGGTCACGGCGGGTGGGGTCAGGTGCAGGTTTTCGGCGGCACGCACAAAGCTCAGGTGACGGGCCACCTCGTTGAACACGCGAAGTTGGCGGAAGGTGGCGTTCTTCATTCAGTCTTTGCTTAATTTAGTTGCGATTAATATTGAATTTACCTTATTGCAGAAGATTTTTAAAGTCCAGTCATTGCCTCAACCCACAAATTTGACTGGAGACAGAAAATGGACCAAAGCGCACGTTATGCCGACCTGAGCCTCAAAGAAGAGGACCTCATCCAAGGTGGCCGCCACATTTTGGTGGCCTACAAAATGAAGCCCAAAGCCGGTTATGGCTACCTGGAGGCGGCCGCCCACTTTGCGGCGGAGTCTTCCACCGGCACCAACGTCGAGGTGAGCACCACCGACGACTTCACCAAAGGCCTAGATGCCTTGGTGTACCACATCGACGAAGCCACCGAGGACATGCGCATCGCCTACCCGATGGATTTGTTTGACCGCAATGTGACCGATGGCCGCATGATGATGGTCTCGATCCTGACTTTGGTCATTGGCAACAACCAGGGCATGGGCGACATCCAGCACGCCAAGATCCACGACATTTATTTTCCTGAGCGTGCCATCCAGCTGTTCGATGGTCCGAGCAAAGACATCTCGGACATGTGGCGCATCTTGGGCCGCCCCGTCAAAGACGGTGGCTACATTGCCGGCACCATCATCAAGCCCAAGTTGGGCCTGCGCCCCGAGCCCTTTGCGCAAGCCGCTTACCAATTCTGGCTGGGTGGTGACTTCATCAAAAACGATGAGCCACAAGGCAACCAGGTGTTTGCGCCCATGAAGAAAACCATCCCGCTGGTGGTCGATGCCATGAAGCGCGCCATGGACGAAACCGGCCAAGCCAAATTGTTCTCGGCCAACATCACCGCCGACGACCACTACGAGATGCGCGCCCGCGCCGACTTCATCCTGGAAGCCTTTGGCCCTGACGCTGACAAAGTGGCTTTCCTGGTGGATGGTTTTGTGGGCGGCCCCGGCATGATCACCACCGCACGCCGTCAATACCCCAACCAATACCTGCACTACCACCGCGCAGGCCACGGCATGGTGACCAGCCCCAGCGCCAAACGCGGCTACACCGCCTTTGTGCTGGCCAAGATTTCGCGCTTGCAGGGGGCCTCGGGCATCCACGTGGGCACCATGGGCTACGGCAAGATGGAAGGCGAAAACGATGACCGCATGATCGCCTACATGATCGAGCGCGACGAGTGCCAAGGACCTGTCTACTTCCAGAAGTGGTACGGCATGAAGCCCACCACGCCCATCATCTCGGGCGGCATGAACGCGCTGCGTCTGCCAGGCTTCTTCCAGAACCTGGGCCACGGCAACGTGATCAACACCTCCGGTGGTGGCTCATATGGCCACATCGACAGCCCCGCTGCTGGCGCGATTTCTCTGCGTCAGTCGTATGAGTGCTGGAAGTCGGGTGCAGACCCTATCGAGTTCGCCAAAGAACACAAAGAGTTCGCCCGCGCGTTCGCTTCGTTCCCCGGCGACGCTGACAAGCTCTTCCCAGGCTGGCGCGACAAGTTGTCCGCGCACAAGTAAAACGCCAGGCCCCAGTCCATCGCTTCACAAGGAACCCGACATGGCCAGTGAACCCCTGTACCACCCGCAAGGCGATGAGTTGGCTTTGTACGAAGCCGCTTATGCAGCGCGTTTGCCCGTCATGGTCAAGGGCCCCACGGGCTGCGGTAAATCGCGCTTTGTCGAGCACATGGCTTGGCGCTTGGGCAAGCCACTCATCACGGTGGCTTGCAACGAGGACATGACGGCCTCCGATTTGGTGGGCCGTTATTTGCTCGACAGCCAGGGCACGCGTTGGGTGGACGGGCCGCTGACACAAGCGGCCCGCATCGGGGCCATCTGTTATTTGGACGAAGTGGTGGAGGCGCGGCAAGACACCACGGTGGTGATTCATGCGCTGACCGACCACCGCCGCTGTTTGCCTATCGACAAAAAAGCCGAAGTGGTGCAAGCCCACCCAGACTTTCAATTGGTCATTTCGTACAACCCCGGCTACCAAAGCGTGATGAAGGATTTGAAACCTTCGACCAAACAACGCTTTGTGGCTTTTGATTTTGATTACCCCTTGCCCGATTTGGAAGCTCAAATCGTGGTGAGTGAAACGGGCATCGACACCGCCACAGCCACGCAGTTGGTGCGCATCGCGGGAGCAGCCCGTGCGCTCAAGGGCCACGGCCTGAGCGAAGGCGTGTCCACCCGCTTGCTGGTGTATGCGGCCCTGCTGATGCGCCAAGGTGTTGCGCCACGCGACGCTTGCCGCATGGCCATGGTGCGCCCCATCACCGATGACTTGGACATCCGACAAAGCCTGGACCATGCCATCGATGCCTGCTGGGGCTGACCCCACACCCAACACCAACGCGCCTTGGGCACATGACCCCCAAGTGTTGGCGGGCTGGCAAGCCTTGGACTGTGCTTTGCCCGCCGTGCGCCCTGTGTTTGAAGCCTGCGCACACGAAGCCATTGCGCGTCTGAGCCCGTCCTCTTTGCAGGCCTTTTGGCAGGGTGGTCGTCAGCTGGGCAAACTCGGCCGAGGCGCTGATCCTGTGCTGGCATGGCTGACCTATTGGCCCGAAGTGGTTGAAGCTTTGGGCGAGAGCGATGCGGAGCAAGCCTTCGAGGCTGTCATGGCCTTGTTGCTGCGCATGCACAAGTCGCCCAACAGTGCCGCGATGGCTCACTTGCTCACCAGTTTGGGGCCTGTGGCCCAGCGCTTGGGTGGTTTGTCTGTGTTGCAAGCGTATTTGCACACGGTGGGTCATTTCATGGATCGCACCACCGGATCTATTCATGGCCGACAAGCGACCTTGCCCAGCGCGGGTTTGCCTGAGTTGCTCTTGCAAGCCCCGCGACTGTTGCAAACACTGTCCTTGTCAGGCTGGCAAGCGTGGGTGGATTTTGGAGCGCGTGCGTATGCGCACCACCCACCCCAACAAGAAGACTACTTTGCCTTGCGTAGCCCCGACAGTTTGGCTGTGTTGCAGCGTGAACGCCACGGCATTTTGTTGCGTGATGTCGAGCGCACGCTCGGCCTGAGCCTGCAAGCCATGTGGCAATTGCAAGCGCATGTGCTGCCCCTGCCCACCGCACAAGTGAGTGCGGAGCACGGGGTGCAGGCTGTATCGGTCTTGCCCTGTTTGTTGTTGGAGTCCACCGACAAAGGGACCAGCTACGCCATGGGCTTGCCGGATGTGTTGGATGCGCGTGATGGCGTCAGCGCCTTGGACCGTTACCGCCTCATGGTGATGCACATGGCCGGACACATCCGTTGGTCCACGCCCTGCATTGCCGACAACTGGAGTCCGATGCAGAGGCTGGCGGTGGAGTGGTTTGAAGACACGCGCATCGATTGGCTTTTGATACGTATTTGGCCTGGCCTACGACACAGCTTGCTAGCACTGTACCCACCCGTGCAAGAGGGCGGCTGCAACGAGGCCACGCACGCCTGTGTGCTGCACCGCCTCAGTGTGTGGAGCCGCAGCGTTTTGGATGAACGCTTTGTGGTGCAAGACCCGCAACTGCGCGAATGGCGCGAGCGCTTCATGGCCTTGGTAGATGGGCAAGCACAGGGGGTCGGGCAGGGTACCGAAGCGGACCAGGTGAGCACGGCCCAAGTGGCGCAGTTGGCGCTGCAGTTTGTGGCCCGCACACGCCGCCCCAGCGATGCGCAGGCGCAAGTGCATTTCGAACACACGCAAGTGGACTGGCGTGACGACAACCGCCACCTGTGGCAATTCATCGAAGACGGTGACGAAGAAGACACCGCGCCCAGCCCCACACGATTGGCTGATGAAGAGCTGCACAGCTTGCCGCCGCAGCTCTACCCCGAGTGGGATTATTTGGCTGGCAGTGAGCGCCCCGACTGGGTGAGGGTGTTTGAATACCTGCACCCGCCTGCCCGTGCTGATGACATCGACCAGTTGTTGCTGCGTCATGCCGCACTGTCCAAACGTTTGCAACGTTTGCTCGATCAACTCAAACCCCAAGGCCGCACCCGCGAGCGGCATTTGGAAAACGGCAGTGAGCTGGACTTGGATGTGGCCTTGGCCGCGCACATCGACCTGAAAACGGGCCACACACCCAGTCACCGCGTGGAGCAACACATCCAACCCGTCGAGCGTGATGTGAGTGTGCAATTGGTGATGGATTTGTCGGCTTCGCTGAATGAAAAAGCGCCGGGCTCGGACCAAACCGTTTTGCAAATCAGCCAAGAGTCGGTGGCTTTGCTGGCGTGGGCTTTGCACCAGTTGGGCGACGCTTTGGCGATTGGCGGTTTTCATTCCAACACCCGACACGATGTGCGCTACATGCACATCAAAGGTTTTGAAGAGCCGTGGGCAGACCCTGTCAAGGCCAGATTGGCTGCGCTGGAGCCCGCTTACTCCACCCGCATGGGCGTGGCGATTCGCCATGCCGCGCGGACCTTGATCAAGCGCCAAAGCACCAAGAAAATTTTGTTGGTGCTCACCGATGGCGAGCCCTCTGACGTGGATGTGACGGATCCGAACTACCTGATGCACGACGCCCGCCAAGTGGTGCACAGCTTGCAAGCGCAAGGGGTGTTTGTGTGGTGCATTCAGCTGCACCCTGCGCACGAGGCGAGTGTGCGGCATGTGTTTGGTGACCATTGCACCTTGGTCGACCGGATGGGGCAGCTGCCCGAAACCTTGGCCAGTTTGTTCTTTAAGTTGACCCGTTGAGGCACCTGCAACTGCACAGGCGACAATTCCTTGGTACGCAGCAGAAAAAGTTTTTCTCTTGTCCATCCAATGGATTGATTTTGGTCAGGCCCGGCCTCAATACGCGGTGCCTGTGCTCGACGAGCAGACGGTTTGTGCGGTTGCGAGACTCAAGGAGATGAAGATGAATGGCAAACGGATTTTTTTGTGCACGCCACTCGCGCTGGGCTTGTGGGCCTGTATGGGGTGGGCACAAGCCGACGAGGCGGTGTATGTGCCGCGACCCGAACAGGTGAATGGCCCGGTGTATGCCATCGTGGGGCCTTTGGGCCAGAGAAGCCAAGCCAACGCCGGGCTCAATGCCAATTACGGGTTTGTGGTGACGCCTCAGGGGGTGATCCTGATCGACAGTGGGGCCAGTGCGCACAGTGCGGCGATGCTGGAGCAGGCGATTCAAAAAGTCACCCGCCAACCCGTGCGCTGGGTGCTCAACACGGGTTCACAAGATCACCGTTGGTTGGGCAATGCTTACTTTGCGGCCAAAGGTGCTCAGGTGCATGCCATGGCCGCAACGGTGAAGACCCAAAAAGTCTTTGCCGAGCAGCAAATCCTCAGCTTATCCCGTTTTGTGGGCGATCAGATGAAGGGGACCCAAGTCCAGCATGCCACGGTGGTTCATCCGGCAACGGAGGTGTCTTTGACCTTGGGTGGTGTGCAGTTGCAGTGGATACAAACCAATGCGCATTACCCGGGAGACACCATGATCCATGTGCCGTCACACGCCGTCGTGCTGACGGGGGATCTGGTCTATGTGGACCGTCTCTTGGGGGTGCTGCCGCAGTCCAATGTGCGCTATGCCAGTCAGGCATTTGAGCGTTTGCGCACCCTCGCGCCTCGGCACGTGGTCCCCGGCCATGGCCGCGTGACCGACATGGCGCAAGCGCAAAAAGAAACGGGCGACTATTACCGTTTTTTGATCACGCAAGTGGGTTCAGCGGCGCGCAATATGGAGCCCATGAGCGAGACCCTCGATACCCATGCGGCCCCCGCGCAATTCAAACACTTGCAGAATTTTGACGAGCTGCACCGCGCCAATATGAACCGCGTATTTGTGGACTTTGAATCCAACCCGTAGAGCACATGGCGAGCTGGCGATATGAAACGTTCCACACATAGCTAACCAAGGCCACGTCAGTCAATGTGGTAAAGTAATTGGTCAATTACTTTGCTGCCATGTCCACATCTGCACGAACCAAACTCAAAACTGAAGACCGACAAGCCGCATTGGTTCAGGCGGCACTGCAACTGGCTGCGCAGAGAAGCCCTGCGGACATCACAACCGGTGATTTGGCGGAGGTGATTGGCATCACACAAGGCGGTGTCTTCAAGCACTTCGCTAGCAAAGAGGCCATTTGGCTTGCCGTCACCGACTGGGCCCATCAATCCTTGATGGATGAATTGAATCGGGTTGCAAAAGCAGAAAGCACAGACCCATTGCAGGCGTTGAAGCAAGTTTTTTTAGCGCATATTCAATTTGTTTCGTCGTACCCGGGCGTGCCACGACTCATTTTTCAAGAGCTACAGCATGCCAAGCCAACGCCATTGAAAACAAAAGTGCAGCGCCTGATGGGCGACTACCGCGAGCTATTGATGGGCTTGTTAATGGCTGCACGTGAAGCACGCGTTATCAGCAAAGAAGTTGATACACAGGCAGCTGTTGTGATGTTGATCGGTGCAGTCCAAGGTTTGGTGATGCAAGCCTTGATTGCTGGAAGTTTTGACGGCATACACAGCAAAGCAGAGTCGATATTCACGATCTATGACGCAGGTTTGCGCGCGTGATGCACAACATGAAATGGGCAACCCTATGAAAATGATTCGACCCAACAAACAACAGTTCGTGCTAATTGCCGGCATATCGGCCTTTGTGGCATTTTTAGGATTTGTCGCATTCCAGATGGGGCCATTGGCCCCCACCAAGCTGACCGTCTCTCAAGTTAAAAGCGAAAGTTTGACGCCTGGTGTGTTTGGCATTGGCAGTGTGGAAGCGCGTCAAAGTTGGCTGATGGGGCCCACTCAGTCAGGTCGTGTTTTGAAGGTGCATGTTGATGTGGGGCAGTCCGTCAAAGCCGGGCAACTACTGGCCGAGATGGACCCTGTCGATTTAGACCAACGAATACAGGCACAAGAGGCGGCCTTGGCCAAAGCCAGTAGTGTTGAGATGGCAGCGAAAGCGCAAATGGCTGACAGCCTAGCCAAAAGAGAATTGGCCAGTGGCAATTTGGTGCGATACCAATCACTGGCAAAACAAAACTTCATCAGCTCAGCTGCACTTGAGGGTCGCTTACAAGAGCAGCACTCGGCGGATGCCGCGTATCAGGCAGCACAAGCAAATCTACAGGCGGCCAAGCAAGATGCCAATCGCCTACAAGCCGAGCGAGCAGGCGCAATGCTGCAAAAACAAAACAGCCGCTTGGTTGCACCCGCCGATGCAGTTGTGGTCAGTCGTGATGCTGAATCAGGCAGCACAGTGGTTGCTGGGCAACCCGTGCTCAGACTGGCCGATCCGAAAAGCCTCTGGGTGAAGTTGCGCGTTGACCAAGCTCGATCGGCTGGTCTGGCAAGTGGGTTGCCAGCTCAGATCGTGTTGCGTTCACAAGCCGCCAAGACATGGGTGGGCAAGGTAGAGCGGGTGGAGTTGCAAGCCGATGCGGTGACGGAAGAGCGCATCGCTCACATTGGTTTTGACAGCATACCGGACTCGCTATCGCTTGGCGAAATGGCTGAGGTGACACTTCAGTTGCAACCCATCGTCCAAGCCATGGTGTTGTCACAAGCCAGCGTGCAAACACACCAAGGACGCACGGGCGTGTGGCGTCTGAAAGAGGGCGAATTGGCATTCACCCCCCTGCAATTGGGCGCTTCTACTTTGGATGGGCGGGTACAGGTGTTGAGTGGGCTTGCTTTAAATGACACGGTGGTGGTGTACAGCGAAAAACCCCTGTCAGAAGGCAGTCGATTCAAAGTGGTGGACGCATTGGTTAAAAAGGCACAACCATGATCAGCCTCGCGGCTCGCGACATTCAGCACAGCTGGGCCAAATTTGTGTTGACGGGTTTGGGCTTGGGTTTGCTGATCGGCGTGACGCTCACCATGGCTGGGGTATACCGAGGCATGGTGGACGACGCGCAAGCGTTGCTGAGCAACAGCGGTGCTGACCTGTGGGTGGTGCAAAAAGATACACAAGGCCCCTACGCTGAGGCATCTAGCCTGAAGGACGATGTTGTGCGCAGCCTGGCGGGCATGCCGGGGGTGGCGATGGCAGCCAACATCACGTACTTCACCATGCAGGTCAAAGCCCTGGGCGGCAAAGAAGCCCGAGCGATGGTCGTTGGGATTGAGCCCGGTGCAGCTGGATTGCCGGGCCAGCCGAGCCATTTGCTGGCGGGGCGTCATCTCACACGCAGTCACTATGAGGCCGTTGCTGACATCAAAACGGGTTTGGGCCTCGGTGACAAAGTGGACATACGCCGTCACACGTACGAGGTAGTGGGTTTGACACGTCGCATGGTGTCCTCAGGCGGAGACCCCATGATCTTCATACCCATCAAAGATGCGCAAGAAGCTCAGTTTCTCAAAGACAACGACGCCATCGTCAACGACCGTGCGCGCACTGCGGCCAACCCCGCCTTCAACCGGCCTGCAGTGCCCGGCTTGTTGGATGCAGTGCAGAGCCTGCAAACCAGCAGTCGCAATGTCAATGCCGTGTTGGTGCGAGTCGCCGAAGGCTGGGAAAGTGATCGCGTGGCGGAGCCCATCAGGCGCTGGAAACACCTGAATGTCTTTACCCGTCCAGACATGGAAGACATCTTGGTAGATAAATTGATTGCCACATCGGCCAAACAAATCGGCATGTTTTTAGCTATCCTTGCGTTGGTGAGCGCAGCCATCGTGGCCTTCATCATTTACACCATGACGTTGGGCAAGATCCGCGAAATTGCCGTGCTCAAGTTGATTGGTACGCGCAACATCACCATCGCGTCCATGATCTTGCAGCAGGCTTTGGGCCTTGGCGTGATTGGCTTTGTGGTGGGCAAAGTGTCGGCCACGTTTTGGGCGCCTGTGTTTCCGAAATTCGTGCTCTTGCTCACAGGCGATGCAGTGGTTGGCTTTGTCGCTACTTTGTTGATTTGTGCACTCGCCAGCACATTGGCGATTCGCGTGGCGCTTCGCGTCGACCCGGCGCAAGCCATCAGTTAAGGCCATGACATGAGCAAGCAAACCGGTGGTATTCGTATCGAAAACTTACGCAAGGTCTATGGCCATGGGGATACAGCGGTCGAAGCCCTTAAAAACATCAACATGCAAGTGGCGCCCGGTGAAGTGGTGGGGCTCGTGGGACCTTCGGGGTCGGGAAAAAGCACGCTGCTTAAATGTTTGGGCGCGATCATCGAACCAACCTCTGGGCGTATGACCTTGGGTGACGAGATCATTTATGACGACGGGTGGAAGATTCCAGATTTGCGGGCTCTGCGCCGTGATCGAATTGGTTTTGTGTTCCAAGCGCCTTACCTAATTCCGTTCCTCGATGTGACGGACAACGTCGCCTTGCTTCCTATGCTGGCTGGCGTGCCCAATGCGCAGGCCAGACAGCGTGCGTTTGAATTGCTCTCAGCGCTGGATGTGGCGCATCGTGCAAAAGCTGAACCAGCGCAACTGTCAGGTGGTGAGCAGCAACGTGTATCAATTGCCAGGGCGTTGGCCAACAGACCCCCCGTGATCTTGGCCGATGAACCCACCGCACCGCTGGACAGCGAGCGCGCACTGGGCGTGGTGCGCATCCTCAATGACATGGCGCGTCAAGCGCAAACGGCCATCATCGTGGTGACGCATGACGAAAAGATCATCCCTACGTTCAAGCGGATTTATCACATTCGTGACGGTGAGACCGTGGAAGAAAAGGGTGAGGGTCGAGTTTGGGCTTGAGAAGTCGTGTGAATTTTTTGTTCATCGGCCCGTTTGGCTCGATCCCCATTGGTCCATCAGGCGCTGATCGCGGGCGCTTTCGGCTTCGATACTGTCTTTGGGCAGCTGGCGCAGGCAGTCGGCCAGTGCTTGCGGGTCCAGTGGGGCGGTAGGTGTCTGCGCAGCCACCACCTGGGGCGATTTACCGTCCCAGGCAAAGGGGTTGCGGAACACGGGCGGCTCGGGCAGGCAGTCGTCTCTGTACAGGGGTGGCCCGTCGTTGGCAAAGGGTGAAAACGAAATCGTCTTGTCAAAAATCAGCGGTTTGCCCGTGGGGGTGGGCGGCAGCGGCGGCATGCTTTGAATGGCTTGGCGTGCGAGTTGTTCGGCCTTGGCCGAGGTGGTCCACAGCGTGTGCAATTGCGTCAAGCGGCCATCGGGTGCGATCTCGATGCGAAAGCGCACCACGCCCTGGTCGGGGCCTTCGACGGCGGTGCCCATCATGCTGCGCACTTGCTGGCCCCAGCTGTAGCGGTAGCCTTTGCTGTTTTTGTTGGTGTAGTTCGCGGCAAAAGCCCATTCTTCGGCGGTGGGTGGCGGGGGCGCGGCCATGCTGGCGCGGGGGCGATCGGGTGAGGGCTGTGGGGCCGGAGCAGCCAAGGCTGTGTCGGGCGGGGGTGGCGTGGTGGGTGCAGTGATGGGCGTTGTGGGGGGCGCTGATGGCGGTTCAGGCAGCGGCTGGCGCGGTGGCGGGATCAGTTCCAGAAAGACAATTTTTTCAGCGGTTTGGGGCGCTTTGGCTGGGCTGACGTATTTGAACTGATAGCCACTGGCCAGCAGCCACACCCCGGCGTGCAGGGCCAGTGAAAAGATGACGGCGAAAAGGCGATGGGAACTATAGGGAGGCATATTTCGCCGTAATCATCCAGCAATGGAAGTGCAGGGGGTGCGGGTCAGGGTTAAGCGCCATGTGTATTTGTATCGGCTAATATTCTATCAATGACTAGAATATTGAAATGAACAAACGACAGCTCAAAGATGTGCTTTATGAGCAGGTGGCTCGCATTGGCAAGGCAGTTTCCAGCCCCAAACGACTGGAAATTGTGGAATTGCTGGCACAAGGCGAGAAGACGGTTGAGCAGCTGACCAGCGAGCTCGGCATCGACATCAAACTGACCAGTTCACACCTCAGGGCTTTGCGTGAAGCGCATTTGGTCACGTCGCGCAAAGAGGGTAAATATGTCATTTACCGGCTCACGGGGGAGGATGTGGCAGGCTTGTGGGTTTTGCTGCGAGAAGTGGCTCAGCGGCACTTGTTGGATCTGCGCCTCGCATTGGGTGAGATGGTGGCCGCACCTGACAAGCTGTTGACTTTGGATCGTGCGACCTTGCTCCAGCAGGCACGGGATGGCGAAGTCATCATGATTGACGTGCGTCCCTCCGAAGAATATGCCCACGCTCACCTGCCTTTTGCACGTTCCATGCCGATCAATGAGATCGCGGCGCGACTGCATGAACTGCCCAAAGACAAGCAGATCGTGGCTTACTGCCGAGGCCCATTTTGTTTGTTCTCGGAAGAGGCATACCAACTCTTGAGTGGACACGGATACCGCGTTCATAAATTACTGGATGGTGTCAGTGAATGGCAAGCGGCCGGTTTGACTTTGGCTACTTGAGCAGACTCGCCAATAAACGGCCAACGAGAAACATCGATGGGACGAAGACAGCCAACGCAGAGCAATTGATCAACATACGTTCGCAAATTCTTTAGAATGTTCGATCAATCCAAGTTCAGTTGTTGAATCTGTATCGACATTGCAAAACTTGTGAGAACGCCATGAATTTTGAACAGTTGATCCTTGCCTACGAGCCACAGATCCGTTTGGGTTTTTTTGTGGGAGTCTTCGTGATCGTTGCCCTTTGGGAGTTGGCCGCACCGCGGCGGGTGCTCAAGCTCGCGCGACAACAACGCTGGACTGCGAATTTGGGTATTGTTGTGATCAATACTGTCCTCGTGCGCCTGGTGTTTCCAACCGCTGCGGTGGGCATGGCCGCTTTGGGTGCTGAGCGAGGTTGGGGTCTTTTGAACAATTTCGAGGTGCCATTTTGGCTGGCGGTGCCGATGGCTGTTGTTGCGCTGGATTTTGTGGTTTGGCTGCAGCACGTCATGGTGCACGCTGTGCCGGTGCTGTGGCGCTTGCACCGGGTGCACCACGCAGACCTGGATTACGACCTCACAACCGGGGCGCGATTTCATCCGATCGAGATTTTGTTGTCCATGGGCATCAAGTTTGCGGCCATCGTCCTGCTGGGTGCGCCAGTTGTAGCCGTTGTCGTGTTTGAGGTTTTGCTCAGTGCTTGCGCCATGTTCAACCATGGCAACTTGCGCCTGCCGGCATCGCTAGATCAGGTCTTGCGCTGGTTTCTGGTGACGCCCGACATGCACCGTGTGCACCATTCGGTGGAAGACGACGAGAGCAACAGCAACTTCGGCTTCAACTTGACTTGGTGGGACCGAATGTTTGGCACCTACCAAGCCGAGCCACGGGCGGGACAGGTGGGCATGACCATCGGCATCCGCAGCCACACAGACCCCAAGGAAGTGTCGCGTTTGCCGGGCATGCTGCTTATGCCGTTTCGGGGCAAAGTGACGGGTTACGCGATCAATCGTCGCGAATGGACATTGACGATGGATCCCAATCACCCACGGTGACATAGCGAGCTGCAATCATTCAATTTCAAATATCATTCAAAGCTTATATCCAAGGAGTTACACATGACGTTCACACACTGGGGCATGGCCCTCTTGACCACCACTGCACTGAGCTTTGGAGGTGTTGCCCACGCCGACAACAAAGCCATTGCCACCGACGAGATGGAGGCGTATCTGGAGTTTGTGGACTACGGTGGCGGGGTGATTTTTGCCGAGCAAATTCCCAAAGACGAGTGGCCCAAGATGGTGGTGATCGATGCGCGTGACCCGGCGCAATTTGCCAAGGGGCACATTCCTGGCGCGGTCAACATGGACTGGCGACAGGTGCTGGCCAAGCGCAACACCATCCCCAAAAACAAGCCTGTGCTCATTTATTGCAACACCGGGTCGCTGTCGGCCCAGGCCGGTTTTGCGCTGCGCGTGGCGGGCTGGGAGAACGTGCGCATCTTGCAAGGCGGCATGACAGAGTGGCAGGCCAAAGGCGGTTTTGACGCGGCGGCCAAAGCCGCAGGGCCAGCCAAGCATTGAGGGGTGGATATACATGGCCAAGACCTTGAGGGCTTGCGATGGATCAATTTTGTCGATTTCACGACCGCAATTGTCACTATGCCATTCATTGCGATAACTCATGCCCAATACCTTCAGGGGTATGTACAGTTGACCCTGTCGATTGAATAAATCTCTCGATTTCTAAAACCGATAGTCAACCTCAAAGGAAACGCACCATGTCCATGCCCCTCATCAACGAAGCCGCTCCCGCCTTCAGCGCCAACACCACCCACGGCCCCCGAAGCCTCGCCGATTACAAAGGCAAGTGGCTCATCTTGTTCTCGCACCCTGCCGACTTCACGCCTGTGTGCACCACCGAATTCATCGGTTTTGCCAAGCGTGCCGAGTTGTTCAAGAGCATGAACTGCGAATTGCTCGGCTTGTCGATCGACAGCATCTACTCGCACTTGGCCTGGATGCAAAGCATTCAGAACAACTTTGGTGTGGAGATTCCCTTCCCCATCATCGACGACATCAAGATGGAAGTGGCCCAAGCCTACGGCATGATCCACCCCGGCGCTGCCGACACCCAGGCCGTGCGTGCCACCTTCTTCATTGACCCCGAAGGCAAGCTGCGCGCCATGGTGTACTACCCCATGAGCAACGGCCGCTCGATCGAAGAGTTTGTGCGTTTGTTGCAAGCCATGCAGACCAGCGATGCCAATAAGATCGCCACCCCTGAGGGCTGGACGCCCGGTTGCGATGTGATCGTGCCACCACCCAAAACCCCCGAAGCCATTGCCAAGCGCAAAGGCGAGGGTTACGCCATGAAGGACTGGTATTTCTCGACCAAGTCCCTCTAAGTTGAAGGCTTGCCCCCTTGCCGCACAGCGGCAAGGGGTGCCAAGGACCTTTGTTGTTCCACTGCCAAGGAAGTCACCATGAGTTCAGCCCACATGCACATCGAATCGTTTTTTGATCCGGCCACGTTCACCTTCAGCCACATCCTGGCCGACCTGAGCACCCGGCAGTGCGCCTTGATCGACAGCGTGCTGGATTACGACCCCAAGTCGGGCCGCACCCACACCGTCAGCGCCGACAAATTGGTGGCGCGTGTGAAGGCGCTGGACCTGCGTGTGTTGTGGATTTTGGAGACGCATGTGCACGCCGACCATTTGTCGGCAGCGCCCTATTTGCAAAAGCAGCTGGGCGGCCAATTGGCCATTGGTTCGCACATCACCACGGTGCAAAACGTGTTTGGCAAGCTGTTCAACGCGGGCACCGAATTTGCCCGCGACGGCAGCCAGTTCGACCGTTTGCTGGGCGATGGCGAGACCTTCGAGATTGGTGCTTTGCAGGCCCAGGCCCTGCACACCCCCGGCCATACCCCGGCGTGCATGACCTATGTGGTCACAGATGCCAGTGTCGATCCTGCGCGGCAGGTGGCCTTTGTGGGCGACACCTTGTTCATGCCCGACTACGGCACGGCGCGCTGCGACTTTCCTGGGGGCAGTGCCAGCGTGTTGTTCCAGTCGATCCAGAAAGTGCTCAGCTTGCCGGACAACACCGAGCTGTTCTTGTGCCACGACTACCCGCCCGAGACCCGCCAGCCCCAATGCGTGACCACCGTGGCCGAGCAAAAAAAGGCCAATGTGCATGTGCACCAAGGCGTGAGTGAGGCCGAGTTTGTGGCCATGCGCGAAAAGCGCGATGCCACTTTGTCCATGCCCGTGTTGATCTTGCCTTCGGTGCAGGTGAACATGCGTGCAGGTCAAATGCCGCCGCCCGAAGACAATGGCCAGCGTTACCTGAAGATTCCGGTGGACGCGCTGTGAAAGCGGTCTTGCGTCCTTTGCGCGTGGCTTCCTGGGCCGAAGGCGCCACCTTGCTGCTCTTGATGCTGGTGGCCGTGCCGCTCAAGCGTTTGGCCGACATGCCCGAGGCGGTGAGCCTCATGGGCCCGATCCACGGCGCGGCCTTTGTGGCCTATGTGCTGATGGTCTTGTTTTATGCCTGGAAAGGGCATTTGCGTGCGCATGCCGTGCCCTTGCTGACGATCGCAGCCTTTGTGCCCTTTGGTGCCTTTTTTGTGGGCCCCTTGTTTCGTTCAAAGGCTTGAAACATGAACGCCGTGTCCATACCCACCGCACTGCAGCGCTGGTTTCCCATTCTGGATTGGGGGCGGCGCTACAACCGTTCGTTGTTGACGGCCGATGGTGTGGCCGCTTTGGTGGTGACGCTGATGCTGATCCCGCAAAGCCTGGCTTATGCGCTGTTGGCAGGCTTGCCTGCACAGGCGGGTTTGTACGCCAGCATGGCCCCCTTGGTGCTGTACGCCTTGATGGGCAGCAGCGGCACTTTGGCCGTGGGGCCTGCGGCGGTGACCTCGCTCATGACGGCGGCCAGTGTGGGCGCGGTGGCGGCGCAAGGCAGCGTGGCGTACACCGAGGCGGCTTTGATGTTGGCGCTGCTCAGCGGGGCCATCATGCTGGTGATGGGCGCGGCTCGGTTGGGCTTTTTGGCCAACTTTTTGAGCCACCCGGTCATCTCGGGCTTTGTCTCGGCGTCGGGTTTGCTGATCGCGGCCAGCCAGCTCAAACATTTGTTGGGTGTGCCCCTGCATGGCGAGAACCTCTTGCAGCTGCTGCCGCAGCTGTGGCACAACTTGCCCAGTCTGCATGTGCCCACCACTGCGATGGGGCTGGGCGCTTTGGCTTTGCTGCTGCTGGTGCGCCGTCAGCTCAAGCCCGGGCTCAAGCGCTTGGGGGTGTCTGTGGGCGCGGCCGATTTGGCGGCCAAGGCGGCCCCGGTGGTGGTGCTGCTCTTGAGCATTGCCTTGTCAGCCGTGTGGCAGTTGGCCGAGCAGGGCGTGCGGGTGGTGGGCACGGTGCCGCAAGGCTTGCCGCCGCTCACGCTGCCGGGTGTGTCATCAGGTGCTTCGGCGACAGGTGGGTGGGCCGCCCCATGGGCGCTGGCCCAGGCTTTGTGGGTGCCTGCTTTGTTGATTTCCTTGGTGGGCTTTGTGGAGTCGGTGTCGGTGGGCCAGTCCTTGGCGGCCAAGCGCCGCGAACGCATCGACCCCGTCGCCGAGCTGCGAGCGCTGGGCCTGAGCAATTTGGGTGCGGGCCTCTCCGGCGGTTTTCCGGTCACGGGCGGGTTTTCGCGCTCGGTGGTCAATTTTGATGCGGGTGCACGCACGCCTGCCGCAGGCATTTACACCGCTGTGGGGCTGGCGCTGGCGGCTTTGTTCTTGACGCCTTGGCTCTTTCATTTGCCCCAAGCCACCTTGGCCGCCACCATCATGGTGGCCGTGCTCACCTTGGTCGATGTCAGGGTGTTTGCCCGCACCTGGCATTACGCCAAGGCCGATTTCATTGCCTTGTTGCTGACCTTTGGCCTGACCTTGGCGGTGGGTGTGGAGGCCGGGTTGATCGCGGGCGTGAGCGCCTCGGTGCTGTTGCTGCTGTACCGCACCAGCCGCCCGCACATCGCGGTGGTGGGGCAGGTGCCGGGCACCGAGCATTACCGCAATGTGCTGCGTCACGCCGTGCTGGAGCAGCCGGGCATTTTGGGTCTGCGCGTGGACGAAAGCCTGTACTTTGCCAACGCCCGTTTCCTTGAAGACACCATCGCGGCCCAGGTGGCTGTGCGGCCAGGTGTGCGGCATGTGGTGCTGCAATGCTCGGCGGTCAACGACATTGACGCCAGCGCACTCGAAAGCCTGGAAACCATCAACGCCCGCTTGCAGGCTTCAGGTGTGCAGCTGCACCTGTCCGAGGTCAAAGGCCCCGTGCACGACCGTTTGCAGCGCAGCCATTTGCTGGCGGAGTTGAGTGGTCAGGTGTTCCTGACGCACCACCAGGCGGTGATGGCCCTGGCGGGGCTGCAAGTGGCATAAAAAAACGCTTGGTCGATGAGGGCCAGGCGTTTGGATCCGTTTTGATCAGAGGAATCAGAAGCCCAGCGTTTTCACGTTGGGCTTGAGCAGGTGGGCGGCCACGTCAGCAGGTTTGGCCGGCGTCACACCGGGGATCAGGTCGCTGGCCTGTTTGCCAGTATTGGGCAGGTACAAGGCGCAGACCTCCACTTTGGCACCGCTTTTGATCAGGCCTTGAAGCATCTGCTGTGGCGTGACGTTGCGGGGCTTGAGCGTAGGCATTTCTTTGCCGACCAAGGCGATGTCGCCAGCGGCATCGCACAGCAATACGCGCACTTGGGCTTTTTGCTCCAATGCCTGGCCAGCCAGCACCAGGCCAGCGCCTTGGGCCATGGCTTGGCCGCTGTGGATGTTGACAAACAGGTCTTCAGCTTGGGCAGCACCCATCAGGCTGAAGGCGGTGACGAGAGCGAGGGTTTTTTTCATGGCAAGGTTTCATCCATAAGGGGTTGTTCAATCAGGGCAAATGATGACCGCAGCAACCCTGTGGCGGTTTGCTTTATGTCATGTGACGAATCCCAAATCATGCTTTTTTTCCGCTTGTTGTGATCTGGGTTTTTGAGGGTTGAACCGTTTGAAATCGGATACTGAAGGCGAATCAAGTCGTCATGAGATGGAGATTCAGGTTTTACTTAATTAATCGATTGCCAATATTGAATTGTCCTGAGCCTCAGACCTTTTTAAAGTGGAGCCCTTATTCCTCACGAAGGGCTCCACCCCATGCTCCAAGCACTGATCTTTGATGTTGACGGCACCTTGGCCGACACCGAAATGGCCCACTTGGCGGCGTTCAACCACGCCTTTGCCGAGATGGGGCTGGACTGGCGCTGGGATGTGCCGCTGTACACCCGCTTGTTGGCGGTGTCGGGCGGCAAAGAGCGCATCAAGGCGTATTGGCAAACGCAGGAGACCCAGCCCAAGGACATCACGGGCGCGGGCATGCAGGAGACCATTGACCATCTGCACGAGATCAAGACCGCCGCTTACGAGCAAGCCGTGCAAGACGGCGCTGTGCAGATGCGCCCAGGGGTGCTGGCGCTGCTGTCGGCCGCCAGTGCGGCGGGGCTCAAGCTGGCCATTGCCACCACCACCTCGCCTGTCAACATCGCAGCCTTGCTGCGCCAAGCCATCGGCCCGGACTGGAAACTGAATTTTTCGGTGATCGAGGACGCCTCGACCGCGCCGCGGAAAAAACCCGACCCGATGGTTTACCAGCAAACCCTCTCGCGCTTGGGTTTGGCACCCGAGCATTGCCTGGCGTTTGAGGATTCCGAGAACGGCCTGCGTGCCGCCATGGCCGCAGGTTTGCCCACGGTCATCACCCCCAATGATTTCACTGCCGAGCACGATTTCAAAGGCGCATTGCGCATCTGCCCCAGTCTGCAGGGCGTAGGGCTGGCGCAGTTGCGTGAATGGCACCACACCGCTTTCAAGGTCACCGCATGAGCACCGTCCGCATCGCCCCCTCCATCTTGTCCGCCGACTTTGCCCGTTTGGGCGAAGAGGTCCGCGCCATTGAAGCCGCAGGCGCGGACTGGGTGCACTTTGACGTGATGGACAACCATTACGTGCCCAACCTCACCATTGGCCCGCTGGTGTGCGAGGCGATCCGCCCGCATGTCCAGATCCCGATCGATGTGCATTTGATGGTCGAGCCGGTCGATGCGCTGGTGCCTTTGTTCGCCAAAGCTGGGGCCAACATCATCACCTTTCACCCCGAAGCCAGCCGCCATGTGGACCGTACTTTGCAAATGATCCGCGACCACGGTTGCAAAGCGGGCCTGGTGTTCAACCCCGCCACGCCGCTGGAGTGGATGGACCATGTGATGGACCGCCTGGACGTGGTCTTGCTCATGAGCGTGAACCCTGGTTTTGGCGGCCAGAAATTCATCCCCTCGACCTTGCCCAAACTGCAAGCGGCCCGCCAGCGCATCAACACCCATGTGACCCGGGGTGGCCAGTCCATCGTGCTGGAGGTGGACGGCGGCGTGAAGACCGACAACATCGCGCAGATCGTGGCGGCCGGTGCCGACACCTGCGTGGCAGGCAGCGCCGTGTTCGGTGCGCCCGATGCCGATGGGGGCTACCGGGGGGTGATGCAAGCCCTCAAGCAAGCCGCTGTGGCTTGAGCCAAATTCAGCATTGCCGAATTCCCGAATTTTTAAAACTTCAGAGAGTGTTTGCCCCATGTCCTTGAGCCCCCGCACCACGCCCACCCTGACGCAGTACCTGATCGAAGAGCGTCGCCGTTTTCCCGATGCCAGTGGTGACTTCAACGCCTTGATTTTGGATGTGGCCATGGCCTGCAAAGCCATTGCCAAATCGGTGGCTTATGGGGCTTTGGCCGACATGTACGGCAACCATGCGGCCGATGCAGGCGGCAGCATCAACGTGCAAGGCGAGACCCAGAAAAAGCTCGACGTGGTGAGCAACGAGTTGTTCATTCGCATGAACGAATGGGGTGGCCATTTGGCGGGCATGGCCTCTGAAGAGATGGATTTGCCTTATGACATTCCGCCGCAACACCCCCGTGGCAAATACCTGCTGGTGTTTGACCCGCTGGATGGCTCCAGCAACATCGACGTGAACGTGTCGGTGGGCAGCATTTTCAGTGTGCTGCGTGCGCCTGACGCCACCGCAGAAGGCGGGCCCTTGACCGAGGCCGATTTCTTTCAGCCCGGAACAAAGCAAGTGGCCGCTGGCTACGCCCTGTATGGCCCCACCACCATGCTGGTGCTGAGCGTGGGCAATGGCGTGGCCGGTTTCACACTCGACCCGGTGATGGGTGAGTTCATGCTGACCCACCCCGAGTTGCGCGTGCCCGAAGACACCCAGGAATTCGCCATCAACGCCTCCAACAGCCGCTTTTGGGAAGCCCCGGTCAAGCGCTATGTGGACGAATGCCTGGCCGGCAAAACCGGCCCGCGTGGCAAGGACTTCAACATGCGCTGGATCGCCTCCATGGTGGCCGAAGCGCATCGCATTTTGATGCGCGGCGGCGTGTTCATGTACCCCCGCGACACCAAAGACCCCAGCAAACCCGGCCGCCTGCGCTTGCTCTACGAGGCCAACCCGGTCGGCTTCATCATGGAGCAAGCCGGGGGCCGTGCCAGCACGGGCCAGGTGCCCATGCTGAGCGTGAAGCCCACCAGCTTGCACCAGCGCATTGGCCTGGTGTTTGGCTCCAAAAACGAGGTCGAGCGCATCGAGCGCTACCACGCCGAACCGCCCAAGCAAGACAGCTTTGCCCCGCTGTTTGCCGAGCGCAGCCTGTTTCGCGACTGAGCGGCCGAGTCCGTTCGCCAAACCATTGACAAAATTACAAGGAGATTCCCATGTCTGAACGCCACCCCATCATCGCCATCACCGGTTCTTCGGGCGCAGGCACCTCGACGGTGACACGCACGTTTTCCAACATCTTTCGCCGCGAAGGCGTGAATGCGGCCATCATCGAAGGCGACAGCTTTCACCGCTTCGACCGCAAGGAAATGAAGGTGCGCCAGGCGCAAGCCGAGCAAGAAGGCAACAAGAACTTCAGCCACTTTGGTTCGGACAACAACCTGTTTGGGGACATCGAAAACCTGTTTCGCACCTATGGTGAGACGGGGCAGGGCCAGGCACGCAAATACCTGCACAACGCCGAAGAAGCCGCGCCTTACAGCCAGGAACCGGGCACCTTCACGCCTTGGGAAGCCTTGCCCCAGGACACCGACATGCTGTTTTACGAAGGCCTGCACGGCGCGGTGGTCACGCCCGAACACAACATCGCCCAATACCCTGACTTGCGCGTTGGCGTGGTGCCCGTCATCAACTTGGAGTGGATTCAGAAACTCTGGCGCGACAAGCACCAGAGGGGCTACAGCACCGAGGCGGTCACCGACACCATCTTGCGCCGCATGCCCGACTATGTGAACTACATCGTGCCGCAGTTTGCCCACACGCATGTGAACTTCCAGCGCGTGCCCATGGTGGACACCTCCAACCCCTTCATCTCGCGCGACATTCCGTCGGCCGACGAGAGTATGGTGGTGATCCGATTTGCCAACCCCAAAGGCATCGACTTTCCCTACTTGCTCAACATGATCAACGACTCCTGGATGAGCCGTGCCAACACCATCGTGGTGCCCGGCGGCAAGATGGAAATCGCCATGCAACTGATCTTCACGCCCTTTGTGTGGCGAATGATGGAGCGCCGCAAACGCGCTCTGGGCCAGGCTTGAAGCGGAGGAACAAGCCCATGAACACCTCTATCAACACATCCGCCCACCCCACCCCCGAGATGGCCCGCCGCATGGCCAACGCCGTGCGCATGCTGGCCGTTGACGCCGTCGAAGCGGCCAAGTCTGGCCACCCCGGTGCCCCCATGGGCATGGCCGACATCGCCGAAGTGCTGTGGAACCGGCATCTGAAACACAACCCGCTCAACCCGCAGTGGCCCGACCGCGACCGTTTTGTGTTGTCCAACGGCCACGGCTCGATGCTGATCTATGCCTTGCTGCACCTGACAGGCTACGACTTGGCCTTGGACGAGTTGAAGAGGTTCCGCCAGCTGCACAGCAAAACCCCCGGCCACCCTGAAGTGGACATCACCCCGGGTGTGGAAACCACCACCGGCCCACTGGGCCAGGGCATCACCAACGGCGTGGGCATGGCATTGGCCGAAAAAATGCTGGCCGATGAATTCAACCGGGAGGAGGGCGGCCAGCGCCTGGACATCGTGGACCACATTACCTATGTGTTCCTGGGCGATGGCTGCCTGATGGAAGGCATCAGCCACGAGGCCTGTTCGCTGGCGGGCACCTTGCGATTGTCCAAACTGGTGGCGCTGTACGACGACAACGGCATCTCGATCGACGGTCATGTGGAAGGCTGGTTCACCGACGACACGCCCAAGCGTTTTGAGGCCTATGGCTGGAACGTGATCGCCAAGGTGGACGGGCATGACCCGCAAGCGGTGAACGCCGCCATCGAAGCAGCCAAGGCGCAAGCTCACAGCCCCAATGGCAAACCCACACTGATCTGCTGCCAAACCGTGATCGGCATGGGCTCACCCAACAAAGCGGGTACCCACGATGTGCATGGCGCAGCGCTGGGCGCTGCCGAAATTGCCGCCACCCGCGAAGCGCTGAACTGGCCCTATGCCCCCTTTGAAGTGCCTGCCGATGTGGCCAGTGCTTGGGATGCCCGCGAGATTGGGTCGAAGGCCGAGAGCCAATGGCGCGAGCGCTTTGCCGCCTACCAAAGCCGCTACCCGCAAGAGGCGGCTGAGTTTGAGCGCCGCATGCAGGGCGATTTGGGTGCAGCCTATGCCCAGGGTTTGCAAAAAGCCCTGGCCGTCATCGTGGCCAAGCCCGATGCCGTGGCCACCCGCAAAGCCAGCCAGAACGCGCTCGATGTGTTGGCTCCCTTGTTGCCCGAGTTTTTTGGCGGCAGCGCTGACCTCACGGGCTCCAACCTGACCAACTTCAAGACCTGCACCAAAGCCGGCCGCGACACCTGGGGCAACCACCTCTCGTATGGCGTGCGCGAATTTGGCATGGCCGCCATCATGAACGGCATGGCGCTGCATGGGGGTTACATCCCGTATGGCGGCACGTTCCTCACGTTCTCGGACTATTCGCGCAACGCCATCCGCATGGCCGCGCTCATGAAAAAGCGCGTGATCCATGTCTTCACGCACGACTCGATTGGCTTGGGCGAAGACGGCCCCACGCACCAAAGCGTGGAGCATGTGCCCAGCTTGCGCATCATCCCGGGGCTGGATGTGTGGCGGCCCGCCGATGGCCTGGAAACCGCCGTGGCCTGGGCCTGTGCGGTGGAGCGCCGCGACGGCCCGAGCGCCTTGGCGCTGTCACGCCAGAACCTGCCGCAGTTGCTGACCGACGTCGCCGATGCGGCCAAGGTGCGCCAGGGCGGTTACATCCTGAGCGACATGCCAGGGGCCCAAGCCATCATCGTGGCCACAGGGTCCGAGACCTCTTTGGCCATGAAAGCGCAAGCCGAACTGGCTACGCAAGGTGTGGCCACACGGGTGGTGTCCATGCCCTGCACCAATGTGTTTGACCGACAAAGTGAGGCCTACCAGGACATGGTCTTGCCGCTGGCTTTGCCCACCGTGGCGGTAGAAGCCGCTCACCCCGACTTCTGGCGCAAATACGTGGGCCGCACGGGCATGGTGATCGGCATCGCCAGCTTTGGCGAATCGGCCCCGGCCCCGGCTTTGTACGCGCACTTTGGCATCACCAGCGAGCGTGTGTGTGAAGCCGTGCGCACCCTGGTGCACCGCCACACCCACCGCCAAGCCCAAGCCCTGCCCGAGCACATCGTGCCTTCCGACAACTGAGCCGCGAGCCCCTTGCAAAGAGCAAAAAATGCCAACTCCACAAGCCTATTTCTTTGACCTCGACGGCACCTTGGTCGAAACCGCGCCCGAAATTGCCGACGCGGTGAACGACACCTTGCGCTATTTCGATTGGCCCGAGGTGTCGCAGCAACAAGTCAACGACTGGATCGGTCACGGCACCAAAGAGCTGCTTATCCAGGCGCTGGCCAGCGTCACCCAGACCCCGGTGGCCGCGGTGCGGCAAGGGGCCGACCTGAAGCAGGCGCTGCCGATCTTTGACCGCTACTACCAAGCCCGTTGCGGCACACGCAGCCACCTTTACCCGCAGGTGCGCGAAGTGCTCGCGGCGTTGCGCGGGCGCGGTTGCAAGCTCGCGGTGGTGACCAACAAGGAAGGCCGCTACACCGACACTGTGCTGCGGGTGCACGGTCTGCATGAGGCTTTCGACGTGGTGGTCAGTGGTGACTCGTTCCCGGTCAAAAAACCCGACCCCACCAGCGTGGTGGACTGCTTGAAGCGTTGGGACCTGAAGGCCACACAAGCGTTGTTTGTGGGGGATTCGTCGATCGACGCCGCCACCGCCCGCAATGCGGGAGTGCCGGTCTGGTTGCTGCCCTATGGCTACAACATGGGCGAGTCGGTGCACGCCTGTGCGCCCGACCGCGTGATCGAGGATTTTTCAGCACTGCTGTGATTTTGTAGGAGCCCACCCCGTGGGCGATGGGCGAGGCACACGCCTTTTAAACCATGGCCCACAAGGCGAGCGCCTACAGAATTCTCACTGCCTGCACATTCGAAATTCACTGTTTGAAGAATGAAAGAGACTGACATGAGCACAAAAATTGGCATCAATGGTTTTGGCCGCATTGGCCGCATGGTGTTCCGTGCGGCGGTGCAAAATTTTGACGACGTCGAGATCGTCGCCATCAATGACCTGCTGGAGCCCGAGTACCTGGCCTACATGCTGCAATACGACAGCGTGCATGGCCGTTTTGACGGTGACGTGAGCGTTGAAGGCAATACCTTGGTCGTGAACGGTAAACGCATCCGCCTGACACAAGAGCGCGACCCGGCCAACCTGAAGTGGAACGAGGTCGGCGCAGACGTGGTGATCGAAGCCACAGGCTTGTTCCTCGACAAAGAAGGCGCGGGCAAGCACCTGGCAGCAGGCGCCCAAAAGGTGGTGATTTCGGCCCCGTCCAAAGACGACACGCCCATGTTTGTATTTGGCGTGAACCACGCCAGCTATGCGGGCCAAGCCATCATCAGCAATGCCAGCTGCACCACCAACGCATTGGCCCCTTTGGCCAAGGTGCTCAATGACAAATGGGGCATCCGGCGCGGCCTGATGACCACCGTGCACGCGGCCACCGCCACCCAAAAAACCGTGGACGGCCCCAGCAACAAAGACTGGCGTGGCGGTCGCGGTATTCTGGAAAACATCATCCCCAGCAGCACGGGCGCAGCCAAGGCCGTGGGTGTGGTGATTCCCGAGATCAAGGGCAAGCTCACGGGCGTGTCGGTGCGGGTGCCCACCAGCGATGTGTCGCTGGTCGATTTGACGGTGGAGTTGGCCTCGC
This sequence comes from Limnohabitans sp. WS1, assembly GCF_003063265.1. GTDB lineage: Bacteria > Pseudomonadota > Gammaproteobacteria > Burkholderiales > Burkholderiaceae_C > Limnohabitans_A. The sequence continues at coordinate 414,005 of NZ_NERU01000001.1, forward strand.
CCGCCACCTATGCCGAAATTTGCGCCGAAATGAAGGCGCAAAGCCAAGGGGCTTTGAAGCGCGTGTTGGGTTACACCGAAGCCAAAGTGGTGTCGACTGATTTTCGGGGTGAGGTCTGCACCAGCGTGTTCGACGCCGAAGCCGGCATGGCGCTCGACAGCACCTTTGTGAAGCTGATGGCCTGGTACGACAACGAATGGGGGTACTCCAACAAGTGCCTGGAAATGGCCCGTGTGGTGTCCGGCCAAGCAGGAGGTGCGCGATGAAAGTCTTGCGTTTTGCCGATGTGGTCAAAAGCGGCTTTGCCGAAAATCGTCGCGTGTTCATCCGCGCAGACCTGAACGTGCCGCAAGCCGATGACGGCAGCATCACCGAAGACACCCGCATCCGCGCCAGCGTGCCCTGCATCCAGATGGCGCTGGACGCTGGCGCTGCCGTGATGGTGACATCGCACTTGGGGCGTCCGACCGAGGGTGAGTTCAAGTCCGAAGATTCGCTCGCACCCGTCGCCAAGCGCTTGGGCGAGTTGCTCGGTCGTGATGTGCCGCTGGTCGCCAATTGGGTGGACGGCGTGAGGGTGGCCCCCGGCCAAGTGGTGCTGCTCGAAAACTGCCGCGTCAACAAAGGCGAAAAGAAGAACAACGAAGCGCTGGCCCGCCAAATGGCCCAGCTGTGCGACATCTATGTGAACGATGCCTTTGGCACTGCGCACCGCGCCGAAGGCACGACCTATGGCATCGCCCAGTTTGCGCCGATTGCTTGTGCAGGCCCCTTGTTGGCTGCCGAGATCGATGCCATCACGCAGGCCCTGGCCGCGCCGAAGCGCCCATTGGCGGCCATCGTGGCGGGCAGCAAGGTCAGCACCAAGCTGACCATCCTCAAAAGGCTGTCGAAAAATGTGGACCAGCTCATCGTGGGCGGCGGCATTGCCAACACCTTCATGCTGGCTGCGGGCCTGAAGATCGGCAAGAGCCTGGCCGAAGCCGACTTGGTGGATGAGGCCAAAGCCGTGATCGAGGCCATGAAGTCCCGGGGCGCGGAAGTGCCGATCCCGACCGATGTGGTGACCGCCAAGACCTTTGCTGCCGATGCGGTGGCCACCGTCAAAAAAGCCACTGAGGTGGCCGACGACGACATGATTTTGGACATTGGCCCTGAGACGGCTGCCAAGCTGGCCGCGCAGCTCAAGCAAGCAGGCACCATTGTGTGGAACGGCCCGGTGGGGGTGTTCGAGTTTGCGGCCTTCGAAAACGGCACCAAGGTGATTGCTCAAGCGATTGCCGAGTCCGACGCCTTCAGCATCGCGGGTGGCGGCGACACGCTGGCGGCGATTGCCAAATACGGCATCGAAAAACAGGTGGGCTACATCTCGACAGGCGGTGGTGCGTTCCTCGAAATCTTGGAAGGCAAGACCTTGCCCGCCATCGAAATTCTGAGCCGACGCGCAGCGGCGGACTGACCTCTTTGTCATTTTTTACTTTTCAAGGAGCCCCCTCATGGCATTGGTTTCATTGCGCCAGGTCCTCGACCATGCGGCCGAATTCGGCTACGGCATTCCCGCTTTCAACGTCAACAACCTCGAACAGGTGCAGGCCATCATGGAGGCGGCGCAAGCCACCGACAGCCCGGTCATCTTGCAGGCTTCGGCCGGGGCCCGCAAATACGCGGGTGAGGCGTATTTGCGCCACCTGGTGCTGGCCGCCATCGAGACGCATCCTGACATTCCGGTGGTTTTGCACCAAGACCACGGCGCCACGCCCGCGCAGTGCCAGCAGTCCATCCGTTCTGGCTTTTCGAGTGTGATGATGGACGGCTCGCTCATGGCCGATGCCAAGACGCCCGCCAGCTACGAGTACAACGTGGACGTGACGCAAAAGGTCTGCGAGATGGCCCATGCCGTGGGCGTGTCGGTTGAGGGTGAATTGGGATGCCTGGGCTCGCTGGAAACCGGCGAAGCTGGCGAGGAAGACGGTGTGGGTGCTGAGGGCAAACTCAGCCATGACCAGATGCTGACCGACCCCGTGCAGGCCAAGGATTTTGTGGCCCAAACCGGTGTGGACGCCCTGGCCATTGCCATTGGCACGAGCCACGGTGCCTACAAGTTCACGCGTCCGCCCACAGGCGACATCCTGGCCATGGACCGCATTGCTGCTATCCATGCCGCCATTCCCAACACGCACCTGGTGATGCACGGCAGCTCCAGTGTGCCGCAAGAGTGGTTGCAGATCATTCGCCAATACGGTGGCGACATCAAGGAAACCTATGGTGTGCCGGTTGAAGAGATCGTGCGCGGCATCCAAAGTGGTGTGCGCAAGGTCAACATCGACACCGACATCCGCTTGGCCATGACCGGTGCCATGCGCCAGTTGTTTGCCCAGCAGCCTTCGGAGTTCGATCCACGCAAAGCCTTGGCGGCGGCCAAAAAGGCGGCAGCGGGCATTGTGAAGGCCCGTTTTGAAGCCTTTGGTTGCGCCGGACAAGCCCACAAAATTCGTCCCGTGAGTCTGGATGTCATGGCCACGCGTTACCGTAATTGAGGCAGATCAAGACTAATTAAGTGATTTCTTATATAGTTGAGGGTTGTGGTTAAGGGTGTGTTTGGTACACACGCCCTGATTTGGGGGCTTCTTCACAGGAGCCCCCCTTTTTTGAACACTTCTACTTCCCCCTGAACAGGAGATCATTCATGCGCACTCGTGAGCTGGCTGAGCATCTGCCCGGCAACACAAGCCTGTCCACCCGCACACAAGGTGGCTGGTGATGCGGATGAGCAAAGACAGCCAGTTGGCGGTGACCGTGTTGATGGAAGTCGGTCTGCATGAGCACGAGGGCCCCGTATCTTTGGCGGCCATCCAGTCACGACACGACATATCGACCACGCGGCTGGAGCAAGTGTTCAGCAAGTTGCGCCGATCTCATTTGGTGGACAGTACACGAGGCCCAGGCGGTGGCTATTGCCTGGCCATGGCTTCAGAAAAAATCAGTGTGGCTGACATTGTTTTGGCCATGGAGCCGGCAGAGGCGGGCTTGAGCGCGACACCAAATTTTTTGGTGAGTGACCGTTTGTGGCAACAATTGAACCAAAAAATACACCAAGAACTGCAAGGCATCAGCCTGCGCCAGTTGCTGGGTGCGCAAAGGCTGGAAGACGCTCAACGTCAAACGCGCAACGCTCAACCCGGCTTGCGTGCCGTCAGGCCCAACAAGCCAGACATGCCTTGGTGGCCCGTGCCTTCGGCAATCTCCGCCTCGTAGGTGCGCAGGTCCAGGATGTCCAGCTCGCCGAAGGCGTCCAGCATCAGGGCTTCGTCGTAGAGGTGCGCCAGTTTGCCGGGGCCGCCCGTGTTGAAGTCCAGTTGACGCGGCGTGTAGCCCTGGATGATCAAGGTGCCACCGGGTTTGAGGCTGTCCAGCATGCGTGCAAACAGGGGGCCGCGCTCTTCGGGCGTGGCGAACTGGAAAAAGATGCCCACCACGTTGTCGTAATGCGCAGGCCGCCAATCGAATGACTGCCAGTCGCTGCAGACGCAACGGATCTGCACTTGTCGGCTTTGGGCCAGGGTCTGGGCTTTGCGGATGGCGTTGTCCGAAAAATCAAAGGCATCGACTTGCAGGCCTTGCTGGGCCAGCCAGACGCCGTTGCGGCCCTCGCCATCGGCCACGGCCAGCGCATTGCCGGGCGACAGGTGCGCCGCTTGTGATTGCAAATAGGCGTTGGGTGCTTCGCCAAACACATAGTGCTCAGCGGCAAAGCGTTCGTTCCAGGTCTGTTGGGGGTTTTGAAAATGGCTCATCGGTGTGTCCTGAAAATGAAGAGGCGCAGGGTGCCTGAGAGGGCTTAAGTATATTGGTCACGGCTGATGGATTAGGCCAGCGCAGCCTCTAACCCGCAGGTTGGTCCATGTCGTCGAAGGGTTCGCACAACACCTGGCGGCTTGGTTTTGTTCAGGACGACGCACGCTGATGGCCATGGCATGGGTTGGTGTGTGGGTCTTGTTGATCAGGCGACAGAAGTTTCAAATGCGCCGCGCCAGCACCACAGCAAAGGCAGATCCCGATCCGACCACCGAACACCACAGTTGCAAAAGCCAGTGAGTGCGTGGGCCTGCCAGGGCAGCGGCTTCGTCGCGGTGGTGTTGTTCGTCGGCTTGGCAGCGCAGCAGCAAAGGCAGCAGGCCTTCGGGGCCGCCGTGCACCTGCAGGTGGTCTATTTGCTGTTGGTAATGCACGTCCACAAAGGTCTCGACCGCGGCGATGGTGCCGTAGACGGCGCGGCGGCCAAACAGCGCAGGCAGCGCCCCGGTCAGCCAACCCGCCATGCGCCAGGGCAGCAGCAAGCGGCTGGGGGAGTAAGCGGGCAACCAGGCTTCGAGCAGTCGCAAATGTTCGGCCTCGGTGTCGCCGTGTTCTTTGGCAAAGGCCAGCAATTGAGCGTCTTGCCGCCAGCGGGCCACGGCCGTGATGCCTTTGTAAATGTAGACCGCGCCGGTCTCGCCTGCATGGTCTGAGCGCAGTTCGCGCACCATGTGCCTCGACAGCTTGTTTGAAGGATGTTCAGGAGGTGCAGGGTTTTTCACGGCAGGGATGGCATGGCGGTCGAGTTTCGACCCGGAGGTGCATCCTATCGGTCAAACCTTGTCCCTGAGCTGCCGGGGTGCATCGGTGTTCTTGCAGGTCCTTGCAGGCAACTTGGTTTTTTTCCATTGCATGCGCTCCCGGGGGGAGTGTCTGAATCATGGTTAAATATAAGCAAAAGCTGATACACAAAGGAGTGATGCCATGTCTGTTGTTTTTGCCCGATGCTTGGGTGCCTTGGTGATGGCGCTGAGTTTGCAAGCCTGCAGCCCTGAAGTGGCACTGCCCAACGTGACCTTGGAGCAAGCCCGCGCCGAGCACGAGGCGGGCAAAGTGGTGATGATTGACATCCGCGAGTCCCAAGAGCACGCCACGGGCGTGGCGCAGGGCGTGGTTTTGCTGCCCATGAGCCAGGTGGCGCAGCGCGTGGCCGAGATCCCCAAGCAAGCCGATCAACCGGTTTTGTTGATCTGCAACACCCAAAACCGCTCACGCGCCGTGACCGAGGCACTGCAAGAGCAGGGCTTCACCAACATCCGTTATGTCAACGGCGGCATGAGCGAGTGGGCCAAACGCGGCTGGCCCATGGTCAAGCCACAAGATTTGGTAGGACCGTCCAAGCCTTGATGTAGGGCAAATTGGGGTTTGATTGACGGGCATAAACTGAAGCCAACAGCAGGTTGTGTTGTGCGTTCCAACGCACTGGGCCTGTGTTCAGTTGTTCAACCCCATAGAAAAGCCAAGTCCCATGAGCTCGACTGATCACCCCGGCTTGATGCAAGACACCCATGGGTGCCGCTTGATCACACCAAAGCCATGAGCGAAAAACTGATCTCTGTCACGCTGACCCAGCAGCACGATTACCGTTTTGACATCCGTTTTGACGACAACATGCCCGTGCTGACCAGCGACGAGCCCGCGCCCTTGGGCACGGGTTTGGGGCCGTCGCCCGTGCAGTTGCTGTGTGCGGCGGTGGGCAATTGCCTGAGCGATTCGTTGCTGTTTGCCTTGCGCAAATTCAAGCAAGCGCCCGAGCCTTTGCGCTGCGAGGTGCAGGCCCAAGTGGGCCGCAACGCAGACGGTCGCATGCGCGTGCTGGAGATGGTGGCCACTTTGCACTTGGGGGTGAGCGCCGCCAAACTTGAGCAGCTCGAACGTGTATTGGGCCAGTTTGAAGGCTTTTGCACCGTCACCCAAAGCGTGGGGCAGGGCATCCCGATCCAAGTGCGTGTGCTCGACGCCGATGGGGTGGTGCTCAAGTCCTGAGTAGCCTCAAAACAGGCTGAGCTTGGAACTCAGGCGAACTTGGTCAGCATTTCTGCGACGTGCTCGGGCGACTGGTCCCCTTGTTCGATCATGCAGCCGACCATGGAGAAAAAGGATTTGTCCAGCGCCTTGCGGGCAGCGGCCATTTGCTGGGCGATTTTTTCGCAATCGGCATCGGCTTCGATCAGTTTTTGCAAACCGCGCAGCTGACCTTCAATGCGGGCCAGGCGGGCACACAGGTTTTTCTTCTTCTCGGCGTTCACGATGCGGCTCATGCAGGTCTCCTGAGGGGCCCCTGGACGAAGGGTGGGGCCATTGGAGCGCCATGATAGCCATTTGCGATGGGGCTTGAAGTTGACGCAATTGATCGGGTGCCACTGGAGAAGGGGCAAGTGATCAAAACTCGATCGGCCGTGAATTTCAACCCGGCGTGAACAAGGCCCGGTCGCTGGAGGTTTGTTCGTATTGCCGCGCGATGTTGGCGCAGACCAGATCGCACAGGGCGTAGATGGAGGGATCGCTCACTTTGTAAAAGACGCTGGCACCCCGGCTTTCGCGGGCGACGATGCCGTGTTGCGCCAAGTAAGACAGGTGGCGAGACACGTTGGCCGACGAATAACCCGACAGTTGGGCCAATTCACCCACGTTGTGCTCGGCGTCGCGCAGCAGATTCAGGATTTTCAGGCGTGTGGGCTCCGACAACGCCTGGAAATAAGCGGCTATCTGTTCGAGGGCTTTGGCTGGCAAATCTTTCATGAGCGCTCCATTACACAACAAATTCAAACAATCCAAGACAGTGTTTGACGTGGTGCTGTGATTGATTGTATCATTGCGCATATACGCAAACAACCAAATGTGCAAAACCAACGGTTTGACGGAGAAGCTTTGATGAACAGACGATTGATATTGGCCTCGGCCATGGCACTGGCTGGTTTGACCAGCACCCCGATTTGGGCCAATGCCGATGCGGCAGCGGTCAAAAGTGTGGCCGCCCAAGCCAGTTCGGCAGGTGCTCAAGAAGTCAGCCTGGATGCCGTGGTCGAGGCGGTGCGCCAGGCCACTTTGTCGGCTCAGGTCCCTGGGGCCATTGTCAGTTTGAACGTGAAACCCGGTGACCGGGTGCGTGCCGGCCAAGAGTTGCTGCGCATCGATGCCAGCGCTGCCCAGCAAAATGTGGCCGGCAGCAGCGCCCAGCTCGAAGCCGCGCAGGCCAATTTGCGCGTGGCCAGCAAAGAGCTGGAGCGCCAAAAGCAACTCTTCCAGAAGCAATACATCAGCCAGGGCGCACTTGAACGCGCCCAAGCCCAGTACGAAGCCGCTCAGGCCCAGGTGCAGGCCCAGCAAGCCCAAACCCGCGCAGCCCAAACCCAAACCGGTTTCTTCAGTGTGCGTGCCCCTTTTAACGGCGTGGTGTCCGATGTGCCCGTCACCTTGGGCGACATGGCCATGCCGGGCCGCCCCTTGGTGACTTTGCATGACCCCTCGGCTTTGCGCGTGAGTGCAGCCGTGCCGCAGTCGATGATTGAAGGCGTGCGTCAGCAAGTCAAAGCGGTGCGCTACGAGATCGCGGGCCATGCCAGCGTGCCAGCGGCCAGCGTACAACTGCTGCCCGCTGTGGATCCGGTGACGCACACCGCGCAGTTGCGCGTGGCTTTGCCTGCGGGCGTTGAGGGCTTGGTGCCCGGCATGTTCGCCCGGGTTTGGGTGCCTGGCAGCTCAGCCAACGCTGCGGCCCAAAACGGGACCAAGGATGCAGCCCAAGCGGGCCGCGTCTTCTTGCCGCTCACAGCCATCGTGCGCCGCGCCGAAATGACCGGTGTTTACGTGATGGATGCAAAAGGCCAGCCGCGTTTGCGCCAAGTGCGCTTGGGGCGCACCACGGGTCAGACCGTCGAGGTGTTGTCGGGTGTGAGCGCGGGTGAGCAGGTGGTGACCGAGCCCGCCAGCCTTGGCAAGAAACTCTGAAAGCAAACCCCATGAGCGAGCAAAAAATGGGCATTTCGGGCCGCATTGCGGCGATGTTTCAGAGCGCACAAATCACGCCTTTGCTGGCGCTGGTGGCGTTTTTGCTGGGCGTGTTTGCCGTGATGATGACGCCCCGCGAAGAAGAGCCACAAATCAACGTGACCATGGCCAACGTGATCGCGCCTTTCCCGGGCGCGTCGGTGCGCGATGTGGAGCAAATGGTGGCGATCCCGGCCGAGCAGGTGCTCTCCAAGATCGCGGGTGTCGAGCATGTGTATTCGGTCTCTCGCCCCGGCGTGGCCATCTTGACCGTGCAGTTCAAGGTGGGCGTGCCGCGCACCGAGGCGCTGGTCAAGTTGCACGACACGATCCGCGAAAACGCCGACTGGTTGCCCCGCAACCTGGGGCTGCCTGAGCCTTTGATCAAACCCAAGGGCATCGACGATGTGCCCATCGTGTCCCTGACCTTGCACGGCAAAACCGCAGACGTGAGCGCCTTTGATCTGGAGCGCGTGGCGCACAGCATCGAGGCCGACATCAAGCGCGTGCCCGGCACGCGCGATGTGGTCACCATTGGCGGCCCGCGCCGCGCGGTGCTGGTCCAGATCGACCCGCAGCGCATGAACGGTTCGGGCGTCACGGTGCACGACTTGCGCATGGCCTTGCAATCGGCCAACCTCGGCTTGCCCGTGGGTGAGTTGTTGGGGGCCAACCAGAGCGTGGCCGTCGAAGCCGGTCCACACCTCGCGCAAGCCAGCGACGTGGCCGATCTGGTCGTGCAAGTGGTGCAGGGCAAGCCTGTCTTTTTGAAAGACGTGGCCAGCGTGAAAGACGGCCCCATGCCGGCTGAGCGTTATGTCTGGCACGGCAACAACGACAAAAATGGCGGCGAAGAGTTTGCCGCCGTGACGCTGTCGATCACCAAAAAATCAGGCGAAAACGCCATCGATGTGGCCAATGGCGTCAAGAGCCGCGTCGAGAAGCTGCAGGGCACGGTGATCCCTGACAACGTGCAGGTGGTGGAGACCCGCAACTACGGTGAAACCGCCAACGACAAGGCGCAAAAACTGATTCAGAAGTTGCTGTTTGCCACCGCTTCGGTGGTGGCGCTGGTGTTCATGGCGCTGGGTCGCCGCGAAGCTGCCTTCGTCGGCGTGGCGGTCATCTTGACGTTGACCGCGACCTTGTTCGCATCTTGGGCTTGGGGTTTCACGCTCAACCGCGTGTCGCTGTTTGCCCTGATCTTCTCGATCGGCATTTTGGTGGACGACGCGATTGTGGTGGTGGAGAACATCCACCGTCACCAGCAGCTCTACCCAGGCAAGAGCATCCGCGAGATCATCCCCGGTGCGGTGGACGAAGTCGGAGGCCCCACCATCTTGGCCACCTTCACTGTGATCGCGGCCTTGTTGCCCATGGCTTTTGTGAGCGGCCTGATGGGCCCCTACATGAGCCCGATCCCGATCAATGCCAGCTTGGGCATGTTGCTGTCGCTGGCCATTGCCTTTGTCATCACGCCTTGGTTGTCGGGCATGTGGATGAAGCCGTCTGGCCATACGCACGACGAGAATGCAACGGGTGGGGGGCACACCGGTCTGAGTGCCAAGCTCGAACCTCTGTTTGAAAAAATCTTCAAGCCTTTGCTCGACACCCAATCGGGTGGGCGCAACCGCAAACTGTTGGGTCTGGGCATTGCGGGTTTGATTGCCTTGTCTTTGGTGCTGCCGGTCACCGGACTGGTCATGCTCAAGATGCTGCCCTTTGACGACAAGTCGGAATTCCAGGTCGTGGTGGACATGCCTGCGGGCACACCGCTTGAGAAAACCGCTGCCGTGATGCGCGAGCTGGGCGGCCACCTGGCCACCGTGCCTGAGGTCACGCATTACCAAGCCTATGTGGGGACCGCCTCGCCGATCAACTTCAACGGTCTGGTGCGCCAGTACTACCTGCGTGCAGGCGCTGAGCTGGGCGATATCCAGGTGAATCTGGTGCGCAAGTCCGAGCGCAGCGACAAGAGTCATGTGATTGCCACGCGTGTGCGTCCGGCCTTGCAAGAGATTGGCCGCAAGCACGGTGCCAATGTCAAGGTGGTTGAAGTGCCACCGGGCCCGCCCGTGATGTCGCCCATCGTGGCCGAAATTTATGGGCCTGACGCCGAAGGTCGCCGCCAAGTCGCCCAGTCGGTGCGCGCCGTGTTTGAAAAGACCGAAGGTGTGGTGGACATCGACGACAGCTCGATTGCCGATGCACCGCGCAAACTGCTGCTGGTGGACCGCCGCAAAGCAGCCGTGTTGGGTGTGTCACAACAAGCCATCGTGACCACCTTGCGTGCCGGTTTGGCGGGCGAGTCGGTGACCTATTTGCACGACGGCAGCAAGTACCCGGTGCCCGCCTTGATTCAGCTGCCCGAGCAGCTGCATGGCGATCTGGACGCCTTGCTGCAGTTGGGCGTGAAAAGCGCCACAGGCAAGGTGGTGGCCATGCGTGAACTGGTCACTGTGAGCGACACCCTGCGTGAGCAGCCCGTCATCCACAAAGACATGCTGCCCGTGAACTTTGTCAACGCCGACATGGCCGGTAAAGTGGACAGCCCCTTGTATGGTTTGTTCAAGATGCGCGGTGACGTGGCCCAGATCATTGGCCCGGACGGTGAGCGGATTGAAGAGTACTTCATCAGCCAGCCCGACGACGCCTGGCGCGGCTACAGCATCAAGTGGGATGGCGAGTCGCAAATCACCTACGAGACCTTCCGCGATATGGGCGCAGCCTACGGTGTGGGCCTGATCCTGATCTATTTGCTGGTGGTGGCGCAGTTTGGCTCTTACCTCACGCCGCTGATCATCATGGCGCCCATTCCGCTGACCATCATTGGCGTGATGCCAGGCCACGCCTTGCTGAATGCCCAATACACCGCCACCAGCATGATCGGCATGATCGCGTTGGCCGGCATCATCGTGCGCAACTCGATCTTGTTGGTGGACTTCATCAACCTGCAGGTGCAAAGCGGCATGGAATTCAAGCGGGCCATTGTCCAGTCGGCCATCACCCGTGCCCAGCCCATCATGCTCACGGGCCTGGCGGCCATGATCGGGGCCTTCTTCATTGTGGATGACCCGATCTTCAACGGCCTGGCCATTTCGCTGATCTTTGGCATCTTTGTGTCCACGGTGCTGACGCTGGTCGTCATCCCGACTTTGTATTACGTGGCGTACCGCAAAAAGTACGGCGCTTGACTTGTTTCTTTCTTTCATCAACTGGAGTAAATCATCATGAAATCTTGGCAAATCGTTCGTTTGGTCGCAGGCTTTTTTGTCTTGTTGTCTTTGGCTTTGGGCGTGCAGGCCAGCCCCGTTTTTGTGAATGAGTGGTGGTTGGCTTTCACAGCTTTTGTGGGCGTTAACCTGCTGCAAAGCGCCCTGACCCAGTGGTGCTTGATGGAGACCATCTTGCGCAAATTCGGCGTCGAGTGCGGCTGCTGATCTGACCGTCATGCCCGCCATGCGTTCGCCCTTGTTCAAACCCCGGCCCCTGAGCGGCTGGGTGCTGGCGGCCCTGCTGGCCGCTCCATCCGCGCAAGCCCTGGATCTGCTGCAAACTTGGGAACAAGCGCGCCAGCACGACCCCCAAATGCAGGTGGTCGCCGCCACACGCTCATCGGTTCAAGCCTTTGAAGATCAGGCCAAAGCCCTGTGGCGACCTGTGCTGATGGGCAGCGCCACGGTGGGTGGCATGTCGGCGGATTCCAGCACGCAGGGTGCGCAGTTTTCGATGGGTGGATCACCCATGTCGGGGAACTTTGCCACCTCTGCCAACGCCGCCACTTCCACCCGTTGGTCATTGCAGGCCAAGCAGCCGCTGTACAGCCCCGAGCGCCAGGCCCAACAAGCCCAATTGCACACTGCAGCGGGCGTGGCTGAGTTGCGTGCCGATCTGGCCCAGCAACAGTTCATGCTGCTCACGGTGCAACGGTATTTCAATCTGCTGCTGGCCGAGCGTCAGCAGCAGGTGTTGAAAAGCCAACATGCGGCTGTGCGCCGATCGCTGACCGAAGTGCAAGACCGTTTTGCCTTGGGTGACTTGCCGGTCACCGACACGCACGAGGCCACGGCCCGTGCCGCCGGTTTGCAAGCGCAACTGTTGGCCGCAGACAACGAAGTGCACATGGCCCGCAGCGTGCTGGCCGACTCCACGCGCTTGAGTGCAGATGCTTTGAAGCTGCAAGCGCCCAAAACCGAGACGCCAGCGTCTGCTGTGCCTTCTTTGGAGCAGGTGCTGGCCCAAGTGCAACAAGCCAACACAGGCGTGCTGCTGAAAAAAGCCCAACACGATGTGGCGCGCCAAGAGCTCCAAAAGCACGCGCGCAGTGGCGGCGTCACGCTGGACTTGGTCGCTTCTGTCGGACGCGACCGTTTGAGCGGCGAGGGTGACTTTGGCACATCGTCCAACACGCAAAGCCAGCAAATGCTGGGCTTGAGCCTGAATGTGCCTTTGTACACAGGCGGTTGGCGCAGTGCCAAACTGCAAGAGGCGCTGAGTGCGCAGGCCCAAGCGGCGGCTGAAGCTGACATGGCCCTGCAACAAGCGCAGCAACAAGCCCGCTCTGTCTGGCTGGCACTGCAAACAGGCCCGTCCCGTTTGTCGGCCATGCAAGCGGCGTGGAAAGCCAGCACAGCGCGTCTGGACGCGACCCGTTTGGGACGGCAAGTGGGTGACCGCACCACGCTCGAACTGTTGCAAGCTGAAAATGACGCGGCCCAAGCCGAATTGGCTTGGTTGCGTGCACAAACCGACTTGCTCAGCACCCGCATGCAACTCGATGCCTTGACCGGGAGCCTGTCGGTGCAAAGCCTGCAAACCCTGAACGCACAATTGCAGCCTTGATATCCAGTTTTTAACGAAGGAGACACAACATGAAAAATGCCCAAGATCTGGTCATGCAGGCCAAAGCCACTGTCCACGAAGTCAGCTTGGCCGATGCCGAAGAGGCCATTCGCCAAGCCGATGTGCTGATCGACGTGCGGGAAGCGGATGAGTTTGCCGCAGGCCATTTGCCCGGCGCAGTGCTGGTCCCCAGGGGCTTGCTGGAGTTCAAGCTCAGCGGCACGCCCGCCTTGTCTGGGCGCGACTTGAAGGTGGTGCTTTACTGCAAAACCAGTGGCCGCGCTGCATTGGCCGCGCAAACCATGCAAGCCATGGGTTACCTGAATGTCAGCTCCATTGCGGGTGGTTTTGATGCCTGGGCTGCCTCAGGCAAAACGGTGGTCAAGCCCGAACAACCCAACTTTGGCTGAGATGGATGGCCGCTTGGGTGGCAAGGATTTAGGGCTTGTATCTACTGACACTCAGTAAAATCCCCAACGCAAAACCTGTGACGGTGCGCACCAAGACGAGTTGATTTCGGTTAAATTAGCGTCTGGTTATATTTAAATCCCCCATTTGGAGCTCTTATGAAATTGATTTTTGCTGTTGCCGCTGTCGCTGCGCTGGCTTCTTCTCCTGCTTTCGCCAACATGGACATGGCCAAGAAAAATGCTTGCATGGCCTGCCACGCGGTGGACAAGAAATTGGTGGGTCCCTCTTACCAAGACGTTGCCAAGAAATATGGCGGTCAAAAAGACGGTGCTGCCACATTGGCCAAGAGCATCAAGGCCGGTGGTTCAGGCAAGTGGGGCCCAGTGCCCATGCCCGCCCAAGCTGCTTTGAGTGACGCGGATGCTTTGACTTTGGCGACTTGGATCATGGCGGGTGCCAAATAATTCCAGGCCTCCAGAGGCTTGTTCAAAAATTGGATTGTTTTAGAAGCTCGATTGGTACTCGTGGCTTTTGTTTGCCGCTCAGGGGTTCGCCCTTGAGCGGCTTTTTTAATGGGTAATTCCTATGAAATTGCACACAAAGATGCTTGGTTTGATGGTGGGTACATGGTTTTACCTTGGAGCACAGGCTCAGCCTGCAATCTTCAAGGATGCCGATTACAAATTGGGCGAAAAATTGATCGCCGAAAGCAAATGCGTCGCTTGCCATGTGACCAAGGTGGGCGGTAACGGCAGCGCCATTTACAAACCACAAGGTCGCATCAACAACGCTTCTTTGCTGCGCGGCATGGTGGAGCAGTGCAATACTGAACTGAACTTGGGCATGTTTCCGGAGGATGTGTCATCAGTGGCTGCCGTGCTCAACCGCGACCACTACAAGTTCAAATGATTGTTTGGACGCTGCAGATCAGCCAAGCTTGCACATACCTTACCCCATAGGGTATAGGGTATCTGCCAATACCCAAACTTTCTCCTGTCATGGATGATCAACGTCAATCCGGCAAGACACACTGTCTTCGCTTGGAGTTCATCAATGCATGTCCAAAGGAGAAAACAATGCAGAAATCTTTCACATGGCTGAAATGGGCCGTTTTGGCCAGCTCAATTTGGTTGACCGGTTGCGGCACCATCAGCACTTTGGGCAAACTTGAATCGGGCGCTGGTTCAGAAGCCAGCCGCATGTGGGACCGTTGGGTCGAGGGTGAAGGCGACATTGCTGTAGCCACTACCTGGGAGCGCAAGGTCAAGGCGGGCGTGACTGCCCAAGAGGTGGAGCAAGTCCTCAAACAAGTGGCCACCGAGCGCAACATGCGTGATGTGGGCACGCTGCCCTTGTCCAAAGAACTCGAAGCCCGTTCGGGCAAAAAAGAAAAGCTGTTGACCGTTTACTCGTTCTGCTCGCCTGCCACGGCCCGCCGCATGGTGGATTTCAGCCCACACATGGCCGCTTACCTGCCTTGCCGTGTGTCCATGGTTGAAAAAGAAGACGGCCTGTGGCTTTACACCCTCAACATGGACATGATGGTCAAGATGGGCCGCAAGCTGCCATCGCCCTTGAAAGAAGAAGCCAAAGCCGTTCGCGACACCATCTGGGAAATGATGGAACGCGGCAGCAAGGGTGAGTTTTGACCGGTCATCACGAGGAGACATCCATGAAAAAAATCAACACTTTGCGTGCCACCGTGGTGGCAGCTGTTTTGGCCACAGGCTCTGCAGCTTGGGCGACTGACGGTTATTTTCCGCATGGCTTTGGCATGAAATCCAAAGGCATGGGCGGGGCAGCCGTGGCCGTCACCGACAACGCGTTTTCGGGCATCAACAACCCGGCCGCTTCGGTGTGGGCAGGCAACCGTGCCGAGATTGGGGTGGACATTTTTATGCCCAAGCGCAGTGCGGCACGCACAGCTCCCGGCTTTGGCGGCATGCTTGAAGGCGATGTAAAAAGTGATGGCAGCGCCTTTGCCGTGCCGGAATTTGCCTACAACAAGAAGATCGATGATCGGATGAGTTGGGGGCTCACAGTTTATGGCAACGGTGGCATGAACACAGAAATGCCCGGTGCCAACGTGATGTGCATGAATCCGAACACCGGCGACCCATATCAAGGCAACCTCTTGTGTGGTCAGGGCAAATTGGGTGTGGATTTGATGCAACTCATCGTTGCGCCCACTTTCGCGTACAAGCTTGATGCACAACACTCTGTGGGTGTCTCGCCTTTGCTGGTGATGCAACAGTTCAAGGCCACAGGTTTGGATGCGTTCACTGGTTTTTCAATGGCCCCCACCAAAGTGAGTGACACTGGCACTGACCGTTCAACAGGCGTGGGTATGCGTTTGGGCTATCTGGGTCAGTTGTCCGATACCTTGAAATTTGGTGCGACCTATTCGCCCAAAATCAAGATGAGCAAATTCGACAAGTACGCGGGTTTGTTTGCAGGTGAGGGTTCGTTCGACATTCCTGAAAACTACGCCTTGGGCATCAACGTGCAGGTCACCCCCGCCGTGTCAGTGGCAGCGGACTACAGCCGCATCAACTACAGCGGTGTTCCGTCCATTGGCAATCCGATGAGCAACCTGATGCTGGGTAACCCGATGGGTTCTGCCAATGGTCCTGGATTTGGCTGGTCTGACGTCAACGTGTTGAAGTTGGGCGTTCAGTGGCAGGCGACATCGACCATGGTTTTGCGTGCGGGTTACAACCAGTCGACCAACCCGGTCAAGGCTGAAAACATCACCTTCAACATCCTGGCACCCGGTGTGATCACCCAGCATGTCACCGTGGGTGGTACTTATGCCTTGTCCAAAGATTCCGAGTTGACATGGGCGTACATGTACGCCCCTAAAAACACGGTGACTGGACCATCGATGTACAACGGCATGATGCCCGGTGCATCTGGCATCACCGAAACCGTCCGCATGTCCCAACAATCGTTGGGTGTGCAGTACGGCTGGAAGTTCTGAGCCTTGAAAAAACCATCAGATCAGGGTTTGTCCGGATCTGATGGTGCTGATTCTGTAATCTTTGATTCAGGATCATTGTTTATCCTATATATTCGCATATCCGAATATAAGAACTTAATGGCAGGTAGTGCATGAGCGATGAAAGCGATCAGGTCTACGACAAGGCAGCAGAACTGTTTGCTGTACTTTCAACACCGATTCGTTTACGCATCATCAGTGAACTGTGTCAGGGTGAGAAAAATGTAGGACAGCTCTTGAGCAACATTGGTGTTGCGCAACCGAACATGTCACAGCATTTGAACATCATGTACAGATCGGGCATTTTGGGAAAGCGCCGTGACGGTGCCCAAATGTTTTATCGGATTGCAGACGAAACTGCAGCGAAGGTTTGCCGTGCAGTGTGCACACAAGTGGCCATCGATACAGCCGTAAATTGACAACTCAAAACGAGGAGTTCGTGTGAAAGAAGACAGCATCAACTCAGGAAGGGTGCAAAAAGCACCTGAAAACTTCCTGACCCAAAGTGGCATCAAGGAGGTTTTTACCGAAGGCAAAAAAGGCCGCCGAGATTTCATCCGCAATGCCTTTGCTGCAGCTGCAGCAGGTGCAGCTGCCCCCATGGCCATGGCCCAGGGCAACCCTGTTCCCGTCGAAGGCGGTGACCCCAATATTCTGACTTTGCCTGAGCACGCTGTGGGCTTGGGTCAAGGTGTGGCCGTGGAAGGTTATGGCAAGCCCTCCAAGTTCGAAGCGAACTTGCAGCGCCGTCAAAGCCCAGGCCTGACACAAACCACCCAAGCCTCGGTGTCGTTCGCGCCCTTGCAGTCCTTGTTCGGCATTGTCACACCCAGCGGTTTGCATTTCGAGCGTCACCACCAAGGCTGGTGGGACATTGATCCGTCCAAGCACCGCTTCATGATCAACGGCATGGTCAAAAGAAACATGGTCTTCACCATGGACGAGATCATGCGCTTGCCATCCGTCTCGCGTTTCCACTTCATTGAATGTGGTGCCAACAGCGCCACCGAATGGGGCAACGTCGCGGTGCCCACCGTGCAATACACCCATGGCATGTTGTCCTGCAGCGAGTTCACGGGTGTGCCTTTGATCACGTTGTTGGAGCTCGCCGGCGCGGACCTGAAAAACGGCAAGTTTGTGCTGGCCGAAGGCGGTGACGGTTCTTCCATGACCCGCACCATTCCGATGAGCCTGATCACTTCAGGTGAAGTCATCGTGGCCTATGGTCAAAACGGTGAAATGCTGCGCCCCGAAAACGGCTACCCTCTGCGCTTGGTGGTGCCCGGCGTGCAAGGTGTGAGCTGGGTCAAGTACCTGCGCCGCGTTGAAGTGGGTGACAAGCCTTACGCTGCCAAAGACGAAGCGATTCACTACATTGACTTGCAGCCCGGTGGCCTGCACCGTCAATACACCAACTTGCAGGAAGTCAAGAGCGTGGTGACCACACCTTCTGGTGGTCAAGTGCTGTTGGACAAAGGGTTTTACAACATCACCGGACTGGCTTGGTCGGGCAAAGGCAAGATCAAGCGTGTGGACGTGTCCACCGACGGTGGTCGCAACTGGCGACAAGCGCGTTTGGAAACCCCTGTTTTGTCCAAAGCCCTGTCTCGTTTCAACCTCGATTGGGTTTGGGATGGCAAGCCAGCCATTATTCAAAGCCGTGCACAAGATGACACGGGCCATGTGCAACCCACATACCAGCAAGTGCGCGGTGTTCGCAGCACACGTTCTATTTATCACAACAACGCCATCCAGTCGTGGTTGGTGCAGGAAAACGGTGAGGTGAAAAATGTCCAGGTTTCGTAATGCCGTTTTGACGGTTGCGTTGTTGGCAGTGGCCACGGTGGCGGCTGCTCAAAATACACAATACCCAGGTGTGGGTCGAACAGCCACGCCCAAAGAAGTTGCCAAGTGGGACATTGATGTGCGTCCTGACTTCAAGGGCTTGCCTCCAGGGTCGGGCTCGGTCGCCAAAGGCCAAGACGTCTGGGAGGGCAAGTGCGCCCACTGCCACGGCGTGTTTGGTGAGTCGGGTGAAGTGTTCAGTCCTTTGATTGGTGGCACCACGGCCGAAGACATCAAGACAGGGCGCGTGGCCAATTTGAACCGTGCCGACTACCCGGGTCGCACCACCATCATGAAGGTGGCCACGGTTTCAACACTTTGGGATTACATCAACCGTGCCATGCCTTGGACCAACCCCAAGACCTTGACCACGGAAGAGGTGTATTCTGTGACTGCGTTTTTGCTGAACTTGGCCAACATCGTGCCGGACAACTATGTGTTGTCTGACAAGAACATTGCCGAAGTTCAAGCCCGCATGCCCAACCGCAATGGCATGACCACAGCGCATGCGATGTGGCCAGGCAATGAGTTTGGTGGTGTGAAAAAGCCTGACACAGACAACAAAGTGTGCATGAAAGATTGCACACCTGAGCCTAAGGTCGCTTCCTTTTTGCCTGATTTTGCACGCAATGCCCATGGCAATTTGCAAGAGCAAAACCGCATTGTTGGACCGCAGCGCGGAGCAGATACCACCAAACCTGAAGCCAAAGCCGGCATGCCAGTTGCTGCTGCAGCTCCAGTGGTCGCCGCCAAGCCTGAAAACAATGAAGCCAAAGCGGCCATTGCACTCTTGAACAAACACAGTTGCACGGCGTGCCATGGTGTGGACAAGAAAATCGTGGGCCCTGGTTTCAATGAGATTGCCAAAAAGCAAGCGGGTAAAACCGACTATTTGGTCGGCAAAATCAAGGCCGGTGGTGTGGGTGTTTATGGTCAAATCCCCATGCCTGCGCAAGCTTTGCCAGATGCTGATGCCAAGCAAATTGCCGAATGGATTTCCAAGGGGGCCAGCAAGTAATTCGGGCTCACCCCGATGCGCTGCTGAACCTGTTTCTATAGCATCACTCAATCATCAAGGAGATATCAGATGCAAAACCGTCGCGAGACACTCAAGCAAACCGCTGTTGTGGCTGGCCTCTTGGCCACTGCAGGCTTTCCTCAGTTCGCCCAAGCAGCTTTTAATAAAGCCGCTTTTGAGGCCAAATCAGTGCAAGACGCTGCCAAAGCGGCAGGCGCTGCCAGCATGGCAGAGAGCAAAGACGTGACCATCACCGGTCCGGACATCGCTGAAAACGGCGCTGTTGTGCCTTTGGGTGCGAGCACCGCTTTGGCTGGCGTCAAGCACATGTTGATTTTGGTTGAGAAGAACCCAGCGGCTCTGGTCGCCATGTTCCACGCATCCGATGCAGTGGAAACCAACTTCACCACCCGCGCCAAGATGGGCCAGTCCTCCGATGTCTACGCTGTGGCCATCATGAACGACGGCAAGGCCTTGTGGGCGAAAAAAGAAGTCAAAGTCACTTTGGGTGGTTGCGGCGGCTAAGCCACTGTCCACACAACGTTCTTACATTGATTCACTGAAAGATTTAGGAGAAAAACATGGCAGATCCAATGCGCATTCGTGCCCAGGCCTCTGGTGACAAAGCAACCGTTCGTGTGCTCATGAGCCACGAAATGGAGTCCGGTCAGCGCAAAGACGCTTCCGGTAAAACCGTGCCTGCCTGGTTCATCCAGGAAGTCACAGCCAGCCTCAATGGCAAACAAGTGATGGCCGCTGAGTGGGGCCCTGCAGTTTCTAAAAACCCGTTTTTGCAATTTGCCGTCAAAGGCGCCAAAGCGGGCGACAAAATTGCGGTCACTTGGAAAGACAACAAAGGCGATACCCGCACCGACGAAGCCACTGTGTCGTGATCGACCGTTGAGTTGAAAAAGGGTGAAGCTATAACTTCACCCTTTTTGCGTTTGAACAATCCCAAGAGGTGACAATGAAAAAAGTAGCGACTCTTTCGGTGGCAGCGGCCTTGGCCATGTCCGTCTTGCCAGCCCTGGCCCAAAAAACTGCAAGCCAAGGCATCGACGAATACCGTGCCATGCTGCAAGACGGCAACCCTGCCGATCTCTTCGAAGCCAAAGGCGAAGACCTCTGGAAAAAAGCCCGTGGTCCCAAAAATGCATCGCTTGAAAAATGCGATCTGGGTCAAGGACCGGGTGTGGTCAAGGGGGCATTTGTGACCTTGCCACGTTATTTTGCAGACACGCAACGCATGCAAGATTTGGAGTCGCGCTTGGTCACCTGCATGGAAACTTTGCAGGGCTTCAATGCCGCCGACATCAACAAGACCGCATTTGGTCGAGGCGAGATGGCCAATGTGACCGCCTTGGCCACCTGGATCGCTGCCGAATCCAAAGGCTTGAAGTTCAACCTGTCGCAATCACATGCCCAGGAAAAAACGTTTTATGAAGTGGGCAAGCGCCTGTTCTTCCAGCGTGGCGGTCCACATGACTTCTCGTGCGCGTCATGCCACGGTGAAGAAGGCAAGCGCATCCGCTTGCAAGACCTGCCCATCCTGACCAAGAACCCCGGTGATGGCGTGGGCTTTGCTGCCTGGCCTGCGTACCGCGTGTCGAACGGCCAGATGTGGAGCATGCAACTGCGCCTGAACGACTGCTATCGCCAGCAGCGGTTTCCCTATCCAGGTTTTGCCAGCGAAGCCACCATCGCTTTGTCGACTTATTTGGGTGTGAACGCCAAGGGTGCTGCGTCGGTTGCACCGGCCATCAAACGCTGATCTGAGCAGGAGAAACACATGAACAAAAAAACCCAACTCGTTTTGACCTGCTTGGCGGCCGCTTTGGTGGCGGCAGGCTGCGCCTCCGCCCCTTCGGTTGCCGAGCTCAACGCCCTGACCGACAAGATCGTCAAGGCTTCTTTCCGTGATGAAAGCCATGTGAAAGTGGAGCGCATCACCGCCACCGATGAAACCAACCGCGTGTGCAGTGAAGCCGACGTGGCAGGCAAGCCCTTGGACGAAAAAACCGCCAAACGCATCGAAGAAGCCAACCTCAAAGCCATCAAATGGCCATCGGACGGCAATTTCATCGGTGACTGGAAGCAAGGTGAAGCCATTGCGCAAAGTGGTCGTGGCTTGACATGGACCGACTCGGCCACGGCCGTGAACGGTGGCAATTGCTACAACTGCCACCAGATGGACAAGAAAGAAATTTCTTACGGCACCATTGGACCGAGCCTCTACAACTACGGCAAGATCCGCGGTGTCACGAACCCGAACGATCCGGCCAGCAAGGCCATCGTGGAGTACACATGGGGCAAGATCTGGAACGCCAAGGCCTACAACGCTTGCTCCAACATGCCTCGCGCTGGCCACATGGGCATCTTGAACGAAACACAGGTCCGCCACATCGTTGGCTTGTTGCTCGATCCCAAATCGCCCGTGAATCAATAAGCTCTGAAAAACCCGGTTCGCCGGGTTTTTTAGCTCCCTATATATCAGTGATTGCAAATATGAATCTCTCCAAACGCGAATTTATCCAGGTCATGGGTGCCGGCACGATGGCTGGCATGAGCATGGGCGCTTACGCCCAATCCAGCGCGAGCACAGCCGCCAATGGTTTGTATGACATCCCCAAGTTCGGCAATGTGTCTTTCCTGCACATGACCGATTGCCATGCGCAGCTCAAGCCGATTTATTTCCGTGAGCCCAGCATCAACTTGGGCATTGGCTCCATGCAGGGCAACCTGCCGCATTTGGTCGGTGAGTATTTGTTGCAAGTGGCCAAGATCCGCCCGGGCACGGCGGAGGCCCATGCGCTGACCTATCTGGACTACGAAAAAGCCGCCAAGCGCTACGGCAAGGTGGGTGGTTTTGCGCACCTGGCCACACTGGTCAAGCGCATGAAGGCCAGCCGCCCCGGCGCTTTGCTGCTCGACGGTGGTGACACCTGGCAAGGCTCGGGCACCAGTTTGTGGACCAACGGCCAGGACATGGTCGATGCCTGCAAACTCTTGGGCGTGGACGTGATGACCGGCCACTGGGAATTCACCCTGGGCATGGAGCGCGTCAAGGAAATTGTCGAAAAAGATTTTGCAGGCAAGGTCGACTTTGTGGCGCAAAACATCAAGACCAGCGACTTTGGCGACCCGGTGTTCAAGCCCTACGTGATCCGCGAGATCAATGGTGTGCCTTGCGCCATCATCGGCCAGGCCTTCCCCTACACCCCGATTGCCAACCCGCGTTACATGGTGGCCGACTGGGAGTTCGGCATCCAGGATGAGAACATGCAAAAGATGGTCGATGAAGCCCGTGGCAAAGGTGCCCAGGTGGTGGTCGTCATCAGCCACAACGGCATGGACGTGGACCTGAAGATGGCCAGCCGCGTGAGTGGCATCGACGCCATCATGGGTGGTCACACACACGACGGGATGCCCGTGGCCTCTATTGTGTCCAACAAGGGCGGCAAGACGCTGGTAACCAATGCGGGCTCGAATGGCAAGTTTTTGGGCGTGCTGGACTTCGAGGTCAAGGACAAAAAAGTCAGCGATTTCCGCTACAAGCTGCTGCCCGTGTTCTCCAACATGCTGCCCGCCGACAAAGAGATGGACGCCTTGATCACCAAGATCCGTGCACCCTACGAAAGCAAGCTGGCCGAAAAACTGGCCGTGACCGATGGCTTGCTTTACCGCCGTGGCAACTTCAACGGCACGGGTGACCAGTTGTTGGTCGACGCGCTGCTGGACGTGCAAGGTGCCGAGATTGCGTTTTCGCCAGGCTTCCGTTGGGGGACAACACTTTTGCCGGGTCAAGCCATCACGCGCGAGTGGCTGCTCGACATGACCGCCACCACCTACTCGTACGCCACTGTGACCGAGATGACGGGTGAGACCATCAAGACCGTTCTTGAAGACGTGGCCGACAACCTGTTCAACCCGGACCCTTATTACCAGCAAGGCGGTGACATGGTGCGTGTGGGTGGTTTGAGCTACAGCTGCAACCCGGTGGCCACCGCAGGCAAGCGCATTGGTGATCTTCGCCTGAAAGGCCAGCTCATTGAATCGGGTAAAAAGTACAAGGTGGCGGGCTGGGCCCCGGTGGCCGAAGAAGCCCGTACCCAAGGCAACAAGCAAGTCTGGGATGTGGTTGAGACTTGGCTCAAGGCACAAGGCGGGCGCATCAAGCCTCGCCAACTCAACGCACCCAAAATCATGGGCGCATTGCCCAACAAGGGCTACGCCGTTTGATGCGCAATGGCAGCGCCAGCTGGCGCTGCATCGTTGGAGGAGGGATCACCATGAAAAGAAGACAACTGTTGTGGGTCGGCGCTGCCATCGGTGGTGCGGCCATGTGGCCAGAGGCCCGATTGCTGGCTCAGCAAGCGCAGGAATTCATTGAGGGTCCGCCTGTGGCCGATATTCCGGCCAGGCAACTCTCGCCGCATGTCTGGATGGTGTTTTCTCCGGATGGTTTTCCAACCGTTGAAAACCGGGGCATGATGTCCAATGTGATCTTTGTCGTGACCTCCGCAGGCGTGGTGGTGATCGATTCGGGTGCTTCACTGCAAATTGGTCAAATGGCCATTCGCATGATCCGCAAGGTGACCGACAAACCCGTGGTGGCCGTGTTCAACAGCCACTACCACGGTGACCATTGGTTGGGCAACCACGCTTTTGTCAAAACCTATGGCAACAAACTGCCCATTTACGCACTGCCCAGCACCATTGAAAAACTCAAAGGTGCCGAAGGCAATTTGTGGCGCAGCCTGATGGAACGCTGGACCAACCAGTCCACCTTGGGCACGCAGGTGGTCTTGCCCAACACGCCGGTGCAGCATGGCCAAGTCATCCAGATCGGTGACGTGAGCTTTCGCATGCACCACTATGGCACGGCCCATACACCGTCTGACCTGTGTGTTGAGGTTGTGCAAGACAAACTCACAGCGGTGGGTGATATCGCCATGGCCAACCGCATTGCCAACATGGACGAAGGTTCGTACGTGGGCACTTTCAAGTATTACAAGGCCTTGATGGCGGCCACGGGTGAACAAATGTGGGTGCCCGGCCATGGCCTGGGCAGCAAGGATTTGCTCAAGTCATATGGCGAGTTCATGGCGGGCATTTGGGAGCCTTGTTTGCAAGCCGTCAAAGACGGCAAGAGTGAAGCAGATGCCCGCAGCATGGTTCTCAAAGATGCTCGGGTGCAGGCACGAGCCAAGTCCATGCAGGGGTTTGAGGGCAACATTGGCAAATACATCAGCCTGGCGTATCTAGAGGCTGAAAAAGAAGCGTTTTGAGCCGATCAGCACGGATGTCATGACCGTTGTGCATGGACTGGGCACGGCCAGGTCCCGTGATTCAAAATAAAAATTCGGGGGGTGGGGATGACAAATTTCAATGCAAAACAGCCTGTTCAAGCCATGGGTTTGCTCTGGTTCAGAAGTCGCGATGATGTGACGCCCTTCATCAATGACACAGCGGTTCGCATTCGAGCGGGGATCATGATGGCGGTGCCTGTGTTCATGGTGTTCACCTTGTTGGACATTGTTTTTGGCACTCGCTGGGTGGTGACGGGTGAGGTCATCACTGACACGTTTGAGACCGATTTCGACGGACGCATTTTGTACATGGTTGAGGCGGTCAGACGCACTTATGACTACACCTTGCAGACAGGCATTTTGTTTTATGCTTTGTTTGAAATGCTGGCGGGCATGAGTGTCAAAACGGCTTATCTGTCGCCAACCATTTGGCTGTCCAGCTGGCTGGCCAGAAGGTCGAAAGCGGTTTGGAAGCCCTTGGCCCCTAAACGCTTTGCATGGACCATCGGCACATGCATGATCGGTTTTTGTTTGATTTTTTTCCATCCAGAAAAGTTTGCAGCCGCCGTGAATTTTGTGCTTCGAACGCCAGTGCTGCCCACCACCGAGCAATACCTGGCTCGATGGTTGCCCTTGGTGATGGTTTGGGTTTGCTTGGGCTTCATGTGGCTGGAGGCTGTGCTCGGGTATTGCCTTGGCTGTGAGTTACATGCCCTGTTGGTCAAGGTGGGCCTGTTCACACAAGAATGCGAAGCCTGTCATAACTTGGACTTTGGGCCTTCTTCTTAAAAGCCTTGCCCATTGAGCTTTGTGGTGAGGCGTTTTGCTGGGGTTCACCCTCTCTTTTGTGAATCCGCCCCATGGCTTTTTGTCTCGTTCAGTCCGACGGTTTTCTGGGGTAGAGTGTCCTGATGAACAGACGCTATTTATTGAAGGGCCTGTCCCTGGCGAGCCTGTCGGCGCTCTGTGCCAAGCCTGCCTTGGCGCAAAGGCCCAGAGTTTCCCGCTTGGTCATCGTGGGAGGGGCCGAAGATCGATTGAGAGATCGCCTTATTTTGCGCAAATTCACAGAATATTGCGGCGGCCCTATGGCCAAAATTCGCCTGATCACCGCCGCCAGTGGTGACCCCCAAGGGGTTTGGCAAAGTTACCAACAGGCCTTCAATGCCTTGGGTGTGCACGATGTGCTGCCACTGGACTTGTATGACCGGGACAGCGCCCAGTCACCCGAGGTGCAGGCGGGAATTTTGCAAGCCGATGGCCTGTTCATCAGCGGTGGTGACCAGTCCAAACTCATGGCCATTTTGTGGGGTACTTTGGCGTACCAATCCCTGCATCAGGCGTTTCATGCCAGCGGGTGTTGTATTGGGGGTACCAGTGCGGGTGCAGCGGTCATGTCGCGTCACATGATTGCGCAAGGTCCGGCCGTGTTGCGTCCCAGCAAAGAGGCGGTGGACACCGACATGGGATTGGGGTTGTTGTCTCAGGCGGTGATAGACCAACATTTTTCCGAACGCAGACGCTTGCCACGACTCTTGTCCACACTGGCGATTCGACCGGATTTGCTGGGCGTGGGCATTGACGAGGACACTGCTTTGGTGATTGAGCCAGGCCAAGGCATTGAAGTGATGGGTCAAGGCAGTGTGACCTTGGTTGATCCGACACAAATGCGGTCGAACGTGGACGAGATTGAAGCGCTGGAGTCGATTGAAATGCTCGGTGTGCAGTTGCACATGCTGCCGGCGGGGCATCGCTACACATTGAGTTCGATGGCTCAAGATGCCAAGTCTGCACCTTTGCGCCGAGCCATTGAGCGGCTGGTGACCGTGGGCCCCATGAGGGCCTGATGGTGCCCCCGACAGGAATCGAACCTGTATCACTCCCTTAGGAGGGGAGAGTTCTATCCATTGAACTACGGTGGCCAGTTGTCTATTTTACGGGCGAAAGAGGGTGATTGAATCGGCGAAAGCCGAAGTCGGCTGGTCAGGCTGTGGATGGGCAAAGATCGGCTGTACAGTGCACGACTCAGTCGGGGCGTGGTGGGTGGATATGATCCATTGAGTCAGTGGCCTTTCACAAGGCTTGTTTTGTCACATTTCCACCTTGCCTGTTGACCATGAATTTGGACACGCCCATTCCTGATCGCGTTGAAAAACCGACGCTGATCTACCCTTTTGAATCTGCACCGCAGCCGGGACAGTCCCTGGAGGTCGTGCCGGGGGTCCTTTGGATGCGGTTGTCTTTGCCGATGGCCTTGGACCACATCAATGTCTGGGCTTTACAAGACGAGGGGGGATGGGCAGTGGTGGACACTGGCATGCGCAACGAAACCACCATCGCGGCTTGGCAGGGGTTGTTGACCGGTTTGCCGCAGCCACAGCCCTTGACGCGGGTCCTGGTGACCCACATGCACCCTGACCATGTGGGCATGGCGGGCGCTTTGACCCGTCAATTCCATTGTCGCTTGTGGATGACGCGTCAGGAGTACCTGCATTGCCGTGTGTTAGCGGCCGATACGGGGCGGCAAGCGCCCGACGATGCCATTTCGTTTTTGCAACGGGCCGGTTGGGGCGAAGTGGCCATTCAAAATTATCGGGCACGGTTTGGTCATTTTGGAAAGTACATCCACCCCATGCCTGACAGTTATCGGCGCATGCAAGACGGTGAAGACATTCGCATTGGTGAACATGTGTGGCGCGTGATTGTGGGGACGGGGCACTCACCGGAGCATGCTTGTTTGTATTGTCCCGATCTCAAACTCTTGATTTCAGGTGATCAAGTGCTCCCCCGCATTTCCTCCAATGTGTCGGTGCACCCCACAGAGCCCGATGCCAATCCCATGCAAGATTGGTTGGCTTCGCTGGCCAAATTGCGGCGTGAAGTGCCCGACGATGTCTTGGTCTTGCCATCGCACAATGAATGCTTTCGGGGGCTGCACGCTCGGCTGGATTATTTGATGGCCTCTCAAAAGCGTTCCCTAGACCGCTTGCACAAAACCTTGAAAGAGCCTCGGCGGGTGGTGGACGTTTTTACGACTTTGTTTGGACGGCGGATTGACGAGTCCGATGCGGGTCTGCTGAATTTGGCCACGGGTGAAAGTGTGGCTTGTTTGAACTATCTGGTGTCTCAAGGCTTGGTCCGTCAAACCTTGGACGACAAAGGCGTGGCCCATTATCAGATGCGATGAAATTCTCCTTGAGAAAGAATTCAAAATGATCAAGTTTGTCCTTCCTTTTTTGCAAAATCGCATTGAACGGTCTCCACAGCGCTGCGATCTGGATTTTGAAGATTCACCTTTTGGTGTGGTGTTTGTCGAAGCAAAAACAGGCCGTTTCAAGCGTGTGAATGGTGTTTTTGCCAACTTGATGGGGCGTTCGGCCGATCAATTGCTGGGTGTGCGATGGCCTGACTTGTCGCCTTTGGCGCTGCAAAAAACACCTGTTTATGCGGAACAAGGGCCAGATCATTCGCGGCCATCACCCGATACCTGGGTGCAATCTTTTTTAACGGAACCCGGCAAATCCGTCGTGGCAGAGGTCTCGTGCTTGACGTCCATGAAAGATTCGCAAGATGAGCTTTTGTGGATTTACATCGTCAAAGACCTTGCTGACAAAATCGATGCACAAACTCAATTGCGGGTCAGTGAACAGCGCCACCGCGTGGTGGCCGACAGTGCACGCGATGTCATTTGGAGCATGAGTACCTTGGGTGAAATCACCTATGTCAGCCCTGCGGTTGAAAAGCTTCGGGGTGTGACGCCTGCAGAAGCCATGCAAATGCCCCTCCATGAAACACTGACGCCTCCATCGGCTGAGGTCAGCATTGCCTATTTTCAGCAAGTGGCCAAGGCGGTGCAGTGCGGAAAAACACCCGATAGTTTTCAAGGCGAGTTGGAGTATTTTCGCAAGGATGGTTCCACGTTTTGGACCGAGTGCCTGTCTTTTCCATTGATGGATACCCATGGCAATTTGGTTGAAATCGTGGGTGTGACCCGTGACATCAGTGAGAGAAAACACTACGAAGACTGCCTTCTTCAGGCCCGTCAGCAGGCTGAAATGGCCAACACGGTCAAAACCCGATTTCTCTCTCAAATCGGCCTTGCTGTGCAAACAGCGGTCAAGGATTTTCTACCGCACCTGAGCGCCACCGAGCCGGGTTCTGGCGGGGAGGGCGAGTTGAATTCAAAGTCGCTTCAAAAGGCGCAAAAGTCTGCCGCCTTTTTATTGAGCATGGCCCAGGATATTTTGGATTTCTCTCGTCTTGAAAACCGGGAATTGGTGTTGGTGCGTGAGCGATTTCAATTGTCCGATGTGTTGGAGACCTTGAATCGTTTGTGGGCCCAAGATGGGCCAGTGTCCAGACCCACCATCACCATCCATGTGGCCTCGGGTGTGTCCGATCATTATTCGGGTGATGCCTCGCGATTGGTGCAAGCCTTGTTCAACTTGCTGTGGGTTGCTGTTCAAAGTTCAGACTCGGGTTCTTTGGTGTTGCAGGTGGTGCATTTGGAGCGGGATCGGGATTTTGAAAATCTGCTGTTGACCGTTCGATCGCAAGCGGTTGACCCAAATTGTCATGTGCCAACCAGCGATGAGCGCCAGACGCAAGCTACATGTGGTGTTGTCGAGCAACAAAGGTCGATGGACTGGCATGTGGCCCTTTGCAAGCAGCTGGCTTTGCTGATGGGAGGCGATCTGCAAGCCCAGCCCGATGAGGATGGCAGAACCGTCTGGGGTTTGAAGCTTCGGCTTCAAGCGTGCAACGCTGGGGTCCATCGGACGCCAGAGGCCTTGGCGCGGTCTTGGCCTGGCACCCGCATCCTGGTGGTGGACGATCACCGTTCCATTCGGGATATTGTCAAACACGTTTTGGAAATGTCACAGGTCACGGTGGATGCGGCCGAAAATGGTTGGATGGCGCTGCAGATGATGGAAAGCCTCTCTTATGACCTGGTGTTGATGGATTTGCAAATGCCTGTGATGGGGGGGATGGATGCCACCCGCCATATTCGAAAGCAAGCCCGGTTTCAAAATTTGCCCATTGTGGCTTTGTCAGCTTCAGGTGATGACGATGAGCTTGAGCGGTGGAAGTCTGAGGGCATCACGGACCATTTGGTCAAACCTTTTGACTCTGAGCGATTGTGGTCCGTTGTGCAGCGACACTTGTCGGCCAAAAAAGTCGATTCGCCAAATTGAATGCATGACCCGATCGTCGGGCGGCTTCAGAGTGATCTTGTCTTGAAAAGCCAATGGGCCGCGCCATCGGGAATGCCACTGACGGGTCGACCTTGAAAAAATACCTGCAAGCTGGACCACTTGGGGCTGTGCACCAAAAATGGCGGATCGCCATAGACGCTGCGCGATGCCCCTGCCTTGAGTTCAAGGCTGGTCAGCTGATTTTGTTGGTCACGAACGCACAGGCTGACATCTTGCGAGGCTAAAAAGTGGATGTAATTGCCCGCCTTGATCGGATGGGCGGGTTCGTAAGCAAAGCTGGCGTGCCGAAGTTGGCCATCGCAGGCACTGACTTCTGGCTTGGGGGAGTGGGTCCAGGCGGTGCCTACGGCGGCTGAGCTGGGCATTGGCTGCAGGGCGTTCAAATTCAGCGAGGAGATGGCGATGTCGTCACTCGGGTCTGAATGAGGCTTTGCTGCATGGCCCGGCTCGGTTTGTGGCTTGCTCAGATTGAACAAGGGCTGCGCGTTTGGGGTGAATGCCAAACGCGGCCCCCACAGCTGCCAAGTCATCCAAGTCAGGCCACCCATCAGCAGCAAGGCGCTGGCTTGACGAGGGGTGATGAAACGAAAGCTTGGCCTGTGGCTTGGTGGTGTAACGGGGCCCAAGCTGGCAACTGTTGAAGTGCCCAGAGTCTGCTCAATGTTCTGCGGTTCATCAGGGGGAACCCATTCATGGCCTAATTTTTTGAGCAATTTGATGCCGGTATTGGCTTTGATCTGCGGGTTGTAGAAGCTGCCTGTACCGTGGCCTTCCAGTTCTTGGAGTTGGGCCAATGACAGGGCGTTGAGTCGAGCAAAGACCAAGCTGTCGGTTTTTGCTTTTTCTCTCAGTTGCTGAAGAAGCTGGGCTTCCTCTGTTCGCCAAATCAGGTTTGTATTCATGGTGCACCCTCTTCGAATCGAGCATGTTCCCAATGATTGAATGTCACGGCGTCGGCACAGTTCATGGCTTGTCGTTTGTCATGATGGCAAGGAGTGTTGCGCTTGGGCCCATGGCGTGATCTCTTTCAGGGAGTAATAAAGAGGATTTTAGAGTTACTTTTTTGAAATACTCAAGCCCCCTTAAGGCCACCCACCCCAGAGATGGTCGTCGTGTTTCAAAACTGCCGAGCCCATGGCGCTGCCCTGGAGTCCCAGGGGTATGGCTGCCCCTGATGGCGGGGTGGAGATCAGTCCTTGCGCACAGTAAAGATCAAGTCCAGCGCACTTTGCTGCCCCGCTTGCGCTCGCAGTGTCAGACGCCGCGAAAGGTCGTAAAAAATGTACAGACTGCCAAACGTGCCGCTCAGGCTGCTTTCATACGCCATGTAAAAGTCTTTGGACAGGCGCTTGCCCAGGGTGACAGCCGCGCCTGTGGCGTTGATGTCTGAGCGGCTGCCGCTGGCCAGTGAGATTTCGTCCAGGCCCAGACTGTTGGCCAATTCACCACTCAGGCTCTTGCCGTTGCCGCTCAACAGGACCAAAGCGGCTTGTTGCAGAACGGCCGATTCGGCCCCGCCGCTGGCCGCCGAGCGACCTAAAACAAGCCAAGCGAGCTTGTCGGCATCGGGCATCTCGGGGTCGGCGTAAAGGCGTATGCGTGGCAGCAAGGCGGTGCCAGACACCTGCACCCCGACACGCTGAGAGAGGTTGGGGCGCAGGGCAATGATGTCCAGATCGGGGTTGTCATAGGCCCCATTGAACCGCAGCACCCCGGTGTCGATGTCCAGTTGTTGGCCATACGCTTTGTAACGGCCACCTTCTGTGCGCACTTGGCCTGTCAACCTGGGCAGTCCCCGTGTGGCGCTGTTGCTGACCAGAAGGACTTGCCCGGCCAGACGCGTTTGAAGTCCTTGGCCTTGCACCTGAAAGTCCGATCCCAAGTCCAAGCGAATTTGGACATCGGGTGTGCCCAACCAGGATGTGGCGCTGGTGTGAGGGATTTTGGCAGGAGGGGTGATTTCGGTTCGCACCACCTTCACATCACTGCTCAGGCTGGGTGTGCTTTCTTCGGGCAAGATGAACAGGGCCTGGTCTGCTTGCACCAGACCCGACATGCGCCATTGCCCTTTGTCCATTTCGGCTGTGACCTCACCCGAGACGGCCAAGCGCCGATCGGCCCGGTTACTCACGCGCAGGCCCTTGGCTTGCATTTTCAGCAGCAGTTTGGCACTGCCCATGGGGTTGGCCAGCTCAAAAGCCGCGTTGCTGGCTTGCCAACCCAGCTGCCCTTGGGCCTGCAACTCACCACCTTGAGTGCCCGCACCGCGCAGATTCAATCGCTCCAAAATCAGTTGCTGCCCTTGCAAATGTGCGATCAGTTGGCCTTGGCTGAATTCGATGCCTTGCACCGCTGAGCGAACGGCCAGGTTGTCGGCTTGCAAACGGCCCTGCCACTGAGGCTGGCTGCGCGTGCCCGACAGCTCGACGCGGGAAGCCAAAGTGCCTTGAACGCGCCAGCCCGGTGGGGCCAGCAAAGACCAAGCCCCGACTTGTGGCAAATTGGCCTCGATCCAGCCCTGCACGGGCGCTTGTGCTGACCACTGCACACCTGCATCCGACCAATTCAATTGCGTGCTGGCTTGGGCTTTGACAGTGCCCATGTGTTCACTGTCCCAGTTCAGCGTGGTGTCCAGTGCCGAGCCATGGAGGTTCAGTTGCAAGCGGGCGTCACGCAGGCCCGCAGGCAGCCGTTGGCCTGGCATGCTGTCGGTCAGGATGCGCAAGTCACCCCGGCTGCGTTGAATTTGGGCGCTCATGCTCAATTGGGGTTGGGTGCGCATTTGCCATTGACCTTGCAGCAGCACATCACTTTGCATGTCAGCCCCAAGCAGTCCTGGTAGCCATGCCAAAGGCACGTCCTCCCATCGGGCTGCAGCTTGGGTTTGCGCCGCTGCGCCTGAGCCCATCGATTGCCACAAGCCCGCTTCCAGGAACAGCTTGGCCAAGCCTGGTGATGGGCCTTGCACCAGCCATTGCGCTGCATCCCACTGCACACGGCTTGGGGGCATGGCGAGTCGGGCTTGCCAAAGCCAGGGTTTTTGCAATTCCACTCGCCATGGGCGAGAACCCGATGGCACCGCCGCCTCCAGGCGAAAACTTTGTACCTGACCACGCCAATCTGGGCTCGTGGGGTCGTTGCGGTTGGCCGACATCTGGGTTTTCAGGTTGAGCGTGTCGTTGCCATGTGCCAAGCCCAAGTCGGCTTGGGCCTGCAGTTCTTTCAAATGGCCTTGGATTTGAATTTGTCCTGATCGTAGCAACCAAGGCGTCGCTTTGGCTGGGCTGTACTGCAGGCGCGGCGCGGACATGGTGACTTGGATGGCTGTGTCAGCCTGGTCAAATCCACCTTGCCAATCGGCTTTGATTTGACCCCGTCCGGACGCCTGCAGGCCTTGTATTGCGGGGGCCAAAAAAGGAAAACGCAACAGCCAGGCCAGGCTTTGTTGGGCATCTTGGACATCGACCTCCAGTCGGCCTTGGCCCTGGTTGGGCGCACCAAGGCCCTGCACTTGGGCTTGAAGTCCAGGCAAGCTCAACTGTGCCTGGCCTTGCAAGGATTGTTGCTGGGGGTGGTATTTGAATTGGCCGTTGAGCCGCGCTTGAGCGGCCTCCAAGTTCAAGCTGCGGATGTCCCATTCTTGCGGGGACCACTGACCTTGAAGTTGCAGATGCTGCCATTGCAGTGGGTTGCTGCTGTTTGGGGGCGCGGTGGGTGTGCCCGACCGTGAAGAGGGCACCACACTCAGGTCTGCCGACAAGGCGATGGGGCCAATGCCCGTGTCGCTGGCTTTGAGCTGGCCTTGCACGGGCGGGCCGGCCAAGGCGGTGTGCAACTGGGCCGGTGTCAGTGCTTGGAGCTCAATGTGGCCAGTCCAGCCTTTGGCGGTTTGTTGTCCAGCACCTGCCAACTGCCCCCCCGCCAACTGTGCTTTGGCCTGTGACACGGTCCAAAGACCTTGTTGGTAATCGGCTTGGAGCGTGAGTTGCGACGCGGGCAAGCGTTGCTGGTCCCAGGGGCCTGCATGCGTGTTTTGCCATTCGGTGTCCAAGTGCCAGCCCTGGCCATCGGGCGTGAGTTGGGT
The DNA here is from genome assembly GCF_003063265.1 of Limnohabitans sp. WS1. Taxonomy (GTDB): domain Bacteria; phylum Pseudomonadota; class Gammaproteobacteria; order Burkholderiales; family Burkholderiaceae_C; genus Limnohabitans_A. The sequence continues at coordinate 447,573 of NZ_NERU01000001.1, forward strand.
TTGTCCGCTCAGTCGGGTTTGGGGGGCACCAGGCCACAAGAGGGCCAAGTCCAAGGCTTGGGCTTGCAGCAGCGCCTGCACGACAGGTTGCGCTTGCCAGGGCTGAAGGCGGGCTTGCATTTGCAGTGCCATGGCCTCGAGAGGCGCGTTTGCATTTTTTCGGGCGGTAGGCTTGGAGGGGGCGAGTTGGGCTTGCGCGGTCAGCTCGGCCTTGTCACCAGAAAGCGGACCTTGCACCGAGGCCTCCAGTGACAGCACACCGGCCTTTTGAGCCCACGGGTCCGCTAGTTGGATCTGTCCTTGGATGCGCATGTCCAAAGCCATGGGGGCCACCGCTTGCAATTGCGCGGTCCCGCTGTACTGCCCCTTGGCCACTTGGCCTTCGTCCAGGGTGAGCGTGTGCAAGCGCTGGTCGTAGCCATAGTGGCCGCGCAGACCGGTGGCCACGGCTTGTGCTTTGTTGTGCCAAGTGATGCGGTCGATTTGCCAGTCCAATTGCACAGGCATGGGCAAGGTCAGTGAACTCAGGGCGGAAGTGGAGGACGCGGGGCTTTGGTCGTCGAGGTGCAATGCGCCCACACGCAAGGACTGGATGGGCCAAGGTTGATGCCAAAAACGGGACCAATCAAGTTGCACATGGGCTTGGTTCAGCTCGATGCGCAAGCCATTTTTTTCCCACACGAGTTGGCCAATCGGGCCGCCTTGTTGCAAATTGCCCGAAACTTCCAGTGCTTGCAAGCGCTGACCTGCGGGCAGCGCCCAGTTCACCCCTTTGATCACAGCGCCCAAAGAGCCTGAAGTGCCTGACCACAGCCACAAAGCCCATGCCAAACCCATCAAAACCAAAGGGCCCAGCAAAGCCGACAAGGCCATGGCTGAGCCCGCACGCCAAAAGGCGAACCGTCGCAAGGTCGGTGGGGCCGGGGAGGGCGTGGGAGGAGGCGTCAAAATGTGAATCCCACATTCATGTGCAAGCGCAGTTTGTGCACGGATTGACCATAAGCCAAATCAATGCGAACAGGCCCCACCGGGCTGCGCCAGCGGGCCCCCACGCCCATGCCCACTCGGGCTTTGAGCTGCTGGGTGGCATTGGTCACGGTGCCCGCATCGATAAACACAGCGCTCTCCCATTCGCTGCGTTGGTGATTCACCGTGATGGGCCTTTGCCACTCCAGACTGCCCGTGGCCAAGTAGCGACCGGCCAGCACCAAACCATTGGCCTGTTCGATGCCAATGCTGCCAGGCGCATAGCCCCGCACACTGTGGTCACCACCGGCCAAAAACAGCTGGGTCGATGGCAACTCGTTGGAGTTCTTGCTCACCACACCGCCCAGTTCGGCCCTCAACGACAAGCGCCCCGCCTTGTCCCCCAAGGGCTGCAAAAACAATCCCTTGGACAACCAGCGAACGTAGGGAATTTTTTGGTTGCCCAAGGTGAAACCAGCCCCCAACTCAACGCCCCAGCCCAGCCCCTGATTGGGAAAAGGCAGGCTGTCAAAGTTGCGCCAAGTCCAGGCGTAATTGCCGCTGATGGACTCTTGTTGTCCCCCAAGTCCATCTAGATTGATTTCTGCCGCATCGTATTGGGCATAGTACGAGCGGTCGATGCGCTCACCCAATTGGGTGCGACCCGCACGCCAGCGCTGGCTGTTGACCAGAAAACCGGTCAGTTTTTCTTGCTCCAGTTTGAGTGAGGTGTTCCAACGCCAAAGGCTGCTGTCGGGGGGGGCCAACAGGTCCAGGCCTGCGCTTTGCAGCTGCTTGTCCCAAGCCAATTTGCTGACCGAGCGCCAGCCCAGACCCGGAACTTGGTGGTGGGTGTGTTCCGCGGTGAGGCGTGCACCACTGTCACTTCGCACGCCCACACCCAAGACCCATTTTTGTCGCATGGCCTCTTTCAGTTCAATTTTCACCGGGGCCGCTTGCGCAGGCCCTTCCGAGTCAAGACTGACAAACACCGAGTCATAGAAACCGCTGGTCACCAAGCGCTGCTGCGCTTCGAGCAATGCGCTCTGGCTGTAGAGGGTGCCCAGGGGCAAGCGGGCCAATCGTTGGACCTGTTCGCTGCCATAGTGTGCTGTGCCGCTGATGTTCGTTGGCCCCAACAAAACCGAGGGCCCTGAATCGAAACTCAGGCTCAGCTGGACTTGGTTGCTGGTGGCATCCACCAAGGCCTGACTGTCCACCATGCGGCCCCATGGGTAGCGTTGGGCCAACAGTTGGCGCAGTGCCTGCGTTTTGGCACGGGTCCAGTCGGCCTGTGTAAAGGGCTCCCCTTCAGGCAAAGTCCATCCTTGAACGATCTCTTGTTTTTGTGTCAAGGCTTGCTCGTTTTGAGCAATATCGCCTTGCCACTGCCACTGCACTTGGGCGATGCGGGCAACGGGACCTGTGACCACGGACAAGTGCACCCGTCTGGCCGCTGTGGCACCTTCTGCAGGTGTTTGTGTCCAGGCGATTTGCGGGTTGAAAAAACCCAAAGTCGCCAGCAAGTCACGCACCTGCACATCGGCATCCAGGAGCAAACGGGACAACTCGGTGTCATCCAAGTCATTCAGACTGGCATAGCGTTGCAAGGCCAAATGTTGCTCCAGCCAAAGGCGGATGCTTTTGTCTTCGGTACTCACCACCAAATCAAAGGCTGGGGGGGAAGGAGAGGGTGGCGTGTCGGCCACGCAGGCTGTGGCCAATGTCAGGCCAAGCAGCAAGGTGCAGGCGGCAGAGCTGAGGCCTGTCTTGCGCGGCCCAAAGGCCTGGCCACCTCGTGGGGTCATTGAAAAGATGGCCAGCAACGCTGGCCGTTTCATTTGCTCAGCATGCGCATCGCATCTTCCAGGCCCTTGAGGGTCAGTGGAAACATGCGGTTGCTCATCAGCTGCTGGATGATGGAGATGCTTTGGCGGTATTGCCACACGCCTTGCGGCTCGGGGTTGATCCAGGCGAACTTGGGGAAAGTGTGGGTCAGGCGTTGCAGCCATTCGGCCCCGGCTTCTTCGTTGTTGTATTCAACGCTGCCGCCTTTTTGCAAAATCTCATAGGGGCTCATGGTGGCGTCCCCGATGAAAATCAGCTTGTAGTCCTTGTTGTACTTGCGCAAGATGTCCCAGGTCGGGAACTTCTCGGCGTAACGGCGCTTGTTGTTCTTCCACATGAAGTCATAGACGCAGTTGTGGAAGTAATAAAAATCCAGGTGCTTGAACTCGGCCTTGACGGCCGAGAACATTTCTTCGACGCGGGCAATGTGCTCGTCCATGGTGCCGCCCACGTCCATGAGCAGCAGCACTTTCACATTGTTGTGGCGCTCTGGCCGCATCAAGATGTCGAGGTAACCCGCGTTGGCCGCGGTTTTGCGGATGGTGCCGTCCAGATCGAGTTCTTCCACCGAGCCTTCACGCGCAAAGCGGCGCAGGCGGCGCAGCGCCACTTTGATGTTGCGCGTGCCCAGCTCTTGGCTGTCGTCATAGTCTTTGTAGGCCCGCTGGTCCCAGACCTTGACCGCGCTTTTGTTGCCGCCCTTGCCGCCGATGCGGATGCCTTGTGGGTTGTAGCCGCCGTTGCCAAAGGGTGAGGTGCCCCCAGTGCCGATCCACTTGTTGCCGCCCTCGTGGCGTTCCTTTTGTTCTTCGAGGCGCTTCTTGAGGGTCTCCATCAACTCGTCCCAGCCCATCTTCTCGATGGCGGCTTTTTGCTCAGGCGTGAGTTCTTTTTGCAGGATTTTTTCCAGCCAGTCGAGCGGCACGTCCTTGGTGAAGTCGGTCAGCATCTCCACGCCCTTGAAGTAAGCGCCGAAAGCCTTGTCGAACTTGTCGAAGTGCTTTTCGTCCTTGACCATCACGGTGCGGGCCAGGTGGTAAAAATCGTCGATGCTGCAGGCATCAGACGCCGGGCCCACCACATTGGCCTGCAGTGCTTCGAGCAGCGTCAGGTATTCGCGCACAGACACAGGCAATTTGGCAGCGCGAAGGGTGTAGAAAAAATCGATCAGCATGACGTCTTTCTGTCCTCAGGCTCGCAGGCGTGCGAGTTGGTAGTCCAAGTGCGTTTTCACATTGGGCCATTCACTGGCAATGATGCTGTAAACGCAGGTGTCGCGCAGTGCGCCAGCGCCCAAAGGGTGCGGGTTGATCTGGTGGCTGCGCAGCACGCCGTCCAGTTTGGCACCCAAACGCTCAATGGCGCGGCGGCTTTGTTGGTTGAAAAAATGCGTGCGGAACTCCACCGCGATGCAGTTCAGATGCTCAAAGGCGTGAGCCAGCAAAAGCCGCTTGGCCTCCGTGTTGAGCGGGCTGCGCTGCACACTTTGGCGGTACCAGGTCGAGCCGATTTCCACCCGTCGGTTGGCCGCGTCGATGTTCATGTAAGTGGTCATGCCCACGGCCTGGCCTGTGGCCGGGTCGATGACGGCAAAAGGGCACATGCTGCCCTTGGCCTGCAAGTCCAGGCGGCGGCTGATTTCAGCCGCCATGCCTTCGGGTGTGGGGATGGCGGTGTACCAGTGGTTCCACAGCTCACCGTCGCGCACGGCTTCCACCAGGGCGTCATGGTGTGCGTGCGACAGTGGCACAAGCTGCACGTGCCGAGCCGAGAGACTGATGGGTGAGGTCCAAGGATTCATGATGGGTCGCTGTCGTGGTGTTTGGCTTTTTGTTTGCCGCGCCAATAGCGGGCCAAGTGCAAACCCGCTCCACCGCCTAAGCCCACCAGCAAAATGCCGCCAATGCTGGCGTTGTCGTAGCCGGCGCTGAAAATATTCAGCCCCAACCATTGGCCTGCCCAGTAACCGGCCAAAGCACCGCCGACAAAACCAACAGCGTCCGAGATGCCTTCCATGAAAGGGTTGGGAGTGGTCATGGGATCTCGTTCAACGGTTGCGCTGGTTCATGAAGACCAGCTTTTCAAACAAGGTCACGTCCTGCTCGTTTTTGAGCAAGGCACCCACCAGCGGAGGCACCGACAATTTTTGGTCTGCGCTTTGCAGGGCTTCGAGTGGAATGTCTTCGGCCACCAGCAGCTTGAGCCAATCGAGCAGTTCGCTGGTTGATGGCTTTTTCTTCAAGCCGGGCAAGTTGCGCACGTCGTAAAAAGTCTTGAGGGCCAGGGCCAGCAGGTCTTTTTTGAGCGTGGGGAAATGCACATCCACGATCTGGCGCATGGTGTCCGCTTCGGGGAACTTGATGTAGTGGAAGAAGCAGCGGCGCAAAAAGGCGTCAGGCAGCTCTTTTTCGTTGTTCGAAGTGATGAAGACCAGCGGGCGGGTCTTGGCCTTGATCAATTGGCGTGTCTCGTAGCAATAAAACTCCATGCGGTCGATCTCACGCAGCAGATCGTTCGGGAACTCGATGTCGGCCTTGTCGATCTCGTCGATCAGGATGGCCACAGGCGTCTCGGAGGTGAAGGCCTGCCACAGAACACCCTTGATGATGTAGTTCTCGATGTCCTTGACCTTTTCTTCACCCAGTTGGCTGTCACGCAGACGGCTCACGGCGTCGTATTCGTACAGGCCTTGCTGGGCCTTGGTGGTGGATTTGATGTGCCACTGCAGCAGGGGCAAACCCAAGGCCTCGGCCACTTCTTCGGCCAACATGGTTTTGCCAGTCCCAGGCTCACCTTTGACCAAAAGGGGACGTTTGAGGGTGATGGCGGCGTTCACCGCCAGCATCAGGTCGGGTGTGGCGACGTAGTTTTCGGTACCTTGGAATTTCATGGTGGACAGTTCTCAAAAACAGGAATGAAGCTTGTCAGGATTATGAGGGCCAGCCCGATATAATCCGCAGTTGATTTTTATCAATCATTTGGATTGTGTGAGCAAAATGAACAAGCTGTTGACCTCGATGTTTGCCTTGGCTGTCGCTTCTGTGACCGCCGTTTCCGCCCATGCCCAGGAAATCAAGGGCGATGCCAAAGCTGCAGAGCAAAAAATTGCCATGTGCATTGGCTGCCACGGTATTCAAGGCTACCAAGCCAGCTTTCCTGAGGTCTATCGCGTTCCGATGATTTCTGGTCAAAACGCCAAGTACATCGTTTCCGCGCTCAATGCCTACAAAAAAGGCGAGCGCAAGCACCCCACCATGCGCGGCATTGCCGACACTTTGACAGACCAGGACATGGCCGATCTGGGTGCCTACTATGAATTGCATGGCAAAACCGAGCCTGTGACCAAGGCCCCCAAGGCGCCCGATGCCAAAGTCGCTGCTTTGTTGCAAAAAGGTGCCTGCATTTCTTGTCACGGTGACAACTTCGCCAAGCCCATTGACCCGAGCTACCCCAAAATTGCAGGCCAGCACAAAGATTTTCTGTTTGTGGCGCTCAAGTCCTACAAGGTTGAAAACCAGTCCACATGGGGCCGCAACAATGGTGTGATGGGCGGCATTGCCAAGCAGTTCTCCAATGCAGAACTCAAAGCCATGGCCTCTTACATTGGTTCTTTGGAAGGCGACATGAAAGTGGTGCCGCAGTCCAAATTCCGCTGAACTGTCTGAACCTGATACCCAACAAAAAACCCGCTGCTGCGGGTTTTTTGTTGTCTGTTCGCCTGGGTTCGTGGGCCCTGGCTTCAGTCTTGTGTGGCGTTGCGCTGCACACAGGCGATGTAGGACTCGCCGTCCGGCATGCGGCCTGAGCGCTGACTTTCAAAGATCATGCTTCCGAGGCATTCCATGGCCCGGTGGTGCGCGTCGTGCAGCGAGTTGAGCCGATGCGTCAGCAATTCCACGGCCTGCCTGATACCCCGGGGTTGGTCGATGCTGGATTGTTCGCTGATGGACAGGTGCATTGAGAGGTGCAAAAACGGATTGGTCCGGTTCGGGTCGTCGCTCAGCATGTTGGCCAGGGCGGCATCGACGTCGGCGAGTTCGGCATGGTATTCGGGGTGCTCATCGATCCACTGGCTGACCAGCATTTCCATGGGTTCGAGCGTTGCAGTCGTGCGGGCTTTGGCGTAAACACCACAAAAAAAGCGCCGAACATCGGCTTGAGAAGGTTGAATCAACATGGTTCAAAAAAGCAGTAAAACCGACCGATCGGTCGGTTAATGACATAAAATCTGAAAGTCAGCACAATACTGCATGTTAAACGCAGACACTTCCATCACCTTCCAGAGACAAACATGAATCAAGCCTTTATTTGCGACGCGATCCGTACCCCCTTTGGCCGCTATGGCGGTGCCCTGAGCAGCGTGCGCACCGACGACCTGGGTGCAGTGCCCCTGCGTGCCTTGATGGCCCGCAACCCCAACGTGGACTGGGCTGCCGTGACCGACGTGCTGTACGGCTGCGCCAACCAGGCGGGTGAAGACAACCGCAACGTGGCCCACATGGCCAGCTTGCTGGCGGGATTGCCCATCGACGTGCCCGGAGCCACCATCAACCGCCTGTGCGGCTCGGGTCTGGACGCCATTGGCACCGCAGCCCGCGCCATCAAGGCCGGTGAAGCCGGTTTGATGATCGCCGGTGGTGTGGAAAGCATGAGCCGCGCCCCGTTTGTGATGCCCAAGGCAGAAACGGCTTTCAGCCGCAACAACGCCGTGTACGACACCACCATTGGCTGGCGTTTCATCAACAAGCTGATGAAGGCCAAGTACGGCGTGGACTCCATGCCCGAGACGGCTGAGAACGTGGCCACCGACTACAAGATCGAACGCGAAGCACAAGACCTGATGGCCTACAACAGCCAATTGCGTGCGGTGGCCGCCATCAAGGCCGGGCATTTGGCCCGTGAGATTGTGGGCGTGAGCATCCCGCAGAAAAAGGGCGATGCGATCATCGTGGACACCGATGAACACCCGCGTGAAACCAGCCTCGAAGCGCTGGCCAAGCTCAAAGGCGTGGTGCGCCCGGACGGCACCGTGACCGCGGGCAATGCCTCGGGCGTGAACGACGGTGCTTGTGCCTTGCTGCTGGCCGACGAAGCCACTGCCGCCAAAAACGGCTTGACTCCCAAAGCCCGCATCGTGGGCATGGCCACGGCCGGTGTTGCCCCACGCGTCATGGGCATTGGCCCTGCGCCCGCCACGCTCAAAGTGCTGGCGCAAACCGGCTTGACCATCGACCACATGGACGTGATCGAGCTGAACGAAGCCTTTGCCGCGCAAGGTCTGGCCGTGATGCGCATGTTGGGCCTGAAAGACGATGACGCCCGCGTGAACGCCTGGGGCGGCGCGATTGCCCTGGGTCACCCACTGGGTGCTTCGGGTGCCCGCTTGGCCACCACCGCCATCAACCGCCTGCAGCAAACGGCTGGCCGCTACGCACTGTGCACCATGTGCATTGGCGTGGGCCAAGGCATTGCGTTGATCATCGAGCGGGTGTGATCCTCGTTTATCTCGCAGTTCGTAGGTCGGCACCTTCAGGTCCGACATGAAGCGTGGTGGGCAGTTGCCGTTTGAAAATGTCGCCTCGCGAGAGGATGGCTGTCGGACCTGAAGGTCCGACCTACAAGAAAGCTGTCTGACCGGCCACGCTCAAATTACATGGTGCTCGTTGATGGGTTGCCGTTTTGCCACCAGCCCCTTCGGGGGCTTTTTTCTGCCTGCTCAAGCTCCTCGGCACTGACTTCGATGACGAGGCGCAGCAGCGCCGCGCCCATGGCTTTGCCCAGGTTGTCGAGGCGCAGGTTGCGTGCACCGCCGCCTTGCAAAGCGCCGTGCAGAACGAACTTCATGGCCAAAATGTTGGGCAAAGGCCAGGCGTCCACCTGCCCGGGCAGCCAGGGCGCAAAGTGCGCTTGCACTTTGGCGGCCGTGACTTCGCGTTCCAAGAGGCGATAGCCCGCTTCGTTCCAGGCAAACAGGCCAAAGTCCACCCAGTCGGCTTTATCGCCGCTGCGGGCGTGGGCGATGCGGGTCAAGGGGATTTTTAAAAGGGTTGTGGTCATTCGCCGGGCTCCAAAATCTCAACACGGGCCTGAACACGGTCACGCGGGATCAAGGTGGGCCAAATGCCCAGCAAGGCGCTGGAGGCGTTCAAGCCCTGAAAGCCGCAGGTGTAAGCCGGGCCACTCAACGCCATCCAGGGGAACAATCGGCCAAAGCCATCGGCCACCGCTTTGGAGCGGGTGCGCAAGACCATGCGCACCCAGATCTCGGCGCGTTCGTTCAACTCGGCAGCAGGCGGCAAAGGTGCCAGGGGGCCGTGCGCCGAATTCAGCCCGGGGTATTCCACAAACAGCTCGTCAAAAGGCATTTGGCGCTCTTTGAGTTGGCTGCGGACCATGGTTTCGGCTGCTTGCACCTTGTCCCAAGCATCGGGCCAAGAAAAGCCCCAAGTGATGTCGGCCTTGAAACCGTCCTGAAAACCGGCCACCACTTTGAGTTGGTCGGTGGGGGCGCTGCCTTGGGCACCGGTCAAGCGCACGCGGTGCTGGCCTTCGTCGTGCAACTGAATCTGACCTATGTCGAGCACCACATCGGGTGAGAAATATGCATGGGGGTTGTGCACCTCGTAAAGCAGCTGCTGTCGCACGGTGTCAAAGTTGACTAGGCCGCCTGTGTCCGGGGCTTTGGTGATGTAGGCTGTGCCGTCGGGCCATACCTCCGCAATCGGGTAGCCGATGTGCGCCAAGTCCGGGATGTTTTGCCAGCTGCCTTGGCTGCCAAAGTTGCCGCCGCTGCCTTGGCCCGAGCATTCGAGCAAATGCCCCACCGTCAGGCCCTGCGCCAGGCGGTGAAAGTCTTCGGGTGTGGCCGCATCGGCGAGCTTCCAGCCCAGCGCGTGCACCAGCGGCCCCAGAAACAAGGCGGCATCGGCCACCCGCCCGGTGATCACTATGTCGGCCCCTTGGTCCAGTGCGTCCACGATGGGTTGTGCGCCTAAATAGGCGTTGCCAAACACCAGCCGCTCGCGCACGCTGGCCACGTCGGCACCGTCCATCATGTGGTCAAAGCGCATGTCTGGCGCTTGCAATTGGGCCAACACATCGTCGCCGCTCACCACCGCAATGCGTGGGTGCCAGCCTGCGGCGGCCAAGGCTTTTTGCACCGCCTGCGCCGCGCCCAGGGGGTTGAGGCCGCCCGCGTTACACACAAATCTGACGCCACGCGGCTGCATTAAGGGCCACAGCCGCAAAAGCATGGGCACCGCATCGCGGGCATAGCCCAAAGAAGGGTCTCGCTGGCGGTCTTTTTGCAAAATGGCCAGCGTCAATTCGGCCAGGTGGTCACTGGCGATGAATTGCACTTGGCCGCGTTCGATGCTGGCGACCACGGGCTCCCAGTTGTCCCCGTAGAACCCGAGCCCGGATCCGATGCGTATGGCATTTGTCATGAAGGGATATTGAAGCCTTGTGTGTGAGTTCGAATGGGGGACAACCCCTAGGGAAAGTCTCGTGTAAGACATGCACAATCGCACGATCGTTCGCAAATGCTTTTTCGGCACTTCAAGAGTGTCCAATCAGCGCGTGAACATGGCCAGACAGAAACAAGAGGAGACAGGTGTGCAATTGCTGCAACTGCTGATCAGCGGTGTGGCCCAGGGCTGTATTTACGGACTCATTGCCCTGGGTTTCGTGCTGATTTACAAGGCCACCGAAACGGTGAGCTTTGCCCAGGGCGACCTGATGATGGTGGGGGCTTTTTCGGGCCTGGCTGCCATGACGCTGTTGGGCTTTCCCTTTTGGATTGCGGTGCCCGCCGCCATCGTGGCCATGGGCATTTTTGGTGTCTTGGTCGAGCGCCTGGTCATTCGCCCCATCCTCGGACAACCGGCTTTTTCCATCGTCATGCTGACCATTGGTGTGGGCTATGTGCTGCGCGGCCTGATCACCATGATTCCCGATGTGGGCACCGACACCCACACCATGCCTGTGCCTTATGCGGGTGAGGTGTTGCGCTTGGGTGGTCTGGTGATCGCGGCCGAGCAAATGGTGGTGATCGGTGCCACCGGCATCTTGTGCCTGGGCCTGTTTGCCATGTTCAAGTACAGCAAGCTGGGCATCGCCATGCAGGCGGCCTCGCAAAACCAGTTGGCCGCTTATTACATGGGCATCCCGGTCAAGCGCATCAACGGCTTGGTCTGGGGTCTGGCGGCCGGTGTGGCGGCGGTGGCCGGTCTGCTCTTGGCACCCATTACTTTTGTGCACGCCAACATGGGCTTCATTGGCCTCAAAGCTTTTCCGGCTGCTGTGGTGGGGGGCTTTGGCAGTTTGCCCGGTGCCATCGTGGGCGGTCTGGTGATTGGCATCGTCGAGTCGCTCTCGGGCTTTTATCTGCCCGAAGGTTTCAAGGACATCGCGCCCTACATCGTGGTGTTGCTCATGCTGGTGCTCAAGCCCAATGGCTTGTTCGGCGAGCAACTGCGCAAGAAAGTCTGAGGCTCCGGCATGCGTTTCATCTTCAAAACCGAATACAACCAGGACATCACCCTGGCCAAACATGGCGGCCATGTGTTCTGGTACAGCTTGCTCGCCATCTTTTTGGTGGTGGCACCCTGGGCCGTGCCCGAGTACTGGCTGGCGCAGCTGACCTTTGTGCTGATCTACGCGGTGGTGGGCCTGGGTCTGATGCTGCTGGCGGGTTTCACGGGTCTGTTCTCGCTGGGTCACGCCGCGTTTTTGGGCGTGGGAGCTTACACCCAGGCTGTCATGGTCAATGCCGGGGTGCCGTTTCCGCTGGCGCTGGTGTGTGCGGGCGTGTTCTCAGCCATGGCGGGCGTGATCGTGGGCCTGCCTGCGCTGCGCGTCAAAGGCATTTACCTGGGCATGGCCACACTGGCTTTCGGCTTTATTGTTGAAGAGGGCATGGCCCGCTGGGAAAGCGTCACGGGCGGCAATGCGGGCCTGATGGTCAGCTACCCCAAGCTGGGCGGCTGGACACTGGACAGCACCGAAGAGTTTTACTTCCTTTGCCTGGTGGTGACGGTGGGCGCCACGCTGGCCATCGTCAACCTGCTGCGCTCGTCCACGGGCCGCGCTTTTGTGGCCATCCGTGACTCCGAAATTTCGGCGCAAAGCATGGGCATCCACCTGGCGCGGTACAAGACCTTGTCATTCGCCTTGTCGGCCGCACTGGCAGGCATTGGCGGCGCTTTGTACGCGCACAAGATCCAGTTCCTCTCGCCCGAGCAGTTCAGCATCATCCAGTCGATTGACTTGCTCTTGATGGTGGTGATCGGTGGCCTGGGCTCGATCCACGGGGCTTTCCTCGGCGCGATCTTCCTGATCGTCATGCCTCAGCTGATCTCCTTGGGCAAGGACTTTTTGCCAGCCGCGATTGGTGGTGCTGCCGGCTTGCAGGGCACGGTCTACGGCATGGTGTTGATCGCCTTTGTGTTGTTCGAGCCCATGGGCCTGTATGGGCGCTGGCTCAAGGTGCGCACCTGGTTCCAGTTGTTCCCGTTTTACCGCCGTGGCCTGTTCAAGCGCCAGAAATCGTTCCAGAAATCGGACCGCCTGAAATGAACGCAGACATCCTTTTATCCGCTCAAGACCTGAGCGTGCGCTTTGGCGGTGTGCTGGCCGTGAACAAGGTCAGCTTCGACGTCAAGCGCGGCGAGGTCTTCACCCTGATTGGTCCCAACGGCGCAGGCAAGACCACGGTCTTTAACCTGATCAGCCGCATCTACACGCCCACCACGGGCGTGATCGACTATGCCGGGCCACAAGGCACGCTGCGCCTGACCGACCAGCAGCCGCACCAGATTGCAGGCCTGGGCATTGCCCGCACGTTTCAAAACATTGAATTGTTTGAGCACGCCACCGTGCTGCAAAACCTGCTGATTGGCCGCCACACGCACCGCAAGACGGGCGTCTGGAGCGAGATGTTTTTCTCTTCCAAAACCCGCGCCGCCGAAATTGAAGCGCGTGAAAAGGTCGAGGAAGTCATTGACTTTTTGGACCTGCAACACCACCGCGACTCGATGGTGGCGGGCCTGCCTTACGGCGTGCGCAAAGTGGTGGAGCTGGCGCGGGCCTTGTGCACCGAGCCGAAATTGCTGCTGCTCGACGAGCCGTCGTCAGGCCTGAACGTCGAAGAAACCGAGGACATGGCCTTCTGGATATCGGACATCAAAAACGAGCTGGGCATCACCGTGCTCATGGTCGAGCACGACATGAGCCTGGTGTCCAAAGTGTCTGACCGTGTGTTGGCCATGAGCCAGGGCGAAGAACTCGCCACCGGCACGCCCAGCCAGGTGCAAAGCGACCCGGGTGTGATCGAGGCCTATTTGGGCTCGGTCGACGATGTGTCCAGCCTGCGCCGCGAAAACTATGTGCCCGGAGGTGCCGCATGAGCGCAGCCAACCCCATTCTGAACGCGACCGCTGAGCCCGTTGCTGACAACGTGATGCTCAAGCTGCTCAACGTGGAGAGCGCCTACGGCCCGATCAAGGCCATCCGTGGCGTGAGCCTGCAGGTGCGCCAAGGCGAAATCGCCACCGTGCTCGGCTCCAACGGCGCGGGCAAGACCACCATCCTCAAAACCATCAGCGGCATCATCGACCCGCGCAAGGGCTCGATCGAGTTCAAGGGCCAGAGCATCACCGCGCAAGACCCGGCCATCATCGTGCAGCGCGGCCTGATGCATGTGCCCGAAGGCCGCGAGGTCTTCCCGCTGCTGTCGATTCGCGACAACCTGCTCATGGGTGCCTTCACCCGCAAGGACCGCGACGGTGTGGCCCGCGACATGGAAGCGGTGTACAACTACTTCCCCATTCTGCGGGAACGCGCTGCGCAAGATGCGGGCTTGCTCTCGGGCGGGCAGCAGCAGATGCTGGCGATCAGCCGCGCCCTCATGGCCAACCCTGATTTGATCTTGCTGGACGAGCCCAGCTTGGGCCTGAGTCCCAAGTTGACGAAGGAAATCTTTGAGATCGTGGTACGCATCAACCGCGAGCGCGGCACCACCATCTTGCTGGTGGAGCAAAACGCCAACATGGCGCTCAATGCCTCCGACTACGGCTATGTGCTGGAAAACGGTCGCATCGTGATGGAAGACAGCTGCGCCCGTTTGCGTGAAAAGGACGACATCAAGGAGTTCTACTTGGGCATGAAGGAAGAAGGCGTGCGCGCCGACCGCCGCTGGAAAAAGAAGAAGACCTGGAGATAAGACATGAGCAAACTCTGGGACACCTCCGGCATCGCGCCGCAAAAAAATGTCGTCATGGCGGGCGAGACCATCCCCGCCATTTTCTGGAACGCGGTGGCCGCACGCGGGCCCAAGGTCTGGATGCGCCAAAAAGACCTGGGCATCTGGCGCAGCTGGACTTGGAATGAGACCGCGCAAGCCGTGCGCGAAATCGGCCACGGCCTGATGTCGCTGGGTTTTGAGGCTCGGCACACCGCCTCCATCTTGTCCAACACCAACATCGAATGGGTGCTGTGCGACCTGGCCGTGCTCAGTGCCGGTGGCGTGTCCAACGGCATTTACCCGACCGACGCGGCCGAGCAGGTGCATTACCTGTGCGAAGACTCGGGCACCCGCGTGCTGTTTGTCGAAGACGACGAGCAGCTCGACAAGGCCCTGGCCGTGCGCGACACCTTGCCCTTGTTGCAAAAAATCGTGGTCTTTGACATGGACGGTTTGCGCGACTTCCATGACCCCATGGTCATCAGCTTGAAGCAGCTGCAAGCTATGGGCCGCGAACATGCCCAGCAGCACCCCGACATGCTCACGCAGCGCAGCGCTGCCTGCAAACCGGAAGATTTGGCCATTTTGGTTTACACCTCGGGCACCACCGGCAAGCCCAAGGGCGGCATGCACAGCCACCACGGGCTGGTCTACACCGTGCGCGGCTACAACACTTTGATCGCCCGCGACGAGCGTGACGAATGCATGTGCTTCTTGCCTTTGTGCCACATCGCCGAGCGCATGGGCGGCGAGTACTTCTCGATGTACACCGGGGCCAAACTCAACTTTGTCGAGAACCCCGAAACGGTGCCCGAAAACGTGCGGGAAATCGCGCCCACCGTGTTCACCGCCGTGCCCCGTGTGTGGGAAAAGTTCTACTCGGGCGTGATGATCGCGCTCAAGGAAGCGGGCGGCTTGCAGCAAGCGGTGTATGGCTGGTCGATTGGCGTGGGCCAGCAGGTGGCCGATTTGGTGTTGGCGAAAAAGCCGGTGCCCGCCAGCCTCAAGCTGCGCTTTCATGTGGCGCGTTTGTTGGCGCTCAACAACGTGCGCAAGATGATCGGTATCCACCGCGCCCGCTTTTTGGTGACGGGTGCAGCCCCCATTTCCCCGGATTTGGTGCGCTGGTATTTGGCGCTGGGCTTGCCCATGCTCGAAGTCTGGGGCATGACCGAGACCTGCGGTGCCGCCACGGGCGTGCCCGCCGACCGCATCAAACCCGGCTCGATCGGCCCAGCGGCCGAGTACAACGAAATGCGCTTGGACCCGGTGACCAGCGAGATTTTGGTGCGCGGCCCCAACGTGTTCATGGGTTACCTGAACCTGCCCGAAAAAACCGCCGAGACCATCGATGCCGACGGCTGGCTGCACACGGGCGACGTGGGCGTGGTGGACGAGGAAGGGTTTTTCCGCATCACGGACCGGATGAAAGACATCATCATCACAGCCGGGGGCAAGAACATCACCCCGAGCGAGCTGGAAAATGAACTGAAATTCTCGCCCTACGTCACCGACGCGGTGGTGATTGGCGACAAGCGACCTTATTTGACCGTGATCATCATGATCGACCAGGAAAACGTGGAGAAATACGCGCAGGACAATGACGTGCCCTTCTCCAACTACGCCAGCTTGACGCACAGCGCCGAAGTGCAGGGTTTGATCCAAGCCGAAGTGGACCGCGTCAACAAGAAGTTTGCCCGCGTGGAGCAGATCAAGAAATTCTGGCTGCTCGACACCCAACTGACGGCCGAAGACGAAGAACTGACCCCGACCATGAAGCTCAAGCGCAAACTGGTCGAGAACAAATACGCGCCCCAGATCGAGGCGATGTACCGCTGATTTTTACCCATCACCCACAGGAGACCTGCAACATGAAACTCAAACTCAGCCTCGTCGCCGCTGCGATGGCCCTGACCGCTGGCGCGGCCATGGCCCAGACGCAAGGCGTGTCCAAAACCGAAATCACTCTCGGCTCCATCCAGGACTTGTCTGGCCCGCTGGCTGGATTTGGCAAGCAGGTGCGCCTGGGCATGATGCTGCGGGTGGACGAAGCCAACGAGCAAGGCGGTATCAATGGCCGCAAGTTCAAACTGCTGGTCGAAGACTCGGCCTATGACCCCCGCCGCGCCGTGCTGGCCGCGCAAAAGCTGGTCAACCAGGACAAGATTTTTGCCATGATCGGCCACATCGGCACGGCGCAAAACATGGCCGCGATGCCTGTGCAGTTCCAGAAGAACGTGATCAACTTCTTCCCGGTCACGGCCGCGCGCGAAATGTACGAGCCCTTCCACAAGCTCAAGTACTCTTTTGCCGCCACCTACTATGACCAGATGCGCTTGGGTGTGCCGATTCTGGTGAAGGAAAAGAACGCCAAACAAATCTGCGCTATGCACCAAGACGATGAATTCGGCTTGGAAGTGTTTCGTGGTGCTGAGGCAGGTTTGAAGACCATGGGCATGCAGTTCGCCGAAGTCACCACCTACAAACGCGGCGCGACCGACTTTGCATCGCAGATGCAAAAGCTGGCCTCGTCCAAGTGCGACTTCGTGGTCATGGGCACCATCATCCGTGAAACCATTGGCGGCATTGCCACGGCTCGCCGCTTGGGCTTCAACCCGACCTTCCTGGGTTCAAGCGCAGCCTACACCGACCTGATCCACAAGCTCGGTGGCCCCGCCATGAATGGTTTTTACGCCACCATGTCGACCCAGCACCCCTACCTGGACGAGGCGGCACAGCCCATCCGTTTCTGGGCCAACAAGTACAAGACCAAGTTCAACGAAGATCCCACCGTGTTCTCGGTTTACGGCTACAACGCCATCGACTCGTTCATGCGCGCCATTGAAAAGTCGGGCGCCAACGTGACCACCGAAAGCATCATCAAGGCCATGGACACCATGGTGATCCCACCCGATATTTTCGGCACGGGCGAGATGACCTTCACCGCCACCAAGCGTTTGGGCAGCAACGCATCGCGCATGTCGCAAATCACCGACGGCCGCTGGAAAGTGACCTCGGGCTACTTCAGCGACAAGAAGTAAAGCCTGCAGCGATCGCTGCATGACAAAAACCGCCAGCGCTCGCAAGCGCCTGGCGGTTTTTTTGTGAACAATCGGTGCCTGGATACGCCTGCCTTGGAGCGACGCCGTTTGTACACCACCCGCAGATGCCAGCGGCGTTTGTGCAGCACACTCGATCAAAAAGCCCACCTGCTCTGACAATAACCAAACCCTGTAAAAGGGGCCAGTGAATTTCTGCACGTTGTTGGACCACCCCCCAACAGGGACGTTTTCTGTTGTGACCTTGGTACCTGGAGAAAATTGGCTCAAGGACCTGGTCACTCAGAGCCAAAATCTGAAGATGAATGGCTGGGTGTGCATGGTCAACACGGCTGCATCCGGCATTGAAAGAAGGGTTGGCCCAGCGTGCTGCACAAGGTATTCGCGAGGCGGTATGGTTTTTTGCACAGACCCCCGGATGGATCGAAGAAAAAAATGACTCATGCCGTCGACAGATGTTCTACCTCTGTGCCCGTGGCCAGGTCCCGCAAACAGCACTGAATTCCAGTGCAACACTCTTGTTTTTAAGGAATGTTAATTCCAATAATTCAGTAAAAATAAAGGCCTTCAGTCGTTGCAAGCGACCCGGCGTCAGGAATCATCCTCACGCCATGTGGCCGGACTTTCTGGCTGATGAATTGTCTTTAATAACAAAGAGGTGTTTTATGGAAACCATTGCCCCCCTGTGGCTTTGGGCCACGTTCGTGGCCATTGTGTTGGTGTCGCTGTTTGTGGATTTTGTGGTGCTCAAAAAGCAGGGTGCCCATGACATTGGCGTCAAAGAGGCACTGAACTGGTCCCTGATCTGGATCGCGCTGAGCTTTTTGTTCAATGGCTTGTTTTGGTGGGCCATCAAGGACACCACGGGTTCGGTGGAAATGGCCAACACCAAATCCTTGGAGTTCCTCACCGGTTACCTGATTGAAAAATCACTCGCGGTGGACAACATTTTTGTCTTCCTGATGATCTTCACCTACTTTGCGGTGCCCACTAATTTCCAAAAACGTGTGCTCATGATCGGCATCATCGGTGCCATCGTGCTGCGCACGGTGATGATTTTGGTGGGAGGCTGGTTGTTGGCCGAGTTCCACTGGGTGCTGTATGTGTTCGGGGCTTTCCTGATCCTCACCGGTGTGAAGATGTGGTGGGCTGCAGGGCAAGAGCCTGATCTGGAAGACAACCCGGCACTCAAGTTGCTGCGCAAGGTGTTGCCGGTCAGCAAAAACTACGATGGTGAAAAATTCTGGACCGTGGAAAACGGCAAGAAGATTGCCACCCCGCTGTTCATGGTGATTTGCCTGATCGCCTTGACCGATGTGATCTTTGCGGTGGACTCCATCCCGGCGATTTTTGCGATCACTTCAGACCCCTTCATCGTCTTGACCAGCAACGTGTTCGCCATCTTGGGTTTGCGTGCCATGTACTTCTTGCTGGCCGCTGTGGCCAACAAGTTCCACTTGCTCAACTACGGTTTGGCTGTGATCCTGGTGTTCATCGGCACCAAGATGTGCTTGATCGATGTGTTCAAGATTCCGGTGGGCGTCTCGCTGGGTGTGGTGGTGGGCATTCTGGCCGCGACCATGCTGCTGAGTGTGCGCTCGGCCAAAACCTGACGCGCTGCGTTTGTGAACAAGCCTCCAGGGTCACAAGCCCTGGGGGCTTTTTCACGTCTGCCGCTGAGGCGCTTTAATGGGCCGAAACGCTGGCCTGCAAGAGACGCTGCACCAGCGGGTGTTGCACTTTCTTTTCGGTGCCGATGGCAAAAAAGTTTTCTTTGACGCCCTCACAAGGCCCCAGGCGCTGCACCTCGTAGTGGGCCAACAATTCGTCGTGCACCCATTCGGCCGCTGGAAAAACGCCCATACCGCTTTCACCAAAGGTCTTGAGCAAGGCGCTGTCTTCAAACTCACCCACAATGCGCGGGGTGACGCTGTGGTGCTCAAACCAGTGGTCCAGCCGGGTTCGCACGGCCGTGTGGCCCGTGGGCAGCAGCACCGGCACATCGGCCAAGCTGCTTGGAAACTTCCTTTTGGCCGATTTGACGAGTGCAGCACTGCCGTACCAAGACACTGCCGATGAGCCCAGCGCATGGTTGTAGAGCTTGATGTTGGCGTTGCTTGGGGCTGGACGGTCTGACAGCACCACATCCAGTCGGTGCAGCGCCAGGTCGCCCAAGAGTTCGTCAAACTCGCCTTCGTGGCACAGCAGGCGCAAATGGGGTTCTGCCAAGACGGGTTGCAACAGGCGTCGCACCACCAGCTTGGGCAAACCGTCTGAAATGCCCACCGCCAGACGCACAGTGGGGGAACTCACCGCATCGCGCACTTTGGCGGGCAAATTTTCACCCAGCTGAAAAATTTGGTCGGCTTGTTGCATGGCAGCCACGCCTGCATCGGTCAGTACCAATCCTCGGCCAGCGGGTTTGAGCAAGGCGTAACCCAAAGAGCGCTCGAGCTCGCGCACCTGGGCACTGACGGTTTGCACCGCCATGTCCAGTTTGTCGGCCGCTCGGGTGATGCCCCCTTCCTTGGCGACCACCCAAAAATAGTACAGGTGCTTGTAGTTGAAGGTGGTTCTCATGGTCGATGAATCAGGGGTTTGATCGAATGATTATCAGTTTTTTCATGCACATTCACAGGCCACTGCACCTGTCGCACAAAAGCCAAGCAAGTGGACTGTGAACGGTTAAATTGCTCATTGAACTTTCACAGGCCATTCCATGAACCTCCTGAGCGCACTTCGCCCGGCCCTTCCCATTTTGCTTGGCGCGGCGCTGATGCTGTCTGTCAGCATGGGTCTGCGCCAAAGTTTGGGGGTCTTCATGCCGGCCTTGACCAAAGACTTGGGGATTTCGGTCTCGCAGTTCACTTTGGCCATTGCGGTGCAAAACCTGGCTTGGGGTTTTTTGCAGCCCTTTGCCGGGGCCTTGGCGGTGCGCATAGGTTACCGACCGTTGATGATGGCGGGGGCGGCCTTGTACGTCACAGGCATGGGCACGCTTTGGATGGCACAAGGTCTTTGGGGGGTGACCTTTGGGGCAGGGCTCGCCATTGGCGCTGCCATGGCGTGCAATGGTTCGGCCATCGCCATGGCTGTGGCCTCGCGTCCGGTCTCGCCTGCCTTGCGCAGCACGGTGTTGGGCATCGTCTCGGCGGCCGGGTCACTGGGCGCTTTGATGGCGGCCCCCATGGGGCAAATGCTCGCGCAAGCCCATGGCTGGCGCGTTGGGGTGGCTGGGTTTGTGGTGTTGGCCTTGATCATTTTGCCGGCCGCATGGTTTGCGGGTCGTGTTGATGCCTTGCCTGTGCCGCCATCGCCCGCAGGAGAAAAAGACAATGCCCGGGACATGGCGGTGTTTGCGCTCAAGCACCCGCCGTTTGCGGTCATGACGGTGGCCTATTTTGTGTGCGGCATGCAATTGGTTTTTTTAACCACGCACCTGCCTTCTTACCTGGACCTGTGTGGCCTGGACCCGATGCTCAGCGCCCAAGCCTTGGGCATGATTGGTGGCTTCAACGTTTTGGGCAGTCTGTTTTTTGGATGGGCTGGCGGGCGTTACAACAAGCTCTTGTTGTTGGGCGGCATTTATGTGCTGCGATCCATGGGACTGGCGTGGTATTTTTTGGCGGTGCCCACGCCGGAAAACACCTTGGTTTTTGCCGCC
The DNA here is from genome assembly GCF_003063265.1 of Limnohabitans sp. WS1. GTDB lineage: Bacteria > Pseudomonadota > Gammaproteobacteria > Burkholderiales > Burkholderiaceae_C > Limnohabitans_A. The sequence goes on from NZ_NERU01000001.1 coordinate 468,352, forward strand.
ATCATGGGTTTCCTGTGGCTGGGTGTGGCTCCCTTGGTCACGGGTTACATTGGCGAAACTTTCGGCTTGAAATGGCAAGCCATGCTGGGGGGCATTGCTTTCATGAGCCACCAAGTGGGCAGTTTCATGGGCGCATTGGGCGGTGGTCTGGTGTTCGATGCCATGGGCTCTTACAACCGCGCCGTGCAAGTCGGCGTGTGTGTGGGTTTGTTGGCTGGCATGGTGCAAATGGCCTTTGCTTTGAAGGCCGAACTGCCACCTGGGCAACCCAGATTGGCGTGATCCAAGTGGCTTGAGGTCGAATCGCTTGCTTGATAGGCGAGAGATTGAGAGAGCGGGCCCTCATCGTGGTTTTGAGGGCGAGGCTCACGCACATGTTGGGGTGCTTCCACTCTGTGGCAAGCGCCTAACTTTCATTTTTTTGGCCAAGTGAAGGTTAAAAATATTTAATTATTTAAAATAAAATAACAAATAATATTTAAATAATTTTGATGCCCGCGGAGTGCTTGTCGATGAAATCGGCAATTCATGGCTCCCAGGTGCATCCCTTCCACACCCGCCATGAGCCATCCCCACGGTAGAAGCAACAACTTCAATGCCTTGCGCTTTTTGTTTGCCAGTCTGGTGATCTTGTCGCATGCGCCGGAGCTTCAGGACGGTGACAGAAGCCGTGAAGTTTTGACGCAAATTTTTGGCACGATTTCTTTTGGCGAGATGGCGGTGCAATGCTTCTTGCTCATCAGTGGCTATTTGATTGTCAAAAGCTGGCAAGAGCGGCCACAGGTGGCGGTGTTTTTGACACACCGAATTTTGCGCATCTACCCGGGCTTTGTGGCGGCCTCTTTGGTGTGTGCTTTGCTGATAGCGCCTGTGTTTGGTGCCAGCGATTACTGGGTCCAATTCAAAATGGGCGACTACCTCAAATCCTTGTTGTTCCTCAAGCAGCCGGCCATTCCGGAGGTGTTTGCGGGCAGCCACTACGCGGCAGTCAATGGGTCGATGTGGTCGATCTCTTATGAATTCAAGTGCTATTTCATCGCCTTGGTGTTTGGCTTGCTGGGGGGCTTGAAAAAGAGAAACGTGTGGCTGGCCTTGGCCATTTTTTGCACAGTCTTTCACGTCATCAACCGTTCGGGCTGGGCCAATCTGCCCTCTGATTTGACGATTCGCTTGCTCATGGCGTTTGCGTATGGCGGGTGTTTTTACTTGTATGAAAACGCATTGCCTTGGCGTTCTTCTTTGGCTGGCTGGGGTCTTTTGCTGATGGCTGTGCTGTTGTTTTTTCCGATGACGGCGCAGCCAGCCTTGTGCCTGCTGGGGGGCTACGCCATCTTGTACTTTGCCAAGTCCGGCCCTCTGGTTTTGGGTTTTCATCGTTGGCCAGACATCTCTTATGGCGTGTACCTTTACGCTTGGCCATTGAACAAAATATGGCTCTGGTACTTTCCAGAAATGAACCTGGCCGCACTGGTGCTGCTGGTGTTTTGCAGTTCGGTGCTGGCCGGTCTGCTCAGCTGGTATGCGGTCGAAAAAACCTGCTTGAAACTCAAAGCGCTGTTGCCTCGATCCCCAGCATGAGGGCCTGCGCTGTGGCAAGGGGTAGATTTTTCCAAGAGCCAAACCCTGTGGGCGATGGGGCGTGGAACGCGCCCTTCACTGGATCCAATTAGGCGAGTCCACCGGCCTTGGACACTCGGTTTAAATCCCCAACTGCTTGGCCGCCAGCTCTTTCATGATCTCTTCGGCGCCGCCGCCGATCATCATCACTTTCACTTCGCGGTAAACCCGCTCGCTCACGGTGCCGCGCATGTAGCCCATGCCGCCCAGCAGTTGCACCGCGGCATCGGCGCAAAACTGCATGGTTTGGGTGGCGTGGTTTTTGAGCAGGCACACCTGGGCTACCCACTCGGCACCGGTCTGGCCCGCATCGGCTTGCTGCGTCACGGCATCGACCCAGGCTTGGGTCGATGAGATGCGCATTTGCATGTCCATCAATTTGTGCCGGATGACCTGACGCTCGATCAGGGCCGCGCCAAAGGTCTGGCGTTGGCGTGCCCAGTCCAGCGCTTCGTCAAAACAAGCCTCGGCAAAACCCAGTGCCATGGCCGACATGGCCAGGCGCTCGCCATTGAAGTTGCCCATGATCATCTTGAAGCCCGCGCCTTCGTCACCCAGCCGGTAACGCTGGGGTACACGAACGCCGTCAAAACGCAGCTGCGCGGTGTCCGAGCTGTGCCAGCCCATTTTGTGAAGGCGGGTGCGCGAGATGCCCGGGGTGTCGCCCGGCACCACCACCATCGAGATACCGCTGGCCCCTTTGCTGGCCGGGTTGGTGCGCACGGCCAGCGTGATCCAGTCGGCCCGCAGGCCCGAGGTGATGAAGACTTTTTCGCCGTCGATCACGTAGTCGCTGCCGTCTGCGCGTGCGGTGGTGCGCAGGCCGGCCACGTCCGAGCCGCCGCCGGGCTCGGTGATGGCCAAGGCCGCGATGCGCTCGCCGCGCAGCACGGGCGGCACCACTTCGGCCTGCAGCTCGGCACTGCCATGCGCCATGACCGGGGGCAGGCCGATGTTGAGCGAAAACAGGCTGGCCATCACGCCGCCGCTACCGCCGTATCGGGCCAGGGTTTGCGACAGCAGGTTGCGCGCACGCCAGGGTGCGGGTGTGCCGCCCAAATGCTCGGGATAGCCCAGGCCCAGCAGGCCCAGCTGTGCGGCTTGGGTGTAAAGCGATCGGTCAAACTGACCGGCTTCTTCCCAAGCGGGCACCTGCGGGGCAATGGCTTGTTTGGCAAAACGCTCCACCGTGGCCTGCAGGCTTTGCAGGTCTTCGGTGGTGAAATCATTGGTGATTCCAGTGGTGCTCATGCAGCGTCCTTCCATTGCACCAGCACCTGGCCGGGGCTCACTTGTTGGCCTACGCTGGCCGAAATGCTGTGCACCACCGCATCGCGGGGAGCACACAAAATGTGTTCCAGCTTCATCGACTCGATCACCAGCACGGCATCGCCTTGTTGGACCGATTGGCTTTCTTGCACATGCAGTGCGATCAGCTTGCCATTAAAAGGCGCGCGCAAAGACTGTGCGGCTTGTGCGCTGGCGCCTGTGCTAGGCGCGCTGTGGCTTTGGTCGGTGAGCCACAGCTCAAAACATTCGGGGCCTTGCAGCTGCACATGCCACTGCACGGCGTTGGTGGCGCCCCGGCATGCCACGGCGCGGGCATGCCAGCGGCAGCCGTCCAGGTCGATGTGCAGCTGTTCAGCGATATGCTGAATTCTGGCTTCGTGCGTGGTATCGCCTGTGTGAATGCGCACGCGGCCTTGCCCCAGTTCCTGCAGGTTCAGCGAGAGGGTGTCCGAACCCCAGCCCATGTGCACCGGTCGCGTGAAGGGGTTGGGCATGGCGTTTGCAGGGGCTTGGTTGGCATACAGCACGGCCAGCGCTGCCACGGTGCGGGCTTCGTTCGTGGCTTGCAAGCTTTGGCGCACCGCATCGGCCTGTTCGGCCAGGAAAGGGATCAAGGCTTCACCCGCACGGAACATCGGGTGCTGCAAGCACGCAGCCAAAAAGGCGCGGTTGGTGGGCAGGCCCAGCACAGCGGTCTGGTCCAAGCCCGTGCGCAGGCGGTCGATGGCTTCAGCGCGGGTGGGCGCGTGGGCAATCAGCTTGCCCAGCATGGCGTCGTAGTTGGGCGTCACGACTGCGCCCGCGTGCAGCGCATGGTCAAAGCGCAAGCCCTCAGGCGCTGCAAAGGCTTGCACCGTGTCGGTTTGCGGGGTGAAGTGCTCGTCTTCGGCGCACAGCCGCACCTCGATGGCGTGGCCTTGCAGGCGCACATCGGCTTGCGCCAGGGGCAGCGCTTCACCGCGTGCGATGCGCAGCTGCCACTCGACCAAGTCGAGCCCCGTGAGCATCTCGGTCACCGGGTGCTCTACCTGCAGCCGGGTGTTCATCTCCATCAAATAGAAAGGTTTGTCGGCCTGTGCCTCGTCCAGCAAAAACTCCACCGTGCCCGCGCCCACGTAGCCCGCCGATTGTGCGAGGGCAATGGCCGCTTGCCCGAGTTCCTTGCGCAGCGCAGCGCTCACCGCCGGGCTGGGCGATTCTTCGATGATCTTTTGGTGACGACGCTGCACCGAGCAATCGCGCTCACCCAAGTGGATGCAGTGGCCTTGGGCATCGGCCATGATCTGCACCTCGATGTGGCGGGGGCGCAGCAAGGCGCGTTCCATCAGCAAGTCGCCGTTGCCAAAACCGGCCAGCGCTTCGGAGCGGGCGCTGTGCAAGGCGGGCAGCAGTTGCGCCATGTCGGTGACCAGGCGCATGCCGCGCCCGCCACCCCCGGCCACGGCTTTCACCATGAGCGGCAAGCCCAGCTGCTCTGCTTGTGCGGTGAAGGTGGCATCGCTCTGGTCCGCGCCAAAGTAGCCCGGCAAGCAAGGTACACCGTGCTGCAGGGCCAGTGCTTTGGCGGCCGACTTGCTGCCCAGGGCGCGGATGGCCCCGGGCGGTGGCCCGACCCAGGTCAGGCCCGCATCGATGACCGCTTGGGCAAATTCGGCGTTCTCGCTCAAAAAGCCATAGCCCGGGTGCACAGCGTCAGCCCCGGTGGCTTGCGCTGCTGACAGCAGTTTGTCGATGCGCAAATACGAATCGGCCGAGAGCGTCCCGCCCAAGGCGAACGAGGTATCGGCTTCGTGCACATGCAAGGCATCGCGGTCGGTATCTGAATAAACGGCCACCGTCTGGATGCCCATCGGGCGGGCGGTGCGGATCACGCGGCGGGCGATTTCGCCCCGGTTGGCGATCAGCAGGCGGGTGACTTGTGTGGGCAAGGTCGATGTCATGCAGGCTCCTTGCCAGAAAGTGTCCAGGGCGCAGGCTTTTTGCGTGCAAACGAGGCCAGTCCTTGCGCGGCTTCGGCGCTGCGCAAGCCTTGAGCAAAAGCGTGTGCAGCGGCATCGCGCAAGTCGGGCACAGGGCTGCGCAAGCTGCGCAGCAGTTGTTTGGTGCTGGCCACCGCGCCGGGCGCAGCGCGCATCATGCGCGTCAGTGTTTGTTGCCAGGCTGCATCGCTGTCCTCTTCAATCACCTCGTTGACCAGCCCCACTTGCATTGCTTGATCCGCGTTGTAACTCAGGCCTTGCAACAGACACTGGCGTGCCGCACTCTCGCCCAAACGTTGCCACACAAAAGGTGCGATCTGCGCAGGCGGCAAGCCCAGCGTGACTTCGGGCGTGCCCAGCACCGAACGTTTTGTGGCCACCACATGGTCGGCACAGCACACCAGGCCAAAACCGCCGCCCATGGCCGCACCATCGACCCGGCACACCAAGAGTTGGGGCAGGGCGCAAAGGGCATACAGCAGGTCACCGAATCCCCGGTTCATGGCCAGCAGCGGGTCGGTTTGTCCGTCTTGCAGGGGTTGGCCGATCAGGCTGGCAAACCCGCCCAAACTGCCGCCCGCACAAAAAGCACCACCTGCGCCGGTCAGCACCACGATGCGCAGTGTGGGGTCCGCTGCAGCCCGAGTGCAGGCTTGCAGCATGCCGTCCACCACCGCATCGCTCAAGGCGTTGCGGGTGGCCGGGTCGTTCAGCGTCCAGGTCTCGACTGCGCCCTGGCGTTCGATCAACAAAGTGCTGCTCATTTCTGAGGCCGCTTGGCAATGCCCATCATCTTGGCCAGGATGCCCAACATCACCTCGTCCGCCCCGCCACCGATCGAGGCCAGACGCCCATCGCGGTACATGCGCGAGACCTTATTCTCCCAGGTGAAGCCCATGCCGCCCCAGAACTGCAAGCAGGTGTCGGGCACGGTGCGGTTCAAACGGCCCGCTTTGAGCTTGGCCATGGTGGCCCACTCGGTCACGTCTTCGCCCGCGATGTAGTGTTCGCAGGCTTGGTAGGTCAGGGCGCGCAGACACTCCACATCGGCTTTGAGTTCGGCCAGCTTGAACTGCACCCACTGCTGGTCAGCCAAGGTGCTGCCAAACAGCTTGCGCTCTTGCGCCCACTCCACCGTCCACTGGATGCAGTTGGTGAGCGACTGCAGCGTGCTGGCTGCGCACCACAGGCGCTCTTCCTGAAACTGCTGCATCTGGTAGATGAAGCCCTGGCCCTCGGCCCCGATGCGGTAGCGCTGGGGTACGCGCACTTCGTCGAAATAAATCAAGCCCGTGTCGCTGCTGTTCATGCCGATCTTTTTGATCTTTTTGCCCACCTCGATGCCGGGCAGCAGCTTGCCGTTCTCGCGCATGGGCACCATGACGAGACTCTTGTTTTTATGGATCGGGCCTTCCCCCGTGTTGACCAGCATGCACATCCAGTCGGCCTGAAGGCTGTTGGTGATCCACATTTTTTGCCCGCTGATCACGTAGTCGTCGCCGTCCTTGCGGGCCACGGTTTTGATGCCCGCCACATCGCTGCCCGCACCCGGCTCGCTCACGCCAATGCAGCCCACCATGTCGCCCGCAATCGCCGGGGCCAAAAATTGGGCACGCAATTCGTCACTGCCAAAACGCGCCAAGGCGGGTGTGGCCATGTCGGTCTGTACGCCAATGGCCATGGGGATGCCGCCGCAGTCGATGTGCCCCAGTGCCTCGGCCATGGCCATGCTGTATGAATAATCCAAGCCCGCACCGCCAAAGGCTTCGGGCTTGGTCAGGCCCAAGAGGCCCAAGTTGCCCATTTTCTTGAAGACCTCATGCGCAGGAAAGATCTCGGCCGCTTCCCACTCGTCCACATGGGGGTTGATCTCGGCTTCGATGAAGCGCTTGAGCGTGTTCTGGATTTCGCGGTGTTCGTGGGTGTATTGCATGGTGTGTCTCCGTGGGGTGGGTTCAGGGGTGCAGATCGAATTGGCCAATGCTGTGCGCGTGTCCATTGAGGACGATCTCGACGGTGTGGCGGCCCGGGTGGTGGGTGCGGGTGCTCATTTGGCGCAGCGACAGTGTTTTTTCGAGCACGCCATGGCCGTGAGCATCAATCTGCACGGTGCTGCCTTTGAAAACCTTGGGGCTGAGCGTGCCGTTGGCCTTGACGTAAAACACCCGCCAATCGGCCAAGGCGCTGGCCGTCTGTGTAGTGGGGTTGTGCAGGGTGCAATGCAGGGTGACGCTTTCGCCGATTCGGGCTTTTGATGGGGTGATGTTGGCGCTCTGAATCTGCAACACCGATTGTTCCCCGTGGCCGAACAAGGCCAGCACCTGTGTATCGCCGCGTTTGATGGCGGTGCGCAGGGCATGGCGCAGCAAGGCTTGCCGCGAGGCGGGCACCGGCGCATCGTCCAGCCATTGGCGGGCCAGGCTGGTGAGCAGCTCGGAGTGGTCTTTGCCGATGTCGTTCAGGTGGTTGGCCACCGAGCGGCGCACATACGCCGACGGGTCGTCACGCAATCGGGCCAGCAGGGGCAGCACGGGCGCGGGGTCACGCACAAAATCGGGCAAACGCGCGGCCCAGGGCAAGCGCGGGCGTGTGGCTTCACTGACGGCGCGGCGCACATGCGCGTTGTCGTCTTGCGCCCACTGTGCCAAGCGCGCCAAGGTGGCCTGGGTGTGCTGCTGCAAAAACGGGCGCAGGCTGAATTCGGCGGTGAAGCGCTGGGTCAGGGCGTGTTGGGCGTGCAGGGCCTCGGGCAGATGCTGCAGGCCATGGCTGGCGATGTACATACTGTGCGGCAGGTAAAAGAAGCTGCTGGGCACATCGCCACTGGCGGTGGGCTCGCCGTGTTTGTCCAGCCCCATGGGGCGGCCCATGGCCCGCACCAGCAAAGGGGCGGCCTCTGCAAAATCGGGCGGCAAACATGTCGCCATGACTTGGGCCAGGCGGCGGCCTCGGTCCATCAGGCCCAGGGCCTCAAAGTCGACCCCCATGGCCTTTTGCCATTGGCCCCGATGTACCGAAGCCCCGGCCGCAGCCAGCTGCTCGGCTAACTGGTGGGCCGCGTCCAGCGAGAGCATGTGCTTCAAATCGGTGGCCATGTGGGGGCCTTCACATGCGGGCCACGCCAAAGGTACTGGCGCGGGGTTGGCGGGCTGCACTCTCGGCGCAGGTGTCGAGGCAAAAGCTGAGCACGCTGCGCGTGTCACGCGGGTCGATCACGCCGTCGTCGAGCACCAGCCCGCTGGTGTAGAAAGCATCGGCTTGCGCCTCAAACAGGGCCACGATCTTGTCAAACTGCGCCTGCATCTTGTCGGGGTCGGGCGTGATGCCTTTGCGGGCCATGCCGGCCTCGGCCACGATCTGCATGGTGCGGGCCGCTTGCTCGCCGCCCATCACCGCCGTCTTGGCACCGGGCCAGCTGAACAAAAAGCGCGGTGCGTAGCCACGCCCGCACATGCCGTAGTTGCCCGCCCCAAACGAGGCCCCGCACTGGATGGTGATTTGCGGCACGGTGGCGCTGGTCACCGCCTGGATCATCTTGGAGCCGTGTTTGATCATGCCGCCTTGCTCGCTGTCTTTGCCCACCATGTAGCCGGTGGTGTTTTGCAAATAAATGATGGGGTGACCCAGCTGGCACATCCACTGGATGAAGTGCGTGGCCTTGTTGGCCCCGGCCACATCGATCGGCCCGTTGTTGCTGATGATGCCCACCGCATGCCCACCGATGCGCGCCTGCGCACACACCGTGGCCGCGCCAAACAAAGGCTTGAATTCCAGAAAATCCGAGTCATCGACCAGCCGCAAGATGACCTCGCGCATGTCGATCGGTTCGCGGTGGTGGGCGGGCATCAGGCCCAGCAGTTCTTCGGCATCCCAGCGAGGGGGCTTGGCTTGTCTTTGTGTGGAGTGCGCAGCCCAGTCCCAACGCGCCACCACATCGCGGGCTGTGCCCAGCGCGTGGCGGTCGTCTTCGCACAGGTACTCGCCCAAGCCCGACACGCTGGTGTGCATCTCGGCCCCGCCCAGTTCTTCTTCGGTCGCCACTTCGCCCGTGGCGGCTTTGAGCAAAGGTGGCCCCGCCAGAAATGCGCGTGAGCGGCCGCGCACCATGATCACGGTGTCACTCAGCCCCGGCATGTAGGCCCCGCCTGCCGTGCCCGAGCCGTGTTGCACCGTGAGCACCGGCAAGCCTACCGCCGACAAGCGGGCCAGGTTGCGGAACAGGCTGCCGCCCAGCACAAAGCCCTCGACCTTGTACTGCATCAGGTTGGCCCCGGCGCTTTCGACCAGGTGCACAAAGGGGAGTTTGTTTTCCAAGGCCAGCTCTTGCACCCGCAAAATCTTTTCGAGGCCCCGCGCCTGAATGGCTCCGGCCTCGATGCCCGAGTCGCTGGCCACCACCATGCAGCGCACGCCGTTGATAAAACCAATGCCCGCGATCATGCCGCCGCCAGGCACAGACTTGGCCGGGTCGGGTGTGTCTTGCATGAAGCCCGCCAGCGCGCACAGCGGCAAGAAAGGTGCGCCAGGGTCCAGCAGCAAGGCCACGCGCTCACGCGGCAGCAACTGCCCGCGTTTGTCAAACACGGGTTTGGATTGGGCCGAGGCCTTTGCGGCCCGCTCTTGCAAGGCATGCCACTGCGCCAGGCGGGCCAGCGCCGCTTCGCGCCTTTGCTGCGCCACAGGGCTGTGGGGGTTCCAGGTGGATTCAAACGTCATTGGAATACCTTGGGGGTCACGGCGCGGTGAAAGCCGTTAAACGGTTTGACCGCATCGCGTGTTTGCACATCGGTTTGGGCCACGGCTTGTTGCCAGCCCATGCGCATTTGCGGGCGGGCACCGTCCACACGCAGCACGGTGCCGCTGATGAAGTTGGCGGCGGGCGAGAGCAGGAAAACGATGGCGGCCGAGGTCTCGGCCTCTGTGCCAAAGCGGCCTTGTGGCACCGTGTTGCGCATTTCGCGCAGCATGGGGCCCGCCTCGGGTGGGTAGTGGTCCATGCCGCTGCTGGCGATGTAGCCCGGTGCCACGGCGTTGACGCGCACACCTTGAGCCGCCCACTCCAATGCAGCGGTTTCGGTGAAGCTGACCATGCCGGCCCGCGCTGCGCCGCTGTGGCCCATGCCCGGCATCGAGCCCCACATGTCGGCCACGATGTTGACCACCGCGCCGCCGTGTGTGTTCATGCTCTGGTTGAAGCACTCGCGCGCCACCAAAAAGCCGCCGGTGAGGTTGGTGTCGATGACGGCTTGCCAGCCTTTGGCACTGGTCTTGGCCAAGGGCGAGATGTATTGCCCGCCCGCGTTGTTGACCAAGCCGTGGATGCGGCCATGCTGCTGCAGCACCTGCGCGACCATGGCTTTCACATCGTCTTCGCGCCGGATGTCGCAGCTGTGCCAACTGGCTTGCCCACCGTCACCGGTGATCTCTTGCGCAGTGGCGGTCAGCTTGTCGGGGTTGCGGCCCACCATCACCACATGCGCGCCCAGGCTGGCCAATTCGTGTGCGGTGCAGCGGCCAATGCCCGATCCGCCGCCGGTGACCAGGATGACTTGACCGCGCAGCAGGCCGGGCGCAAAGACGGATTGGTAAGGTGTGGCGGGGTTCATGTGGGGTCTCTCAAAAACAAGGCCAAGGCGGCCTCGGTCAAATCGTCCAAGGAGGCGCGTGGGGCACTGGGCTCTGTTGCTTTCGCCGCCGTTTGGCTTGAGCGTTTAACCGAGTGCTTGGCCCCAGTTGACGTCAAGTTCTGGCCGGTCGGCTGGTACCACTGCACCGCCCAATTCAAAGCGCCAAAAATCATCAGCCGGGCCAAACCCACGGGCGCTTGCAGTTGCCCGCTGTCATGCAGGGCTTGCAGCACAGGCGTCCAGACGGCTTCGTACCCGTCCTTGATCTGCGTGATGGTTTGGCGCTGTTCGGCGCTCAGCGAGCGCCATTCGTAAAGCATCACCGGGATGAAGTCGCTGTCCGGTCCCAGCAGCACATCGAACTGGTTGCGGATCAGGGCGCGAAGTTGTTCGCGTGGGGGCAGGTCATCCGGCAGACCGGCGCAGGCAGCTTCTTGGCGCTGGCTTGCTTGCTTCATGCCCTCCACCATAACCGCCAGCAACAGGTCTTGTTTGTTGCCGAAGTGATAAAACGGCGAGCCCGGCTGCATGCCCACTTGCGCCGCGATTTCTCGGGTGCTGGTGGCGTCGTAACCTTTGCGGTGAAACAGCTTCGCCGCCGCCGCGATCAGCGCTTGACGCCGGTTGCCATCGTCGCGCTCGTCCTCGGTCTTGCGGGGGCGGCCGCGTGCGCGTTTGGGCTCGGCCAGTTCGGTCATGGCAGAAAACCTTCGCGACGAGGTCGTCGCTCCCACAGAGAGCATTGTTCCCACAGAGCACTTTGCTCCCACAAGGGGGCAGGGATGGCGGGCATTCAGCGCCCCGCCAAACCCATGCTGCGCGAGATCACTTCTTTCATGATCTCGTTGGTGCCGCCATAGATGCGTTGCACGCGCGCGTCGGCATAGGCGCGGGTGATGGGGTATTCCCACATGTAGCCGTAGCCGCCGTGCAGCTGCACGCACTCGTCCATCACCTTGCATTGCAGGTCTGAGCACCAGTACTTGGCCATGCTGGCGGTCGCGGTGTCGAGTTTGTCTTGCAGCAAAAGCTCTGAGCACTTGTCCACAAACACACGGGCGACTTGCACCTCGGTCTGCAACTCGGCCAAGGTGTAGCGGGTGTTTTGGTAGTTGCCCACGGCCTGGCCAAACACCTTGCGGTCTTTCACGTACTGCACTGTCCAGTCGATGGCCGCTTGCGCAGCGGCAATACCGCCAATGGCGATTTGCAGGCGTTCCCAAGGCAGCTGCTCCATCAGGCAAATGAAGCCCTTGCCCTGCATGGCGGTGCCGCCCAGCAGTTGGTCGGCGCTGACCTTCACGTTGTCAAAAAACAATTCCGAGGTGTCTTGCGCTTTCAGGCCCAGCTTCTTCAAGCGCTTGCCTTTTTCAAAGCCGGGCATGCCGCGCTCGATCAAAAATAAGCTGGTGCCTTTGGCGCCTGCGGCCGGGTCGGTCTTGGCCACCAGAATCACCAAGTCGGCGTGCCAGCCGTTGGTGATGAAGGTCTTGCTGCCGTTGATCAGGTAAGTGCCATCGGGCTGCAGCATGGCCGTGGTTTTGACGCCCTGGAGGTCCGAGCCCGCTGCGGGTTCGCTCATGGCAATCGCTCCCACCATCTCACCGCTGGCCAACTTGGGCAGGTACTTTTGCTTTTGTGCTTCGGTGCCGTAATGCAGGATGTAAGGGGCGACGATCTCGCTGTGCAGGCCATAGCCGATGCCGCTGAAACCGGCGCGTGCGAGTTCCTCCATCTGCACCACCGAATAGAGCTTGTCCGCGTCTGACCCGCCATAGGCTTCGGGCAGGGTCATGCATAAAAAGCCGTTTTCACCGGCTTTGTCCCAGACGGCGCGGTCTACGTAGCCTTGTTCTTCCCATGCCTCATGGTGGGGGGCGATTTCCTTGTCCATGAAGCGGCGAAAGCTGTCGCGAAAGGCTTCGTGGTCGGGGGTAAAGAGTGTGCGTTCAATCATGGTGTCACCTTCAGGACTTGGGGTTTTATTTATACAAAGCGGTTGCTTGGTAAAAGTCTATACTGATTGCTGAAACCCACAACTCAGGGCAAACCCCTTGATGACCCCCAGGAGACATTCATGAGCGAAGCATTTGTTTATGACGCCATACGCACACCGCGTGGCAAAGGCAAAAAAGACGGCAGCCTGCACGAGGTCAAGCCCATCAGTCTCTTGAGCGGCGTGCTGCGCGAGCTGCAAAGCCGCAACCAGTTCGACACCGCTGCGGTGGATGACGTGGTCATGGGCGTGGTCTCGCCGATTGGCGAGCAAGGCTCGGTCATCCCCAAAGTGGCAGCCCTGGCCGCAGGCTGGGACTGGCGCTGCTCGGGCGTGCAGCTCAACCGCTTTTGCGCCTCGGGCCTGGAAGCGGTCAACATGGCCGCCATGAAAGTGCGCAGTGGCTGGGAAGACCTGGTTGTGGCCGGTGGCCTGGAGAGCATGAGCCGCGTGCCAATCGGCTCCGACGGCGGCGCTTGGGCGCAAGACCCTGAAACCAACAGCGCCACGCTGTTTGTGCCGCAAGGCATCGGTGCCGACCTGATCGCCACCATGAGTGGCTTCACGCGCCACGATGTGGACGCCTTTGCGGTCGAGTCGCAAAAGCGCGCCACGGCAGCGCGTGCGGCGGGTTACTTCGATGGCTCGGTGGTGCCCGTCAAAGACAAACTCGGCCAGGTCATCCTGGCGCAAGACGAATTCATCAAGCCCAGCACCACGGTGGAAACACTGGGCGGCCTCAAGGCCTCGTTTGAACAACTCGGTGCCATGGGCTTTGACGCCGTGGCCTTGCAGCGCTACCCACAGGTTGAACGCATTCACCATGTGCACCACGCGGGCAACTCGTCGGGCATTGTGGATGGCGCAGCGGCCGTATTGATCGGTTCCGAGGCCGCAGGCAAAACCCACGGCCTCACGCCCCGCGCCCGCATCGTGTCGGTGGCCTTGTCCGGGGCTGACCCGACCATCATGCTCACAGGCCCCATGCCCGCCGCTCGCAAGGCGCTGGCCAAGGCGGGCCTCACGATTGACCAGATCGATCTGTTTGAGGTGAACGAAGCCTTTGCCGCTGTGCCCATGAAGTTCATGCAAGAGATGGGCGTGTCGCACGACAAGGTCAACGTCAACGGTGGCGCGATTGCCATGGGCCACCCGCTGGGGGCCACGGGCGCGATGATTTTGGGCATCCTGATCGACGAGCTGCACCGCCGCCAACTGCGCTACGGCTTGGCCACTTTGTGTGTGGGCGGCGGCATGGGCATCGCCACCATCGTTGAACGCGTTTGATTGGGGAGACACCATCATGATTTTGAAAACACTGCGCTACGAACTGGCGGACGGCATCGCCACCATCACCTTTGACGAGCAAGGCTCGCCGGTCAACACCATGTGCCTGCAATGGCAGGCCGATCTGACTCAGGCGGCCGAGCAAGTCCTCCAAGACAAAGCCCAGATCAAGGGCGTCATCCTGGCCTCGGCCAAGTCGACCTTTTTTGCGGGGGCCGACCTCAAGGGCGTGATGCGCTCGCAAGCCTCGGACGGCCCGCGTGTCTTTGTCGAGATCGAAGGCATCAAGAAAGCTTTTCGCACCATCGAGACCCTGGGCGTGCCTGTGGTCAGCTGCCTGAATGGCACGGCGCTGGGCGGCGGCTGGGAAGTGGCCTTGATCGGCCACTACCGCATCGCCACCGCCAACCCCAAAACACAATTTGGCTTGCCCGAAGTCACGCTGGGTTTGATTCCTGGCGGTGGCGGCATCACCAAGATGACGCGCCAGCTGGGCCTGCTGGCCGCGCAGCCCTATGTGCTGGAGAGCAAACTCTTTGGCCCCGAAGAGGCACAAAAGTTGGGCTTGGTGCACGAGATCGTGGCCAGTGATGACGAGCTGCGCCCCCGCGCTTTGGCGCACATTGCGGCAGCCCAAGGCCAGCCCGAAGCCGCCCAACACCCGTGGGACCGCAAGGACTACAAAATGCCCGGCGGCACGCCCAGCAACCCCAAGATCGCGGGCATGCTGAGTGTGGCCCCGGCCGTGCTCAAGCAAAAAACACGCGGCCTGTATCCTGCGCCCGAAGCGGCGCTGGCCGCCATGGTCGAGGGCGCGATGGTGGACTTTGACACCGCCATGCGCATCGAAAGCCGTTACCTCGCAGGTCTGATGACCAGCAAGGTGGCGCGCAACATGATCAACACCTTCTTCTTCAACATGAACAGCATCAAAGGCGGCCAAAGTCGCCCCAAGGCTGCACCGCGCTACAAGCCACAAAAGGTGGGCATTTTGGGCGCGGGCATGATGGGTTCGGGCATTGCGTATTCACAAGCCAGCCGGGGCATCGCCACGGTGCTCAAAGACGTGAGCGTTGAAGCAGCTGAAAAAGGCAAGGCCTACAGCCACAAGCTCACGCAAAAACGCGTGGAAAAAGGCCGCATGGCGGCGGACAAACAAGCGGCCTTGTTGTCACTGATCCAGCCCACGGCCAGCGCCGCGGACCTTAAAGGCTGCGACCTGATCATCGAAGCTGTGTTTGAAAACCGCGAACTCAAAGCCCGCGTCACGCAAGAGGCCGAGCCCATGCTGGCCGAAGGTGGTTTCTTTGCCAGCAACACCTCGACCTTGCCCATCAGCGGTTTGGCCACGGCCAGCGCCAATGCGAATAAATTCGTGGGCATCCACTTCTTCAGCCCTGTCGACAAGATGCAGCTGGTGGAGATCATTCGTGGCGCACAGACCGACGACGAGACCATTGCCCGTGCGTACGACTATGTGCAGGCGCTGGGCAAGCTGCCGATTGTGGTGAACGACTCGCGTGGCTTTTACACCAGCCGCACCTTCGGCACCTTTGTCATGGAAGGCGCGGCCATGCTGGGCGAGGGCATCCCCGCCCCCGTGATCGAGAACCTGGCCATGCAAGTGGGCATGCCCGTCGGCCCGCTGGCCGTGCTGGACGAAACCGCGCTGTCGCTGTCGGTGCATGTGCTGGACCAAACCCGCGAAGACTTTGCCAAAGAAGGCAAAACGCACACCGCCACGCCCGGCGAGCTGCTGGTCGAGCGCATGGTCAAAGAACTCCAACGCCCCGGCCGCGCCGCAGGCGGTGGTTTTTACGACTACCCCGCTGGTCAAAAGAAAGTGCTGTGGCCTGAACTGAAAACCCGCTTTGAAAAAGCCGACGTGGCCTACAGCCAGCAAGACATCAAAGACCGCCTGCTGTACCGCCAAGCCGTGGAAACCGCCCGCTGCCTGCAAGAAGGCGTGCTGACCTCGGTGCACGACGGCAACATCGGCTCGATCTTCGGCATCGGCTTTCCGGCCTGGACGGGTGGGGCGCTGCAGTTCATCTATGGCCAAGGGGTGGATGCGTTTGCCAAGCGTTGTGCTGAATTGGCTGCCTTGTATGGGGCGGGGTTTGCGCTGACAGCGGAAGTGATCGCGAGTTTGAAGCAGCATCAGCCGTTGTATTGAAGGCTGGATGCCAGTCAAAACATGGTTGTGGCTATCTGGAAACCAGCTTTTCGTGCAACAGTTCAATGACCGAATTGAGCGGTGGCGCCTGAAGCTGGTTCTTTTGAAGGAAGGCATGCCATTGCTTGCTTTTCTGCGGATCGTGACCAAAGACTGGTGAAAAACCAATGGGCGTCGATGTCGGCATGGGTGTTTGACGCCGTTCAAGCGTGGCTGCGATGGCCGTTTGCATCATTTCAGGATCGAGCGCTTGGGTCGAGAGTAAGACCCACAGGTCAAAGTAGTCTTTGAGGCGGGTGTTGGCCATGCCCAACGAAACGATGGCTTCGAACTTCTCGGCCACCACGGTGTAACGCGGATAGACCCTGATCCTGGGTGCAGGCAGGTCCGCCAACATCACCGGATAGTCGGCCAGCTCCGGCGCTGGTGTGACGGCATCACCGTAGCCAATGTCGACTTGCACTGGGCAGCGTGCACCATCGAGCTGACCTTGCAGCGTGACGCGCAATCCCGAGTAATTGGCATCCTTGCGAATCTCGGTGACTTGAATGCTGCTTGCGTCAAACACAATGGCGTCATCGCATTCAATACCGCAAATTTCGCGAAACACCTCATGCACAACGGGTTCTTCTGCCAATCCAAAACCGAGCAGGTCGATGTCGCGGGTGGGCCGATGCGGAACATCGAACCACATGTCAAACAGCAATGCGCCCTTGAGCAAAAAATGGTCTTTGTTGGGTGAAACACTCAAACGGTAGAGCAGACGCTCCAAGCCGTAGCGGGTCAAAACCAGCGAGAAATCTAGCTTGTCGGCTTTGGCCTTGTTGAGTAGTCTAGCCCTGACCGATGCAGGCTTGTTGATCATGCGGTCAGCCCTTCCAGGTAAGGCCGCATCACGTTTTGCACGCGGCAAATCTGCCCGTAGTGCCAAAGCTCATCCATCGTGACCCGCTTGGCGCGCCATGCTTCTTTCAGCGCTTCCAGTGCCACGTCCAGGCCGATTTTGTTTCGGAACTTGAAGCAGTCCGCGATGGTTTTGGCCACGCACGTCACATTGACTGAAACGCCTTCAATGTCGTGTACCGCTACGCCCTCGGTCAGCGCTGGGCCACTGAAACGCGCAACGCGCAGGGGCGGGTAATCGAACTGTGGTGCGCGGGCTTTGTTGTCCACAGCCACCCACACCTCAAAGGGTGCTTGCGTCGTCAGTCCGTGAAAAGCCAGTGCAGACAGCAGGCACACCAAAACTTGCGGGTGTTTGCTTGCCACTTCGGCCAAGCCAGCGAACTCGGAGGCTTGGCGCTGGGGCAGTGCATACAGCCCACGACTGAGCTTGTGAACCAGCCCTCGGCTGGCCAGTTGCGCCAGATATAGACGCGAACGGCCCTGTGCTACGGCATCACTGGGGCGCAGCAGTGCCTTGCCTTGGGCAAGAGCAGCGAGGGAGGCTGGGGTGGGTGACATGGCTTAATTATTTCATAATGTCGGTAGTTGTCAATAAATACCAGCAATATGCAATATTTCAAGTCGACTCATGACCTGATTGGCGGCCAAACGCAGAGCGCCCAAGACGCCCGCATGCTGGAGTTCCGCTGGCTACTGGAAGAACTGTGTGTGAGCTTCTTCGCGCAAGAGCTGCGCACCCCGCAGCCCTTTAGCATCAAGCGGCTGAAGAAGGCTTGGGGGCAGTTGAATCATTGAGGGGGAAATTTTCTATGTCACTAAGTGGCATAATTTAAATTATCCACCGCGTCTTCAAAACCCGCCAATTTGCCAAATGGATGCGTAAAAACGATCTGACGGATGAGACTTTGTGCTTGGCCGTGAGCGAGATGGTCAGTGGCTTGGTGGATGCCGATTTGGGTGGTGATGTGCTCAAGAAGCGGGTTGCTTTGCCGGGTCGCGGCAAGCGGGGCGGCACCCGCACATTGGTGGCGACGCGCAGGGCCAGCCGTTGGTTTTTTGTGTTCGGGTTTGAGAAGAACGAAAAGGCCAGTGTGTCCCGCACTGAGCTGGAAGCTTTGCAGTGGCTGGCCAAACAACTGTTGGACTTGTCCGGGGCTCAGTTTGAAGTCGCGGCGCAAGACGGTTCATTACAGGAGATTTGCCATGAGCACTAAAGCGAAATCGAAGGCCAAACCCCAAACCGCCAGCCGCGTGTTGGAAACGGTTTACGAAACAGCGGCCGATCTGGAGCGTTTGGGCTTCATCGACAAGCGCAAGATGCAAAAGCTCGACGCCCTGTGCATGGAGCCGATTGCGCCCTATGACAGCGCCCAAATCCGCGCCCTGCGTGAGCAGCACAACCTGAGTCAAACGGTGATGGCCTCGGTGCTCAACACCAGTGCGTCCACGGTGCGCAAATGGGAGATCGGTGAGAAGCACCCCAGTGGCCCTTCGCTCAAGCTGCTGAACTTGCTGGACCGAAAGGGGTTGGATGTGTTGTTGTGATGCGCTGGAAAAAAAACGCGCTGACCCTGCCCGCGATGCCCAGCGCCTGGCCACGGGCGGCTTGCGCAAAGTGCACTGGTCGCGCCCTGGCATGGGTAAGCGCAGCGGTGTTCGTGTCATTTACAGGCTGCGCAATGCTCAAGGAGCGTTGGTGTTGTTGACGGTCTATGCCAAGGCTGAGCACGACACTCTGTCCCCCCTGCTTTTTTGCGTAGCCTTGCGCAACTTTATGAGGAATGAACCATGTCCAAAATCTCAGCATCTGTCGACGCGGAAATGACGGAATTTGAAAAGGATTTGTTGGAGTCCATTCGGCAGGCCAAACGTGGCGAAGGCCGTGTCACGCAAGTGGCTGTGACTGCCGCGACCGAGGCACGCCTGAAACTGGGCGTTTCCAAATCCGCCTTTGCCCAATTGCTGGGCGTTTCCGTTCGTACCCTGCAAGAGTGGGAGCAGGGCCTCCGAGAGCCATCAGGCGCGGCGCGCACATTGCTGCGCATTGCCTTGAAGTAGCCCGAAGCCATTTTGGAAGCGGGTTGATTTGATCTATTGCTGGTTGAGGGGCACAACGCGAAGGCGCGCAAGATGCCCGCAAGCTTGGGTTTTCGCTGGCTACTGGAAGAGCTGTGCGTGAGCTTCTTCGTGGAAAAACTGCGCACCCCGCAGCTGGCGAGCATCAAGCGTCTGGAGAAGGCATGGGGGTAGTTGAACCATTGATTTCTTAGGTGTCGCATCCCGGATGATCGGCGCGGCTTCCGAAATCTGGTCAACTCGTCGTCGGCGAGGAAAAAGCTTGTTTTTTAGAATGCTTTGCATTAGTCTATAGTGGCTATAAAAACTAATTTATAGAATAAAAATGTTTAAATATTTACAAAATTTAGCGATTGTCCTGGCACTTTTGCCCCTTTTGTCTTTTGCTCAGAACACTGAGTTTTCCATCAAGGGCAAGTCTATTGGGATGACGCCAGAGCAAGCTTGCGAGGGTGCTGAAGTCGAGGACCATGCGGCCATACGGAAAATAGCGGATCAACGAAAAATTATCTACAAGGGTAATTCATGTTCTGTTGCCATAGCGAGCATTGGGGGTCTTAGCAATCCTGAGCCATTGAAAATGTTTTTTTGGGATGGGAGGCTTGTTCGACTTGCTGCAAGAGTTGAAGACTTGGATTTGGCTGAGGCCTTCACTCTTGGGGAAGGTTTGTCTGAATCTTATGGAAGATCATTTATTAAACGAAACCCACCCTTTACAACCGACACTTGGCGGAAAAAGGGGGAGAAGCTTGAGCTTGAGATAACACGCATTAGTGATCATCGAAGATCAGCGGGCATCTATTTGAGTGATGAGAATGAATGGGCTCGTTTTCAAAGGTCACTGGCTCAAGTTCAAAGCGCTTCGAAAGAAATTATTCGGCAAGCAGGAAAAGCAGATATTTTAAATCGCTGAAGCAAGATACAGCAGCTGGTGAGTATCTATCAATCGGAGGGAAAAGGTTTGAGGGTAGTTAGATCATTAAATTTTTTCGATGGAATTTTTATATTTTTTGTGTTTATTTCATATTAAAATTCCGTGGCATTCTTTAAATCGCTTACCACTTGCACACCAGCACGAAGAATTTCGGGGTTGATTCCAATCGGGAATAATGTGTT
Organism: Limnohabitans sp. WS1; assembly: GCF_003063265.1. Taxonomy (GTDB): domain Bacteria; phylum Pseudomonadota; class Gammaproteobacteria; order Burkholderiales; family Burkholderiaceae_C; genus Limnohabitans_A. The sequence goes on from NZ_NERU01000001.1 coordinate 488,422, forward strand.
CATTGATGAATGTTATTTTGGAATTATTTTCTTGATTTATATTTTTCAAAGAACCTGGAAAATTATTCTCCGTATAAAACAACGATTCAAAAGCTTTGAATTTTTCTGATTTTATGGCTTTTGATTTTTTTGGTGCCACGTACATTGCTGCACCTATTCCTGAAATAGATGAAATAAAATCGTCAAAACCAAATTTTTTAGCAAAAGTAAAACCACCATTAAATGCCAATCCTATTCTTGGTAAGTCTGATAATAATGTGCCAATTTTAAAAGATGGAATAATATTTTCAATCCAACTTCTGTCCGTCGCTCGTTGAATATCAGTAATTATTTTTTGTATTTCCTTAATTTTTCTATCTTCTTTTCTTTCAGGGTTGGAGGAATTTGATATATCGTCAACATAGTCTTCAATCTCATACTGAAGAAGTTGAATTAGTTTTCCATGTTTATATTTAAATTCTAAAATATCGCATAATGGCGTGTCGTTGGGTGGGCATGGTAAAGAATTTACTAAATTTATTTCTAGTATATTTTTTTCTATAATGCTATTGCTAATTGATGTCAATTGGTTAGGGGCGAATTGGCCTATTGTCCAAGTTTTTTCTTGAATTTCTTGAAGTTTTTGATAGGCGAGAAGTTGTGTTGTTAAGTTATCTTTGTATATATTTAAATTATCTGAAGGCAGATTTATAAATACTTCCGAAGCAATATTTTGATCTAACAAAAGACGCAGATCTGTTGAATCAATATGGTATTTATTATTTCTTGAGATGACAATTTCATCCCAGTACAGTAATGATTTTCTTAATTCGTGCTGATCAATTCCACCTGTAATTGTTGTTGAATTGGTTTGTGAGTTAAAGTCAATTTTTGCAGGTTGTAAAATAATACCTTTTTTCAATTTATTTTCCTTAATTTTAATTTGTGATTTAATTCGAATACAAATACCGCTGCATCCCCACAAACGCCTGCCTGACCTGCACCGCATCCCCCAATTCCGCCATCGCGTCATTCAGCGCGTTGTAGCGCAGCTTGAGCAGCGGGGTGAGTTTGTCGGCGTCGAGTTGGTCTACGCCTTGGGTCACGTATTGCTCCAGCACAAAGGCCAGAAAGGCTTGTTGCTTTTCCCCATACGTCACCGCGTTGTGGGCCTTGGCTCGATTCGCGCGGGTGGCGCGTGTCTCGGTGGGCAGGGCAAAGGCCACGTAGGCCAGCACGTCGAAGAGGTCGCTTTTTTCGGCTTCGATGATGCGTTGCATTTCGCGCAGCGGGTCGCGGCCAAAGCCTTTGTCGGCTAGGCCGTTCAGCAGCGCTTTGCGTGTGGTCGGGTCGGCCCACAGGGTGCGCAGTTCGTCTTCGTTTTTGAAGAATTCGGGTAGGGCACCGAACAGGCTTTCCAAAAACTGCGCGGGTGACAGCGGCTTGCCGTCTGGGCCCCAATAACTGGTGGACGTGATGTGCTGGATGGTGCGGGTTTTGCCGTCGGCCAGTTTGACCACCAGCTTGGCCGGGCGCTCTTCGCCCGGCATGCTCGCTTTGGGTGGCTCGGTCGGGTCTTGCGGTTGCCAGCTTGGCGGCAAAGGCTTTTCGGCGGGTGGCTCGGGCTCCACGGGTTCGCCATCCCATTCCGGGTCGCTGAACAGGTGGTGCGCCTTCACAAAGTCATAGATCGTGAAGTAGTCTTTGCCGTCATACAGGCGGGTGCCGCGCCCGATGATTTGCTTGAACTCGATCATCGAATTGACGGGCCGCATCAGCACGATGTTGCGCACATTGCGGGCGTCCACGCCTGTGGAGAGTTTTTGCGACGTGGTCAGGATGGTGGGCAGTGCTTTTTCGTTGTCCTGAAACTGGCTCAGGTGCTGCTCGCCCAGCTTGCCGTCGTTGGCCGTCACGCGCACGCAGTAGTCGGGTGCGGGGCTGGTCTTGATCTGGTTGATCAGGTCGCGCACCAGCAGGGCGTGCTGCTGGGTGGCGCAAAACACGAGGGTCTTTTCGCGCTGGTCGATGCTGTCCATGAACAGCTTGACGCGATAGGCCTCGCGCTCTTTGATCTCGATGCTGCGGTTGAAGTCTTTTTCTTCGTAACGCTTGCCTTGCTGCACTTCGCCGTCCATCACCATGTCGTCGGCGGTGTAGACGTAATCGTCCAGCGTGGTCACGATTTGCTTGACGCGAAACGGTGTCAAAAAGCCATCGTTGATGCCGTCCTTGAGCGAGTAGGTGTAAACCGGGTCACCAAAATAGCCATAGGTGTCGGCGTTGATCGTGCGCTTGGGCGTGGCCGTCAGGCCCAGCTGCACGGCGGGGCTGAAGTACTCCAGAATCGCCCGCCAGCTGCCTTCGTCGTTGGCGCCGCCCCGGTGGCACTCGTCGATGATGATGAAGTCAAAAAAGTCCGGTGGGTATTCGCCAAAGTAGGGGGTCTCCCCCGGCCCGCTCATGAAGGTCTGGAAGATCGTGAAGAACACGCTGCCGTTCTTGGGCACGCGGCCTTTCTTCTTGATGTCGCTAGGGTCGATGCGCACCACCGCATCTTCGGGGAAGGGCGAGAACGCGGTGAACGCCTGATCGGCCAGGATGTTGCGGTCTGCCAAAAACAAAATGCGCGGGCGGCGGCTGGGCGAGGCATCGGCAGAAAGGCCGTCTTTCCAGTCCTTCAAATTCCAGCGGCTGTGAAACAGCTTCCACGCCAGCTGAAACGCGATGAAGGTTTTGCCCGTGCCTGTGGCCAGCGTCAGCAGCACACGGTCTTTGCCATTGGCCACCGCCTCCAGCACGCGGGTGATGGCGCTCTCCTGGTAATAGCGGCCCATCCAGGTGCCGCCTTTGTCTTCGAGCGGCACGGCGGCAAAACGTTTGCGCCAGGCGGCCGTTTGCGCTTCGCTCTCGCCAAAGGCCATGTCCCACAGTTCGTCAGGCGTGGGGTAGCGGGCTACCTGCGCTTCAGCCCCTGTTTGCATGTCGATGCCGTAAATGCCCTGGCCGTTGGTGGCGTAGGTGTGGCGAATGGCCAGCTTGGCCGCGTAGCTCTTGGCCTGGCCCACCCCCTCGGTCAGCGGCTTGGCCCAGGCCTTGGCCTCGATCACCGCCAGCTTGGTGTTGCGGTAGACCAGCACATAGTCGGCAATGTCGGCCCGCGCCCGCTTGCCCGCGCCCTGCAGGCGACCCGCCGTGATGTTGTGCTCCCGCAAGATGCGGCTGCCATCCACCTGGCCCCAGCCTGCGGCGGCCAGGGCGGGGTCGATGTGTTCGGCGCGGGTTTCGGCTTCGTTCATTTGCTTGACTTCTTTTTGGCAGCAATGGCTTTGCGCTTGGTAGGTGGAGCCAGATAGTTGTCGCCTGTCACCACAGACCGGCCTGTTTTCTGCTCCAGCTGTTGGCGTGCCTGTTTGGCAATGCGCCCACCCACCACTGCAGCCCCTTTGTTCTCTTGTAAGCCCGTGGCTTGCTGCGTTTCCGCCACTTGTCGGGTTGAGAGTTCAGCCAAGGCTGTGAAGATCAGCTCGGCCTCACTCATGTGGTCGCGCAGGTTGTGGGTTTTCAGGCCCTTGATGTTCTTGTGCTCTTTCACACTCACGCCCGACCACTCTTGGTGAATGATGTTGGTGAGAAAAGCGAATTCGTCGCCGCTTTTTACATCGTGTTCGCGCCAATAGTCGGTCAGTTTGTTGCGGGTTTCCTGTCCCGTCATGCGCTGCTGAATCCACTTGTCGCTGCGGCCATGCTGTTGCCACGTCTCGCGGGCGCGGTTGAGGGACAGGGCGGGGTCGGCCATTTCCAGCATGCGCTCGTAGCCCACCTTGGCCAGCCAGAGCTTTATGGGCTCAGCCTTGGGGCTAGGGATGGACTGCACCAAGCGAAGCAGCGTAGTGACTTCTGCACAGTCTGTTTCACGCAAACGGCCGTCTGTTGAGGCCAATTTCAACTGTACGATTTTCTCGTACAGTTGCTCGGAACCCGCTTCTTTTGCCAGTTTGCGCTTGAGATCCGACCAGTAGCGACGAGCGTTGCTGCTATCAGTCAGAACCTGCACGACGTCCACCACCGAGAACCACCAAGTCTCACTGGCTTCGTCATAAACACGGCGAATGTCTTTGCCGTCGAAGTGCGCTGCTGCAATGTTCATGAACCAGTCCTCAAATGCTTGTGATGATTTGGACCATATGGAGGACATCCTCTATAGGGGCGCCCAACCGATAGCTGCATGTTGCGCGCGTTTCGCAGTCGCTCCGACCGGGGTCGATGTATTCGGCGCAGGTTTCGGCTTCGTTCATGGTTGAAGCCATCCGTCCGCGTCCATGCGGGTGCCGGATGACACGCTGGTTTGTTGAGCATCCGTCAACTTGACCTGCGCACTCTGGAGCCAGGCCACTGCGTCCTTGGCGTTGGTCGCTTGCTGTTTGACGGGGGCATCTGGCTCACTGGCCAGGCGCTGAAAAGATCGCAGCATCAAAATGTCCAATCAGCGGAATGCGAGGGCTTTGGGCGACCTCTTGTACAAAGCTTTCACGGTCTAGCACCTGTTTTTTGAATGCTTCTATCGTACACGCAGTGGCGTGCACTTTTCTGCCCAACTGACGACCTGCAGGCCTGAGTGCGGCGTTGACCTTGAGTTCAGAAGCTGCACCCAGAATCAGCACGTCGACATCGCTGTTGGCGGTGGCTTGGCCCCGGGCCACTGAGCCAAACACCAAGGCCAGTTCGATCCCATCCAGCGTCTCAAGGGTTTCACGCAGCGTACGCACCAGCGCGCTGTCTTGCTGCATGAGGGTCACCAGTGGTGACAGCTGCGGGTCTGTACTGGCGTAATACCGGGGCAGGCCATCTTGCTGGCGGCGCTGTACCAGGCCCGCCTCTGTCCAGCGCTTGAGCAGCCGCGCCGTGTTGCCGGGGTCGATGCTTGAGGCTGCAGCCAGCTCACGCGGACCAAAGCCCCGACCCGGTTCGGCAAACAGTGCTTGCAGCACTTTGAATCGGGCTTGACCGCCAAAAACCTCGATGAGCTGGGCTTCGTTCATGGTTTGATGTTGAATTGACAACGATGTTGTCGAATATACATCACTGTAGTTAAATCAACAATAAAGTTTGACCCCAGAGACGCCGTGTTCAAAGCTGTCCGCTGAAGGCTTGGTGCAGCAGGGGGTGTCTGAAGGCGTCGAGGGCAGTGATTTTGGTGGGGTAATCAAAACCCAGTTAAGAAAATTTGGGTGTTTAAGAGTGTCCCAAGTTATTGATTTCTATGAAAAATCAATTTTCCAGGAGTCAATGGGATGGGAGTTGATCAAAACCCAATCAAGAAATTTGTGTCTCAAAAAAGCCAGTGGGATGAGCCGCAAATGGGTTTGTGACTCGCGGGTGAGTCACAAACACTCAAATAAAGTCCGAGCGCCACACATGCGCTGCCCGCTGGGCCATGCGTTCTTGGCGCAGTGCCAGGGTGGCGGGTGACCAATCGGCCTGATCGCTTAGCCCCAACGCGTTGGCGGTGGCATAACTACTTCGCCCGTACTCGGTTCGTTTGTCTTCAAAACTGCCGTTTTGGCATTGGCGGTTGATGGTTGGCTCCAGCAGCATCAGGTTGCCCAAACGGTAGATGAAGTCTTTCTGGCGATCCGGGTTGAAGGGTTCGTCCCATTGCGCAGAGGGGTTCTCGGGCAGGATGTGCTCGATGGTGCCGGTGTCGCTTTCCCAATCGTGATGCTTGCCCGATGCGTCGCTTTCCAGTTCGCACAGCAGGTACTTGACCACTTTCTTGCGTCGACCGGTGGTGTCCATCTCTTTATGCGAAAAGTCGCGGACAAATTTTTCATCGTCCACGTACACGCTGCGCAGCTGCGCAAACACTTCTGCAGGCGTGCGGACAGCCCCATCCAGCAAGGCCTTGGCGGCCCGGTGATAGACAGGTTCCAGCTCGTTGGTGTTCAGGCTGCCAATCACGGTGTAGCGCACCGACAGCACGCACAGCAGCTTGAGAACGCGGGTGAAGTCGTCCGCGCTCATTCGCTCCCAAGCGGCAAACACCAAGGGCATGTGCTGGCGCACGCCAAACAACTGCAAGTCCCGCACATAGGGCTTGGCAGCTGGGCGGTCCAGCCAAAACTCGTGCGCAGTGTCGTCCATGGCAGCGAACAGGTCTGCGCGTTGCTCCAGTGCATCCATCAGGGCAAACACATCTGCCGATGTTTTGACCTCTTCGCGCACCTTCTTGAACAGGCGTTGTTTGCGAATCTGTGGAGACTGGCACAGCAAGTGGTAACGCAAAAAGTCTGGAAAGCGCTCGTGCTTAATGGTACCGATCATGTGACGCCACCGGCGCTGCAACGCTTCCAAATCGCTACGAACTGGTACGCGGGAGAACAAGTAGTTTTTCAGCAGATCGGTAGACGACAACTCCAGCCCTCGGGCATTGAGTGTTTCGAACACGGTGTAAGCGCTGATGTCATCTTCGACCGTGATCAGGATGAAAAGCAGTTGCCGCGCAACCGTGTCAGACAGCATGCGAGCAAGGGCCTCACCCTCCAATCCGGAGTCTGCAAGCCGCTTTTGGAACCAACCAAAACATTGCCACAGCATCCGATTGGACTTTGGCAGTCCACGCGGGTTGTTTGGCTTGCGCAGTTGAACCAGATAGTCTTGATAAAACCCATCATCGGTATCGTTGAGGAACAGCTTGCTGCTTTGCATCAGAGACGCGGGGTCTTTCCGGCCTATGAACAGTTGGCGCAGCTCAGCCGCTCGTTCGGCATTGGCTGTGTTTGTGGCTTCATCACCGGGTAAATTCAAGAGACGGTCGATCACCGCTAAGGCCAACACACTCAGTGTCGCAACACGTTGCTGGCCGTCAATGATCTGGAATTCACGGTCCGTGACGGCCTCGACCACCAAAGCGCCCATGTAATGGAAGCTTCGTGGCGCATTCAGCAACTCCTGAATGTCGTTCCACAGGTCTTCCCACTGTTCCTCTTCCCAAGCGTAGTCGCGTTGAAACGAAGGTACACGGTATTTCTTGCCGTTACCAATCAAGTCCAGAAAGGTGACGTCTTGGGTCTTTAACAAATTGCTTTTGGCCATGGTCGTCATCCTAATTTATTTGGACAGCGTGGATTTTCTGCGGGTGACAGTGTGCTTAAATTTGCACCTACTGCGTCAACTGCCCGCTGAAGGCTTGGTGCAGCAGGGATTTTTTGAGGTCGTCGAGGGCTGTGAGTTTTTGGCGGTAGATGGATTCGAGGCGAGTAGTCTCGGTTGCGATCTCATCCAAATTTTCTGAAATGCGCGTTTGCTCTTGCACCGAAGGTAATGCGACCTGATAGGCGAACAAGTGCTCTCGATTGACTTTAGGCATTCCCGCACGGGCCGAACCCTTGATTGCATACTCGGTAAAGGCTGGAGCCAGTAGCAGGTAGTAAAGATAGTCACGGTTGATGACGCCCGGCTTGGGAGCCAATGGATAAATATCTGCACTGCAAAGTCCATTGAAATCTGGACGAACCACTTTCATCAAGTAGGGCCGAATCTTGCTGTACAGAACCATTGATTCGTCGAACAAGAACTTGCCAGAAATCAGATTTTCTTCACGAGCAGTTTTGACATCAACCAGTGCGCTGGTTTTGGTTTCGATGTTTCCAGCGCCTACGTGGGGCAGATCTAAATATTGATTTTCTCTTGGATCAACCAATTTAGAGGTGATGTCGCACACATCAGCCATTGACTGTTTGGTTCTACCGCATGATGTGCAGTCAACCAGTGATTGCAGCGTATTGTCAAAAAGCTCGCGGGCGTTTTGGAGGTTCTTTTCGGTGTTGGCTTTGGCGGTGGCGATGTCGGCAAAGGCTTCGTCGAGGAGGGTGACGATGCGGCGTTGTTCCGCAAAGTCAGGATAGATAACGCTATGTTCCTTGAGTAATCGGTAGTGTCTTGCGTACCCAAGAGATTCGAGCTTTGCAGTTTGAAGCTGAAAATAAAAGTAGCGAGGATGCAAAAAGGCTTTTGGCTTGAGTATCTTGACGCCATCCGCACCAAGAACGAAGTCGAAATCTACATATTTGAATGACCGAGTGTGGTCACCAAAAAGAACAAGTGGCCGTTCGACTTTAAATAAGTCCGCATCGTTTTCCCATCTTCCGTTGATGAGGTCGTCTTCTTGGGAAACGATAGGAAATGTGCCCTCACTCAAAAAATCCTTACGTTGAATTTTTGTGGTGTAGGTGACTGGCTCAATGCAGTCTTCAAAAGGGGTGGTTTTCCAACCCGCCTTCACGCCAACAACCCCCGAATACTCCCCAATACCGCTGCCGCTTCGGCATCCAGCGCCGCAATCTCATCCAGAATGTCTGCCGGGCTGCGGTGCACCACTTCTTCGCCGCCATTCGGGTTTTTCACCGACAGGTCAAACGTGTCCAGGTTCACGCTGCCTGCGGCCACGCTCCAGCTTTTGGGCGAGTCGGCTTGCGCCTTTTGCAGCTGCACAAACTCCACCAAGTCCGCGTCGTTCAGCGGGTTGGTTTTGCCCATGTTGCGGCCGGGGTCCAGTTGGTAGAACCAGGTCTTGCTTGTCGGTTCGCCTTTGGTGAAGAACAGCACCACGGTTTTCACACCCGCGCCCTGAAAAGTGCCGCCGGGGCAGTCCAGCACGGTGTGCAGGTTGCAGTCGGTCAGCAGCTGTTTGCGCAGGGCCACGCTGGCGTTGTCAGTGTTGCTGAGGAATGTGTTTTTGATGACCACCGCCGCACGGCCCCCGGCTCGCAGGCTTTTGATGAAGTGCTGCATGAACAAGAAGGCGGTTTCCCCGGTTTTGATGGGGAAGTTTTGCTGCACCTCTTTGCGCTCTTTGCCGCCAAAGGGCGGGTTGGCCAAAATCACGTCGTAGCGGTCACGCTCTTGAATGTCGTTGATGTTTTCGCCCAGCGTGTTGGTGTGCACGATGTTGGGCGCTTCGATGCCGTGCAGGATCATGTTCATGATGCCGATCACGTAGGCGAGGCTCTTTTTCTCTTTGCCGTAGAAGGTGCGCTTTTGCAGCGTGTCCAGGTCGTCGGCCTTGGTGGCTTTGGGGCTGAGGTACGCAAAGGCTTCGCACAAAAAGCCCGCCGAGCCGCAGGCTGCGTCGTAAATGCGTTCGCCAATTTGGGGCTGCATCACCTCGATCATGGCGCGGATCAGTGGGCGCGGTGTGTAGTATTCGCCGCCGTTGCGCCCGGCGTTGCCCATGTTTTTGATCTTGGCTTCGTACAGGTGCGACAGCTCGTGCTTTTGCGCCTGGCTGCAAAAGCGCAGCTCTTCGATGCGGTCGATCACGTCGCGCAGGTTGTAGCCGCTTTGGATTTTGTTGGTGATCTCGCCAAAGACTTCACCGATTTTGTATTCGATGGTCTGCGGCCCGCTGGCGCGTTGCTTGAATCCCGCCAGATACGGGAACAGTTTGCCGTTGACAAAGCCTTTGAGGTCGTCGCCCGTCATGGCGGCGTTGTGGTCGATCTTGCCGTCGGCAGCTTTGGGCGCAGCCCATGCGGCCCAGCGGTATGGCTCGCTCAAGATGAACTGGTAGTCACGCCCCTCCAGCACCGCCTCGGTGGCCTTGTCGGCTTCGAGGGCGTCGAGGTACTTTAAAAACAGCAGCCAACTGGATTGCTCGGTGTAGTCCAGCTCGCTGGTGCACCCCGCGTCTTTGTGCAGGATGTCATCGATATTCTTAAAGGTTTGCTCAAACATAGGTTTGCATTTTAGGGGGCGGCCATACCCCGCATTCGGGCTGCTGAGCTTCCGGCTTCAAAAAACGTGACAATCCACCAGCCAATGCTGATAACCCTGTAACTTTTGGCCTTCTTTAACGAATTGGGTCATGAAGCCCCGTGTTTCAGCAACCCACCAGGTCACTCCCATGAAACGACGCCACATGATCAAAACCATCTCGGCCTGGCTGGCCAGTGCCACCGTGCCCTTGGGCGCTGTAGCAGCGGCTTTTCCACTGAAGAAAACCAAAGCCGAGTGGCGCAAGTTGCTTGCGCCAGCTGCGTATGCGGTGCTGTTTGAGCACGGCACCGAGCGCGCGGGCAGCAGCCCACTCAATGCCGAGAAGCGGCCCGGGACTTTTGTGTGTGTGGCCTGCAACTTGCCCTTGTTCAGCTCGGCCCACAAATACGAGAGCGGCACGGGTTGGCCCAGTTTTTTCCAAGCCTTGCCGGGTGCTTTGGGCACCACCACTGATTTCAAGCTCATCTACCCGCGCACCGAATACCACTGTTCGCGCTGTGGCGGTCACCACGGGCATGTGTTTGATGACGGGCCCAAACCCACGGGCAAGCGCTTTTGCAACAACGGTGTGGCTTTGGCGTTTGTGCCCGAAGGCCAAACTCTTCCCGAATTGAGGACATGAGCATGAACCGCATGACTGTTTCGAGGCCCCTGCGTTGCTTGGCCATGGCATGTGCCGCTGCCGCGTTCTTGTTGACGGCTTGCACGCCCAGCCAGTCTTCCAGCGCGGGCCAAGCCCCTGCGGCCCAGACCACGCCCACCGAGGTGGTGGCCGCGCCCGTGGTCAACGGCAAGCCCATGGCTTACGCCCTGTTTGCCGGTGGTTGTTTCTGGTGCATCGAGGCCGACTTTGAAAAACTGGCCGGTGTGGTGGCCGTTGAGTCGGGCTACACCGCCGGCCAAACGCCCCAGCCCACCTACGAACAAGTCAGCGCCGGCCACACGGGTCACACCGAGGCGGTGCGGGTGCTGTACGACCCGAGCCAAGTCGGTTATGCGCAGTTGGTCGACTATTTTTGGCGGCACATCGACCCGACCGTCAAAGACCAGCAGTTTTGTGATGTAGGCCCGCAATACCGCAGCGGGATCTATTGGCAAAATGAGGCCGAACGCGCCATCGCCGAAGCCAGCCGTGACGACTTGATCCGCAGCGGCCGGTTCAGCATCATTCACACTGAGCTGGCCCCCAGCTCAGTGTTTTATTTGGCCGAGGAGTACCACCAGGACTACTACAAGAAGAACGAGCTGCGCTACAGCTACTATCGCTTGAGTTGCGGGCGGGACGCGCGGGTTAAAAAGCTCTGGGGGTGAGGCCCCTGCGCCGGGCCAGTCGTCTTGGCTTGGGCATATCACACACCATTCGCCCCGTTGTGGGCGTTTGTTTTTTTGGAAGCTGTGCATGGAAATTAAAGTCAACTTTCTCGACAAACTGCGCTTGGAGGCCAAGTTTGACGACTTCACTGTGCTGGCCGATCAGCCGATTCGCTACAAGGGCGATGGCTCGGCACCGGGGCCGTTTGATTATTTTTTGGCGTCTTCGGCTTTGTGTGCGGCGTATTTTGTGAAGCTGTATTGCGAGACGCGGGGCATCTCTACCGAGCACATCCGCCTGTCGCAAAACAACATCGTGGACCCCGACAACCGCTACCTGCAGACCATCAAGATCCAGGTGGAGTTGCCGGCTGACATGTCCGACAAAGACCGCCAAGGCATCTTGCGTTCCATCGACCGTTGCACGGTCAAAAAGGCGATTCAAGCGGGCCCCACGTTCATTGTTGAGGCGGTGGACAACCTCGACGCCGACGCGCAGGCCTTGCTCTCCCTGAGCCCCGATGCGCAGTCGCAGACCTTGATTGCGGGCAAGGACTTGCCGCTGGAGCAGACCATCGCCAACATGACGGCGGTGTTGGCCAATTTGGGCATCAAGATCGAGATCGCGTCGTGGCGCAACCTGGTGCCCAATGTGTGGTCGCTGCACATCCGCGACGCGCATTCGCCCATGTGTTTCACCAACGGCAAGGGTTCGAGCAAAGAGAGCGCCTTGGCCTCAGCCTTGGGTGAATACATCGAGCGCCTGAACAACAACCACTTTTACGCGGGCGTGTTTTTTGGCGAAGACCTGGCGCAGGCCGACTTCGTGCACGACCCCCGCGAGCGTTGGTTCCAACCTGGCAAGCGCGACGCGCTGCCCAAAGGCTTGTTGGACAAGCATTGCTTGGCCATTTACAACCCCGACGGCGAGCTCAAGGCCTCGCACCTGTTTGATACCAACTCGGGCAACCCCTCGCGCGGCATTTGTGCGCTGCCCTATGTGCGCCAGTCCGATGGTGAGGTGGTGTACTTCCCGTCCAACCTGGTGGAAAACCTGTTTGTGAGCAACGGCATGAGCGCGGGCAACACGCTGGTCGAAGCGCAGGTGCAGTGCCTGTCAGAAATTTTTGAGCGGGCCGTGAAGCGCGAGATCCTGGAAGGCGAAATGGCCTTGCCCGATGTGCCGCAGGACGTGCTCGCCAAGTACCCCGGCATCGTGGCCGGCATCGAGGCTTTGGAAGCCCAGGGCTTTCCAGTCTTGGTCAAAGACGCATCGCTGGGCGGGGTGTACCCGGTGATGTGCGTGACCCTGATGAATCCGCGCACGGGCGGTGTGTTCGCGTCGTTTGGCGCACACCCGCGTTTGGAGGTGGCGCTGGAGCGCAGCCTGACCGAGCTGCTGCAGGGCCGCAGTTTTGAAGGTCTGAACGACTTGCCCGCGCCCACCTTCATCACCAACGCCGTGACCGAGCCCAACAACTTTGTGGAGCACTTCATTGACTCCAGCGGCATCGTGTCGTGGCGGTTTTTCAGCGCACAGGCCGATCACGATTTTGTGGAGTGGGACTTTTCTGCGCAGGGCGAGGACGCCACTGCCCAAGAAGCCGCCACGCTGTTCGGCATCTTGCAGGCCATGGGCAAAGAAGCCTATGTCACGGTGCACGACCAACTCGGTGCCACCGCCTGCCGCATCTTGGTGCCGGGCTATTCCGAGGTGTACCCGGTCGACGACCTGATTTGGGACAACACCAACAAAGCGCTGTTGTTCCGCGCGGATGTGCTGAATCTGCACCGCTTGGATGACGAAGCCTTGGAGGCCTTACTCGACCGCTTGGAGAACAACGAGCTCGACGATTACCTCGACATCGCTACCCTGATCGGCATCGAGTTTGACGACAACACGGTGTGGGGCCAGTTGACGGTGATGGAGCTCAAGCTCTTGATTCACTTGGCGTTGCAGCAGCTGGAAGAAGCCCACGAGCTGGTGGGCGCTTTCTTGCAATACAACGACAACACCGTAGAGCGCCGCTTGTTTTACCAAGCCCTGAACGTGGTGCTGGAAGTCACGCTGGACGAGGAGTTGGATTTGGCAGATTACGCCGTCAACTTCCGGCGCATGTTTGGCAACGAGCGCATGGATGCGGCCACTGGCTGTGTGGACGGTAGCGTGCGCTTTCATGGCCTCACGCCCACCAACTTGCAGCTGGAGGGCTTGGACCGCCACCAGCGCTTGCTTGACAGCTACAAAAAACTGCATGCGGCACGGGCGCGTGTGGCCCAGATGTAGAACGCAGGCCATAGTCCACGGGCACCGCTCGTTTTTGGTGCCCGCCTTTAGCCAAGTCTGGCCAAAGTGGCTTGCAAGCCCGCCAAGGTTTTATCAAGTACGGCTGCCTTGAACCCGTGTGGCAGTTGGGCTTGGGTGTTGGCGATGGCTTGCGGTGCTTGGGTCACGATTTCTTCGATCATGGCGTCCACATCGGCTTGGAGGCCGCAGATTTTGGCGGTGCTGACCAAGTGGCGTGGCTGCACTTCTTTGTGCAGGTAATGCTTGTTTTTTCCCAAAAAAGCCATGGCCAATTTGAGCTTGTGCAGGGACCATTGTTGGGGGCCGGGTCCTTCAATGGGCCAGATGGACATGACGTCGTACAGCGGAGCCAGTTTAAATTGGCCTTGCGGCAAGATCTGGATGCTGAAGTTTTTGGCGTGGCCATCGGGTGCGGCCAGCAGCCAGAACAAAATCTGGCTTTTCATGAAGTGGCGCAAATCGGTCTGGGCTTGTGTTGAGCGCATCAGGACTTGGGCAATGTCTCGCACACCAGGGCCACCATCGGCTTCGTATTTGAGGTGCGATGGCAGGCCTAGGGCCTGACAAAAATCTTCTTGCGGCAGCCGCATCCACCATTGACCGGATGAATGCAGTTGCCGGTCAAAGCGCTCGACGGCCAACACGCGTTGCGTGCCAAAGCTGAGAACGGCGCAACGTGCCACGGGCAGACCGAATTCACGCAGCAGCGTCAGGCACAGCCATTCGTTGTCGACCGAGCTGCTTAGGTCCACTTTCTGGTTGCCGACCAAGCCCAGTGGCATTTTGAGGATGTGGGTGGTGGGTGTGGTGCCTTGGGGTCGCATCCACTGGCCTTGATGCCAGAGCAGCGCTGTTTTTTCCTGTGCGCCAGCCAAGGAGATGCGCAGATCGTCATCGCTGTTGGGGCTGCCCAAAGCCCCGGAGGGGTTGACCACGCGCAGCAGGTGTTGTTCAACGTCGGACTCGCTCATGCGGGTGCCTTCGATTTGGGTCACGTTGTGTGGCGTTTCGTCCTCTCCCAGCAATTGCACAGCACCCACGCAGTCGCGGCCGATGGCGCGCAGCAAATCAAACGCATCGGTCGAGGCGGTTTTGAACCGTGTCGCCAGCCGACGGCGGATGGCCTCGTTGTCGGGCAGCAGGTTGTCAAAAAAATGCGCGACCGCTGGACCCTTGAGCGGGCTGTTGTCCATGCCAAAGGGCAACGACAGTGAAAGCGGCCTGCCAGCGGGGGCACGCATCCAGTCGGTGTCGTATTGCAAGGACATGCCGGCGCGGCCACCCATGCGCCAAGTGCCCACGCGCACGCCGTTCGTCCAGATGGACAGTGCCTGGGTCTGGGCGGGCCGACCCATGTCACCACTCCGGCGCGTCGCTGTCCCGCGCAAGCTGGGCTTGCGGTGCGGTGTTCTGACGCGGTTGAATGGTGAGCTCCAGACCCAGGACATTGAGCACAGACAGCAGCTGCCCCAGACCGATGTTCTCGGGCTGTTGCTCAAAAGCAGAAATGCGGCTTTGACTTAGCCCCACCCGGGACGCCAGTTTGGTTTGGCTGAGTTGGCTGGTTTTGCGGGCGGTTTTGAGAATTTGCCCCATTTGTATGGGGGTGACGAGGGTATGCGGCATGGCATTTGTATCCGTAAAGCGAATAAAAGCAATATACCCGCAAATTGAATAAATGACAAATATTCGAAAAACGAATCAAATCGCCTTGACCCGCACCCCGCCGATCACCCCCGCCACCAGCAGCGCAATGCCCGCCAGTGTGACGGGCTCGGGCCATTGGCCGCGCAGCATAAACGCGTAGCTGAGCGCGGCCAGGGTTTCAAACACAATGAGCTGCCCGGCCAGTGCGGTGGGCAATCGTTGGCTGGCGGCGTTCCAGCACAAGGTGCCCAGCCAGGAGGCGAACAGGCCGATGGCCATCATGAGGCCGATGAATTCGAGGGGGCGTGGGCCCAGTGGCATGGGCATGGGGTCGTTTGTGGCGAGGGTCCAGAGCCAAAACGCGGCATAGCCCAGCAAAGCCAGTGGCAAGGTGGCCATGCCTTGTGCTGTGGCCCACACGCGTGGATTGCGATCGGGGTGGCCACGCAGCCAATCGGCGTTTTGAAGCGGGTACCAGGTCCAGCAGACCACCGCCCCCACGGCCAGTGCGGCCCCGGTGATGTAGCGCGTGGTGTCGGCTGCCGGGTTTTGCACCAGTGCGGTCCATTCCACATGGTTGACGCAGGCGATGCCCAACAAGATGAGGGCCAGCGGTGACGCCAACTTGAGCCAAGGAAAACGGCCGTCGCGCTGGTGGTTGAGCAGGTTGGCCGCAACGGCGATCACCACCGGCAGTGTGCCGATGATCATGGTGGGCAAGGCACCGCCCGCACGCTGGATGGCGCTGGCCAAAAACAGGTAATACAAGACGTTGCCAATGGCCGCCAGTTTGAGGGCCGCCAACCAGTCGCTGCGTGTCAGACGCCGGATTTCGGTGCGGTCCATGAATGCCAAGGGCAGCGCGATCAGGCCAAAGGCCAGATACCGGCCAAAGGTGTGCAGTGCGGCGGGGTAGTCGGGCAGCATGAGTGGCCCCACAAACACCAAACCCCACATGAGACCAGCGGCCAAGGAAAACAGGATGCCACTCAGCATGGGCAGTGTCTCGTGGTGGGTGAGCCTTCAATCGGTCTGTGGTGTTTCATCATGGCTCGGATTATCGGACTGAGTCTGGGCATGCCCATGCCCATGCGCTTGTTTGTATAGAAGCTTGTCGCCCCAAAGACCCGTACTTCAATGGGATTGTTCAGCGTTGTTCCTGAACAAAGGGAATACACCCATGGTAAGGGCAGCTTGGCATGGGTATCTTCGATGTCGCCATGTGAGAGTGGCTGGGTGTTTGGGATTTGAGAAAAACGGAGACAGGGAATGACCGCAACGCAATGGCAAAACATCTTGGTGCTGTGCACCATCATGGGTTTTGCAACGATGGAATATGTGAGCCGACGTTACAAAAATACGGTGACCGCCACGGGCAACGACACCAAGCTGGAGGTGTTCATGTTCCTGAGCGTGCTGGCGATCACCCAGCCCTTGGCGATTTTTGTCACGTCCAAGCTGGGGCACGCTTGGTTTCCAGACTACAAAAACGCTTTGGCTGATTTGCCTTGGTGGGGCATGGTCGGTATTTTGTTGGTGGCCGATGACATGACGCAGTACTGGTGGCACCGTTTGTCGCATTCGCCTTTGTTGTGGCCTTTGCACCGGGCGCACCACTCGGCCGAGTACATGAGCATCCGCGTGACATTCCGCAACAACTTTTTCTATTACCTGATGATGCCGGGTTTGTGGGCTGCCGGTGCTTTGCTGTATTTGGGTTTTGGCGGCATGGTGTATGCGCTTTACATCGCGGTCAAGTTGCTGGTCATCTTAGGTGCGCACTGCGCGTGGCGTTGGGACGAGCCGCTGTACCGGGTGCGGGCCCTGCATCCCCTCATGTGGGTGTTGGAGCGCACCATTTCGACCCCGGCCACGCATTGGGCACACCACGCCATCACCAATGAAGACGGTGTGGGTCATTACAAAGGCAACTTTGGCAACTTGCTGTTTTTGTGGGACATCATTTTTGGCAGCGCCCACATCACACGCCAATACCCTGCGCGTGTTGGATTGATCGACGACAAGTTGTTTGGGCAAGAGCGTTGGTACCACCAGATGCTTTACCCGGTGTTGCAGTCCAAGCGTGAACATTCTGCTTTGCGCGTGGGGGGCTCGATCTACGCAGGTCCGGAAACCTTGGACACAAAATCTTGATCTACCAAGCCTTGTGCTTTGTCATTTCGGCCTTGAGCCGTGTTTCAGAGTGCACAGTGGGTGTTGTCAAAGGGCGGCGGCACACGCTGGATTGTGTTGAGCACCTTGGGTGTAAAACGGTTTAAGCCCGCCAAGCCGGCAGTTGCCAGTTGCGCCAAAGCCCCAGCGCGCGCAAACCCACCGTGACCACCAGGCAGCCCAGCAAAGCCACCCACCCGGGCGCGTCGGTGAACCACAAACCCACATAAGTCCAGCCGCCCGCAAAGGCGCAGACTGCGTAGGGGCGGTGGTCTTTGAAGGCGGTAGGGATTTCGTTGCACACCATGTCGCGCAGCACGCCGCCAAACACGCCGGTGATCAGGCCCATGAGCACGGCCACCACTGGGGGCATGAGCGCCTGCAGCGCTTGGTGTACGCCGGTGGCGGTGAACAGGCCCAGGCCCAGTGCGTCAGGCCAGAGGATGGCTTTTTCGGTGACTTCAAAGTGGCGCTGGCGCATGAAGGCCATGGCGAGTACACACAGGGCCAACACACCCCAAAGCATTTCGGTGTGTTGCACCCAGAAGAAAGGGCGTTGGTCCAGCAGCAAGTCGCGCAGTGTGCCGCCGCCAAATGCCGCCAAAAAAGCGACCACACACACGCCCACCGCGTCCAGCCGTTTACGCGCCGCTTCCATCAGGCCCGAGAGGGCAAAGGCGGCGGTGGCCGACAGCTCGACCAGCAGGCGAAGGGTGTCTCCCCAAGATTGAATTCCGTACATGTTGGGGATTATCGATGTTGCTGCATCGAAACCCAAAGCGTCGGACCTGAAGGTGCCGACCTACAGAGACGTGGCTTTTGTAGGTCGGCGGCTTCAGCCCCGACATGTCATTGCGCTGGAGCGGGCCATGTCGGAGCTGAAGCTGCCGACCTACAGGGACGTGGCTTTTGTAGGTCGGCGGCTTCAGCCCCGACAAGTTTTAGAGCCAGACTTGACGATAGCGCCCTTGCGCGTCGTGGTCCTGGGTTTGTTTGGCAGGATTGAAGCGTCTGCCCACACGCGGGTCGGTGCCTCGGCCGCTCACGTACAACCAGTTGCCTTGGTTGCTGCACACGTCAAAGTCCACCAATTGCGATTCGAACCAGGCCGCGCCCGCACGCCAGTCGCAAGACAGGTCGTGCACCAGAAAGCTGGCCACGATTTGGCGCATGCGGTTGGAGGTGAAGCCCGTGGCCTCCAACTCGCGCATGCCCGCGTCCACGATAGGCTCGCCCGTTTGGCCGTTGCACCAGCGTGCAAAGTCTTTGGGGAAGTGCGAGGGTTGGGGCAGCTTCGACAAACCCCGTGCCGCATAGAGTAGTCGGCCATGTTGCAGGTGCAACATGCGGAAGTTGTCGCGCCACAGCAGCTCAAACCACAACCAATAGGTGCCGTCGTTGCTGCCGTGCTGCTTTTCGTAGGCATGGAGTTCCGCCCAAATGCGGCGGGCCGACACCGCGCCTGTGGCCAGCCAAGGTGACCAGTGGCTGCTGGTGTGCTGGCCTTGCAGAGCGTTGCGGGTTTGTTTGTAGCGGTCGGGCCATGGCGGGGTGAGGTAGCTTTGCAGGTGGGCCAAGGCGCTGGCTTCGCCGCCCCGGCATACGGCTTGTGTGTAGGGGAAATTCGAGCGTGGGTGCGCGTCGCCCTCGTTGTCGGCTTGCAGCAGCGTGAAGGGGTTGTCGGTCCAGCCGGGCAAGGCGGTCATGTTGTCACTCGGAGGCGCAGGCAGCTGGGCGGGCGCAGGCAGCGGTGCCAAGGGCTGTAGCCGCGCCGATTCGATGCGCTGGCGAAACTCGGTGAAGACCTGCGGCATGTCTTCGGCCGCAAAGGGCAGGGCGTCGGGTTCGATCAGGCTGGACTGCCACAGCGTTTTGACGGTGAGGCCCACGTTGATCAGCGCTTGCACTTGGGCTTCTTCTTCTGGCGCGGCGATGTTTTCACAAAACACAGTGTCGGCTTGCACGGTGCGGGCGCAGGCGGGCAGCACCTCGGCCACAGGGCCATGCAGCAACACCAGGCGTTGGCCCAAAGCCTTCAGCCCGTTTTGCAGGTCTTGCAGCGTGTCGGCCAAAAAGCGCCTGCGGTGTGCGCCCATGCGGCGAAAGCCCCAGGCGGTGGGTGTGTCTTGAACGGGTTCGTGCACAAAGACCAACAGAAGAGCTTGGCCATGGGCTTGGGCGTAGTTGATGGCTTGCACAAGGGCACGTTGATCGTGCAAGCGCAAGTCGTTTCGAAACCAGAAAAGGGTGGTGCGCATCGTTTAAAAATCAAAGCCCAGCTGCTTGCTGGGTGGGGTGTTGGTATCGGAAGACGGTCGCGTTTTTCGGCGGATGGTCTTGGGGCTATCGCTGTCACGGTCTCGGGTGAACACGTCACGTTGAGCGCCGCTGCCATGTTTGCGTGAAGCGTGCTTCTCGACGATGGCTTTTTTGCCCGCTTTCACACCGGGTTCGGCCCGTCGGGCGTGCAACGCTGCTTTGGAGTTGCGTGTGGCTTCGGCCAAATCCACCAACGGCAGGGGAATGTCGGCGTCTGGCCCGCTGCCCACCGTCAGGCCGCAGTGGCGCAACACCTCGGGCGGCATCAGCCAGGGCTCAAACAACCAGGTGTCGGGCACGCGGCGCATGTGCGGCAGCCAGCGGCGCACAAAGATGCCTTTGGGGTCGTGGTCTTGTGCTTGTTTGATCGGGTTGTAAACCCGCGTGGTGTTGATGCCGGTGGTGCCCGACTGCATTTGCAACTGGCTCCAATGGATGCCGGGTTCGTAGTCCAGAAACTGTGTGGCCAGCCAATGGCCCACGGGCCACCAGTCGAGCCACAGCGGGTAGGCTGCCACCGACACCAGCATGGCCCGCATGCGAAAGTTCAGCCAGCCGGTCTGGTGCAGCATGACCACACAAGCGTCCACCATGGGCCAGCCCGTGCGGGCCGAGGTCAGTGCCGCAAAGTGCGCGTCGTTCCAGCCGTCTTCGCGCAGGCCGTCGTAACCCCGGTGCATGTTGCGCCATTCGATTTCGGGCTCGCTTTCGAGCTTTTGGATGAAGTGGCAATGCCAATACAAACGGCTGATGAAACCGACCAGACCCGCCCGGTGCCTGCCCGCTTGCGGCGGCAAGGTATCGAGCGCCGCGCGGGTGGCCTGCACGACCTCGCGCATGCTGATGCAGCCCCAAGCCAAATAGGCCGAAATGCGTGAACAGGCGGTGGGCGAACTCAACGGCGATGAGATGCCACCTCGGTAACCCAGCGCCCGCACATCCAGAAAGCTGTGCAAGGTCTCCAAACCCAGGCGACGCCCACCGCGCTGGCGCTGGCCGGGGTTGTGCTGCAGGCCGGGTGGCGGTGTCATCACTTCGGGGCCAAAATGGTCAGCCGCATCAACAAAATGCAACTCAGGCAAGACCGCTTGCGGCGCGGCCATGTGCGCTTCCCAGCGGGCTTGCCAGGTGTTGCGGCTTTTCAGACGTCGCACCACGCCAAATTGCGCGAACTCGGTCCAGCCCACGCCCGCACTGCGGCACCACGCGCCCACCTGCAGATCGCGCTCGTAGGTGAAGGCGTTGCCGGTTTCTTGGTGCGCCACCAGTTCGGCAAACGGCGCTTGTGCGTGCAGGGTCGCCAGCACCTGCACTGCAGGGCCCACGCGCACCTGCAAGCTGCCGCCCAGTGCTTGTAGTTCTTGGTGCAGTTCACATAAAGATTCGCGCACGAATTCAAAGTGCTGCAAAGCCGCATCGGGCTGCGCCCACAGACCCGGCTCGACGATGTACAGGCACAGCACCGGCCCTTGCGTGGCGGCATGCGCCAGCGCCGCATGGTCTTGCAGGCGCAGGTCGCGTTTGAACCAGACCACTCGGTATGTCATGGCTGGCTGTTCTGGATGGAATGCCCCGGTCCCAGTCCGCTTGGCCCCGTGCCGTAACGCGTTGAATCGACAGTCACACACGAGAGCAATTCAGACGGCAGATCGGGCGCTTGTTGGCGCAGGTAGCGGCGCACCAGGTCACCGCTGTGCCAAGGGGCGGTCGATCCGCTCCACACCGCTTGGTCTTGTACCTGCCACTGACCGGCCTTCAGGCGCAAGACCACCAGACTGGGGTGGAGCGTGTCAAAGGCCACCTCGGCCACAGTCCATTCCCCCCATTGTTGCAACTGCAAAGCGCGTGCACTTTGCGAGTCGGGCGGGCTGTGTTGCCGGATCACTTTCAGCACCGCATGGGCGGTGGGGTCCTCTGTTGACAAGGCGCGAACGTCGGTGCAATCACGACGCCATTGCAGCATCTGATCTGCCCCCCATCCACGCACATCGAAGCGCAAGCCATTCACCTCCAGCAAGCCTCGGCCGTCCTGTTGGACCCAGTCCACATGGCTGTCGATCACCAACAAGCTGGTGAGCACAACCAGCACAGCACCGACATGCCGTTTCATGCGAGGTCACCCCCGCTCAAATGCGCTGTGCAAAGGGGGTCTTGATGCAGGTAGCAGAGAAAATCAGCCCATTTTGTGAATATCAAATAAGTCATTTTTAGCTAATTTCAATTGATTTGAAAATTAAGAGTTGTTTTGTGACTGTGTGGTCATAGAATATCTCATCGTTAACGGAGAACGTCATGATCCTCAAGAAAACAGTCAAAGCCCTTGATATTGCTGTGTTCATCACGTCGCGTGCGGTGGTCAAGCCCGTGACCACTGAAGAGATCGCCAGTGGCTTGTCTTTGTCGTCTTCGTACACCGAATCCATTTTGAAAGAGCTGCGTGAAGCTGGTTTGATCCGCGCCCACCGAGGCCCGGGGGGCGGTTACCAGATTCGGGGCAATCCTGAAGACATCAGTTTGTGGGATGTGGTCAAGCATTTTGAAGAGGTGCACAGCTTCGATGCGCTTTACCCGCAAGGGGGGCATCCCATGAAAAACCTGGAATCCGACATCCAAAGCACCATGCAGTCCTTGCTGCAGGCGCAAAGTCTGTCCGATGTGGCCGTGCCCTTCATGCCACGGGATGCGCGTGTGACCTCGATGATGGGTCAGTTCCGACTCAAACCCCTGCCTGCCCCGGTCATGCCCCGTGCGCCGAACTCGGTGTTTCAGCTCAGCATGATGATGTAAGGCATCAATTCGGGACCCAGGCAAACTCGCGCAGTTGGGCCAGGGTCACGAACTGCAAGGCTTTTTGGTGGGTGCTTTCAAGGACCACATGGGGTGCCACACCGGCTTGAAACGCTTCGAGCCATCTCAGGGCACACAGGCACCACCGGTCTCCGGCTTTCAGTCCCGCAAAACGGTGTGATGGACGCGGCGTCATCAAGTCGTTGCCACGGGCGCTGGAGTAATCCAAAAAGGCTTGGGTGACTTTGGCACAAATCACATGGGTTCCCACGTCTTCGTCGCTGGTGTTGCAGCAACCGTCCCTGAAATAACCCGTGAGTGGGTCATAAGAGCAAGGCATCAATTCGCCACCGAGAACATTCAAGCCGGAGCGAGTCATGGGGTTCCAAATAAAAAGTGAGCAAGTGCCCGATTGTGTGGTGCTTGGGTGTGTTGCTGTGTCACACGCGGGCAATAGGTTCCCACGGTGCAGGGTTTTTGGAGCCAAGTGGGCAGATACACACATGACAGCTGCAGGTGTGTGGGGCCAGTAAGATCATTTCAAAGCTGTCGCACCATGAACTTTCCGCTGATCACTGATCCCTATTTTTACGCCATTGCCGCGCCTGCGGTGGTGATGCTGGGTTTGAGCAAAAGCGGTTTTGGCGCAGGTTTTGGATCGCTGGCGGTGCCCCTGATGGCGCTGACGGTCACTGTGCCCCAGGCGGCTGCCATCTTGATGCCCGTCTTGTTGGTCATGGACTTGTTGGGCATGGCGGCGTTTCGCAAGGATGTGGACAAGGCTTTGCTGCGGTTCATGCTGCCCTTTGCCATGCTGGGCATTGTGATCGGGGCCCTGTTGTTCAAACTGCTGGACGCCAAGCTGGTGGCGGCCATTGTGGGGGCTTTCACCTTGCTGTTTTTGGCACAGCAAATGCTGTTTAAGCCGCGCTCTGACAGCCCACCGCCGCCTCCTTGGTTGGGCGCTGTTTTGTTGACCACGGCGGGATTCACCAGTTTCATCTCGCATGCGGGGGGGCCACCGGTCAATGCGTATGTGATGCGCTTGAAGCTCAAGCCGATTTTGTTCACCGGCACCATGGCATTTTTGTTTTTCTTCATCAACATGGCCAAGTGGCTGCCTTACGCCTGGCTGGGTTTGCTGGATCTGCGCAATTTCGCCACGTCGCTGGTGCTTTTGCCCTTGGCCCCCTTGGGGGTGTGGTTGGGTGTTCGATTGGCACGGCGCATCAACCCCGCTCTTTTTTATCGCTTGATCCGCTTGGGCATGTTCCTCACGGGGTGCAAGCTCTTGTGGGATGGCTTGCGTTGAGCCAACATTTTTATTGCAACGAGGAGATTTTCATGAAAGCAGCCTGGTACAGCCGCAATGGCGAAGCCCAAGATGTGATGGTGTTGGGCGATTTGCCCAAGCCCAGCGTGCAAGCTGGCGAGGTGCTGGTGCGCTTGGCCACTTCGGGTGTCAACCCCTCGGACGTCAAGTCGCGCCGCGCACGCCCTGTGAGTGACCCTTTGATCGTGCCCCACAGCGATGGGGCCGGCGTGATCGAAGCCGTGGGTGAGGGCGTGCCCGCTGCGCGAGTGGGTGAGCGGGTCTGGATCTGGAACGGTCAGTGGCAGCGCCCTTGGGGCACTTGCGCCGATTACATCGCTGTGCCTGCCGCGCAGGCGGTGCAACTGCCTGACAGCGTCGATTTTGCCGCTGGAGCTTGCATGGGCATCCCTGGTTTGACGGCGGTGCAGGCGGTGATTTTGGCGGAGCGCTTGAGCGGCGATTTGCGCGGGCAAACGGTGCTGGTCACCGGGGCCTCATCGGCCGTGGGCCACTACATCACCCAAATGGTGACGCAGCTTGGAGCTCGGGTGATGGGCACCGTTGGCTCTGAGGCCAAAGCGGCCCATGCCCAAGCTGCAGGCCTGCAAGAGGCGATTTTTTACAAAACCGAGTCAGTGCCTGAGCGGGTCAAGGCCTTGACCCAAGGCCGAGGTGCCGATGTGATCATCGACATGGATTTTTCGACCACAGCGGCTTGGGCCAGTGAGGGGGCTTTGGCTGCGCACGGGCAAGTGGTGTGCTACGGCTCCAACGCGCTGTCTGTTCCGCTGCCGTTTCGGCCTTGGTTGTACCAATCGATGGGGGTCAAATTTTTCCTGGTCTATGACCTGACGCCTGCGGATCGCCAAAGGGCGGTGGCCCGCTTGTCTGAGCTCTTGGCTGCTCAGTCATTGCAGCACAGCATCGGGGCGCGGTTTGCGCTGGACCAAGTGGCCCAGGCGCACGTCACGGTTGAAGCCGGGCAAACGGTGGGCAATGTGGTGATCGATCTGTGAGCCCTGCTTGGCGCTGATGGATCTGGCCGCCCGCACAGCACAGCGCGGCACTCCCGCCATCGGCTTGGGGGGGTAGACCCCAATGGGGCTGGGTTTGCCGTTATGCTTGACGGGCTGCTTGTGTTCCTTGTTTTTGCATTGGTTTTTGATCGTCCATGGCTACATCTCCCAAATCGCTTTCGGGCCTGGCCCCGTTTATCAAGCCCTACCGCATGGCCATGGGCTTTGCCGCTTTGTTTTTGTTGCTGGCGGCAGCGACCACACTGGCGTTCCCTTGGGTTTTGCGGCAGTTGATTGACAAGGGTTTGGCCAGTGGTGCTTCGGCCGAGCAGTTGTCCGGCAATTTTTTGCAGCTGTTTGGTGTGGCCGTGGCTTTGGCGGTTTTTTCTTCGGGGCGCTACTACACCGTGAGTTGGCTGGGTGAGCGCATCACAGGCGACCTGCGTAATGCGGTCTACGGCCATGTGCTCAAGCAAAGTCCTGCCTTTTTTGAAACCACCCAGTCGGGCGAAGTGCTCTCGCGGCTGACCAATGACACCACCTTGGTGCAAACCGTGGTGGGGTCTTCGTTCTCGATGGGCTTGCGCAATCTGGTCATGGGAGCGGGGGCGCTGATCATGCTGGTGTGGACCAACCCGGTGCTCATGTTGCAGGTGGTGGCCGTGTTGGCAGCGGTCATTTTTCCGAGCGTGTATTTGGGCCGACGCGTGCGGCGTTTGTCGCGAGCCAACCAGGACCGGGTGGCCGATTCGAGCGCCATTGCCTCTGAAGTGCTCAATGCCATCAGCGTGGTGCAAAGTTACACCGCCGAGGACCGTGAAACCGATCGTTTTGTAGCGTCCACCGCACGGGCCTTGGGCACGGCGCTGGGGCGCATTCGGGCACGCGCAGTGCTGGTGGGCTTCATCATCATGGCCTCCAGTGCCGTGCTGCTTTGGGGTTTGTACATGGGCACGCTGGCCGTGCGGGCAGGTACCAGCACGGCGGGCCAGCTGGGCGAGACGGTGTTTTACGTCATCTTGCTGGCCAGTGCCTTTGCGGTGCTGGGCGAGGTTTATGGTGATTTGTTGCGAGCAGCCGGTGCGACCGAGCGCTTGATGGAGTTGCTGCACACCGAGTCCAACCTCAAGATGGCTGCTCAGCCGCAAAAAGCGCTCTGGCCGCAAGGGGGCTCATCCTTGCACCTCGAGTCGGTCCGATTTCATTACCCTTCGCGCCCCGACACCTGGGCGCTGGACCAGCTTTCAGGCCAGATCCACTCCGGGCAGACTGTGGCCGTGGTGGGCCCCAGTGGTGCCGGCAAAACCACTTTGTTTGATTTGTTGATGCGCTTTCACGACCCGCAATCGGGCCGCATCGTCCTCGATGGCGTGCCGATTGAGCAAATGGACCTGCACGACTTGCGTCACCGCATGGCCATCGTGCCCCAGGAGCCAGTGATTTTTTCGGGCACAGTCATCGAGAACATCCGCTATGGCCGACCCGAGGCCAGCTTGGAAGAGGTGCACGCCGCTGCCGAGGCGGCTTATGCGCAAGAGTTCATCCGCGAGCTGCCCGAGGGTTTTGACACCTATTTAGGTGACCGGGGCGTGCGTTTGTCGGGTGGGCAGCGCCAGCGCATCGCGATTGCGCGGGCCATTCTCAAAAACCCCCCACTTTTACTGTTGGACGAAGCCACCAGTGCGCTGGATGCACAAAGCGAAAAAATGGTGCAAGCCGCACTGGACAAAGCCATGGTTGGGCGCACCACCTTGGTCATTGCCCACCGCCTGGCCACGGTGCAACGCGCCGATGTGATCTGGGTGCTCGAGCGTGGCCGGCTGATGGAGCAGGGCACACACGCCGAGTTGCAAGCCAAAGGCGGCTTGTATGCCAGCCTCGCAGCGCTGCAGTTCAACGCCGTTCACTGAGGGCCTTGGCCTGCGGGTCAGGCTTGCACGCCCGAAAAAAAAGCCGCTTTGCAGCGGCTTTTTGGGGCAACTGAAAAAGATCAGTTGCGGTTGTCGCGGTAACCGCTGCCATAGCCTGTGCTGGGCTCTTTGGGCTTGGAGATGTTCACCACAATGGAGCGACCACCGACCGACATGCCGTTCAGGCCTGTGATGGCAGCTTGGGCTTCTTCAGCGCTGGACATTTCAACGAAAGCGAAGCCTTTGGAGCGACCGGTGTCACGGTCCATCATGACTTTGGCTGACAAGACGCCGCCAAACTCGGAAAAATTTTGACGCAAGCTGGCGTCGTCGATGGTGTAAGGCAAGTTGCCTACGTAAATTTTGCTGCTCATGGTTGAGCCTTTCAGAGAGTGGCAAGCCAGTTTTGAGGACAAAACGGCTTGCAGGGGAAAAGCGGTTTCTGAGAAGATTCCGCCAGGAAAAGTGCCTTGCCTTGCGGCATGGGCACATTTATGGGGTGCGTGGGCTTGTTTGCAGCCAGTCGCGTGTCAGGTCAAGAACCCGACGTGCCGCCAGTTGGGTTGAGGCACACGGTTTGGGGGCCTCGTTGGGCTTCAAGTCCAGGCCTTGCAGACTTGCCAACACATGCCGAGAAAGGCAACGCGCTGGCTTGCGGGCGTGGACCCCATTGAACGGAGATGTCGGCGGCAAAGCGACGGTGGTGCCGGTGCGGGGAGTCAGCTGAGAAATCAAATCAAACAAATGGCAAACCATCCAGGGGTTTGCTGAGAGCTGTTGAGAAAAATACAGGTCTTGCAGCTCAGCAAGACGTGCAGTTCGAGTTCAATCGAAAAAAACAATCTGGCAACATTTCAGGCCATAAAGCCTTTGAAAACCGCCAGAAGAGCCTGATCATATTCCTCTTTCGACTATAAGTCAATTTCTTTATTTCAAATGGTTTTAATCCGAGGGCGAGAGAACCCTGCAAAAACGCGGTTCAAGTGTGAAGACCGCCAGGCCGTCACAGCAGGCCATTCATATAAAATGAATCATGATCAATCGAAAAGGCATCATCCTCGCAGGCGGCTCCGGCACCCGCCTGTACCCCGTGACCCAAGCGGTGAGCAAGCAGCTCATGCCGGTGTACGACAAGCCCATGGTGTATTACCCGCTGACCACGCTCATGCTGGCGGGCATCCGCGATGTGCTGCTCATCAGCACGCCGCAAGACACGCCACGTTTTGCCGAGCTGCTGGGCGACGGCAGCCAGTGGGGCATGAACATCCAGTACGCGGTGCAGCCCAGCCCCGACGGTTTGGCACAAGCCTTCATCATTGGCAAGGATTTTGTGGGCAACGATCCGAGCGCCTTGGTGTTGGGCGACAACATTTATTACGGCCATGACCTGGTCAAGCTCTTGGCCAATGCCAACCAGCGCAGCAGCGGAGCCAGCGTGTTTGCCTACCATGTGCACGACCCTGAGCGCTATGGTGTGGTGGATTTTGACGCACAGCAGCGTGCACTGACCATTGAGGAAAAGCCCAAGACGCCCAAAAGCAACTATGCCGTCACGGGCCTGTATTTCTACGACCAACAGGTGTGCGACATCGCCGCTGACATCCAGCCCTCGCCACGCGGCGAGCTTGAAATCACCGACGTGAACAAACGCTACCTGGAACTGGGCCAATTGAACGTCGAGATCATGGGCCGGGGCTATGCCTGGCTGGACACGGGCACACATGACAGTTTGCTCGAAGCCGCGGGCTTTATTGCCACGCTGCAAAAGCGCCAAGGCTTGATGGTGGCTTGCCCTGAGGAAATTGCGTTCACGCAAAAGTGGATCGACGCGGCGGCCGTTCAAAAACTGGCGGCCCCCTTGGCCAAAAACGGCTACGGTCAGTATTTGCTGAACTTGCTCAAATGAATGCCTCGCAAGTCGGTGGTTTGAACGCCGACCTGCGTGTTTGAAAAATCCATCTCGGGGCATTGGCCTCCGACCTCGCAGGTTCCACGTCATGCCTTACACCGTCACCCCCACCGCCATCCCTGAAGTCCTGATCCTAGAGCCCCAGGTGTTTGGTGATGCGCGTGGTTTTTTCTTCGAATCCTTTAACCAGCGTGACTTTGCCGAGAAGACCGGTGTGAACCTGCCTTTTGTGCAAGACAACCACAGCAAGTCGGCGCAAGGCGTGCTGCGCGGTTTGCACTACCAGATTCAAAATCCCCAAGGCAAGCTGGTGCGGGTGGTGCAGGGCCGGGTTTTTGATGTGGCGGTGGATTTGCGCCAAAGCTCAGCCACCTTGGGCCAATGGGTGGGGGTGTATCTGGATGCGGACAAACACCAGCAACTGTGGGTGCCGCCAGGCTTTGCACACGGCTTTGTGGTGCTGAGCGAAACGGCCGAATTTTTGTACAAAACCACCGATTATTGGTACCCCGCGCACGAGCGCAGCCTGCGCTGGGACGATCCCACCCTTGGCATCGAGTGGCCCATGCAGGGCCTGCCTCAATTGGCGGCGAAAGACGCAGCAGCGCACCTGTGGGACCAAGCCGAAAAATTTGCCTGAAGCTGGCCCTCAATACCCCTTGGGATTTTGCGACTGCCAGCGCCATGCGTCTTCGCACATGCGCTCCACACCCAACTGGGCCTGCCAGCCCAGAGCTTGGCGGGCCAGCTGGGTGTCGGCATAGCAGGCCGCCACATCGCCCGGGCGGCGTGCAACAAACCGGTAGGGCACGGGCACACCTGTGACGCGGGCAAAGGTGTCGGCCAATTCCTTGACACTGACACCGCGCCCAGTGCCCAGGTTGACCGTGATGCTGGCTTGCTGCTTTTCCAGGTAATTCAGCGCAGCCAAATGGCCCAAGGCCAGATCGACCACATGGATGTAGTCGCGCACGCCCGTGCCATCGGGCGTGGGGTAGTCCTGGCCAAAAATGCTCAAAAACTCGCGTTGACCCACCGCCACTTGGGTGATGAAGGGCATCAAGTTGTTGGGAATGCCGTTGGGGTGTTCGCCGATGCGGCCGCTGATGTGCGCCCCCACCGGGTTGAAGTAACGCAGGATGGCCACTTGCCAGCGGGCATCTGAGGCCTGCAGGTCGCGCAAGATGTCCTCGCACATGAGCTTGGTGCGCCCATAGGGGTTGGTCACGCGCAAAGGGCTGGCTTCGTGGATGGGGACCTGATCGGGGTCGCCATAAACCGTGGCCGATGAACTGAACACGATGCGGCGAACGTCTGCACGGTCCATGGCTTGCAACAGGGCCAGGGTGCTGCCAATGTTGTTGTCAAAGTAGCGCACAGGCTGAGCCACCGATTCGCCCACAGCTTTGAGGCCCGCAAAATGGATCACGCCCTCGATGGGGTGGTCTTTGAAAATCTGATCGAGTGCCGCACCATCGCGCACATCGGCCTGCACAAAGCTCAAGTGCCCACTGGCCAACGCCTGGATGCGGCCCAGCACCTCGATGCTGCTGTTGCCCAGGTTGTCCACGATGACAACGCGGTGACCCGCGTTCAGGAGTTCAACGGCAGTGTGCGAGCCGATGTAGCCCGCACCCCCCGTGATGAGAATGGTCTTGGACATGAACGTTCAAACCACCACGCGGATTTTGGCGGCAGCGTCCCGCGCCCTTTGCAGGGCTTGGGGGCCTTGGGCCAAGGCCACGGCCATGCGCCTGTAAGGCCGGGTGGTGGGCTTGCCAAACAAACGCACATCGACACCGGGCTCGCTGAGCGCCTCTTCTACGCCGGTGAATCGGGGGTGTGTGCCTTCCTTGTCGGCCAGCACCACGGCGCTGGCACCTTCCACGCAGTCGATCTGTGGAATCGGCAGGCCCAAAATGGCGCGGGCGTGCAAATCGAATTCGCTCAGGTTCTGGCTGATGAGCGTCACCATGCCGGTGTCGTGTGGTCGGGGGCTGAGCTCGCTGAAGATCACTTCGGTTGGCGTGACAAAAAACTCCACGCCAAACAGGCCCGCGCCGCCCAAGTCGGTGGTGACTTTTTCGGCCATTTGCTGCGCTGCGAGCAGATGCTCGGGTTTCATGCCCTGAGGCTGCCAGCTGTATTGGTAATCGCCGCGCTCTTGCACATGGCCAATGGGGGGACAAAACAGCGTGGGGCCTTTGCGCTGACGCACGGTCAGCAGGGTGATTTCATAGTCAAAGTGAATGAATTCTTCGACGATGACTTTTTGGCGGTCGCCGCGCATGCCCGCGCAGGCATAGTCCCAACTGGTTTGCACATCGGCAGCGTTTTTGGCCACGCTTTGGCCCTTGCCCGATGAGCTCATGACCGGCTTGATGACAACGGGAAAACCAATGTCGGTGGCGCGTGCCAGCAGTTCGGCGGCCGAGTCGGCATAGCTGAACTTGGCGGTGCGCACGCCCAGGCCCACGGCCACGTCGCGGATGCGGTCGCGGTTCATGGTCAAGTTGGCGGCGCGGGCGCTGGGGATGACTTCAAAGCCTTCTTTTTCCACATCGAGCAGCACTTCGGTGCGGATGGCTTCGATCTCGGGGACGATCAAATCGGGCTGGTATTGGGCAATCGCGGCGCGCAGTGGGGCTTCGTCGAGCATGCTGAACACGCAAAACTCGTCGGCCACTTGCATGGCAGGAGCACCCGCATAGCTGTCGCAGGCGATGACGTGGCAACCCAGGCGTTTGGCGCTGATGACGAATTCTTTGCCAAGTTCACCAGAACCCAAAAGCAGTATTTTTTTCATAAGGATAAGGAAGGTGTCAAGAAGGGACAGTCCTTATTGTTGCTCAGTTGCCTGACGCAAGACCTGCGCAGGGTGTCTTCTTGACCTGGATCATCAAGCTCAACGCATGGGACCCCCACAATGGGCCGCATGAATGCTGTTTGGTCCTGGATTCGCCCACACATCGGCCAATTGTTGTGGGGCGTGCTGTTCCTTTTTTTGGGCGCTACCGCACTGCGCTGGTGGGTGGGGCCTCAGGTGCAGACCGAGGCGGTGCAGCGCCGTGATTTGTTGCAAACCGTGGTGGCCAGTGGCCGGGTGGAGACACCGCACCGGGTGGACATCGGCGCGCAGATCACCGGGACAGTGGCGCGTGTGCCTGTGGCCGAAGGGCAGGTGGTCAAGGCGGGCGATGTGCTGATTGAATTGGCCAGCACCGAGCTGGAGTCTGCCCAGCGGCAGGCCGAGCAGGCCGTGATGCAGGCCAAGGGCAGGTTGCGGCAGTTGAACGACTTGCAGGGGCCGGTGGTGCAGCAAACGCTGCGTCAGGCCCAGGCCAGTCTGGACGCGGCGCGGGCCAGCGGGCAGCGCAATTTGGCTTTGTTCGAGCAGGGCTTCATTGGCCAGGCGGCGCTGGACGAGTCGCACAAGGCCTTGGCTCTGGCCGAAGCCCAAGTGTTGGCCGCGCAAAAACAAGTGGCCTCGACCCAGGCTGGCGGTGCTGAGCACAGCCTGGCCACGGGCGCTGTGGCCGAGGCGCAGGCCAACGCCGAAGGGGTCAGGGCCAAAGCCCGCTATGCGGTGATCAAGGTGCCCGTGAGCGGGCAGCTGATTGGCCGCAGCGTGGAGGTGGGCGATGTGGTGCAAGCGGGCAAGGTCTTGATGACTTTGTCACCCGAAGGGGCCACGCAGCTGGTGGTGCAGATCGATGAAAAGAACCTGCGTTGGATCGCATTGGGGCAGCAGGCATTGGCCTCGGCCGATGCCTACCCGCAGCAAAAATTCAAGGCCCAAGTGGCCTACATCAACCCCGGCATCAATGCCCAGACGGGCGCGGTGGAGGTCAAGCTCGATGTCAGTGAACCTGTTCAAACCTTGCGGCAGGACATGACCGTCTCGGTGGACTTGGTGGTGGCACGCAAAGCGCAGGTGTTGGCCTTGCAGGTGGGGCACGTCAACGACATCAACGGACCCGCGCCTTGGGTGTGGCTGCGCGATGCGGGTCATGCGGTGCGCCGCCCGGTGCGGCTGGGCTTGCGCGGTGGCGCGTGGGTCGAGGTGCTGGACGGCTTGCGCGAGGGCGATGCCGTGATCACATCGCCCATTGCTTTGCGCGAAGGCCAGCGCGTGCGTGCGCAACCTTGATTGGGCCGCAGCATGTTCAAGCCTTGGGTACCCTTTGAATGGATTGTGGCCATCCGCTTTTTGCGTGAAGGCCGCATGCAGACGGTGTTCATTTTGGTGGGCGTGGCCATTGGGGTGGGCGTGATCGTGTTCATGTCGGCGCTGATGGCGGGCTTGCAGGGCAACTTCATCGCGCGGGTGCTGTCGGCGCAGGCGCACATTCAGCTTTTGCCGCCCCAAGAGTTCACCCGCACTTTGCACACGGCCACGCCCAGCGAGGTGAATGCCGCCATCGTGCAGCCGCCTTTGCAAAGGCTCAAATCGATGGACCAATGGCAATCCTTGATCACCACGGTGCGCGACATGCCCGATGTGACGGTGGTCTCGCCCGTGGTCGGCGGCTCGGCGCTGGCGGTGCGTGGCAGTGCCAGCCGGGCGATCGGTCTGACGGGGGTGGAGCCCGAGGGCTATTTCCAGATCGTCAAGCTGCCCGACAAAATCGTGCGCGGCACCCCACGCCTGACGGGGCAAGACATGTTGATCGGCACCGATCTGGCCAGCGACTTGGGCGTGGATGTGGGCGACAAACTGCGCGTGACCAATGCCGCAGGCGTGGCCACCACCTTGACCATCAGCGGCGTGTTTGACCTGGGCAACAAGGGGGCCAACCAGCGCAGCACCTTTGTGGCGCTGCGCACCGCCCAAAGCCTGCTGGGCTTGCTGGGTGGGGTGACCAGCATCGAAGTCACCGTGCGCGATGTGTACGCGGCCGAAGTCATCGCCCAGCGCATTCAGGTGGCCACCGGGGTGCAGGCCGACAGCTGGATCAAGACCGGGGCACAGTTTTTTGCAGCGGTGAGTGCGCAAAGCACCGCCAACACGGCCATCCGGTTTTTTGTGGGCCTGTCGGTGGCCTTTGGCATTGCCAGCGTGCTGGTGGTGTCGGTGGTGCAAAAGTCGCGCGAGATCGGGATCATGCGGGCCATGGGCATTTCACGCGGGCAGGTGCTGCGCGTGTTTTTGTTGCAAGGCGGCTTGCTGGGCTGGGGTGGCGCGGTGCTGGGCTGCGTGGTGGGTGCTTTGGGGCTGGTGCTGTGGCAGCACCTGGCCTTGAATGCCGATGGCACGTCGCTGTTTCCGCTGGTGCTCGACCCGACCTTGTTTGCGCTGGCGCTGGGACTGGCCACACTGACGGGCTTGGCCGCAGCCTATGCGCCAGCCTTGAGGGCGGCGCGTCTGGACCCGGTGGAGGCGATCCATGGATAAGTCGGATGTGGTGGTGCGCTTGCAAGGCGTGCGCAAAGCCTTCAACGTGGGCACCGGCATCGAGACCGAGGTGCTGCACGGCATTGACCTGACGCTGCACCGGGGCGACTTTTGTGCGGTGATGGGGCCCTCGGGCTCGGGCAAGAGCACCTTGCTCAACATCATCGGTTTGCTGGACCGGCCCACCTCGGGCCTGCTGCAGATGGCGGGCGAAGAAACCACGCTGTTGGCCGACCAAGCCCTGACGCGCTTGCGCGGCCACCACATTGGCTTTGTGTTCCAGTACCACCACCTGATCTCGGCCTTCACGGCACTCGAGAACGTGATGATGCCCCTGCTGGGTGCTGCAGGCTTCCCGAATCAGGCCATGCGCGAGCGGGCCGAAGCCTTGTTGGAGAGTGTGGGCCTGACGCCTTGGAAAAACAACATGGCCAACAACTTGAGCGGCGGGCAGCAACAGCGTGTGTCTTTGGCCCGTGCCTTGGCCATGAACCCGGCCTTGCTCTTGGCCGATGAGCCTACCGGCAACCTGGACACCAAAAGTGCAGATGCCGTGTTTGCGCTGCTGCGCCGCATCAACCAAGAGCAGGGCACCACCGTGCTGCTGGTCACACACAACCCCGAGCTGGGCAGGCGCTGCGACAAGACCATCCAGGTGGTGGATGGCCTGATCCAGACGGATTGAGTCCAGTTTGATGAAGTATCGCGCAACGGGTATGTCCTGCACTGTGTAGGAGCCCCGCCCTCGGGGCGAGGGTGCGTGGTCTGCGAGGGTTTTCGCGACGGGGGCGTCGCTCCTACAGGGGGTATGCCCTGCAAGTTGATCGCGACGGGGGCGTCGCGCCCACAAAGGGCATGCCCTGCATTGTGTGGGAGCCCCGCCCTCGGGGCGATGGGGTGTGGTCTGCGAGGGTTTTCGCGACGGGGGCGTCGCTCCTAGTGCGCCCGTGAAGGCGCGTACACAGCATGGTGAGAGTCCATGTCGGGGTAAGCCAAGGCCCCGTAGTCGAAGGTAACTGCGTCGCTGCGAAGCGGGGTGGAGAGCAACCGGAGGCGAACTGGCGGTGCGCAGTAAAGCGAACTCGATTCGGCAGGGAGTGGCGGCGAGCTGGCTAGGAGAAGGCGAAGCCTGAAACACATCGCATGCGTTGTTTTGGTGGATAAAACGACATGCGGGCCACCCATGTGGTTGGAGGCGCAACGTCAGGAAGTGTGCGTGAGATAAGCGGGGAGAGCTGTGGCCTGAGGTGACGGGCTGCAGCAGTCAGAGCCATCGTAGTAGCGATGGGCTGCCAGAGCAGACAGGGCCAAACCGCACTGGAAACGGTGTGTGCAAACGAGAGTTTGAAATGACCGGGGTGCGCCCCTTGAGCCTAAACCGAGCAGACGGCAGCCTGAGAAATGCGGAATAGGAAAGCCGCATGAGCCAAGGGTGGCAGGAAAGTGGATACGAAAAGGACAGAGATGAACGAGAGCGAAAGCGAAACGGTGGCAGTGCCTCTTAGGGCTAAACAAGCCGAGTCAGACCCTGCCCAATGGGCATGGGTGGACCGTGAAGTCTGGACGGATCGTATGTTGGCGGCGCTGGGCAACGGCGTCAAAGGAAACAATTGGTCAATGATGGCCAAACGCGTACTTCGCAGAGTTGGGGCTGTTCACCATGACGCAGGTCCGATTGAAAGCGAGCCAATCCCGATGTGGAAACCACTGACTGGAGAGCCGTGTGCGGGAAAACCGCACGCACGGTTCGGAGGGAGGGGAGGCCTTGGCCTTTCCTACCCCTATCGGGGGAGTGCCCTGCATTTTGTAGGAGCCCCGCCCTCGGGGCGATGGGCGGTGGTCTGCGAAGCTTGATCGCGACGAGGGCGTCGCTCCTACGGGGGGGTGCCCTGCGTTTTGTAGGAGCCCCGCCCTCGGGGCGATTCTTGGTGGTCTGCGAGGCTTGATCGCGACGAGGGCGTCGCTCCTACGGGGGATTGCACTACCTTTTGTAGGAGCCCCGCCCCCGGGGCGATTCTTGGTGTTCTGCGAAGCTTGATCGCGACGAGGGGCGTCGGTCACACGGAAAAAGTCATTGGGCAGATCAATAAACCCTGTCTGTAATCAGATATTTACACTATTGAAAGTCAGTTCGACATTACACTGATCGAACATGCAACCCGAGGCCATGAAACCGCGCACCTCGGCGGTCCCTGATGGCTTTCAACCAGGAGATGGCCTTGAACATCTACATAGCACTGTTCCTCTTGTTTGGCGCAGTATTTGGTCTCTCGACGTATTCTTATCAGCACATCTTCAGCGAAGGGCCGCACAAGGTCGAGACACCCCAAGGGGGCTCCACCTTGGGCGGTCGCGTGTTGTGGGCCTTGGTCTGCAGTTTCTTGTGGCCCATCATGGTCCTCACCGGACTCAACTCAGCACGAATACTGGCCAAGCGAAAACGTCAAGCGGCGGCTGCAAACCATTGAGTGGCCTCGGGTTGACTGCTTGCCTGACGTCAACCAGGCATCCCCCCCTGTGACCTTCGCATCAACACTTTTTTGTAGGAGCGACGCCCCCGTCGCGATCACCCTCGCACACCCCCAAGCATCGCTCCGAGGGCGGGGCTCCTACAAAA
Source organism: Limnohabitans sp. WS1 (assembly GCF_003063265.1). GTDB lineage: Bacteria > Pseudomonadota > Gammaproteobacteria > Burkholderiales > Burkholderiaceae_C > Limnohabitans_A. The sequence continues at coordinate 524,884 of NZ_NERU01000001.1, forward strand.
AGCAGGGCATCTCCCCTGTAGGAGCGACGCCCCCGTCGCGATCACCCTCGCACACCACCAAGCATCGCCCCGAGGGCGGGGCTCCTACAAAATGCGGGGCATCTCCCTTGTAGGAGCGACGCCCCCGTCGCGATAAGTCTCGCAGACCCCTAAGCATCGCCCCGAGGGCGGGGCTCCTACAAAAAGCAGGGCATCTCCCCCTGTAGGAGCGACGCCCTCGTCGCGAAAAGCCTCGCACACCCCTAAGCATCGCCCCGAGGGCGGGGCTCCTACAAAATGCGGGGCATCTCCCATGTAGGAGCGACGCCCCCGTCGCGAAAAGCCTCGCACACCACAAGGAATCGCCCCGAGGGCGGGGCTCCCTCACGGATCGCGTCTCTGGCGTCTGCAGGCGACGCGGTGGATGCGGTGGGTTTTTAGCGGCCTTTCAAAGACCTCAGTCGGTTTGGCGGGCAGCCTGCAACGCCTCGCGCAACACGCGCAAGTCGCCAATGTGGTTGGCCAGCAGCAAGATCAGGCGGGCGTTGAGCGCCTCGCTTTGTTCGTCGCTCAGGCCGTTGTGCGCGTCGATCAGGTGTTCATAAAACTCGTCGCCAGGCGAAAAGTCGCGGAAGAATCGGCGGCCGGTTTCGTGGAAATTGGGCGCGGTGTTCAGGGCGGTGGGGGTGTTGGTGGGCATTTCTGTTTTCTCTTCCATTCAGGCCTGTGCGCCCACTTGCCCCAAGGCACGGGCCAGGGCCGTTTGCAGCCGGGCACTGTCCAGGCTGCGCCAGCGGGCCAGCACATGCTGGTCGGGGCGCAGCAAATAGGTGGTGCCGGGCTGGGCGTCGTAGCGCTTGGCCATCAGGCCTTGGGCGTCGACGATGACGGTGATGCCGGGGACGTCGAGCGCATGCGGGGTGACGATGAGGGGGGTGACTTGGACGGGCTCATTCGCGCACAGGGGTGCGCTCCTACAGGATGCCAGTTGCGCCAGCACCTCGGGCGAAGGCGGGGCATCGGCAAACAGCATCACTTGAAACCCCTTGCCCACTTGGTCCAGCAGCCAGGCGTCTTGGCCGTCCACTTGCACGGGCGCATCGTCCATCGGTGCGCCGGGCACCATTTGGCCTTCAAAGGCGTCGGCATCGGGCGTGTTGAGCACCGAGTCGGTCAGGAAAGACGGCATGGACAAGCGGCCCGAGTTGACCAGCTTGCGCGCAAAGGGGTGGTGCTTGGCCAGCGCCAGCACCTGGTTGCGGAAGGTCTTGCTGGTGCGGCTCTTGGGCGTGATGAAGTCGGTCGAGCGCGTCGAGTTCATGATGTTCTCGTCGGCTGCAAACTGCCGGTCCATCGCGTAGGTGTCGAGCAATTTTTCGCTGGCCTGCCCCTTGATCACCAGGCCCAGTTTCCACATCAAATCGTCCGCGTCCTGAAAGCCCGAGTTGGCCCCGCGTGCGCCAAAAGGTGAGACCTGGTGCGCCGCATCGCCCACAAACAGCACACGGCCATGGCGAAAGTCGGTCATGCGGCGGCACTGGAAGGTGTAGATGCTGACCCACTCCAACTCAAACGGGCGGTCATCGCCCAGCATGGCCTTCAGGCGCGGGATGACTTTTTCGGGTTTCTTTTCTTCTTCGGGGTCGGCGTCCCAGCCGAGCTGAAAATCGATGCGCCAGACGTTGTTGCTTTGCTTGTGCAGCAGAACGCTCTGGTTGGGGTGAAACGGCGGGTCGAACCAGAACCAGCGCTCGGCGGGGTAGTCGGCTTTCATGATCACGTCGGCGATCAAGAAGCGGTCCTGAAACACGCGGCCTTCAATGTCCAGCCCCAGATGGCGGCGGATTGGGCTGCGTGCACCGTCGGCCACCACCAGCCAGTCGGCCTCGATGTCAAAGTGGCCTTCGGGCGTTTCCACCGAGAGCGTGGCGTGCGTGTCGTGACGCGTCACCGCCGTCACCTTGTGCTGCCAGCGGATGTCGGCCCCCAATTCGAGTGCGCGTGCAATCAGCATTTCCTCAACGTGGTACTGCTGCAGGTTGATCATGCCGGGGCGCTTGTGGCCCGCATCGGGCACCAGGTTGAACTGGTAGACCTCGTCTTCTTCCAAAAAAGTGCGGCCGATGTTCCAGCTCACGCCTAAGCCGCAGGCCTCGTCGGCAATGCCCAGGCGGTCCAGGATTTCGAGCGAGCGCTTGGCGTAACACACCGCCCGCGAACCGACCGAGACGGTCTTGTCGTCGTCCAGCACCAGCACGTCCAAGCCTTGCAAACGCGCATCGATGGCCGCCGCCAAGCCCACCGGCCCTGCACCAATCACGATCAGCGGTTTGCGCTGCGGCGGCGTGGCCATCAGGTCGGCAGGCGACTTGTAGGGATAAATCGGGTTGACGTAAGCACCCATGTGCACAGCTCCAAAATGGTCAAAAAGCACCCTGTGGTGCCCAGACTGTAATTTACCATTGATAAATCGGTTTACCTAAACGTAATTTTTCGCGTTGAGGGTTCAGCGTCCAACATGGTGGGTTGAACGCTCAACGCCCAACGACACCTGTTTGACAGCACCCCGTCGCATGGTCCGTTATGCTTGAACTTGTTTCTTGTATGACAACCACATGAGTCAACACTTCACCCCCGTCTCCAGCGGCGCTCGCCTGTCCGATCAGGTGGCCGAGCAATTGAGCGCCGAGATCAAGCAAGGTCGTTTGGCACCGGGCGACAAACTGCCCACCGAGGCGCGACTGGTTGAGCAGTTCGCCGTCAGCCGCACCGTGGTGCGCGAGGCGGTGTCGCGCCTCAAATCGCTGGGCTTGGTGGATTCGCGCCAGGGCAGTGGGGTGTTTGTGAGTGTGCAGCAGCCTTTTGCGCCCCTGAACTTCGAAGCCCGGCATGCTGCTTCGCAAGAGGCGGTGGTTCAGATCGTGGAGGTGCGCCGCGCCCTGGAGGCCGAGGTGGCAGCGCTGGCGGCTGAGCGGCGCAGTGCCAGCGACCTGCAGGCCATCGAGCAGGCGGTCCAGGCGCTGGACCAAGCCGTGCAGTCGGGTGGTGATGGCGTGGCCGAGGATGTGAATTTTCACCGCGCCATTGCCGAGGCCACGCGCAATCCATTTTTGATCCAGACGCTGGGCTATCTGAGCCAGTTTTTGCACGGGGCCACCCAGGTGACCCGGGCCAACGAGGCCCGGCGCGGTGACTTTGCGGCCGCTGTGCGCAGCGAGCACCAGGCCATCTTGCAGGCCGTGCAGGCGGGTGATCCCGAGCGGGCACGCGAAGCTGCTTCCGCCCACATGGGCAACGCCATTGGCCGCATTCGCAAAGCCGATCCGGTGTTCTGGGTGCAAGAAGGCGAGCGGCTGGCGCAGCCCCTGGTCAAGGGGCTGCAGGGCTGAGTTACTCGGCCTTGATGTTGGCCGCCTTGACCACCGCCGCATAGCGCGACAGGTCACGCGCCATGTCGCGGCCAAACTTCTCGGGGCCGCCCGGGCTGGCCGTGATGCCCAGGGTGTTCAGGCGCTCGCGCACGGCCGGGTCGTTCAAGACCACATTCAGCTCGGTGTTGAGTTTGTCCACAATCGCCCGGGGCGTTTTGGCCGGGGCCAGCAAACCGACCCATGAGTTGATGTCGAAATCGGCCACACCCGCTTCGATGAAGGTCGGCACCTCGGGCATGGACGGGGCGCGTTGTGCGCTGGACACCGCCACCGCATGCAACTTGCCCGACTTGACGTGCGAAATCGCCCCCGCCACGGCGGTGTAGACCAGCGGAATGTTGCCGCCCATCACATCGATCATGGCCTGACCGCCGCCTTTGTAGGGGATGTGCGTGAGGTTGGCCCCCGTGCGCTGCTTGAGCAATTCACCGGCAATGTGGGGGGTGCCGCCCGTGCCGGAGGTGCCATACGACAGGCCGCCCGACTGGGTTTTGGACAGGGCGATCACTTCCTGCAGCGTCTTGGCCTTCACGCCGGGGTGCGCCACCAAAATCAAAATCGCATCGCCAATTTTGCCGATGGGGGCAAAGTCTTTGGCGGTGTCAAAACCCACTTTGGGAAACACATGGGGGTTGATCACCATCGTTCCGTCAAAGCCCAAGAGCAAGGTGTAGCCATCGGGTTCGGCCGTGGCCACCATTTGTGTGCCGATGTTGCCCGAGGCACCGGGTTTGTTGTCCACGATCACCTGCTGGCCCAAGCGCTTGGACAGCTGCTCGGCAATCAGGCGGCCGCTGGTGTCGGTCACGCCGCCGGTCGCAAAGGGAACCACCAGGCGAATGGGTTTGGCGGGGTAGGCTGCTTGGGCAGCGGCTGTGCCAGCGCTCAGGGCCAGGCCGCCGCAGGCAGCGGCCATCAAGCCCGTGCTGAGCGCGGCTTTGAGCCATTGGCGTCGGGGTGTTGGGGTCTTCTGGGTCATCGTTGTCTCCAATGGGTTTGTAGGTGAATCAATTGGTTTCAGCGTAGCGCTTTTCAAAAGCCCACACGTCTTCAAAACCCATGAGCTTCGTCAGGTCGGCAAAGTCGTACAAAGGCGTGCTGCCTTGGGCCGACGAGCCGGTGTCTTTGAACTGCTGGTACACCTGCGTCATGGCCTGCACACCCGCCAGCAAGGCCGTGACGGGGAAGATGGCGATCTTGTAGCCCAGCGCTTCCAGCTCGGGCTTCGTCAGCACCGGGGTGCGGCCTTTTTCGACCATGTTGGCCACCAGCGGCACATCAAAGCTTTGGCCGATGCGGCGCATTTCTTCTTCGGACTCGGGCGACTCGACAAACAAGATGTCGGCACCGGCTTTGGCGTAAGCCTCGGCCCGGCGCAGCGCCTCGTCCAGGCCCAGCGTGGTGCGGGCGTCGGTGCGGGCGATGATCAAAAAGTCTTTGGACTCGCGCGAGTCCACCGCCACCTGGATCTTGCGCACCATGTCGGCCATGGGGATCACGCGGCGGCCCGGCGTGTGGCCGCATTTTTTGGGGAACTCCTGGTCTTCGAGCTGGATGGCGCAAGCGCCTGCCGCCTCGTAGCCCCGGATGGTGTGGCGCATGTTGAGCAGGCCGCCGTAGCCAGTGTCGGCATCGGCAATGAGTGGCGTGCGGGCCATGCCCGCCATGGCGGTGACGCGGCCGACCATGTCGCTGTAGGTGGCAAGGCCCGCGTCGGGCAGGCCCATGTGCGAGGCCACGGTGCCATAGCCGGTCATGTACAGCGCATCAAAGCCAAAGCTGTCGGCCAGGCGCAGCGAGACCATGTCAAACACACCGGGGGCGACCACCAGGCCAGCTTGGTTCAATCGCGCACGCAGCGCAGAGGTTTTGGAATTCATGGAACAGGACTTGTGCAAGAGTGATTAAAGTGACATGGTCAGAATTTTTGATTTCATCAGATAACAACACCATGGACCTGCACCTAAGCGACAAACACATCCTCATCACCGGCGGCAGCAAAGGCATTGGCCTGGCCTGTGCGCGGGGCTTTTTGGCCGAAGGCGCCCGCGTGAGCCTGGTCTCGCGTGACAGCGCCAACCTCGAGGCCGCACGCGCCCAGCTGCAGGCCACATTTCCCGCCGAGCGCATCCACACCGTGGCCGCCAATTTGCGCGACGCCTCGGCCGCCTTGGTGGCCCTGAACGCGGCCGAAGCCGCGTTCGGCCCCGTCGACGTGTTGGTCAACTCGGCGGGTGCGGCCAAGCGCACACCCGCCCCCGAGCTCACACCCGAGGCCTTTGCCGACGCCATGCAGGCCAAGTACTTCACCACCATCCACATGGTCACGCCCTGCATCCAGCGCATGGCCGCACGCGGGCAAGGCGCGGTGGTGAACGTGGTGGGCAACGGCGGCAAAGTGGCCAGCCCCATCCACCTGCCCGGTGGCGCGGCCAACGCGGCGCTGATGCTGGTGAGCGCGGGCTTGGCCGCTGCTTATGGGGCGCAGGGCGTCCGCGTGAATGCCGTCAACCCCGGCCTCACCCTGACCGACCGCCTCAACGAAGGCTTGGCCGCTGAAGCCCGACTCAAAGGCATCAGCCCCGACGAGGTCATGGCCCAGTCGGTCGCCAAAATTCCGCTGGGCCGCATGGCCGAGCCCGAAGAAATCGCCAACGCCGTGCTTTTTTTGGCCTCGTCCAAAGCCAGCTACGTCACCGGCATTTGCATGAGCATGGACGGCGCACTGAACCCGATCGTGGTGTAACGGACAGACGCTGTGTGATCGCTGTGGCAAGCTTGCTGCAGCGACACCGCCTTCCTGCGACTGCCCAGACACCTCCCAAAGGACAAGCCCATGAGCCCCACAACCCACGCGATGAATGCGCCTAAACGAGGGGCCGGTCAAGCCGCCACGCATCGAATGGCGGCAGCTCTGATGACTTTGGCCTTGACTGTTGGGGTGGCCATCGGCCCGGCGCAGGCCAACCCCGCGCCCTTGCAAACCGTGCCCTCGGTCGATGTGCCGCGCTACATGGGCACTTGGCACGAGATTGCCAAATACCCGAACTGGTTTCAGAAAAAATGCGTCAGCAGTACGCAGGCCACCTACACCCTGCAAGCCGACGGCCGGGTGCAGGTGCTCAACCGCTGCAAAACCGACAAGGGCGAATGGAGCGAGGCGCTGGGCGCAGCACGCCAAATCGGCGGACCGAACTCTCCCCGGCTCAAGGTGCGCTTTGCCCCCGAGTGGCTGTCCTTCATTCCCATGGTCTGGGGCGACTACTGGATCATCGATCTGGACCCGGACTACCAGTGGGTGGTGGTGAGCGAGCCTGATCGGGACTATTTGTGGATCTTGTCACGCACGCCCCAAATGCCTGCGGCCACCTACCAGGAATTGCTGGGCAAGCTGCACGACCGGGGCTTCGACCTGAAACGGATCGAACCCAGTAAACCTTGATTTGTCGACGCCAGAGTTAAAGGCGGTCGCCCCACAAAGGCCCGCCCTTCGGTGAAGTTTTTACCCAGTGTCGATCTTTTGTAGCCCGGAGCTTGAGCTCCGACAGTGGTTTCAATGGCGCTGGCCATCGGGGCTGAGCCAAGGCCTCATGTCGGGGCTGAAGCCGCCGACCTACAAAGCCGGTGCTTCTTCGGGGCAGAGGTATTTGGTAGGTCGGAGCTTCAGCTCCGACAGTGGTTTCAATGGCGCTGGCCATCGGGGCTGAGCCAAGGCCTCATGTCGGGGCTGAAGCCGCCGACCTGCGAAGCCGGTGCTTCTTTGGGGCAGAGGTATTTTGTAGGTCGGAGCTTCAGCTCCGACAGTGGTTTCAATGGCGCTGGCCATCGGTGCTGAGCCAAGGCCTCATGTCGGGGCTGAAGCCGCCGACCTACGAAGCCGGTGCTTCTTCGGGGCAGAGGTATTTGGTAGGTCGGAGCTTCAGCTCCGACAGTGGTTTCAATGGCGCTGACCATCGGTGCTGAGCCAAGGCCTCATGTCGGGGCTGAAGCCGCCGACCTGCGAAGCCGTTGCTTCTTCGGGGCAGAGGTATTTTGTAGGTCGGAGCTTCAGCTCCGACTGATGCAGGCTTCGGCGCGTCCAGTCATGTCGGGGCTGAAGCCGCCGACCTACGAAGAGACCACTTCAGTCTCGTGCACTTGACGCGCTTCACTGGCTTGCAGCCAGCCTTGGCCCGCCGCGTCTTGGGCCAGTTGGGCGATCAGGGCGCGGGCATCGGCGTTGACCAGGGCCACGGGTTGCAGGCGCAGGGCGGCGTCTGAAAAGTGGTGCACCACCTCGGCCACGTCGTCGGCGTCCAGGGCGGTGGGTTTAAAGACCGGGCTGCAAGAGACTTTTTGGCCTAAGGCGCGGTAAAACACCGCCGCCAGATGGGCCGAGGCACCGTACACACTGCGCTGCTGGCCAGCAGCGGTCACACGCAGGGTGTAGCCGTATTTGCCTTTGACGCACTCGGCCTGGGTGATGTCTTTCAAGGCCAAGTGGTGCACCAAGGTGCCCGTGTCGTTTTCTGACACCAGCAGTTGGCGGTCGGTCAGCAGCCACAGGCCACGGCCAGACAGCACCACGCGGCCCAGCACATAGCCCAACACCCGCTCGTCGGGCTGGATGTGGTTGCGCATCTGGTCCACATCGGCTTGCTTGAGCAGCTGGGCGCTGTAGGGGTTGTTCCCCTCGATCAACAGTTCACTCAGTTCGTTGCCGTTTTTCAAAAAGTCCAACCAAGCCATACGGGTATCTCCAAAATTGAGCCCTGCATGTTCGGCCATGGTCTCGGGGTACAGCCCCCTTGCTTGTGCAATGGACTTGTTTTGTGCCGGGTTATTGGGTCGACAAGCCGCGCTGCAACCCAGTTCTTGGCCCTGGCCATTGCCCTTGATCGTGCATGGCCCCAAGGTTCACGGCTGCTGGATCGTCTCGAGGTACTTGAGCAAAGACGCGATGCGTTGGCGTGCTGACCACTCGGCGGTGCGGGGTGAGTCGCCGGGTTCGGTCATGGCCCGGGCCTTGAACTCTTGGCCCCACACCGGCATCTCGCGCGAGCCGTGCGGGCCACCGTCGCCCGACCAGCGGCCATCGATCACCTCCCACATCAGCTCCTGCGGAAACTGGCCGCCATGGCGCTGCGCAATGCGTGTGAGATCGGAAGGTGGCTTGAGCAAAAATGAATGCATGGGGCCATCACCCTTGCCCGACGCGCCGTGGCAGCTGGCGCAGTTGTCCTTGTAATCGGCGCGGCCCAAGCCCACTGAAGTCTGTGCCCACGAGGCGGCGGTGATGCTGAGCAAGCTGGCAACGACGCAACGGCAAATGCTTTGTTTGTTCAAGTGGGCTCCTGACGTTTTGGTATGAGCCCCATGATCGTGAAAATACCCGCCGCCGTCTGTGCGCTGGCATGCCAAAACGGTGGGATAGAACGCCCATGGACAGGTCATGCAGTCGGGCGAACAGGCGGCGTTCTCGCAGTGACGGTTTTTTGCCTTTGTAGGAGCCCCGCCCTCGGGGCGATGGTGGGTGGTCTGCGAGGCTTGATCGCGACGGGGGCGTCGCTCCTACGGGAGTGCCCTGCGTTTTGTAGGAGCCCCGCCCTCGGGGCGATTGTTGGTGGTCTGCGAGGCTTGATCGCGACGAGGGCGTCGCTCCTACGGGGGGGTGCCCTGCGTTTTGTAGGAGCCCCGCCCCCGGGGCGATTGTTGGTGGCCTGCGAGGCTTGATCGCGACGGGGACGTCGCGCCTACGGGGGGCCCTGCATTGTGTGGGAACCCACCCCCCTTGGCCAAACCGGGGTGCTTCAGTTCAAGGTGCCGCCACTGATGGCCGCATCGGCCAGGCCTTGCTGGCGCTGCGCCAGGAGCAAAGTCAGGGCCTGCGTCACGCCGGCGATTTGCAAGCTGGCCGGCCAGCTGGGCAGGGTGGGGCCTTTCCACTGCGCGGCTTGCTCGGGCAGCAGCGGCAGGTGCATGAAGCCGCTGTGCACGCCCAGCCCCGCCAGCGTGTGCTGCAGGGCATAAAACACCTGGTTGCAGACAAAGGTGCCCGCCGTTTGCGACACCGAGGCTGGAAAACCCGCGGCCTTCAAGCCCGCCACCAAAGACTTGATGGGCAAGGTGCTGAAGTAGGCCGCAGGTCCCCCCGCGATCACCGGCACATCGATGGGCTGCGCCCCCGCGTTGTCGGGGATGCGGGCGTCTTGCACGTTGATGGCCACACGCTCAACCGAGAAATCACAACGCCCCTCGGCCTGGCCCAGGGACAGCACGATGTCAGGGCTGAGGTGAGCCAAGGCTTGCTGCAAAGCGGGCAGGGCCTTGGCAAACACACAAGGCAACTGCACCGCCGTGACTTGAGCGCCTTGCAGTTGCAAACCGTGCAAGGCACGCGCCACCTCCCACGACGGGTTGAGGCTTTGCCCGCCAAAGGGCTCAAAGCCGGTGACCAGGATGTGCATCACGGTCAGGCCCTTCAGGCGTTGAAGATCGACACCGTCTTGCTGTTCAGGTAAGCCTCCAGCGCCTCAGGGCCGCCTTCGGAGCCGTAACCCGAATCCTTGACACCGCCAAAAGGCAGCTCAGGCCAAGGCGCGGCAGGCTGGTTGACCCACAGCATGCCCACGTCCAGACGCTGGCTGAGCTGGTGCATGGTTTTCATGGAGTTGGTGAAGGCATAACCGGCCAGGCCAAAGGGCAGGCGGTTGGCTTCGGCAATCGCGTCTTCGATCTTCTCGAAGCTGCGGATCGCGGCGATCGGGCCAAAGGGCTCGTTGACCACCACATCGGCGTCCAGCGGCACATGCGAGAGCACTGTGGGCGCAAAGAAGTTGCCTTGGGTGCCAATGCGCTCACCACCTGTGAGCACCTTGGCACCCTTGGCGCGGGCGTCTTGCACGATGGACTGCATGGCGGCCAAGCGGCGATCGTTGGCCAGTGGCCCCATTTGTGTGCCTGCGGCCAGGCCATCGCCCACTTTCAGGGCCTGTGCTTGTGCGGCAAATTGTTCGGCAAAGGCGTCGGCAATGCTGTGGTGCACCAAAAAGCGGGTGGGCGAGATGCAGACCTGGCCCGCGTTGCGGAACTTGGCCGCACCGGCGGTCTTCAGCGCCAAGCCAATGTCGGCGTCTTCGGCCAGGATGACCGGGGCGTGGCCGCCCAGCTCCATGGTCACGCGTTTCATGTGCTGGCCGGCCAAGGCGGCCAGTTGCTTGCCCACAGGTGTGGAGCCGGTGAAGGTGATCTTGCGGATCAGCGGGTGCGCGATCAGGTAGTTCGAGATCTCGGCGGGTGTGCCATAGACCAAACCAATCACGCCAGCGGGCACGCCAGCGTCGTGAAAGGCGCGGATCAACTCGGCGGGCGCGGCAGGCGTTTCTTCGGGTGCTTTGACGATGATGGAGCAGCCGGTGGCCAAGGCGGCGGACATTTTGCGCACGGCCTGGTTGATGGGGAAGTTCCAGGGCGTGAAGGCGGCCACAGGCCCCACAGGCTGCTTGAGCACTTGCTGCTGCACGTGGATGTTGCGCGGTGGCACGATGCGGCCATACACGCGGCGGCCTTCTTCTGCAAACCACTCGATGATGTCGGCGGCCGACATGGCCTCGACCTTGGCTTCGGCCAAGGGCTTGCCTTGCTCTTGGGTGAGCAGCTCGGCAATTTGGGGGGCACGTTCACGCATCAGGGCGGCGGCCTTGCGCAGGATGGCGCTGCGCTCGTTGGCCGGCACATCGCGCCACAACTCAAAGCCCTTTTGCGCCGCTTGCGCGGCACGCTCCAGGTCGGGGATGCCCGCATGCGCCAGGCGGCCGATTTCGGTGCCGGTGGCGGGGTTGAACACGGCCAGGGTGCGGCCGCCTTCGGCATCGCACCACTGGCCGTTGATGAAGAGTTGGGTGTTGGGGTAGGTCATGGCGGGGTCCAGTCAAAAAAACAGGCGTTCAATATGGAGAGAAAAGGAGGCGTAAAAACAATGGGCTGATTGTGGCTTGAAACCCGAGGGCTGCCGTCAACACCGTGACAGCGGGCAGGCCCATCAAGGTCCCGCCAGACAAGCCGAGAGGTGTTCAATCAGCACATTCACCCGGTGCGGGATGTAGCGGTTGCTGGGCAAGACGGCGTAAATGCCCAAGGGCGGCGCTTCGAAGTCTTGCAAGATCTCGACCACTTCGCCGCTTTGCAAGAACGGCTCGGCGATGAAGTCGGGTTGCAAGGTGATGCCCATGCCCTGCGCCGCCGCCTGCACCAAAGCCAGGCCATTGTTGGCCTGGATGCGGCCGCGCACCGCAAACAACTGCGGCTGGCCTTGAACGCGATACGGCCAGCTTGCGCCTTTGGCGGTGATGGAATAGACCAAGCATTCGTGGTGACGCAACTCATCGGGGTGGCGCGGTGTGCCGTGTTCGGACAGGTAAGCGGGTGACACCAAGGTGAGCAATCGGCAATGCCCCAGGCTGCGCACAATGTCGCCGGGCTGCAGGTCGGCGGTGATGCGGATCGACAGGTCGATGCCCTCTTCGATCAGGTTGGCCCTTTGGTCCGAAAAGTCCATCAGCAGCTCGATGTGCGGCTGCGCTTTGGCGAACTCCAGCAAGGCGGGCATGAGCCGCTGCAGGCCAAAGCTCAGCGGCAGGCCCAGGCGGATGCGCCCGCGTGGCACCGCTTTTTCTTCGTCCAGGCTGGCTTCGGCGGCGTCCACCATGTTCAGGATGACGCGGCATTTTTCGAGGTAGGCCGCCCCTGCGGGGGTGAGGGTCAGGCTGCGGGTGCTGCGTGTGATGAGTTTGACGCGCAGGCGCTTTTCAAGTGCCGCGATTTGGCGCGTGACCACCGAGCGGGCCACCTGCAGTTGGTCGGCCACGGCGGTGAAGCTGCCCGCTTCGGCCACCCGCACAAAGGTTTGCATTGCATCGAGTTTGTCCATTGTTGCCAATTGTGCAACAAAGATTTGAAAATTCGATACTTTTTCAAATCGACAGAGCCGTCTAAAGTCCAAAACAACACCACACAAGCCACACCACCATGTCTGCCCCACGTCCCGTTCTGTTTGTTCCCCATGGCTCACCCATGTTTGCCTTGCAGCCCGGTGCAGCGGGCGCGGCCATGAGCCACGTCGCGACCCAACTGGGCACGCCCCGCGCCATCGTGGTGGTCAGCCCGCACTGGGACACGGCAGTGCCTACTGTGGGCTTTGCCACCCGGCCCGAAACCATTCACGACTTTGGCGGCTTTGACCCGCGCTTGTACGAGATGCAATACCCCGCCACGGGCTGCCCCGAAGTCGCCGCTCAGGTCGTCAAAGCTTTGCAACAGGCCGGTTTGCCCGTGGCACAAGACGCCCAACGCGGCCTGGACCATGGGGCCTGGATTCCGTTGCGCCAGATGTTCCCCGACGCCGACGTGCCGGTGGTGCCGCTGTCGGTGCAAAGCCATCTGGGCCCGGCCCACGCTTACCGCGTGGGCCAGGCCCTGGCCTCTCTGGCTGCGCAAAACATTCTGGTCATGGCCTCGGGCAACATCACCCACAACCTGCGCGACCTGATGGTGTTGCGGTCACAAGGCGGTGCCACACCCGCTTATGTGCAGGCCTTTGCCGACTGGATCCACACCCACATGGTCCAGCGGGATGTGACTGGCCTGCTGGCCTACCGACAGCAAACCTCGGGCCAACGCGCCCACCCGAGCGACGAGCACCTGTTGCCCCTGTTCACCGCACTGGGTGCTGCGGGTGCCGACGCACAGCCAGAAGCGTTTTTCCGGGGTATCAGTGACCATGTGATCGCCATGGACGGCTACACATTTCACTGAACCCCCTCAAGGAGCACACACCATGCACACGCCGCACTACACGCGCACCGCCAAGAGCCTGCACTGGCTCATGGCCCTGATGATTTTGGGCCTGCTGGCACTGGGCTTTTACATGAGCGACCTGCCGCTCTCGCCCCAAAAACTGCAGTACTACGCGTGGCACAAATGGGCGGGTGTGAGCGTGTTTTTGCTGGTTTGGCTGCGCCTGCTGTGGCGCCTCACGCACCGTCCACCGGCCCTGCCGGACAGCATGCCGCGTCACATGCAGTGGGCGGCCCACGCGGGCCACTTTTTGCTGTATGCGCTGATGATCGCCATCCCTTTGAGCGGCTGGCTCATGAGTTCGGCCAAAGGCGTGCCCACCGTCTGGTTTGGCGTGCTGCCGATTCCCGACCTGATTGGCAAAGACAAGGCACTGGGCAAAAGCCTGGCCGAGTTGCATGAGGCCTTGAACATCGGCTTGCTGGTGCTGATGGCAGGCCATGTCGCAGCTGCGTTTTTCCACCACTTTTTTCACAAAGACGACACGGTGCGCCGCATGTTGCCTGCCCGTTGAATGACCCCTTGATTTGACCCCGTGATTTGAGACCCCCCATGAAAACCGCTTTGAAAAATACCTTCCCCCTGGCGGTGCTCGCCCTGGCCATGCAAACTCAGGCCGCGCCATACACCGCCATCGTGCCAGCCAAAAGCAGCGTCACCTTCAGCTACAAACAAATGGGCGTGGCCATGGACGGCCGTTTCAAGAAATTTGCCGCCCAGGTGAACTTTGACCCCGCCAAAGCAGAACAAGCCAAGGTCAGCTTTGAAGTCGATCTGGCCAGCGTGGATGCGGGATCGAGCGAGGCCGATGACGAAGTGGTGACCAAATCGTGGTTCAACGCGGCGGCTTTCCCCAAAGCCCAGTTTGTGGCCAAACAGATCAAACCCACCGCGCTCAACCAGTACGAAGTGCAGGGCACGCTGAGCATCAAGGGCCTGGCGCGTGAGGTGAAATTTCCCATGAAACACACCGCACAAGGCAAGGACGGCCTGCTGACGGGCGGTTTCACCCTCAAACGCGCCGACTACAGCATCGGTGAAGGCATGTGGGCCAAATTCGATGTGGTGGCCAACGACATCCAGGTCAACTTTTCCATCGCCACCACCTTGGGCAAATAAACCAGCGATGCCCCCCGGTAGGAGCCCACCCTGTGGGCGATCGGCGCGGCACGCGCCGCCCAGCAGTCCAACACTTGCCGACAAGCACAAGATCCCTTTTTTTCAACCGCAAATTTCTTTTTTCAACAGGAGCTTTCTCATGACATCGTTCAAAAAAATCGCCGCCGCTTTGGCCTTCGCATCGGTGGCCGCAGGCTCGGCCCTGGCCGCGCCCGTGACCTACAACGTGGACGGCTCGCACACCTTCCCTCGTTTTTCGTATTCGCACTTTGGCCTGTCCACGCAGCTGAGCAGCTTCAGCAACACCACCGGCAAAGTGGTGTTTGACGCCGACGCCAAGACCGGCTCGGTGGACATCGTGATCGACATGAAATCGGTGAACACCGGCTCGGCGCTCTTCAACGGCCACATCCAGGGCGAAGACTTCCTGGATACCGCCAAGTTCCCCACCGCCACGTTCAAGTCGACCAAGGTGGTGTTTGAAGGCGACAAGCCCAAAACCATCGAAGGCGAGCTGACCATCAAAGGCGTGACCAAGCCCGTGACCTTGACGGTCACCAGCTTTCAGGCCATGCCCCATCCCATGATGAAAAAACCCGCTCTGGGCGCCAACGCTTTCACCACCGTCAAGCGCACCGAGTTCAATGCCGGCAAATACGCGCCTTACGTGGGTGACGAGGTGCGCATCGACATCGCCATCGAAGCTGTGGCCCCTTGATCCGTTGAGTGCTGGGCGTTGAGCAGGTGATACCCTGCGAACGCCCCCCCTGTAGGAGCGACGCCCTCGTCGCGATGGTCTCGCAGACTACCCTTGGTGCCTTGGCTAGCAGAGCCGACCGGTCATGGCATCGCGGCAGGCAGCACCAAGGTGACTTGCAGACCCGCGCCCGAACTGGGGGTTTGCAGTGAAAGTTCACCGCCATACACATCCACCAAGTCCCTGACGATGGCCAGGCCCAAGCCGCTGCCGGGCACTGACTCGTCCAAGCGCACGCCGCGCTGCAAGACCTGCGGCATTTGCGCCGGTGACATGCCCGGCCCATCGTCTTCGATGTCGATGCGGCAGCGCCTTGGGCCCTCATCCCTTGTGCCCGTCGGTACGCCATCGGCCCAGGGCATCACCCGAATGCGCACCGCGCTGTGCGCCCATTGGCAGGCGTTGTCCAGCACATTGCCCAGCATCTCTTGCAGGTCTTGCGCTTCACCGGCAAATTGCACTTGGGCGTCGGCGTCATCCCAGCTGATGCTCAGGCCACGATCGGCGTGCACGCGCTGCATCACTCGAACCAAGCCTTGCAAGGTGGGCACCACGGGCACGCGCTGACCGGGCAAGCCCACTGTGGCGGCCATGCGCGAGCGGGCCAGGTGCCAGTCGATGTGCCGCCGGGCCGCTTGCACCTGCTCCTTGACCAGCAGCGCCAAACCCGAGTCTTCGCTCGCATGCGCAGCCTGCCCTAGCACCGTCAAGGGCGTTTTCAGGGCGTGCGCCAGATTGCCCGCCTGTGTGCGGGCGCGGCTCACCACCTCGTCGTTGCGGTCCAGCACGCTGTTGAAATCGCTCACCAAGGGCTGCACTTCGCTGGGAAAATCGCCTTGCAGACGGGGCGAACGACCGGCCCGAACGCTTTGCAAACTCTGGTGCAGGGCCTGCAATGGCCGCAAGCCCAAAGCCACTTGTGCCCATGCGGCCGCCAGCAAAAGCACCAGCAGCGCCGCGAGCGAGACACCCAACACCCGCTGAAAACCCGCCACCGCTTCGTGTGTGTCTTTCAAATCGCCCGCCACACTCAAGCGCCAACGCAGCCGCTCATCGGGCCGCACCGTGCGCTCGAGCACGCGCAAGCGGGTGTCGCCTGGACCGGGCAATTCGTGGGCGTGCGTTTCGCCGTCGCGCAGCACATCCGGGGGCAAGGCCAATTGCGTGTCCCACAAAGAACGTGAACGCAGCACCCCCGGCCGCACCTGGCCAGGTGTGAGCTCGTCCAACTGCCAATACAGACCCGACAAGGGCCGCTGCCAGCGCGGATCGGACAGCGCCAGCGCATCAACCACGGGCTGGCCCTGCGCATTGACCGACAGACGGGCGGTGACTTGGGTCAGCTGTTGGGCCAGGCTTTTTTCAAACTGCCGCAGCACATGCTCGTGAAACAAGCCATTGAGCACCAAGCCCGCCAACACCAGGGCCAGCGACAAACCCAGCAGCGTGGCCGCCAGTAAGCGAAAACGCAAAGAGCCCAGCAGGCTGTGGGGCCGCGTGCCCAAGGGGGTCATCGTCCCCCGTCCTTGAGCTGGACCAGCCGGTATCCCAGGCCACGCACAGTCTCGATGTTCAGCGTGGGCAGCTTCTTGCGCAAACGCCCGACAAACACCTCGATGGTGTTGGAGTCACGGTCAAAGTCTTGCGCGTAAATGTGCGCGATCAGTTCGCTGCGCGAGACCACCGCCTCGGGGCGGTGCATCAGGTAGTCCAGCACTTTGTATTCGTGGCTGGTCAAGGGCACGGTCTGGCCCATGGCGGTCACGCGGCCGCTGCGGGTGTCCAGCGCCACCTCGCCATGGCGCAGCACCGCAGAGGCCACCCCATGGGCCCGCCGGATCAAAGCGCGAACGCGGGCCAGCAACTCTTCCATGTGAAAGGGCTTGGTCAGGTAATCGTCGGCTCCGGCATCGATGCCCGAGACCTTGTCGTGCCAGTTGTCACGCGCCGTCAAAATCAGCACCGGCATGCTGTGGCCTTGGTCGCGCCAGCGCTGCAGCACGGTCAAGCCATCCATCAGCGGCAAGCCCAAATCCAGCACCACGGCGTCAAACGCTTCGGTCTCGCCCAAAAAGTGGGCATCTCGCCCGTTGTCAGCGGGCACCACCACATAACCGGCCTCGGCCAGACCTGAGCGCAACTGCTCACGCAAGGTGGGTTCGTCTTCAACCAACAAGATGCGCATGGGGGGTCTCAGCGTGTTTTTTGCTCAAGCAAGGCACCCGTGCGGGCATCGATCTTGAGCTTGCTCAAACGGCCATCGGGCTTGAGCAATTTGATTTCGTACTGCCATTGCCGGTCGCGGCTTTCCAGCTCCACCTCAAGCACTTGCCCGGGATGGTCTCGCTCGATGTTGGCCAACACCTTGGACAAGGGCATGACCTGCCCGGACTGCACCGCTTGCCGGGCGCGTTCGTGGTCGCCCTTGTCGCTGGCCCCTGCGCCGCCATGCCAGCCCAAGGCAGACACGGCCAGCAGGGCGCAGATGGCCTGGGTCCTCAAAGCAAGCGGCAAGCAGGCGGAGTGGGAGGTGTTTTTCACAGCGCCATTGTCCTGCACAAAAGCTGAACAGACCCTGAACAAAGGCTTCAGCTGCCGTTCAAGTGGGGCTTCACACAATGCAGCCATTCGCTCATTGAACCCCTGAAAGGAGAACCCCCATGCGCCCATCGCAACATTCATCTCATTCGTCCCGGCTCCCCACCCGCCTGTGGGCACTGGCAGCGTTGTGCGCCGCCCAAACCCTGATCATGCCCGGAGCCCAAGCCGCCGACACCACCCCTGCCCAGCAATTGAGCCACTGGACAGCGCAAGCGGGTGCCCCGGCTCAGGCCGATCGGGGCGAGGCCTTTTTCAAGCAAGGCCACGGCGGCGAATGGTCTTGCGCCTCGTGCCACGGCACACCGCCCACCGCGCAGGGCAAGCACGCCAGCACCGGCAAAAGCATCGAGCCCCTGGCCCCGGCCTTCAATGCCAAAGCCTTCACCGACACGGCCAAAACCAACAAATGGTTCAAACGCAACTGCAAAGACGTGCTCAGCCGCGAATGCAGCGCCCAGGAAAAAGCCGATGTGCTGGCTTACCTGACCCGCATCAAACCTTAAAGCCCCCACGGCTCGCATGATGGACACAAAGACCATGAACCCGCACTTGAAAACCACCCCCTCCAGACACTGGGCTCACCCCGTCGCGCCGACTTGGGTGCGGCACACCTTGGCTGTCGTCATGTTGAGCAGCTTGGGCTTGACCGCCGCACACGCCGACGGTTCACGCATGCCCGCCAAAATTTTGCCGTCTTACACCGCCGAATGCGCCGCATGCCACACCGCCTACCCGCCCGGCATGCTGCCCGCACGGTCCTGGCAACGCGTCATGAAAGGGCTGGACCAACACTACGGCAGCGACGCTTCCCTGGACGCCAAAACCGTGACCGAGATCGGCCAGTGGCTGCAAACCCATGCGGGCACCTACAAGCGCGTGGCCGAAGAGCCGCCGCAAGACCGCCTGACCCGCTCGGCCTGGTTCGAGCGCAAGCACCGCCAGATCGACAAGGCCGTCTGGCAGCTGCCCAGCGTCAAGTCAGCCGCCAACTGCGCCTCCTGCCACACCGGCACCGAACGCGGCATGTTCGACGACCACAACTTGAAACGCCCGGCTGGCCTGAGCGCCTCGCAAAGCCGCGCCTGGAACGACTGAAGAAAGCCCCTCATGACCCACACCAGGCCCCTCATTCCCGCCTCGCCGCCATCGGCTCCGGTGCGCACATCGTCCCCATCCATGGCCTCAGCCCCCCCTCAAACGCCCAGCAACCCGGCACCGGGCCGCTTGGTCATCGATGCGCCCATGCGCATGTTCCACGCCCTGTTTGCCCTGAGCTTTTGTGGGGCCTACATCACGGCCGACAGTGAACACTGGCGCTTGGTGCATGTGGTGCTGGGTTACACCTTGGCTGGCATGCTGGCCTTTCGGCTGGTGTACGGACTGGTCGGCCCCAGACCGGCGCGGCTGAGCACCTTGTGGCGCAAAAGCAGCGGCACCTGGGCCTGGCTCCAAACGGTCAAAGCGGCGTTGTCCAAAGGTGGCAGTTGGCAAACTGTGGCCTGGCGACAAGGCCCCATTTTGCTCATGGCCGCATCGCTGACCAGCTTGTTGCTGGTCGTGTTGCCCTTGACCCTGAGCGGTTACGGCACCTTCCACGAATGGGGCGGGGATGTCGGGGTCGAGGTGTTCGAGGCGCTGCACGAATTTTTTGGCAACACCGCTTTGGCTTTGGTGTTGGCGCACCTGGCTTTGTTGGCCGGACAAAGTTTTTGGCGCAAAAAGAACCTGGCCCTGCCCATGCTGACCGGCCGCATCGAAGGCAAAGGCCCGGACCTGGTGCCCAGCAACCGCGCCTGGCTGGCCGCCGGGCTGTTGCTGAGTGTGGGGGTCTATTGGGCTTGGGAGTTTTTTCTGAGCTTGGCCTGATGCCGGTGCCCAAGACCCCCACAAGAGGGACTGAAAACGATGGTTTTCAAGTGAGCGGCTGGCGCTTGTAAATGACGTGGTAAACCCCGGCCACCAGCACCGCGCCCCCCAGCACATTCCCCAAAATCACGGGCAGCAGATTGCCCAGCATGCCGGCCCAAGTGACGGTGGGGTGGCCCGTCAGGCCGTCGTGCTGCAGCAGCATGGCCAGCGGCATCAGGTACATGTTGGCAATGCTGTGCTCAAAGCCAGCCGCCACAAAGGCCATCACCGGCAGCATCACCGCCACGGCCTTGTCGGTCACGCTGCGCCCGGCCATGGCCATCCACACGGCCATGCACACCAGCACATTGCACAGCACGCCGCGCAACAAGGCCGTGACAAAGGGCAGCTCCTGCTTGGCCACGGCGATCTGCACCACCTTGTGGCCAATCGCGCCGCCGTTGAGGCTGGCGTGGCCGCTGGCAAACACCAGCAGCGCCAGACCGGCCGCGCCCACGAAGTTGGCCAGGCACACAATGCCCCAGTTGCGCAGCACCTGCCCTGTGCTGACCCGGCCGTCGGCCCAGGCCATGACAATCAAGTTGTTGCCGGTGAACAGCTCGGCCCCGGCCACCACGACCATGAGCAAGCCCATGGCAAACACCAGGCCGCCCAGCACCGAACTGGCCGCAAAGCCCAGGCTCGGGTCGGACTTGACCAGCACAAACAACATGGCCCCCAAGCCAATGAAAGCCCCGGCCAGCACGCCCAGCAAAGCCAGCGGCAGCGCGGCCATGCGGGCCTTGGTCTCGCCCACGGCCTCGATGCGGCGGGCGATGTCGACGGGACTGTAGGCGTCCGAGCCATAGAGATCTGACATGCGTGCTCCTGAAAAGGGCGGGTGGCGTTCGTCATATACTTGACCCATGCGCCGATTTGAACCCGATTGCGGGCGCCGAAACCGTGATGGTTTCGAAATTCAGCTAAATGGCGTGTGTTTCATCTCACAGAAACCCGGCCCAGCTGACTGCGAAGCCGGGTTTTGTTTTTTTGCACACCTGAACACATTCGATGCTGATCGCCGAATCCCAAAGCATGCTGTTTGAAGCCCCTTTGCCTTTGCAAAGTGGTGCGTCCCTCCGTGGCTATTCGCTGAGCTACGAAACCTACGGCACGCTCAACGCCGACCAATCCAATGCCGTGTTGATCTGCCACGCGCTCAACGCCTCGCACCATGTGGCAGGCGTGTATGCCGACCAACCCAAAAACCTGGGCTGGTGGGACAACATGATCGGCCCGGGCAAGTCACTCGACACCGACCGCTTTTTTGTGATCGGCGTGAACAACCTGGGCTCGTGCTTTGGCTCGACCGGCCCCATGCATGTGAACCCCGACACCGGGCGCGTGTATGGCGCGGACTTTCCCGTGATCACGGTGGAAGACTGGGTCAACGCCCAAGCTCGCTTGCTGGACGCTTTGGGCATTGAACAACTGGCCGCCGTGATGGGTGGCAGTTTGGGCGGCATGCAGGCATTGAGTTGGACGCTGCAGTACCCCGAGCGCGTGAAGCACGCGGTGGTGGTGGCCAGCGCCCCCAACCTGAACGCCGAAAACATCGCTTTCAACGAAGTGGCCCGCCGCGCCATCGTGACCGACCCCGACTTTCATGATGGGCACTTTTATGCCCACGGCGTGGTGCCCAAACGCGGCCTGCGCATCGCCCGCATGATCGGCCACATCACGTATTTGAGCGACGACGTGATGAACGAAAAGTTTGGCCGCGAGCTGCGCAGTGCTGTCAACAGCCCCACCGGCTACAAATACTCCACGCAGGAAGTCGAATTCCAGATCGAAAGCTACCTGCGCTACCAAGGCGACAAGTTCAGCGAGTACTTTGACGCCAACACCTATTTGCTGATCACCCGGGCGCTCGATTACTTTGACCCGGCCCGCGCCTTTGGCGGCGACCTGTCCAAAGCGCTGGAGCGTGCCATCTGCAAGTTTTTGCTGATCAGCTTCACCACCGACTGGCGCTTTTCGCCGGCCCGCAGCCGCGAAATCGTCAAAGGCCTGATCGACAACCGCCGTGACGTGAGCTATGCCGAAATCGACGCCCCCCACGGCCACGACGCCTTTTTGCTCGACGACGAGCGCTACATGAACGTGGTGCGGGCCTACTTCGGCCAGATCGCCAACAGCCTGGGAGGTGCCGCATGAGCGACCCTTTGATCATGCAAGCCATCGCCCGCCTGGTCCCTCAAGGCGCACGCGTGCTCGACCTGGGCTGTGGCGACGGTGCCTTGCTCGCTTACCTGCAAGAACACAACGGCTGCACCGGCTACGGTGTGGAGCTGGACGACGCCAATGTGCTGGCCTGTGCCCAGCGTGGCGTGAACGTGTTGCAGCTCAACCTCGACCAGGGCCTGAAAGTTTTTGCCGACCAGTCGTTTGATGTGGTGCTGCAAATCGACACGCTGCAACACCTGCGCAACGCCGAAACCATGCTGCGCGAGACCGCCCGTGTCGGAAAAATCGGCATCGTCGCCTTTCCCAACTTTGCGCACTGGTTCAACCGCCTGAGCGTGCTGCGTGGCCGCATGCCGGTGACCAAGCGCCTGCCCTACCAGTGGTACGACACGCCCAACATCCGCGTGGGCACTTATGCCGACTTTGCCGACCTGGCCGGCAAGAACGATTTGCGCATCCTCGATGGGTTTGGCCTGCAACACGGTCAAGAAGTACGGTTTTTGCCCAACCTCATGGCGGGCACGGCGGTGTTCAAGTTGCAGCGTCCTTGAGCCCTTGCCCGGGCTGATCCTGTGGGTCATGCGCACCCCATTTTTTGGCCTTTCATGACTCCCTCTGCCGCTCACACCGATCATCCCGCCCAATCCCGCAGCCACTCCCCGTGGCTGATTGCCAATGTGTTGGCCCAAATCGCATTTGGCTTGCTGGCCATGACCTTGTGCCTGCCCTCCATGCAGGAATGGGGCACCCTTTTTGCCACCGATCAGGCCCATGTGCAGCTGACCTTCAGTGCTTATGTGGTCGCCTACGGTGCTTTGCAGCTGGTGTATGGCCCCTTGTCGGACCGACACGGGCGCAAGCCCATGTTGATGCTGGGCCTGGGGGTGGCGGGCTTGGCCTCGGTGATGGCCGCGTTGGCCACCGACATCACGATGCTCACTGCCGCTCGGGTGCTGCAAGGCGCGGGCAGTGCGGCCAGCATGGTGGTGGGGCGCTCCATGGTGCAAGACCTGTTCACGGGTCCACAGCGCACCCGCGTCATGGCCTATATAGGCATGGCGCTGGGCATGTGTCCGCCACTGGCCACGTTGATTGGTGGGCAGATCCATGTGCGCTTTGGCTGGCAAACCAACTTTGTGCTGTTGGCGGTGCTGGCGCTGTTGCTTGCGGTGGCGGCGTGGCTCGGTTTGCCGCGTGTGACCCCCGCTGCGCCAGCTGCTGGCCATTGGCTGCGGGCCATGCTCAGCGCTTATGCCCGCCTGTTGCGCGAGCCCCGCTATGTGCTTTATGTGGTCATCCTTGCCGCCACGACCGCCACGTTTTACGCTTTTCTGGCCGGGGCACCCATCGTGCTCAAGGGTTATGGCATCGGGCCGGACGGCATTGGTTGGTTCATCATGGCCGTGCCTGTGTCCTATATTTTGGGCAATTTCATGACCTCCCGGTTCATTGCGCGTGCAGGCGAATCGCGCGTCATGGCCTGGGGTCAGAGCCTGACGGTCGCAGGATTGCTCATCATGCTGGCGCTGGGTTTGGCGGGCGTACAAACACCGCTG
Organism: Limnohabitans sp. WS1; assembly: GCF_003063265.1. GTDB lineage: Bacteria > Pseudomonadota > Gammaproteobacteria > Burkholderiales > Burkholderiaceae_C > Limnohabitans_A. Next base: position 548,256 of record NZ_NERU01000001.1, read on the forward strand.
GCCGTGGCGTTGCCACTGCTTTTGCTGGGGCTCGGTCACGGCTTCATCAACCCGCCAGCACTGGCGGGCACGGTTGGCGTGCTGCCCGCACTGGCTGGATCAGCCGCAGCGGTGGCTGGCCTGATGCAACAACTGACCGGGGCCACGGGCGGCTATTTGGTCGGGCTGGTGCCGCACCAAGGCGCAGTCAATCTGGCTTGGATGATGTTGGCTTTCACATCGATGGCGGTGGCTGCGCAGTGGGGTTTGCGCCGTCGTTGAGCCGTGTTTCAGGCGGCGTTCTTTTTTTGCTGCACCACCATCCACATCAAGGCTGCCCCTGTCAGGGTCACAGGCAAGAGCGAGCCGATGTTGAGCCAAGTCCAGCCCTGTGTGGTGACCAGTGCCCCAGAGGCGAACGAGGTCACGGCCATGGTGGCGAACACAAAGAAGTTGATGGCCGCCTGACCCCGGTCTTTTTCGGCGGGGGTCCAAGCCTGCATGGCCAGTGTGGTGCTGCCGGTGAACAGGAAGTTCCAGCCCAGGCCGAGTAAGAACAGCGAGATCAGGAACTGGTGCAGCTCCACGCCCGACAAGGCAATTGCAATGCACACAAAGTTGATGACCACGCCCACCGCCATGATCTGCAGCGTGCCGAATTTCTTGATCAAGTGGCCCGTGAAAAAGCCTGGCGCAAACATGCCGATCACATGCCACTCCAGCACCAGTGCCGCATCGTCAAAACTGAAGCCGCACACCTGCATGGCCAGCGGTGTGGCTGCCATGAGCAAGTTCATCACGCCGTAGCTGAGTGCCGCAGCGGCGGCCGCCACAATGAACACCGGCTGGCGCATGATCTCGGACAGGGGCCTGCCCACGCTGTCGCCCGGCTTTTTGGCGGGCACTGCCGGAAATCGGATGAAGGCCATGCACACCATGGCCAAAATCGCCACGATGCCCAGCGCCATGTAAGCGCCCAAAAACGGCGTTTCATACAAAGTGCGGGTCCGCGAGGCCAGGTTGGGGCCGACGATGGCGCCGATTAAGCCACCCGCCAGCACCAGCGAAACCGCTTTTTCCTTGAATCCGTCTGCCGCTAATTCGGCCGCCGCAAAACGGTACAACTGGCCGTTGGCGCTGTAGTAACCCGCAATGACCGTGGCCGACACCAGCAGCCAGAAGTTGTGGCTCCAGGCAGCATAAGCGGCCAGCAGCGCCGAAAACAAAGCCACCACCAGCCCCAGCTGAAAAGACACCTTGCGCCCCCAGCGTGACTGGCTCTTGGCCACCAGCCCGGTCGACAGCGCACCGCCCACCACATAGCCCATGACCGGCAAAGTGGCCATCCAGCCCAGCGGTGCCATGGACAAACCCACCAGCCCGTTGATGGCGATGAAGGTGACGTTGTTGGTGAAGAACAGGCCCTGGCAGAGCGTGAGGAGGATCAAGTTGGGGTTCATGACAGGCAGTGTATCGCCAGCCACTTATAAAACCCTGTCGCCTCGGCGCACTGCCCGCGATGAACCTTTGCGCCCCACCCCCCATCGCCCCGAGGACGGGATTCCCACAAAAAGCAGAGCGACCCCCCTGTAGGATCGACGCCCCCGTCGCGAAAACACTCGCAGACCCCCAAGAATCGCCCCGAGGGCGGGGCTCCTACAAAACGCGGGGCATCCCCCTGTAGGAGCGACGCCCCCGTCGCGAAAACCCTCGCAGATCACCAAGAATCGCCCCGAGGGTGGGATTCCCACAAAACGCAGAGCACCCCCCCCTGTAGGAGCGACGCCCCCGTCGCGATAACCCTCGCAGACCACCAAGAATCGCCCCGAGGGCGGGGCTCCCACAAAACGCGGGGCATCCCCCTGTAGGAGCGACGCCCCCGTCGCGAAAACCCTCGCAGACCCCCAAGAATCGCCCCGAGGGCGGGGCTCCCACAAAACGCGGGGCATCCCCCTGTAGGAGCGACGCCCCCGTCGCGATAACCCTCGCAGACCCCCAACAATCGCCCCGAGGGCGGGGCTCCCACAAAAAGCAGAGCATCCCCCCTGTAGGAGCGACGCCCCCGTCGCGATAACCCTCGCAGACCACCAAGAATTGCCCGCAGGCTTCAGGCGCAGATGGCCAGCACCGCCAAGGGCGCGGTTTCAGCGCGCAGCACACGCGGGCCCAAGGTGACAGGCACAAATCCTGCCGCCAGGGCGCAGGCTTCTTCGCTCGGGCTCAGGCCCCCTTCGGGACCGCTGAGCACGGTGACGGGGCCGCTGCCGGTCATGGCCGACAGGGCTTGGGTGCCTTCGGACAAAGACAAGACCCAGCACTCCCCGGCTTCGGCCCGCGCCAACCACTCCTTGAGGGTCACGGCCGCGTGCACCGTGGGCACCCGGTTGCGCCCGCACTGCTCAGCAGCAGCCACGGCCACGCCTTGCCAGTGCGCCAGTTTTTTCTCAGCGCGTTCACCTTTGAGCTTGAGCACGCTGCGCTCGGCCACCAGGGGCGTGATGCTGGCCACGCCCAGCTCGGTGGCTTTTTCGACCAGCCAGTCCATGCGCTCGTTGGCGGTGATGCCGGCCAGCAGGTGAATGGCGCGTGCCGCTTCGCGCTCCACCGCGCGGTGCGCCCCCACTTCCACATCCACATCGCTGCGGCCCATGCGGGTGACGGTGGCGTCAAACTCGCCGCCTTCGCCGTTGAACAAGGTGATGACATCGCCCGGCTGCAGGCGTAGCACCTGCACATGGCGGGCGGCTCCCGCAGGCAGGCTGAGCGACAAGCCTGTGGCCAAAGGGGCGGGGCAGAAAAAGCGCGGCATGCTCACATGCGCCCGTAGGCAAAACTGACTTGGGGCGTGGTGCCTTCGATCTCGTCGATCAATTTGAGCAGCGGGCCCAGTTCGCGGTAACGGTCACAGGTGCTGCGGATGTAGTGGAGGAAGCGCGGCGCATCGGCCAGGTATTTGGGCTTGCCGTCGCGCAGGGTCAGGCGGGCAAAGATGCCGGCCACTTTGAGGTGGCGCTGCAGGCCCATCCATTCGACTGCGCGGTAGAACGAGCCAAAGTCGCTGTGCCAGTCTTCAAAGTCCATCAAGCCCGCCTTGCGGGCTTTTTCCCAGTAGCGGATGGTGATGTCGAGCACAAAGTCTTCGTCCCAGGTGAGGAAGGCGTCGCGCATCAGGCTGGCGATGTCGTAGCTGATGGGGCCGTAAACCGCGTCCTGAAAATCCAATACACCCAGTTGTGCACTGCTGCCACAAGGCATCATCAAATTGCGCGGCATGAAGTCGCGGTGCACATACACACTGGGCGCGGCCAGATTGCGTTGCACGATCAGGGCGAAGGCCTTGTCGAACACCTCGCGCTGCGCACCTTGCAGCTGCACGCCCCGGTGCTGGGCCAAATACCAATCGGGGAACAGGCTCAGTTCGCGGTTCAGCAAAGCGGCGTCATAGGGTGGCAGCACGCCCGGGCGCGAGGCCAGCTGCCACTGCACCAGTGCATCGACCGCCTGCATGTACAGGCCGTGGTTGGCCTGAGGGCGCTCGGGGTCGATGGCCGACATCATGGTGGCGTCGCCCAAGTCGCTCAGCAGCATGAAGCCGTGGGCTTCGTGCCAGTCCAACACCTCGGGTGCCTTCAGGCCTGCGTTTTGCATCAATGTGGCCACCTGCACAAAGGGACGGCTGTTTTCCTTGTCCGGTGGTGCATCCATGATGATGCGGGTCTGGCCTTGTTGGGTGTCCACCCGCAAATAACGCCGAAAGCTCGCATCGGCAGAGGCGATACGGACCGATTCGGGCACAAGACTGTGGGGACGGGACAAGCTTTCAAGCCAAGCATTGAAGTGACTTTGGCGCAGGGAATCGGCCCAAAGGACCTCGTGGCTCGCAGCGTCAGCGCTGGTGTGGGGCAAAGTGGGGGGCAGGTGGGGGTGGCTCATGGATAATCCGATTCTACAAAGCCTGTTGTTGCACCCGCCGTGTGACCTGACTGCCTCCTCTACCCTGCCCTCTGTCTGTGAAGTTCATCTCTGCCCGTTTTTTGCTGCTGCCCACGTTGGCTTCGCCCTTGGCCCTTGGCCTGGCGGGCGCAGTGTTGTGCGGCATGCCTGTGGGCACAGTTTGGGCGCAAGCCCGCGTCGATGGCTCCGTGCTGACTTTGCGCAGCAGCCCTTTGCTGGAAGAGGCGGTCTCAGACAGGCAAAAAAAAGAAGCCCCAACCTTTGTACAAGCGCAGCAGCTGACGGTGCGGCCCGACCTGGATGTGCAATTGCAGGGTCAGGCCACCATCCGCCGTCCGGGCCTGAGCATCCGGGCCGATCGCCTGGACTATGACCAGACACAAGACGAGGTGAAGGCCTCGGGGGATGTCCGTGTGAGCCGGGATGGGAGTTTGTTTGTGGGCCCAAGTCTGGTCCTTCAAATGGACAGTTTTCGGGGCCAGTTGATGCAACCGCGCTTTGAGTTGTACAAAAGCAGTGGCTATGGCGATGCGGCATCTTTGGTGTTTTTGGACAGCGATCGTGCGGTGATGCAGCAAGTGAGCTACACCACCTGTCGGCGCAAACCCGGTCCCGAGTGGCTGCCAGAGTGGGTGCTCAAGGCCACGCGCCTGACACTGGACAACGAAGAGTCCAGTGCCTTGGCCGAGGGGGTTCAGTTGCGCTTTCAGGACGTGCCATTGATGGCTTTGCCGGCCGTCAGTTTTGCCCTGACCGAAGACCGCAAGTCGGGTTTGCTGCCGCCTTTGGTGGGCATTGACACGACCAATGGTGTGCAGGTCTCGCAGCCCTATTACTTCGACATTGCGCCCAACCGCGATGCCACGGTCAACACCCATGTGATGAGCAAACGCGGCGTGGCCGTGGACACCGAGTTTCGTTACTTGGAACCCGATTACAACGGTCAGTTGCGCTTGAACCTGATGCCCTCAGACAGCTTGCGTCAGCAAAACCGCTGGGGCTTGTCGGCCCAGCACCAAGGCGGTATCGAGACTGGTCTGCAAGGTCTTGGGCGGATCGGTCTGGGCTTGAGCGTGAACCGGGTCAGTGACGACAATTACTGGCGCGATTTTTCGCGGTCGGGCCAAGTCCTGACCCAACGTTTGCTGCCCTCGACCGGCACTTTGGCCTGGGCCTTGGGTGATTTGAGCATGAGCGCTCAGGTGCAGCGCTGGCAAACTTTGCAGGACGTCAGTGCGCCCATCACCCCGCCTTATGACCGGGCCCCTCAAATCACTTTGCGCTACGGCCAATGGCAAGCCGATGGCATGGATTGGTCCATCGTCGGGGACACCACCCGGTTTGAGGCCGACTATTCACGCATCCCCAACAGCACCGCTTTGCCGCGCAACGGCGAGCGCAGCTTTGTGCAAGCCCAAGTCAGCCGCCCCTGGATACGGCCCTGGGGCTTTGTCACACCCAAGTTGCAATTGCACGCGACCCGCTACCAGCTCGATGGGGTCATGGACAACGGCAACCGCTCGGCCAACCGGGTGTTGCCCACCTATTCGCTCGATTCGGGTCTTGTGCTGGAGCGCGAAACCCAATGGTTTGGCCGCCAAGTGGTGCAGACCCTGGAGCCTCGGGCTTTTTATGTGCGCACACCCTACCGCGATCAGAGTTTTCTGCCGGTGTATGACAGCGGTGCCACCGACTTCAACCTCTCCACCATTTACAGCGAAAACGCCTACGTGGGTCACGACCGTTTGATCGACAACGACGCCTTGACGCTGGGCGTGACCAGTCGCTTTTTTGATGCGGCCAATGGGGCTGAGATGCTGCGCGTGGGCATGGCGCAGCGCATCCGTTTTTCTGACCAGCAGGTGGTCTTGCCCGGACAAACCGCTGCCAAGACCGGTTTGAGCGACATGCTCTTGGGGGCCGGTGTGCGCTGGGATGACCGGTGGGCGCTCGATGCCACCGTGCAACTGAACAACCAAACCAACAAAGTCAGCCGCAACACTTTGCAAGGCCGCTACAGCCCCAGTCCCTACCGCGTGGTCAACGCGGCTTACCGCCTTAACCGCGATGTCAGTGAACAAGTGGACCTGGGCTGGCAGTGGCCACTGAGCGACCTCATGGGGCGACGCGACGACGCGGCAGAATCGGCCTGGACCCGTGCCCCCGGTCAAGGCTTGGGCCCTGACCGCTGGTACACCGTGGGGCGCATGAACTTCAGCATCAACGAGCGCCGTTTGGTGGACAGTTTGTTGGGCTTTGAATACGACGGTGGCTGCTGGCTGGGGCGCATTGCTTTTGAGCGTTTGCAAAGCACCGTGAGCACCGCCACCAGCCGTTTGCTGTTCCAATTGGAGTTCATTGGCTTGGCTCGTGTGGGTGCCAGTCCTTTGTCGGCCCTGCGCAACAACATTCCCCGTTATCAGAATCTGCGCGATAACTTTGTCGCACCCAGTCGTTTTCAAAACTATGAATAAATCCATGTCTTCTGTTCGATGGGCTTTGCTGACCACTCTTTGCATGGGCACTGTGGGGTTGGCAACGGCTCAGGCCCCGACCTCTGCAGTCGCCATTCGCCCGGCCGATTTCATTGTGGCTGTGGTCAATTCAGAACCCATTACCAACCAGGAAGTCCAAGCACTGGCCCAGCGCCTGACGCGTGAAACACAAAACCAAGCCCAGCGTCCCCGTGCTGAAGACATCAAGGCCCAGGCGCTGGAGCAACTGATTGGCGAAAAAGTCCAGCTTCAGCAAGCGCGGGACATGGGCATCGTGATCGATGCCGAGGCACTGGACATGGCCGAACAGAATGTGGCCAGCAGCAACCAGCTCACGCGCGATGAGTTGCGCAAACGCGTGCAACAAGAAGGCATGTCGGTCAACCAATACCGCGAGCAACTGAGCAAGCAACTGACCCTGACGCGCATTCGCGAGCGTGAAGTCGAGGGACGTGTGCGCGTGAGCGACCTGGAAGTCGAGAAGTTTTTGCAGGACCGCCTGAAAGAGCAAGCGGCCCAATCTGCCCAAGCCCCTGCTGAGTTGAACCTGGGCATGATCCTGATTGCGGTGCCCGAAAACAGCACCGAGGCCCAAATCCAGCAACTCGCCGGGCAGGCCCGCCAAATTGCACAACGGGCACGCACCGGTGAAAATTTTGCGGCCCTGACCAAAACCTATTCACAAGCCCCTGACCTGGCCGCCAACAGCGGCGTGCTGGGTCTGCGCTCGGCCAGTCGTTATCCCGAATTGTTTGTCAATGCAACCCAAGCTTTGGCCGTAGGGGGCGTGACCGAGCCCGTGCGCTCAGGGGCTGGTTTTCATATTTTGAAAGTGCTGGAGCGTCGGCAACCTTCGGCCAATTTGACCATCACCCAAACCCGCGCTCGGCACATCTTGTTGCGCCCGGGGGCTCAGTTGTCGCAAGACCAAGCATTGGCGCAGTTGGCCAGCGTTCGGCAAGACATTCTCGCGGGCAAAGCTGATTTTGCAGCGGTGGCCAAACGCCTGTCGCAAGACGGCAGCGCTCAACAAGGTGGTGATTTGGGCTGGGCCAATCCGGGCATGTTTGTGCCCGAGTTCGAACAAGTCATGAACCGATTGCGCCCGGGCCAGCTGGCAGAGCCCTTGGTGTCTCGTTTTGGCGTGCACCTGATCGAGGTGACCGATCGCCGCAATGCCCCGCTGTCCGATGCCGAGCAACGCGACATGGTTCGCAAAGTCTTGCGTGAGAAAAAGCTCGACGAGGCCTACACCGTCTGGGCCGAAGACCTGCGTGGCCGCGCCTATGTCGAGATGCGCGAGCCGCCCCAATGAAGCACATTGCCCGCAAACGATTTGGTCAGCACTTTCTGACCGATGGCGGCATCATCGATGCCATCGTCGACGCGATCAGCCCACAGCCAGGGCAAGCCATGGTCGAAATCGGGCCTGGCTTGGCCGCTTTGACCCAACCCCTGGTGGAACGCCTGGGACACTTGACGGTGATCGAGCTGGACCGTGATTTGGCCGTGCGCTTGCGTGAACACCCCCACCTGTCGGTGGTGGAGTCCGATGTGCTCAAAGTGGACTTTGGCGCATTGGCCACGCACATGCTGGCCTCGTCTGAAGCCGCTGCAAGCCCAAAAATCCGTGTGGTGGGCAATCTGCCGTACAACATCTCCACCCCCATCTTGTTTCATTTGCTGGCGCAAGTCGATGTGATCGAAGACCAGCATTTCATGCTGCAAAAAGAAGTCATCGACCGCATGGTGGCCAAACCCGCAAGCTCGGACTACAGCCGCCTGTCGGTCATGCTGCAGTGGCGATACGAGATGGCCAATGTGCTGTTTGTGCCCCCCGAAAGTTTTGATCCACCGCCCAGGGTGGACAGCGCGGTGGTGCGCATGGTGCCACTGGCCACTCCGCCAGTGGTGAACGTCAAAACCTTGGAGACCTTGGTGCAAGTGGCCTTCAGTCAACGCCGCAAGATTTTGCGTAACACCTTGGGCAAATGGTTGGATGAAAAAGGCTTTGCTGGGCAGTTTGATTTGCAGCGCCGCGCCGAAGAGGTGCCCGTGGCCGAGTTTGTGGCCTTGGCCCAAGCCGTCTGAACGAACGTCAGCCTCGGGGTGGGTTCCTACAGGGGGTCAGCAGCTGATGCTTGTCTTTGTGGGAGCCAGCCTGCTGGCGATGGGTGTTTGCCCTTGGCCAAAGAAAAAGCCCGTCGATGACGGGCTTTTTCTGGAGGGCCGCTGAAAGCGGCTCATGGTGGGGTCAGGCGGCTGCGAGCCAGTAACCTGCGTTGAATGGGCTGCTCATGCGCAGCGCCAAGGGCGACACGTCCACCAATTTGTCGGTGGGCATTTTTTCGCCGTCTTCGACCGATTCGGCCATCACGGCGTCTTCGGTTTGTGCCTCATTCGCCCGTCCTGCTTGGCTGTTTTGCGCAGAACGGGCTACAGAAAAGAATAGAAGCATCGGAAAGGAACTTTCCGGTCTCCCCAGTAATCGGCCGTGTCACGGAAGATGTCGAGCAATTGCTCGCGGGCTTCCTTGTCAAACTTGACGTGCGCAGGAATTTGCTCCAGCACCACGATGAAGCCAGGCTGTGGGCCAGACTTGTGCAAAGGGTCGGTCATGCAGTCGTACAAGGCATCAAAGTTCTTGCCAAAGTGCGAAGGCAGGGTGAATTGCGCACCAATCAGGTCCAACACGTCTTGTTTGCTCTGGGCTTCTGCCAGGTTGGCGTACAAAAAGTGGTGGCCCAGGCCTTGGGCGGCTTCTTGCAAATCGCTCACGCGGTAAGCGCGAATCGACTGCACGATGTTGGACCGCACACCTTTCAAGGGTGTCTCTTGGTCCGGGCGAATCGGCATGTCCATCTCCGTGGTCTTTCTTAAAGTCTAAAAAAATCAGGGCTTGTCGACAATCATGCGAAAACTCGCGTAATGGTCTTGCGTGTAGTAACAGGCTTTCGGTTCAGCGGGCACCAAACCACCGCAAACAATGCGGCGAGCTCCCCGGTTCCTCGCACCCGGCGTCCTGACGGTGTATTCACGGTAATAGCCCCTCGCCTCACGCGGCAGAATGCGCTCGCGGTTGCCAAAAATCGTACCGTCCTTTTCGTAAGGAAAAGGACCTCCTTGACGGATCTTCAGGTACGTTTCTTGGCCTTCGCGGGGCAATTCTGTTGTCAACATGGTTGACAAAGCTTGCACCTCTTGGGATGTGCGGGCCTGCACAGCATGTGTGCAAACCATCAAAAACAAACCCATCACCATGGCAAGCCAAGGATGACGGGTCACGGCTTGTTGTGCCACCCTCATGAATTTACCTTTCAGGAGCATCCGGGTTTACCCGAAAACTCGAAGGCGCTAGTGTGCGACAAATGCGACAAAAATGCAAGCGATTGCCCAATAATTAGGCAAAGACAGTTTGCATACTTTTATCAAATGTGAACTTACACCGTCTTCATGCCGCTCAACGGGCCGCGTTGGCGTCTGCCACCGTGAGCGCCGTCATGTTCACAATGCGACGCACCGTGGTGCTGGGCGTCAAAATGTGCACGGGCTTGGCGGCACCCAGCAAAACCGGGCCGACGGCAATGTTGCCGCCCGCAGCGGTTTTGAGCAGGTTGTAGGCAATGTTGGCGGCGTCAATATTGGGCAAAACCAGCAAATTGGCATCACCCACCAAGGTGCTGTTGGGCATGATGACCTTGCGCGAGGCAGCGTCGAGGGCCACGTCACCGTGCATTTCGCCATCCACTTCCAGCCAGGGCGCGTTTTGACGCAGCAGGTCCAGCACCTCACGCATCTTGACGGCGCTGGGCTGGTTGGACGAGCCAAAGTTCGAGTGCGACAACAGGGCAGCCTTGGGCTGGATACCGAAACGGCGCATTTCTTCGGCGGCCATGATGGTGAACTCAGCCAATTGCGCGGCCGTGGGGTCGTAGTTCACATGGGTGTCGACCATGAAGACCTGGCGGCCCGGCAGCATCAAGCCGTTCATGCAGGCAAAGGTGTTGACGCCCGCCCGCTTGCCCACCACTTGGTCGATGTAGTTCAGGTGCATGGGGTTGGTGCCCCAGGTGCCGCAGATCATGCCGTCCACATCGCCTTTGTGCAGCAACATGGCGCCAATCAGGGACAAGCGGCGTCGCATCTCGATCTTGGCAATTTGCTCGGTGATGCCCTTGCGCTCGGTCATGCGGTGGTAGGTCTGCCAAAAATCACGGTAGCGGTGGTCCATCTCGACGTTGACCACGTCGTAGTCCAGCTCTTCTTTCAAGCGCAGGCCAAATTTTTCGATGCGCTCGGCGATCACAGCCGGGCGACCGATCAAGGTGGGGCGTGCAATGCCCTCGTCCACCACGATTTGGGATGCACGCAGCACGCGTTCTTCTTCGCCTTCGCTGTAGGCGATGCGCTTTTTCAGGGCGCGTTTGGCGGCCGTGAAAATCGGCTTCATCATGGTGCCTGATGCATAGACAAAGCCTTGCAGGCGTTCGCGGTAGGCGTCCATGTCGGCGATCGGGCGCGAAGCCACGCCGCTCTCCGCTGCAGCCTGGGCCACGGCTGGGGCGATTTTCATCATCAGGCGCGGGTCAAAGGGCTTGGGAATCAGGTACTCGGGGCCAAAGGCCAGCGGCTCGCCCACATAGGCTGCAGCCACCACTTCGCTTTGCTCGGCCTGGGCCAGCTCGGCGATCGCGTGCACCGCGGCGATTTCCATCTCCAGCGTGATGGTGGTCGCGCCGCAATCCAAAGCACCCCGGAAGATGTAGGGGAAGCACAGGACGTTGTTGACCTGGTTGGGGTAATCGGTGCGGCCTGTGGCCATGATGGCGTCGTCGCGCACAGCTTTGACGTCTTCGGGGTTGATCTCGGGGTTGGGGTTGGCCAGCGCAAAAATCAGCGGCTTGGCGGCCATGGACTGGACCATGTCCTGCTTGAGCACACCGCCTGCCGACAGGCCCAGGAACACGTCTGCACCGGCAATCACTTCACGCAGGGTGCGGTGCTCGGTTTTTTGTACGAACTGGATCTTGTCTTCGTCCATCAGCTCGGTGCGACCTTCGTACACCACGCCGGCCAGGTCGGTGACCCAGATGTTTTCACGCGGGATGCCCAGCTTGACCAACAAGCCCAGGCAAGCCAAGGCCGCTGCGCCAGCACCCGAGGTGACCAGCTTGATCTGCTTGGGGTCTTTGCCCACGATCTTCAGGCCGTTCAAGATGGCCGCGCCCACCACGATGGCGGTGCCATGCTGGTCGTCGTGAAAGACCGGAATCTTCATGCGCTCGCGCAACTTGCGCTCGATGTAGAAGCAATCGGGCGCCTTGATGTCTTCAAGGTTGATGCCGCCAAAAGTGGGTTCGAGCGAGGCAATGATCTCGACCAGCTTGTCCGGGTCTTTTTCGTTGATCTCGATGTCGAACACGTCGATGCCCGAGAACTTCTTGAACAACACGCCCTTGCCTTCCATGACTGGCTTGCTGGCCAGCGGGCCGATGTCGCCCAGGCCCAGCACGGCGGTGCCGTTGGTCACCACACCCACCAGGTTGCCCCGGCTGGTGTACTTGAAGGCGTTGGCCGGGTCTTTGACGATTTCTTCGCAAGGGGCAGCCACGCCGGGCGAATAGGCCAGGGCCAGATCGTGCTGGTTGACCAGCTGCTTGGTGGGGGCGATGGCGATTTTGCCGGGGGTGGGGAACTCGTGGTATTCGAGTGCGGCTTTGCGCAGCTGGGCGCGTTTTTCTTCGGCTTGGACCTTGTTGGTCATTTTTTGGCTCCGTTGTAGGGAAGTGCTGTCAGGGCTGCCGGGGTTCAGCAGCCAAGGCGCATGGCAAAGAATTTGTCAACGCGCATGGCGACAGTCGGGCGGTATTTTCATTGTAGACCCGGGATTCAAGGTGTTGAGTCCGGGTAATGCCCATAGAAAGTGAGTTGGCTTTTGACTTTTGCGCACAAATGGAGGGGGTTCAGCGCAAATGCTTCCAGGCTTTGTGCTGCAAGGCCTCGGTCACGCGGGTGGAACGCGACCCTGCCAGCACTTGGCATGTGGCCCCAGCTTGCAAAAAGCCGGGTTTGTCGACCGCCAAATAAAAGCCACAGCGCCCGCTTTGCACCATGTCTTTGGCGGCCCCGGCGTAGCCCATGACGGCGTTGAATTTGCCGCAGGGCTCGCGCGGTTGAGTGACACGCAAGACCACGTCGCCAAAGTCGAGGCGGTCGCCAATGAAAAGTTCATGTTCGAGCAGGCCTTGCAAGCTCAGGTTTTCGCCCAAATAGCCCGGCGCCAACGCTTCTTCAAACATCGTTGCCCCCTGAGCCTGGCGCTGCGCCTGCCACCAGGGCAGATGTTCTGAAGGCAAGGCGTACACCGCCTTGCTCAGGCCCCCATGCACCGACAAGTCGGCTTGCTCGTCACCGGCCAAGCCCAGCACCCCCACCTCGACGGGGCCATAAACCGTGGTTTTGCCTATGGCCGACACCAGTTTGCGCCCGCCCACCATGAGGGGGCGCACCTGACCGGTCTGAATAGAGAGCAATTGCCCTGATGCGTGTAGCTGCATGGGCCTTTCAGCCCCGCATCAAGGCTTCGATCTCGTCGGCCTTGACCGGCACGCCGCGCGTGATCAGCTCGCAACCCGTGGCGGTCACGATGGCGTCGTCTTCGATGCGGATGCCGATGTTGTGGAACTGCTCGGGCACGCCGGGGGCAGGGCGCACATACAAGCCTGGCTCGATGGTCAGCACCATGCCCGGCTGCAGGATGCGGCTGGGGCGGTCTTTGATCAACTCGCCGCTCAGCGGGTCTTTGCGTTCGCTGACCTGGCCCACCTGTGAAGGCTCCACATAGCTGCCGCAATCGTGCACGTCCATGCCCAGCCAGTGGCCCGTGCGGTGCATGTAGAACTGGAAATAGCTGCGGTTGGTGATCACGTCTTGCGCGTTGCCCACCTTGTTTTTGTCGAGCAAGCCGACGTCGAGCAGGCCCTGCGCCAGCACGGCGACGGTGGCCTCGTGCGGGTCCACAAAACGGGCACCGGCCTTGGTGGCGGCCACTGCCGCGTCTTGCGAGGCCAGCACCAGGTCGTACAAAGCGCGTTGCGGCCCGGTGAATGTGCCGTTGGCCGGGAAGGTGCGGGTGATGTCGCTGGCGTAGCCGTCCAGCTCGCAACCTGCATCGATCAGCACCAAGTCGCCGTTTTGGATCAAGGCCGTGTCGGCGCGGTAATGCAACACGCAGGCATTGGCCCCGCCCGCCACGATCGAGCCATAGGCCGGGTACTGCGAGCCGTGTTGGCGAAACTCGTGCAGCAACTCGGCGTCCAGGTGGTATTCGCGCACCTCTTGGCCCGCACGCAGCATGGCCGCGCTGCGCTGCATGGCGCGGATGTGGGCGCGGGCGCTGATGACGCTGGCGCGGCGCATGATGTCTTGTTCGTGTGCGTCTTTGACCAGGCGCATTTCGTCCAGCAGGCTGCACAAATCGCGCTGCTGCTCGGGGCACAAAGCGCCGTAACGCACACGCGCCCGCACCGACTGCAGCCAACCGTTCACCAGGCTTTCCAACCCTGTGTGGATGGCAAAGGGGTACCACACGGTGCTGCGGTTTTCCAGCAACTTGGGCATGTGCGCGGCCATCTCGCCGATGGGCAAAGCCCGGTTCACGCCCAAAGCAGCGGGTGCCGCGTCTGGTCCCAGGCGGATGCCGTCCCAGATTTCGCGCTCCAGGTCTTTGGGCTGGCAAAACAGCGTGCACTCACCCTCGGCGGTGATCACCAAACTGGCATGCGGCTCGGTGAAACCGGTCAGATAATAAAAGTAACTGTCGTGCCGGTACAGGTAATCGCTGTCACGGTTGCGCTGGCGCTCGGGTGCGGTGGGGATGATGGCGATCCCGCCTGCGCCCAATTGGGCAGCGAGGCGGGCACGGCGTTGGGCGTAGAGGGGGTTTGAAGTCATTTGAACATTGTAGAAGGCCACCCCTGTGACCCAGGCCTGCGCAACGTTAGACCCATGCACAAACAGGGGCTCGCGCCCGCCCAGTTTGTGCGACTTTGAGGGTTTACTTTTTGCAACCGGCCTTGACCAAGGCCGTGTCCACCGCCTCGACTTCGCCCTTCCACTTTGCGACGTCGCCTGCGTGATCGCCAGAAAGTTTGCTGGCAGGAATCAAGGCAACAAAGACCGTGGCCGCATCAATGTTGGCTTTGGAGTCTTGCATGGACGAGAACTTTTGTAACTCGGCACGGGCCGTGCTCATGTCCGTGTTCAGCTGTGTGCAGTCACGGCCGGCATATTTTTCGTGCGACACATACGAGGCAGAAATACTTTCCGGACGTGTGGCGCATGCGGCCAAGGTCAACAAAGACACTGTAGCCAAGCAGAATTTGAGTTTTGAGTTCATTGATATGATTTTTTTGATAAAAATGCCCATTAAATGGGTACTTTGATCATACCAAGTCGGCCAAACGCTGCGGCGTGCCCACATCGGCCCAGGCACCCGCGTACACCTCGCCGGTCACTTGCCCCCGGTCCATGGCGGCACGCAACAAGGGCGCCAGTGCCAGTGCCACGCCTTGGGGGTTGCCCGCAGGCACACCGCAATGGGCAAAAAAAGCTTGTTTGTACAGCGCGATGGTGCTGAAGGTGTACTTGCAAGCCGCCGCGCCTTTGGGCAAGTTGAGCACTTGAGCGGTGTCCGACAAACCAAAGTCGCCAGCCAGGTTGTGCTCGGGGTTGGGCACCAGCCACAAATGGGCCAAGGCAGCACTGGCCTCAAAACGCTGCACAGCCTCTGGCGCAAACACAAAATCGGGCGCAAACACATCGCCCGCAACCACCCAGAACACGTCATCAAGCAAAGGCAAGGCCCGCACAATGCCACCCGCCGTCTCCAGCGCCTGGCCAAAGTCTTGGCCTTCGTGCGAATAAGTCATCTGCACCTCGGGCAGGCCAGGCCAGGTGATGCGCTCACCCCATTGCGCCGAAATTTGCTCACCCAACCAGGCCGTGTTGGTCAACTGGCGCACAAAACCGCCCCGTGCGAGCGCCTGCATGGGCCACTGCATGAGGGGCTGGCCGCGCACGCGCAGCAGCGGTTTGGGGGTCACATCGGTCAGGGGACGCATGCGCTCGCCGCGTCCGGCGGCAAGGATCATGGCTTGGGCTGGAGCCGCACCGTTCGGGCGTGTTTGTGCAGAAGTTGAAATCGACATCACGGCATGTTGCCACGCTTTGAGGCGCTCACGAGACAGAACAAGCCCACGGGCTGACCCTAAACTGCTGACCCGCGTCCCACCCACCAGCTCAAGTCCGGTTCAGGGGTGGGGCCGTAGAAAGAGATTGTCATGACACGCCCGCTGCCTCCCGTCATCGCCGCTGCACAAAGCGCATCCCAACGCATGGCCGACCGCCACACCCCCTTTGTCATGAACGACTGGTACGTGGCCGCCTTTGGCCAGGAGATCACGGACCAATTGCTCGCCCGCACGCTGCTGGGCCGTCGTCTGGTTTTTTACCGAACCAGCGCTGGCCAAGTGGTCGCACTCGAAGACCGTTGCCCACACCGCTCCATGCCCCTGTCGGCCGGCACATTGGAACAAGACACCATCGTGTGCGCCTACCACGGACTGCGTTTCAACACCGAGGGCGATTGCATCGAGGTGCCCTCGCAGGCGACGTGTCCCAAAAATGTGGGCATCAG
This sequence comes from Limnohabitans sp. WS1, assembly GCF_003063265.1. Lineage (GTDB taxonomy): Bacteria > Pseudomonadota > Gammaproteobacteria > Burkholderiales > Burkholderiaceae_C > Limnohabitans_A. The sequence goes on from NZ_NERU01000001.1 coordinate 564,381, forward strand.
GGCCTACCGCACCCATGAACGCGGGGCCGTGGTCTGGATTTGGATGGGCGAGGTGGAGCAAGCCGACTTGTCCAAGCTGCCCCCACAAGACTGGATGGACAGCGACGACTGGGAGCGTTCACAAGGCTACCTCGGCCTGCAAGCGAGCTATGTGCGCCTGCACGAAAACCTGCTGGACCTGACGCACCTGAGCTTTTTGCACGCCAAAAGTTTTGGCACCCCCGATTACGCCAAAGCCGCGTTCGAAAGTGAAATAGGCCATGGCCAATTTGCCTTGCTGCGCAATGTGGTGCCCACCACCTTGCCCCCGGTGTGGGCCGTGCCCACGGGCTTGACGGGCAAGGGTCAAGCCGCCCGCATCGTGCGCTCGGAGTTCCGCAGCTTGGGGCTGCACGAAGTCTCGGTGACTTTCTACGACTGCCACCTGCTCGAAAACGAACGCCCGCACTACCGCATCCGCACCGCGCACATGCCCACCCCCGAAACCGCCACCAGCACGCACTACTTCATCGTGCACGGGCGCGACTTTGCATTGCAAGACCCGGCCACCACCCGCTTCATGCACGAGCAGTTGTTTGTGGCTTTTCAGGAAGATGTGGACGGCCTGGCCTTGCAGGAACTGGCCTTGGCCAACACACCGGCCGAGGATTTGTACGAATTTTCAGTGGCTGCCGATGCCCCCGCTGTGGCCATGCGCCGCTACGTGCTGGCACGTCAACAAAGCGAAGCCCAAGCCTGAGTCCAGCGCACAGGCTGCAAGCACAGCGCCACTCGATGGACAAACGCTAAAATCTCGGGTTTTCCCGAATTCTTAACCGGAGTTGCCCCCTCATGGCCAATCAACAACAAATGGCGAACGCCATCCGCGCGCTCGCAATGGACGCCGTTCAACAAGCCAACTCCGGTCACCCCGGCGCCCCCATGGGCATGGCCGACATGGCCGTCGCTTTGTGGGGCGATCACCTGCAACACAACCCCAAAAACCCGCACTGGGCCAACCGTGACCGCTTCGTGCTGTCCAACGGCCACGGCTCCATGCTGATCTATTCGGTGCTGCACCTGACCGGCTACAAACTGCCGATCGAAGAGCTCAAGAACTTCCGCACCCTGCACAGCAAAACCGCAGGCCACCCCGAAGTGGGCGTGACCCCCGGCGTGGAAACCACCACCGGCCCGCTGGGCCAAGGCATCACCAACGCCGTGGGCATGGCGCTGGCCGAAAAAATGCTGGCTGCCGAGTTCAACCAAGAAGGCCACGCCATCGTCAACCACCACACCTACGTGTTCTTGGGTGACGGCTGCCTGATGGAAGGCATCAGCCACGAAGCCGTGGCCCTGGCCGGTGCCTGGAAGCTGAACAAACTGATTGCGCTGTACGACGACAACGGCATCTCCATCGACGGCCAAGTGGCCCCTTGGTTCATCGACAACACCCCCCAGCGCTTTGCCGCCTACGGCTGGAACGTGATCGACGCCGTGGACGGCCACGACGCCGCTGCCGTGTCGGCCGCCATTGCCAGTGCCAAACACAGCGCCGACAAGCCCACCCTGATCGTCTGCAAGACCGCCATCGGCAAGGGCTCGCCCAACCGTGCAGGCACCTCCAAAGCCCACGGCGAGCCTTTGGGTGCTGAAGAAATCAAACTCACCCGCGAAGCCCTGGGCTGGACGGCTGAGCCTTTCAAAATCCCCAAAGAGGTCTATGCCGACTGGGATGCCAAAGCCGCAGGCAAAGCCCGCGAAGACGAGTGGAACACCGCCTTTGCCGCATACAAAGCCGCCTTCCCCGCACAAGCCAAAGAGTTTGTGCGCCGCATGAAGGGCGACTTGCCCAAGAACTTCAACCAGGTGGCATTTGACGCCGTGGTCGCCGCCCACACCAAGGGCGAGACCGTGGCCAGCCGCAAGGCCAGCCAGCTGGCCCTGGAAGCCTTCACCGCCGCCCTGCCCGAAATGCTGGGCGGCTCGGCCGACCTGACCGGCTCCAACCTGACCAACACCAAGAGCACCCCCGCCTTCCGCGTGGACCTGGCTGGCGATGTGGTCAAAACCGAAGACGGCAAAATCGGTCGCCACATCAACTATGGCGTGCGCGAATTCGGCATGGCTGCCATCATGAACGGCGTCGCGTTACATGGCGGTTACATCCCCTACGGCGGCACCTTCCTCACGTTTTCAGACTATTCACGCAACGCCATCCGCATGGCCGCGCTGATGAAGCAGCGCGTGATCCACGTCTTCACCCACGACTCCATTGGCCTTGGCGAAGACGGCCCGACCCACCAGTCCATCGAGCACGCCGCCAGTCTGCGCCTGATCCCTGGCCTGGACGTGTGGCGTCCGGCAGACACGGCCGAAACCACCGTGGCATGGGCCGTGGCGCTGCAAAACGCCCACCGCCCATCGGCCCTGCTGTTGTCGCGCCAAAACCTGGCCTACTCACCCAAGAGCGATCTGGGCGACATCAGCCGTGGCGCGTATGTCTTGTCCGAGCCCGAACACGTCGGCATGAAGAAGACCCACGGCGTGATCATCGCCACCGGCTCTGAAGTGCAACTGGCCTTGGCCGCGCAAAAACTGTTGGCCGAACGCAAGATCGGTGTGCGCGTGGTCTCCATGCCCAGCACCAATGTGTTTGACCGCCAAGACGTCGAATACAAACAAAGCGTGTTGCCCAAAGGCCTGCCCCGCGTGGCGGTCGAGATGGGCTCCACCGACGGCTGGTGGAAATACGGCTGCGCCGCTGTGGTCGGCATCGACACCTACGGCGAGTCGGCCCCCGCACCTGTGCTCTTCAAACACTTCGGCTTCACTGCCGAAAACGTGGCCGACACCGTCCACGCTGCGCTGCTCAAGGCCTGATGGACACCCCCATCACGAACCCATGCGGGTTCGTGATGGGGCCAGTCGGCCACTGACCGGCCGGACCGCATCAGCGTCATTTGGCTTGACTAAGTGCACAAGACAGGTCCGGGGATCAGGCCCATGCAAGGGTTTTGATTTCAAATCCGGTTACGTAACGGTTTAGTAACTTATCTCCTGAGGCTCTCACCATGACCATCAAGCTGGGTATCAACGGATTTGGCCGCATCGGCCGTCTGGCTCTTCGCGCCGCCCTCAAACACGGCTACGACGACATCCAGATCGTCGGCATCAACGACCCCAAGCCGTCCGACTACCTGGCCTACATGCTCAAGTACGACAGCGTGCACGGCCGCTTTGACGGCACGGTGGACTTCACCGAAGACACCCTCATCGTCAACGGCAAAAAGATCAAGCTCTCGCACGAGCGCGACGCACACAACCTGCGCTGGGGCGAGATGGGCGTGCACACCGTGCTCGAATGCACCGGCCACTACCTGACCGAACCCACCAGCCAAATGCACCTGGCTGCGGGCGCCAAAAAGGTCGTGATCTCGGCCCCGTCCAAAGACAGCATCCCCATGTTCGTCTATGGTGTGAACCACAAAAAATACGCAGGCGAAGCCATCGTGTCGAATGCGTCATGCACCACCAACTGCCTGGCCCCCGTGGTCAAAGTGCTGCAAGACAAATGGGGCATCAAGCGCGGCCTGATGACCACCGTGCACGCCGCCACCGCCAGCCAAATGACCGTGGACGGCTCGTCCCGCAAAGACTGGCGCGGTGGCCGTGGCATCCTGGAAAACATCATCCCCAGCAGCACGGGTGCCGCCAAGGCCGTGGGCGTGGTCATCCCCGAAATCAAAGGCAAGATCACCGGCATGGCGTTTCGCGTGCCCACGTCAGATGTGTCGGTAATTGACCTGACCGTGGAGCTCAACAGCGACGCCAGCTACGCCGAAATCTGCGCCGAAATGAAAGCGCAAAGCGAAGGCACCCTCAAAGGCGTGCTGGGCTACACCGACGAAAAAGTGGTCTCCACCGACTTCCGTGGCGAATCCTGCGCCAGCGTGTTTGATGCCACGGCCGGCATTGCGCTGGACAAGAGCTTCGTCAAGATCGTGGCTTGGTACGACAACGAATGGGGCTACGCCAAGCAGTGCCTGGAGATGGTGCGGGTGGTGGCCAAGAAGAAGTGAGCTTGACCGCCCACATGAAAAAAGCGCCTTCGGGCGCTTTTTTCATGGCAATGGTTCTCTGCAGGAGCGCCCCCGCCGCGATCAGTCCTGAGTGAAACCTTGGCGGTGTTTGCCGCTGTGCGCTGTTCGTCTATGGCGTGATCCACAAAAAATACGCAGGCGAAGCCATCGTGTCGAATGCGTCATACACCACCAATTGCCTGGTCCCTGTGATCAAAGTGCTGCAAGACAAATGGGGCATCAAGCGCGGCCTGATGACCACCGTGCACGCCGCCACCAATGGGGCTACGCCAAGCAGTGCCTGGAGATGATGCGGGTGATGGCCAAGAAGAAGTGATTCGCGTCAGATCGGGCAGGTGCCTGCGGCTGACTCAACTGCCGCCGCCCCGCCAGGGCTCAGAGGCGCTTCGTTTTGCCACATCGCCCCGAGGGGGAAACGGCATCTGAGTCATGATGTTTCTGCTTAAAGCGCCTTCAGGCGCTTTTTCATGGGCGATTGCTGAGCAACCCATCCGCAGCCTTCTGCGCAAGCATGATCGTCGGCGCATTGGTGTTACTGCTGACAATGCGCGGCATGACCGAGGCGTCCACCACTCGCAGTCCCGGCATGCCGTGTACGCGCATCGGCCATTAGTACCGCGTACGGATGGTCATGCAGGTTCTCGCCCACGCGGGACAAGTCTCGCAGCACCTCGATGCCCAGGCTTTGCGAGACGATTTCAGGGCAGGCCATGAGCGCAGTGCTTGCGGGACAGAGGATTAAGGCACTGGTGGCGGGCGGACTGGCTTCGAGCAGGGCCATTTGCATGCTGGGGTCTTTGTTCAAGCGGATTGCCAACACACAACCGGCCGATCCGCCCCGACGATCACACCATCAAACTCCCTGAAATGCACCGTCCAAAATTTTGTAAAACCAATGCAGTCGCTGGGACCCGTTACGGCTGTCGTGCATGCGTCAAACCCGAGGGCGTCCAAGCCCTCACAATGGCCAAAAATTTTGGGAAACACTATGTTGTCTTTCATTGGTATCTTTGTCCCCGCTTGGCAGAACAGGTTGAACCGATGAACAGCCCAACCGTCGACTCCCGACAAGGTTGGCACGACAAACGCTGGTTGTGGTTGCTAAGCCCTTCGATACCGCTGGCGTTCACGGGCTCTTTGTTGGCCTTTGTCTGGAGCGGTCATTGGTGGTGCATGCTCCTGGCCCCAATGGTCATCCATGTCTTGTTGCCCATGCTCGACCGGGTGCTTGGCGAAGACTTCAGCAACCCACCCGAATCGGCGGTAGCGCAACTCGATCAGGATCAGTTTTACCGGGCCTTGGTGTGGGCCTATGTGCCTGCGCAATTCATCGGCACCGTGTTGGGCGCTTGGATCGCGGCCACTCAGCCGTTGGCCTGGTTGGGCTACGCCGCTTTGGTGTTGACGGTGGGGGCCATCAACGGCATTGGCATTGGCACCGCGCACGAGTTGGGCCACAAGAAAGAAACCCTGGACCGGTGGCTGTCCAAGCTCGCCTTGGCACCCAGTGCATACGGCCACTTTTTTGTAGAGCACAACCGAGGCCACCACAAACGCGTCGCCACCCCTGAAGACCCAGCCAGCGCCCGCATGGGCGAAAGCTTTTGGGCCTTTTTGCCACGCTCGGTGTGGGGCAGCTTGCAATCGGCCTGGGCGTTGGAAAAAGAACGTCTGAACAAACAAGGCCTCAGCGTTTGGCACCGCCAAAACCACAACCTGCAGTCCTGGGGTCTGACGCTGCTCTTGTTTGGAGGACTGGGGGTGTGGCTGGGCTGGACGGTGTGGCCGTTTTTGGTCTTGCAGGCGGTGTATGCCGCATCCATGCTGGAGGTGGTGAACTACGTGGAGCATTACGGCTTGCTGCGCCAGCGCGACGCGTCTGGCCGGTATGTGCGCTGCGAGCCCGAGCATTCATGGAACAGCAACCACCTGGTGGGCAATCTGGTGTTGTACCAGCTGCAAAGGCACTCTGACCACCACGCCCACCCCAGTCGCCGCTACCAGGCGCTGCGGCATTTTGCCTCGGCACCCCAACTGCCGGCGGGTTACGCCACCATGATTTCGGTGGCTTATTGCCCGCCCCTGTGGTTTGCGTGGATGGACGAACGTGTGATGGCCCATTACGGCGGCGACCTGAGCTTGGTGAATGTGCAAGCGTCGGCCCGGCAGAGACTCTTGCGGCGCTGGGCTTGTTGATCTCACCCTCGGGGCGATGGGGGTGTGGTCTGCGAGGGTGATCGCGACGGGGGCGTCGCTCCTACGGGGGGAGTGCCCTGTGTTTTGTGGGAGCCCCGCCCTCGGGGCGATGGTTGGTGGTCTGCGAGGGTGATCGCGACGGGGGCGTCGCTCCTACGGGGAGAGTGCCCTGCATTTTGTGGGAGCCCCGCCCTCGGGGCGATGGGTGTGGTCTGCGAGGCGTGATCGCGACGGGGGCGTCGCTCCTACGGGGGGAGTGCCCTGTGTTTTGTGGGAGCCCCGCCCTCGGGGCGATGGGGGTGGTCTGCGAGGCTTGATCGCGGCGAGGGCGTTGTGCCTACAAAAGAGGGGTCATGCCAAAACAGCGGATTGGGGCGATCAACGCGCTGCCCGGGTGTGGGTCCGGCCTCAGGTTTCCACAAACGCCAGAACGGCCTCCAGCATGCGCTGCACATGGGGTTGTACGCCTGCGGCCACCTCGGGCAAATAGTCGAACGGCCAGCTTTCTTGCATGTAGCTGCATTGCGTCATTTCCAGCTGCACCGCGTGAATGCCTTGTGCCGGGTTGCCGTACTGGCGCGTGATGTGCCCGCCCTTGAAGCGGCCGTTGAGCACCGCCGTGTAGCCCGGTGCTGATTGGCCAATGGCCAGCAGTTGCTCGGCCAATGCCGGGTCGCAGCTGGCACCGTTGGCGGTGCCGAGGTTCAGGTCGGTCAAGCAGCCTTCAAAAAATCGCGGCAACACCGAGCGGATGGAGTGCGCGTCCCACAAGGCGGCGACGCCATGTTGGGCTTTGATGCGGGCCAGCTCTTGCGCCAGTTGCGCGTGATAGGGCTGCCAGACGGCTTCGCGCCGCGCGGCAATCTCGGCCTCGCCCGGCACATCGCTCGGGTCGCGGTACAGCGGCTGGTCGTCGAACAAGTCCACCGGGCACAGGCCCGTCACGCTTTGCCCAGGGTACAGGCTCGCGCCGTCTGGCGGGCGGTTGAGGTCGATCACAAAGCGCGAATGCGTGGCCACCAGCACCGAGGCCCCCAGCGCGTCGGCAAAGTCGTACAGGCGCTCCAGATGCCAGTCGGTGTCGGGCACGCGCTGGGCTTCGTCGGTCAGGCGTGCGGCCAATGCGGGCGGCACATGCGTGCCCACATGCGGCATGGAAATCAGCAAAGGGCGTGTGCCTTGGCGAAAGCGAAAAGGGGGTTCGGTGGTCTGAAAAGTCATGCTTGATGAGGTGACAAGGGTGAATGTTCGGGCAAGGAATCCAAGTGCTGCAAGGCCATGCCATCGACCGCCAAACGGCCTTGGCGCACGACGCTGCAGGCCGGGCGTTGGCCCAGCCAATAGGCGAGTTCTGCCACATCGCCCAAAGGCCACAGCACAAAATTGGCAGGGTACCCGGCTGCAATGCGGCCATGCGTGGCCTGAAGACCCAGCGCCTGCGCCGCATGGCGCGTCACGCCCGCCAAGGCCTCGGGCACTGTGAGGCGAAACAAGGTGCAGGCCATGTTGACCATGAGCAGCAAACTCAAAGCAGGCGAGGTGCCCGGGTTGTGGTCGGTGGACACGGCCATGGGCACGCCAGCAGCACGCAGCGCCGCAATGGGCGGCATGTGCGTGTCACGCAGGGTGAAGTAAGCGCCCGGCAAGAGCACCGCCACCGTGCCCGCTTGCTGCATGGCGGAGATGCCTTCGGCGCTCAGGTGTTCGATGTGGTCACACGACAGCGCCCCGAAACGTGCCGCCAGCGCCGAGCCGCCCATGTCCGACAGTTGCTCAGCGTGCAGCTTGACCGGCAAGCCCAGCGCTTGCGCCGCCTGGAAGACTTGCTCGGTCTGCGCCAGCGTGAAGCCAATGGTTTCGCAAAACACATCCACGGCGTCCACCAGGCCTTCGGCAGCGAGCGCCGGCATCATCTCTTCACACACCAGACGGATGTAGTCGTCGCTGCGCCCGGCGTATTCAGGTGGCAACGCATGGGCCCCCAAAAACGTGGTGCGCACCGTGACGCCAAACACCTCGCCCAGCCGCCGGGCCACACGCAGCTGTTTGCGTTCGTCCTCCAGCCTCAGGCCATACCCCGATTTGATCTCGATGGCGCACACACCTTCGGCGAGCAAAGCCTGCAAACGCGGCACGGCCGCGTCGAACAAGTCGTCTTCGCTGAGAGCGCGAGTGGCCTTGACGCTGGACACAATGCCGCCCCCGGCACGCGCCACCTCTTCGTAACTGGCACCCGCCAAGCGCATGGCAAATTCATTGGCACGCTGCCCGCCGTACACCAGGTGCGTGTGGCAGTCGATCAGGCCCGGCGTGACCCAGGCGCCTTGGCCGTCGTGTGAGGGCAGTGGCCGGTAAGTGTCTGGCAAATCGGCGTGCGCACCCACCCAGGCGATGGCCCCTTGTTCGACCACGATGGCAGCATCGGGCACGCTCAAAGCACCTGCTCCCAAGGCTTCGGGGGCCAGGTGCAGGTGGTGCCAAACGCCGTCGGCGCTGGGCATGGCGGGTGAATCGGGCAGATCGAATCGGTTCAAGGTCATGGTGATTTCAAAATAGGCTTGGACACGGACCTGGTTTTTTGCAGGCACGGTGACCTGCCGCTATCGCCCCGAGGGCGGGGCTCCTACATTTTTTGCAGGCGTGGTGACCTGCCGCCATCGCTCCGAGGGCGGGGCTCCTGCATCACATCGGGTCGCTGTGCACATCACTTGATCATGGGCAGCTTGAGCCCCTGCTTTTTGGCGGTGGCCACAGCCAGCTCGTAACCCGCATCGGCGTGGCGCATCACGCCTGAGGCACTGTCGTTGACCAGCACACGCGCCAGGCGCTCGGCCGCTGCGTCGGTGCCGTCGGCCACGATGACCATGCCCGAGTGTTGTGAATAGCCCATGCCCACGCCGCCGCCGTGGTGCAGGCTGACCCAGCTGGCGCCGCCTGCGGTGTTGAGCAAGGCGTTCAGCAGCGGCCAGTCGCTCACGGCGTCGGTGCCGTCTTTCATGGCTTCGGTCTCGCGGTTGGGGCTGGCCACCGAGCCGGTGTCCAGGTGGTCGCGGCCGATCACGATGGGGGCTTTGAGTTCGCCCGTGCGCACCATCTCGTTGAAGGCCAGACCGGCCAGGTGCCGCTCGCCCAAGCCCAGCCAGCAAATGCGTGCAGGCAGGCCCTGAAAGCTGATGCGTTCACGCGCCATGTCGAGCCAGCGGTGGGTGTGCGTGTTGTTCGGGAACAGTTCCTTGATCTTGGCATCGGTTTTGTAGATGTCTTCGGGGTCACCCGACAAGGCCACCCAGCGGAACGGACCCTTGCCTTCGCAGAACATGGGGCGGATGTAGGCGGGCACAAAGCCAGGGAAATCAAAGGCGTTGCTCACGCCATGGTCAAAGGCCACCTGGCGGATGTTGTTGCCGTAGTCCACCGTGGGGATGCCCATGGTCTGGAAGTCCAGCATGGCTTGCACCTGGGTGGCGCAGCCTTGGGATGCATCGGCCTTCAGGCGGGCGTGTTGTGCAGGGTCGTGTTGGGCGTCTTTCCACTGCGCCACGGTCCAGCCCGGTGGCAAGTAACCGTTGATCAGGTCGTGCGCCGAAGTCTGGTCGGTCACCAGGTCGGGGCGCATGCCACCGGCTTGGGCGCGGCGCACCAGCTCGGGCAAGATCTCAGCCGCGTTGCCCAACAGGGCAATCGAGATCGCCTCTTTGGCGGCGGTGTGGTGTGCGATCAGGGCCAGGGCATCGTCCAGGTCTTTGGCCTGCTTGTCCACATAGCGGGTGCGCAAACGGAAGTCGATGCTGCTTTGCTGGCATTCGATGTTGAGCGAACAGGCCCCGGCCAGTGTGGCCGCCAAGGGCTGCGCGCCGCCCATGCCGCCCAGACCGGCCGTCAAAATCCAGCGGCCGGTCCAGCTGTTGTTGTAATGCTGCCGACCGGCTTCCACAAAGGTCTCGAACGTGCCCTGCACGATACCTTGGGTGCCGATGTAAATCCACGAGCCAGCGGTCATCTGCCCGTACATGAACAGGCCCTTGCGGTCGAGTTCGTTGAAGTGCTCCCAATTGGCCCACTTGGGCACCAGGTTGGAGTTGGCGATCAGCACACGCGGTGCGTTGGCGTGTGTTTTGAACACGCCCACCGGTTTGCCCGATTGAATCAGCAAGGACTCGTCTTCGTTCAGGTCTTTGAGCGAGGCCAGGATCTGGTCAAAGCAGGCCCAGTCGCGGGCGGCGCGGCCAATGCCGCCATACACCACCAGGCTTTGCGGGTTCTCGGCCACTTCGGCGTCCAGGTTGTTCTGGACCATGCGGTAGGCGGCTTCGGTGACCCAGTTTTTGCAAGTGAGCGTGCTGCCACGCGGCGCACGCACCACGCGGGTCGGGTCGAGGCGGGGGTCGATGGAGGGGGTCATGGGGTCTCCTTGAGGGTGAGCAATGGATACATAAAAGGCGTTCAGCGCAGGCCGGGCAAATCAAGGCCCGAGCCGCTTTGCAGCAGGGCACCGCTTTTGACCATGTCGATGGCCGCTTGCATGTCGGGCTGGATGTGGCGGTCGTCGCTCAGATGCGCCACGCGTGTGCGCAGCAAAGCCATGGCGCTGGCCAAGGGCGCACTGGTGTGCAGCGGTGCATGAAAGTCACAGCCCTGGGCCGCGGCCATCCACTCGATGCCGATCACCGCCATGGCGTTGTCGGCCATGGGCAGCAGGCGGCGTGCACCGTGTGCGGCCATGGACACATGGTCTTCCTGGTTAGCCGAGGTCGGGATGGAGTCGACACTGGCCGGGTAGGCGCGTTGTTTGTTTTCAGACACCAAGGCGGCTGCGGTGACCTGCGGGATCATGAAGCCCGAATTGAGCCCTGGCTTGGGTGTGAGGAATGCGGGCAGCCCCGACAGCGCCGGGTCCACCAGCATGGCGATGCGGCGCTCGGCCAGCGAGCCGATTTCGCAAATGGCCATGGCGATCATGTCGGCGGCAAAGGCCACCGGCTCGGCGTGGAAGTTGCCGCCCGACAACGATTCGTCGGTGTCGCTGAAGATCAGCGGGTTGTCGGACACGCCGTTGGCCTCGGTCTCCAGCAACTGGGCGGCGTTGTGCAGCACATCAAAACACGCGCCCATGACCTGCGGCTGGCAGCGCAGGCAATACGGGTCTTGCACGCGTTCGTCGCCTTGCAGGTGCGAGGCGCGGATGGCGCTGCCGCTGAGCAACTGGCGCAAAGCCTCGGCGGTGGCGATCTGCCCCCGGTGCTTGCGCAGGCGGTGGATGCGGGCATCAAAAGGCGCGTCCGATCCCTTGGCTGCATCGGTGGCCAAAGCACCCGTGAGCAGCGCCGACTGGAACAGGCGCTCGGCTTCAAACAAACCGGCCAGTGCGTTGGCGGTGGAAAACTGGGTGCCGTTGAGCAGGGCCAGCCCTTCCTTGGGCCCCAGCGTCACCGGGGCCAGGCCCACGCTGGCCAGCGCCTGTTCGGCCGGCATGCGGCCTTGGGGCGTGTCGGCATCACCCACGCCGATCATCACGGCGGTCATGTGCGCCAGCGGGGCCAGATCGCCCGAGGCCCCAACCGAGCCTTGCCCTGGCACCACCGGGATGATGCCTTGGGTCAGCATGGCTTCGAGCAAGGCCAGTGTGGCCGGGCGAATGCCCGAAGCGCCTTGGGCCAGACTGGCGATTTTGAGCGCCATCATCAAACGCGTGATGGCCACCGGCGTGGCATCGCCCACACCTGCCGCGTGCGAGAGCACGATGTTGCGTTGCAGGGTTTCCAGGTCTTCGGCCGGAATGCGCACGCTGGCCAGCTTGCCAAAGCCGGTGTTGATGCCATACACCGGCTCGCCCTTGGCCACGATGCGGGCCACGCTGTCCGCACTGGCTTGAATCGCCGTGGCACAAGCCGTGTCCAGCACGGGCGTAGCGCCCCGGTAAATGGCGCACCAATCGGCCAAAGGCACCTGGCCGGGAATCAGTTTCAAAAATGGAGGCGTCATGTACTGGGTGCTGAGGGGATGGGTCATGACCGGCTTATTCAGCCGGCCTGTTGAAGTCGTGAGCGAAAGGCCTGTCGCAGGTGTGTTGGTGTAGGAGCCCACCCCGTGGGCGATGGGCGTGGCACACGCCCCTGAAACCATCGCCCACAAGGGGGGCTCCTACAGGAGAGGCAGCACGCGTGAAACGGAGGAAAGAACTGGCAAACATCATGGGCCTTCAGTTTCGTGCAGGCATCAGGTCGATATCGGGTTGCCACTGGCGCTGTACCGGCTGCCCAGCCGGTAGCGGCTGGCCGGGTGCAGGCAGCGCACCAGGGTCACCGGCACGCCTTGCGTCCAGGTGCGGCGCGTGAGCAACAAGCAAGGCTCGGCCGCGTCCATCTGCAGGCGCTGCGCTTGCTCGGGCGTGGGCAGCACCGCATCGACCACATGTTCGATTTCGTCAAAGGGCACGGTGCGCACCAAAAACTCGGACGGCTGCTGCTGCGTGAAATCTTGCTGCGCAAAGTCGGGCACCACCTGCGGGTTGACAAAGCGGTCTTCCAGCTGAATGGGCACACCATCTTCCAGGTGCACACACACCGAATGGAACACCGACTCGCCGGTGCGCACATTCAGGGCGGCGGCCACTTCCAAGGTGGCCGCCACACGTTCGACCACCAGCATTTGGCAGGCGTAGTCGTGGCCGCGTTGGCGGATTTCACTGGCCAGGTTGACGATTTGCAGCAAGTTGGCCTGTGGTTTTTGTTCGGCCACAAAACTGCCCACACCGGCCACGCGCACGATGCGCCCCTGCGTCACCAACTCGCGCAAGGCCCGGTTGACGGTCATGCGCGAGATGCCAAACTGCGCCACCAGTTCGTGCTCGGACGGCAGGCGATCCCCCGGACGCAGGGTGCCGTCCTGTATCTGACGGGCAATGTGGTCCTTGACCTGCTGGAACAAGGCCACTTCGCCCGAGGCCAGCCGCGCCGCACGCGCTTTGTGCGGGCGGTGGGCGGTGGCCTTTTCGTTGGCCTTGTCAGTCGCCGTGTTTGCGGCCAACTGGGCGGGAGAAGGATCCAGGCGGGTCATGAAGGGCGTCGGTTTCAAAGCAGCGCGAAAGCCGACTCAGTGCAGATCGGTGGCCATGGCTTCGGCACGAATTTCTTCGGTCAGCCGCGCCTTGAGGGCCATGAACTCGGGCGAGGTCTTGATCGTGTAATGCCGGGGGTGCGGAAAATCCACCGCCAGCTCGGTCTTGATGCGGCCAGGCCGGGCGCTGAACACCGCCACGCGGTTGGCCATGAAGATGGCTTCGTCGATGTCATGCGTGACGAACAACACGGTTTTTTGGGCGGATTCCCAAATGCCCAAGAGCAGCTCTTGCATCAGCACGCGGGTCTGGTTGTCCAGTGCACCAAAGGGCTCGTCGAGCAACAAAATTTTGGGGTCGTTGGCCAGCGCCCGTGCAATCGCCGTGCGCTGCTGCATGCCGCCCGACAGCTGCTTGGGAAAGTGCTGCTCAAAACCGCGCAAGCCCACTTTGGCGATGAAGTAGTCGGCACGTTCCTTTTGCTCACGCTCGGGCATGCCGCGTTCGCGCAGGCCAAAGCGGATGTTTTGCTCGATGGTCAGCCACGGAAACAGCGTGTAGCTCTGGAACACCATGCCCCGGTCGGCCCCTGGGCCTTGCACCGGTGCACCGTCCAGCAGCACCTGCCCGGTGGTGGGCTGGTCCAGGCCCGCCACAATGCGCAACAAGGTCGACTTGCCGCAGCCCGATGGCCCGAGGATGGTGACGAAATCGTTTTCGCGCACCTCAAAATCCACCGGCGTCAGGGCCTGGGTTGTTTGGCCTTTGGGCGAAACGAAGACGCGCGAGACGCCTTGAATGGACAGTTGGCTGCTCACAGTGAACTCCAGGCAAACAGGCGGCGGTTGAGCGCCTTGAACGCAAAGTCAGACACCAGCCCGATCAGGCCAATGACGATGATGCCGAAGATGATCTGGCCCGTATTCAAGAGCGCCTGGCTGTCGGTGATCATGTGGCCAATGCCCGAGGACGAGCCGATCAACTCGGCCACGATCACATAGGTCCAGGCCCAGCCCAGCACCAGTCGCAAAATTTCAGCAATCTCAGGCGCAGCACCCGGAATCAGCACGCGCTTGACAATGCCCGACGGATTGGCCCCCAAGGTGTAGGCGGCTTCGACCAGGTCACGCCGCGCCGCGCCCACACACACCGCCACCATCAACACGATCTGGAAGACCGAGCCGATGAAGATGACCAGCACTTTTTGCAGCTCGCCAATGCCGGCCCACAAGATCAGCAGGGGAATGAAAGCCGAGGCGGGCAAATAGCGGCAAAAGGACACAAAGGGTTCCAGAAAAGCCTCCACCCCTTTGTGCGCCCCCATGGCAATGCCCAGCGGCACGGCGATCAGGCTGGCCAAAATGAAGCCGGCCAGAACGCGCCAGATGGTCATGGCGATGTCGTGGGCAAAGTTGAACTCGGTGAACAAGAGGATGGCCTCTTGCACCATGGTCACCGGGCTGGCCAAAAAGGTGGGCGACACATAACCGCCCAGCGTGAAAAACGCCCAGACGGCAAAGAACAGGATGAAAAAGCCAATGCCCAGCACCCACCGCGACTGCGCACGCACCGGCTCCAGCGGAGCCAGTGCGCGGCGGCGTGGCCGCACGGTGGTCGGGCGTGTCGAAGTCGGGTGTGTGGTGGCCATGGCTTTACTTGATGAAGCTGGTGTCAAACATGGCGTTGAAGTCGGTCGGTGCCCTGCGGATCACACCGGCCTCCAGCAAGATGGTGGCAGCGTCTTTCATGAAGCTTTGCAGCTCGCCTGCAAAAAACTTCTGGTTGGCGGCTTTGTCTTGCCAGCGCAGGAAAGCTGAGGATTTGGCAAAGGCCTCGCCGGTTTGTTTGACGGCCGCGCCCATGATCTCGTTGGACTTGGCCGGGTCGGCCTTGATCATCTCCAGCGCGTCAAAGTAGGCATTGGCCAGGCTTTGTGCGGCCTTGGGGTTGGCCTTGAGCCACTCGGGGGCGCAGCCCACGGTGTCCATGACCATGGGGTAGTCGAGTGTGGTGGCCAAAATCTTGCCTGCCTGTGGGTTGGCGCGCACGGTGGACAGGTAGGGCTCGTAGGTCATGGCGGCGTCGTTTTGACCGGCCACAAAGGACTGTGCGGCTGCCTGGGGTGACAAGGTGCTGAGCTTGACGTCTTTCAGGCTCATGCCGTTTTTGCTCAGCATCCAGGCCAGGCCAAAGAAAGGCGCGGTGCCGGGGGCGTCCACACCAATGGTCTTGCCCTTGAGGTCGGCAAAGTTGTTGATGTTGCCGCGCACCGCGATGCCGTCTGCACCAAAGGACTTGTCCATCTGGAAAATCTGAACGATGGGCACACCATTGGTGTTCCAGGCCACATGCGTTTCCACTGTGGTGGCCGCGCACTGAATGGCCTTGGAAGCCAGGGCCAGGTGGCGGTCTTTCTGGGGGATCATTTTCAGCTCCACATCCAGGCCGTGTTTCTTGAACAAACCGGCCTTGTCGGCCAGGGTCAGCGGGGCAAAGCCGGTCCAGCCGGACATGCCCAAAGCGAGCTTGACCTCTTGGGCTTGCGTTGAAAAGGCCAGGGTGGCCGCGGTCGCACCGGCCAAGAGCAGCGAGGCGAATTTGACGTTTGACTTGCGCATGAAGGAACTCCTTGTTGTTGATCAAGCCTGCACTTCAGATGCCGCAAATCGGCACCTGAACGCAGGCACACAGCCATCACCGACACCCCATCAAACCTGTATAGACAGGATGGGTCCAAAAAAAATGCTGTTCGCGTGCAGGACACAACATCTTTCCCAACATTCGCACCAGCACTGTGCATCATGAGCCCAGACGCCCCAAAGGGTATCGGGAATTGCACCATCTTGCTGTCTATACAAATAGGTGTTATGGATGACCTTGAAGCACAGCAAGGCGCGTGCCAAGCCAGGTCTGCCAGCAGTTGTGTGGTTGCTTTGACCAGGCAGGAGCGACGCCCCCGTCGCGATAAGCCCCGCAGACCACCACCCATCCCCCCGAGGGCGGGGCTCCCACAAAAACCACCATGGCCCACAGCAGGAGTCGCCCCCCTGCGCGGATCAGACGGCCGCCGCCTTGATCAGGTCCGCAGCTTTTTCGGCCAGCATGATGGTGGGCGCGTTGGTGTTGCCGCTGGGCACGCAGGGCATGACCGAGGCGTCGACCACGCGCAAACCGGGCACGCCGTGCACGCGCAGCTGGGCATCGACCACCGCCAGGGGGTCTGAGCCCATGCGGCAGGTGCCCACGGGGTGGTAGATGGTGTCGGCGTTTTCACGAATCCACTGGGACAGCTGTGCATCGTTGTGCAAACTGGCCGATGCCCGCGATTCCCGGCCATAAGCGCTCAGGGCGGGTGCTTGCAAGATGCGCCGGGCTTGGCGCACGCCTGCGATCATTTGTGCCATGTCGTCGGCATGGGTGAGGAAGCGGGGATCGATCAAGGGCGAGGCGTTGGCATCGGTGCTGGCCAAGCGCACGGTGCCCCGGCTTTGGGGTTGCAGCAAGCACACATGCAGCGAAAAACCGTGGCCCCAACTGGGCGTGCGGCCGTGGTTGACCAGCTTGCCCACCACAAAATGCAGCTGAATGTCGGGTCGGGCTTGTTCGGGTGAGCTTTTAAAAAAGCCGCCCGCCTCGGCAAAATTGGTGGTCAACAGGCCTTTTCGCTGCTGACGCCACTGCCACATGCCTTGCAGAAGGTGCCAGGCCCCCATGGGCGAGACCCCAAACAATTCGGTGTGCGGCGCATCGGCCACCAGCACCACATCGGGGTGGTCGTGCAGGTTTTCGCCCACACCTGGCAAATCGCACTGCGTGGCCACGCCCATGGCCTGCAGGTGGGCCCCCGGGCCGAGTCCAGAGCGCATCAACAAGGCCGGGGACTGAAAAGCCCCCCCACTGACAATGATCTCGCGCCGCGCCCTCAAGCTGCGCTGGCTGCCGCCTTGCAGCACCTGCACTTGCCGGGCCACACCACCTTCGAGCACGATGCGCTGCGCGGTCACACCGGTCATCACCTGCAAATTGGGGCGCTGGCGGTGGGGGGTGAGGTAGGCCTTGGCCGCACTGAAACGTTCCCCGTTTTTGTGTGTCACCTGGTAGAGCCCCACGCCGTCTTGCCTGGCCCCGTTGAAGTCGGGGTTGTGCGCCCAGCCAGCCTGCACACCGGCCTCGACAAAGCGTTTGGAAAAAACGTTGGGGCTTTGCAGTTCGGCCACATTCAGGGGGCCGTTTTGCCCATGCCAGTCATCGCTCAGGCGCTCGTTGTGCTCGGCTTTTCGAAAGTAGGGCAACACATCGGCCCAGCCCCAGCCGGGGTTGCCCATGGCCGCCCAGCGGTCGTAGTCGGCATGCTGGCCTCGGATGTAAACCATCGCGTTGGTGGAGCTGGAGCCACCCAAGGTGCGCCCCCGGGGCTGGTAACCGGTGCGGCCCAGCAAGCCTTCTTGGGGCACGGTGCTCAAGGGCTGGGACACGCTGTTGATCAAGGGCATGGCCGCAATGCCGGCCGGGCAATGGATGAGCGGGCTGGTGTCGGGTGGCCCCGCTTCGAGCAAAGCCACCGTGACCGACGGGTCTTCACTCAGGCGTGCCGCCAGCACACAACCGGCCGAGCCCGCACCGACCACGATGTAGTCAAATTCCATGTGGATTCTCTCCCTGAAAATGGTTGTTTTTGTAGGGTCAGCTCGCTGGCAGGAGACCTCTTTGTGGGCCGTCTGTCACAGTCACGTCGCATAGCCGGGTGACACCTTGTCCGCCAAACGCAGCATGGCTGGCCATTCTTTCCAACCCAGCGGACTTCGTCCCTCGGGGTATTCCCGCAGTGCGGCTTTGTTGAAGCCCAATCTGCTGATTTGTTCGGCCACGCCTTCTGGGGGAAAGTTCAAGTCTTGCCCGCAGGCCATGGCGTCGAGTTGGGCCTGGCAGGCTTTTTCGAGGTGCCACATGCTGCTGAAGGCTTCGGCCACGGTGTAACCGACCACCAGCGTGCCGTGGTTGCGCAAGACCATGACCATTTTGTCGCCCAGGTCGCGGGCCAGTCGCTGGCGCTCGTCCAGTTGCACCGCCAGGCCCTCGGACTCGTGGTAAGCCACCTTGCCGTGGAACATCATGGCGTGCTGGCTCAATGGCAGCAGGCCGCACTTGAGCATCGAGATCGCCATGCCAGCACGGGTGTGCAGGTGCAGCACGCAATGGGCGTCGTCGCGTGCGGTGTGGATGGCGCTGTGGATCACAAAGCCGGCGCGGTGCACATCGTGCGGGCTGTCACCGACCTTCTGGCCATCGCTGTCGATCTTGACCAGGCTGGACGCGGTGATCTCGTCAAATGACCAGCCAAAGGGGTTGATCAAAAAGTGCTCTGTGCCGGGCACGCGCAGCGAAATGTGGGTGTAGATCAGGTCGGTCCAGCCGTGGTGGGCCACCAGCCGGTAGCAAGCGGCCAGGTCGATGCGGGCTTGCCACTCTTGGGGTGACATGTGTGGCGGTGCTGATGGGCGCTGGGCGAGCGCGGTGGCAGGGGTCATGGGGGTGTCACTCCGGTGAGGGTCATGGCTGAGCGGCTTGACCGACAGCTTGACTTTTCACTGTATCAGGGCGGGGCCAAACGGCTGCGCCTTGGGTGACGGCCGTCAGGACTTGGGGGCGTTGCGCAGCAACACGATGTTGCGGTAACCCAACCGGATCAGGCCTTGCTGCTGAAAATGCCGCAGTTGTTGGTTGACGCGTTGGCGCGAGGCCGAGGCCGCTTGCGCCAGGTCGGACTGGCTCACGCGCAGCATCAAGCCGTCAGCCACCTTCACACTGTTGAATTTGGCAATACGCTCCAGCGCAGCCCACACACGTTGCTCCAGGCTGTTCATGCCCTGGTCGGCCAAGGTGTCCAGCAGCTGGTTGATGCGCAAGCCCAAGATGCGCAGCAAATCCACCGCCACCACAGGGTCGCAGCTGATCAGATCGATCAAACGGGTGCGCTCGATGTGCAGCACCTGGGTCTGACCCACCGAGACCAAATCGGCTGGGTAAGTGGTCTCGGCAAACACAGAACTCAAACCCGATATTTCTCCGGGCAACATCCAGCGCAGCAATTGCTCTTCGCCTTCGGGCGTGGTCACGCTCACGCGCAAGCGCCCTGTGACCAGCAGCAAAGCGGTGGAGGTCGGTTGACCACGGCTGAGTACCACCTGCCCGTCGGTCCAGTTGCGCAGCACGCCCACGCTGTGCAGCGCTTGGGCTGAGCGGGGTGTGAGTGCGGCGTTTTCGGCCCAAGCCTGGTTGAAGACATCGGCATCGAGGGCTTGAAACACAGCGCTGCGCTTGCCGCTCTGTGGGGCTTTGGCTGCAGTCTGTTGGCGTGCCTGGGTCATGGTGAGTGAAGGTTTTGTCCGAATTTATTTTGAGTGCTTTCCCCTAAATTGTCACATCAGAAACAATTCGTCATCGCCATGGGGACTTAAATCGGGCATGCCGAGTTTGACGGTGATCAAGCCAGTACCCCAACCCCATGGAGACGACATGACCTTATCTGCCCCCGCCTTGCTGCGCACCGCCCTTGGTGCCCTTGCCCTGTCGCTGAGCGCCAACGCCATGGCGCAAACCCAGACCTTGCGCATCCAGGACTATCCAGGCCTGGGCAACATCATCACCCGTGTGGCGGCAGCCAACGGCTACTGCGAAAAAAACGGCCTCAAGTGCGAACTCAAGACCATTCCTGCAGGCCCCTTGGGCATCCAGACCCTGATGGCGGGCGACATTGACGTGGCCTTTGGCCCGGCCGAAGTGGTCATTCAGGCGGCCAACAAAGGTGCCGACCTCAAGATCATTGGCAACGCAGCGCGTGACAACATCTTCTTTTTGATGGCCGGTGCCCACACCGAAACCCCCAACGCCGCCAAGGGCTACCCCGCCGTGATGGCCGACCTGAAAGGCAAAAAGATTGGCGTCACCGCCCGTGGCTCCGGCGCTGAGTTCCAGTTGCTCGACCTGCTCAAGGGCGCTGGCCTGTCCGGCAGCGACGTGACCATCGTGCCCGTGGGCGCACCCAACACCGCCTTGCCCGCGATTGCCAACAAGCAAATCGACGCCGTGATGTTGTTCGCCCCCATGGACGGTTTCTGCGCTGCCATGAAGGTGTGCCGTGTTCTGGTGGACCCCCGCAAAGGCGAGGGGCCCAAAGAGATCACGCAGCTCAACGGGGCCTCTGGCCCGATGACAGTGCGTGGTGACTTTGCGCAAAAGAACAGCGCCACGCTGGACGCTTTTGCCAAGGCCATGCGCGAGTCCGAAGCCTTCATCCAAAACCCTGCCAACTTTGCGGCCGTGCTCAAGGTGATCAACGACACCTTCAAGATCGAAGGCCCTGCAGGCGCTGCGGCGGTCGAGGCTTCGCTGCGCAACTCGATTGGTGGCTCCCGCTTTGCGCTGGACCCCAAAGCCTTGCAGCATGCGGCCGATTACCTGCACAACACCAAGCAAATCGACAAGAACTTCGACACCAGCAAGATCTTGCAACTGCGCTGAACCGTTGCACCAAGCGACCTGACCCCCTGTTTGCATGAGCGGAGCACCTGAATTGAGCGCAACGTCCCTGGCCATCGCTGCCGATGGCGTGCACCTGAGCTTCGATGGCACCCAGCAGGTGTTGTCCGATGTCACGCTGCACGTCCGTCAAGGCGAATTTGTCTCTTTGGTCGGCCCCAGCGGCTGTGGCAAAACCACGCTGCTGAACCTGGCCGCCGGGCTGGTGGCACACACCGGCAAGGGCAGTTTGACCGTGGGTGGCCAAGCGCCACGCCAAGGCAACCCGCAGGTCGGCTACATGCTGGCCCGCGACAGCCTCATGCCCTGGAAAACCGCTTTGGGCAACGCCATGTTTGGCATGGAAGTGCGCGGTGTACCGCGTGCCCAGGCCGAAGAACGTGCCCGCGCCATGCTGCAAGAAGTCGGTCTGGCGGGTTTTGAAAACGCTTTGCCCAAGGCCCTCTCGCATGGCATGCGCCAGCGCGTGGCCCTGGCCCGCACCTTTGCCATGGGTTCGCCCCTGCTGCTGATGGACGAGCCTTTTGGGGCGCTGGATGCACAAACCAAGCTGCAACTCGAAGACCTGCTGCTGCGCCTGTGCCAGCAGTACAAACAATCGGTGCTGTTCGTCACACACGACCTGTCCGAAGCGGTGGCCGTGTCCGACCGTGTGGTGGTCATGACCTCGCGCCCAGGGCGCATCGTGGCCGACATCCCCATCGACCTGCCCCGCCCGCGCTCCATTCGCGAGCTGCAAAAAGACCCGCATTTCCACGAGCTGTATGCACAGCTGTGGTCGCACCTCGAATCTGGCTGGAGCAAACATGAAGGCTGACACACTGCGCTGGGGCGGTGCCCACATCGTGTTCATCACCGTCTTGTTGGCGCTGGGCGAGTGGCTCACCGTCAACCGCTGGCTGGACCCCACCTTTGTGGGCCAACCCAGTGGCGTCATCAAATTTTTGTGGGACAACATCGCCACGGGCAAGCTCTGGACCGACCTGGGCTGGACCATGGCGGGCACCCTGATTTCGTTTGCCTTGGGCAGCAGCGCGGCCCTGGCCGTGGGCTTGTTGTTTGTGGCTTTTCCGAAGGTGGAGAAATTTCTCGACCCCTACCTCAACGCCATGAACGTCATGCCCCGCATTGCGCTGGCACCGCTGTTCATTTTGTGGTTTGGCCTGGGTCTGGGCTCCAAGATCGCCGTGGGCTGCAGCTTGACCTTTTTCATCGTGTTGTCCAGCACGGTGGCCGGCATTCGCGGCGTGAGTCAAGACCACCTCACCCTGTGCAAAACGCTGGGTGCCAGCCCGGTGACCACCTTTTTTCAGGTCACCTTGCCCGGCGCGGTGCCGGTCATTTTTTCGGGCCTGCGCCTGGGTCTGATCTACGCCATGTTGGGTGTGATCGGTGCCGAGATCATCGCTTCCGAAAAAGGCCTGGGCCAGTCGCTGGCCTATCTGGGCTCGACATTTGAAGTCAATGGCGTGATGGCGCTGCTGCTGGTGCTGGCCCTCTTGGGCGTGGCCGTGGTGCGCACCATGACCTGGCTTGAAAAACGTTTGCTGCACTGGCAATGAGCCGGGCTGCTTTGACACAACAAGGAGATTAATAATGAAATTCCGTCACATCCAGGTGGACCCGATGACGCCCACCATCGGCGGCATGATCAGCGGCGTGGACCTGAACAACACCCGCTCGGAAGATGTTTACGAAGAAATCAAGCAAGCCCTGTGGCAATACGGCGTGGTGTTCTTCCGCAAGCAGGCCTTGAAGCCCGAGGCCTACATCCGTCTGGGCCAGAACTTTGGCGAGATGGAGCAGCACGAGTTCTTCCCGCACATCGAAGGGCACCCCCAAATTCAGCTGATCGCGCACCAGGGCAGCGAAGCCCCCGAGACCGACCGCTGGCACACCGACGTGACCTTCCGCAAGAAGCCCAATATGGTCTCCATCTTGCGCATCACCGACTTGCCTCCTTCGGGTGGTGACACCATGTGGATGCACGGGGGCGCAGCGTATGACGCGCTCAACCCCGGCATGCAGCAGATGCTCGAAGGCCTGCAAGCCGATCATGATTTGCCTTGGCATTTCCGCCGCATCAATGCCAACGAACGTCTGGCCCAAAGGGCTTCCGCCAAGACCGGCATGATGGTGCAGGCCAGTCAGCAAGAGTGCAAGATGATCGAGAACACGCCCACGGTGACGCACCCGGCGGTGATCACGCACCCCTACAACGGCCGCAAGATTTTGTTCGTCAACTCGATCTGGACCAAGCGCCTGCTGGGCATGCACATGGACCTGTCCGAGGCGGTGCTGAACATGCTTTACGAATGGGTCAAAAAGCCCGAATTCATGGTGCGTTTCCGCTGGGAAAAAGACTCGGTCGCCATGTGGGACAACTGCGCCACGCAACACTACGCCGTGTTCGACTACGCGCCGCACTACCGCGCAGGCCAGCGCATGACCTGCGGCAGCTTTGTGCCCACGCTCAACCCCGGTGCCGCCGCCGCAGGTGGCCAGCCGTCGGTCATGCGCCAGCTGCTGGACACCACCCGCATGCAAGCGGCCAGCCCGCGTGAGCAGCAGGCGGTGGAGGCCATCTTCAGCGCCCTGGAAAACGTGGACCTGAACGCCGTGGCCGCTGCAGCCCAGCGCCGTTGAATCAGGAACGCACCCCGTCATGAGTTCAAGCAAGCCCATCGACCTGGCCGACCACGACCTGGCCGCCTTGCAGGAGGCCCGCGACCTGCTGGGCCGCGCCCGGCAAGCCGCTGCCACACTGGCGCTGTGGACGCCCGAAGAGGCCAAACGCGTGGCCAAAGAAGTGGCTGCCGCCTTGCTGCCGCGTGCCGAGTTTTATGCCGAGTGGGCCGTGCGCGAAAGCCGCATCGGCAAAGTGGCCGACAAGATCGCCAAGAACCAGATCGCCTGCACCCTCACGCCCAGCGCTTGGGACAATGTGGCGCTGGGCGGCGTGCGGCGCAACGATGCGCTGCGCATCGTCGAAATCGGCCGGCCCGCCGGCGTGGTGGTGGGCTTGTCCAACTCCACCTCGCCAGTGGCCACCATCATTTTCAAAACCATCTTGTGCCTGATGACGCGCAACGCGCTGGTCATCTCGCCCCACCCTGTGGCCTTGGCTTGCTGCACCGCCGTGACGAATGAGCTGCAAGCCGCGATTGAAAAAGCCGGTGGCCCGGCCCATGCGCTGCAGATTCTGACCCGCCCCACGGTCGAGGCCACGGGGGCGCTGATGCGCGACGCCCGCACCGACGTGATTTTGGCCACCGGTGGCACGCCCATGGTGCGTGCGGCCTATGGCTCGGGCAACCCCGCCATTGGTGTGGGCTCGGGCAATGTGCCGATTTATGTGGATGCCAGTGCCGACATCGAAGCCGCTGCGCAGACGATTGTGGCCGCCAAAAACTTCGACCACGGCAGCCCCTGCTCGGCCCCTTCGGTGCTCATGCTTCACGCCAGCATTGCGCCGCAGATGCAGCAAGCGCTGGCCCGCCAGGGTGCGCATGTGTGCACCGACGCAGAGGCGCTGCAAATCCAGAATTACGCCTTTCCCGGTGGCAAGTTCAACGGCAAGGTGGTGGGCCGCCCGGCGCATGAGATCGCGCAGGCCGCAGGCGTGCAAGTGCCCGTGGATTGCCAGGCCTTGGTGTGCCCCATTGCCAACCCGCAGGCCGGACATGTGCTGCTGAAAGAAAAACTCTCGCCCATTTTGGGCTGTGTGGTGGTGCCGGGCATGGACCAGGCCATCGACGTGGCGCGGCTCATGCTGCAGCACAGCGGCGCAGGCCACACCTCCGGCATCCATTCGGCCAGCGCCGAGCAAGCGGTGGTCTGGGGCGCGGCGCTCGACTATTACCGCGTGGTCGTCAACGGCAGCACCGTGCACGACAGCACCGGTGCCAACACCGGCTTGCCTTACACCTTCACCATTGGCACAGGTTACGCGGGCAAAAGCTCGGTGGACTGCAACGTCGGCCCCGAGCTGCTGGTCAACTGGAAACGTGTGGCCTTTCCGCTGCCGGGTGGTTGGGCCGGGGCCATGGCTTCGGGCGCGGCCTCTGCGGTCGGTGCCCCGCCTTCGCAACTGTCCACCCTCACGCCTGAACTCCAGGCCATGGTCCTGCGCATCGTGCAGGAAGAACTCGAACACCTTCGCTGAAAGTCTGACATGTCCACTTTGCGCAGCTACATTTTCTTGGACCGCTTGCAGCCACAACTGATGTGTTTGCTGGGCTCCACCGCCCGTGGTTTTTTGCCGCGCCACAACGACGCGGCCATGGTGATTGAGGTCGCCCCGGGCATGGACATCGAGTGGCTGACCGACATCGCCTTGAAGCACGACAACGTCAAGCCCGGCAACCTGGTGGTCGAGCGGCAGTTTGGTTATCTGGAGTTCCACGGCCAGTCATCGTCGTCCGTCAAGTCGGCCGGTGCTGCCGTGTTGGATGCCATGGGCGTGAGCGAGAAAAGTGTGCTCAAGCCCGAAATTTTGGCCTCCAAGGTGATTGACCGGGTCGATGGCTACCACGCGTTTTTGATCAACCGCAGCAAGGCCGGCAGCATGCTTTTGCCCGGTGAGTCGCTCTACATCATGGAGATGACGACCTCGTCTTATGCGCTCTTGGTGGCCAACGAGGCCGAAAAAGCCGCCAACGTGAAACTGATCGACTGCCGCTTCATGGGCCCGGCCGGTCGCCTGTACCTGTCGGGCAATGCGTCGGACGTGCGGGCCGCCGCCGCCGTGGCCGAGGCCGTGATCCGCGATGCCGGAGGTGCTGCATGAGCGCAGACGCCTTGCGCGAACAAATTCGGGCGCAGGTGCGCACCGCCCTGGGGGCCAAAGCCACGGGTGCAGACACATCGGTGGCCGCCTTGATGCAGCGCTTCGAAGCCGGGTACGCCGCCGCCAATGCCGAGGCGATCGTGGCTTGTTTTGCCCCCGACGTGGTGTGGACCCTGCCCGACTCTCGGGTGCTCCATGGCCGCGCCGCGTGCCTGGGGTTTTTGAAAGAACGCTTTGCCAGCCCCGCAGGCCCCAAGTTCTCGGATTCACACATGAACGTGCTGGGTCAGACCGTGGTGCAAAACTACAAGGTGAGCGTGCCGCTGCCCGGTGGCCAATCGGTCACCTTGGACGGCACCGATGTCTACCAAATCCGCGATGGCCTGATTGCCCGCAAAGACGCTTACTGGAAGCAGATCGGCGCACCCAAACCAGCAGCCCCTGCCGCTGCGCCAGCGACTGCACCGCAGGGTGTGGTGGTGCCCTTGCGTGTGGGCACAGCTGCCCATGCACAAGCGCTGACCGATCTGTTCAAGCGCCTGGCCGCCAGTCCGGCTCTGTTGCAAGCGGCGCAATCGGGCTTGCTGCGTTTTGACATGCGGGTGGACGAGGCGGCGGTCAAGGCTGTCGCCGCAAGTGCAGCCACACCCACACCCGCCGCTGCGGCAACACCCCCCACGGCACCCGCTGGCACATCGGCCATGGCCGTGACCACCACCATCGACCCGGCCGCCTGCTGTTCGTCCTGCAAGGCGGGCAAGGCCTGCGAGTGCAAGGGCGACACCTGCGGCCTGCACGATCACCCAGCAGACATACCCGAGCTCAAAGGTGTGATCGGCGAGAAACTGCTCAAAACCCTGTCGCCGAGCGTGAAAACCGTTCGGCTGCATCCCAAGGCGGTCCTGACCCCCTTGGGCAAAGAAGCGCTGCGCAAGCGTGGCATCACCATTGACCGTGGAGCAAAAACATGAAAACAGGAACCGTGATCGGCCGCATTGTGGCCAGCAAACGCCTGCCCGAACTGCCGCCAGGCGCTTTGCTGGAGGTGCAACTGGACTACCCCAAAGACGTGGTCGTTTGTTATGACCCCATGGGCTGCGGCATTGGCGAGCGCGTGATGATCACCATCGGCGCACCTGCGGCCTGGTGGTTCGCCCCGGCTCATCCGCGTGTGGTGGCCGATGCACTCATCATCGCCTCGCTCGACAACTACGACACGCCCACACCGATGCGCTGACGCAGCGGTATTTTTTTCCTTCAACCCCTTTCCTCAACCCTTTCTTTTTTAACCCCTCAAGGAGACTCACATGTCACAAGCCATCGGAATGATCGAAACCAAAGGTTATGTTGCTGCATTCGCTGCCGCTGACGCCATGGTCAAAGCCGCCAACGTCAACATCGTTGGCAAAAAAGAAGTCGGTGGCGGCCTGGTCGCCATCATCGTTTCGGGCGACGTGGGTGCCGTCAAGGCCGCCACCGAAGCCGGTGCAGAAGCCGCAGGCGCGATCGGTGAAGTGGTGTCCTGCCACGTCATCCCACGTCCCCACGCCGACGTGTCCAAAGCCTTTGACGGCAACTGATCCGCGAACGCTGTTGACAAGGAGGCCGCATGGCCACAAGCAAAAAAGCCACCACGCCTGTCCAAGCTGCCGCCAAACCACCTGCCAAACCGGCCGCTGAGCTTCGGGTGTACCTGACGCTCACCGACCTGCAACGCCAGTTTTCATCGTGGATGAGTTCGCCCCTGGGCGCACGCGGCTACGTGGCGATGCAGGGCACCCACGCGCTGCTGGTCGAGATCGCCCCCGGGCTGTCCATCCAGCGCGTGATTGACCTGGCCCTGAAAGCCGAGCCCACACTGGAGCCGGGCATTTTGGCGGTGGAGCGCCAGTTTGGTGTGCTGGAGTTGCACAGCAACGACGGCGCGGCCTTGCAGCGTGCAGGCCAGGTCATCCTGGACTGGATGGGGGCCCAAGCCGAAGACCAATTGCGCCCGCAATTGCTCTACAGCGACATTCTGGAAAACGTGACCGATCAGCACGCCGTGCTGATGAACCGCACGCGTCAAGCCAGCATGGTGCTGCCCGGCGACAACATGCTGCTGATGGAGGTGGCCCCAGCCTTGTTTGGTGCCCACATGGCCAACGAAGCCGAAAAAGTCGCCCCCGACCTGACCCTGGTCGAGTGCAGCATGATCGGTGCCAGCGGCCGCATGTACCTCACAGGCAGCATGGCCTCGCTTGAAAAAGCCAAGGCCCATGTGGAGCAATTGTTGTCGGAGATTCCGGGCAGAGGCTGAGTCCTGTCAGCTGTTCGAACGCTTGCCCCGGGCAGGCGCGACGCCCTTGTCGCGATCACGCCCCGCAGCCCTGATGCCTAAAAAAAAGCCGCCTGCCCTTGTGGGGCAGGCGGCTTTTTCACGGGTTAAAACCCGATCACTTGGCCGCAGGCATGGCCTTTTTGGCCGCTTCTGCGTGCGTTTGAGCTTGGGTCATGTGCTCATAGGCCACTTTGGCGTGGGTTTGTGCACCGGTGTGGTCGTTGGCCCCGATGAGTTTGGCCACTTCTTTGTGTGACTTGGCCGCCAACTCAAGGTGTTCGGCCGCTTTGCTGTGGTGTTGCTCTGGTTTGAGCATGGCAGGTGCTGGGGTGCTGGTGGCGGGTGTTTTTGTGTCGAATGTCATGGGAAGTGCTTTCAAAAATGAAGAAGACGCCAAGGTGTGAACCAAGTGCACCTGGTTCACCGGGCCATCTTTGAGCAGGCAAGCTTGGGGGTCTGTTTGTTGGCACACGGTGATGGGGGCATGTGGGGCGCGTGATCAAGTCGCAGTTACAAAACCAGAACAAATCGGTACGCAAGGCGGGTCATGTAACAAAGTTTCATGATTTCGAATAGGATGGTTACATGTCTGGCCTGCCCGTTTCGGTTGGGTCGCCGCCTACACCTCCAACGAAAGAGAGACCCCCATGACCATCAAAATCGGCATCAACGGATTTGGCCGCATTGGCCGCATGGTGCTGCGTGCAGCGGTGCAGAACTTCAACGACGTCGAGATCGTCGGCATCAACGATTTGCTCGAACCCGATTACCTGGCCTACATGCTGCAATACGACAGCGTGCATGGCCGCTTCAAGGGCACGGTGGCCGTGGAGGGCAACACCCTGGTGGTGAACGGCCAACGCATTCGCCTCACACAAGAGCGCGACCCGGCCCATCTGAAGTGGAACGAGGTCGGTGCCGATGTGGTGATCGAAGCCACCGGCCTGTTTCTGGACAAAGACAGTGCGGGCAAGCACCTGGCTGCCGGAGCCAAAAAGGTCGTCATGTCCGCGCCTTCGAAAGACGACACACCCATGTTTGTGTACGGCGTGAACCACGCGTCCTACGCCGGGCAAGCCATCATCAGCAACGCCAGCTGCACCACCAACTGCCTGGCCCCCATCACCAAAGTGCTGCACGACAAGTGGGGCATCAAACGTGGCCTGATGACCACGGTGCACGCCGCCACCGCCACCCAAAAAACCGTGGACAGCCCCAGCAACAAAGACTGGCGCGGCGGTCGCGGCATTCTGGAAAACATCATCCCCAGCAGCACCGGCGCGGCCAAGGCGGTGGGCGTGGTGATCCCGGCCATCCAGGGCAAGTTGACGGGCATGGCATTTCGTGTGCCCACCTCGGACGTGTCGGTGGTGGACCTGACGGCCGAGCTGGAAACACCAGCCACCTATGCCGAAATTTGCGCCGAGATGAAAGCGCAAAGCGAAGGCGCTTTGAAGGGCGTGCTGGGTTACACCAACGACAAAGTGGTGTCGACCGACTTCAGGGGCGAGGTGTGCACCAGCGTGTTTGACGCCGATGCGGGCATGGCCCTGGACAGCACCTTCATCAAGGTGGTGGCCTGGTACGACAACGAGTGGGGTTACTCGAACAAATGCCTGGAGATGGCGCGGGTGGTGGGGCAAAGGGTGGGGCAGGGGGTAGGGCAGGGGGTGGAAGGCTGAGCTGGCCATAGGACGAGGGTCACCGGGAAAACGTGGTCTTGACAGGCCACGCGGGTCCACCCAAAGTGGGCGGCTGTTCTCACGACACGGGCCTGCCCATGAACACCTCCCAGCACGCGCACATTGCCACCGTGGTCAGCGTGGCCACGCAGGGTGCCGCCTTGGCCGCGACGGGCCATGAACAGCTGATTCGCGACTCCTGGTTCCGTTGTGTGCACGAGCACCAGCTGGACCCCACCCGCATGCAAGAAGCCATCATCTTGCCGCACGCCCGTTTGCGCGAACACCAAGACCAGATGGAGGCGTTTTTGCACATCGCCCGTCACGGGCTGGAGACGCTTTACTCCAAGGTGGCCGGGCTGGGTTATGTGGTGTTGCTGACCGATGCCAAGGGCGTGACGGTGGATTTTTTGGGTGATTTGGTGTTTGAGCCTAGCCTTCGCAAAGCCGGGCTGTACCTGGGGGCGGACTGGAGCGAGCAGCACGCGGGCACTTGCGGCGTGGGCACCTGCATCAGCACCGGGCAGGCACTCACGGTGCACCTGAACGACCATTTTGATGCCACACACATTCCTTTGACCTGCACCTCGGCACCCGTTTACGACAGCCGTGGCCAGCTCAGTGCGGTGCTGGATATTTCGCAGCTCAGCTCGGCCCAGCCCAAATCGAGCCAGCACCTGGCATTGCAGCTGGTGCAGATGTATGCACACGACATTGAGAACGCCGCTTTTTTGTACCGACATCGGCGCGACTGGATTTTGCGCCTGTCCAGTGCGCCGCAGTTTCTGGATGTGCAACCCGAATACCTGCTGGCGTTGGATGTTCAGGGCCGTGTGGTGGGTCACAACCGACGCGCCCAACTCGGCCTCAGAGCCGACCCCGCGCAGCCCTTGCTGGGCACCCGCTTTGAGCGCCTGTTTGATTTGCCTTTTGCCGATCTGGGTCGTTATGTGCAAACGCGGCCATCGGATCAGCGTGCGGTCATGCATTCGGGGGGACGGCAATTGCTGTTTTTGTCAGCCACTCCACCGCCCAAGCTGCCCAACAGCCAGAGCCAGCGCGACACAGCGGTGCCCCCTGCTTTGGCGGCCCTCTCGGCGGGTGATCCCCCTTTGGAGCGACAAATCGAGCGCGTGGCCCGCTTGGTCAATTCGCCCATCAGTTTGTTGATCACCGGTGAAACCGGCTCGGGCAAGGAGTACTTTGCCAAGGCGGTGCACGCCAGCAGCGAACGCCGGCAGCAGCCCTTTGTGGCGGTCAATTGCGCTGCCATTCCTGAAGCCCTGATCGAGAGCGAGCTGTTCGGGCATTTGCCCGGCAGCTTCTCGGGCGCTTCCTCCAAAGGCAAACGGGGACTGATTCCCGAAGCCGATGGGGGCACCTTGTTTCTGGACGAAATCGGGGACATGCCGCTGGGCTTGCAGGCCCGGCTGTTGCGTGTGTTGTCCGAGCGAGAGGTCTTGCCGGTGGGGGCCACACGGGCCGTGCCGGTCAATGTGCGGGTGATCGCCGCCACCCACGCGCCGCTGGAGACCTGGGTGCGGGCCGGGCGTTTTCGGGACGACCTGTATTACCGCTTGAACGGGGCGCACATCATGCTGCCGCCCTTGCGCGAGCGATCCGATCTGAGCGCCATGATCGACCGTCTGCTGCCAGGGCGCACGCTGGCCCTCGAAGCCCGGCAGTGCCTGTTGCAGCACCGCTGGCCAGGCAACCTGCGTGAACTGCGCAATGTGCTCGATTACGCCTGCAGCATGTGCCAGCAGGGCCCCATAGGCCTGGACGATTTGCCCGAACTGCTGGGCAGCCACGAGATCCGGCAAGCTTACCCCGACACCCCAAACGAGCTGGCCCCCAGCGGGGATGCCAGCTTGTTGCAAGCACTTCGCTTGTCGCAATGGAACGTGAGCGCCGTCGCCCGCAGCCTGAACGTCTCGCGCATGACGCTGTACCGCCGCATGAAGCGGGCGGGCATCGTGGCCCCACATCGACAGGCGGGGTGAGTGCAGCCTGTGACACCTGTCACAGGTTCTGGCGTGACAGGTGATGCGCTGTGACATCCGGGTAGACCCCGGGTCATTTTTGATTTCTTGTGGTCTGACAAGGACTTGCAAGTGGCGACCGATCTGGCACGGCACTTGATTGTTCCCCTGCACCGCACCATGTCGAGTGCGGCACTACCAGGAGAGAAACCCATGAGTGACAAGACCCCCTCGCAGAGGGCGCAAGATTGGCTATCGGGCTTTGAGAATGCCCTGAGCCAAGGCCAGACGGCACAAGCCACGGCCCTGTTTGACACCGACTGCTACTGGCGGGATCTGGTGTCGTTCACCTGGAACATTTGCACCCAGGAAGGTCAAAGTGCCATCGAGGCCATGCTGCAAGCGCGGCTGGCCGATGTGCAGCCCTCGAACTTTGCACTCGAAGGCGAGGCCACCGAGGCCGATGGCGTGGTCGATGCCTGGTTCACATTTGAAACCGGTGTCTCGCGCGGGCGTGGTCACCTGCGGCTCAAGGCCACGGCCCAAGGCGATAAGGCTTGGACGCTCTTGACCACCATGACCGAGCTCAAAGGCTTTGAGGAAAAAAAGGGCAGCCGCCGCGTCAAGGGGGCCGAACACGGGGCGCAAGTGGGCCGCAAAAGCTGGCTGGAGCGACGCCAGGATGAAGAGGCCCGCTTGGGCTACGACGAGCAGCCGCATGTGCTGATCGTCGGGGGCGGGCAGGGGGGCATCATGCTGGCGGCCCGGCTGCGGCGTCTGGGTGTGCCGACCATCGTGGTCGAGCGCAATGAAAAAGCCGGTGACAGCTGGCGCAAGCGCTACAAAACCCTGTGCCTGCACGACCCGGTTTGGTACGACCACCTGCCCTACATGCCTTTCCCCGACGACTGGCCGGTGTTTGCCCCCAAGGACAAGGTGGGTGACTGGCTGGAGATGTACACCAAGGTCATGGAGATCAACTACTGGGGATCGACCACCGCCAAAAAGGCCACATTCAACGAAGCCAAGGGTGAGTGGGAAGTCGTGGTGGACCGGGCTGGCCAAGAGGTGGTGTTGCGCCCCAAAGAGCTGGTGTTTGCGCTGGGCGTGTCGGGTTATGCCAACGTGCCCAAGATTGCGGGCGCTGACAGCTTTTTGGGCGACCAGCACCATTCCAGCAAGCACCCTGGCCCCGAGGCCTACAAAGGCAAAAAAGCGGTGGTGTTGGGCTCCAACAATTCGGCGCACGACATCTGCGCGGCCCTGTGGGAAAACGGGGCCGATGTGACCATGGTGCAGCGCAGCAGCACACACATTGCGCCTTCGGAGTCGCTCATGGAGCTGGCGCTGGGTGGGCTCTACAGCGAAGAGGCGGTGCAAAGCGGCATTGACCACCACAAGGCCGATTTGGTGTTCGCCAGCGTGCCCTATCAGATCATGCACACCTTCCACATTCCGGTGTATGACGAGATGAAAAAGCGCGATGCCGACCTGTATGGTCGGCTGGAGAAGGCGGGCTTCATGCTGGACTTTGGCGACGATGGCTCGGGCCTGTTCATGAAGTACCTGCGCCGGGGCTCGGGTTATTACATCGATGTGGGTGCGAGCGAGCTGGTGGCCAACGGCAGTGTCAAACTCAAAAGCCACAACAACATCGAGCGCATCAACCCCAAGAGCGTGACCCTGACCGATGGCACCGAGCTGGAGGCCGATTTGCTGGTGTACGCCACGGGTTATGGCTCGATGAACCACTGGCTGGCCGACCTGATCTCACCCGAAGTGGCTGACCGTGTGGGCAAGGTCTGGGGCTTGGGTTCGGGCACCACCAAAGACCCTGGCCCTTGGGAAGGCGAGCTGCGCAACATGTGGAAACCCACACAACAAAAACAGCTGTGGATCCATGGCGGCAACCTGCACCAAAGCCGCCATTACTCACAGTTCCTGTCGCTGCAACTGAAGGCGCGTTACGAAGGCCTGGACACGCCGGTGTACAAGCCTGCGCCTGTGCATCACTTGCGCTGAAACGGGCGCTGCAACGCGCGCTGATGCTGCGCTGATCGGCACCACTGCCTGCACGTTGTCCGGTGTGCAGGTGGGGTGCCGATCCCTTTTCTCAGCCCCGGCCCCTCAAATAAGCGAGCGCCGAAAACTGCGCGGCTTGCTCGATCACCTCGCCAGCCGCCAACATGCGGTCTTCGCGGAACTTGGTGCTGACGATTTGCACGCCCACGGGCAAGCCGTTCACCACCCCGGTGGGCACCGACAGGCCGGGCAAGCCCAGTGTGGCGGTGCTCAGCAAGGGCGCTTGCGCCAGCAGGATTTGAGCGGTGCGTTCGGCCGAGCGCTGGTCGTCGTCGATGGGGAATTGCCGCTCCCAGGAGTTGGGCATGAGCAGCACCGGGTACCGCTCCAAAAACACCGCCCAGTCGCGGGCGATGTTGAAGCGCCGGGTCATGGCTTCCAGATATTGATCGCGGTCCCACACGGGGTTGATGGCCATGTAGTGGCTGAGCGCCTTGCGCAACGCATCGTCGCCATGTTCGCGCATGAAAGGCTCACCGCCTCGGCGCATGTCGTTCATGACCATGTGGAACTGCATGGCCGAGACCTCGGCAAAGTGCGGGGGCTCGACCTCTTCAACCGTGTAGCCAGCCGCTTCCAACCAGCGGGCGGCCTGGTCCACCGCTGCGCTCACAGTCGGGTCAACGGCCGAATGCGCCCAGTTGCGAAACACCGCCACGCGGCATGGCTGCTGGGCATCGGCAAATTCCAGTGGGGCGGGTACCCATTGTGGGTCCAGCGGTGTGCCTTGCGCCATGACCTGCAGCGCCAGCCGTGCATCGGCCACCGTGCGGGTCAGTGGCCCTTGCACCGACATTTGCTGGTTGCTGATGATGCGGTTGGGGGCGCTGGCCTTGTAAGACGGCACCCGGCCCACGGTGGTGCGCAAGCCCACCACACCACAGGCCCAGGCCGGATAGCGGATCGAGCCGCCGTAGTCGTTGCCGTGCGCGATCGCGCCCATGCCCAAAGCGGTGGCCACGGCTGCACCGCCGCTGGAGCCACCGGGTGTGACGCCCGCGTCAAACGGGTTGAGTGTGCGGCCATGCAGGTCGTTGTCGGTGAACCAGCGCAGCGAAAACGCGGGCGCGTTGTTGCGGCCCACCACAATGGCCCCCGCCTCGCGCAGGGACTGGACCAGCGGCGAGTCGCTGCTGGCGATGTTGTCTTTGAAGTCATGCACACCTTCGTCGGTGGCCTCGCCCTGCACGTCGATGTTGATCTTGATGGTGACCGGCACACCGTGCAACGGCCCCATAACATCGCCCCGGGTTTGTGCGGCGTCGGCCGCATCGGCGGCTTGCAAAGCTTTGTCGGGCGAGACACTGGCCAGGGCGTTGACCTGTGGGTTGACCTCGGCAATGCGGGCCAACACGCTTTCGGTGGCGGCGCGTGCGGTGGTCTCGCGGCGGGCGATGCGAGCGGCCAGTTCGGTGGCGCTCAGTTGCCAAAGTGTGGTGGCCATGGTGTTCAGTCTTTCAAATAGCGTTGTGTGAGCAAGGCCCAGAAGGCAGCGCCCACGGGCAAGATGTCGTCGTTGAAGTCGTAACCCGGGTTGTGCACCATGCAGGCGTGGGCGACTGCGCTGTCACCCGTGCCCTCGCCCGCACCGTTGCCGATCATGAAATAACTGCCCGGGCAGTGCTCCAGCATGAAGGCAAAGTCTTCACTGCCCGTGAGCGGGCGGCCTTGGCGCGTGACGCGTTCTGCCCCCAGCAGCTCGGTACCCACCTGGCGGGCCAACTCGGTCTCTGCGGGCGTGTTCACCAGCACGGGGTAGTCGCGCTTGTAGTCGATGTGCGCTTGCACACCCAGGCTTTGGGCTTGCGCCGTGACCAGACTGGTGATTCGTTCTTGCAGCAGGTTGCGCACTTCGCGGTCGAGCGAGCGCACGCTCAGCTCCAGCCGGGCGCTGGCAGGAATCACGTTGTTGGCCTTGCCCGCCACCAGCGAACCCACGGTGATCACGGCGGTGTGCTGCGGGTCCACATTGCGCGAGACGATGGTTTGCAGCGTCATGACAATGGCCGCTGCCGCCACGATCGGGTCTTGTGCGCGGTGCGGCATGGCCCCGTGCCCGCCCACGCCCGTGAGGGTGATGGTCACGTCGTCGCTCGACGCCATGGCCGGGCCATCGATGAAGACCAGCTGCCCCGCAGGCACGCCGGGCATGTTGTGCGCGGCAAAAATGGCATCGCATGGAAAGCGCTCAAACAGGCCTTCTTCGATCATGATCTTCGCGCCGCCCGGGTGCTCTTCGGCGGGTTGAAAAATCAGGTTCAGCGTGCCCGAAAACTCGACCTCTTGGGCAATGTATTGCGCCGCCGCCATCAGCATGGCGCTGTGCCCATCGTGGCCACAGGCGTGCATCACGCCCGCGTGCACGCTGCAGTGCGCCAAGTCATTGGCCTCGTGAATGGGCAGCGCGTCCATGTCGGCCCGCAAGCCCAGGCGTTTGTGGCCGCTGCCGCGCTGCAACTGAGCCACCAGCCCGGTGGTCGCCAGGCCCCGCGTGACGCTGTAGCCCCAGCTTTGCAACTGCTCGGCCAACAGCTCAGACGTGCGGAACTCTTTCAGGCCCAGTTCGGGGTGGCGGTGCAAATCGCGGCGCAGCGCCACAAAAGGGGCCGCACGCTGTTGCAGGGCGTGCAACACGCTCATTGGGCTTCGAGCTTGATCGATTTGGCGATGCCCTGGTACAGCTTGACCTCATCGGCATAGACCTGATCGGTCTGGTCCAGACGCAAAGCTTCACCCACTTCCTGGCCCATGGCGGTCATGGTGTTGCGGAAATCGGCGTCGAACATGACCTTGGTCAGCGCCCGGTGCAAGGCTTCGACGACGGGCTCAGGCGTGCCTTTTTTCACGTAGTAGCCACTGCCAATCGTGTAGTGAAAACCTTTGAGCTCTTTGGCTTGGTCCACCGAGGGCACCTCCGGAATCAGGCGCTGCGGCTGGGGTGACAAGGCGGCAATGAATTTGATCTTGCCTTCTTTGGCCATGTGAACATGAGGTGCGCCGTAAGGGGTGATGAACAGTTCAATCTGGCCACCCATCAAATCCTGCGTGATGGGGCCACCACCTTTGTAGGGCACATGCAGCATTTCAGCGCCGATCTTCTTGGCCATTTCTTCGCCCAGCAAATGGTAGAAGCTGCCGATGCCCACGCTGGCGTAATTGACCGGTTTGCCCGCTTTGGCGCGTTTGACGATCTCGGCCACCATCTCTTGCGGGGTGTTGCCCGGGAAGTTCTTGCTGGCGACGATGGCCATGGGGGCCATGGCCATGCGCTGGATCAGGCGAAAGTCATCGGGCTTGTGCTTGACGGCCTTCATGGCCAAGGGGGCGAGGATGAGTTCGTTGGGCGAGCCTTGGAAAAGGTAGTAGCCGTCTGCGGGGGCGTTGAGCACTTTTTGCGCCGCAATAGCCCCACCCGCGCCGCCCAGGTTTTCGATGATGACGGGCTGCTTGAGCTCGGCCGCCAGGGGCACGTTGATCTTGCGCGCGATGATGTCCGACAGGCCGCCTGCCGGGTAGGGCACCATCAGGTTGATGGGCTTGTTGGGGAAGTTTTGTGCCAGAGCGGGGGCGCTGGCCGCCATGGCCAGGCTCAGCAGCAGGCCCAGGGGTTTGAGCAGTTTCATGCGGGTCTCCATCGTCAAAATGATGGCGCGATGCTAGACCTGACAGGGGACAACTGAAAGACTGTTAATTATTTTCATGACAACCCATGGTTGTCACTGGATTAAACTGCCTGACCATGAAACTGCACCAACTCCAGGCCTTGGTGGCCGCCGTCGAACACGGCAGCATCCGCGCCGCCGCCCGCGAATTGCACCTGACGCAGGCGGCCCTGACCAAGTCTTTGCGCCAGCTGGAAGAAGACACGGGCGTGGCCTTGTTGATTCGCAAATCACGGGGCATCGTGCTGACCGACGCGGGCCAGCGCCTGCACGCCCGCGCCCAGCTGGTGATGCGCCAAATGGCCTTGGCGCAAGACGAGTTGCAGCAGGCCCAGGGCGACCAAGAGGGCACGGTGCGTGTGGCGCTCACGCCTTACCTCATGCTCACGGTGTTGGGCGAGGCGTTTTTGTGGTTTCGCAAACGCTACCCACGCATCCAGCTGCGCTTGATTGAAGGCCTGGTGGCGCGGGTGTTGCCGGGTTTGCGTGACGGCACGGTGGACTTCGCCATCGTGGCCGACAGCGGCGACGTGACGCCGCAAGAGTTTCAGTGCACCCGCTTGCAAAAAGACCAGCAAAAACTGGTGGTGCGGGCGGGGCACCCGGTGTTGCTGCAGCCCACTGCTGCCAAGCTGGCAGCGTTGGAGTGGGTCATGCCGGGGCCGTTTTCGCAAGGGCTGGACGAGGGGCTGCTGGCCATGTTTTCACAAGGGGGTGTGGCCCCGCCCAGCCAAATCACCCGCTGCGACGCCATGGCCGCCATGGCTTTGATCCGCCAATCGGACGCCATGAGCGTGATGCCCGCCCCCTTGCTGGCCCAACCCGAGGGACATGGTTTGGTGGAGTTGTCATTGCGCAGCATGCGCCCACCGGACATCGAGCTGGTCTTGCTGTCCCCACCCGATGTGCCGCTGACCCCCGCAGCGGCTTATTTGGCGCGTTGCCTGACGGATGCCATCGCTGCGCGGGGCCCCACTTGACGACCCGCATGATCCCGCAGGACCGATGTCCCCGTTGCGATGCCTTGGCAAGCACGCCTTGTCTTTTGGAGGGTGGGGCTGCTGCAAGTGTAATTGCGGTGCATGAACTGCACCTTTGCATTATTTGTAAATGTATTTTTGAATAGGCATCAAGGCTTGAGTATGAATAATGATGGGCCATTTATTGGCTTTGAAGAACTGACCCAAAGTTTCGAGCGCTTTACAAGGCCTTGCCTATAATCAATTCACCACCTGTTTCAGGTCTGCATTCTTTTCATGTGCACCTTCATTTGAATTCATGAAAGCCGTTTCCACTTCCGCTTTGCACATCCGGTTCATGAAAAAACATGAATTGGCCCATGGCATTGAATGGGCCGCCTATGAGGGCTGGAATCCTGGCTTGAACGACAGTGAAACATTTTTTGACACAGATCCACAAGGGTTTTTGTTGGCAGAAATCGATCAAGAACCTGTGGGCATGATTTCTTGTGTGCGGTACGGGCTTGATTTTGGTTTTATTGGATTTTTTATCGTGACGCCAGCTTTTCGTGGGCGCGGCCATGGCCTGGCTTTGTGGCAGGCGGCGGTCGCTCACCTGGGTGGGCGTCTGATAGGACTCGATGGTGTCGTGGCCCAACAGGCCAATTACCGAAAAAGCGGCTTTGTGTGGGCCCACAACAATTTGCGAATGCAGGGCATGACAACCACCAAGGGGCCAGTCCACAAAGGCGTTGTGGCCTTAGAAACCGTCCATGCTGAGCAAGTTGTGCAATACGATGCGGCCATGTTTCCTGGCGAGCGAGGCACTTTTGTGCGGCGCTGGATCCAACAGCAGGGCAGCGTAGCCCTGGGTTTTTGGCATCACCATCACTTACTGGGTTACGGTGTGATCCGGCCATGCCGAGTGGGGTTCAAAGTAGGTCCTTTGTTCGCGGATGACTCAACGGTGGCCAATGAATTATTCAACGCCCTCATGAGTCGCGTTCCTGCAGGGGAGCAGGTTCAATTGGATATTTCTGAAGATTCTGAGCCTGCGCGTGAGTTGGCCCGTTTTTGGGGCATGCAAGCGGTTTTTCAAACTGCGCGCATGTATACGGGCTTGATGCCAGTCTTTGATCAACACCGTCAGTTTGGTGTCACCACATTTGAACTGGGTTAATGCATCAGATTTGATTTTTACGAAGCCATGGTCAATATTTTATTATTCATTTTTGCTTTTTTGACCCCATGGGGGGTCATGGCTGAGGTTCTTCCAGACGCCGCCACGCTGGAAATCAAACTCAATACAAAACCACAAACGGTCAGGGTCTCTGAACCGCATTTGTCCCAAAACGGCAAGCAGGTCATCAGAAGCTATCGCGGCTGGCCAGCGGTGCAGGTCCTTGATCTGCTGTTGGGGGCTCACTGGCGTGCCCCGGGTGTCGAAGTTGAGTTTCGTGCGTTGGATGGCTATGTGTCGCGAATCCCGTCTGAACGGTTCTTGAAGTTCGAGGCCTTTTTGACCTATGAGCATGTCGGTCATCGTCGCTTCGTGGTTGACAATCTGGAGCAAAACGAACGTGATGTCGCCTTGGGTCCCTACTATTTGGTCTGGAACAACATTCGCCATCCCGAGTTGCTGCCTGAGGGGGGAACTTATTGGCCCTATCAGGTCAAGCAAATTCTTTCATCGACAGCTTTCAAGACCGCTTTGTTGCCTCCAGGCTTACCGGCCAGTTTGTCTGGCTCTGCGGCCATTGCGCAGAAATATTGCCTCAGCTGCCACAAAGTCAACGGTTTTGGTGGAGACAAGTGGCCTGGCAATTTGGCCTTGCAGGCACGCCAATTCCAGGCTGATGACTTTGTTCGTTGGGTGATTTCGCCAGGTGCCGTCAAGCCTGGAACCACCATGCCTGGCTTGCCGATATCTTTGCCGCAGGTTGAGCGTGAGCGCTTGGCCCAATTGCTTCACGGGTATTTGACACAGGTGCCGGTGAGCCCGGAATCTGCCGTCAAGTAGTTCATCGAGCCTTTGGAGGGCCGACGCTCGCCATGGCGATCCCTCGCCCAGCGCAAATGCCCTGATCGCCCACAGGGTCCCGCAGGGTGGGGGTTTACACAGCGCAGCTTGCTGACAGGGCGCTGCACGGCATGGCGCGGGCATGGCGCAAAGTGCCAAACAGGTTCTTCGGGTCTTGCATGGACGGGATCAGGTCCAGTCGTTGGCCGTAACCCAGTGCCAACGCGGCATCGTGCATGAAGCGCAGCGCAGAAAAGTCTTCAAGGGCAAAGCCCACCGAGTCGAAAACGGTGATTTGCTGCGCACTGTCACGGCCAACGCAGCGCTGGCTGAGCACTTCCCACAGCTCGGTCACGGCAAAGTCAGGCGGCATTTGCTGAATGTCGCCCTCCATGCGGGTTTGCAGTGCGTACTCCACAAACACTTTGGCCGCACGCAGCACGCCCGCAGACAGCTCGGTTTTGCCCGGGCAGTCGCCGCCCACCGCGTTGATGTGCATGCCCGGCTCCAGCATGTCCGCGCTGAGGATGGTGGCGCAGGTTTTGTCGGCGGTGATCGTGGTGACGATGTCGGCTCCTTGAACCGCATGGGCGGTGCTGGGGCACACCACCAACTTCAAGCCGCTGCCACTCAAATTGCTGACCAGTTTGGCGGTGGCTTGCGGGTCAATGTCGTATAGGCGCAAGGTGGTGACGCCCACCAAGTGCTGAAACGCCAGCGCCTGGAACTCGCTTTGTGCGCCGTTGCCAATCAGGGCCATCACCCGGCTGTCGGGTCGCGCCAAGGTTTTGGCGGCCAAAGCCGAGGTGGCGGCGGTGCGCAGGGCGGTGGTCAGGGTCAGCTCGCTGATCAAGGTGGGGGCACCTGTTTGCACATCGGCCAGCAGCCCAAAAGCCATGACGGTGGGCAGGCCCAGGGCGGTGTTGCCGGGGTGGCCGTTGACGTATTTGAAGCTGTAGGCCTGGGCGTTGGAGATCGGCATCAACTCGATCACGCCGTGATGTGAGTGGTGGGCCACGCGGGGTGATTTGTCAAAGTCGTGCCAACGCAAAAAGTCGGCTTGGATGTGGTCAGCGATGCAGGCCATGCAATTGTTCAAGCCCAAGTGTTGGACCATGGCCACGGCATCGGGGGCGCTCAGGTAAAGCGGGGACTGGAATTCGGTACGGACGGGGCGGTTTTGTACTTGAGCGTTTTGGGCGTGGTTCATGCGCGGGTTCTGTGGGTCCTTCAGACCCTGTTGATCGAGGAAGCAGTTTCTTGGATCGCGATGCCAATGTAAATGGTTATAAATGTGCTGTTTTGTTGGTTATATTGCCAAAATGTCAAGTTGCAGTGACAATTTGGCACATGGATGACATCGACCAAAGCCTGATCGGCCTGCTGCGGCAAAACGCCCGCCTGAACATTGCCGACCTGGCCCACAAGCTCGGGGTGTCTCGCGGCACCGTGAACAACCGCCTGCGCAAACTCGAAGACAGCCAGGTCATCGTGGGCTACACCATCAAGCTGCGCCCCGAGGCCGAGACCGAGCGCATCAAGGCCTGGATGGGCGTGCTGGTCGAAGGCAACACCACGCGCCAGGTGATTGCGAGTTTGTTGGGCGAGCCTGGCGTGGCCGCCCTGCACGACACCAATGGCCGCTGGGATTTGCTGGCCGAAATCGAGGCCACTTCGATGAAAGAGCTGTCGCAGGTGCTGGAGCGCATCCGCCTGATCAGCGGCATCCGCAGCACCGAAACCAACATCCACCTGGCGACTTACCGTTGACGCTGTTTGCGTCAGAGTTGAGCTGACGCATTCCCTTCAAGAAGGCGTGGTTCGTTGCGGCAGCTGTTCATGGCTTGCCTCGCAGCGCTGGCAGGTTTTGCCAGCGGTTTTGTGCTTTTCGGCCATTTGAGAATGCGCGCTTGTGCCCTTACCCTGAAGTCCGATGAAAAGCCTGTGCATGCGCCTGTTGTCGGGTGCCGTGGGCTTTGCACAAGGAGACACACATGAACCCGCACGGATTCCCGGTTGACCGCAGGCAGGCTTTGGTGGCCCTGTCGGCCATGGCGGTGGGCAGCGCGGCGCTGGCTCAAAGCCGCCCCACAGACGCTTTCCCGACCAAGCCAATCCAGCTGGTGCTGCCCTTTCCACCCGGGGGCTCGATGGACCCGATCTTTCGCACCTTGGCCGAGGCTGCGTCCAAAGAGCTCGGCCAAAGCGTGGTGCTGATGCACAAGCCCGGTGCGGGCGGTGTCATGGGCACGGCGGCGCTGGCGAGCATGCCCGAGTCGGACGGCTACACGGTGGCCGTGATGCACAACTCGGTGATCCGCGCACCTCTGGTGCAAAAGGTCAACTTCGACCCGCTTAAAGACTTCACTTACTTGATTGGCCTGTTCAACCTGACCACCGGCATTTGCGTGGCCGCCGATGCCCCTTGGCAAACGCTGGGCGATTTGCTGGCCGATGCCAAGAAGCGCCCGGGTGCCATCAGCTGGGGCACGGTGGGGGCGATCAGCATCAACCGCATCGTGGCCGAGCGCTTGGCCAAAATGGCAGGCACTTCGTTCAACATGGTGCCTTTCAAGGGCGGTGGAGAAGCCTTCACCGCCTTGATCGGGCGGCACTTGGACGTGTACGGCGACCCCGGCTTTGGCGCACAGGTGCGCGGCGGCAAAGCGCGGCTTTTGGCCACATTCACGCAAGAGCCCCTGAAAGGCTACCCGGGTGTGCCGACCGTCAAGGCGGCGGGCTTTGACATCACCATCGACTCGCCCATGGGCCTGGTCGCGCCCAAGAACCTGCCGCCCGCCATCGCGACCAAGCTGGCAGCGGCTTTTCGCAAGGCCTCGGCCGACGCGGTGCACCAAATCCAGTTGGAGAACTTTGACATGCAGCCCAACCTGATGACGGGCGAGGCCTACACCGCCTACGCCCGTACGGCCTTCGAGCGCGACGCCAAGATGCTCAAGGACATGGGCTTCAAGCTGGACTGAAAGCACCGCCATGAACCCCGTCATCTCTGACGACCCGCTGGCGATTTTTGCGAAGACGCCGTTCACGCGCCTGATCGGCATGCGGCGTGATTTCTCCGAAGG
The DNA here is from genome assembly GCF_003063265.1 of Limnohabitans sp. WS1. GTDB lineage: Bacteria > Pseudomonadota > Gammaproteobacteria > Burkholderiales > Burkholderiaceae_C > Limnohabitans_A. The sequence continues at coordinate 607,837 of NZ_NERU01000001.1, forward strand.
CGGCAAGGCACAAATTTCGCTTGATCCGCACGCCGACTTGGGCAATGTGATCGGCGCAGTACACGGCGGCGTGGTGGTCACGCTGCTCGATGTGGTCATGGCCAGCGCATCGGTCTCGCAGGTCGATTTTCAAAAGACCGTGGTCACACTGAACCTGGACACCTGCTTTTTGGAGCCCGGGCGTGGCCCGCTGACGGCGCATGGCGAAGTGGTCAGCTGCGACGACGATGTGGCTTGGTGCCAAGCCAAGGTGTGCGACGCCCAAGGCCGCGTGGTGGCCAAAGCGCAGGGCTCGTTCCGTTACTTGCCCAGACCCCAATGAAACCATCGCGTTCAATTTGGCACTCAAGGAAACTGCATGAGCCTTCCCCATGAATCCCCGGCCCTCTTGAGCCGCAGTGCGGTGATGAACCTGCTGGATGAGGCCATGGTTCAAGCAGCTTTGGCCCGAGTCAACGGCGGCAGCGCTGACAAGCAGCCGGTGCGTTCGGTGGTGGCCGTGGACCTGCACATGTCGTTCATGCGCCCGGCCGCAGGCCAAGCCATGGCCACGGCCCAGGTGGTCGGCGGCGGCAAGACCATGGTGTTTTGCGAAGCGCAGCTGTGCAACACCGAGGGCGACGTGTTGGCCCAGGCCCTCGGCACCTACCGGGCACAAACATCCTGACGCGGCCCCAGGTTCACCGTTGTTGAGGTCTGTGACCGGTCACAATCGGCACCCTGCTGACGATGGCGTATTGACCCCACTTTCTCCCATGCACACCCTTGAACAACTGCGCAGCGGCGCTTTGGCGGGCACGCGCCGCCTCGATCTGTCTTGCGGCCTGACTGAGTTGCCCCACGAGGTTTTTGACCTGGCCGACACGCTGGAGGTGCTCAACCTGAGCGGCAACCGGCTGCGCGATTTGCCACACCAGCTGAGCCAGTTGCACAAGATGCAGGTGCTGTTTGCCTCAGACAACGACTTCACCGCGCTGCCCGAAGTGTTGGGCGATTGCCCGGCATTGCACATGGTCGGCTTCAAGGCCAACCGCATTGCCCATGTGCCTGCCGCCGCGCTGCCGCCCGCTTTGCGTTGGTTGACGCTGACCGACAACGCCATCGGCCATTTGCCCAGCGAATTGGGCCAGCGCCCGGCCCTACAAAAGTTGATGCTGGCGGGCAACCAACTCACCGCACTGCCCGACAGCCTGCAGGCGGCACACCGACTGGAATTGCTGCGCGTATCGGCCAACCGCCTGAGCAAGGTGCCCGGCTGGCTGACCGAATTGCCGCGCCTGTCCTGGTTGGCCTTGGCGGGCAATGCGCTGGGCTGGGTTTGTCCCGCAGGGTCTGACTTGCCAAGCATCGCCTGGCCCGATCTGACGCACGGCCCGCTGCTGGGCGAGGGGGCTTCGGGCCACATTTACCAAGTGCAGGCCACGGGCTGGTCGCAAGCTTTGGCGCTCAAGCTGTTCAAAGGGGCTGTCACCAGCGACGGTTTGCCCCAAGACGAGCTGGCCGCCTGCCTGGCGGCGGGGCAGTACCCCAGCCTGACCACCCCGGTGGCACGGCTCACGGACCACCCCACGCAGGCGCAGGGTTTGTTGATGCCACTCATCCCGGCCGCACACATCAATCTGGCCGGTCCGCCCAGCTTGCAAAGCTGCACGCGGGATGTGTACCCACCGGGCTTTCAACTCTCATCCGCGTTGGCCCTTGGCATTGCCCACGATGTGGCCCATGCGCTGGCGCACTTGCACCTGCGTGGTGTGATGCACGGCGACTTGTATGCCCACAACATCCTGATCGACCCGGTGCATGGCCAAGCCCAGCTGGGCGACTTTGGCGCGGCCACGCGATTGCCCATGGACACACCCGAGCTGCAACAAAGTCTGCTGGCGCTGGAGGTGCGGGCTTTGGGGTGTTTGCTGGAAGAACTGGTCCTTGCGGTGCAGCACCCATCAACAGCCCCTGCCACGACAACTTGGGGTCAAAAGGCTGGCTCGTCCTCAACAGCCGATGATTCATCAGCCGACGCAGCCGTCCCAACCCTGCAAGCACTGGCCCGTGCCTGCCTGTCAGATCAGCCGCGCCATCGGCCCACTGCGGTGGAGGTGGCGCAAGCCCTCCAAACCCTCAAGACTTGACGATCGTGACCTGATTCAGCTGGGCCTGCGCCTTGACCAGCGAGGGCACCATCTCGCTGCCGTAGCCCAAAGCCACGGCCGTGTTCAGGGCCTGGTGCACGCTGGTGCCAATCATGGAGGGCACCTTCACGCTCTCGGTCAGGTGTGAGTAATAACGCAAATCCTTGGCCGCATTGTTCAGCTCGAACTTCATCGCGCCGTAGTCGCCCTGCAGGGTTTTGCTCATCAGCTGGAACAGGCCCGAATTGACGCCCCCGGCCGAGATGACCTGCACCAATTGGTTCAGGTCCACGCCCGCCTTGGCCCCCACCGCAAAGGCCTCTGCTGTGGCGGTGCAAATGGCTTGCGCCACAAAGTTGTTGAGCAGCTTGATGACGTGGCCCGATCCCATCCCGCCGACATGGAACACGTTTTCGCTGTAAGCGCGAATCACCGGCTCGATGCGGGCGAAGACTTCAGGCGACGCGCCCACCATGGAGTTGAGCTTGCCCGCCTCGGCCTCGATGGGCGTGCGTGTGAGCGGCGCGTCCACATAAATCACGCCCTGCTCAGCGCAGAGTGCCGCCAGGCGGCGGGTGGACTCGGGTTCGCTGGTGGAGGTGTCGATGACGATCAGGCCCGCGCGTGCCTGGGACAACAAGCCGCCCGGCCCAGCCACCACCGCCTCGACCTGGGGAGAGCCGGTCACACAAATGAGCACCGCATCGCAAGCCGCCAAGTCGGCATAACTGCCCACCTGGCGGGCACCTGCGGCCAACAGGTCCTGCACGGGCGCGGTGCGCTGGTGGACCGAAATCGACAAGTCAAACCCTTTGGCCCGGATGTTCTTGGCCATGCCATGGCCCATCAAACCCGAAGCGCCGACAAATCCGATGTGTTGCATGTGAGTCTCTGGTGTGTGGTGAATGAACGGTCATTCTGGGAGAAAGTACAGGGTGGGGCTGTCGCCTGTGCAGCCGGGGACGGCCCTCAGTGCGCCTGAAATCAAGCGTTCAGGTCAGCACTTGCAATCCGTGTTTTTGCACAATGTCCAGCAGCTTCAAGGCCATGCCGCTGGGCTGCTTGTTGCCGGTTTCCCATTTTTGAATCGTGGATTCACTGGTGTTGAGGTACAGGGCGAAGACCGGTTGACTCACATGCTCACGCTCACGCAATTGTTTGATTTGATCGGGTGCCAGCAAGGGGGGCGTGACCAAGCAAGAAGCATCAAATTGACGCATGGTGGCCTTGTCGATCCCGCCGACTTTGAGCAAGGCTTTGGCCGATGCGTGGGCTGCCTGCAGTGCATCGCTTTTGTATTTGGGTTTAGGCTTCATGACAAATCTCCAGAAAATCACCTTCATCCAGCAGTTGCTGGAGTTGCGTTGAGGTCAGTCCTTTGTAGGCTTTGACCAGTGTGCGAAAAGTCATCAGTTCCCTCGCATCAATGTTGTCGCGGTCTTTTTTTGCAAACAGGAACTCATAGATCCAGAATTGACCGCAGTGCGCCAAGATGATGGAGCGATGTCGGTTTTCATCCAATCGTTTTTTGTAAACACCACCACCCAAATCGACCATTTGACCTTGGCCGATCTGTGTCACAGCTTTGCACAATTGCGCATCTGAAATTTTGGCCTTGCGTGCTTGTTAGTGAAACCATGCCGTCTTGAAAGTACGTGTCATTTGGTGTCCGCTCCCTGCTTAAAGTGTAGCACCAGGTGAGGTAATTGAGGTGGCTCAATGGCACTCACAAGGCCAGCGCCGTCGTGTTCTTGACCTCTTCCATCACCGCGTAGGTGCGCGTCTCGCGCACGCCGGGCAGTTGCCACAGCACGGTGCCGGCAAATTCGCGGTAGGCGTTCATGTCGGCGGCGCGGGTCTTGAGCAGGTAGTCAAAGCCCCCGGCCACCATGTGGCACTCCATGATTTCGGGGCGCACTTGCACCGCCGCCTTGAACTGCTCGAACACATTGGGGCTGGTGCGGTCGAGCAAGATTTCCACAAACACCATCATCCCCGCGCCCAGTTTGAGCGGGTTCAGACGCGCCTCGTAGCCCAGGATGAAGCCCTCGCGCGTCAGGCGCTGCACCCGCGCCAGCACCGCCGTGGGCGACAGGGCCACGCCTTCGGCGAGCTTGAGGTTGCTGATGCGGCCGTCGCGTTGCAGCAGATCCAGGATGCGGCGGTCGGTGCGGTCGATGTCCGGGGTTTCGGTGGGCATGGTGATTTTTATCCGGCTGATCTGATTAGATTTGGTGAAATATTCATCAAGTTTTCCGGATGATAGCGATTCATGCCCCTTGGCGGTCATTGTCGGGGCTGAAGCCACCGACCTACGAAGACAGGTTCTTGTAGGTCGGCGGCTTCAGCCCCGACATGACGCCAGCATCAAGTGCATCGAATCTGCAAGGCCACCACCATGAACGCACCCATGACCCCAAACACGCTGCCCACGGGCGCCCACTTCACCCCCGGCGGCCCGCTGCCCGAGCGCAGCGCCCTGCGCGAAGCCATCGCCCGCGCCACCCGCTTGCCTGAAGCGCAGGCCCTGGCCCCCTTGCTGGCCGCTGCCCGCATGAGCGGCCCCCAAGCCGAACGCACCGACGCGCTGGCCCGTCAGCTGGTGAGGGGCATGCGCGAAGGCCCACAACTGGGCGGGCGCGCCGCACGCGTGCAAAGCCTGATGCAGACCTACGCGCTGTCCAGCGAAGAAGGCGTGGCCCTGATGTGCCTGGCCGAGGCGCTGCTGCGCATCCCCGATGCGGCCACGCGCGACGCGCTGATCCGCGACAAGATTGGCCAGGGCGACTGGCAGCAACATGTGGGGCGCAGCCCTTCGCTGTTTGTGAACGCTGCGTCGTGGGGCCTGCTGCTCACGGGCAAGCTGGTGGCCACGCACAGCGAGGGCGCGCTGCTGGCCTCGCTCACCCGGCTGATCGGCAAAAGCGGCGAGCCGCTGATCCGCCAGGGTGTGCAACTGGCCATGCAGATGCTGGGCGAGCAGTTTGTGACGGGCGAGACGATTGACGAGGCCCTGCACCGCGCCCGCGCCATGGAAGCGCAAGGCTTTCGCTACTCGTATGACATGCTGGGTGAAGCGGCCCTGACCGAAGCCGACGCGCAGCGTTACATGCAGGCCTATGAAAACGCGATCCACGCGATTGGCAAGGCATCCAACGGCCAAGGCGTGGTGAACGGCCCGGGCATCTCGATCAAGCTGTCGGCCCTGCACCCGCGCTACAGCCGCGCCCAGCACCAGCGCGTGATGGATGAACTGTTTCCGCGTGTGTTGAAGCTCACCGAATTGGCGATGCACTACGACATTGGCCTCAACATCGACGCCGAAGAGGTGGACCGTTTGGACATCTCGCTCGACCTGCTCGAAGCGCTGTGCCTGGCCCCCAGTTTGCAGGGCTGGCACGGGATCGGGTTTGTGATCCAGGCCTACCAAAAGCGCTGCCCCTTGGTGATCGACTTTGTGGTGGACTTGGCGCGCCGCACAGGCCACCGGCTGATGGTGCGTCTGGTCAAAGGCGCGTATTGGGACAGCGAAATCAAACGCGCCCAACTCGACGGGCAAAGCGACTACCCGGTCTACACCCGCAAGCACCACACCGACGTGTCGTACCTGGCCTGCGCCCAAAAACTGCTGGTCGCGCCCGATGTGGTGTACCCCCAATTTGCCACGCACAATGCGCACACGCTGGCGGCCATCGTGAGCATGGCCCAGGACATGCACGGCGACTACACACCCGGCCAGTACGAGTTTCAGTGCCTGCACGGCATGGGCGAGCCGCTGTACCGGCAGGTGGTCGGGCGAGCGAGCGCCGCCGGGCCGTCCCAAGGCGCGAGCACCCCCTCGGGGGGCAGCGGGCTACACGAAGTGAGCCTGCGTGGGGGCCAACAGTTCTCGCGGCCTTGCCGCATCTACGCCCCGGTGGGCACACATGAAACCCTGCTGGCTTATCTGGTGCGCCGTTTACTGGAAAACGGGGCCAACAGTTCATTCGTGAACCGCATGGGCGACGCGAGTGTGTCCATCAGCGATCTGGTGCATGACCCGGTGGCACGCACCGAAGAAGATGCCCTGCGCGAAGACAGCAGCCCCGGCCAGCCCCACCCGCAAATCGCGCTGCCCGCTCAGTTGTATGGCGCGGCCCGCCGCAATTCCAGCGGCCCGGACTTGGCGCACGAACCCACGCTGCGCCAACTGGCCGCAGACATGCAAGCGCAGGTGCAGCCTGTCGCGGTGACGCCACTGACCGCAACACCTGCCGCAGGGGGTACCATACACACCCTGCGCAACCCCGCCGACCACAGCGACGTGCTGGGCACAGTGCACTACGCCAGCCCGGCCGATGTGGAGAAAGCTCTTCAAGCCGCCAGCGAAGCCGTGCCCGGTTGGGCGACCACGCCACCCGCACAACGCGCCGTCTTGCTGGAGCACGCGGCCGATCTGCTGCAAGCCGATGCACCCCGTGTGATGGCCTTGTTGGTGCGCGAAGCAGGCAAGACCTGGGGCCACGCCGTGGCCGAGCTGCGCGAAGCGGTGGACTTTTTGCGTTACTACGCCGCACAGGTACGCCGCGACTTTGACCCCAGCACCCACACACCGCTGGGCCCGGTGCTGTGCATCAGCCCGTGGAATTTTCCGCTGGCGATTTTTGTGGGACAGGTGGCCGCCGCACTGGCCGCAGGCAATCCGGTGTTGGCCAAACCGGCCGAAGCCACCCCCGCCATCGCCGCCTTGGCCGTGCAAACACTGTGGGCTGCGGGGGTGCCACCAGCTGCTGTGCAGTTGCTGCCAGGCCGGGGCGCTGAAGTGGGCATGCAACTGGTGCGCGACGCCCGCGTGCAAGGCGTGCTGTTCACCGGCTCCACCGAGACCGCCCGCGTGCTGCAAGCAGCGCTGGCCGAGCGCCTGAACGCGCATGGCCAGCCTGTGCCGCTGATCGCCGAGACTGGCGGCCAAAACTGCATGGTGGTCGATTCGTCGGCCCTGCTGGAGCAAGTGGTGACCGACGCCATGGCTTCAGCCTTTGAGGCGGCCGGTCAGCGCTGCTCAGCCCTGCGCGTGCTGTGCGTACAGGACGATGTGGCCGACCGCCTGATCGCCATGCTGCAAGGCGCGATGGCCGAAATTCGCATGGGCGCGCCCGCGCATCTGGCGGTGGACATGGGGCCGGTGATCGACGAGCGGGCACGCGCAGGCATCGAAGCGCATGTGCAAGCCATGCAGCAGCGCGGCTGCCGAGTGCACCGCATCAGCGCCAACGCGCTGAACGCATCGCCCACCGTAGGCGCCCACCCCGTGGGCGATCAAACACCTGTCGGGGCTGAAGCCACCGACCTACAGACATCCCGTAGGTCGGCAACTTCAGGTCCGACGTTGCAGGCTTTGGCGCGGGCCCTTGTCGGGGCTGAAGCCTCCGACCTGCAGACATCCCGTAGGTCGGCACCTTCAGGTCCGACGTTGCAGGCTTTGGCGCAGGCCCATGTCGGGGCTGAAGCCTCCGACCTGCAGACATCCCGTAGGTCGGCACCTTCAGGTCCGACGTTGCAGGCTTTGGCGCAGGCCCATGTCGGGGCTGAAGCCACCGACCTACAGACATCCCGTAGGTCGGCACCTTCAGGTCCGACGTTGCAGGCTTTGGCGCAGGCCCATGTCGGGGCTGAAGCCGCCGACCTACAGACACACGGCTTTGTAGGAGCCCACCCCGTGGGCGATCAGACGCCTGTCGGGGCTGAAGCCACCGACCTACAGACACACGGCTTTGTAGGAGCCAGCCCTGCTGGCGATCAGACGCCTGTAGGCCACAAGCCATCGCTTGCAGGGCAAGCCCCCACAGAATCCATGCAAAGCGCAACACCCGAAAGGACAAAAAATGCCAACACCTTGCCCCTAGGCACCTACGTGCAGCCCACGCTGATCGAAATCGACCGCATCGCCCAGCTGGAGCGCGAAGTGTTTGGTCCGGTGCTGCACATCGTGCGTTATGCCCGCAGTGAACTGCCCGAGCTGCTGCAAAGCATCCACGCCACCGGCTACGCGCTCACGCTGGGCGTGCACTCGCGCATCGAAGAGACCATCGCGCAAGTCATTGACCACAGTCAGGCGGGCAATGTCTACGTGAACCGCAACATGGTGGGCGCGGTGGTGGGTGTGCAGCCCTTTGGCGGCGAAGGCCTGTCGGGCACTGGCCCCAAGGCGGGTGGGCCGCTTTACCTTTTGCGATTGTTGGCGCGTTGCCCGCCCGATGCCGCCTTGCGCAGCGTGCAGGCCAGCGGTGCGGCATCGCTGCCCCAGGTCACGCCTGCGCTGCAAGCCCTGCACGACTGGGCGGTGGCGCAAGGCCGTTTGCCGCTGGCGCATGTGTGTGCGCAATTTGCCGCGACCAGCCCGGCGGGTCTGCAAGCCACCCTGAGCGGCCCCACCGGCGAGCGCAACATCTACCGTGTGCAAGCCCGTGCACGGGTGCTGTGCCTGACGGGCGAACAGCCCGGGGCCGATGCCGACCGGCTGACGCAATTGGCCGCCGTGCTGGCCGTGGGCAGCCGCGCCGTGTGGCCCCTGTCCGCGCAGGCGCAGCACGCACAGCTGCCTGCTGCGGTGCAAAGCCAGGTGATGCTGGAAGAGATCGCCAACGGCCACCCGGTAGACGCCGCCTTGCTGCACGGCGACGCAGCCACTACCTTGCACTGGCAAGCGCAGCTGGCGCAGCGCCCGGGGGCCATCGTCACGCTCACGGCCTTGCGTCCGGGCGATGCCGCCGTGCCGCTGGCTCGCCTGGTGAGCGAGCGCAGCATCAGCACCAACACCGCCGCTGCGGGGGGCAACGCCAGTTTGATGACACTCAACATGTGATGTCCATGGATGCGGCCCTGTGAAGTTTGAAGTGAACGGCTTGTATGGGGCGCAGCGGTCAGCGCTGCCATCTGGGTGGGAGCCCCGCCGCCTGGGCGATGGGGGGTGTTCTGCGAGGCTTTTTCGCGGCGAGGGCACCGCTTCTGCAAAAAAGCGTTGATACAAACATCATCAGGATGTAGCCATCAAGCATGCACAAGGCCCTGTTTGTAAGATACTTTGCTTAAATCATGGAAGCTTATGCAAACCACATCTTCTGACTATTACGGCAACGTCAACCCCACTTTGTTGGGGGTGGTCGATCCCTTGGCACAGCGCGTGGCCGAGTTTGGCTGCGGCGCTGGGGCTTTGGCCCGAGCGGTGCGTCAGCGCTGCAACGCTCGCGTGCACTATGTGGGTGTTGAGCTGATGGCCGACGAATTGGCCAAAGCGCACGAAGTGCTGGATGTGGCCTTGGTGCGCAACCTTGATCAAACACCCAACTGGTCGGTCGATGCCGAGTTGATGGCGGCGCTGCCCCATGGCAGCTTTGACCATGTGATTTTTGGTGATGTGCTCGAGCACCTGTACCACCCTGACCGTGTGTTTCAGCAAGCCGTGGCCTGTTTGCGCCCGGGGGGCAGTGCCTTGGTGTGCATTCCCAACGTGCAGCATTGGAGCGTCATGGCCCAGCTGTTGCGTGGGCATTGGCCACAACAAGATGCAGGTTTGTTTGATCGCACCCACATCCGCTGGTTTGCCTTGACCGACATGGTGCAGCTGCTGCAGCGGGCGGGTTTGGTGGTTGAACAAGTCGTGCCCCGCGTTTTCAAGCCTGAAAACGGGCAAGCTTTGTTGCAAGCGCTGCAACCGGCGGCGCACTTGCTGGGGGTGGACCCTCAACAGTTCATGCAGCGCAGCCTGCCCTTGCAATACGTGTTGGTGGGGCGTCGACCTGCGGTTTGAAGGCTTGGGTGTTCAACCCTGCGCGATCAACTGTGCAAAGCGGGCCAAGTCCACATTCCCGCCGCTGACGATGATGCCCACGCGTTGCCCCTGGAGCTGCTTGGCCGCTTGACATGCTGCTGCCAGCGACAAACAGCCCGTGGGCTCGACCACCATCTTCATGCGCTCGGCATAAAAGCGCATGGCCTCGATCAGCTGTGCATCGGTGACGGTGTGCACGTCGTCGACCAGACGGCGAATGATCTCGAAGGTGATCTCACCGACCATGGGGGTTTGCGCACCGTCGGCAATGGTGACCGGGGTGGCAATGCGCACGCGTTGGCCTTGACGCAAGGATTGCTGGACGTCATTGCCCGCTTCGGGCTCCACGCCATAGATTTTGCAGGCGGGTGACAGGGCCTTGGCCGACAAGGCGCTGCCGCTGAGCAAGCCACCGCCGCCCAAACACACAAACAAGGCATCCAACTCGCCCACCTCCTGGAACAACTCCAAGGCAGCGGTGCCTTGGCCACTCAACACGTCGGGGTGGTCAAACGGCGGGATGAAGCGACGTCCTTGTGCGGCGGCAATGCCTTGCGCGATGGCCAAGGCATCGTCTTTGTAGCGGTCGTAGCCCACGACCTGTGCCCCATAGCCACGCGTGGCGGCCAGCTTGGCAGGTGAGGCGTCGTGCGGCATGACGATGGTGGCGGGGATGTCCAAAATTTGCGCCGACAAAGCCACCGCTTGGGCGTGGTTGCCTGATGAGTACGCCACGACCCCACCCCGGCGCTCAGACGGTGACAGCCGAGACAAGGCGTTAAAGCCCCCCCGAAACTTGAAGGCCCCCATGCGCTGGAAGTTTTCGCATTTGATGAAAGCCTGCGCCCCCAACTGCGCATTGAGTGTGCGCGATTGCAGCACCGGCGTGCGGTGGGCGTGACCCTGCAGCCGAGCGGCAGCTGCCAGAACGTCGTCAAAAGTGGGCAAGGTCATGGCGTCCATCGTGGGGCTTTCTGAGTGGGGGGCACAAAAGCGCGCATGTTGACACGGTCGCTCGATCTGTGCAAACCCGCGTGTCGGCGATCAGCCCCCCAGGTGCAAGAGCTGTTGGGCCTGAAATTGAAGTTGCTCGTTTTTATGGGCATAACCCAGTGGGTTGGCCACCACGCGACAGCCCTTGTGGATGTAGTCACTGGCGCAATGCAAATGGCCGTGCAACCACAGCTGCGCTTGGGGCAGCCAATGGTCCAGCGCATTGCAAAACCCCGCAGTGCCGGGCACTTTGCCGTAGCGTGGGTCGGCGCTGTGCAGGCTCGGGGCAAAGTGCGTCACAACCACGGTGGGGCCATCAAAAGGGGTGGCCAGCGCCTGGCTCAGCCAGTCTTGGCATTGCAGGGCGTGCTCGCGCATTTCTTCGGCCAGCCAAGGCAGGCCGTGGCGTGTGGTCTGGGTTTTGCGCAGGTAATAGTTGGCCGCACGAAAAGCTTTGTCGCGGGCCTTCAGGTGGCGTGTGTACTGGCTGTTGGGGTGGCTGAAATGCGCGGGTATTTTGTCGGGCAAGGCCTGCCCCGCCAAGGGTCCCAGCGCGTCAAAGTCGGTCCACAGCGTGGTGCCCACAAAGCGCACGCCGCCCATTTGGAGCACTTGGCGCTCCAGCCAAGTGATGCCCAGCCGTGCGCAGGTCTCTTGCAGGCGCTCGTGGGCCTCGTCGAAGTCGAGTCCGTCGTATTCGTGGTTGCCCGGCACAAACAGCACCGGTGTGGGCCAGCCATGCAAGGGTGAAAACCGTTGCAGCCCAAAGTCGGCATCGCCCGCACTGCGCAATGCCGAATGGGCCTGGTAAGAACCAATGTCTCCGGCCAAGACCAAGACATCTGCCAACGGGGCCGGGCGGGGCATGAAGTCGAGGTTGGATTCGAGGTGCAGGTCAGACAGCAGCTGAATGTTCATGTCAGGTCCTTGGCTGAGAATGCGGCCTGTGCCACTTGCAGCAGTTGCCCGCGCAACCATTGGTGCGCACTGTCGTGTTGCATTCGACGATGCCACAGTGCCTCCACATGCACGGGCGGCACATCCAGCGGCAACTCGCACAACACCAGTTTGTCGGCCATGCCCGTGGTGGGCACAAAGTGGCGTGGCAACACGGTGAGCAAGTCGGAGCTGACCACCACTTGGCCCGCTGTGAAAAACTGGTTCACGGTGAGCACGATGCGCCGCTGCCGTCCGATCGAGGCCAATGCTTCGTCGACAAAACCATAAGGCCGACCAGAAAAGCTGACCAACAAATGGCGTGCGGCACAGTAAGCGTCGAGCGTCATGGGGTCGTGGGCCATGGGGTGGCCTTGACGCATCACGCAGACGTATTCACCCGCGTACAGACGCTGGTGTTCAAAAGACACCGCTTCTCCGGCTTGGGCACGCCCCGTCAAATCGGTCAACACGGCAGGAAAGTAGCCCAAGGCCATGTCGGCGACCCCTTCACCGAGCAGGCTTCGTGGGTCGCGCGTGTTCAGCGGCACCACCCTGAGTGACACGCCGGGCGCTTGCTGTTGCAGTTGTCGGGCCAAGCCGCCCATCAACTCGGCAGCTGTGGCGTCGGCCATGGCCAAGATGAAGGTGTTGGTGGCCTCTTGCGGCACAAACGGACTGGGCACGATGGCCTCTTGAAGCTGGCGCAGGGCTTCGCGCACACTGGGCCAAAGCGCCAGCGCCCGGGGGGTGGGCTCGATGCCATGGCCTTGGCGTTTGACCAGCTCATCGTCCAGGGCGTCGCGCAAGCGGCGCAAAGCATTGCTCACCGCCGGTTGAGACAGTGAGAGGTTTCGGGCCGCCCGGGTCAGGCTGCGCTCGGCCATGACTTCGTCAAAAATCCGAAGCAAGTTGAGGTCGAGCGTGCGAAATGAGGCTGGGATGTGAGCGTTCATGCGGGGACAGATGATTTATCACCATTATGAATGTCAAACATCATGAATATAAAGTTGAACGACACTGGTAAAAACCCTATGATTCACCCATCGGTTTTGACGTTTTCAATATCAAAGTGCACAAAATCGAATCAAGGGAACAAAAAATGAACACCACCTCCACCACCACCACCTCATCCGTCTTGGCTCAGATGAGCACCGTCCGTGCCAAGCACCCTGTGCTGAGTGCATCCACCAAAGCGTTGTCGACATGGCTGTCCACGGCAGGCGTGGCAGCCCTGCTGGTCTTGGCCAACCACCTCATGGACGATTGGGCCGAAACACACCTCATGGCCGCTTGGTTGGCTTTGTGGGCCTTGGCCATTGTGGCCATCGTTGTTTTGCGCAGCGTGAGCCGAATGCTGGCGCAAAACATGATCACGGGGCTGAACCAGTGGTCTGCACATCTGGCACGCCGTCGGGCCGATGAACGCCTGTGGAACATGGCCCAAGCCGACAGCCGTTTGATGGGTGAGCTGCAAACAGCGATGGACCGTGCCGATGAAATCGGGCTTCCAACGCCCAACTTGACCACTTACATGACTCGCCGCGCGGCCCGCATGGTCCATAACCGCCTGTATTACATCTGAGCGTTGGGCCTAAGCCCCTTTCGCGACCGATTTTTGTTCAAGGGCCGGTGTGGGTCGTGAGGCCAAGTAGATGCCGGGCAAGATCAAGGCAGCCCCCATCACATGGTGCCAGCCCAAAGACTCCCCCAACACAGCCCAAGCGGTCAAGCCGCCATACAAAGGGCCGAGGTACAAACTGGCGGCCACCCGACTCGCGCCCAAGGCTTTCTGGCAAAAACCATACGCCCAATAAGCCCCAATGCCGGGAACGAGACCCGCCAACACGACCAAGAGCGTGGCCTGCACGCTCCATGCGGGTGTGCTGTCCAGTTGCACTTCCCAAATTGCAAATGGCGTCAAGACCAAGACCCCACCTGCACAAATGGCCGCCAAACGCGCTGTGGCCCCCAGGGGACTGGGCCATTTCTTTTGCAACAAAGCAAAGGCCGCCCACGCGACCATGGCCAGCACAATCCAGCCATCGCCTGCGACCCAGTTGACTTGCCCCAGAGCGCCCCACTGGCCTTTCACCACCACATGAAAAACGCCAGACAAAGCCACCACCACGCCCAGGCCTTGCCGCCACGAAAAACGCTCACCCAGCCACAACACCGCCCCCAAGGTGATCAGCACGGGTGATGCGGCGTAAATCAGCGCGATGTTCATGGCGGTGGTGGTCTGCGCCCCTTGGTAAACCCAGGCCCCACAAACCAGCATGCCCAATGCCCCCAAGACCAAATAGCGCCATGTTTCTTGCAAGGTGCTGCGCCTCTCACGCCACAGTTCACGGCGGGCGACAAAACCCAAAATCAACCCGGCCAAGGCCCACCGACCCCAGGCCAGCATGTGCGGCTCAACCACCCCAGGCGCGGTGCGGGCCACGATGTAATTGACGGACCACAGGGCAGGGGTGATCCACAGCAAGGTCAAAGCCATGCGCTGCCGATCCATCCCCATGAATTTGAAATGGCTGTTCATGGAGTTAATATGTTTATTCATGCCAAAAGAATTCAAAATTTCTTCTTTTTATAAACGAAAGGACTGACATGCTGATCAGAACAGGGGTGTGCTTGCTGGTACTCGCCATGTTGGCGGGATGTTCGACGGCATCCAAAAAAATCGCTGCCACTTACACATCTCCCCAACAGTACCAATCTTACGATTGTGCCCAGTTGGCTCAAGAATCCCATCGGATCTTGGTGCGGGTCAAACAACTCGGTGTTCAATTGGACCAGGCTGCAGCCAATGACCAAGCCATTGGGGTGGTGGGGGCTGTTTTGTTCTGGCCAGCTTTGTTGGCCCTTGGAGGAACCAAGCAACAAGAGGCTGAGTACGCCCGTTTGAAAGGTGAATACGAGGCCGCTGAGCAAGCCGCCATCACCAAAAAATGTGCCTCAGTTGTGGCAGCACCCATGGCAAAAATCTCACCCAACAAGCCCCAGGTTGACTTGGACAAGGACTTTGCAAAGGTTTCAGATGTGCAGGCGGTCCCATTCTTGAATGACCGGGGACGTGAAGGGTATCGCCATTGGCTGAACCAAAAGCCTCCCAAAGCCTTTGTTCTTGCACCCAACGGAACATGGAACGCCACTTGGGGCCTGACCACGGGCAGTGGCGACGAAAGCCCCGACCCTTTGCCTCGGGCCATGGCCCGATGTGAAAAGCGGGCTCAAGGGTGCAAGGCTTACGCGGTGGATGAGCGCGTGGTGTGGGTGCCCTGAAAAAAAACCGCCACGACTTGGGGTCGCAGCGGTCGTTTGGCCGTGCCACGGGGTGGCACAGCCCTCACAGTTTGACGCCAAATCAAGCCGCCAAACGCGCCTGCAATGCCGACTTGGTGTCCAGCAGCGCTTGGGGCAAGTGGTAGCTCAGCTGCGCAAAGTGTTCGTCGTGCAGCTTGAACTCGGCTTGCCAGGCGGCGGCATCGATGCTGGTTACCGCTTTGAACTGCTCGGCGCTGAAGTCGATGCCGCTCCAGTTAATCTCTGCGTAAGTGGGGGCCACGCCGAACATGGTCTGCTCGCCCTGGGCCTTGCCTTCCAGACGGTCAATCATCCACTTCAGAACGCGCATGTTGTCGCCGTAGCCGGGCCACACAAACGAGCCGTCTTCGCCTTTGCGGAACCAGTTCACGCAGTACATGGCGGGCAGTTGGTGGCCAGCGGCCTCAGCCTTGGCGCCGGTGTCGAGCCAGTGCTGGAAGTAGTCGCTCATGTTGTAGCCGCAAAACGGCAGCATGGCGAACGGGTCGCGGCGCACCACGCCTTGCGCGCCAAAGGCGGCAGCGGTGGTCTCAGAGCCCATGGTGGCAGCCATGTAAACACCTTCGGTCCAGCTGCGTGCTTCGGTCACCAAGGGCACAGTGGTTGAACGGCGGCCGCCGAACATGAAGGCGTCGATCGGCACGCCCGCAGCGTCGTCCCAAGCGGGGTCGAGTGCGGGGTTGTTGGTCGCAGCCACGGTGAAGCGGGCGTTGGGGTGGGCGGCTTTGGCACCGGTTTCCTTGGCAATCTGGGGTGTCCAGTCCTTGCCTTGCCAGTCGATCAAATGGTCGGGCAGCTTACCGGTGTCCTTTTCCATGCCTTCCCACCACACGTCGCCATCGTCCGTGAGGGCCACGTTGGTGAAGATCACGTCCTTGTGCAGGCTCAGCATGCAGTTGGGGTTGGTCTTCATGTTGGTGCCGGGGGCGACGCCAAAGTAACCGGCTTCGGGGTTGATGGCGTACATCTTGCCGTCGGTGTGCGGCTTGACCCAAGCGATGTCGTCACCAATGGTGGTCACGCTCCAGCCTTCAAAGGCCTTGGGTGGCACCAGCATCGAGAAGTTGGTCTTGCCGCAGGCGCTGGGGAAAGCCGCTGCCACGTGGTACTTCTTGCCCTCGGGGTTGGTCACGCCCAAAATCAGCATGTGCTCGGCCAACCAGCCTTGGTCACGGCCCATGTTGGAGGCGATGCGCAGCGCAAAGCACTTCTTGCCCAGCAGCGCATTGCCGCCGTAGCCCGAACCGTAAGACCAGATCTCGCGGGTCTCAGGGAAGTGCACGATGTATTTGGTGGTGGGGTTGCAAGGCCAGCTGGTGCTGTCTTTTTGGCAAACACCGTCGATGGTGGCCAAAGGTGCGCCCACGGTGTGCATGCAGGGCACGAACTCGCCGTCGGTGCCCAGCACGTCGAACACGGCCTTGCCCATGCGGGTCATGATTTTCTGGTTCACGGCCACATAGGCACTGTCGGTCAGCTCGATGCCAATGTGGCTGATGTGCGAACCCAGCGGGCCCATCGAGAAAGGCACCACATACATCGTGCGGCCAGCCATGCAGCCGTCAAACAGCGGGTTCAGGGTGGTGCGCATTTGCGCGGGCTCCATCCAGTTGTTGGTGGGGCCGGCGTTTTCTTTTTGGGCCGAGCAGATGTAGGTGCGGTCTTCCACACGGGCCACGTCTGATGGATCAGAGCAGGCCAAGAAAGAGTTGGCGCGCTTGGCCGGGTTGAGTTTTTTGAAGGTGCCTGCAGCGACCAATTCGGCGCACAGGCGGTCGTATTCTTCTTGGGAGCCGTCGCACCAATAAATGTTGGCGGGCTTGCACAGGGCGGCCATTTCGGCGACCCAGGCGATCAGCTTGGCGTTTTTGACGTAACTGGGCGTATTGAGGGACAGGCCCTGCATCACGGGTGAGTTCATGGGAAGTGCTCCAAGTTTAAAAATCGTTTTTTCAAAACCTCTGCGCAGGGGCTTTGAAAAAACGGCTGGGGGGCTGAGATACTGCGCGTGACCCACTGAAAATGGGTGGTCACCATTGGGTAAGCTGTGGGGCCTCGATTTTAGGGAGCCTGCCTGTTGCGTGCCTGTCAGATTGCTGAAAAACCCTTTTATATCTATGCAAAAAACGCATGACGTTATGCAAACCGATTGGTTTGAACATGGGCGCCAAGGCCGTCGCGCCCGCACCCTGCTGGTGAGTGCGTTGTTCGTATCGGCAGCCCTGTTCCCGTTTTTGGCACGGGCCCAGGGCCAAGGGCCTGTGCGCCTCAAAATCGCCGCAGCCAGCAATCTGAAGTTTGTGCTGGCTGACTTGACAAGCCAATACAAGCAACAAACCGGCGTTCAGGTCGATGTGAATTTGGGCGCTTCGGGCAACCTGGCGCGGCAGATTTTGCAGGGTTTGCCGGTTGAACAATTCATCTCGGCCGATGAGGCTTGGGTGGCCGAACTGGCCAAAGCCGGGCGCACGGTGGACGCGGGTCAGCGATATGCCACGGGTCGCTTGGCGCTGATCGTGCCTAAAAATTCAGCACTTCCGCTGGCTCAGGGCTTGGCGGCGGTGGTCCGCGCCCTGAAACCGGGCGACAAATTCGCCCTCGCGAACCCGGCCCTGGCCCCTTATGGCGTGGCCGCCGTAGAGGCCTTGCAGCGTGCGGGCGTTGGACCACTGACTGCACAGCAAAAAGTGCTGGGCGACCACATCGGCCAGGCGACCCAGTTTGTGGCCACGGGCGCGGCGCAGGCGGGCATCACCGCTTTGGCGCTGGCGCAGGCCCCCGAGATCGCCCGCAGCTTGCAGGTTTTGCCGCTGCCTGCTGATTTGCACGCCCCCCTGCACCAGCGCATGGTGCTGCTCAAGGGTGCGGGTGCGGCGGCGGCAAACTGGCACCAGTTTTTGCTCAGCCCGCCCGCACAAGCGGTGTTTGTGCGGCACGGTTACGCCTTGCCGCAATAATCCAGCTCAACACCCGCCTCAAACTCAGCCATCAACCCTGCACTTCCATTCGCCTGCAAACCCCACTTTATGGATTGGTCCGCCCTTCACGTTTCGCTCACTTTGGCGGTTTTGACCACCCTGGCGCTGCTGCCCGTAGGCTTGGCGCTGGCCCGTTGGTTGGCCGTGACTGCCTGGGCAGGCCGCCCTGTGGTCGAGGCATTGCTGCTGCTGCCCTTGCTGCTGCCACCCACCGTGATCGGTTTTTACTTTTTGGTGGCCTTTGGGCAGGGCAGTTCTTTGGGCGCGTGGCTCTCGTCCTCGGGCGTCCGCTTGGTGTTCACGCTCGAAGGCTTGCTGCTGGTGAGCGTGCTGGTCAACCTGCCCTTCATGGTGCAACCGATTCAGCGCGCCTTTGCAGCAGTGCCGCACAGCCTGCGCGAGGCGGCTTGGGTGTCTGGCTTGTCGACCTGGCAGACCTTTTGGCGCATCGAGTTGCCTTTGGCCTGGCCCGGTTTGCTGGCCGGCATGGCGCTCACGGTGGCGCACACGCTGGGCGAGTTTGGCGTGGTGCTCATGGTGGGCGGCAACATCGAGGGTGAGACCCGCACGCTGTCGGTGTCGTTGTACGACAAAGTGCAGGGCATGGATTTGCAGTCTGCCCATGTGATGGCCTTGGCGCTGGTGGGCATCTCCTTGCTGGCGCTCAGCCTCGTGCTGGCGTTTGATCGGGTGGGCCAGCGCGGCCGCGCCTTGCAGGAGCGCTGATGAACGGCTTGCAAGTGCAATTGCGCTCAAACAGCCCCATTCGGCTGGAGGCCGAGTTTGACTGCGGCGCGGGCGAGTTGGTGGCGCTGGTCGGGCCGTCGGGCAGCGGCAAAACCAGCATGCTGCGCGCCATCGCGGGCTTGTGGACACCCACCGATGTGCAAGGCCACATTCGGGTGGCGGGCCAAGCTTGGCTGGACACGGCGGCGGGGGTGCAGCTCAGCCCGCAAGAGCGCCGGGCCGGCCTGGTGTTCCAGCATTACGCGCTGTTTCCGCACATGACGGCGCAGGCCAATGTGGCGCTGGCCGCTGGGCCGGGCTGGTCGGGCGCTGACGTGCAGACTTTGCTGGCGCGGTTGGGGCTGGCCGCGCTGAGCCAGCGCAGGCCCTCGCAACTGTCTGGCGGTCAGCAGCAGCGGGTGGCGCTGGCTCGGGCGCTGGTGCGGGTCATGCCCAGGCCCGCTTTGGCGTCAAGCCCCGCCAAGCCCCCCCAAGCGTTGCCCGGCGTCTTGTTGCTGGACGAGCCCTTTTCTGCGGTGGACGCACCCACACGCCAAACGCTGTACCGCGAGTTGGCCGCTTTGCGCCAAAAGGTGTCGGTGCCCATGGTGCTGGTCACGCACGACCTGGCCGAGGCCCGACGCCTGGCCGACCGGGTGGTGATCGTGGACGCGGGCCAGACCCTGCAAACCGGCGAACCTGCCCGCGTGTTTGCCAGCCCGCGCAACGCCCGGGTGGCCGAGTTGGTGGGCATTCAAAACCACTTTGAAGGGCGCTTTTTGAAGGGCGAAGCCGGCTGGGGGCGCTTGTGCTGGACAGACCCCGCGCAGCCAGAAGCCGAACTGGACCTGGCGGTGTTTGACAAAAACAAGATCGACGACGGCACCCGCGTGACCTGGGTGCTGAACGGGGAACAGGTGGACGTGATGGCCGACGGCCAGCTGCCCAGTCTGGCAGCGCCGGGCCACACACGCTTGCGCTGCCAGCTGCTGGAGGTCTTGTCGCTGGGCGAAATCAGCCTGTGCACGCTCCGGCCCGAAGCCCTGCCCAGCCAAACCATCACCTTGAACCTGACCACCCGCCTGCTGGACCGTTTGCAGGTGCAAGCCGGGGGCAGGGTGCAATTGCTGATCGCGCCGGGGGCGCTGCACATCATGCCCGTGCGCACAAAATAAAACCCGCAAAGCACGGGCTGTTGCGGGTTGGGCGGGTGCGGCCAAGCGGCGCACCGGGGGCGGCCAAGCCTCAGGCCATGAACACGGCGATGAAGGCCAGCAGGAAAATCAGCACGGCACCAGCGGCTGGAATGATCACGGGAATGTGCTTGACCACGTTTTCCACGGGATCGTCGGATGTGTGAGCGTCGTTGTGAGCAGACATGTGGAACCTCAAAAAATAATGGGCTTATTGTAGCCAAGCCAGACTGGCGGGCCGCTGACAAAGGGACGCGACAACCCGGCTCACATCAGGGCATAGGTGGTGCTGGCCCGAAAAACGCTTTTGCCGTCCTCGGCCCCGGCCAGGTCAATCTCGCCAAAGGCCATGGCCTTGCCCGCCCGCAGCACCCGGGCGGTGACCAGGGCGTCCTGGCCCGACAGGGGCTTCATGAAGCTGCTCGACAGCTGCACCGTGCTGCAGGGCCGGAACTGCCCAAAGTGGCTGATGAGCGCCAGCACCATGGCCGTGTCGGCCGCAGCCATCATGGCCTGACCGCACAGCATGCCGCCCACCCGCGAGAGCTGATCGCTCTGTGGCAGGCGCAGGGTCACGCTGTCGGCGTCAAAGCGCTCGACCTTCAGGTTCAGCGCCTGCACCCAAGGGGCAAACAGCTCGGACAGGGCTTGCTGCAGAGAGTCGGCGCTCACGCGCGATGAGGTATCTGGGGTCATGGTTTGCAAAAAAAGAACGCCAACGTTGGCTGTGGCTCACGGCCATTATCCAGCGCCTGCCTATCGCACAGGGTACAGTCGCCCCCAACAAGTCCCACTAGACTGAAAACCTTTTTCACCGACCTGCAGGAACGGCATGAACCGCTTTTCACCGTCCACCCCCCGCATTCCCGGCATCCGCTTTGTGCATTCGCCCGGCCCCACCCATGTGCCCGACGAGGTCATGCACGCCATGCAGCGGCCCATGACCGATTTGTCGGACCCTCGGGTGGCGGCCATGATCGCCGAATGTGAAAGCGGCATGAAACGGCTGCTCAACAGCCCTCGTTCAGATGTGTTCCTGTTTGCCAGCAACGGCCACGGCATGTGGGAGTCGGCAGCGGCCAACCTGGCGTCGCCGCAGCACACCTTGCTGCTGGCCGGTTCGGGCCATTTTTCAGACCAGTGGGCGATCCAGATTGAGGGGCTGGGCATCGCTTTGCAGCGCACGCCCTACCAAGAGGGCCATCCTTTTGACGTGGCTGCGATCGAGCAAGCCCTGCGCGAAGACAAAGACCACCGCATCAGCGCGGTGATGGTGGTGCACACCGACACCGCCAGTGGCGTGACCAGCGATCTGGCGGCGGTGCGCCGCGCCATCGACGCGGCGGCGCACCCGGCGCTGTATGTGGTCGACGTGGTGGCTTCGTTGGCCGCAAGCCCGTTTGACATGGACGCTTTGGGCGTGGACGTGGCCCTGGGCAGCTCGCAAAAAGGGTTGATGATGCCACCCGGTCTGGGTTTTGTGGCCGTGAATCCCCAAGCCATGGCCTGGTCGGCCCAGCACGCTGACCCGCGTTTTTACTGGGACTGGCAACGCCGCCAGTCCACCAACCAGTCGGCCAAGTTTTGCGGCACGCCGCCGCTGGCCCACATTGCTGGCTTGGAAACCGCCATTGCTTTGCTCGAAGCCGAGGGCTTGCCAAACGTGTGGGCCCGGCACCAACGTTTGGCGGGCGCGGTGCACGCGGCCGTGGAGCGCTGGGCGGTGCATGGGGCCATGCGTTTTCATGCCCGCTTGCCCGAGACCCGTTCAGCCTCGGTCACGGCCATCGAGGTGGCACCTGGCATCGACCCCGAAGCCCTGCGCACCGTGGCCCGCGAGCGTTTTCAGGTGGCCATGGCCGGGGGCTTGGGGCCACTGGCGGGGCGGGTGTTTCGCATCGGCCACTTGGGCGACATGAACGAGCCCATGATTTTGGGGGCGCTGGCCGGCATTGAGGCGGCCATGACGGTGCAAAAAATCCCGTTTGGCACCGACGGCGTGGCGGCGGCAGTGGCCTTTTTGGCCGATCATTTGGCCGTTCAAAGCACCCGGTAAAAACTCAGATACACCCCATCGGGCGTCCGTCGCCCACTGCCGATGAACTGGCTATCACTCAACCAGGCCCATTGCGGCGCGGTGGCTTCCAGCTTGGGTTGGCAGCGAAAGTAAATCTCGTCCGGGTTGACGGGTTGGCCGTTCATGATGCGTTGGGAGTTTTCGAGCGAGGCCACGCGCAAGGCGGTGTTTTGCACAAACACCCGGCTGCCGTCGTCCAGCTCAATCACGTAACGCGCGTCCAGGTGCGCCTGCGTGCCGCTGTTCAGGATGAGCTGAAAGTCGGCACCTCCGGCCATCACTGTGCCATTCAAGCGGGGGCCGGTCACGGTGCCGCCCGTGATCGGGATCATGCGGCGCAGACCCGCAGGGGTCTGGCCGACTTCTACGGGGGGGGCGATGGTCACGGCCAGGTCGCAAACATGCTCAAGTGCGGGTGGGGGCAGGGTCATGGCAGATTTTCCAAACAAGGGGAATGCGCAGTTTAAGGCGCAGCGCGGGGCAGTCTGTCACGTTGGCTCAGATGGACTTTTGGCGTTGCCCATCCAGGCGGTCAAGGATGAACGCATGGCTTCTTCCACCGACATGTCCAGCACCTGCACCCATTCGCGCGGCACAAACACGGTGTAGCCGCCGATCATGTAGCCCATGGGCAGATAGACCGCCACGTTTTGGCGGGTCTGCGCATCCAGCGGCAGGTCGCTCAGGTTTTGGCGCGTGACCAGGCCGATGATGGACAGCTCGCTGTCCGGTTTTTTCAACAGCACCACCTGCTGCGCATCGCGCTCGTGCGGCGAAAAGTAATCGGCAAAACTTTTGAGCGAGGAATAAATGCTTTTGACCAGCGGCAAGTTGGTGAAGGGCAACTCCACCCAGCTGAGCATGCGGGTCATGAAGGGCTGCGACACCAGAAAACCCAGCACCAGAATCAGCGCCGTGCCCAGCACAATGCCCAGGCCCGGCAGATAGAAATCGCCCGTGAACGGACGCAACACTTGCATGGCCAGGCCCTCAACCCAAGTGATGAACAGGTAAAGCACATAAACCGTCAGGCCCACAGGCAAAAAGCTGATCAGGCCGCGAAAAAAATAGGCGTAAATGCGTTTCATGCGCCAGATTGTGACCGTGCGGCAAAGGGCCGGGACAGGCGGGGAAAAGTCGCTTTTATACTGGTTCGCGTTATTCAGATCACATCGACCCACTCACCCCCACCTGCCCATGCTTTCCACCCAAGACAAAACCCGCATCGACGACACCCGCATCGCTTCGGTGCGCCCCCTCATGACGCCCGCCTTGCTCGAAGAGCGGTTGCCTGCCTCGCCCGCGCACCTGGCGCTGGTGGAACGTTCACGGCAAGACATCTCGAACGTGTTGCTGGGCCAAGACGACCGGCTGGTGGTGGTGGTCGGGCCGTGCTCGATCCATGACCACGACCAGGCCATCGCCTACGCCAAGCTGCTCAAGGCCGAGGCCGACAAACATGCGCAGGATTTGCACATCGTGATGCGCGTGTATTTTGAAAAGCCCCGCACCACGGTGGGCTGGAAGGGTTACATCAACGACCCGCACCTGGACGGCAGCTTTGCCATGAACCAGGGGCTGGAGATGGCCCGCAAGCTCTTGCTCGATGTCCTGGACTTGGGCCTGCCCGTGGCCACCGAATTTCTGGATTTGCTCAGCCCACAATTCATCAGCGACCTGGTCACCTGGGGCGCCATCGGTGCAAGAACCACCGAAAGCCAGAGCCACCGTCAACTGGCCAGTGGCTTGTCGTGCCCAGTGGGCTTCAAAAACGGGACCGATGGTGGTGTCAAGGTCGCGGCCGATGCGGTGGTGGCGGCCAAGGCTCCACACGCTTTTATGGGCATGACCAAGATGGGCCAGGCGGCGATCTTTGAGACGCGTGGCAACCAGGACGTGCACATCATTTTGCGCGGCGGCAAAGCGCCCAACTACTCGGCCGCCGATGTCGATGCAGCTTGCCAAGCGCTGCAAGCTTGCGGCATTGCGCCGCAGGTCATGGTGGACGTGTCGCACGCCAACAGCAGCAAGCAGCACGCCAAGCAAATCGAGGTGGCGCACGACGTGGCCGCGCAAGTGGCCGCAGGCGAGCGCCGCATCATGGGCCTCATGATTGAAAGCCATTTGAGCGAAGGACGGCAAGATCAAAAGCCGGGTCAGCCTTTGCAATACGGCGTGTCCATCACCGATGCCTGCATCAGCTTTGCTCAGACGGTGCCGGTACTCGATGCGCTGGCGCAGGCGGTGCAAAAGCGGCGGGGGGTGCAGCGGGCTGTTGGGTGATTGACAGGGTCTGCAAGCGTTTCATCCAGACATGCCATCCTCCAAGGTCAACAACGACTTGCCTTTTGAAACACGCAGTGATTTTGTCCGATGATGTTGGTTCGGGCGTTTTTTGTGGGAGCGGCGCCCTCGCCGCGATGGTGCCCTGACCCCCCCCATCGCCCGGACAACGGGGCTCTCTCGCCGATCGTGGAGCGCATCGCTGCGCCCAAGATCGGTTTTTCACTTCAAACTTCACAGGGCCGGCTCCATACGCACCGAGTCAAGGCGGTGCAAACCAGAGCCACCGATCCGCTCAGTTCACAGGCACACCCACTTCGGCCACCTCGCGTGTCCAGGCCCGGGCTTGTTCACTCAGGCTCACGCCCAGGCCGGTGCGGGTGGGCACCTGCATGCGGCCGTTGTGGATGGTGATGCGTTCGTTGAACAAGGGCTCCAGCCATTCAAAGTGTTCGACCCAGGGTTCGGTCTTGTAGGCAGCGGCCAGGTGCACATGCAGCTCCATGGCAAAGTGCGGCGCCAGCATCACGCCCGCATGTTCAGCCAGGGCGGCCACTTTCAAAAACGGTGTGATGCCGCCCACGCGCGGCGCATCGGGCATCAGGTAATCGGCGGCGCGGTGGCGGATCAGGTCCCAGTGCTCGCCTGCACTGGTCAGCATTTCACCCGTGGCAATGGGGGTGTCAAATTGGGTGGCCAGCGCGGCATGGCCTTCGTGGTCGTAGGCGTCCAGCGGCTCTTCGATCCAGACGAGGTTGAAGGCTTCGAGCGTGCGGCACATGCGTTGCGCGGTGGGGCGGTCCCATTGCTGGTTGGCATCGACCATGATGGGTACCGCGTCACCCAGGTGTTCGCGCATGGCGGCCACGCGCCGAATGTCCAGGGCGCAGTCGGGCTGACCCACCTTGAGTTTGATGCCGCCAATGCCTTGGGCGATGGACGCACTGGCATTCACCCGCAGCTGCTCCAGCGGGGTGTGCAAAAAACCACCCGAGGTGTTGTAGCAGCGCACCGAGTCGCGTTGCGCACCCAACAACTTGGCCAGCGACAAGCCCGCGCGTTTGGCCTTGAGGTCCCACAGCGCCACATCAAAAGCGCCTATGGCCTGCGTGCTCACACCGCTGCGTCCCACCGAAGCACCGGCCCAGCACAGCTTGTCCCACAGCTTGGCGATGTCGTTGGGGTCTTCACCCAGCACGGCCGGGGCGATTTCGCGTGCGTGGGCAAACTGGGCCGGACCGCCTGCCCGTTTGGAATAACTGAAGCCCAAACCCTGGTGGCCGCTGGCGGTCTGGATTTCGACAAACAGCATGGCGATTTCGGTCATCGGCTTTTGTCGGCCGGTCAGCACCTTGGCATCGCTGATCGGATTGGCCAAGGGCAAATAGCACGAAGACACGCGTGCCCAGGTGATGTGGTCGGGGGTGGTGGGTGTGGTCATGGTGTGTGAAGGAGGGGGGCAAAGGTAGAAAGGCCGTTGCAAAACGCTTCAGGTGATGGGGGCCGGATTGAACAGCACCAGCGCGTTGTGCAGCTTCCAGCGCTCGGCCCAGGTTTTTTGGCGGCCACTGGCCACCTCCAGCATCAAGTGAAACAGCTCCCAGCCCACGTCTTCGATGCTGGCACTGCCGTCGGCGATTTTTCCGGCGTTGATGTCCATCAGGTCATGCCAGCGCCGCGCCAGCTCGCTGCGCGTGGCCACTTTGATGACCGGCACTTCGGCCAGGCCGTAGGGCGTGCCCCGACCCGTGGTGAAGACATGCAGGTTCATGCCGGCGGCCAGTTGCAAGGTGCCGCAGATGAAGTCGCTGGCCGGCGTGGCCGCGTAAATCAGCCCTTTTTGGCGCAGTTTTTCGCCGGGTGCCAGCACGCCGCTGATCGGGGCTGTGCCCGACTTGACGATGGAGCCCATGGCTTTTTCGACGATGTTGGACAGCCCACCTTTTTTGTTGCCGGGGGTCGTGTTGGCGCTGCGGTCGACTTGGCCACGCGCCAGGTAGGCGTCGTACCAAGCCATCTCGCGCACCATGGCCTGGGCCACTTCGGGGGTGGACGCTCGTGCGGTCAGTTGGTCAATGCCGTCGCGCACTTCGGTGACTTCGGAAAACATGACGCTGGCGCCTGCACGCACCAGCAAGTCGGTGCAAAAACCCACCGCCGGGTTGGCGGTCACACCCGAAAACGCATCGCTGCCGCCGCACTGCACGCCCACCACCAGCTCACTGGCGGGCACGTTCTCGCGTCGGCGCTGGTTCAGCCGGGTCAGGTGCTCGCGGGCGGTGCCCATGATCGCCTCGATCATGGCCATGAAGCCCACATGGGCCTCGTCCTGCAGGCAAACCACGTCCAAGGCGGCGGGCTCGCTTCGGGTGTCGGTGATGGGAATGGTGCCCGGCGGCATCAGCCGTTCGGGCTGCAGCTTTTCGCAGCCCAGACTGACCACCATGACCTCGCCGCCAAAGTTGGGGTTCAGGCTGATGTGGCGCAGGGTGCGAATCGGGATCTCGGCGCCTTCGGCATCGATGGCCACGCCACAGCCGTAACTGTGCTCCAGCCCCACCACATCGTCCACATGGGGAAACAGCGGCAGCAGTTCGGCCTTGATGCGCTGGACGGCAAAGTCGACCACGCCCGAGACACATTGCACCGTGGTGGTGATGGCCAGGATGTTGCGGGTCCCCACCGAGCCGTCGGCGTTGCGAAAGCCTTCAAAGGTGTAGCCCTCCAGCGGGGGCAACGGGGCGGGCTGAGCGGTGGCCATGGGCAGCTGCGCCAGGCCCCGGGCCTCGGGCATGTGCAGCAGGCGCTCGTGCACCCAGCTGCCCGCCGCCACGTCCTGCAGCGCATGGCCAATCGGAATGCCGTAGCGCAGCACCGGGCTGTGCGCGGGCAAGTCAAGCAGGGCGACCTTGTGGCCTTGTGGCACTTTTTCACGCAGCACCAGGCCGCACGGCAGCACCGTGCCTGCGGGCAAGCCCCCGTCGTTGGCCACGATGGCCACGTTGTCGCTGGGGTGCATGCGGATGGTGAGGGGCGCGGCCATGGTGTCTCCTATGATCTGATCAAGCCCATCGCTTGACGGCATGTGTTACCAGCAAGATGATAGCGCTACCATTGCCGACCGACAAGAAACCTGAATGCCCGAAAAAGACCTTCCCAAAAAATCCCGGCGCAGCACCGGTGCCATGACCTTGCGCGATGTCGCCATGCTCGCCGGGGTGGCACCCATCACCGCCTCGCGTGCGATCAACACACCCGATCAGGTCTCGGCCGAGGTCTTGCGCAAGGTGCAGGAAGCGGTCTTGCGCACCGGCTATGTGCCCAACCGCATGGCCGGTGGGCTGGCGTCCTCGCGCAGCCGCTTGATTGCGGCGGTGACGCCCAGCACGGTGATGACGGTGCTCATGGGCACCATCGAATCGCTCAACAGCACTTTGTTTGATGCGGGCTACCAGCTCATGCTCGGGCAGACCAGCTACTCGAGCGAGCGTGAAGAGGCCTTGCTCGAAGCCATCATCGGGCGGCGTCCAGACGGCATTTTTCTGACCGGCCTGTTGCCGCCCGGCAAAAGTCGCACCCTGCTCATGGCCTCGGGCATTCCGGTGGTCGAATCTTGGGACCTGACGCCCACCCCGATCGACATGCTGATTGGCTTTTCCCACACCCACATTGGGCGCGAAGTGGCACGCTACCTCGCAGGCAAAGGCCACCGCCAAATGGCGATCGTGCGGGCCAATGATGAGCGGGCCAAGCGACGCGCGGCCGCTTTCCGTGACGAGCTGTTGCAGCTGGGCCTGCCCCCCGTGGTCGAGGTGGACGTGCAGGACAGGCGCTCGATCCAAAGCGGCCGAGACGCATTGACCCAGTTGCAGCAAACCGCGCCCGATGTGGACGCGGTCTTTTGCAGCTCCGATCTGCTGGCTTTGGGGGTCCTGATGCAGGCTGGGGTGCTGGGTTTGAAAGTGCCGCAGCAACTGGCCATCATGGGCTTTGGCGACACCCCACTGGCCAGCGATGTGGCACCCGCCTTGTCGTCGGTGCGCATCAATGGTGAGGAGATTGGCCGACTCGCGGCCCAATACCTGATGGCCCGCGCCGAAGGGCGCGATGTGGCCTCACCCACCATCGACGTGGGGTTTTCTGTGGTGGCCCGCGACAGCGCCTGACCCTCGTAAACCCTAGCCTCCAAAGGATTGACGCCGCTTGGGGCGCTGGTTACGATGCCTGCAAGCGCAATTGGTAGCGCTACCAAAAACAAGCCGCAGGAGACAAGACATGAACAGCAAACGCAATTGGATGGGCCAGCTGCTGGCCTTGACGGTGGGCCTGACCGGTCTGGTCAGCACCGTTGCCCAGGCCCAGACCGACTACCCCACCAAGCCGGTCAAGATCATCGTGGCGTTTCCACCCGGGGGCACCAGCGACGTCATGGCCCGCATGGTGGCCGACGAGATGGGCAAGCTGCTCAAGCAGCCCTTTGTGGTGGAAAACATTGGTGGTGCGGGGGGCACCATCGGCATGGACCGCGCCCTCAAATTGCCCGCCGACGGCTACACCCTGATCCAGACCGGCGTGGGCCAAAACGCGGTGGCGCATGGCCTGGACCCCCAGCTCAAATACAACTCGATCACCGATTTCATCCACCTGTCGCAGATCCATTCCGGCCCCAATGTGTTGGTGGTGCACCCCTCAACCCCCTACAAAACGGTCAAGGACATTGTGGATTTCGCCAAGAAAAGCCCCGGCAAGCTGGACTACGGCTACACCCACGCCGCCTCGGGCCACATGGCGATGGAGCTGTTCAAACAAACCACCGGCATTTTCATGACCGGCATTCCTTACCGGGGCGGTGGCCCCATGCTGAACGATTTGCTGGCGGGGACCATCCCCATGATGTTCATCAACCAGGACGCCGCATTGCCCCACGTCAAAGCGGGCAAACTGCGCCCTGTGGCCGTGACCAGCGTGCAGCGAAACCCGCTGTACCCCGATGTGCCCACCATTGCCGAGGCAGGCTACAAAGGCTTTGAGGCCTTGTCCTGGTCGGGCATGTCGGTGGCCAAGGGCACCCCCCAGCCCATCGTGACCAAACTCGAAAGTGCTTTGGCGCAGGTCATGCAGTCCGACAACATCAAGCAGCGCATGGGCTCGGTCGGCTTCATCATCCCGGCGCAGGGCATCAAGCCCTACACCGCCTTTGTGCAAAGCGAGCTGGACACCTGGACCCAAGTCATCAAGACCGCAGGCATCAAACCTCAGTGAGCTTTTTCAAGAATTCCTTCATGACCGCCAAGAAAAAAACCTACGAAGAACTGCGCAGCGCCCGCTGGTTTGCACCGGACGATTTCCGATCTTTTGGCCACCGCTCACGCGCCATGCAAATGGGTTATGACCATGTGGACTGGGCGGGCAAGCCGGTGATCGCCATCGTCAACACCTGGAGCGACATCAACAACTGCCATTCGCACTTCAAGCAGCGGGTGGAGGACGTCAAGCGCGGCATATTTCAGGCCGGGGGTTTTCCCATCGAGTTGCCTGCCATCTCCTTGGCCGAAAACTTCGTCAAACCCACCACCATGATGTACCGCAACTTGCTGGCCATCGAGACCGAAGAGCTGCTGCGCTCGCACCCGGTCGACGGTGCCGTGTTGATGGGCGGCTGCGACAAAACCACACCGGGCCTGCTCATGGGGGCGCTCAGCATGAACATGCCCTGCATTTATTTGCCCGCAGGCCCCATGTTGCGCGGCAACTGGAAAGGCAAGACCCTGGGCTCGGGCTCGGACGCGTTCAAGTACTGGGACGAGCGCCGGGCGGGCAATATCACACAGACGCAATGGCTCGAAGTCGAAGGCGGCATTGCCCGCAGCCACGGCACCTGCATGGTCATGGGCACGGCCGCCACCATGATGGGCATTGCCGAAGCCATGGGCATGACCTTGCCTGGGGCATCCAGCATTCCGGCACCCGACGCCAACCACCCGCGCATGTCGGCTGCTTGTGGTCGGCGCATCGTGGACATGGTGTGGGAAGACCAAAAACCCTCGGACATCCTGACGCGCCAGAGCTTTGAAAACGCCATCACCGTGGCCATGGCCGAAGGCTGCTCGACCAACGCCATCATCCACCTGGTGGCCATGTCACGCCGCGCCGGGGCGCACTGCGCAGTGACGCTGGACGACTTTGACGCCTTCAGCCGCAAGGTGCCGGTGATCGCCAACATCCGCCCCAGCGGCGACCAGTACCTGATGGAAGATTTTTATTACGCCGGGGGCATGAAAGGCCTGATGAGCCGCCTGCGTGATGGCGGTTTGCTGCACCTGGACGCGATGACCGTCTCGGGCCAAACCGTGCGCGAGAACATCGCCGATGCCGAGGTTTACAACGACGACGTGATCCGGCCGCTGAGCAACGCGATTTACGACGAAGGCGCATTGGCCGTGCTGCGCGGCAATCTCGCGCCCGATGGCTGCGTGATCAAGCCCAGCGCCTGCTCGGCCAAGTTCCAGCAGCACACCGGCCCAGCCTTGGTGTTTGACGATTACCCCAGCCTGAAAGTCGCCATCGACGACCCCGATCTGAACGTGACCGAAGACCACGTCATCATCTTGCGCAACGCGGGCCCCAAGGGCGGCCCCGGCATGCCCGAGTGGGGCATGGTGCCGATCCCCACCAAGCTGGTCAAGCAAGGCGTGCGCGACATGCTGCGCATCAGCGATGCCCGCATGAGCGGCACCAGCTATGGTGCCTGCGTGCTGCACGTTGCGCCCGAAGCCTATGTGGGCGGCAACCTGGCGCTGGTGCAAAACGGTGACTTGATCACGGTGGACATTCCGAATCGCAGCATTCACCTGCAGGTGAGCGACGAAGAGCTGGCCACGCGCCGCGCCGCCTGGACGCCGCTGCCCAAACGCTTTGAGCGGGGCTACGGCCACATGTTCACGCAGCACATTTTGCAGGCCGACCAGGGCTGCGACTTCGATTATCTGGAAACCTCGTTCGGCGCATCGGTGAGCGAGCCGGTCATTTATTGAGCACGCAAGCCATGCCTCTCCAAGCCGAAACCCGTGACAAGCTCAAAACCGTGAGCACCGCCACCTTGTGCACCGCGCTGTTCAAGTGCGGCTTGCGCAACCAGTTCATTCAGGACGTTCGCCCCGTCAATGCCGACTTGCAGCGTGACATGCCCAATATGGTGGGTGAAGCCTTCACACTGCGCTACATCCCGGCCCGGGAAGACCTCAACCCCATCAGCGTGTTTCTGGACCGCCATCACCCTCAACGTGTGGCGGTCGAAACTTGCCCACCTGGCGCGGTGATGGTGTTTGACAGCCGCAAAGACGCACGGGCCGCATCGGCCGGTGGCATTTTGGTGTCACGTCTCATGGTTCGAGGCTGCGCGGGTGTGGTGACCGATGGCGGTTTCCGTGATTCACCCGAAATTGCGGCCTTGAATTTTCCGGCCTACCACCAGCGCCCCAGCGCCCCCACCAATTTGACACTGCACCAAGCGCTGGACATTAACGTGCCCATTGGCTGTGGTGATGTGGCCGTCTGGCCTGGGGATGTGATGGTGGGGGACAAAGAGGGCGTGGTTGTGCTGCCCGCACACCTGGCCGACGAGTTGGCCGACGAAGCGGTGGAAATGACCGTGTTTGAAGACTTTGTGATCGACCAAGTGCAAAACCACGGCCGCAGCATTTTGGGCCTGTACCCGCCCACCGATCCACAGTCCAAGGACGACTTTGCGGTTTGGCGTCAGGCCAAGGGGCGTTGACCGGCCATGGCACCTGGGCAAACCCCGGCCAAGCTGCCAGCATGCCAAGGGTGACACATACACCCTTGCAACAGCGGTTTCAATTCATTGTTAAAGTGGCCCAATTCCGCCATCCGACGGCGTCAAATGGTGAACTTTGAACCGCTTGGCCCTGCAAACCCGAAGCCGCTTGTCAGTCGCATCAATGCCCCCCACCATGGACGCCAAAACCACCGCCAACCCCAGCCTGTACTTGTTTGAAAAGTTCGAGGCCGGGGTCATCCACCTGGATGCCCAGCGCAATGTGCTGGCCATGAACGACTTTGCGCGACGGGTCTTGCCGGTGGACGAGAAACAACCTTTCAACAAACTGGTCACCTCTTTCCACCCTGAGCGCTCCAAGCCCAAAGTCAATTTTTTGCTCGACGAGGCTTCGGGTTGTCCCATGGCCAATGCCGTGCCCATGACCATGATCATCAACATCCCCGAACAGGTGTTGCTCATCAAGGTCAGCCGTTTGGGCGATGCCCATGGTGTCACCACTGGTTTTGCCTTGGTCTTCTACGACGTGACCCAAGTGGTCAGCCAGGAATTGCCCTCCGCTGAGCCCCCCGCCAAAAACATGCGCTTGTCGCGCATCCCGATGGTGGCCGATCAAAAAGTCTCGTTTGTCGACACCGCCGATGTGCTCAGCCTGGAGTCGCAAGCCCACTACACCCGCGTGCTCACGCGCGAGGGTTACCACTTTTGCAACCTGAGCATTGGCGATCTGGCGCTGCGCCTGGACCCAGCGCAGTTCATGCGGGTGCACCGCTGCTTCATTGTGAACTTGGATGCTGTGCAATCCTTGGGGCGCGAGGGCAGCAAAACCCACATCTTGCTCAAAGGCAAAAACACCCAAGCCGTGCCCGTGTCACGCGGCGAAGTCGCCCGCTTGCGCGAGGCACTGGGCCTGAGCTGAACCCCGCCTTTTGTGGGGGGCCACAAACTGCAGGCAGCCACCTGTGCGGGGCTCCCACAAACTGCAGGCATCGCCCTGTAGGAGCGACGCCCCCGTCGCGAAAAGCCTAGCAGACCACGCAGAATCGCCTCGAGGGCGAGGCTCCTACAAACTGCAGGCAGCCACTTGGGCGGGGCACCCACAATTTGCGGACATGGCCCTGTAGGAGCGACGCCCTCGTCGCGAAAAGCCTAGCAGACCACGCAGAATCGCCCCGAGGGCGGGGCTCCTACAAACTGCAGGCTGCCACCTGTGCTGTTCTCCCACAATTTGCGGACATGGCCCTGTAGGAGCGACGCCCCCGTCGCGAAAAGCCTCGCAGACCACGAAGAATCGCCTCGAGGGCGAGGCTCCTACAAAGAGCAGGCAGCCACCTGTGCGGGGCTCCCACAATTTGCGGACATGGCCCTTTAGGAGCGACGCCCTCGTCGCGAAAAGCCTCGCAGACCACGAAGAATCGCCCAGGGGGCGAGGCTCCTACAAACTGCAGGCAGCCACCTGCGCGAGGCTCCCACAATTTGCGGACATGGCCCTGTAGGAGCGACGCCCTCGTCGCTAAAAGCCTCGCAGACCACGCAGAATCGCCCCGGGGGCGAGGCTCCTACAAACTGCAGGTAGCCACTTGGGCGGGGCTCCTACAAAGTGCAAGCTGCCACCTGGGCTTTGCACCCACAAACTGCAGCCGCGATGAACCCTTGCAAACCGCCCGTCATTCCCCTTACACCCCCGGGTATTGAGCGTCCAAACCAAGGGTATTCACTGGGCTTTGAGGCACCTAGGACATTCCCTGATTGCGAGACCGACAAAGTCTGTTCAATTCATTTCGTGCTCAATAAAGTGCATTTCGTGCAATAAATCGGCCATTAAGAGACGAATTTGAATAAAACCTGACTCTTCAGTCGGAAAAGGACTCTCACCAATACTCCGAACTGTTTTTCACAAAACTCAGGAGACCCTTGATGATTCCACCGCGTTTTGAATACCACGCGCCCAAAACCGTCGGCGAGGCGGTTGCCTTGCTCGGCCAATTGGGCTCTGACGCCAAGTTGCTGGCCGGCGGCCACAGCCTGTTGCCCATGATGAAGCTGCGTTTTGCAGCCCCCGAACACCTGATCGACATCAACCGCATCCCTGAACTCAAGGGCATCCGCGAAGAAGGCGGCACCGTGGTGATCGGTGCCATGACGGTCGAAAACGAGCTGATCAGCTCGCCCATCCTGCAAGCCAAAGTGCCTTTGTTGTGCGAAGCGGCCAAGCTGATTGCCGACCCCCAGGTGCGCAACCGAGGCACGATTGGCGGCGACATCGCCCACGGTGACCCCGGCAACGACCACCCCGCGCTGTCCATCGTGATCGACGCGTCCTTTGTGCTCGAAGGCCCCAATGGCCGCCGCACCGTGGCCGCCGACGGTTTTTTCCTCGGCACCTACATGACGCTGCTCGAAGAAAACGAAGTCATGTGCGAGATCCGCGTGCCTGCCTTTGCCGCTGGCACTGGTTACGCCTACGAAAAACTCAAGCGCAAAACCGGTGACTGGGCGACAGCCGGTTGCGCGGTGGTGATCCGCAAGTCGGGTGACCAGGTCAGCCATGTGCGTGTGGCCCTGACCAACGTGGCCCCGGCCGCGCTGCGTGTCGAAGCCGCCGAAGCCGCTTTGCTGAACAAGCCCTTCAACGCCGCCAACGTGCAAGCCGCCGTGCAAGCCGCCATCGCCGCCTGCGACCCTGCCGAAGACCTGCGCGGTGACATCGAATACAAGACCGCCATGGCCGGTGAGATGGTCAAACGCGCCCTGAACAAAGCCTGGTCGCGCTGCGCTTAAAGCACAAGGAAAACAACATGTCCAAAAAACTCGTCACCGTTTCCGTCAATGGCAAAAAAGAAGAAAAAGCCGTTGAACCACGCACCTTGCTGATCCACTTTTTGCGCGAAGAACTCAACCTGACCGGCGCCCATATCGGCTGCGAGACCAGCCACTGCGGCGCTTGCACCGTGGACATCGACGGCCAATCGGTCAAGTCTTGCACCCACCTGGCGGTGCAGTGCGACGGCTCCGAAGTGCTGACTGTCGAAGGCCTGGCCAACAAAGGCGTGTTGCACGCGGTGCAAGAAGGCTTCTACAAAGAACACGGCCTGCAGTGCGGCTTTTGCACGCCCGGCATGCTCATGCGTGCCTACCGCTTCTTGCAAGAGAACCCCAACCCGAGCGAAGACGAAATTCGCCACGGCATGGCCGGCAACCTGTGCCGCTGCACGGGCTACCAAAACATCGTCAAAGCCGTCCAGTACGCCGCCAAAAAACTGCAAGAGCCCGTTGCGGCTTGATGCGAACACCCATTTGATCGGAGACACACATGAACGCACCGGTACAAACCGCTGAAGCCCGCGAACTCGCGCTGGCTGGCATGGGCGCATCGCGCCTGCGCAAAGAAGACGCCCGTTTCATCCAGGGCAAGGGCAACTACGTTGACGACATCAAGATGCCCGGCATGTTGCACATGGACATCGTGCGCAGCCCCATCGCCCACGGCCGCATCGTCAAAATCAACAAAGAAGCCGCCCTGGCCATCCCCGGCGTGCACGCCGTGCTGACTGCCGACGACTTGAAGCCCCTGAAGCTGCACTGGATGCCCACCCTCGCGGGTGACGTGGCCGCTGTGCTGGCCGACGAGAAGGTGCACTTCCAGATGCAGGAAGTCGCCATCGTCATCGCTGACGACCGCTACATCGCCGCTGACGCGGTGGAAGCCGTCGAGATCGAATACGAAGAGCTGCCCGTGGTGCTCGACCCGTATGCCGCCTTGCAGCCCGGCGCCCCCGTGATCCGTGACGATTTGGCTGGCAAGACGGAAGGCGCACACGGCAAGCGTGACCACCACAACCACATCTTCACGTGGGATGCCGGTGACAAGTCGGCTGCTGACGCCGCTTTTGACAAAGCCGAAGTGACCGTGTCGCAGCACATGTACTACCCCCGCGTGCACCCTTGCCCGCTGGAGACCTGCGGCTGCGTCGCTTCCTTCGACCCGATCAAGGGCGACCTGACCACCTTCATCACCTCGCAAGCCCCCCATGTGGTGCGCACCGTGGTGTCCATGCTCTCGGGCATCCCCGAATCCAAAGTGCGCATCGTCAGCCCCGACATCGGTGGCGGCTTTGGCAACAAGGTCGGCATCTACCCCGGTTATGTCTGCGCCATCGTGGCCTCCATCGTGCTGGGCCGCCCCGTCAAGTGGGTCGAAGACCGCATCGAAAACATCTCGTCCACCGCCTTCGCCCGTGACTACCACATGGACGGCGAATTGGCTGCGACGGCCGACGGCAAGATCACCGGCCTGCGCGTGAACGTGGTGGCCGACCACGGCGCGTTTGACGCTTGTGCCGACCCGACCAAGTTCCCTGCCGGCATGTTCCACATCGTCTCAGGCTCGTATGACATTCCAGCTGCACACGCCAGCGTCAAAGGCGTCTACACCAACAAGGCCCCCGGTGGCGTGGCTTACCGCTGCTCCTTCCGCGTGACCGAAGCGGTGTACCTGATCGAGCGCATGGTCGACGTGCTGGCGCAAAAGCTGGGCATGGACAAGGCCGAGATCCGCGCCAAGAACTTCGTCAAGAAAGAACAGTTCCCCTACACCAGCGCCTTCGGTTTTGAATACGACTCGGGCGACTACCAAACCGCTTTGGACAAAGTGCTGGAAGCCGTGGACTACAAAGGTCTGCGTGCCGAGCAAGCAGCCAAACGCGCTGACCCCAACAGCCCCACGCTGATGGGCATTGGCCTGGTCACCTTCACCGAAGTGGTGGGTGCTGGCCCGTCCAAGATGTGCGACATCCTGGGCGTGGGCATGTTCGACTCCTGCGAAATCCGCATCCACCCCACCGGCAGCGCCATCGCCCGCATGGGCACGATCACGCAAGGCCAAGGCCACCAGACCACCTACGCGCAGATCATCGCCACCGAGTTGGGTATTCCGTCTGAAGTGATTCAGGTCGAAGAAGGCGATACCAGCACCGCGCCCTACGGCTTGGGCACCTACGGTTCACGCTCCACGCCTGTGGCCGGTGCCGCCATTGCTTTGGCTGCTCGCAAGATTCACGCAAAGGCCCGCAAGATCGCCGCCCACATGCTCGAAGTCAACGAAAACGACCTCGACTGGGAAGTGGACCGCTTCAAGGTCAAGGGCGACGACAGCAAGTACAAAACCATGGCCGATGTGGCATGGCAGGCTTACCACCAGCCACCAGATGGCTTGGAGCCAGGCCTGGAAGCCGTGCACTACTACGACCCACCGAACTTCACCTTCCCCTTCGGCATCTACCTGTGCGTGGTGGACATCGACCGCGCCACGGGCGAGACCAAAATCCGCCGCTTCTATGCGCTGGACGACTGCGGCACCCGCATCAACCCGATGATCATCGACGGCCAGATCCACGGCGGTCTGACCGAAGGTTTTGCCGTGGCCATGGGCCAGCAAATGCCATTCGATGCACAGGGCAACTTGCTGGGCAACACGCTGATGGACTACTTCTTGCCCACCTTCGTGGAAACCCCGCACTGGGAAACCGACCACACCGTGACCCCTTCGCCACACCACCCTCTGGGTGCCAAGGGCGTCGCCGAATCGCCCCACGTCGGCTCGATCCCCACCTTCACTTCGGCTGTGGTCGATGCCTTCTCGCACCTGGGTGTCACGCACCTGGACATGCCGCACAACGCTTTCCGCACCTGGAAAGCGCTGCGCGAGCACGGCGCCGCTTTGTAATCAGGAACCATCATGGAAGTCAAACTCGACAAACAATACCCGCTGGATGTGGATGCGGCACGGGCCTGGGCCCTGCTGACCGACCTGAAGGCGACTGCCAACTGCATGCCCGGTGCGGAAATCACCGAGCAGCTGTCCGAGACCTCGTTCAAGGGCGGCGTCAAGGTCAAGGTCGGCCCGGCTGTGGCCCAGTTCGGTGGTACCGTGGACGTGATCGAAGCGGTGGCCGCCGAGCGCAAGATGGTCTTGCGCGGCAAAGGTGCTGACAAGGGCGGCTCGTCCGCCTCGATGGACCTGACCGCGATCATCACCGCCGACCCGGCCAATCCGGCGCATTGCATATTGAACGGCCAAGCGGCGGTGATCGTGAACGGCAAGTTCGCGCAATTTGGCGGCCGCATGATGGTGCAGGTGTCCGACATGCTGCTGGCGCAGTTTGTCGAGAACTTCCGCCAGACAGCGCTGACCTTGCCAGCGGCCGAAGGCTCGCCAGCCGCTGCAACGGTGGCTTCGTCTACCGAGGCCGCAGCGCCAGCGGCAGCGCCTGCTGCGCCCGTGGTGGCCCGCGAGATCAACGGCCTGGCCATCTTCTGGGCTTTGCTCAAGAGCTGGTTCGGTGGTTTGGTTGGCAAGAAAGCCTGAGCATGACGACGCCAGACCTGAGCGCCACCGCTGCCACCCCCGCCGAGCAAGAGCGCTTGCTGCGTGAGCGGCTGCAGCGCTCGGGTTATCTGGCCGATGCCGACCTGGCCACCACCGTGTGGCTGGCGTCGGCTTTGCAACGCCCGCTGTTGCTCGAAGGCGATGCGGGCGTGGGCAAAACCGCCTTGGCCACCGCCTTGGCCCAATCACAAAACGCCACCTTGGTTCGCCTGCAATGCTTTGAGGGCTTGGACCTGGCACAAGCCGCTTACGAGTGGAACTACGGCCGCCAGTTGATGGCGATCCGCATGAGCGAAGCGGCCCAAAATAGCGGCAGTCATGATGGCGCTGGCCGTGTGCGCGAGTCCGACGTGTTCAGCCGCGAGTATTTGCTCGAGCGCCCTTTGCTGCGTGCCATCAGCCAGAGCGGCCCCTGCGTGCTCTTGATTGACGAGATCGACCGCGCCGACGAAGCCTTTGAAGCCTTTTTGCTCGAAGTGCTGGCCGAGTACCAGATCACCGTGCCCGAGATTGGCACCATCCGCGCCACCCACATTCCGCAGGTGATTTTGACGAGCAACGGCACGCGTGAGCTGTCAGACGCCTTGCGCCGCCGCTGCCTGTACCATTACCTCGATTACCCGACGCTGGCGCGAGAGATCGCCATCGTCAAAACCGCCTTGCCCGAGGCCGACACCCGCTTGGTGGAAGACGCGGTGCAGTTCGTGCAGCGCCTGCGCCGCGAAGACCTGGCCAAGATCCCTGGCATTGCCGAGACGCTGGACTGGGTGCGTGCGCTGTTCCAGCTGCGCCACAGCCACTTGCCCGAAGACATGTCGGCCGTGTTGGGCACCCTGGGCTGCCTGCTCAAGACCCGCGAAGACCGCTTTGTGATGGGCGCCGACCGCCTGCGCCAGCTGGTCGAAGGCCGCCGCACCGTGGGCGTGGCCGAAAACGCCAACGAACAAGCCAAAGTGGCGGCATGAGCACCTCGCCCGCCACCGCGCCCTCAGAGCGACTGGCCGGTTTTGCTGCGCTCTTGCGCGACCACGGCCTCACGGTGGGCGTGGCCGAGCAGCAGGCCATGTTGCAAGCCATGCTGTACTTTGGCCCTGTGCACGAGCGCCCTTTGCAAGCCGCTTGGCGGGCCATTGCCTGCCACAGCCAGCGCGAGTGGCAGCTGTGGGCCGATGTGTACGAGCGTTTTTGGCATCCCGAAAAACTGCGCGGCGGCGTCAAGGTCAGTGGCCAAACCCGGCCTAGCCGCAACTTGCGTCAAAGCGTGCAGGCCCTGCACGATCAGATGGACGCGGCCCAACAACCGGCCAGCCAACCCGGCAGCCCCCAAACAGCGCCCCAAACTGCGGGTGACTCGGCATCGAGCCCGCATGACGAACAAGACGCAGGCACGCCCCGCGCCCAAGGCGGTGCCAGCCGCACCGAAGCCCTGCACCAGCGCGACGGCCAGATGTGGATGCCGCAAGAACTCAGCGCCCTGCAAAATCTGGCCCGCCAGATCACGGCCAAGCTGCAACCCCGCGCCACCCGCCGCTGGCGCGTGGCCCCACGCGGGCAGCGCCTGGATTTGCGCCAAACCCTGCGTCGCAGCGTGGGCTGGGGCGGCGAGTTGCTGCAGCCGGCCTGGAAAGTCAAACGCGTGGAGCCGCCGCGCCTGTTCATCCTGGCCGATGTGAGCCGCTCGATGGAATCACACGCCGCCTTGTTTTTGCGCGTAGCCCGTGCTTTTGCGCTGGAGGCAGATGCCCGGGTGTTTGTGTTTCACACCCGACTGGCCGAGGTCACGCCCTACATGCAGCGCGACACCCCCGCCATTCAGGAAAAAGTGAACGCCGTGACGGCTGGTTTTGGCGGCGGCACCCGCATTGCCGCCAGCTTGCAAGACTTTGCCCGGCACCACGCCCGCGCCCAGCTCAACCGGGGTGCCCGTGTGTGGGTGTTCTCGGACGGCTTTGACACCGATGGGCCTGAATTTTTGAGCGCAGCGCTGCAGGAGGTGCGTGCACGCGGTGCCCGCATCACCTGGTTCCACCCCACGCGCCAGGTGCCTGCGGCCGGGGCCTTGCAGCGAGCGCGTGCCATGATTGACCGCTTTGTGCCGCTGGCCAGCCTGGCCGATCTGGCGGCAGCCCGGCATGTGCTGCACTGACATTAGACATTCAAGGAGAACGCCATGAACCGCAACGAATGGATCACCCAAGCTGCCCGCCTGCAAAGCGCGGACCAGCCTTTTGCCTTGGTCACGGTCTTGAGCGCCCAAGCCCCCACCTCGGGCAAAGCGGGCGACAAAGCGGTCGTCACGCCCGACGGTCAAATCCACGGCTGGATCGGCGGCGGCTGCGCCCAACCGGCGGTCATCAAGACCGTGCGCCGTGCTTTGCTCGACGGCCAGCCGCGCAAGATCCGCATTGCCCCCTCCGACGAAAGTGCCGAGCGCGATCTGGGCGATGTGCTCGAATTTGGCATGGCCTGCCACTCGGGCGGCACACTCGAATTGTTCATCGACCCGGTCATGCCCTCGGCCATGTTGACCGTGGTGGGCAACTCGCCCGTGGCGCGTGCTTTGGTGGGCCTGGCCCCCCGCGTGGGTTTGCGCGTGGCGGTGGTGGCACAGGGCGCACAGGCCGCTGATTTTCCCGATGCCGACACGGTGCTGAACAGTGACGATGCCGCTGGCGTGAGCGCCCGGCTGTCGTCACCCTTTGTGGTGGTGGCCACACAAGGCCGCCGCGACCTGCAAGGCCTCAAAGCCGCGCTGGCCCTGCAGCCGCAAGGCCTGTGGTTTGTGGCCAGCGCCCGCAAAGCGGCGGTGTTGCTCGACACGCTGGTGACCAGCGGCGAAGACCCGGCCGCTGTGGCCCGCATCGTGGCCCCAGCGGGTGAATTCATCGGTGCGCAAACCCCCGAAGAAATCGCCTTGTCGGTGCTGACTTCGGTGGTGGCAGCTCGGCGTGGGCGTGAATCCTCAGCGCCTGCGTCTCAGGCTGCTTTGACAGCGTCCATGGCTGCTTCAGCGCTTACACCATCTGCTACAGCGGCTGCTGGGTCGTCGTCTTGCTGCTCAACCACTGCGGCCACCGAGCCCAAGGAGGCCGTCAAGTCCAAGGCCCTTGCGCCGGTGGCGGCCAGCGCTTGCTGCGGTGGGTCCAAACAGGCCGCAGGCCAAGCCGCTGACACGGCGACCGATGCTGTCCCGAGCCGGACCGTCGAGCCTGCATTGGCCCTGGCGGCTGTGCCAGTATCGGTCAAATCTTCTTGCTGCGGAGGCTGAACATGGGTTGCATTCTCAAAGGGGGCGGGGGCTTGTACAGCCGCGTGGCGGTGGGCGCGGTGCTGCTGGCTGCGGGTTCGGGCTCGCGCATGGGGCATCGCCCCAAAAGTTTGCTCGAATTGGGTGGCGTGCCCCTCATTCGCCGCCAGCTGATCGCATTGTCGGGCGCGGGCATGGACGAGGTGGTGGTGGTGTTGGGCCATTACGCGGATCGCATCGAAGAGGCTGTTAAGGAATTTCCGGTGACGCTGGTGCGCAACCCCGACCCGGACGCCGGGCAGATTTCATCGCTGCGGCTGGGCTTGCAGGCGCTGTCGCCCAAGCTGGACGCGGTGCTGGTGGCGCTGGCCGACCAGCCGCTGATCAACTCGCAAGACATCAACGATCTGATTGGGGCTTACAAAAAGCGCCCAACAGGCACGC
Organism: Limnohabitans sp. WS1; assembly: GCF_003063265.1. Classification (GTDB taxonomy): domain Bacteria; phylum Pseudomonadota; class Gammaproteobacteria; order Burkholderiales; family Burkholderiaceae_C; genus Limnohabitans_A. Next base: position 650,166 of record NZ_NERU01000001.1, read on the forward strand.
AAGTCGTGCAGCCCACGGTCGATGGCTTGCCGGGCAACCCGGTCATGTTCAGCACCGAGGTGCGCGAGCAAATTTTGGCGGGCGCAGCCAACGTGGGTTGCCGCCAATGGCAGACGGCCCACCCCGAGCAAGTGCACCACTGGGCGTGCAGCAACAACCGCTACCGCACCGATGTGGACACACCCGAAGACATTGCCGCGCTGGCGGCACGCACCGGCCACCAGCTCAAGTGGCCAGCTGATTTGATGGTCACCGCTTGAAACCGGCAGGCACCGCCATGATCCAGCCCGACCCGCTCCACACGCTGTGGCACACGCCCATCGGCGTGCACCGGTTTGCGCAAGCCGAGGCCGTCAACGAGGTGCTGGTGCGCGTTTTTCAGACCATGCGGGCCACCGACCCCATCGTGTCGGGTGAGCCCAAAGCCTTTTACGCCAGCCGTGACGATTTGCTGCAACGCATCCGCCTGTCGGAATGGGAACAGCTGGTGCGCTTCATCGTGGACAGCGTGCGCCAGACCGTGGTGCTGGCCAACCAGGGTGCCTGGCCCGAGGCCAAGCCCGGCTTTCAGATCGCGCTGCGCGGCATCTGGTTCCAAATCTCCAGCCAGGGCAGCCACCACGATGTGCACACGCACGGCAACTGTTCGTGGTCGGGCGTGTATTGCCTGCAGGTCGACCCGCCCGAGCAGCGCTGCCAGCACCCAGTGCTGGGCGCGGCCAATGGCGTGACGCGTTTTTATGGTCCCCACTTCAACCGCCTGGGCGGCGCGGCCATGGATTTTGGCAACGCTTATTTGCAAAACGCCCACCTCGACATCGAACCGGTGCCGGGCCAGTTGGTGGTGTTTCCGTCGTGGCTGGCGCACCAGGCCATGCCCTACCACGGCACGGCTGACCGGGTGATCGTGTCCTTCAATGTGAGCGTGCACGCGGCCGGGGGGTCGGACCAATTGCATGGGTATGCGCATGTCTGAGCGCCATCGCCCCGTGGCAACTGGTCAGCCTGGTTTGGTCCCGGTGTCTGTTCATGCGCTGGTCCATGCCGGTGAGGTGGCGCAATGGACGGTGGTTTTGCTCGCTTGGCTTTGGCTGGGTGAGCAAGGCATGCGACTGGGGTGGTCATGGGCCAGTGGCGTTTTGGCGGTGGTGCTGTGGTGGGCCGCGCGACTGCTCAGCCGTGGCCGTGTCTGGACCTTGCAGGCGACCCCAGCCTTGATGGGTTTGCTGGGATTGCTGACGGCCTGGGGCGTGTGGTGGCCTGACTTGTTGTCGGGACACAGTGCGGCCCATGCGGCCTTGCTGGCGGTGGCGGTGCTGTGGGGGGTGTGGTGTGGCTTGATCGAGACCCGCAGCCAGTCCAGCACCTTCACTTTGGGCCGTCTGGCATGGCACCCCTTGGTGGCGGCCGGGTTGACTTACTTGGCCTGGCGCATGCCGGGCAGCCTGCTGCTGTCCCCTTTGGGCGCGAGTGTGTTGCTGGCCCTGTGTGCGGCCGTGTTGCATGCGCGAGACCGCCTTGGTGCTTGGCAAGCTGGCGTGTGCAGGGGGGTGCAGGCCAGTTTGCCGCAGGTGCTGCCAGCTTCGGCGATGGGGCTGATGATGGGCAGTCTGTGGCTGGGCAACGCATGGTGTGCGGGTTTGAACCTGTCACTGGCGTGGATGGCCACCTCGCATTTGGTGTTGATGGCGGGTTTGCCCGCCTTGGTGGCGGGGGTCATGCGGTGGTGGATGCCCGTTGGCCATGCCCTGGCGCATGAACGCCTGAGTTTCATCAGCCTGGGTTTTCTGATCATGGGCCCCTTGATGCTGCTGGGCGACAGTGTGGTGCATGGGGTGTTGGCCATGCTGCTGCCCTCCTTGGCTTGGGCTGTGCATCTGGGGCGTCACCGCATGCCGGTGGGGTCTGCTGTGCGGTGGCCACCGGGTGTGCAGCGTGGTTTGGCACTTTTGCTCGGGCCAGGCTTGCTGGCCTGGGTGGGGTTTCTCAGTCCTTGGCAAGGCCCGCTGGCCGTGCAGTCGGCCTTTGCCTTGTTGGGGGTGTTGGCGGCGGTGCAAATTTTGCATGGTTTGCGGCGCTGGGCCGTGCCCCCTTCGGCGGGCTTGCCTCGTCCATTTTGACGGGGCAGGGAACCCCATTTTTTGCACAATAAAACGGAGACAAACATGAACAGCATCGACATTGACGTCATCCGCACCGCCCTCGACTGGCAAAGCCGGGGCCACCGCGTGGTCATGGGCACGGTGGTGCGCACCTGGGGTTCGGCCCCACGGCCCCCTGGCTCGCTCATGATCATCCGTGACGACGGCCAGGTGGCCGGATCGGTGTCCGGTGGCTGCATTGAAGACGATCTGATCCGCCGCGTGGCCGCTGGCGAGCTGGCCCTGCGCCTGCCCGACACCACCACTTATGGCCAAACCGCCGAAGAGGTGCGCCGCTTTGGCCTGCCCTGCGGCGGCTCGGTGCAGGTGGTGTTGGAGCCACTGTCGGCCCAGTCGCAGCTGCGCGAATTGCTGGTGCTGATCGAGCAACACCAGCGCGTGGAGCGCCGCATGGACATGGCCACCGGCATGGTGCGCATGAGTGCGGCCACCGAAGGCGACAAGTTGCAGTTTGACGGCCAAAGCCTGACCACGGTGCACGGCCCACGCCTGCGCTTGCTCATCATTGGTGGTGGTCAGTTGTCACGCTATCTGGCCGCCATGGCCGTGATGCTGGACTACCAGGTCACGGTGTGCGAGCCGCGCGTCGAATACCACGAAGGCTGGGAAGCCATGAGCGGTGTGACTTTGTCCAAAGAGATGCCCGACGACCTGGTGCTGGCCATGCGCCTGGACCACAACAGCGCGGTGGTGGCCGTCACGCACGACCCCAAACTCGATGACCTGGCCTTGATGGAAGCACTGCGCACCCCCGCGTTTTATGTGGGCGCATTGGGTTCGCTGCACAACAACGCGCAGCGCCGCAAACGCTTGCTCGACTTTGATGTGAGCGAAGAAGAGGTGCGCCAACTGCACGGCCCCGTGGGCCTGAACCTGGGCGCATTGACGCCCCCCGAAATTGCGCTGAGCATCGTGGCCGAAATGACCGCCTTGCGCCGAGGCACGGATTTGAGCCAGGCGCTCAGCAATTGGTCAGGCTCGAAGACGGTGTGTGGCTTGGTGAATTGAGGCGGTGCAAGACCCCTTGGGGGGCCTTGGTCTATCGCTTGAATGGCTCACGCGCCTTACAATCAAGTAAGGATTGAGGAGTTAGCGCATGACAACTGCCACTGTGACCGGTAAAGGTCAAATCACCATCCCGGCCCAGATCCGTGCGGCCTTGCATGTCGGCACTGGGGATCGGGTTGAATTTGTGGAGATCGAACCTGGTCGGTATGAATTCATGGCCGCAACACGGTCCTTGAGTGAACTCAAGGGCATGTTCAAAAAGCCCAGCAAACCCGTCTCCATACAAGACATGAATGCCGCCATTGCCGCACGAGGAGCCTCTGCCAAATGATGGGGCTCGACACCAATGTGCTGGTGCGCTACATCATGCAAGACGATGCCAAACAGTCGGCACAAGCCGTTCGTTTACTGGATGCCCTGAGTGTGGACAAGCCGGGCTTTGTCACGCTGGTGTCGATCGTTGAATTGGTTTGGGTGCTGTCGTCTTGCTACGAGTTGAGCCGTGCGCAATTGGTGACTGCGCTGGAAGCCCTGCTCAGAACCAAAGAATTGGTGATTGAAAACGCCGAAGTGGTCTGGCGTGCGGTGCGCCTTTTTCGGGATTCATCGGGTGATTTTGCCGACTGCTTGGTTGAAAGATCAGCCGCTGCTGCGGGCTGCACCCAAACCATGACTTTTGATCGCGGCGCAGTCAAAAACTGTGGCATGGTCTTGGTGCCCTGAGCCCAATGAGGGCCAGTGATCTTGGCCTGAATCCACCCAGCCACACCACCCCTCAGGGTTTGCCCGAGATTGAGCCTTGGGCGACACGCTGGTCACAGCGCTCGATTTAACTTCATGAGTTAACGGTGCAGGCGCAAGGCGTTGGGTTTTGTGCTGCCTCAGGCAAGCTGCATCAAAAGACACTTTTGGAGAGACACATGGTTCGAATGAAAGTCAATGGCGAGGCCGTCTCGGTCGATGCCAAGCCGGAGACCCCTTTGCTGTGGGTCATCCGCGAAAAGCTCAACCTCACGGGCACCAAGTTCGGCTGCGGCATTGCGCAGTGCGGCGCCTGCACGGTGCACCTGAACGGTCAGCCGGTGCGTTCATGCTCGCTGCCCGTGTCGGCGGCTGAGGGCAAAGACATCACCACCGTCGAAGGCCTGATGAAGACCCCCACCGGTCAAGCTTTGCAAGCCGGTTGGGTCAAAGCCCAAGCGCCGCAATGCGGCTACTGCCAGTCGGGTCAGCTCATGACCGCTGCCAAGGTGATCAGCATGGTCAAAAAGAACCTCAGCCGCACCGAGATTTTGGAAGCCATGAGCGGCAACATCTGCCGCTGCGGCACCTACAACCAGATCGCCAGCGCGGTCTCGCACGCCCAGAAAACCCTCCAAGGAGGCAAGGCATGAAAACCATGAACACCCCACTGACACCCAGCGTCTCTCGCCGCTCCTTCATCCTCGGCTCAGGCGGTTTGGCCCTGGGCCTGTCTTTTGGCCTCACACAAACCGAGCTGGCGCTGGCCCAAGCCCCCAGCGCGGGTGGCTTTGGCCCCAACAGCTGGATCAACATCGGCCTGGACGGCGTGGTGACCTTGATGTCGCCCGCCTCCGAAATGGGCCAAGGCACCATGACCGCCATGCCCATGCTGTTGGCCGAAGAGATGGACCTGGACTGGAGCCAGGTGCGCGTGGTGCAGTCGCCCAGCGACCCCAAGCGCTTTGGCAACCCCAAGTTTGGCGGCGGCATGACCACGGGCGCGTCGCGCACGGTGCAAGGCTATTACGAGCCGCTGCGCCTGGCCGGTGCCCAGGCCCGTCTGGTCATGGTCAACGCGGCAGCCCAGGCCATGGGTGTGCCCGCTGCCGAGCTGCGCACCGAAGCCAGCCGCGTGATCCACAGCGGTGGCCGTGCCATGACCTATGCCGACATCGCTAAAGTGGCCACGGTTCCAGCCGAGCTGCCCAAGGTGGACAAGAGCATGCTCAAGCCCATGGCGCAGTTCCGCCTGATTGGCAAAGACATTCCCCGCGTCGACGTGCCCGCCAAGTCGAGCGGCCAGGCCCTGTACGGCATTGACCAGCGTTTGCCCGGCATGCTGTGGGCCTCGGTGCTGCGTGCCCCGGTGCAAGGCGAAGTGCCCGAGAGCGTGGACGACAGCGCTGCCCGCGCGGTGGCTGGCGTGAAGAACGTGGTGCGTTTGCCTTATGGCGTGGCTGTGGTGGCCGATTCGTTTTACACGGCCAAAATCGCACGCGACCAGCTCAAAGTGGTCTGGAGCCGCAACTCCAAGGCACGCGTGCAGTACACCGACCAAATGCGTGTGGAATACACCAAGCGTGCGGAAGACCTGAACGACAAAGGCGTGGCCTTCATCGCACACGGCGACGCAGCGGCCAAGTTGGCAGGTGCCAGCAAAACCTTCAGCGCCACCTACACCAGCGAGATGGTGAGCCACATCTGCCTGGAGCCCATGAACTGCACAGCGCGTGTGGACGGCGACAAGATCGAAGTCTGGGCACCCGCCCAATCGGCCTCGTTTGTCACCGGCACGGTGGGGGGCGCGGGTGGCTTCAAGCCCGAAAACATCAAGGTCAACATCACCTTGCTCGGCGGTGGTTTTGGTCGCCGGGTGGAGGCCGATTACTCGGCCGATGCGGCTTTGGTGGCCAAGGCCATGCCGGGCACGCCGATCCAGGTCATCTGGACGCGCGAAGACGACATGACACACGACAAGTACCGCCCCATGACCGGCCAGCATTTGGTGGCCGGTGTGGACGCGCAGGGCAAGTTGGTGGGCTTGTTGCACCGCGTGGTGTCCGAAGGCGTGTACGCCCGCGTCGTGCCGCCAGCATTCAAGGCTGCAGGCGGCAAAGACGCGCCTGTGATGGAAGGCACCGAAATCACTTACGACATTCCCGACCACAGCGTGCAGTTCATGATCGAAGAGCGCGGCATCCAGGCTGGGTTCTGGCGTGCGGTGGGTCCGGGCTACACCAAGTTCGCCATCGAGACCCTGATCGACGAAGTGGCGCGTGGCGTGAAAGCCGACCCACTCGACTACCGCCTGGACTTGCTCAAGAAAAACCCGCGTGGTCAGGCTGTGCTCAAAGCGGTGGCCGACATGTCGCAGTGGGGCAAAGCCAAGCTGCCCAAAGGCCACGCACTGGGCCTGGCGTTCTCTGACGCCTGGAACACCTTCTGCGGCATGGTGGTGCAAGTCTCCATCGTCAACGGCCGTCCCAAGGTGCACAAGGTCTGGTCGGCGGTGGATTGCGGTCACGCTTTGCAACCGCAAAACGTGCAGGCGCAAATTGAAGGCTCGGTGATCTTTGGCTTGTCTGCCGCCTTGCATGAGCACATGGACTTCCGGGCCGGTGAGCCCCAGCAAACCAACCTGAACAAGTACCAAGTGCTGCGTGCCAACGAAGCGCCCGAAGTGTTTGTGAAGGTGATGCCCACCGACAACCACCCCGGCGGCATTGGCGAAGTGGGCCTGCCTCCCTTGGCCCCGGCCATTGCCAACGCGATCGCATCGATCAACGGCAAGCGCTTGCGTGCTTTGCCTTTGCCGATGGTGTGATCTGAAAAGGGCTTATAAAAGCCAAAGCCCACGAGACGCCCTTGCATGGTATTTCGTGGGCTTTTTTGTGGGCTTTTTGTAGGCTTTTTGTGGGAGCGACGCCCCCGTCGCGAAAACCCTCGCAGACCACTACCCATCCCCCCGAGGGCGGGGCTCCTACAAAATGCAGGGTATCCCCTGTAGGAGCGACGCCCCCGTCGCGATCAAGCCTCGCAGACCACGGCCCATCGCCCCGAGGGCGGGGCTCCTACAAAATGCAGGGCATCCCCTGTAGGAGCGACGCCCCCGTCGCGAAAACCCTTGCAGACCACCAAGAATCGCCCCGAGGGCGGGGCTCCTACAAAATGCAGGGCATCCCCTGTAGGAGCGACGCCCCCGTCGCGATCAAGCCTCGCAGACCACCAAGAATCGCCCCGAGGGCGGGGCTCCTACAAAATGCAGGGTATCTCCTGTAGGAGCGACGCCCCCGTCGCGATCAAGCCTCGCAGACCACCACCCATCGCCCCGAGGGCGGGGCTCCTACAAAATGCAGGGCATCCCCTGTAGGAGCGACGCCCTCGTCGCGAAAAGCCTCGCAGACCACCACCCATCGCCCCGAGGGCGGGGCCCCCACAATGACAGCCTTCTCAAGGCCTCATCCACAGCGGTGGGCATCAAGCCCAAATCACGTCCACGATCAGCTTGACAGAAATCGCGAGCAAGCCCACTTGCACCCATTTGAAGAACCATTCATCGGCGATTTTGCGTGTGAGGTAAGCGCCCGCCACGGTGCCCACCAAGGCAAACGGAATCAGCACCAAGGCCCCCATCAGTTCGTTCGTGCCATAGGGCTGTAGCGCGTGATAAGGCCCCAGCTTGGCCAAGTTGATGAAGGCAAAAAACAAAGTCGAGGTGCCCGCAAACACCAGCTTGGGCAGTTTTTGGGGCAAGAGGTAGACCTGAAACGGTGGGCCACCTGCATGCGAGATGAAGCTGGTGAAACCCGACAAACTGCCCCACAGCAGGCCTTGACCCCAGCTGGCAGGTTGGGGTGCTTGCGCTGCATGTCGCTTGCGCCAGGCGTTGAACACAAAGCCCACGCCCATGAGGCCGATCATCATTTTCACGGCCGTGTCGGACACCACCGATGCCGTCAGCCAGCCCACCAGCACACCGCCCACGCCTGCGGGTATGAGGATTTTCAGGTTGATGGCGCTGAAGTTTTTGCGGTAAAGCCACAAGCCCACCAGGTCCGAGATGATGTAAATCGGCAGCAGCATCACCACCGCTTTGACCGGAGACATGAACAGCGAAAGAATGGGCACAGACAGCATGCCCACCGTGGGCAAGCCGCCTTTGGACAGGCCGACCATGGCCGCTGCCAGCCCTGCCCAGATCAGGTAATTTGCATCGGCCATGTCACATCGGGCGCTGCTCAGTGCCGGGCGCTGATCTCACCCCTGATCGCACGCATGATCGCATCGGCGTGCTCACAGATAGGCACGCGCCCAGCCCAAACCGCGTGAAGTCCCACCCGCTGACGCATCGGCCGGGTTGTACTCGCACCCGATCCAGCCGTCCCAGCCACATTCGCCGCTCACACGGTCGATCACTTGGAAGATGTGTGTCCAGTTCACCTCACCGGTGCCCGGCTCGTGGCGATGCGGCACTTCGGCAATCTGAAAATGCCCCACCCGGCCCGTGGGCAGGTACTGCGCGATCTTGGCGCTCAAATCGCCCTCGACGATTTGGCAATGGAACAGGTCCATCTGCACCTTGACATTGTCTGCGCCCACCGCACGCACGATGCGGTGCGCATGGTCTTGGCGGTTGAGGTGAAAGCCCGGCACGCTGCGGGTGTTGATCGGCTCGATCAGCACATCGCGCCCAGCCTTGGCGGCTTCGACGGCGGCCCATTGCAAATTGCTGATCAGCGTGGCGTCAGCCGCTTCGGCTTCTGCGCCTGATGCACGCAAGCCGACCATGGCGTGGATGCGCGGGCAGTTCAGCGCTTCGGCATAGACCAGTGCTTGTGCAAAGCCGGTGCGAAACTCCGCCTCGCGTCCGGGCACGCTGGCCGTGCCGCGTTGGCCCGTCTCCCAGGCCTTGGTAAAGCTGTCGGTATCGGTGCCGCCAGGGGGGCCGTTGAACAGCACCTGCTGCAAGCCGTTGGCCTTCAAGCGGGCAGCCAGTTCGTTGGCGGCAAAGGCATAAGGAAACAAATACTCCACGGCCTTGAAGCCGTCTTTGGCAGCCGCTTCAAAGCGGTCCAGAAACGGCAGGTCGGGGTACATCATGGAGAGGTTGGCGGCAAAACGGGGCATGGGTTTCTTTCAGTGGTCAGAGAAGATCTTCGCGGCGAGGGCGCCGTTCCTGCAGGGTTACCAACGGGCACCAAAGATTTGGCGCAGTTCGTCCAGATCGTTGGCGTGCAGGGCTTGAGTGTGGGGTTGCAGCAGCATGAGCCGCGCAGTTTCTTCCAGCTCTTCGAGCGTGGCCATGGCCGCTGCAGGCGAGTCGTGCCACACATTGGGCCCCAGACGCGCCAGCATCACAGCACGGATCGGCGCACCTTGGGCGGCGTGGTGGCGGATCAGGTCGGACACTTCTTGCGCCGCATCCGGGCTGCCCGGGCGGTGGTAGCGCAGCAATGGCACATGGCCCACCTTCATCACAAAATAAGGGGTGATGGGGGGCAGCAATTCGGGTCCGGTGCTGTTCAGGCTGAGGGCCACGCAGTGCGTGCTGTGGGTGTGGATCACGCAGCGGGTATGGGCATCGGTCTCGCAAGCAGCGGCGTAAATTTGGCGGTGCACGGCGATGGTTTTGCTGCCTTTGTCGCCACTGACTTGATGGCCTTGCCCATCGAGCTTGGCCAAGCGTGCCGGGTCCAGAAAACCCAGGCACGCATCGGTGGGGGTGATGAGAAAGCCGTCATCCAGACGCACGCTGATGTTGCCTGCAGAGGCGTGCACATAGCCCCGCTCAAACAAGCTGCGGCCCACGCGGCAGATCTCTTCGCGGGCTTGGGATTCATTCATGCAGGGTCTCCGAAATTCGTGGGGTTTCCAAGTGCAGTGGCCGCCTTGTCGGGGCTGAAGCCACCGACCTACGGGGTATGCGGCAGGTCGGCGGCTTCAGCCCCGACATGCTCGATGCCCCGCTGTGCGCAACTGTCACTGCAAAACCCCAAACGCTTTGCTGAAAAAGTCTTCGGTGCCGAAGTTGCCCGATTTGAGGGCGATGTGCAGGCCGCCTGTTTCGGAGGGCGCATGGCACCACGGCACCCCGGGGTCGATTTGCGGGCCGATTTGCAACTGTGCGATGTCCAGCGCCTGCACACAAGCGCCCGAAGTTTCGCCACCGGCCACCACCAGCTGCCGCACACCCAGGTCCACCAAGCCACGGGCCACAGACGCCAAGGCGTGTTCCACCAAAGCACCCGCCTCGGCCACGCCCAACTGCGCCTGCACGGCTTTGACGGCCTCGGGCTCGGCGGTGGAATACACCAGCACCGGGCCGTCCTTGAGCAGCGGCGCGGCCCAGGCCAGCACCTGCTGCACCACCGCCTCGCTTTGGCCATTCATGAGCGCCGCAGGGTTGATCGCCATCGCGGGGCGGCCGGAGGCTTTGAAGTGCGCCACTTGCGCATTGGTGGCCACAGAGCAACTCCCCGACACCACCGCCTGCAAGCCGCTGGCTGCGGGCAACTGGCTGGCTTGCAAAGAAGGCTTCAGGCCAAAGTTGGCGGGCAGGCCAATCGCCACGCCCGAGCCTGCGGTGACCAGCGGCATGTCCTTCAAAGCAGGCCCCAGAAGATGCAGGTCGTCGTTGCTGGTCGCGTCGACCACCGCCACGCTCACACCTTCGGCACGCAGCGTGGCGATGCGGTCACGGATGGCCGACGCGCCAAGGGCCACGGTTTTGTAGTCGATCAGGCCGACTTTGCGTTTCGTTTGCGCCTGCATCACGCGCACCAAATTCGAATCGGTCATCGGTGTGAGCGGGTGGTTTTGCATGCCCGATTCATTGAGCAGCACGTTGCCTGCGAACAGGTAACCCTTGAACACGGTGCGGCCATTGTCAGGAAAGGCCGGGGTCGCGATGGTGAAGTCCGTGCCCAGCGCGTCCATCAGCGCCTCGGTCACTGGGCCGATGTTGCCTTCGGGCGTGCTGTCAAAGGTCGAGCAGTATTTGAAATAGATCTGCTCCGCTCCTTGGGCTTGCAGCCACTTCAAGGCGTCGAGCGATTGCGCGATGGCCTCGGCCGCCGGAATGGTGCGCGACTTGAGCGCCACCACTACTGCATCGACGTCTGCTGCCAGCGGCGAGGTAGGCACGCCAATGGTTTGCACCACCCGCATGCCCGAACGCACCAGGTTGTTGGCGAGGTCCGTGGCGCCTGTGAAGTCGTCGGCTATACAGCCCAACTTCAATCCGAGTTTCAACGCGCTCATGCTTTCCCCTTCGGCAGCTCAATGCCCGGAAAAATCTTGATGACCGCGCTGTCGTCTTCCTTGGCAAAGCCTGCCGTGCTGGCCTGCATGAACATCTGGTGCGCGGTGCTCGACAGCGGCAGTGGGAATTTGCTGGCACGCGCCATGTCGAGCACGATGCCCAAATCCTTCACAAAAATGTCCACCGCTGAGAGCGGCGTGTAGTCGGCCGCCAGCACATGGGCCATGCGGTTTTCAAACATCCAGCTGTTGCCCGCGCTGTGGGTGATCACCTCGTACAAAGCGGCCGGGTCCACACCTTCGCGCAGGCCCAGCGCCATGGCTTCGGCCGCAGCGGCAATGTGCACACCCGCCAGCAGCTGGTTGATGATCTTGACCTTGCTGCCCGCGCCTGCGCTGTCGCCCAGCTTGTAGACCTTGGCGGCCATGGCGTTCAAGAAGGGCTCGGCCAGCGCATAAGCCTCAGGCTTGCCTGCGGTCATCATGGTCATCTGGCCGGATGCCGCTTTGGCCGCACCGCCCGAGATGGGCGCATCCACATAACGCAAGCCCATGGCTTCCAAGCGCGACTCCAAAGCCACCGACCAGTTGGGGTCCACGGTGGAGCACATCACAAACACGCTGCCGGGCTTCATGCTGGCGGCGCAACCCGGGGTGTTGCCATCGCCAAACAACACGGCTTCGGTCTGCGCAGCATTCACCACCACCGACACGACCACGTCACACGCTGCACCCAGCGAGGCCAGGGTGTCATGCGCTGTGCCCCCCGCGTTCGTGAAGGCATCAGCCACTTCGTGGCGCACGTCAAACACCTGCACGCTGTGCCCGGCGCGGCGCAGCGATGCGGCCATGCCCGAGCCCATGGCCCCCAAACCGATCAAACCTACTGTGCTCATTTCATGTCTCCAGCGTCAAGCGCATTCAAATTTTACAAACGAGGTTTCAATCCAAGCTGATCTTGGCGAAAGCCGCCACTTTTTTCCACTGCGCCGTGTCGGCCTGCATGAAGCTGGCCAGGCCTTGGGCGTTGGCCCAAGCGGGCTCGGCACCAGCCTTGAGCATGGCCGCCTTCACCTCGGGCTGGCTGGCCACACGCTCCAGCGCTTGTTCCAGCTTTTGCGCAACCGGGGTAGGCAGGCCCGCAGGCGCGGCCACACCAAACCAGGCAAACACCTGATAGCCCTTCATGCCGGCTTCTTCCATGGTGGGCACATTGGGCAAAGCGCTGCTGCGCTGGGGCGTGGTCACAGCCAAGGCCTTGAGCTTGCCACCATTGATCAGGCCCAGCGCCGAGGGCAGGTTGTCAAACATCATGTTCACCTCGCCCGCCATCAGGCCCGTCAGGCCCGCTGCCGCGCCCCGGTAAGGGATGTGCGTGACGAACGCGCCCGACTGGCTTTTGTACAGCTCGGCGCTCAGGTGCAGCGAGGTGCCCTGCCCGTTGGACGCGTAATTGAGCTGGCCCGGCTTGGACTTGGCAAGCGCCGTGAGTTCGGCCACCGTGTTGATGCCCGCAGCCGGGTTGACCATCAGCACGTTGGGCACACGACCCAGCAGGGCGATCGGGGCAATTTGCTCGGGCTTGTAAGGCAGCTTGCTGTAAAGCGCCGGGCTGATGGTGAGCGGGGGCGATGCCATGAGCAAGGTGTAACCATCGGCTGGCGCACGCGCGGCCTCGGCCGCACCCAGATTGCCACCGGCACCGGGCTTGTTGTCAATGACAATGGGCTGGCCCAACTCCAGCGCCAGTTTGGGCGCGACCAGACGGGCCATGTTGTCGATCAAACCGCCGGGTGGAAAAGGCACGACCAACTTGATGGGCCGTGCGGGCCAAGTTTGGGCCAAAGCGGTGTTGGCCAGAAATGGCGATATGGCGACCAAAGCAGCGGCCGCTGCGATCCAGTTTCTGCGTTGCATGGGGATCCCTGATGTCAATTGATCAGGTCATCATACAAATTTTGAATGGACTTCGCATCAGGGAGATCACGGGGGCAGGTGTGGGTGTCGGTGCAGCTTGGATATGAGTCACCGACGGCTGCCAGCCTGAATCAGTGATCCGCCCAAATGAAAGGGCCGTTAATTTTTATGTTCGGCTTCAGGCTGGAAGCGGTCACTTCACTTAAGACGATGACCGACTGCAAACGCTGCATCAACGCCGCCCAAGCCAGCGTCGCGACTGTTCGCTTTGGGTCGAAAGGGCACTCTTGTGCAACCTATCAGGAGCAGAGGTAGCTTCAAACCACGCACCACGCTGGTCTATTTTTTCTGCACTTGGATTGAACCTAAGGCCTCTACCCGGTCTTCGGAAATATCCAGAGCCACGCCCATGGCTATAACCTCGCTGGCAGATAAACCAAACATGCCTTTGAAAGCACTGCTCAGATGAGCAGAACTTGAGAACCCGGATTCAATCGCTGCGGTGGTCAAACTTTGGCCTTGGGCGACAGCGCGCATGACGATCGCCATGCGTCGCCACATGCGATAGCGACGAAACGGCAAACCTACTGCTACTTGAAACCGCGCCCTGAAGCGTGATGGAGACAAGCAGGCCAGTTCGGCTGCTTCGGCCAGTCGCCCAAAAGCGGCAGGTCGTTTTTCTATTTCCAGGACGACCCTTTGGATACGCGCATCGCGTGCCCGCTGGGGCTGTATATCAAATGCACCAAAGGCGTCGTGGATACCGAATTTGGGGTCCATTTGGAGCAACTGTGCGCGACCTTGATCCAAAGCCTCTTGAGTGAGCGGATGTTGGCGATCGGTGACTGGATCCAAGTAGAGGAAAGCCAAGGGTCCGTCACTCTTGATGTGGTGAAGTGTCTCGGAAGGAATGAGCGCAGACATGCAGGAGCGCCATTCGGACCAGCCGCTCGGCGGCTTGAACGTTCGAAGTGAAAAAGACTCTTTTAACGCGATCGCGATCGTGGCCGCTGCGTTGCTGTGCGGCGCAAGTTGCAGACCCGGCCCCACGTACATTGCGCGAGCCGGCGCGATACAAATCCGAGGCAAGACAGGCGATTCTTGAAAGCACTTGGTTGGGGAAGCGGGCAGGATGTCTGCATCCCAATTGCACTTCTTTTTTGTCATGACTAAGCTGCTTGAATACGGTTCCACCGTCGCCCTCCTTGTATCCGGGATCATCCACCTGATACCGGTTTATGGTGTTTCAGGCCCGGCTGCGCTGACCCAACTTTATGGCATCGAGGTGGTTGACTCGAATGTCGCCATATTGTTGCAGCATCGAGCCCTGTTGTTTGGCATCTTGGGTCTATTGATGCTGTTGGCCATTGCACTGCCATCTATTCGCATCACTGTGCTGGTTGCCGGTTTGCTCAGCGCAGCCAGTTTCATCGTTGTGGCGATGTGGGTTGGAGGCTACAACGATGCCATATCCAGGGTCATAAGGGCTGACGCACTAGCGTCTGCATTACTGGCGGCGGGTTTATTGACTGAGTGGCATTTTGCTTATGGCACGAGATGATCCAATTGCTTAAAAATTTAATAATCCTAAGGAGAACATATGAAAATCCGAATGGCTCACGAAGATGATTTCGCGCAATGGGTAACCCTTTGGAAGGGTTACCAAGTTTTCTATAAGACCCACATCGCGGAAGCAACGACGGACACAACCTGGTCACGCTTTTTGGATCCTGCAGAGCCCATGTATTGCGCAGTCGCAGAGGTTGACGGCAAATTGATTGGAATGGTGCATTACATCTTTCACCGCAGCTGCTGGACTGCAGGAGACTACGTTTACCTGCAAGACCTGTTCGCAGCGCCAGAACTGCGCGGAAAAGGCGTGGGACGCGCATTGATCGATCATGTGTATGCGGTAGCAAAAGCGCAAGGCGGCAGCCGTGTTTGGTGGCTCACGCACGAGACCAACAGTGATGCCATGCACTTGTACGACAAGATGGCCGACAAGAGTGGCTTTATTCAATACAGAAAATTGATGACTTGATCCACCGTCAGGCATCTTGATCAGTGGTCTTGGGACCGGATCTTGAAAATCAGAGAAAGCGAAAGTTGTTTCAGATCCCGCCCCATCACGAAGGCTGAGTGGGCAATGACCGTTTTTTATGTTCGGCTTCAGGCTGTTATGTAGAGATCTACATAACGGCCTTTTGAGGTCATCAAAACATAAGACGTTATGTGGGTGATCACAAATCCTGCTCGCCTTCTCGTGTGTCGTCGTCCTCTGACGCAGGAATTTTTTGATCAATCTTTTCCATGTTGTCCAGCAGCTTCAGAAAGTAATGAAGGGTGTGGGCCATGTCACCCATCGAGAAATCCTGCAGAGCCTGCTCGTAATAGGCCTTGATCTTGGGTTGCGCCAGATCCATCCAGACATGACGACCCGAATCGGTCATCACCACCAAACGCGAGCGGCGGTCACGCCCGTCGGTGCTCATCTCGATGTGGCCATCGCGCGTCATCCGGGTGATCAGGCCTGACAAGTTTTGCCGGCTGACCATCAGATAGCGCGCCAGCTCCCCCACGCCCATGCCTTGCGCCGCCTCGGGCCGCGACAGCGCACCGAGCACTGCCCATTGCTGTGTGGTCAGGCCTTCATCCTGAACTGCGCGGCTGCCGGTTTTATGCAACATGTTGGCACACTGATACAGTTTGAAGAAAATTCGATTAGCAAGTTCCATGCGAGCGTCTTTGGTCTGTGGCATAGGGAAAACGATAGGTTATTGAACACGAAAAAGACTTGAAGAGGAACGTGGGAAAACCCTAGAATAAGTCAACATGTTGTCATATGTTCGATATTCAGAGTTTTCCAATCCATTTCAATTCACGGAGAAAGTCATGAAAGACCTCAAAGGCAAAACAGCGATTGTGACCGGTGGCGGTGGCGGTATTGGCGGGGCCACTTGCCGCCGTTTTGCCGAAGAAGGCGCTCAGGTTGCGGTGTTTGATATGAACCTGGAAGCCGCCCAGAAAGTCGCTGACGGCATCGTGGCCGCTGGTGGCAAGGCTCAGGCTTTTGCCTGCAACATCACCGACCGTACCCAGGTCGATGCGGCAGTCGCGGCTGCTGAGGCTCAGCTGGGTCCCATCGATATCTTGGTCAACAACGCGGGTTGGGACATCTTCAAGCCTTTCACCAAAACCGTGCCCGCCGAGTGGGGCAAGTTGATCGCCATCAACCTCACAGGCGCTTTGCACATGCACCACGCTGTGTTGCCCGGCATGGCCGCACGCTGCACTGGCCGCATCGTCAACATCGCCTCAGACGCGGCCCGTGGCGGTTCGTCCGGCGAAGCCGTTTACGCCGCTTGCAAGGGCGGCCTGGTCGCTTTGTCCAAAACCCTGGCACGCGAGCACGCACGCCACAACATCACCGTCAACGTGGTCTGCCCCGGCCCAACCGATACCGCCTTGCTGGCCGGTTTTGCCGAAGGTGCTTCTAACCCCGAAAAACTCATGGACGCCTTCAAGAAGGCCATCCCGCTGGGCCGCCTGGGCCAGCCCGATGACCTCGCCGGTGCCATCGTCTTCCTGAGCAGCGCCGACGCGGCCTTCATCACCGGTCAGGTCCTGAGCGTCTCGGGCGGCCTGACCATGCACGGCTGATCCATCACCCCCATTCAACCGGAGAAACACATGCAATTCGAAGACATCCTGTACGAAAACCGCAACGGCGTGGCCTGGATCACGATCAACCGCCCCGACAAGATGAACGCCTTTCGCGGCACCACCTGCGACGAAATCATCAAGGCCCTGAACAAGGCGGGTTACGACCGTGACATCGGCTGCATCGTGCTCGCCGGTGCCGGTGAGCGGGCGTTTTGCACAGGCGGCGACCAGTCGGCCCACGACGGCAACTACGACGGTCGGGGCACCATCGGCTTGCCCATGGAAGAGTTGCACACCGCCATCCGCGATGTGCCCAAGCCCGTGATTGCCCGCGTGCAAGGCTTTGCGATCGGTGGCGGCAACGTGCTGTGCACGATCTGTGACCTGACCATCTGCTCGGACAAAGCCATCTTCGGCCAGGTCGGCCCCAAGATGGGTTCGGTCGACCCCGGCTACGGCACCGCTTTCCTGGCCCGCGTGGTCGGCGAGAAGAAGGCCCGCGAAATCTGGTACCTCAACAAGCGCTATTCCGGCCAGGAGGCCGTGGACATGGGCCTGGCCAACATTTGCGTGCCGCACGAGCAACTCGACGCCACCGTGCAGGAGTGGGCCGAGACCATTTGTGAACGCAGCCCCACCGCCATTGCCATTGCCAAGCGCAGCTTCAACATGGATACCGCCCACCAGTCGGGCATTGCGGGCATGGGCATGTACGCGCTCAAGCTGTACTACGACACCGAAGAGTCGCGTGAAGGCGTGAAGGCTTTGCAAGAAAAGCGCAAGCCCGACTTCCGCAAGTACGCCAAGTAAACGCTCAGACAGAGGAAGTCAGATGAACCCGAACCCCTACATCAACGAAGACCTGCAGGCGTTGGCCGAAACCGTGCGCCGCTTTGCCGATGAGAAAATCAAACCCGGTTTTCTGGAGCGCGACAAGACCCGCGAGTTTGACCTCGCCTTGCTGCGCGAGATGGGCGAGTTGGGCTTCATCTGCCCCGAAGTGCCCGAAGCGTTTGGTGGCTTGGGCATGGGCTGTGTGGCCGCAGGCGTGATCCACGAGGAAATTGCACGCGCCGACCTGAGCTTTTCTTACCTGAACCTGTTGGCCTCGCTGAACAGCCAGATCCTCTACAAATACGGCAAGCCCGAAGTGGTGCGCCCTTGGCTCGACAAGATCCGTGAAGGCCGTGCTATTTGCGCGATTGCGTTGACCGAACCGCGAGGCGGATCGGACGCAGCCAACCTTCGGTTGCGGGTCGAACGCGATGGTGACTTTTATGTCATCAACGGCGAAAAGACTTCCATTTCGGCGGCCGATCAAGCCGACATCACCGTGGTCTTTGGTCGCACCGGCACAGCCGAGTCAGGCGCACATGGCGTCACCGCCTTGCTGGTGCCGATGGATACGCCCGGCTTGACCACCAGCCGCTTTGACTGCCACGGCCAGCGCTCCATCGGCCGCGGCTCCATCTTCTTCGAGAACGTGCGTGTGCCCGTCAGCCACCGCTTGGGAGACGAGAACAAAGGCTTTGTTCAGGTCATGCACGGCTTTGACTATTCGCGCTCACTGATCGGACTGCAATGCCTGGCGGTAGCACGCGTGGCGCTCGAGGAAACCTGGGAATACATCACCCAACGCCAGGCCTTTGGCCAGCCCTTGTCGGCTTTCCAGGGTGTCACACACCCCTTGGCCCAATACGACACCGAGGTCGAAGGGGCACGCTTGGTCTGCTTACAAGGTCTGTGGCTCAAAGACCAAGGTCTGCCGCACTCCGCAGAGGCCGGCATGGCCAAGTGGTGGGGCCCCAAGTTGGCCTATCACGTGATCCACCAGTGCCTGCTGTGCTTTGGCCACGGCGGTTACGACCGCGGCCTGATGGAGCAACGCATGCGCGATGTGCTGGGCTTCCAGATCGGTGACGGGACCGCACAGATCATGAAAACCATCATTGCACGCACTCGTGCGGGCCGCAAAAACGTGCCTGCCTGAGATTTTCAAAACAAGAAACCCACCCCAAGGAGACAACCATGGAATTCGATGCCGTATTACTGCCCGCCCGCCGCGCACGCATGATCGCGCAAGGCCTGTGGCACGACCGCACCATCAACGACGAACTGGACGCCTGTGTGGCCGACTGCCCGGACAAGCTGGCGCTGACCGCCTACCGGGTCGAAGCCGATGATCTGCGCCGATTCACCTACCGTGAACTGGCGCAGATGGTCGACCGGGTGGCTGTGGGATTGGCCCGCTTGGGCGTGCAAAAGAACGACATCGTGGCCTGCCAGTTGCCCAACTGGTGGCAGTTCACAGTGACCTACCTGGCGTGCTCGC
Source organism: Limnohabitans sp. WS1 (assembly GCF_003063265.1). GTDB lineage: Bacteria > Pseudomonadota > Gammaproteobacteria > Burkholderiales > Burkholderiaceae_C > Limnohabitans_A. The sequence goes on from NZ_NERU01000001.1 coordinate 669,252, forward strand.
GCATCGGTGCGGTCATCAACCCATTGATGCACATCTTCCGTGAGCGTGAATTGAATTTCATGCTCAAACACGGCGAGGCCAAGGTCATCATCGCACCCAAGACGTTTCGGGGTTTTGACTTCGAGCAGATGATCACCGCGATCCAGCCTGGCCTGCCGCATCTGCAGCATGTGGTGGTGATCGATGGCCATGGCCCCAACAGTTTCGAAGCCTTGCTGAGTGGCCCCACCTGGGAAAACGAGCCCGATGCTGCAAGCATCCTGAGTGCGCATCGCCCTGGCCCGGATGACATTACCCAGCTCATCTACACCTCGGGCACCACAGGCGAACCTAAAGGCGTGATGCATTCGGCCAACACCGTGATGGCCAACATCATTCCTTATGCCAAGCGTCTGCAGCTCGATGCCGAGGACGTGGTGCTCATGGCCTCACCCATGGCGCACCAGACAGGTTTCATGTACGGCCTGATGATGCCCATCATGCTCCAGGCCAGCGCCGTGCTGCAGGACATCTGGGAGCCCAAGAAGGCGGTCGAGGTGATCAACGCCGAAAAAGCCAGCTTCACCATGGCTTCAACGCCGTTTCTGACCGACTTGACCCGCGTGGTGACGGAAAACAAAACACCGGTGCCCAGCCTCAAGACTTTCTTGTGTGCTGGCGCTCCAATACCCGGTCCATTGGTCGAGCAGGCGCGTGCCACTTTAGGCACCAAAATCGTATCGGCCTGGGGCATGAGTGAAAACGGGGCCGTCACACTGATCCGGCTCGATGATCCCGATGAACGTGCCTTCAACACAGATGGCCTGCCCCTGCCCGGGGTTGAGCTCAAGGTGGTGGAAGCGGACGCCTCGGGTCCTGCACTGCCTGCAGGCACGCAAGGCAAGTTGTATCTGCGTGCCTGCTCCAACTTTGGCGGATACCTCAAGCGACAGCACCTCAACGGCACAGACGCCGAAGGCTGGTTTGACACAGGCGATCTGGCCCGTATCGACGAGCAAGGCTACGTGCGCATCACCGGGCGCAGCAAGGACGTGATCATCCGAGGCGGCGAAAACATCCCAGTGGTTGAAATCGAGTCGCTGCTCTACAAGCACCCTGCAGTGGCCTTGGTCGCCATCGTGGCCTACCCCGACGAACGCCTGGGCGAACGGGCTTGCGCCGTGGTGGTGCCCAAGCCCGGTCAAACCTTCGACATGCCCAGCCTGGTCACTTACCTCAAAGAGCAGAAGGTTGCGATTCAGTACATCCCTGAACGCCTCGAAGTTCGGCAAAGCATGCCGTCCACGCCATCCGGAAAGATCCAGAAATTCAAGCTGCGCGAGGATTTGCGCGACGGTGCAGCTTAAGACAAAGCGCTCAACTTTCAACCACCCCATCAGGAGACAAACCATGACATCCACATCACGTTTTCAACTGCGCCGCACCTTGACGGTCGCCGCCCTTTCCCTGCTCGGCTTGGGTGCCAGCGTCAGCAGTCATGCACAGGCCTGGCCCAGCAAGCCCATCCGCATCGTGGTCGGCTTTGCCCCCGGTGGCACGACCGATGCCATGGCGCGACTGGTCGCTCAAAGCTTGACAGAGAGCTTGGGCCAGTCTGTCGTTATTGACAACAAGCCCGGAGCCAGCGGCAACATTGCAGCCGCAGAGGTGGCTCGCGCAACCCCTGATGGTCACACCTTGTTCATCTCACCCACATCGGTAGAAACCGTCAACCCGCACCTGATCAAATCCAACTTGCTGCCCTCCCGCGACCTCACCCCGGTCAGTGGCATCGGTAAATCGCAAATGTATTTGGTGACCAAGCCACAAAGCACCGCCAAAGATGTGCGCGAACTGGTCGCACAGGCCAAGTCCGGAAAATTGGCCTACGCCTCAGCCGGTGCTGGCACGCCCCCCCACCTGGCTTGCGAACTGTTCAAACAGGCCACCGGCACCAACATCCTGCACGTGCCCTACAAAGGGGCCGCACCGGCACTGCAAGACGTTCTGGCAGGTCAAGCCGACATGGTGTGCGACCCGGGCATTGCTTTCCCGCACATCCGCACGGGCAAGGTCAAATTGCTGGCGGTGGTGAGTGAGAAGCGCTCACCCTTTTTCCCCGATGTGCCCACCGTGGCTGAGCAAGGTTTCAAAGGGGCCAATCTGGACATTTGGTTTGGCATGTGGACACCGAACGGCACCCCCGCCGAGGTCATCGCCCGTTTGAACCGTGAGGTCGCCAAGGCCTTGGCATCGCCCACACTGAAGGCCCGCTACGCCGATCTGGGCGGCGAGAACGTTGCGCTGGACACGGCCGAATTCAAGGCGCTGCTGGCCAACGAAGGCAAAGTCCTGGGCGCTTTGATCCGCGACCAGAAAATCACCGTCGAGTAAGCTGGAGCGCGCGATGTCCGAGTCCCCCATCCTGAGCACCCGGCACGGACGTGTCGGTGTCATCACCCTGAACCGTCCCGCCCAGCTCAATGCGCTCAACGACGCCTTGATGGACGCACTGGGCCAGGCGCTGCTGGGTCTGGATGCGGACCCGGACATTGGCGCCATCGTCATCACCGGCAGTGACAAGGCGTTCGCCGCCGGTGCCGACATCGCCGTGATGGCCGACTGGTCCTACATGGATGTTTTTCAAAGTGGCTTCATCACCCGCAATTGGGAAACCATCCGTCAGGTGCGCAAGCCGGTGATCGCTGCGGTGGCGGGTTACGCCATGGGCGGCGGTTGCGAGCTGGCACTGGCTTGCGACATCGTGATCGCGGCCGAGTCGGCGCAGTTTGCCCTGCCCGAAATCAAGCTGGCCATGCTGCCCGGCGCGGGGGGCACACAGCGCTTGCCGCGTGCCATTGGCAAGGCCAAAGCCATGGACATGTGCCTGTCGGCCCGCATGCTGAACGCCGAAGAAGCCGACTGCTACGGCCTGGTCTCGCGCGTGGTGCCCGACGCCGAGCTGCAGGCCGTGACGCTGAAGCTGGCCACGCAGATTGCGGGCTACTCGCTGCCCGCCTTGATGGCCATCAAGGAGTCGGTCAACCGCGCCCACGAGGCCAGCCTGACAGAAGGCATTTTGTTCGAGCGCCGTGCGCTGCACGCCCGCTTCGCCAGCGCCGACGCCCATGAAGGCATGCACGCCTTCCTCGACAAACGAAAACCCGTTTTCCAGCACCGTTAACCCCACTTTGACCATGGCTCTCGACTCCGAATCCTTTGATCTCCTGCTGCCCACCTTGCAGCGCTTCATCCGCGAGCGCCTGATCCCAGCCGAAAACCACCTCGAAGAGCACGACGACGTGCCACTGGACATCGTTCAGGACATGAAGGACATGGGCCTGTTTGGCCTGACGGTGCCCGAAGCGTTCGGCGGCATCGGTCTGTCGGTCAGTCAAGAGGTGCTGGTTAACTACGAACTCGGCCGCACCGCGCCCGCCTTCCGCTCCGTCTTTGGCACCAACATCGGCATCGGCTCACAAGGCATCTTGATGGACGGCACGCCCGAACAAAAAGCCGCCTACCTGCCCAGCGTGGCCAGTGGCGAGTTGATCATGTCCTTCGCACTGACCGAGCCCGATGTCGGCACCGACGCCGCCTCGCTCAAGACCCGTGCCGAACTCGACGGCGACCACTATGTGCTGAGTGGCACCAAGCGCTACATCACCAACGCGCCGCGTGCCGGTGCCTTCACCCTGATGGCGCGCACCGGCGGTCCTGGCGCCAGTGGCGTGTCGGCCTTCATCGTGCCGGCCGATCTGCCGGGCATCAAGCTGGGCAAGCCCGACAAGAAAATGGGCCAGCGCGGCACCAAGACCTGCGACGTGATTCTGGAGAATGTGCGCGTGCCCGCCGCCAACATCATCGGCGGCGTGCCCGGCCAAGGCTTCAAGACCGCCATGAAAGTGCTGGACCGTGGGCGCCTGAACATCTCGGCCGTCTCCTGCGGATTGGCCTCGCGCATCCTGGATGAGGCCCGCAGCTACGCCCGCGACCGCAAACAGTTCGGCAAACCGATTGGCGAGTTCCAACTGATCCAGGCCATGCTGGCCGACAGCCAAGCCGAGCTGCTGGCGGGTTGGTCGCTGGTCAAGGACGTGGCTGCGCGCTTTGACCTCAAGCCGCCGCATGTGTCTGACCCTGAAATTTCGATGCAGGTGTCATGCGCCAAGCTGTTCTCCACCGAGATGGTGGGCCGCGTGGCCGACCGCGGCGTTCAGATCCACGGCGGGGCAGGTTACATCAATGAATACCCGGTCGAGCGCTTTTACCGCGACGCCCGCCTGCTGCGCCTGTACGAAGGCACCACCCAGGTGCAGCAAATCATCATCGGCCGCGAACTGTTGCGCGCGGCCTGACACCAGACCTTTAACCCTGAGAACTCCTATGGCCAACCCAAAAAATACCTTCAACTGGGAAGACCCCTTCAACCTCAGCGCCCAGCTCACCGAAGACGAGCGCCAGGTGCAGGAAGCCGCCCGCGCCTATTGCCAAGAAAAGCTGCTGCCCCGCGTGAAAGACGCGTTTCTGAATGAAACCACCGACGTGGCCATCTTCCGCGAAATGGGCGAGCTGGGCCTCTTGGGCCCAACCATCCCCGAGCAGTACGGCGGTGCAGGCCTCAACTACGTCTGCTACGGCCTGGTGGCCCGCGAGGTCGAGCGCGTGGACAGCGGCTACCGCTCCATGATGAGCGTGCAGTCGTCCCTCGTGATGGTGCCGATCAACGACTTCGGCACCGAAGTGCAAAAACAAAAATACCTGCCTAAGCTGGCGCGTGGCGAGTGGATCGGCTGCTTTGGCCTGACCGAACCCAACCACGGCTCAGACCCCGGCAGCATGATCACCCGCGCCAAAAAGGTGGACGGCGGCTACAGCATCAGCGGCGCCAAGATGTGGATCACCAACAGCCCCATCGCCGACGTGTTTGTGGTCTGGGCCAAGGACGACGGCGGCCAGATCCGTGGCTTCATTTTGGAAAAAGGCTGGAAAGGCCTGAGCGCCCCCGCTGTGCACGGCAAGGTGGGCTTGCGCGCGTCGATCACCGGCGAGATCGTCATGGACGAAGTCTTCTGCCCTGAAGAAAACGCTTTCCCTGAAGTGCGCGGCTTGAAAGGCCCCTTCACTTGCCTGAACAGCGCCCGCTACGGCATCGCTTGGGGTGCCTTGGGCGCTGCCGAAGACTGCTATGCCCGCGCCCGCCAGTACGTGATGGACCGCCAGCAGTTCGGCCGCCCCTTGGCTGCCAACCAACTGATCCAGAAGAAACTGGCCGACATGCTGACCGAAATCAGCCTGGGCCTGCAAGGCTGCCTGCGCCTGGGCCGCATGAAGGACGAAGGCACCGCTTCGGTGGACCTGACCTCCATCCTCAAGCGCAACAGCTGCGGCAAGGCTTTGGACATCGCTCGCATGGCACGCGACATGATGGGCGGCAACGGCATCAGCGCCGAATACGGCGTGGCCCGCCACTTGGTGAACCTGGAAGTGGTCAACACCTACGAAGGCACACACGACGTGCACGCCCTGATTTTGGGCCGGGCCATCACGGGTATCGCGGCATTCGCTAACTGATTCACAAGGAGTCAAGCCATGAAAATTCTCGTTCCCGTCAAGCGGGTGGTGGACTACAACGTCAAGGTCCGTGTCAAGTCCGATGGTTCGGGCGTGGACATTGCCAACGTCAAGATGAGCATGAACCCCTTTGACGAGATCGCCGTCGAAGAAGCCGTGCGCCTGAAAGAAAAAGGTTTGGCCACTGAAGTCATCGCGGTGTCTTGCGGCGTGACCCAGTGCCAGGAAACCTTGCGCACCGCCATGGCCATTGGTGCCGACCGCGGCATTTTGGTTGAGACCCCTGCCGACTTGGACCTGCAGCCCTTGGCAGTGGCCAAACTCCTCAAGGCTTTGGTGGACAAAGAGCAACCCGGTCTGATCATTTTGGGCAAACAAGCCATTGACGACGATTGCAACCAGACGGGCCAGATGCTGGCCGCTTTGGCCGATCTGCCCCAAGCCACCTTTGCCTCCAAGGTCAACATCGTGGATGGCAAAGCCCAGGTGACCCGAGAGATCGATGGCGGCCTGGAAGTGCTGAGCATCAGCCTGCCAGCGGTGGTGACCACCGACCTGCGCCTGAACGAACCACGCTACGTGACCTTGCCCAACATCATGAAGGCCAAGAAAAAGCAGCTGGACAACTTCAAGCCTGAAGACCTAGGCGTGGATGTGGCCCCCCGCATCAAGACCCTGAAAGTGGCAGAGCCTGCCAAGCGCAGCGCTGGCATCAAGGTGCCCGATGTGGCCACGCTGGTGGACAAGCTCAAGAACGTGGCCAAGGTCATCTGACCATCCAAGGAAATCTCATGACTTCTCTCGTTATTGCCGAACACGACAACGCCTCCATCAAGGGCGCAACTCTTAATACGATCACGGCCGCTGCCGCTTGTGGTGGTGATGTGCATCTGCTGGTGGCGGGCCACAATGCCGCTGCTGCTGCGCAAGCTGCTGCCCAAATCGTGGGTGTATCCAAAGTGATCCACGCTGACAGCCAAGCCTTGGCCCATGGCCTGGCCGAGAATGTCGCAGCCCAGGTGCTGGCGATTGCTGGCAACTACAGCCACATCCTGTTCCCAGCAACCGCTGCAGGCAAGAACGTGGCCCCCCGCGTGGCCGCCAAGCTCGATGTGGCGCAAATCAGCGATGTGACGAAAGTCATCTCGGCCGACACCTTCGAGCGCCCCATCTACGCGGGCAACGCCATGGCCACCGTGCAAAGCACCGACGGCACCAAAGTCATCACCGTGCGCACCACCGGCTTTGACGCCGCAGTCGCCACGGGGGGCAGTGCCGCGGTGGAAAGCGCCGCAGCCCAAGCCGACAGCGGCAAGAGCAGCTTCACGCGCAGCGAGATTGCCAAGAATGACCGCCCAGAACTGACCGCAGCCAAGATCATTGTGTCCGGTGGCCGCGCTTTGGGCAGCTCGGAAAAGTTCAACGAAGTGATGACGCCCTTGGCCGACAAACTGGGCGCCGCCATCGGTGCCAGCCGCGCAGCGGTGGACGCTGGTTACGCTGCCAACGACCTGCAAGTGGGTCAGACCGGCAAGATCGTGGCGCCTCAGTTGTATGTTGCTTGCGGCATTTCGGGTGCGATCCAGCACTTGGCGGGCATGAAGGATTCCAAGGTGATCGTGGCGATCAACAAAGACCCCGAAGCGCCGATCTTCAGCGTGGCCGACTTTGGCCTCGAAGCCGATTTGTTTGCGGCTGTGCCTGAACTCGTACAGCAGGTCTAAATCACTGCGAAAGCGGTCATTGGTTATCTAACGACAAACTTCTACTGTGTGTCGGCAGTAGGCGTTCGCACCAACAAGAGCGGCCCTTCATCGCTTTGCTGCGATCATGAACTTTGACCATGTCAGTTTTTCCTGAAACCGGTCAGCGGTGATGCAGGGTGTCGTGTGTTCGACTGACTGCAATCGCTGCAAGTGGGTCATTCAACCCAAAGCCAAAGTAGGTGGATACAAAGTACAAGGCTCAATGCGCCACGCCTACAAGGTTGAATGATCGAGCTTCAGCAGTGGCTCGGGCGTTTTGTGAGAGCCGAACGCCCGGGCATAGGCGCAGCTGAACTCTGCACCCACCAACACGATCTGGGCTGAAAAGTAGACCCACAACAGCACCACCACGAGCGAGCCGGCCGCGCCAAAACCCGACGCCACACCGCTGCGGCCGATGTAGGCGCCCATCAGGAACTTGCCGCCCGTGAACAGCAAGGCCGCGATCAAAGCGCCGAGCCAGACATCGGAGACCCTTACACGCTGGCGAGGCATGACCTTGTAGATCAGGCCAAACATGGTGGCCACGAGCAGGAAGCCGCCGATCGCATTGCCCGCCTGCACAACACCTTGCCAGCCGCCGAAGAAGGGGTCGAGGCTTCGGCCCATGGCCGCGAACATGGCACTGGTGACCAGCGACACGATGAGCAAAAACCCCAAGGCGAGGATCATGCCGAATGCCATCAAACGGGCCTGAACGAGCGTGAGCCAGCCGCTCTTGCGCAAGCGTTCCGGCACACCCCAGATGCGGTCGAGCGCATCTTGCAGTTCGGCAAACACCGTGGTGGCACCGACGAACAGCAACACCAAGCCCACAGCGGTCGCAGTCAGGCCTTCAGCGGGTTCGCGCACGCTGCTCAACAGGCCCTGAACGGCATCCGCACCGACATCACCCATCAGGTCCTTCAGCTGCGCCTGGATCTCACCGCGAGCGGCGTCCTCACCGAACACCAGACCGGCCACCGACACCACGATCAGCAGCAGCGGTGCCAACGAAAACAGGGTGTAGTAGGCCAATGCAGCCCCCATGCTCGGCACATAGTCGTTAAGCCAGGCGTTGGCAACCTGTTTGAACAATCCCCACCACGCCTTGATTGGGATGTTCGTTTGGGACATTCACACTCCAATGAGCAAAGGGTGAGTCAAGTTAGCGCCCAAACTGCCCGCGGTCTGTTCGCTGTCCAACCCACGGGTTCGCGCGGGTGGTGGCACCGCCTGCACGCTGGATGTCATGGCTCTGGCGGATCGCGTAACCGGTTTGAGGAAGATGTGGGGTCATCTTGGGAGTGGGTCAACGACAGCTGCCGGCCTGAATCAGTTAGCCGTCCAAAATGGGGATGCCGTCAATTTTTTAGGGTCGGCTTGAAGCTGGTTCCAGGCACTCGCCATCAAGCAAACCAAGGGCCGCTTTCGACCCATAGCGGTCGACCGCACTTCAGACCCCATGGAATTCGTAGAGCGAGAGTTGCCTTTCAGTAAAGACAAATCCAATCCTAAGACCTGTTCAATTCTTCAGCAAAGAAATGGCTTTGGTTGCCACCGCTTCGGGGGTAATTTTGAATAGCTTGTAAAGGGATTCGGCCGACCCACTTGCTCCAAAGCCGGTCATGCCCACAAAGCCGCCATCGAGCCCAAGGTAAGCATCCCAGCCTTGGCGCACAGCGGCCTCAACGCCCACCCGTACACCACAGCCCAGTACGCTTTTGCGATAAGAATCATCTTGCGCGTTGAACAGTTCCCAACAGGGAAGAGAGACCACAGCAGTGGCAATCCCATCAGCTTCAAGCTGTTCGCGAGCAGCCACAGCCAGCGCTACTTCAGAGCCTGTAGCCAGCAGCGTGACCCGACGCGTGCCGCAGGCGCTTTCATGAAGCACATATCCCCCGCGACTTGCCAGGTTGGCAGGTGTGTGAATGGTGCGTACCAAGGGTAGCGACTGCCGTGCAAAGATCAGACTGACTGGACCCGTGCTGTGAGCCAATGCCGCTTCCCAGCACTCCGCTGCTTCAACTGCGTCGGCAGGGCGCATGACCAGCATGTTGGGCATGGCGCGTAGCGAAGACAGAATTTCTACCGGCTGATGTGTGGGACCGTTTTTGCCGATCCCTATCGAGTCGTGGCTGAACACGAATTTGACTGGAAGCCCCATGAGTGCCGCCATGCGCATGGCGGGTCGCTGGTAATCGGCAAAGGCCAGATAGGTCACCGATATCGGCAGCACACCGCCGTGCGCCGCCATGCCGTTGGCCATTGAGCCCATCACATGCTCACGCACGCCGCAATGCACATATGAGCCACTGCGATCGTCTGCGGTGAAAGCCGTTAGGCCTCGCTTGTGGCTGGTGGGTGCTTCCAAGTCGGCGCAGCCAACCATGCGCTCCGGGAAAACGGGGGTCAGCAGGTCATTGATTTCGGCTGAGATGAATATGCCGCTGGGTGATGGTGGTGCTTGCAGGGCATTTTTTTTGAAGTCCAGCAAGACTTGCTGCCAATTACTAGGTAGTTCACCGCGTATCACGCGTTCAAATTCAGCGCGCTTGTCTTCAGGCAATGCTGCCACACGCGCTTGCCATGCGACGTGTTCGTCGTTACTGCGTTGACCAGCAGCTCGCCAAGCCTGCTGAACATCACTGGGCACTTCAAACGGACCTTGCGTCCAGCCCAGCAAGTCGCGTGCGGCCTGGGCATCTTCTGCAAACAAGCGACCGCTGTGGCCGCCCCGTTGGCCCTGAAGGCGGGCAATACCCTTAGCGATGACAGTGCGACACGCTAGCATGGACGGTCGAGAATCCGCGCGTGCGGCATCCAGTCCTGCAGACACCGCCTCGATGTCATGGCCATCTACCTCAACCACATGCCAGCCCGCTACGCGAAAGCGCGCAGCCACGTTTTCGCTGATGGATAAGTCGGTGCTGCCGTCGTCAGTGATCTGGTTGTCGTCCCACAACAGCACCAGCTTGCTCAATTTCAGATGGCCTGCAAGCGAAATCATCTCTTGGCCCACGCCCTCTTGGAGGCAGCCGTCGCCCACAAACGCATAGGTGTGGTGATTGACCAAATCACGACCAAAGTGAGCGTTCAAATACGCCTCGGCAACGGCCATGCCGAAGGCGTTGGCAATGCCCTGACCCAGCGGGCCTGTGGTGACTTCGATGCCGATGGCCGTGTTACGTTCTGGATGACCTTCGCAGTGCGAACCCAGCTCGCGAAAGCGCTGGATTTCTTCAATCGGAAAGTCTGGATATCCCGTCAGGTGCAGCAGCGAATACAACAGCATCGAGCCATGTCCGTTGGAAAGCACCACGCGGTCGCGGTCAAACCAGTTGGGCTCAGAGGGATTGAATTTGAGGTGACGTGTGTAAAGCGCGGTGGCGATCTCTGCCATGCCCAGCGGTACACCCTGATGCCCTTCTTGTGCGCGTACGATGGCGTCGATCGAGAGAAAACGGATGGCGTGGGCCAGGGCATTTTGTGGGTGTGAGCTCATGGGCTGCGGCTGCCGTGCTGCAAAGCCAGGCGCCAGTCTCCGTTGGTTTCAATGTCGTGGCCGAGATTTTTACGGGCAGGCCACATCAACACAAGCGAAGAAAACTCACGCCTTCATGAAAGGTTTTCAACCATGATCGGGGCGGCCCTCAGGCAGGGCCAAAGTTTCAATTCAATAACTTTTTTACCGAGACGGTTGAACTTCGTCCCGTAGCCAGGCCATAAAGCTGCGTACTTCAGGCTTTGAGGCGTGGCGTTCCGGGTACACCACGAAGTGGGCTTGGACTTCCATGCACATTTGTTCTCCAAAGACAGGTTGCAATCGGCCACTGGCGATCAGGGGGCTGCCGATGCTGGTGCTCTCCAGAGCCACGCCTAGGCTTTGAACGGCGGCATCAAGACTCATCATTGCACGGTCAAAACGCAGGCCCATGCGTTCAGGTCGTTGGTCACCGGCAAAGCGTGCAAACCATTCGGGCCATTGCACTACGCTAACGCTGGATTGGATCAGCGGTACACGGAGCAGGTCGGAAGTCGTGTGCAAGCGATGGATGCGGATGAATTCTGGACTGGCCAGAGGCAGGATTTTTTCTGTAAAGATCGGTTCAACCTCCAGATTCGGCCAGTTCGGTAGCCCGTAGCGAATGTCGACGTCCATCTGACCGAGTTGGAAGTCCGAATGCACATGCGAGGCTGACAGCATCATCGAGATGTTCGGGTGCCGCTCGGTGAATTTGCCTATGCGTGGCATCAACCACAAGCTGGCAAAGCTGGGGCTGCTGTGCACATACAGGGTGTCCTGCACACCATGGCGTAAGTCTTCGGTCGCAGTGTTGATGGCGCCCAGAGCGCTCGCCACACGCTCCAGATATTGCCGACCTCTAGGGGTGAGCTCGACGCCCCGGGCCGAGCGCTCGAAAAGACGCACGCCCAGAATGCTCTCGAGTTTGGCGACCTGGTGACTGACGGCAGAAGGCGTCAGATGCAACTCCTCTGCGGCCAGCGAAAAGCTTTTACGCCGGGCAATGGCTTCAAAGGCCTGCAGGGCAGAAAGAGGCGGGATCATGGCAGTTGAATGAAGCGGGGCTGAATGAAACTGAAGGAAATCGGACTCGATTGCTGTATCGACATTGCGCTCTAAGGTTATCAGAGATGATCCTGCGTCTTTCTCGAATGTCAGATTTAAAGGTATATCCTTGATATTCACTGATGAAGTTAACCCACGGACGAAGATGACCTTACCTTTGCGAGCAATCGCCGTATTCGAAGTGGTGGCACGCAGTTGCAGCCTGACCAAGGCCGCTGCTGAGTTGTTTGTGACCACTTCGGCTGTGAGCCAGCAGATTCATGTGCTCGAATTGCACTTGGGCACGACTTTGCTTAAGAAAGCAGGTCGCGGCGTCGCACTGACCGAGGCCGGTGAGCGCTACTTTGAAATGATTGCGCCGGACGTGCAGCGTATTGGCGAGGCGACCCAAAGGATTCGCGGATTTCGGTCGCGAACGGCACTGACCGTGCGCACCACACCCACTTTGGGCAGCAAGTGGCTCTTGCCGCGGCTGGGTAGATTTCTTAACGCCAATCCTGATGTGGACTTTCGCCTGAACGCCACCACGGAACCGACCGACTTCAGCCGTGAAGCCGTCGATATCGAAATTCGTCACGGCGAGGGGCAGTGGCCGGGTGTCTTTGTCGAGGGCCTAGCCGAAGAAAACTTCATGCCGGTGTGTGCCCCAAGTTATGCAGCCGCCGGCACGCTGGAGTTGGCAGAACTCCCGCACCGCCGGCTGATTTTTTCGGTCAAGGCGCAATTGCAATGGTCTCAGTGGTTTGCCTCGTTGGGCGTGGAAACGAGTCTCAAGGGCGAGCGGCTACTTTTAGACCGCAGCCACATGGCGATCGACGCTGCGGTCGATGGCCTTGGCATCGCGCTCGAGAGTAATCTGATGATGTGGCGGGAACTGCGTGAGGGCACGCTGGTGTGCCCGATTAGCAAGCCTCCAGCGATTACCCTCACGACGCAATGGCTGGTATGCCCATATGACCACCTGCGGAAGGCCAAAGTCCAGTTGTTTCTCGACTGGCTGCGCCAGGAGCGGGCAACCTGGCAAGGTGCCGTTTAAGACACGGGCTGAGGTTTTGAGTCAGAGGCGGCAAGTCTCGACTGTTCATGTCCTTCAAGGGTATCCGGTGGAGCGCAAGCGCGTACGACAGGGCTGTACACAGTCGAACCGTTAAGTTTTTCTTAATGAATCGGGTTTTTATGTCAATGGACGTCGGCTTTGCAGAGACTTAGCATCACATCCACTAAATCGTTAACCGATTTATTTCTAATCTTCCGAGATTTTTAATAAATTCATCGATCTCGATTTATTCAAAGAATACGCGAACGCAGACTTTCGCTATTCAAAGATTTAAAACCCGTTTGAAATATCCGAAAAAGGAATAAATATGAATTTGGCGACACTGCTTCAAAAGCGCGTGGCAGAAAAAGGTCCTGTCCGGGTTGGCATTATTGGTGCCGGTAAGTTTGGCTCCATGATGCTCGCTCAAGCTAGGCATATTCCCGGCTACCACGTGGTTGGCGTCGCCGATCTAAACGTGGCCAAAGCCCGTGAGTCGCTTAAGCGCGTGGGCTGGGACGAGTCACAGTACAGCGCCAAGACTTTGGGCGAAGCCTATAAGTCGGGCCAAACTTGCATCGTGGATAACGGGGCGGCCCTAGCCGAGTTTGAAGGCATCGAGTGCATCATCGAGGCCACCGGCCACCCGATCGCCGGTGTGCGCAATGCCCTGGCAGCGATCGAGGGCGGCAAGCACGTTGTGATGGTCAATGTTGAAGCTGATGTGATGTGCGGCCCCCTGCTGGCTGCGCGGGCCAAAGCCAAAGGGGTGGTGTATTCCATGGCATACGGCGACCAGCCGGCCTTCATCTGCGAACTGATCGACTGGGTGCGCTCCTGCGGCTTTGAGCTGACCGCTGCTGGCAAGGGCATGAACTTCGAGCCGCGCTACCGCTATTCGACACCCGACACGGTCTGGGGGTTTTTTGGCTGGACGGAAGAAGAAGTCAAGGCGGGCGACTTCAACCCCCAGATGTACAACTCCTTTACCGACGGAACCAAGGCGGCCATCGAGATGGCTGCCGTTGCCAACGGAACTGGGCTCGACTGCCCAGACAACGGCCTGGCCTTCCCGCCCGCCGGTTTGCATGATCTTGCCAACGTTTTCAAGCCAGCCTCTGAAGGTGGTCGTCTGGCCCGCAGCGGCCTGATCGATATCGCAGCAAGCCAGGAGCCCGATGGGCGCGAGGTACTCAACAACATTCGCTTCGGCATGTTCGTAACTTTCAAGGCGCCGGACGAGTACACCCGTGCATGCTTCAAGCAGTACGGCTTGCTGACCGACAAGTCTGGCTGGTATGCCTCAATGTGGCGGCCCTTCCATTTGATCGGACTGGAAACCAGCGTGAGCGTTTTATCTGCGGTGCTCCGTGGTGAACCCACCGGCACCTCCAGGGAATTCCGCGCAGACGCAGTGGCCACCGCCAAGACCAATCTGAAAGCCGGCGACATGCTCGACGGCGAAGGTGGATTTGCCGTCTGGGCCAACGCGATCCCGGCCACGAAGAGCCTTGCGCTTGATGCCTTGCCCATTGGCCTTGCGCACAAGGTCAAGCTCATCAAGCCGGTGGCGAAAGACACGGCCGTGTGTTTTTCCGACGTCGAACTGGTCGACAACCTGGATGTCGTCGATTTCCGCCGGGAATACACACGCACGATGGGCCGCTAAGGCTTTATTTAGAAGGCCTCATCATGACGCAGCAAGCACACCTCCGACCGGCAATACCGGTCTTTGTGGTCCTCGCAGAGTTTGTGGTCAAAGAAGGAATGCTTGAGGTCTTCTTGGCCCATGCATTCGACGACGCGCAGAGCTCGCTCGCCAAAGAACCGGGTTGCCTTCAGTTCGACGTGCTTCGCTCGTCGGACCATCCCAACGGGGTTTTGTTCTATGAGGTCTACCAGTCACGGCAAGCCTTTGAAGAGCACCTGAAAACCCCGCATGTGGACAAGTTTCGGGCCATCTTGTCGGAGCACGTTCAAGTAGAACGGCCTGTGAGAACGCTTCAACGTTTGAGCCCGGTTCCAACTTAAGGATTAGCTGTGAACGAAGCGATCCGCACAGTCGGCTTTGTCGGAACGGGCATCATGGGCGCGCCCATGGCTCGACATCTCGCTGCTTCCGGGTTCCAGGTGACTGCCTACAACCGAAGCATGGAAAAGGCCATGCCGCTGGCCGAGCATGGTGTCCGTCTCGCTTCAAGTGCGGCCGAGGCCTGCACCGGTCAAGACGGGGTAGTGGTCATGTTGAACTCCGGGCATGTTTGCGAGGAGCTCTTGTTCGCGCCAAAGACTGGCGGCCTTTTTGCAATGAGGCCAGGCTGTCTCCTGATCGTCATGAGTTCCCTCACGGTCGAAACCGCCAAGGATCACGCGCGCCGTTCACGGGCGCTCGGAGTGGGCTATCTTGACGCGCCGGTTTCTGGGGGCGAGGTTGGTGCCAAGGCTGCCACGCTGTCCATCATGGTTGGCGGCGAAGCCGCTGATGTGGCGCGCGCACGGCCTTTGTTCGAAGCCATGGGGCGCCCTCTTCATATGGGTCCCACGGGTACGGGTCAATTAACCAAGCTCGCCAACCAGCTGACGGTGGCCAGCACCATCGTGGCCGTGGCAGAGGCCTTGCTCTTGGCCGAGCGTGGCGGTGCCGATCCGGCCAAGGTGCGCGAAGCACTCCTCGGCGGATTCGCCCAGTCCAAAATTCTGGAGCTGCATGGCCGCCGCATGATTTCAGGCGATTTTGTCCCTGGGGGAACCGCGATCAATCAAATCAAGGACACCCAGGCGGCGATCGAATTGGCCCAGGAACTGTCACTTGAACTACCCATGCTCGCGTTGACCGATTCGCTGTTCCGCGACCTCGTCGATCACGGGCACGGCGAACTCGACCACAGCGCCTTGATTCTTGAGCTCAGGCGCAGGAATTCAGCTGAGGAGAAGCAGTGATGTCGCAGTTTGAACGAGCCTTGGGTGAGCAGTTGTCATCGGCCACACAAAACCCACGGGCTGCATTAGAAAAGCCTGCTACACGGCTGATCGTGGTGATCGGCGTTTGCGGTTGCGGCAAGAGCACCTTGGGCACATCACTCGCCAAGCACTTGAGAAAACCTTTCCTTGATGCGGACGACTTTCATCCGGCTTCAAACAAGAACAAGATGGCCCGAGGCATTCCCTTGGGCGACGCCGACCGTTGGCCCTGGCTTGATGCCTTGGCTGACGCCTTGGCGGTCAAGGGCAAGAGAGCGGGCATGGCAGTGGCGGCATGTTCTGCCCTGCGCCGGTCTTACCGGGAGCGGCTGGTCTTGATGGCTGGGGAGCCCATCCTGTTCGTGATGCTCGAGGGCTCCCGGGAATTGATCGCCGAACGCCTGTCATTGCGAACGGGGCACTTCATGCCGGCGGCAATGCTCGACAGCCAGTTGGCCACGCTCGAGCCACCCTGTTGTGACGAGCAGGCCATCACGCTGGATATAGCCCAGCCTATTGAAGCCATGGTCAAGGAAGTTCATGACTACCTGTTTTCGCGGCGTTGACCAAGGCATCATTTTGCTGCAGTGCCGCATGAATTAAATTAAAGAATGAATGAACTTATGTCGTTTGCGTTCAGGATGGGGGATCTGCAAAATTGCACCACCCGCAAGCATTCAGCGGTTCATCACAGGAGACAAAAATGTTGTTAAAAGACAAAGTAGCAGTTATCACCGGCGGCGCCGGCCTCAATGGATTGGGATTTGCAACAGCACGAATGATGTCCAAGCAAGGTGCCCTAGTCGTGATCCTCGACCTTGAACAGGCCAACCCACAGCTTGCTGCAGCGCAACTCGGTGATCAGCATCTGGGCTTGGTTGCCGACGTTACGGACAAGGCTTCCTGTGAAGTGGCCGTGGCCCGTATCCAGGAGAAGTACGGGCGCATCGATATTCTGGTCAATAACGCCGGCATCACCCAGCCAGTGAAATTCCTGGACATCACTGGTGCGGATTACGACCGCATCCTCGACGTGAGCCTGCGCGGCACCCTTTACGCCTCGCAAGCTGTGCTGCCGGTCATGCAAGCGCAAAAAAGCGGCTCCATCGTCTGCATTTCGTCGGTGTCCGCGCAGCGCGGTGGCGGCATTCTGGGTGGCCCGCATTACTCGGCTGCCAAGGCCGGTGTGCTCGGCCTGGCCCGTGCGATGGCGCGCGAGTTTGGCGGCAGCAACATCCGCGTCAATTGTGTCACTCCCGGCCTTATCGCCACCGACATCAACAAGGGCAAGATTCCCGACGACAAGCGTCAGGCAATTCTGGATGGTATTCCTCTGGGCCACATTGGCGAGCCGGACGACGTCGCCGGTTGCGTCGTGTTTCTTGCCAGCGACCTGTCCAAGTACTGCACAGGCATCACGCTCGATGTGAACGGCGGCATGCTGATCCACTGATTCAGATTTCACCCACCATCACGGCATCGCCGTGGTTCATTTCAACCTAGGAGACATCATGAAAAAATTAAATACATTCCGCCGTACCCTGTTGCTGGCGTCATTGCTCGCTGCCACTTCAATGGCCCAGGCACAGGCCGTAAAACTGACGTTGGGCCATGGCACGGCGATCGACAACCCGCGCCATACGGCATCCTTGAAGTTTGCTGAGGTGGCCAAGGCTAAGAGCAATGGCCGCATCGAAGTGACTGTGGCCCCCGCCTCTCAGTTGGGTGATGACGCCGCCATGGTCACCGCCCTGCGCACTGGTGCGCTCGATATGTCGGCCAACTCACAGGGTGCATTGGCAAATGCCGTGCCCGAGTACGCTGCATTCGGCATGCCATTCCTGTTTTCTAGCCAAGCACAAGCTTGGAAGGTAATGGATGGCCCCACTGGCAAAGAGTTGGCTCAAAAATCGGCCGAAAAAGGCTTGGTTGTTTTGGGTTACTGGGACAACGGCATCCGCCACATGAGTAACAACAAACGCCCACTGCTGAAGCCCGAGGATTTGAAGGGCCTGAAAATGCGCACCCCACCGGATTCTGTGACTGTGGACATCATGCAAAGCGTGGGTGCCGAGGCACAACAGATCAAGTGGTCAGAACTGTACGTTGCACTGCAACAAGGGGTAGTGGATGGGCAGGAAAACCCACTGGTCAACGTTCAAGCAGGCAAGTTGTACGAAGTGCAAAAGTACATCTCGCTGACCGGGCACAAGTACGAGATGACGCCCTTCTTGATTGGCAAACGTGCTTGGGACAAGCTTTCTGATGGCGATAAAAAGATTGTTCAGGAAGCCGCCAATGAAGCGACTGCGCTTCAACGTAAATTGGCACAAGAAGCCGATGACAAGATGTTTGTAGAACTCAAGGCCAAAGGCGTACAAATCGACAAAGTGGACCAAGCCCCATTTGAAAAGGCCACTGCACCTGTAGTGGCTAAGTGGGAAGCGAGCCCTATCGGCCCGTTTGTGAAGAAAGTCGTGGCCGCTGCGCGCGCCAAATAAGCAGCATAAAAATAGTCGGCACTGAAAAATGCATTGACCACAAGTGCAGGATAAACGGCTGACTTCAACGCGCTATTGCCATGTTCACGACCCGCATCGGTGCTGGCCACCGCAGCGGGTCATTTTGGAGATTCATTCATGACCGCAGTCTTAGTCGAGCGCAACGCGCTTGAACGGGCGATCGTGGTCATCTGCAGCTTCGTGCTGTGGGTGACGATGGTTTCAATTTTCTTGATCTTGACGATCAACACCTTGCTTCGTTATGCATTCGGCACCAGTTTGCAATGGGCCAACGAGGTTCCCGAGTTGTTGTTTCCTTGGTTGGTCATGTCCGGTGTCGTTTTAGCCGCCGAAAAAGGCTCGCACATCGCAACGGTGTTCCTAGTGGAGTCAGTCAGGCCTACGGTAAAACGTGTGATTGATATCGTAGCTTGGAGCGCTGTCGCTGTGTTGTACGCGGTGCTGGTTCGCGCAACTTGGAACATGCTTGAAATCGTGCACGACGAGAAAACGCCTATTCTGCTCATCCCGACATCGGTGACTTACGGTTGTCTGATGGTAGGCATGGGGATGCTGGTGCTGCTTGCAATCCAATCCGTCTCTAGGGCTTGGCGTGGTGTGCGCGTGGTGCGGGACAGTTCAGAGCCAGGGGCGCAAGCTGCGCAAGGATAAGCACCATGACTTTATTGATTTTGATTGTATTTTTGGGTGCGGCAACATTGGCCATGCCCATTGCACACGCCATTTTGTTAGCGGCAATGGCCGCTGCGGTCAGCAGTGACCGGGTTCCGTTTGACCTGCTGGTCCAGCAAATGGTGGCGCAGGTGCAGAGCTTTCCATTGATCGCCATTCCATTTTTCATGCTCACGGGTTCGCTCATGATGGGGGGCAAACTCGGCCAGGCCATCGTGGGCACTTTGACGGTTTTGGTCGGACGTTGGCACGGTGGACCTGCTCAGGTCAGCGTGTTGTCGTCGACTTTGTTTGGTGGCGTGTCAGGTTCAGCGGTGGCCGATGCATCGGCCATTGGATCCTTGGTCATGCCCTGGCACCGCAGGCTGGGTTATCCCATGCCTTTTTCGGCGGCCTCGCTGGCGTCGGCGGCCACCATAGACATCATCATCCCACCGTCGATCCCCATGATTTTGTATGCAATGAGTGCGAACGCGTCGATCGGGGCCTTGTTTTACGCAGGTATCTTGCCTGGCCTGATCTTATGCGGCGGATTCATGGCGGCTTGCTGGTATGTGGGCAAGCGTGACAACTTACCGCGCGAGACTGCACCGACTGACCGTGCAGAGTTTCGGCGCAACTTGGTGTATTCGATTCCAGCCATCGCATTGCCGATATTGATCATCGTATTTTTGCGTTTCGGCATCGCCACGCCAACCGAGGTGTCGGTGTTGTCCACTCTCTTTGCCGGCTTGGTGTCCCTGGTGATTTATCGCGACATGACGATTCGGCGTTTGCACCACGCCATCCTCGAGGCCGGTTTGGCGACGGGTGTGGTGCTGATGGTCATCATGGCCTCAGCGGCCATTGGCTGGTTGCTGACCTTTGACCAGATGCCGCAACACATCGTGCAGTGGGTGCAGGCAAACGTGAACGAAAAGTGGGTCGTTATCGCGCTGATGAACGCCATGATGCTGTTCTTGGGTATGTTCATTGACCTGCCTGCCGCCGTCCTGCTGCTGACCCCCGTTTTCCTACCCTTGGCGCAAGCGATTGGCATGGACACGGTGCAACTGGGCATCATGATGGTGGTCAACTTAGCCATTGGACTTTACACCCCACCTGTGGGCACCACCTTGTTCATCGCCAGTTCTCTGGCCAGGGTCAAAGTGGGCGAAACTGTGCGCGCCATGGTGCCGTTTTATGTGGTGGCCTTTGGTGTCTTGATTCTGGTTTCATACGTTCCCGCAGTCATTTTGAAATGACCGCATTGACCCTCCGGAGACATCATGTCAGTGAGCAATGATCGTTTGCTAGAAGTGGCGCGCTGCGCTTACCGTATTCGCCGATTCGCATTGCGAATGGGCGAGGTCCAAGGTCAGGGCTATGTTGGTCAGGCTTTGGGTTATGCCGACGTACTGGCGGTGGCCTATGGTCATGCCATGAAGTTCCGCGCCCAAGACCCCGATTGGTCTGATCGTGATCGATTTTTGCTCTCTCATGGCCATTACGCCATTGCAAACTATGCAGCCATGATTGAGGCTGGGATCATTCCCGAATCCGAACTGGAAACGTACGGCAGCGACGACAGCCGCTTGCCCATGTCCGGAATGGCCACTTACACACCTGGCATGGAAATCTCGGGGGGGTCACTTGGGCAGGGGCTTCCAATTGCGGTGGGCATCGCACTCGGACTGCGTCACCAAAAGAGCCCTGCATTTGTCTACAACTCCATGTCAGATGGTGAGCTGGATGAAGGCTCGGTCTGGGAGGCGGCCATGTCTGCTGCACACCACGGCTTAGGCAATCTGATCTGCATGGTTGACATCAACAACCAACAGGCAGATGGTCCATCCACTGCGGTGTTGGGTTTCGAGCCACTGGCAGACAAATGGGCAGCTTTTGGTTGGCACGTTCAGCGTGTGGATGGCAATCATCTGCCCTCGGTGTTGCGCGCCTTTGACACGGCGCGTGCACTGCCCGATGCCAAGCCCCGGGTGATCCTGTGCGACACATTGATGGGCAAGGGCGTGCCCTTCCTGGAGTCACGCGAAAAAAATCACTTTATTCGTGTGGATCCGCCCGAGTGGAAATTGGCGCTGGACATCTTGGATGCAAATCAACCCTAAGGCCCTTGAGATGAATACTGTGACCGACAAAAAGCCCCGACTGACCACCTCGGCCATGATCGCTTCGATCGCGAGTGATGGTCAGCGGGTGCAGGCAGCCCCCTTTGGCAAGGCACTGGTTGCCTATGCAGTTGATCATCCTGAAGTGGTCGGGATGACGGCAGACTTGGCCAAATACACCGACCTGCACTTGTTTGCACAGGCCTACCCTGAACGCTTTTTTCAGATGGGCATGGCCGAGCAGCTGCTCATGGGCGCTGCGGGTGGCATGGCCAAGACGGGATTGGTGCCATTTGCCACGACTTATGCAGTGTTTGGCACGCGCCGCGCATATGACTTTATTCACCAAGTGATTGCCGAAGAAAACCTGAATGTGAAGATTTGCTGCGCCTTGCCCGGACTGACCACCGGCTATGGCCCCAGCCATCAAGCCACGGAGGATCTCGCCATGATGCGTGCCATTCCTGGCATGACCATCGTGGACCCTTGCGATGCGCTGGACATTGAACAGGCTGTGCCGCAAATTGCCGAGCACCAAGGACCGGTCTACATGCGTCTGTTGCGTGGCAATGTGCCGATGGTTCTGGACGAATACAACTACAAGTTTGAATTGGGCAAAGCCAAGATGCTACGCGAGGGCTCGGATGTCTTGGTGATCTCCAGCGGCTTCATGACGATGCGCACACTCGAAGTTGCCAAGCAACTCGAGGCGGAAAAGGTGAATGTGGCAGTCATGCATTGCCCGACTATCAAGCCCTTGGATGAAGCTGCCATCATTGGCGAAGTGCGCAAGCCGGGTCGTCTTGTGGTGGTGGCCGAGAACCACTCCATCGTGGGAGGCTTGGGCGAGGCGGTGGCCAGTTTGCTGATGCGTGAAAGAGTGATACCTGCCAAATTTCGAATCTTGGCTCTGCCCGACGCTTTCTTGGATGCAGGCGCTTTGCCAACCTTGCATGACCGGTATGGTATTTCGGCTGAAAAAATGAACAGCAGAATCAAGGCGTGGTTAGCCTGATCGTCTCGGTCTCATGATCGAAAACATTTGCTGCTTTTAGCCCATAGCTGAAGTTCAGCTTGCGACGATCGATGACTGCAATCGCTGCAAGTGGGTCATTCAGCCCAAAGCCAAAGTAGGTGGATAAAAAGTACAAGGCTCAATGCGCCACGCCTACAAGGTTGAATGATCGAGCTTCAGCAGTGGCTCGGGCGTCTTGTGAGAACCGAACGTCCGGGCATAGGCGCAGCTGAACTCTGCACCCACCAACAAGATCTGGGCTGAAAAGTAGACCCACAACAGCACCACCACGAGCGAGCCGGCCGCGCCGAAACCCGACGCCACACCGCTGCGGCCGATGTAGGCGCCCATCAGGAACTTGCCGCCCGTGAACAGCAAGGCCGCGATCAAAGCGCCGAGCCAGACATCGGAGACCCGCACACGCTGGCGAGGCATGACCTTGTAGATCAGGCCGAACATGGTGGCCACGAGCAGGAAGCCACCGATCGCATTGCCCGCCTGCACAACACCCTGCCAGCCGCCGAAGAAGGGGTCGAGGCTTCGGCCCATGGCCGCGAACATGGCACTGGTGACCAGCGACACGATGAGCAAAAACCCCAAGGCGAGGATCATGCCGAATGCCATCAAACGGGCCTGAACGAGCGTGAGCCAGCCGCTCTTGCGCAAGCGTTCCGGCACACCCCAGATGCGGTCGAGCGCATCTTGCAGTTCGGCAAACACCGTGGTGGCACCGACGAACAGCAACACCAAGCCCACAGCGGTCGCCGTCAGGCCCTCGGTGGGTTCGCGCACGCTGCTCAACAGGCCCTGAACGGCATCCGCACCGACATCACCCATGAGGTCCTTCAGCTGCGCCTGGATCTCACCGCGAGCGGCGTCCTCACCGAACACCAGACCGGCCACCGACACCACGATCAGCAGCAGCGGTGCCAACGAAAACAGGGTGTAGTAGGCCAATGCAGCCCCCATGCTCGGCACATAGTCGTTAAGCCAGGCGTTGGCAACCTGTTTGAACAATCCCCACCACGCCTTGATTGGGATGTTCGTTTGGGACATTCACACTCCAATGAGCAAAGGGTGAGTCAAGTTAGCGCCCAAACTGCCCGCGGTCTGTTCGCTGTCCAACCCACGGGTTCGCGCGGGTGGTGGCACCGCCTGCACGCTGGATGTCATGGCTCTGGCGGATCGCGTAACCGGTTTGAGGAAGATGTGAAGATGTGGGGTCATCTTGGGAATAGGTCAACGGCGGCTGCAGGCCTGAATCAGTTAGCCACCCTAATTGGGGTGCCGTCAATTTTTTAGGGTCGGCTTGAGGCTGGTAGCGGTCATTCACAGGTCGAAGCCAATGAAACGCTCAATTGCGCCTGTAAACACTGCAAGGCTGACCCGTCCAGCGTTTGAATGCTCGCTGAAAAGTGGGACTGTCACTGAAACCCAGCTCGCTGGCCAGTTGCACCAGGGACACGTTGGATGACGACAACCTTGAGATCGCCAAGTCGCGTCGCAGATCATCCTTGAGCCATTGCAGGGAAGTGTGCTCCGCCGTCAGGTGGCGCTGGAGGCTGGAGGAAGAGGTGTGCAGTTTGTCGGCCACTTCTTCCAGAGTCAGCCATCGGGGGTAACTGCTCATCAGGCAGTTGCGCACTTTCTGCCCGGTGTGGCCAAAATGGCGGGGGGGCGAAATGATTTGGGTGTAGGCATCGGTGAGGAAGGTGCGCAGCGCAGGCTCGTCCCTGCTCACAGGGGTCTGCAGTTCCGTTATTCCAAACCAGAAACCGAAAGCGTCTTGCTGATAACGCCGAGTGGCTGGAAAAATGAACTGGTACATCTCGTGGTGACCGGGGTCGGCGTAGGCGAAATCGAAGTGCCGGATCGGCAAGGGCGAATTCAAAAGCCATGCTGACAGACGCCAAAGGACACGCACCATGGTCTCTTGCGCAAAAACTGGGATGTCTCGGGCCGGGTTGGCTGGTGCCATGTGCAAGCCCGCTTCTTGATGGTTCACTTGCAAGGAGAAAACAATGTCGTCTTGCAGTAGGTTAAGCGCCGAGCTCATGCGTTTGAGCGCACGCCGAAGGTCTGGCGCAGACAGGCCCTCGCGCGCGGTCAACGCGAAGCTGCCCGGCTTGAAAGGCCGGGAGAACAGGCCCAGGCATTCGTCTTTCAAGTCGTGCATCAATGCATAAAAAAGCGCTGCGTACTGGATGGGGGTAACCCCACGGTCGCCGGGGGTCCGTAGGGCTTTGGGGTCAATCCCGACCTGACGTAAATAGCCATCCAGATCGACATCCTTGCCTTCGAGGCCTGAAAGCAAGCCGAACACAAAGACAGGGGCAATATAGGCCCCCGGGTTTTCCCGGGGTTGTGTGAAGTTGAGGTCTTTTGCCATTGTCTTGAGGTGACAAGCTATCGCGATGAGGTACTGCTGAGTCTAGCATTTGAGCCATGCGAGCGGGCAGAAAAAGTCGGCTTGAAATCCATCAAGTGCAAAGGACTGGGCATGAAAAATGTGGTGTGCGTAGCAGGGGTCGGCATGGTGCCGTTCACCAAGCCCGGGGCCAGTGAGCCCTACCCCCAAATGGCCTCCAAGGCTGTCAAAGCCGCTCTGGCCGATGCGGGTCTGGACTACGCCAAAGTCCAGCAAGCTTATGTGGGCTATGTGTATGGCGACTCCACCGCCGGGCAGCGCGCCCTGTACGAAGTGGGCATGACGGGCATCCCCGTCGTCAACGTGAACAACAACTGCTCCACCGGTTCCACTGCGCTGTTTCTGGCGCGTCAGGCGGTGATGAGTGGCGCGGCCGACTGCGTGCTGGCGCTGGGTTTTGAGCAAATGAACCCAGGTGCCTTGGGTACGGTCTTTGCTGACCGGCCCAGCCCCTTCGAACACTTTGACGATGCCACGCAGATCCTGGTTGGCCGTAGCGAAATTCCTCTGGCGCTGCGTTATTTCGGCGGCGCAGGTCTGGCCCACATGGAAGAGTTTGGCACGCCCATGAGCACATTCGCCAAGATCCGCGCCAAGGCCAGCCGCCATGCGTCCAACAATCCCCTGGCGCTGTTTCGCACAGTGGTCACCGAAGAAGAGGTGATGAACGCCCCGGTGATGTGGCCCGGTGTCATGACGCGACTGATGGCCTGCCCGCCCACCTGTGGCGCAGCAGCTGCCATCGTGTGTTCGGAAACCTTTGCCCGCCAGCATGGCCTGAGCACGGCCGTGCGCATTCGGGCTCAGGCCATGACCACCGACACGCCCGTCACTTTCGAGGCCCGCGACATGCGGGAAGTGGTGGGCTCCAGCATGGCCAAGGCCTGTGCCGATCAGGTCTATGCAGAAGCGGGCATCGGCCCTCAGGATATTCAAGTGGTCGAGCTGCATGACTGCTTTGCCCACAACGAATTGCTCAGCTATGAGGCGCTGGGCTTGTGCGAGCGCGGTGGTGCCCAGAAGTTCGTCGAAGACGGAGACAACACCTACGGCGGCAAGTTCGTGACCAACCCTTCTGGTGGCTTGCTGTCCAAAGGCCACCCGCTGGGGGCCACGGGGCTGGCGCAATGCACGGAACTGGTTCAGCAACTGCGCGGCCATGCCGACAAACGGCAGGTCGAAGGCGCTCGCATCGCCCTGCAACACAACCTGGGTTTGGGGGGCGCCTGTGTGGTCACCCTTTATGAAAGGACTTCCGCATGATCGACAAGAAATTCATCGGCTACCAGCTCAAGCCGTCCAGCCTGTACATGGACCGCACACGCCTGCAGTTCTTTGCCAAAGCGATTGGCGAACAAGACCCGGTGTACACCGATCCGGCTGCGGCCCAGGCGGCAGGTTACCCCGATCTGCCCGCACCGCCCACCTTCATGTTTGCAGCCGAGCTCGACAGCGGCGCGAACGACCAGCTTTTGATGGATCTGGACATTCCCCTGACCAAGCTGCTGCACGGTGAGCAATCGTTTCGTTACTTCAAGCCGGTGTGTGCGGGCGACACGGTGAATGTCCAGTCGACCATCACCGACATTTACGACAAAAAAGGCGGGAAGCTGGAGTTTGTTGTCAAGGATTCGCGTGCAACCAACCAGAAGGACGAACTCGTGGCCCAGATGCGAACGGTTTTGGTCGTGCGTCATTGAAACAAGAGGGAAAAAACATGCCATCCAACATTCGCGTGGGCGACCAGCTGCCCGCATTGCAACTCGGACCGGTCAACCGCACCACATTGGCGCTGTTTGGCGGGGCCTCGGGCGACCACAACCCCATCCACATCGACATCGACTTTGCCCGTCGTGCGGGCATGCCCGATGTGTTTGCGCAAGGCATGCTGGGCATGGCCTGGCTGGGGCGGCTGATCACGCAGTGGATTCCCCAAGGGCAGTTGCGCCAATACGACGCAAGGTTCGCGGGCATCACCCATTTGGGCAACACCATCACCTGCACGGGAGAAGTGGTGGAACTGATGGAGCTCGATGGCGAGGCCTGTGCCCGCATCGCATTGACTTCGTCCAACCAGTTTGGACAAAACAAGATCATGGGCGAGGCCATTGTGGCCCTGGCCTGAAGAAAACAAAAGGAATATCAGTCATGACCAAAAAACTCGAAGGCAAAGTTGCGCTCATCACCGGTTCGGGGCGTGGCATCGGCCGCTCGATTGCACTCAAGCTGGCCGCTGAAGGCGCGCGCGTTGTCATCAATGATCTGGACGCAGCACCTGCTCAGGAAGTGGTGGATGAAATCCGCAAAGCTGGCGGTCAGGCCGTCGCCTGCGTGGGCAGCGTGACCGCACCTGATTTCGCCGAACGCTTTGTGGGCACTGCGGTCAGTGAATTCAAAGGCTTGGACATCATCGTCAACAACGCGGGCTACACCTGGGACAACGTGGTGCAGAAGATGACCGACGAGCAGTGGTACGCCATGATGGACGTGCATCTGACCGCGCCGTTTCGCATTCTGCGCGCCGCGCAACCGGTGATCCGTGCACTGTCCAAGCAAGAAAAAGACGCTGGTCAGACCGTGGTGCGCAAAGTGGTGAACATTTCTTCGGTCGCCGGTTTGTTTGGCAATGCCGGGCAAACCAATTATTCGACGGCCAAAGCCGGTATCACGGGCATGACGATGACGCTGGCCAAGGAGTGGGGCCGCATGAATGTCACGGTCAACTGCGTGGCCTACGGCTTCATCAAGACCCGCCTGACCGTGAGCGCCGAAAGCGACTCGACCGCCAACATCGATGGCCGCGACATCAAGGTGGGGGTCAACCCCGACCTCATGGCCGCCATGGAGCGCATGATTCCGCTGGGGCGTGGGGGGTCGCCCGACGAAGCTGCTGGCGCGGTGTACCTGCTGTGCATTCCCGAGTCCGACTACATCAGCGGCCAGACACTGATGTGCAGCGGTGGATTGACGGGGATCTGAGGCCATGAACATGCTGCCCCAGTTGCACCGCCACGCCTGGATGGATGCCGACATCGAGGCTTTCCGGGATCAGGCACGGCGCTACATCGAGCGCGAATTGGTGCCGCACATGGACGAGTGGCGTCGCCAGGGCTTCATCCCGCGCGAGGTCTGGCGGCCCTTTGCCGAACTGGGTTTCCTGCTCCCCGAGCTGCCCGAGATCTACGGTGGTGCCGGGGCCAACCTGGCCTACCAATTGGTGGTACAGGACGAGCTGGCCCGCGCTGAGGTGCCTGCCAACACGGCGGTGCACTCCATTGCCGTGCATTACATCCTGGACTACGGGACCGAGGCACAAAAGCAGCGCTGGCTGCCCAAGCTGGTCAGTGGCGAGCTGTTCGCTGGCATCGCCTTGACCGAGCCGGGCTGTGGTTCCGACCTGAAAGCGTTGCGCACCAAGGCGGTCAAGCAGGGCGATCAGTACGTGATCGACGGCGCCAAGACCTTCATCACGAACGGCTACATCGCCAACTTGCTGGTGGTGGCGGTGCGCACCGGAGGTGCGGGCAGTGGTGGTGTGTCTTTGATGGTTCTTGAGACCGAAAATTTGCCAGGCTTTCGGGTGGGCCGACGTCTGGAAAAACTGGGTCAACATGCCTCGGACACGGCCGAGCTGTTCTTTGATGGCGTTCGTGTCGATGCCGACCAACTGTTGGGCGAGCAAGAGGGCCTGGGCTTTCGCCAACTGATGAGCCAGCTGCCTTATGAACGCCTGTTGCTGGCCGTGCCTGCCGCTGCCGTGATTGAAAAAGCGCTGGAACTGACGGTGGACTACACGCGCAACCGCAAGGCTTTTGGGCAGAGCGTCTTTGACTTCCAAAACACGCGTTTCAAGCTGGCCGAGTGCGCCACGCTGGCCCACGTTGTGCGCAGCTTTGTGAACGACTGCGTGCAGCGCATGCTGGATGGCACCTTGGACAACGAAGCGGCCTACATGGCCAAGTGGTGGTGCACCGAGCAACAGGGCAAGGTGACGGACGAGTGCCTGCAGCTGTTTGGCGGCTACGGTTACATGGCCGAATACCCCATAGCCCGCCTGTACGCGGATGCACGCATCCAGCGCATTTACGGCGGCACCACCGAGATCATGAAAGACCTGATCGCCCGGAGGCTGGGTACATGAGCGCGCAGTTGAATGCCCCGCTGGTCGGTGTGCGCATCGTCGAGTTTGAAGGCATTGGGCCAGGCCCGCTGGCTGGACGCATGTTGGCTGGCCTGGGTGCCGAAGTTACCGTCATTGCCCGGCCACAGCAGGGGGTGGTCGCCGCGCAGTTGGCGGGCGGTGGCGACAACCCCATGCATGACGGCAAGACGGTCGTTCGCATGGACCTGAAACAAGAGGCATCTCGCCTCGATGCGCTGGCCATGGTGGCACAGGCCGATGCGCTGATTGAGGGCAATCGCCCGGGCGTGATGGAGCGCTTGGGATTGGGGCCTGCCGAGTGCGCCCGCGTCAACCCACGCATTGTGTATGGCCGCATCACTGGATGGGGGCAAAGCGGACCTTTGTCGCAAGCGGCCGGACACGATTTGAACTATGTGGCGCTGACGGGTTTGTTGGCCTTGTCAGCGCACCGCGGTGAGCGGCCTGTGGTGCCGCCCACGGTGGTGGGTGATGCCAGTGGTGCGCTGGGCCTGGCGTTTGGCCTGGTCAGCGCGGTGCTGGCGGCCCGCACCACCGGTCAGGGCAGCGTGGTGGATGCCGCCATTGTGGACATCGTGGCCATGCTGGGCGGCCTTGCGCACTGGATCCATGACAGCGGCCAGCTCGGCACAGAAAAGCCCAGCGCTTTTCACGATTCACCGTTTTACGATGTGTACCGCTGCGCCGATGGTGGCCACATCACTCTGGGGGCACTGGAGCCGCAGTTCTACGCACTGCTGATGAACAAGCTCGGTTTGTCGGACGTTCCGCTGGACAAGCAATACGACGTCAAGGACTGGCCCGTTTTGAAAGCCCGCATGACGGCCTTGTTTCTGACGCAGTCGCGACAGCACTGGTGTGCGTTTTTGGAGGGCACCGACGCTTGCTTTGCTCCTGTCTTGTCTCTCGATGAAGCAGCCCTTCATCCGCACAACGTCGCTCGCAGCACACTGACCCGGACCCCCTCGGGTGCGACACGCAGCCATGCCGCACCCCGGTTCACACCTTTGCCAGGAGTCACAAGCCCATGACTGATGCGCAGCGCCATTCGCCCATGCTGGAGGCTCGGGATATCACGCTCAAGTTTGGCGGTGTGACCGCGCTGGCCAACATCTCGATCGACATTGGCCATCAAGAGCTGGTGGCGCTCATTGGTCCCAATGGGGCTGGCAAGAGTTCTTTGCTGAATGTGCTGTCCGGCTTTTACCGCCCCAGCCAAGGTTCTGTGCGTTTTGAGGGCCAGGACATCGGGCGCTGGCCGGTGCACAGTGTGGCGCAAGCAGGCCTGGCCCGTACTTTCCAGGGCACACACTTGCTGCCTCACATGAGCGTGCTCGACAACATCCTGGTGGGTCGTTACATGCACATGAAAAGCTCACTGACCACCGCTTTTTTCTATTACCCGTTTGCGCACCGGGAAGAGCTGGCGCACCGCGCCGTGGCCGAAGAAATCCTGGATTTTTTGGAGCTCGAACACCTGCGGCACCACCCGGTGGGGACCTTGGGTTATGGCATGCGCAAGCGGGTGGATCTGGGACGGGCGCTGGCCATGGAGCCGCGCATGCTGCTGCTGGATGAACCCATGGCCGGTATGAACGTGGAAGAAAAAGAAGACCTCGCCCGTTTCATTCTGGACATCCGAGAGTCGCGTCAGATTCCGGTGGTGTTGGTGGAACACGACATGGGCGTGGTGATGGACATTGCCGACAGGGTGATCGTGCTCAATTTCGGCCGCAAGATTGCCGACGCCAGTCCAGCTGATGTGCAGCAAGACGAGCAAGTGATTGCCGCTTATCTGGGGGTGCACGCATGAGCGCAGACAAGCTATTCCCGCAGACCTTGCCGCAATGGTTGCTGCACAACGCCGCCACCCGCCCCGACGAGGTGGCGCAAAGGCACAAGCGCGATGGCATCTGGAAAGAATTCAGCTGGGCCGATGTGCGCGACGAGGTGCGCGAATTGGCCCTGGGTCTGCGTGCACGCGGCGTGCAGCGCGGCCAGACCGTGGTGTTGATGAGTGAAAACCGCCCCGAACTGTATTGGGCGGAATGGGCGGCTCAGGCCATAGGAGCCAAGGTCGTTGCCTTGTACCCGGACGCGACCGAAACCGAAGTGGACTATGTGGTGCAGGACGCGCAGGCGGTGTGCGTGTTTGCAGAAGACCAGGAGCAGGTCGACAAGGTACTGCCTTTGATGTCACGCTACACCGGCCTGCACACCGTGGTGTGGTGGGAGTCGGGCGGGCTCTGGTCCTATCGGCAAGATGGCCTTTTGGGGTGGGATGCTTTCAAGGCCCCGGCCCGACCCGCCAAGTCGGAAGATGCAGCCTGGTTTGAGCAGGTCATCGCTCAGGGACAAAGCAAGGATATTGCTTTGTTGTTGTACACCTCGGGCACGACCGGAGCGCCCAAAGGGGTGATCACGACACACGCATCGATGCTGCACAACGCCGACCTCATTGGTCAGTCGGTTCAGTTGCCTCAAGGCTGTGAATACCTGTCTTACATCCCGCTGTCCTGGGCCACGGAGCAGTGGGTGGGGGTCACCCTCGGCCTGATTCGCCCGATGCGGGTGAGCTTTGCCGAGCGGCCGGACCAGATTCAGGAAGCGATTCGTGAGCTGGCCTGCGAGATGGTGTTTTTTGGTCCACGGCAGTGGGAAAGCCTGGCAGCACGGGTGCATACCCGCATGCTGGATGCTCCGCCCTGGCGGCAAAGTGTGGTGGACTGGGGCCTGCGCATCGGTCGCTTGGCGCGTGCCGAGCAGATGGACACCACCCAACGCCCGTGGTGGGTGCGGGCGCTGTTGCCACTGGCCGATGCCCTGGTGCTGCGGCCACTGCGTGATCAGCTGGGGCTTCAGCGTGCCAAGATCGCTTTCACCGGCGGCGCGGCCGTCGCGCCCGACATCTTTCGTTTGTTTGCCGCCATGGGCGTGATGCTGCGCAACGTCTACGGTTGCAGTGAATTCGGCCTGGTCACGGTGCACCAAGGCAATCAGGCCAATCCCGAAACCATTGGCCAGTTGGTGCTCCTGCCCAGCGCCTGGGGCGAGCCCATGCAGTGGCGTCTGGCCCCCACCGGTGGGCTGGAGTTGCGTGGCGGTGCTGGGTTTGCGGGTTATTGGGGAAAGCCCGAAAAGAGCGCCGAAAAGATGAACGGTGAATGGTTTCAGACCGGTGATGCCGTGGGGCAGGGGCCGACACAGACCGAGCTGATCTATTACGACCGTGTCGAGCACATGAGCAGCCTCAAGGGCGGGCACACCTTTTCCAAGCAGTTCATCGAGGTGCGCTTGCGCTTTTCACCCTACATCCGGGAAGTGATGGTGGTGGGTGATGTCACCCGCGATAGCGTCACGGCACTGGTCAACATCGACGGCGATGTCTTTGGCCGTTGGGCCGAGCGCAAGGGGGTGTCTTTCACCACTTTCACCGACCTCTCGCAGCGTCCCGAGGTGTTGGCTCAGGTCGCGTCGGAAATCGCGCAGGTCAATCGAACCTTGCCAGAGGCGGCTCGCATCACCCATTTTGTGAACTTGCCCAAGGAGCTTGATGCCGACGAAGGTGAACTCACACGCACCCGAAAACTCAAACGCGATTTCATCGAGCAGCGCTATGGCCGCTTGATCGATGCCATGTACGCAGACCAGACCCAGGCCGCCATCGAGATTCCGATCCGCTATCAAGACGGACGAACGGGTGTGCTGCGTGCGGATGTCACCGTCGGGCGCATCGCCGCACAGCGGATTTCGGAGAACTGAACCCATGATCGACTTCTTCAACTACATCATCAACGGGTTCCTGCAAGGCCAGATCTACGCCTTGCTGGCGCTGGGCTTCATGGTCATTTACAGGGCCAGCAAGGTCTTCAACTTTGCGCAGGGTGAACTCATGATGCTGGGTGCCTACGCGGTCTGGACACTCACCATCGGTGCAGACCTGTCGCCCTGGCTGGCAATTCCATTGGCCTTCGTGTGCGCCATTGTTTATGGCTGGCTGATCGAGCGGCTGTTTTTTGAACGGCTGGTGGGGGAGTCGGTCTTTTCCATGGTGATGGTCACCATTGGTCTGGTGATCCTGATTCGCGGCATCGTGCTGGTGGTTTGGGGGCCTGCAGACCGTTCTTTTCCAGTGCTCTTGCCACCGGCTCCCCTGATCGTGGGGGACATGATCTTCCCCTCCAATCTGGTGATCGGTGCCTGTCTGACCTTGGTGGTGACTTTGGGCATGTCGTGGTTCTTCAACCGCACCCGTGCGGGGCTGACCCTGACGGCTGTGGCCGAAGAGCCCACCACAGCGATCTCGCTGGGCATCTCGGTCAAGCGTGCTGTCACCTTGGCCTGGATGATGGGCTCGGTCATTGCCACGGCGGGCGCCATCGTCTTGCTCACGGGCCGCTCCATCACCGTCCAAACGGCGGATGTGGCACTGGCTGCACTGCCTGTGGCCTTGCTGGCAGGCCTGGAATCCATTGGTGGGCTGATCTTGGCCGGTGCCATTGTGGGCATTGTTCAGGCTTTGGTGGCTGCTTATATTGATCCTGCGATCGGTGGCGCTGCGTCATCCATCGTGCCTTTTGTATTCATGCTGCTGATCTTGCTGGTGCGTCCCACCGGCTTGTTCGGTTGGCGCCATGTGGAGCGTGTGTGATGGACCCGTCTGGCGTTTTTTTTACCAACTATGCGGGCGACCGCTCCCTGATTCGTACGCGCGCGCAATGGGCCAGTCTTGTGCTTGTGGTGCTGGCCTTGGCGACTGCGCCATGGTGGGCATCCGACCGCTGGGTCAGCATCGGCTACACCACCTTCATCACGGCGGTGGCCGTGATCGGTCTGCAAATCTGCACCGGCTATGCGGGGCAGATCAACTTAGGGCAATCGGCGTTCATGGGGGTGGGTGCCTACGGCGCGGCTGTGGCCATGGGGGCCGGATGGGACGCGGCCGCGGCGCTGGTGATCGGGGGCGCTGGTGCGGCCCTGTTTGGCGTGATGTTTGGTTTGACGGCGGCGCGCATCAAAGGCTTTTACTTGGCACTCACGACCATCGCAGCGCAAGCCTTGTTCCACTTTCTGGTGCTGAATTTGCCTCAGTCCTGGCTGGGCGGTGCCGGTGGCTTGCATGTGGAATCCATTTCAGTGTTCGGCCTGTCCCTCGAAAACGACCGCGCCATTTACTGGTTTTCATTCGCTGTGCTGCTGATCATGACGGCGGGGGCCTTTGGCATCGTGCGCTCACGCCATGGCCGCAGCTTTGAAGCCGTGCGGGACGATGATGTGGCCGCCGGCATGATGGGCATACCCGTTGCCGCAACCAAGGCCCGGGCATTTCTGGTGAGCGCGTTTTTTGCCGGTGTGGCGGGCGGTCTGTGGGTGGTGGCCTTGCGCCATGTGTCCATCGAGCAGTTCACGCTCTTCAATGCCATCTGGATGATCGCCATGATGATTGTGGGCGGATTGGGCTCCATCGTCGGTGCGCTGATTGGCACCGTCATGATCCAGCTGGCCCGCGAGGGGGTAACCAGTCTGGGCCCGAGCTTCATGCAATGGGTGCCCTCATTGGGGCAAGACTTTGTCTTTGCCGCCATGAACGTCTTGTTGGGCACCGTCATCATTCTTTTCCTGCTTTTCGAGCCCAAGGGCGTGATGCACCGCATCCAGATCACCAAAAAGGCCTATCGACTCTGGCCCTTTCCGTACTGACCGTCATGGGGCGGCTTCTTTCACCACCACAGGAGACACACATGAGAAAACTGATGAATTGAACGGCACGCGCCGTGACGGCTGCAGGCATGGCTGCTGCAGCCATGGCCCCGGTTTCCGCGCAAACGGTTTACCAGGTGCCTGCCTTGTCGGATTACTCCGGCCCATTTGCCGCGATCATGCCGATGGTCGGACCCGGGCGCGAGGGCGTGGTGAACTGGTGGAATGCCGAAGTGGGCGCCAAGCTCGGCGTGAAGCTGGACATGAAAACCTATGACACGCGCTACGACACGGCCCAGACGGCCAGCCTCTGGCCCGGTGTGCTGGCCACCAAACCCCTGATTGGCTTGTCTTTGGGTGGGCCGGACGTAGCGGCTGTTCAGCAGCGCCTGCCGACCGACAAGGTGCCCATGATCTTGGGCTCTGCCGCCACAGGTTTCAGCTGGCGACCTAACCAGTGGGTCATGTCCACGCGGCCCACATTTGTGCATGAGTTCACCGGCTTCGTCGAGTGGTTCCAAAAGACCAAAGCCGGTGGCTCGCGCCCCGTCAAGGTGGCGATGTTCACCACCGAAGCTTCCCCCACTTTTGCCGATTTGGGCAAGGGCATCAACGCCTATGCCAAGGCCAACCCCACCAAAATCAATCTGGTGGAAATGGTCTATGTGGAGCCGCAGCCTGCGGACGTGACCCTGCAACTGCGCCGTGTTCTCAATGCCGGCGCTGAACTGATTTTGGTGCCCACCAATATCCAGCAGGCGGTGGCCGTCAAGCGGGCGATGCAGGCTTTGGGAAAGAACGTGCCCATGGCCTACAGCATTCACAACTCGCCAGCCATGCTGCAAAAACTGGTCGGTGGCATGGCCGCCATGGAGGGAGACTATGAGGTCCATTCCGGCGTGATCGCCACAGAGGAAGACAACGAGACCAAAAGGTTTTATGACATGTTGGTGGCCAAGTACGGCATGAAAGCACCCTGGCATTCGCTGACCACCGTGGGCATGAGCCAAGCCTTGGTCATGGTGCGCGCCGTCGAGACGGCTGCACGCAAGCATGGTGGTGACAAGCTGACCGGTGAGTTGCTTTACAAAACCCTGATTGATACCAACTTCTCAGGCAAAGACTTTTTTGGATACAGCGGTGGCGACATCGATTACTCGGTCGAAGCGCCGTTTCCAACCCGTGATCCACGCGTCAACATTGGCCAAGTGGTGGGGGGCAAGCTGACCACGTCGGCCACGCAGGTGCCCGTGCCCAAGCTTGCCAAGTGGTAAAGCAAGGCAGCTGCTGTGACTGAACCACTGATTGCACTCAACAACGTTGAGGTCCTGTACGCCGACGTGATCCTTTCACTGAAAGGCATCACGCTGGAGGTGGCGGCTGGCGGCTGTACGGTGCTGCTGGGCCCCAATGGCGCTGGCAAGAGCAGCACGCTCAAAACCATTTCCGGCATGCTGGATGTGGAGGAAGGGCGTGTGGCCTCCGGCAACGTGCGCATGTTGGGCCAAGAGGTCACCGGGCGCTCTGCCGAGCAGATGGTGGCCGATGGCGTGGTCCATGTGGTCGAGGGGCGCAAGGTGCTGCGCCACATGACGGTGGAGCAAAACCTCGTCGTGGGCGGGCATCGCCTGACACGCATGGCCGACGTGAAGCAGGGGCTGGAGCGGGTCTACGGCCTGATTCCCCGACTGGCTGAACTGAGAACCCGCACCGCGGGCTACCTTTCAGGTGGGGAGGAACAGTTGTTGCTGATCGGGCGCGCCATGATGGCGCAACCCCGACTGCTGATGATCGATGAACCTTCACTGGGCCTGGCGCCCATGATGGTCAGTGAAATTTTTGCGTTGCTTGCCAAACTGCGCCAGGAAGGTGTTTCTCTGCTCATTGTGGAGCAGCACGCCCAAGCCGCGCTGGACATTGCCGACCACGGCTACATCCTGGAAAACGGTCGCGTGGTGCTGGAGGGCACGGCCGCCGAACTGCGCGCCAATGAGGACATTCAGGAGTTCTATTTGGGCAAGCAGGCCAGCGGAGAACGGCGCAATTATCGCGAGGTCAAGCACTACCGTCGCCGCAAGCGTTGGTTGGGTTGAAGGCATGCCGACGCTTCACGGCATTGACTGGACGGCCGAGCCACGGGTGGGCAGCATCGTCCTCGATCGCGCAACACACCACAACGCTTTGGGATTCGACACCGCGTCCGCTTTGGCGCAGGCGATCGCTGAGGTGCTGGCCGCGCAACCGCGTGTGGTGGTCATCAAGGCACGAGGCCCCATTTTTTGCGCAGGGGGCGATATCCAGGAGTTCGCCAGCGCGGGTGATCAGTTGCCGCAGCTTGTCAATGACATCCTGGATCAACTCCTTCCGGCTTATTTGCAGCTGGCACAGGCGGCTTGCCCCGTTGTGTCCGTGGTGGGTGGACCTGTAGGCGGTGCGGGCATCGGTTTGGCCTTGTGTGGCGATTTCGTGCTGGCCAGTGACACCATGAAACTGCGCACAGGGTATTCAGCCATAGGCTTGTCCCCAGATGTCGGGGCGTCCTATTTTTTGGCGAGGCGCATCGGAGCTGTTCGAGCGCAGCAATGGTTGATGCTCAGTCAGGCCGTGGATGCACAGCGTTGCCTGGCCGCCGGTGCCGTCGATCAAGTCTTTCCTGCCCAAGAGCTGGAAGCTGCGGCTCAAGGGTTGGTCGGACAGTTGTGCCACTCTGCGCCTGCCTCATTGGCCGCCATCAAAAAACTGGCGACACAAGGGCCAGGCGTGTCCTTGCAGGACCACTTGCTGCTGGAGCAGCAATTGCTGAAAGCCTGTGCATCCACCTCGGATGCACGCGAGGGGATAGCCGCTTTCGTACAAAAAAGACCCGCTCTATTTAAGGGGCAGTGAGCGCCCGATTCTGAAGACGCCATTGAGATTCACAGATGACAACCATGCCAAACAGCCACAACACCATCATTGACCTGCTGGAGCGCAATGCCCGATCGCAGCCAGACAGCCCTGCGCTGATTTTCGAAGGCCACAGTTTCTCGCATGCCACTTTGCATCAAGCCGTGCAAAAACAGGCTGCAGCTTTGCATGCTGCCGGTGTCAGACGTGGCGATCGCGTGTTGGTGGTCAGCGGCAACCGCCCCGAGGTCTTGGTGTTGTTGGGCGCTGTGGCTTGGCTTGGAGCCATGCTGGTGCCGCTCAATCTTCGTCTGTCATCGGCTGAAATGGCCCAGCAAGCGCGTGATGCCAGTCCCTCCCTGCTCATTGTTGACGCAGGGTGTGCCTCGTTGTGGACAGCGGCATGGCCCGATGGCATGGCTGGTGTACCCCTTGAAACCCTGACCGAAGGCGTCAATGGGGCATTGGCCTGTGTGGGTCAATCCCAGGGTCATGTACCGCGTCAAGATGCACCCGATCTGGGGGTCATCATGCTTTACACGGCGGCGGTGGAAGGTCATGCGCGAGGCGCGGTTTTGTCCCAGGCGCAAATGCGCGCATCCGCCATTCAAACGGGTGGCGTGTGGTCACTGGGTGTTCATGACCGTTGGTTGGGCGTGCTGCCGTTGTTCCATGCGGCCGGTATGGGACTGGCTCTTGCGCTGCTCGAAGCGGGCGGTGCTAGTGTGATCTTGCCGCGTTTCGATCCCGTGGCAGCCGTCGCAGCTGTAGAGCGCCACGACATCACGGTGTGCGCCACCTTTGCCCCGATGCTGGGTGCCTTGCTGGATACGGCAACGCAAAACCTTGACGGTGCGGCGTCACTGGCCAGTTTGCGCGTGTGCATGGGGTTAGAGCCCCCTGACGTGATTGGCCGATTGGCCGCGCTGTGCCCTGCTGCCAAATTCTGGTCGGCCTACGGTCAGGCCGAGGTGTCCAGCATGGTTTGTCTGGGTTTGCAAAGTGAGCGCCCGGGCGCCGCCGGTCGACCCATGGCGCCGACCGAAGTGCGGGTGCAAGATGCGGCAGGTTGTGCCTTGGCCACAGGACTCGAAGGCGAGATTGCCGTTCGAGGTCCGACCGTGTTTCTGGGGTATTGGGAGCCTGAAACCCAGCGGCCGTTCAAACCGACTGACCCTTGGCACCGCACAGGAGATCTTGGACGCATCGATGAGGACGGTTGGCTGTGGTTTACCGGTCGCACGGCCCATAAACAACTCATCAAGACGGGTGGGGAAAATGTTTATCCGGCCGAGGTGGAGCAAGTCTTACTCGAACATACTGCCGTGGCCGAAGCCTTTGTCTTCGGCAAGCCAGACGACAAATGGGGTGAGGCCGTACACGCAGTTTGTTCCCTGAAAACCGGGTCAAACGTTGCGGCGGCAGAACTGCTGAATTTCCTCGATACGCGCATTGCCCGTTACAAGAAACCGCAAAGCTTGGCCTTTCTCCCTGCGCCGTTGCACCGTAGCACCCATGTGTCAACATGAACTCCCGATACGGTTGCCCTTGCATTAAAGAACATCTGCAATAGCCAATACAGGACAGGGATCGCCTTGGCCGACAAGAGTCGGCGAGTGGATTGCTTCAAGTGTCTGCTCCCGCTGCAAAGCACGCTCAGCTTTCGCTGGCCTCCAAGCCCGAAGGCGTGAGCCCGATAGCTGAAACGTCATCGAGCGTCAACAACGCGCGTCATGCCCATCAAGTCATCACATCGCTCACGCCCAAGCGGATTGACAGGCCCCCAAAAGCCAAGCCCAACTTGACGCTGGGCTTGGCTTGTCTCAATTGACAATGGCTTGAGAAACCAGGTTCTTCATCAGTCTGCGGTAGCTGGCACGCAATGGACTGGGGGACTGTGTCATGTAGACGGCGCACAATTTTTCTTTGGGTTCAGCCCAGAAAAAAGTCCCCGCAAAGCCAGCCCACATGAACTCGCCCGCCGAGCCGTGCACCGGGGCAATGCCGTCTTGTGATCGAACCAGAAAACCCAGTCCAAACGTGTAACCGTTGGTCCCCAACAAGAGTTGACCCGGGTTGGTGGTCGTGTTGATGGCGGTGCCAAGGTGGTCGGCCGTCATCAGCCGCACGGTAGAGGGCGACAGAATCCGGGCACCGTCCAGTGATCCGCCATTCAACATGGCTTGGCAATACCGCAAGTAGTCGCCCGCTGTGCCCACACCGCCAGCACCGCCCGAGTCATTGCCGGGTACTTTGGAAACGTCGATCAAAACGTTGGGCGCACCCGTCAAGGGGTCTTTGGCAAACGCCTCAGCCAAACGCGAGGCATTGGCCGCAGGAACATGAAAACCTGTGTCCTTCATTTTGAGGGGCCCAAACATGCGCTCGTTCATGAAGTCATTCAGGCGTTTGCCACTGACGGCTTCAACAACACGACCCTGAATATCCACAGACAAGGAGTATTCCCAGGTCGTTCCGGGTTGCTGAGCCAGAGGCGCTTTGCCGACACCCTCCGACATTTCATTGGGTGTCACACCCCGTGCATCAAACGGGACACTGGGAAGAAAAACTTTGGCTTTGGTGTACGCGTCTTTGACGGGCGTATTGGCGGTGAGTTCGCCATACGCAATGCCCGAGGTGTGCCTCAACAAGTCTTGAATCGTGGGCTCACTGTTGGCAGGCACCATTTTGAAGGTCACCGCACCCGATACGGGATGGATGGACGGAACACTGACTTGGGGGTTTTTGAAAGCAGGCAGAAATTTGGAGACGGGATCTGTGAGTTGAACTTTCCCGTCTTCCACCAGCATCATGAGTGCCGTGGACACCAGCGGTTTGGTCATCGAATAGATTCTGAAGATCGAATCTTCTTTCATGTCACCGCCACCCGCTTGGCCTGTTTTGCCAAACGCCTCCGAATAGACCAGCTTGCCATTGCGAGCAATCATCACCACTGCGCCGGGCAACCGATTGCTGGAAACCTCTTGCTTCATGGTCGCAGACAGCACTGCCAAGCGTTCTTTGGACATTCCTACAGATTCCGGTGAAGCTTTGGGCAAGGCTTGCGCCAGTGCAGATTGCGCGAGAAACAAAGCAGCGCCAGCCATGAGCAAACTGGGTTTGAATGAAATCTGTTTTTTCTTCAACGTGACGGTCATGTGTGTCTCCAAAAAATGTGTGTGATGAGGTTTGTGAATCCAGTTCAAAATCCTGAAAAAACACCAATGCACTGAACTCGCCATCATCTTGTTGGGTGAATACGCATCAATATGTCGCTTTCGTTACATGGGTTTTTTGCGATCAATCTTGCTGGATCGAACCTTGGCAACTGACCGGTGTGGATCGACACAGCCGGTCCTGTCACCCCCACAGCTGCCCTTGCTCTGAAATCCGGTTACCCTCCAAAACCTCACAACAACCTTGCTCAGTCTGGTTCTGCCCATGCCCAAGTTCACCCGTCTTTGGCCCCTTGTGGCCCTGTTGTTGTTGCAAGCTTGCAGCAGCCTGCCCCCTGAAACCTACACGCCCAAACTGGGGCAAATGGGCAAGGACGTGATGTGGTTGCCCACCCGGGACGAGCTGGTCACGCAGATGCTGGCGGCCGCACGCGTCGGCCCCAATGACGAGGTGGTGGACCTGGGCGCGGGCGACGGCAAGATTCCGATCGCGGCGGCGCGGCAGTTCGGGGCGCGGGCCTGGGGCATTGAATACAACAAAGACCTGGCCGCACTGGCCCAGCGCAACGCACAAAGGGCAGGGGTGGCCGAACGTGTGCGCATCGTGCACGGTGACATCTTCAAAGAAGACTTTTCCAAAGCCACGGTGGTCACCATGTACCTGCTGGAAGAGCTGAACGCGCAATTGCGGCCCACGATATTGGCCATGAAACCGGGCACGCGGGTGTTGTCCAACACGTTTTCCATGGGCGACTGGGAACCCGATCAGGTGATCCGCGCGGGCACCAACACAGGCTATTTCTGGACCGTGCCCGCCAACGCAGCGGGCCAGTGGACGGTGCAAGGCCTGGATCGCCGAGGCCCTGTGCGCTTGCAGCTGACGCAGCGGCACCAGCGCGTGGGCGGAACGCTGACCTTGGGCACACAAGTGCAGCCTTTGTTGGGGGCTCGCATCGAGGGGGATCAGTTGCATCTGAGCTTCATCAATGCCGACGGCCAACTCCAGGCGGCCAAGCTGCAAGTGCAGGGCCAGACCCTGGCCGGGGAGCTGGTCGGTCCTTATGGCATGGTCGAGGTGCAGCCAGAGGTGGTCAAGCTGTCGGGCCAACGTGTGGCCGACTGAGCCACCGAAAGTCATCCATGAACACCACTGCAGACTTTCTCATCATTGGCGGCGGCGTGGCCGCAGCCTCGGTTGGCCATTGGCTGGCCCCTCACGGCCGGGTGGTTTTGCTCGAACGTGAATCGCAGCCGGGCTACCACGCCACGGGGCGCTCGGCGGCCTTGTTCATGGAGAACTACGGCACACCGCAGGTGCGGGCGCTGACGCGGGCCAGTCGGGCGTTTTTGCAGTCACCGCCACCGGGCTTCAGCGACCACCCCGTCTTGTCACCCCGTGGGGCCGTGATGGTGGCCACACCGGGTCAAGATCAGCTGTTGGCCGATGACTGGGCCGCCTCGTCTCAGGCCACGCCCCATGTCCGCTTGCTGGACATGGCCCAAGCCTGTGCCTTGGTGCCGGTGCTGCGCCCCGAAAAAATCATCGGTGCGGTGTTCGAACCCGACGCCATGGACATGGATGTGCACAGCATCCACCAAGGCTATTTGCGCGGCATTCGACGCCACGGCGGACAGCTGATGTGCGACGCGCAAGTCACGGCCTTGCAGCACAGCCACGGAGTGTGGCGCGTGCAGGCGGCGGGGCAGACCTTTGAAGCGCCAGTGGTGCTCAATGCCGCCGGGGCTTGGGCTGACGAAGTGGCCCGGCTGGCGGGCGTGCGCCCCGTGGGCTTGCAGCCCAAGCGCCGCTCGGCCTTGACCTTTGCGCCGCCCCCCGGTCTGCTGTGCAGCCATTGGCCCATGGTGGCCAGTCTGGACGAAAGTTGGTACATGAAACCCGATGCGGGCATGTTGCTGGCCTCGCCCGCCAACGTGGACCCGGTGCCGCCGCACGACGTGCAGCCCGAAGAGATGGACATTGCCCTCGCCATCCACCGCATTGAAGAGATGACCACCTTGCAGATTCGCCGCCCGACGCGCACCTGGGCCGGTTTGCGCTCCTTTGTGGCCGATGGCGATTTGGTCGGCGGTTTTGACCCGCAGGCCCCAGGCTTTTTTTGGGTGGCGGCGCAGGGCGGCTACGGCATCCAGACTTCGGCGGCCATGGGGCAGACCTGTGCGGCGCTGGCCATGGGCCAAGGCGTGCCTGAGGCGGTGGCGGCGTTTGGCCTGACGGCTGACATGCTCTCGCCAGCGCGTTGGGGCTGAACCCAGGGGGCTTGCACATGCGCTTGTTTTCTTACCGCGACCGCCCCGTGCACTTGGGGCCCTACCCACTGGAGCGCCTGCGCCGCACGGCGGCCACGCCCGACGACAGCGTCGTGCCGCCCATGCAAGCGCTGCGTTTTGAACACGATGACCCCGAATCGATGGCCCACGCCATGGCGCGTTACATGGCCATGTTTGATCTGGTGCGCGATGGGGCCGTGAACCCGCAAATAGGGGAGATTCCGGCCGAGCCCGACGAACGCGCCCGGCACCTGAAGGCCGCGGGTTATTACTTTGACGCGTCGATGATGGGCATTTGTGCCCTGCCCGCCAGCGCCTGGCTCGCCGATCCGATCCGCAACCCCGCTGTGCCTGCCTTGGGCGAAGAGTTGGCACAAAGCCAGCCCGCCAGTTTTGCGGCGGGCATGGACATGATCTTGGCCGATGTGCTGGAGTCCGCCCGCACTGTGCATGGGCCGATTGCGCACCACAGGCACGCCATCGTGATCCTGGTGGAGTTTGCGCGAGACCCCAAACCGGGTGAGCCCGGCTGCGACTGGCTGGACGGCACACAAGAGCCCCGTGCCGCCGTGCTGGCGGCGCAAACAGCCGTGCTGCTGTCGAGTTATTTGCGCATGCTGGGTCACGAGGCCCGCGCCCACAGCGCCAGCTGCAGCGATGTGGACTTGGCCCGCCTGGCCCTGGCCGCAGGCCTGACGCTGCCCGATGGCGGCAACCCCTATGTGGGCCAGCGCTATGCCTTGGCCGCTGTCAGCACCACGCTGGCCATCGCCCCCGATCAGGCGCTCGACCCTCAACAAAACCGCTGGCAAAGCCACGGCCCGGCCTGGTGGCTAGGCCAAGGCACCTTCAAAGGGGCATTCCACCGCGACGCTTATGCCCGGCGCGAGTTTCGCCAAGGGGCGCACCCGTTTGAAACGCTCAAGCGTCAAGACACGCCCACCACCTTCATCGACCACGACCGGGTGCCTCGATTCCCGAAGCGGGCCGACTTTTTTGCCCGGGCCTTGTTTGGCGACTTGGGCAAGTCGGTGCAAGACGACGCCAAGAACGCGCACTACGTGATGAAAAGCCCCATCGGGGCCTGTGCACGTCGGGCGCTGGGCGCATTGCTGCTCTTGCAGTTTGGCCCGGCGCGTGGCCCGGTGGCCGCCAGCACGCTCGACCCCCAACGCAATGCCGACAAGCTGAAAGCCGCTTCTTACTATTTGGGGGTGGACGCGGTGGGCCTGTGCGCCGTGCCCGAGTGGGCCTATTACTCGCACGACGCGGGTGGCAACCCCATGCCCGCTTACCACGCCAACGCGCTGAATTTGTTGATCGACCAAGGCCACGAAACCATGGAAGGCGCGAGTGGTGACGACTGGATTTCGGTGGCGCAAAGCATGCGGGCGTATTTGCGCTTTTCGCTGATGGGCGGCATCTTGGCCGAGCAGATTCGGCGGCTGGGCTATTCGGCCCGGGTGCATTCGGTGCTCGACGGTGATGTGCTGCAGCCGCCTTTGTTGTTGCTCTCGGGCCTGGGCGAAGTCAGCCGCATTGGCGAGGTGATCCTCAACCCGTTTTTGGGCCCGCGCCTGAAAAGCGGCAGCGTGACCACCGACATGCCCATGACGCCCGACCGGCCCATCGACTTTGGCTTGCAAAGCTTTTGCGAAAGCTGCAACAAGTGCGCCCGCGAATGCCCGTCCGGGGCCATCACCGCTGGCCCCAAGCTGATGTACAACGGCTACGAAATCTGGAAAAGCGACGCCGAAAAATGTGCCCGCTACCGCATCACCAACGCGGCAGGCGGCATGTGCGGGCGCTGCATGAAAACCTGCCCATGGAATCTGGAAGGCCTGCTGGCCGACAGCCTGTGGCGCCAAGTCGCCATGAAGCTGCCCGCCGCTGCACCGGCGCTGGCGCGGCTCGATGACCTGCTCGATC
Organism: Limnohabitans sp. WS1; assembly: GCF_003063265.1. GTDB lineage: Bacteria > Pseudomonadota > Gammaproteobacteria > Burkholderiales > Burkholderiaceae_C > Limnohabitans_A. The sequence continues at coordinate 714,028 of NZ_NERU01000001.1, forward strand.
GCGGCAGCATCAACCCGGTCAAAAAATGGTGGTGGGACATCGAGCTGGACAAGCGCACGGGCCGCTATGTGCAGGCTGCGCAAACCCACCAGCGCACCCTGCAAAAAGACCTGGACCTGCGCTATGAAGACCAGACTCTGGCCGTGTACCCGGCCGACAAAATGCCGCAACCTTACCCGGTGACTTACCCGGTCAACCGCGAAGAGGGCATTGCCCGCTACCAGGCCTTGCTCACGCCTGCGCAATACCAAGCCCGTTTGGCGGCAGGCCAGACCGAAGGCCTGGCCCCAGGGCCGCAGCCCTTGCCTGCCGAGCCGCCGGTGTTCCCGGTGGTGCTGCACAAACGTGAAGAGATGGCCGAGGGCCTGGCGCGTTACGAGTTCAAAGCACCCGATGGCCGCGAGCTGCCACCGTTTGAGGCAGGCGGGCACATCGACGTGGTGATCGCGCCCGAATACCAGCGCCCCTACAGCCTGGCGGGCGATCCGGCGGACCGCAGCAAATATGTGCTGGGCGTGTTGCGCGAGCCGCCCGAATCCGGCGGGCGCGGCGGCTCGGCGCTGATGCACCGGGCTTTTCGCGAAGGGCGTAAGGTGTTTGTGTCGCGCCCGGTCAACCACTTCGCGCTGCACGAAGACGCCACCCACAGTTGGCTGATGGCCGGGGGCATTGGTGTGACGCCCATGATCGCCATGGCGCACCGCTTGCATGCTTTGGGCAAACCGTTTGACTTTCACTACAGCGCCGCCAGCCGCACCACAGCGGGCTTTTTGAAAGACCTGGCCCAGGCCCCCTGGGGCCATCAGGTGCAATACCACTTCAAAGACGAAGGTCAACGGGCCGACCTCATGGAACTCTTGCCCGACTTTGAGCCAGGCCAGCATGTGTACACATGCGGTGCACCGCGCTTCATGGAAGGTGTGTTTGAAGCGGCTGCTGCGCATGGCTGGCCACAAGACGCGTTACACCGCGAATACTTCAGCGTGCCCGAGGCCGACGCTTGGGTGAATCAGCCCTTTGAGCTGCTGATGCAAAAGTCGGGCCGCCGCTTGAGCGTGCCCGCCGAGCGCAGCGCCACCGAGGTGCTGGCCGAGGCGGGCGTGGGCGTCAGCGTGAAATGCAGCGACGGCCTGTGCGGCGTGTGCGCCCTGCCTTACGATGCACAAGCCTCTGATGCGGTGGAGCACCGCGACTTTGTGCTGAGCCACAAAGAGCGGCAGCACAAAATCATCTTGTGCTGCTCACGCGCCCAGCATCCTCAGGGTTTAATCGTCCTTGACATGTGAAGAGGGGATCGCTTGAATCCGGTCGAGGCCGAGGCGATCTGCACCGTGTCTGCAATACATCAACAACAGGGAGAAATCATATGGACAAAGAACGCCAAGTCTTCATCACCGGCGGCACCAGCGGCATTGGCGCAGCCATTGCACGGGCTTTTGCGGCCACGGGGGCCAGTGTCACCGCCACGGGGGCCACCAAGGCCGAAGTGGAAGCTGCACAGGCTTTGCCCGCCAACCGCCTGATCGCTTTCCATGTGATGGACGTGCGTCACGCAGAGCATGTGCGGGCACATCTGGGTGAATACACCGCGCTCGATGTGTTGGTCAACTGCGCCGGCATCATCCAGCGCAACGCCGAGCACGACCCTGAGGTGTTTGCCCAAACCGTCGACATCAACCTCAACGGCACCATGCGGGTGTGCGCTGCGGCGCGTGCAGGCCTCAAGGCACGCCAAGGCTGCATCGTCAACACCGCTTCCATGCTGAGTTTTTTTGGGGGTGGCCTCACGCCCGGCTACAGCGCCAGCAAGGGCGGTGTGGCGCAACTGACCAAGTCGCTCGCCATTGCCTATGCGGCCGACGGCATCCGGGTGAACGCCGTGGCCCCGGGCTGGATCGCGACGCCCTTGACCCAAGCCTTGCAGGACGACCCGGCACGCAACGCCCAAATTGTGGGCCGCACGCCCATGGGCCGTTGGGGCCAGCCCGAAGACGTGGCCGATCCGGTGCTGTTTTTGGCCAGCCCGGCCGCACGTTTTGTCACGGGCGTGGTCTTGCCTGTGGACGGTGGTTACCTGATTCAATGAACCGTTGGGCGGGGGTGCTGACTGGGCGCCCGGGTGCCGAGTCAGGCTACAAGTTTTAACAAAATTTACTTTTTAATCACTCGTGTGATTGTTTTGTTGGCATGAATTGATAAATAAAATAGAGCACTTTGGATTTATCTGACCACCCATGCGTTTGTTGTTGACTGTGTCCACCCTCTTGGGTTTGTTCTTGGCGGGCTGCGCCACAGGGTCCGCCCCGATGGCGGGCGCCGAAATCCAGTCCATCACCGACATCATGGTGTGTGACCAAGACCCGGCCCCTGTTCGAGGGGCTCGCGGCGAATACCAGGGCTTGCAACTGGGCTGCGCTTTGAATCAGCGGCCAGGCCAAATGCTCATCGTTCAGGAGAGCCCGTCCAGACGGGTCAAACTCCAAAACGATGCGCACAAGAACGGTTTTTTCAAGGTGGGCGACCGGGTCATTTACCCGGCTGAGAGCATCTGGTCACGTCACGCAGCAGACTTGCCCTGGATCAAACTGGCCCCGCCTTGAGCGCGGGGCATGCAAGCTTGCAGGACCCGCCACCCGTAGGAGCGGTGCCCCCGCCGCGATCAAGCCTCGCAGACCACTGCCCATCGCCGCGAGGGCGAGGCACCCACACCTACAAGGCCCAGTCCCCGGGCGTTCAGGGCTGTGGTCCCCAAGGCGCGGACAGCATGAGCTTGTTTTCCTGCTCGCGGATCAGCGGGCGGATTTTGGCCGCAAAGGCCATGAATTGCGCATCGCCATACACCCCGGCCCAAAAAGCGCGGCGGTCGTTGTCGTCGTCGAACTTCCAGACGTGGATGAGTTGGTTCAGCGCACCCACGTCACCGGTGAAATAACCCACCAATTTTTGCGGGTGCTTGGACAGCACCGGCCAGCCTTCGTTGGTGTAGAGCGAGACCAGCTCAGACATTTTTCCCACAATCGCGTGGTAGGTGCGCAGTTCATAAATGGCCATGAAAACTCCAAGTGTTCGGGGTGAAAGGAACACAAACTTTAGGCGCAGATGACGCCTGCGCATGTCGGCAAGGTGACGCCGGGCAGGCCGGGCTTGGCGCATCCACCAGCCATGCCCTGTAAGATCAAAAACTGTTCCGGCTGAACAGTCCTGGCTGAACTGTCCCGGGTTTGAGCCCCCGCTTTGCCCCCGTCTTGATGGAGACCCCCATGAACGCACCGCTTCCTCACGCCGCCCTGAGCCCTGTGCAAGCCGCCGACCTGGCCGCCTTGCCCCTCATCGAAAAATGGATCGCCTTTGCCACCGTCTCCCGCGACAGCAACCTGGCCTTGCTGGACTGGACCGAGGCTTACCTGAACGATCTGGGCATCAGCTGCAGCCGCACCTACGACGACAGCGGGCAAAAAGCCAACCTCTGGGCCACCCTGCCCGCGCACGACGGCGAAACCAAAGTGGGCGGCCTGGTGTTGTCGGGCCACACCGACGTGGTGCCGGTGGACGGCCAGCCCTGGGACACCGACCCGTTCAAAGTCGTGATCCAAGGCGACAAGATGTACGGCCGGGGCGTGACCGACATGAAGAGTTTTGGGGCCATCTGCCTGATGATGGTGCCCGAGCTGCTGAAAAGAAAACTCAAGCGCCCGATCCACCTGGCTTTCAGCTACGACGAAGAAGTGGGCTGCATTGGCGTGCGCCGCATGATTGCCGACATGGTGGCCCAGGGCTTCAAGCCTGCAGGCTGCATCGTGGGCGAGCCCACCGGCATGCAGGTGGTGATTGCGCACAAGGGCAAGCATTCGTACAAAACCACGGTGCACGGTTTTGAGGCCCATTCTTCGCTCACGCCGCTGGGTGTGAACGCGGTCGAGATCGCTTGCGAGTTTGTGGCGAACCTGAAAACCATGCACCGCGAGCTGGTTCAAAACGGCCCGTTCGACCCGATCTACGACGTGCCGCACACCACCATCCACACGGGCGTGATCGCAGGCGGCACCGCGCTCAACATCATCCCGCGCCAGTGCGAGGTGACTTGGGAAATCCGCCACCACCACATGAACACGCCCGAAGACCTGTTTGCCCAGGCCAAAGCCTTTGGCGAGAGCTTGGTGCCCGCCATGCAAGCGGTCGCACCCGACACCGGCATCACGCATGAACTCAAATCGGTGTTGCCCGGTTTTGCCACGGCGGCCGACAGTGAGATCGCGCAGCTGTGTTTTGACTGCGCCGAAGTCGACCCGGCCAGTGGCGCGGGCAAGGTGTCCTTTGGCACGGAAGCTGCTCTGTTTCACCAGGCGGGTGTGCCCACCATCGTGTGCGGCCCCGGCCACATCGCGCAGGCGCACCAGCCCAACGAGTGGGTCACGCTGGAGCAACTGGCCTGGTGCGAGCGCTTCATGCGCCGCCTGGCCGACCGGGTGTGCGTGGCCTGACTTTGAATGTTTTGAACCCATCACAAGGAAACTCTCATGATGCAACGGCGTGAAATTTTGACGGCCACTTTGGGCACAGCTTTGCTGTCGGCCGTGGGCCTGGCGCAAGCGCAATCCACCAAAACGGTGCGCATCGTGGTGCCTTTTGCAGCCGGTGGTGTGCAAGACACGCTGGCCCGTGCGCTGTCCCAAGAGATGGCAGCGGCCTTGGGCCAGACGGTCATTGTGGAAAACCGCGCAGGCGCAGGCGGCACCGTGGGCACCGGTTATGTGGCCCGCGCCGAGGCCGATGGCACGGTGATGGTGGCCGCAGCGGCCAGCCACAACATTGCCGGATCGCTCTACACCAAGCTGGCTTATGACCCGCAAAAAGACTTTGCACCCCTGGCCCACATTGGCAGCGCCAGCTACGTGCTCATGGTGCACCCCGATGTGCCCGCCAAAAACGCGGCCGAATTCATCCGTTATGCCAAGGCCAACCCCGGCAAGATGAACTACGCCAGCGCCGGTGTGGGCAGTGCCACCCACTTGGCCATGGCCTATTTCACGGGTCTGTCGGGCACGGACGTGGTGCACATCCCGCTCAAGGCCACGGGCGAAGCCATCAACGAAGTGCTCTCGGGCCGCGCCCAAGCGGTGATTGCGGCCAGCATTGGCGCACTGTCTTTTGTCAAGGACAACCGCATCCGCTTGCTCGGGGTGACCTCGCCCCAGCGCAGCAAATACCTGCCCGACTTGCCCACCATTGCCGAGAGCGGTTTGCCGGGTTACCAGTTTGATTCGTGGTTCGGCTTCTTGGGCCCTGCCGCTGTGCCGGCCGCCGAAGCCAACCGCATCAACGCGGCTGTGAGCAAATTGCTCAAAGACCCGGCCGTGTTGGCCCGCCTGGACAAGCAAGGCATTGAGCCCCGCGACATGAGCAACGCCGATTTCGGCAAGCTTTTGGCCGCCGACTATGTGCGCATGGCGCAGGTGGTCAAGGCTTCGGGGGCCAAGATCGATTGATCCTCCCCAGGGTCAGGCGGCGGGGGCCTGTTCGGCCAAAGGCGCTGTTCAGGCAACCATGAAGGCTGTTCACGCGCCCCAGCCGGACAAAGCGATCACGCCCAGCACCGCAAAAATGCCTGCCGACACCAAGTGAACAAGGCGCAGGGGCACGCGCCGGGTGATGGCGTCACCCAGCCAGACCACCGGGGCGTTGGCCAGTATCATGCCCAAGGTGGTGCCTGCGACCACCATCAACCAAGCGTTGTACTGCGCGGCCAACATGACCGTGGCAATTTGGGTTTTGTCGCCCATTTCTGCCAAAAAGAAGGCCACGACGGTCGTTAGAAAGACGCCCATGCGGGGGGCGCTGTTGCCCTCATCGTCGTCCAGTTTGTCGGGAATGAGCATCCACACGGCCATGGCAATGAACGATGCACCCAAGACCCAGCGCAACACATCGGGCCCCATCACCGTGGTGACCCAACTGCCCACAGCACCGGCCAGTCCATGGTTGGCCAGTGTGGCCACTAAGATGCCCAGCACAATGGGCCAGGGTTTGCGAAAACGGGCGGCGAGGACCAGCGACAAGAGTTGGGTTTTGTCGCCCATTTCGGCCAGGGCCACGATGCCGGTCGAGACGAGGAAAGCTTCCATAGGGTGGATTCACAGAGTCAAAGATGGCGCATCTTACGTGAGCGATCTGGGCCTGTTGTGCAGGTGTGCATCAATTTGGGCCTATTTCTTGCTTTCGTTTGGTGCGCCAAGGGGCATGAAACCCTTTATGCACCAATTTAGTTCAAAAAACCTTGAGAGACGGTCATGGAAGCACTGAAACAGGGCGCAGATGCGCTATTTATTTTGTTGGGCGGCATCATGGTCTTGGCCATGCATGCTGGTTTTGCATTTTTAGAGCTGGGCACGGTACGCAAAAAGAACCAGGTCAATGCGCTGGTCAAGATCTTGGTGGACTTTTCCGTGTCTACGGTGGTTTATTTTGTGGTGGGCTACAGCGTGGCTTATGGCACCACCTTCTTTGTTGGGGCCGAACAACTGGCCGCCAAAAATGGCTATGACTTGGTCAAGTTCTTCTTTTTGCTGACCTTTGCGGCGGCCATTCCCGCGATCATCTCGGGTGGCATTGCCGAGCGTGCCAAGTTTTGGCCTCAGCTCATTGCCACGGCGGTGATTGTGGGTTTTGTGTATCCCTTTTTTGAGGGCATTGTCTGGAACCAGCACTTCGGGGTGCAAGCCTGGATCAAGGCGGTCACGGGCGATGAGTTCCATGACTTTGCCGGCTCGGTGGTGGTGCACGCCATGGGCGGCTGGATTGCTTTGCCTGCCGTGGTGCTGTTGGGTGCACGTTACAACCGTTACCGCAAAGATGGTCAAGTCTCGGCGCACCCTCCATCGAGCATCCCTTTTTTGGCATTGGGCTCGTGGATTTTGATCGTGGGCTGGTTTGGCTTCAATGTGATGAGCGCTCAAACGCTCGACAAAATTTCGGGCCTGGTGGCCGTCAACTCTTTGATGGCCATGGTGGGCGGGACCTTGGCGGCTTTGCTCTTGGGCAAAAATGACCCCGGTTTTGTGCACAACGGCCCCTTGGCCGGTTTGGTGGCGGTGTGTGCGGGCTCCGATTTGATGCACCCATTTGGTGCATTGGTGACGGGTGCTGTGGCAGGTGGTTTGTTTGTGGTCATGTTCACACTGACCCAAAACAAATGGAAGATTGACGATGTGCTGGGTGTTTGGCCACTGCATGGTCTGTGTGGCGCTTGGGGCGGTTTGGCCGCAGGACTTTTTGGCACGCAAGCCTTGGGTGGCTTGGGTGGGGTCAATTTCACAGCCCAATTGATCGGCACAGGTTTGGGTGTTGTTTGGGCTTTGTTGGGTGGCGTGTTGGTTTACGGTGTTTTAAAGCTCACCTTGGGTCTGAAAATGAGCCAAGAGGAAGAATACGATGGGGCAGATCTGAGCGTTCACAAAATCAGTGCGACACCGGACCGAGAGGTCAGTTGGTAAAACCACAAAATATCGCCTCAAAGCCCCTGAATACGGGCTATGAGGCGATTTTCATTGCACAGTTTTTGGATTTATGACGCATAATTATTGTGCTTTTCTGAAAAAAACAGTGAGGCAATGTTTGCGGTGACCAGATCAGTTTCGCTTTCCTTCCGTGGTTTTCAGGCTTGTTGAATGCGCTTTCGGAACTCCATCGCTTTTATTTCTGTGTTTTGAGGAGTCCCTTTTATGGGCAATAAACTTTACGTTGGCAACCTGCCATATTCGGTTCGAGACGCTGATCTGGAACAAGCTTTTGGTGAGTTTGGCATGGTGACCAGCGCCAAAGTCATGATGGAACGTGACACGGGCCGTTCCAAGGGTTTTGGTTTTGTGGAAATGGGCAGCGACAACGAAGCCCAAGCGGCCATCAATGGCATGAACGGCCAAGCCCTCGGCGGTCGCAATGTGGTCGTCAACGAAGCTCGCCCCATGGAAGCACGTCCTCCACGCACAGGTGGCGGCGGTTTTGGTGGTGGCGGTGGTTACGGCGGCGGTCGCCGTGAAGGCGGCGGCGGCTTCGGTGGCGGCCGTGAAGGCGGCGGCGGTTACGGCGGTGGCCGTGAAGGCGGTGGCGGTTACGGCGGCGGCCGTGAAGGTGGCGGCGGTTACGGCGGTGGCCGTGATGGCGGCGGCGGTTACGGCGGTGGTCGCGAAGGTGGCGGCCGTGAAGGTGGTGGCGGATTCCGCAGCCCCTATGGTGCCGGTCCTCGCGGCGGTTCAGGTGGCGGTCGCCGTGAAGGCGGTGGCGGCTACGGCGGCGGTTACTGAGCCCGTGCCAGGCTTGAACCCATCAAGGTTCATCCCAAGTCAAAAAAAGCCCTGCCCTGCAGGGCTTTTTCAATTGCACAGAGCAGCACGCTCAGTCATCTGTTGGTGGGAGCCCAGCACAGGGTGCTGCCTGCCTTTTGTAGGAGCCCCGCCCCCGGGGCGATGGAGGGGGGTGGTCTGCGAGGCTTATCGCGACGAGGGCGTCGCTCCTACAAGGGGAATGTCTGCATTTTGTAGGAGCCCCGCCCCCGGGGCGATGGAGGGGGGTGGTCTGCGAGGCTCATCGCGACGAGGGCGTCGCTCCTACAAGGGGAATGTCTGCATTTTGTGGGAGCCCCGCCCCCGGGGCGATGGGGGTGGTGGTCTGCGAGGCTTATCGCGACGAGGGCGTCGCTCCTACAAGGGGAATGTCTGCATTTTGTGGGAGACCCGCCCCCGGGGCGATGGGGGTGGTGGTCTGCGAGGCTTATCGCGACGAGGGCGTCGCTCCTACAAGGGGAATGTCAGCATTTTGTAGGAGCCCCGCCCCCGGGGCGATGGGGGTGGTCTGCGAGGCTTATCGCGACGAGGGCGTCGCTCCTGCACAAAACATCATGGGCCGGATCAATTTTTGGAGATGGCGGGCTTTTCAGTGGTGGGCATGAGTGTGGCTTTGACCCGGCCTTGCATCAGGTATTGACCCGAGCGGGTGTTGAAGTCCAGCGTTTGCGAAGTGAAAACATCGCGTTGGCGGGTGATCACAACGGGCAGTGAGGACACCAGCCGGTCCTCGTTCAAAATGGCCGTCAAGCGTTCACCTTGTAGCCGTGTCAAAGGGGTGCGTGCATCGGCTTGTCGAACGGCCCGCACATTGCCGATCAAGGTGAACTGGTTGTCGTTGTCGCTGGAGATGCCCTGATCGGCTTCAGCGGTCAATTGGCTGCCCAGCTCGTTTTGGGCAAATATGCGAATGCGCTGGATGTGCAACTCATTGGGTTGCGGCAAATGCGTGGCGGCTGCTCCGCTGATTTGCCGCGTCAATTGGCCTGTGGCATCAAAATTTTTGACCGTGAAATTTTGCAATTGGTAATCTGGCTCGGTGCGCACAGGCCGGTCAAGGTCGGTGGGCAGCAACTCGGGCAAACTGCGCACCAACCACCAACTGACCAAGGCCAAGGTGGCCATGATGATCAAGGGAACGTAGAGTGTCAGTCGGTCCAGGCTGCGACGAAAACGCACCCAAGCATTCATGCCGAGGCCCCGGGGTGGTCATGGTGCCCGACTTGGGCCAGCAAACCGGCGTAGTGCCCACCCGCAACCAGCAGCAGATCACAAAACGCGCGAGCAGCACCTTCACCCCCGCGTTCGGTGGTGACGTGGTGGGCCAGGGCCTTGGCTTGCGCATGGGCATTGGCCGGGGCGCAGGCGAAGCCCGCCCGCTGCATCACCGGCAAATCGGGCCAGTCATCCCCCATGGCCGCTGCTTGTGACCAAGTCAGGCCCAACTCGGCCAGAAAAGCTTCGGCGGCAGGTCGTTTGTCTTCGGTGCCAAACCGGGCATGTTGAACGCCCAGCGCTTTCAGTCGCAGTCGAAGAGGGGCCGAATCGCGGCCCGTGATGACCACTGGTGTGATGCCCGCTTTTTGCAAAAGCTTGATGCCTTGGCCGTCGAGGACGTTGAAGCGCTTGAGGGTTTCACCGCTTTTAGAAAAATACAAACCCCCATCGGTCAGCACGCCGTCGATGTCAAAAAAAGCCACCCGCACACCTTGGGCTTGTAACAGCAGCTCGGGCGGGTAGTTCAAGGCTGGGGCAATGGTTTGCATGTCAGATCACCTTGGCCCGCATCAGGTCGTTGGAGTTGATGGCTCCGCACAAGCGGCCATGGTCATCGACCACCAAAATGCTGGTGATGCGGTGCAGCTCCATCAATTCTGCGGCCTCAACGGCCAGTGCACTTTGCGCAATGGTGTGGGGGTTGGCATGCATCACATCGCTGGCCTTGAGGGCTCGCAGGTCAACACCTTTTTCAATCAGGCGGCGCAAGTCGCCATCGGTGAAAACGCCCAAGACCCGTCCATCGGCATCGGTGATCGAGGTGGCACCCAGGCCTTTGCTGCTCATTTCACGCATGAGCGTGGTGAATTCGGCATCGGGGCTGACCTGGGGCACATCCTGGCCTTTGCGCATGACATCGCTCAAATGGGTCAGCAGCCTGCGCCCCAAGGACCCACCCGGATGGCTGCGAGCAAAGTCTTCTGGCTTGAAGCCGCGGGCATCCAGCAGGGCCACGGCCAGTGCATCGCCCATGGCCAGCTGAGCCGTGGTGCTGGCGGTTGGGGCCAGGTTCAAAGGGCAAGCTTCTTTGTCCACAGAGCAATCGAGCACCACATCGGCGTGCCGGGCCAAAGCAGAGGTCAAGCCGCCCGTCATGGCGATCAGTGGGACGCCTTGGCGTTTGAGCACCGGCAAGATCGCCACCAGTTCATCGCTTTCGCCGCTGTTGGAAATGGCCAGCACCACATCCACCACTTTGATCATGCCCAGGTCGCCGTGGCTGGCCTCGGCCGGGTGGACAAACATGGCCGGTGTGCCTGTCGAGGCCAAAGTGGCCGCAATTTTGCGGCCAATGTGACCGCTCTTGCCCATGCCCGTGACCACCACACGGCCTTGCACGACGAGCAACATGTCAACGGCCGCAACAAAACGATGGTCCAGCCGCTCCTTGAGTTTGAGCAGGGCGTTGGCCTCGATGTCGAGGGTTTCGCGGGCCAATTGGAGGGTTTGGTGTGGGTGTGCAGGCATGAGGATCATTTTATCGGTCTGATGGCACGGGGGGAGTGGCTGCACTCACAACGCCGTCGGATGTTCACAAGGCCTTGTTAATATCTGATCATGAATGCTTTGGAGTTGACGCTGTTGTATTTGCTGGCCGCCGTGTTGGGTGTGGTCGGATGCCGCATGCTCAAATTGCCGCCCATGCTCGGCTATTTGGCCGTGGGGGTGGTGATTGGTCCCAATGCGCTGGCGTTGGCGCAAAACTCTGAAGGGGTCAAGCACTTGGCCGAGTTCGGCGTGGTGTTTTTGATGTTTGTCATCGGGCTGGAGTTCAACCTGCCCAAACTGCGCTCCATGCGCAAACATGTCTTTGGCCTGGGTTTGCTGCAGGTGGTGCTGACCTTGGTGATCGTGACGGTGTTTTCCTTGTTTGTCGCCGCCCTGGCCCCCACCCTGTGGAAGATGGAATGGCAAACCGCATTGGCTTTGTCCAGCGCCATGGCCATGAGCAGCACGGCCATCGTGATCAAGCTGGTCGCTGACCGTCTGGAGCTGGAGTCCGAGCACGGCAAGCGGGTGGTTGGGGTGTTGTTGTTTCAAGACTTGGCCGTGGTGCCCTTGATCGTGATGATCCCGGCCCTGAGCGCCCCAGCTGACGAGATGCTCACCGCCTTGTTGATGGCCGCGCTCAAAGCCACGGTCTTGATCACCGTGCTGATGACCGGAGGCCAGCGGGTCATGCGCTGGTGGTTGACGCTGGTGGCGCGGCGCAAAAGCGAAGAGTTGTTTGTGCTGAATTTGTTGCTGGTCACGCTGGGGCTGGCCTGGATCACCGAGCTGGCCGGCCTGAGCTTGGCTTTGGGGGCTTTTGTGGCCGGCATGCTGATTTCAGAGACCGAATACAAGCACCAGGTGGAGCTGGACATACGGCCCTTTCACGACGTCTTGTTGGGCCTGTTTTTCATCACCATCGGCATGATGCTGGACTGGCACATTGTGGTGGAACGCTGGCCACTGGTGCTGGTGCTGACCACGCTGCCCGTGTTGTTCAAACTGGTGTTGGTGGCTGCTTTGGCCAAGATGACCGGGGCGACCCACGGGGTGGCTTTGCGCACCGGCTTGTACCTGGCGCAAGCCGGTGAGTTTGGCTTTGTGTTGCTCACTTTGGGGGCGCAAAGCCAAATCATTCCACCGGCCTTGCTCAACCCGGTGCTGGCCAGCATGGTGCTGTCGATGATGGCCACACCCTTCATCATCATGCACAGCAACAGCATTGTCATGAAGGTGGTGGCCAGCGAGTGGTTGCAGCAATCACTGCAAATGACCACCATTGCCCGCAAGTCGATCAACACCAGCAAACACGTCATCATTTGTGGCTACGGACGTTGCGGGCAAAACCTGGCCCGCATGCTCGAAAAGGAAAACATCCCCTACATGGCGCTCGACCTCGATCCGGACCGGGTGCGCCAGGCCGCAGCGGCGGGCGATTCGGTGGTGTTTGGTGATGCCGGGCGTTTGCAATCGCTGATGGCCGCCGGTTTGGCCCGCGCCAGTGCAGTGGTCATCACCTACCTCGATGTGCCAGCCGCCATGAAGGTGCTGGACCACAGCCACAGCCACGCACCTCAGGTGCCAGTGATTGTGCGCACCAAGGACGATTTGGACCTTGAAAAGCTGCAACTCGCCGGGGCCACCGAGGTGGTGCCCGAGGCCCTGGAAGGCTCGCTCATGCTGGCCAGCCATGCGCTGGCGCTGGTGGGTGTGCCCATGCGGCGCGTGATCCGCATCGTGCAAGACCAGCGCGATGCCCGCTACAACTTGTTGCGTGGTTATTTCCATGGCGCGGACGACGACACCCTGAGCGAAATTGACCACGAAAGGTTGACCACCGTGGGCCTGCCTTTGGCGTCGCACTGGTTGGGCAAGCAGGTCAAAGACTTGGCGTTTCACGCCATGGGCGTGCGTGTGGTCAACCTGCGCCGCGCCAACGGTCAATCTGAACAAGTCAGCGACAACACCGAGCTGTTTTCGGGCGACACACTGGTGTTGTCCGGCAAATCCCAAACCCTGGCTGTGGCCGAAGAAAAACTCCTGCGAGGCTGAAAGACATGGACGATTTGAACGTCAACGACTATTTGAAAAGCCATATCCGCACCGTGCCCGACTGGCCTGCGCCGGGCGTGCAGTTCCGTGACATCACGCCGCTCTTGCAAGACCCGCGCGTGTTCCGTGTCTTGATCGATGCCTTTGTACACCGCTACATGCACCCGGCTTTGCGCCCCGATGTGGTGGCCGGTCTGGATGCGCGGGGCTTCATTTTGGGTTCGGTTGTGGCCTATGAATTGGGCCTGGGTTTTGTGCCCATCCGCAAAAAAGGCAAGCTGCCTTTCACCACGGTGGAAGAAACCTACGAGCTGGAATACGGCAGCGCCACGGTGGAGTTGCACACCGACGCCGTCAAACCCGGCCAGCGCGTGCTGTTGATCGACGACTTGATCGCCACGGGTGGCACCATGATGGCGGGCAAAAAGTTGCTTGAAAAGCTGGGGGCCACCGTGATCGAGGGCGCGGCCATTGTCGATTTGCCGGAGCTGGGTGGCTCGCAGCGCATCCAAGACAGCGGTCTGAAATTGTTCACCTTGGTGTCGTTCGAGGGGCATTGAGCGCTGGCGCAGCTGTCGCGCAAGACGCTGACAGCGGGGTCAGCACGTTTTAAGCTGGTCTTTTCAGCTCTTTGCACCCACTGCCATGAACGCACCCCACACCCCGCCAGCGGTCGCCGACGACCGCCTGCCTTACGCCAAACCTCAACCCTGGGGCATGGCCCCCGACATGGTGGTGCACGATGTGCAAACCGAGGACGAGCGCCTGTGGGCGCCGGTGGGCGAGGGCATTTGGTCGCGCCCGCTGCACCTGAACGTGTCCGGCGGCTTTTATGTGCACCTGCTCAAAGTCAAGCGCTCGGGCCTGTTGCAGCGCCACCGCCATTCGGGCATGGTGCATGCCCATGTGCTGCGCGGCAAATGGTTGTATCTGGAGCACGACTGGGTGGCCGAAGAAGGCAGCTACGTGTTCGAGCCGCCGGGCGAGACCCACACCCTGGTGGTGCCCGACGACTGCCAGGACATGGTGACCCTGTTCACCGTGCATGGCGCTTTGATGTACGTGGACACCCAAGGCAACGCCACGGGCTACGACGATGTCTTCACCCGCATCGAGAAGTACCGCGCCCACTTTGAAGCCGTGGGCCTGGGGGCGGATTACGTCAAGCAATTCATGCGATAAACACGGCCCTTGCCAGGAAAAAACCCCCGCCCCTTGTACAAAAGGCAGGGTTTGGGGGGGTTAAAGTCAGGCCAGTGCTGTCCAGGCTTTATCGCTCGATGGTGCGGTTCCAGCGGGCATTCCAGGTGGGACGGTTTTCATTGATGACCGACCAATCGAGCACCACCGCTGTTTTCATGTAATCGGCAAATTGCCGGAGTTTCAATTTGGCATCGTCGCCCACGGCGGGTGCTTTGGGGTTGGATGGAATTTGATTGCCATGCTCCAGCCCAGCCGCTTGGGCAGACGCTGACAACAGGTGCTCGGCCAGCTTTTGTGCCAAAACCGGCTCAGAGTTGTTGGCGATCACACACTGGGCCACCATGAGCACCACCGAGCCTTCTTTGGGCTGAGCGTATTCCACGGCAATGCCTTTTTCCTGCAAGGTGGCCACGCTCGTGGGGGTCAGGGGGGCGATGGCCGCTTCGCCGTTCTGGATCATTTCAGCCAATTTGGCCGAGCTGGGGATGTACTCCAGCACATTGGGGCCAATCGATGATTTCCACGCCGCAAAGCCGGGCTCCACATTGGCCTCGGTGCCGCCTTTGATGCGGTTGAACATCAAGAAACCATGCAGACCAAAGGACGATGAGGGCATGGACTGGAACACCACCTTGCCCTTGAACTTGGGATCGGCCATGTCCAGCCAAGAGGTGGGGGCGGCCCAGCCTTTTTCAGCAAACATCTTCTTGTTGTAAGCCAGCCCGGTCATGCCCATGGTCACGCCCGCTGCAATGTCATCCTTGAAACGAGCGGTGGGAAAAATCTCATTCAAGGCCGGGCTGGGTTTGAGTTTTTCACACAGGCCCATGCCGGCCGCACGGATCATCACACCATCGTCCAGGAACATCACATGCATCTGAGGCTTGTCTTTGTTGGCCTGCGCCTTGGCCAAGATTTCGGAAGAAGTGCCAGGCACCACCACCACCTTCACGTTGTTGGCCTTTTCAAAAGCGGGAAAGACATGGCTGGTCCAGGTTTTCTCCATCACGCCGCCATTCATGCCGATGTACAAAGTTTTGGTTTGGGCCTGCGACAAGCTTGGCGTCAAGGCCGCGAGTGCAACAGTGAGGGCACAAAGCGGCGTTTTTACAGAAAGAGTGGATCGCAACAAGGGGGTCATGGTAAGTCTCCTGGGGTTGATGTGACGGACGAAGAAAGGGCAGAAAAACGGGCAATCGAAAAAGCCTCGATGGGCGTGGACGAATGGCCGTGGCAAACCAGTTCGGTCAACACCTCTCCCACAGCGGGGCCGGTTTGAAAACCAGCGCCTGCGAAGCCAAAAGCGTGAATCAGGCCGGGCGTGGTCTGGCTCCAGCCAATCACCGGCTCGTGGTCTGGCAAGTAGCCTTCTGTGCCACTCCAGGTGCGGATCACATGGGCATGCCGCAAGCGGGGGAGCAATTCAACCGATCGGGCCAGCACCAGGCCAATGGCTTCGCGTGAGGGACTGGCTCGCAGATCATCGAGCGCAAAACCACGCGAGCCACCGATCACGCAATTGCCTCTGGGTGCTTGTCTGGCGTAGATGCCACCGCCTTCGACCCCCAGGCTCAGGTTCATGAATGTGGGCAAGGGTTCGGTCACGGCCATGACCGGGTGTGCCGAGACCATGGGCACGGATTCGTTGAATTGGGCGGCCACTTGCCCTGCCCAGGCCCCTGCACAATTGAGCAAATGGGTGCTGCCGATGCGAACCCCCGTGTCCGTGTCCAACTCGAAACCACTCGGTGCATGAACCAGGCGCACACAAGAAGTTCTCTCCATGATCACCGCCCCTGCATCTTGCGCGGCCTTGGCAAAAGCAGGTGACACCAGCCGGGGGTTGGCGTGACCATCTTCAGCACACAAAGAACCGCCCACGATGCGTTCGCCCAGCCAGGGGTAGGTTTTGCGCAAAGCATCGCCCCCGATGATCTGCAAATCCAGGCCATGGCTTTGGCATTGATCTCGGTACGCTTGCAGCGAGGCCATGTCCGCTTCTGTTCGGGCGATCTTCAGATGTCCTGAGCGAATGTATTCGCCTTCGATCCCGATCACAGCGGGCAAGCGCCCCCAGATTTCGTGGGCTCGCTGAGACAGGGGCAGCTGCACCAGCGAGCGACCTTGGCGGCGCACGCCACCGTAGTTCACCCCGCTTGAGCGTGATCCGCACACATCCCGCTCAAGGAGCACAACCGATTTGCCGTGTCGCCTCAAAGCCAAGGCAGCAGAGGCCCCGACAATGCCGCCGCCCACAATGGCCACATCAAAGTCTTGTCGGCGGCTCATGCAGGCCCCTCGGTTTGGGCGCTGAAGGTGTTTTCAAAAGGAATGGGTTTGATGGGCGCTTGCCCACGCAAACGGCCCACCTGCGAGGGCGATTGCTGCGTGCAATGCGCCAGCAACTCGGCTGCGGCGCACCCACACATCCGCCCCTGGCAGCGCCCCATGCCCACACGCGAAAAAGCCTTCAAACGGTTCAACTCAAGCGCCCCTGATGCTTTGGCCGCGTTGCGAATGTCTCCGGCGGTGATCTCTTCGCAGCGGCAGATCACCACCGCATCCGAGGTCAACGCGGGCCATTGGCGCGGCTCGGGAAAGGCCTTGGTCAAGCCCGCGCCAAAAATTCTGCGTCGGGCCATCATTTTGTCCAGCGCATCGATGCGGGCTTTTTCATCTTCGCTCAGTGTCAGTCCTTGATCGCTGAGCAAGGCCCAAGCCGCCCGTTCACCAGACCATTGCGCGGCATCGGCACCCTGAATGCCCGCCCCATCACCGGCCAAGTAAACCCCTGGCACTGAGGCGCGGCCCGCGCTGTCTTTGGCAGGCAACCAGGCCCTGTCGGCCTCGTCATACGCCCATTCGCAACCCAACAAATCGGCCAACTGCGTTTCGGAGCGCAAACCGTAACCCGTGGCCACGGCATCACAAACAAGGCGGTGTTCGCCTTGTTTGTCGCGCCAGATCAACTGCTCTACCGATGCCTTGCCCAGCGCTTGCACCGGCAAGGCACCTCGGTGAATCGGCACGCCATGCGCCATCAGCCAAGCCACGTAATACACGCCTTTGGACAGCATCGATGCCTGGGCCGTCAGCTCAGGCAAAGCGCGAAGTTGATCGCTCCACTGGGCACTGTCCAAAATGGCCGCCACCTGCCCGCCCGCTTTGGCGTATTGGTAAGCCACCAAATACAGCAACGGTCCCGTGCCCGCAAAAACCACTTGGCGGCCAATGGCGCAGCCCTGAAATTTGAGCGCCACTTGGGCGCCGCCCAAGCTGAAGACGCCCGGCAGTGTCCAGCCCAGAAAGGGCAAGATCCGGTCGGTGGCTCCGGTGGCCACCAGCAAGGCCCCATAGGGCAAGACCGATGTCTTGCCCTCGTGCAGCAAATCCAGGCAAGCCGCTTGTGCATTCCACACCAAGGTGTTGGGTCGGTAATCAATGTGCGGCAACAAGTCCTGCATGGCCTGGAGCACAGCCTCGGCTTTGCCCGACTCAAACCCGTAAAGGGCCTTTGGGCTGCGCTGAAAATGTGCAGGCGGTTGGCGGTAAATCTGACCGCCGTGGCGAGCGTTTTCGTCCAGCACCACCGGGCGCAAACCTTTGCGCACCAGGGTTTGCGCAGCCAGCATGCCGGCCGGTCCTGCGCCCACGATCACAGGGGGTGACTGAAGCTTGTTCATGTTTTCACCACCAAGCGCATCCCTGACTCAATCAGGCGCAGACAACTGCGCAGCCGGGCACCGTCTTCTGTGGTGACCCAGCAATCCTGGCAAGCCCCCATGACACAAAACCCCGCCCGCAGGGTGCCCGATGGATCGCTTTGGCCCAGAGCGCGATTTTGAGTCAGCAAGGCGGTCATGATGGTGTCACCCACCAACGCCTCGCACGCTTGGCCATTGAGAAAAAACCCCAGCGTCTCACGCTCGGTCTCGGCCAGTCTGACCCACAAACCTGAGCCTGCGCAAGGTTCTTGTTTCATTTGCCACCCAACAGTATTTTGTCCAGACCATACAGTCGGTCCAAGATGACCATCACCCCTGCGGTCAAAGCCACCATCAAAGCCGACACGGCCGCCATCAAGGGGTCGACCGACTCTGTGGCGTACATGTACATGCGCACGGGCAAAGTCACCGTGGCCGGAGAAGTCACAAAAATGGACATGGTCACCTCATCAAAGCTGTTGATGAAAGCCAGCAACCACCCACCCGTCACGCCGGGCAAGATCATGGGCAATGTCACGCGCCTGAACACTGTTGCCCGACTGGCCCCCAAAGACAAAGCAGCGTGTTCACAGTGCTTGTCCATGCCCACGGCCGCCGCCAGCACCAGGCGCAAGGCATAGGGTGTGATCACCACCACATGCGCCAACATGAGCCAATAAAAATGGCCTGTGGCCCCGATCAGCGTGAACAGCCTCAAGATGGCCACGCCCAGCACCAAGTGCGGCACGATCAACGGCGAAAGAAACAAGGCATTGAGAGCGTCACGCCCTTTGAATTCATAGCGTGAGATGGCCAAGCCCGCAGGCACGGCCACCAGCGTGGACAAGCTGGCTGCACCCAAGGCCAGCCACAGACTGTTCCAGAACGAAGTGACGAAATCAGGGTGCTCAAACACGGCCTTGAACCAACGCAATGAATACTCAGTGGTTGGAATCGTCAAGGTGTTTTCAGGAGTGAACGCGACCAGGCAAACCACAATCAATGGGGCCAGCATGAAGACCATCACCAGCGCATTGAACAGTTTTGCAAGCCAGCCATTCGAGGTCATGCCACCCCCATGGATTTTTTGTAGCGGCCTTCCAGCACGCGGTTGTAGCTGAGCATCACCAGCAAATTGGCCACCAGCAAAATCAAGGCCAAAGTGGCCCCCAGTGGCCAGTTCAATTCGTGCAGGTATTCGTCATAAACCACAGTGGCCACCATTTTCAGACGCCTCCCCCCCAACAAACCCGGAATGGCAAAAGCACTGGCACACAAGCCAAACACGATCAGACAGCCCGACAAAATTCCGGGCATCACCTGTGGCAACACAATGCGACGCACAGCCGTCCATCGCGATGCCGACAAAGACAGCGCCGCCTGTTCGACGCCCGGGTCGAGCTTTTGCAGTGAGGTCCAGATCGGAATGATCATGAAAGGCAGCATGACGTGCACCAAGGCAATGACCACGGCCCACTCGGTGTAGAGGACTTTGAATGTGCCCAGGCCCGCAAAGCTGAAAAATTGGCTGATCACGCCACGCGGCCCCAGCAGCATGCTCCAGCCAAAGGCTCTGACCACCACAGAAATCAACAGGGGAGCCAGCACCACCAGCAAACACACCGTGCGCCATGGGTCACGCATTCGGCTCAACACATAGGCCTCAGGCGCACCGATCAGCAGGCATGTGGCGGTCGTCACGGCAGACACCCAAAACGTTCGCCAGAAAATTTCAAAGTAATACGGGTCGGTCAGCACCGCCACGTAATGGGCCAAGGTGTAGGCGTCTTTGACCCCCGTGTTGTAGTCAAAAACCTGGAATGACAGAATGCCCGTCATCAACAAGGGCAGCAGCAACAAACCACAAAACAGCAGCAAAGCCAGCGCTGACAGAAACCAGGGTGTCCAGCGTCCTGGTCTGCTCATGGCAGCACCCGCATGGCGGCATCGGACCAATCCAAACCAGTGATTTGCCCCTCGTGGAGGGGCAAACTTTCGTTGTTGGCACAGGTCACAGTCAGCAGTCCCAGCGCTGTCTCGATCTGGTAGAGCCATTGGCTACCCAGGAAAAAACGCGCCTTGACGGTCCCCTCCAGACGGCCCGTGCCGGGTGCAGCGCACTGAATTTTTTCGGGCCTCACGCTGACCATCAGCGTTTGCCCTTCGGCCCAGACGCCGCCTGCGACTGGGAGCTTCAAGCCTTGCATGTCAATGCAGCAATCACCCTCGTGGTTTTTGACTTGGCCATGCAAGAGATTGGCTTTGCCGACAAAGGTCGAAATGAAGGGGGTCTGCGGGTTTTCGTACAGCGCGTAAGGCTTGTCGATTTGTGTGACGCGCCCTGCTTGCATGACCACCACCCGGTCGCTCAGCGACATGGCTTCGGTTTGGTCGTGTGTGACCATGATGGTGGTGGTCCCCACTTTGCGCTGGATTTGCCGCAATTCAAACTGCATTTCTTCACGCAGTTTGGCGTCCAGGTTGGACAAAGGCTCGTCCAGCAACAGCACTGGCGGCTCAATCACCAAAGCGCGTGCCAAAGCCACCCTTTGGCGTTGCCCGCCCGAGAGTTCCCGGGGGTAGCGCTGCGCCAAATCGCTCAGGTGCACCAAAGCCAAAGCCGAGGCCACGCGCTGAACACGTTCGGCCTTGGCCATGGAGCGCATCTCCAAGCCAAAACTCAGATTTTGGGCCACCGTCATGTGGGGAAACAGCGCATAGCTTTGAAACACAATGCCCAAGCCGCGCGTGTTCGGGGCTTTGTGGGTGATGTTCTGGCCATCCAGAAAAATGTCACCTTCGCTGGCTTCTACAAAGCCGGCCATCATTTGCAGCGTGGTGGTTTTGCCGCAGCCCGAAGGCCCCAGCAGGGTGACGAACTCGCCTTTTTCAACGCTCAGGTTCACCTTGTCGACGGCGCATTGCGTGCCGTAAAACTTGGAAAGATTTGTCAGCGTCAAAAAAGACATTCACCACACTCCTGTGCCCGCTGGCCTGGCTTTGGCCT
The DNA here is from genome assembly GCF_003063265.1 of Limnohabitans sp. WS1. Taxonomy (GTDB): domain Bacteria; phylum Pseudomonadota; class Gammaproteobacteria; order Burkholderiales; family Burkholderiaceae_C; genus Limnohabitans_A. The sequence continues at coordinate 735,102 of NZ_NERU01000001.1, forward strand.
TTGCAAATATGGACGACGGACATTGACAAATGGTGTTTGAATCAGGCGATGGCGTCAACAGGGTATTTCATTAAATGATAAAAGTATTTATTTAATTCCATTCAGTCGAATTAAATTCATAAAATTTCTTCAAAACTTCGGATCATCAACATGACAACACCACAAATGGGATCAGGCGTGCTCGAACGCGCCTTCGCCATCATTGGCCATTTGTCCCAAGCCCAGCGCGAGGGTGCACGGGTGACGCAAATTGCCAAAGACATCGGTTTGACGCAAGCCACGGTTCACCGCACTTTGCAGGCGCTGATTGCCCAAAACGTGGTGGAGCAAGATGAGCGGACCAAGCACTACCGCTTGAGCATTGAGTTTTTTGTACTGGCCGCACGCGCTGGCAATCCATCGCATTTGCGCGACCTGTGCCGTCCATTGCTGCTGCGTCTGTCGGCCAGTTTGGGTGACACCCTTTTCTTATTGGCCCGCAGCGGGTTCGATGCGGTGTGCATTGACCGCAGCGAAGGCCCTTTTCCCATTCGGTCGTTCACGGGCGACATTGGCGGGCGTGTGGCCTTGGGGGTTGGGCAGGGCAGTTTGGCCATTCTGGCTTTTTTGCCCGAGGCCGAACGCGAAGAAGTGATCCGATTCAATGTGCCCCGTGTTCGCGAACTGGGCACACTCGATGAGGTGTACCTCAGGACCGAAATTGACCGGGTTCGGGCCCAAGGTTATGCCGACACCAACTCGGGTTTGCTCGAAGGCATGGCCGGTGTGGCGGTCCCTGTTTGTGACCGCGATGGCCACGCGGTGGCGGCCATTAGCGTCGGAACGATTTCAGCTCGCCTGAACGATCAGCGGCTGCCCACTGTGGTGGAGTTGCTCAAAAAGGAGGCACAACGTGTTTCCCCGCACATCAACCCCTTTGACCCCACATTGCGCAGGCCGCTGTCTTGTCTTGCGGCCTGGATGCCCAATGGCTGAATGAGGAATCTGTGGGATGGATCGCTTACAGCGGCTTTTTGAGCCAGTGGGCAATTTCACCCACAATGCCGCGGCGAAAAGCCAGCACGCAAATCACAAAAATCACACCCTGGATGATGGTGACCCATGCACCCAACTGGGCCAGGTAGTTTTGCATGCTCACGATCACAGCCGCACCCACCACCGGGCCAAACAAGGTGCCCAAGCCACCCACCAGCGTCATCAGCACCACCTCGCCCGACATGGACCAGTGCACGTCTGTCAGCGAAGCCAACTGGAACACCAGCGACTTGGTGGCACCGGCCGTACCCGCCAATGCGCCAGAGATGACGAAGGCAATCAGCTTGTAGAGGTCGGTGTCGTAGCCCAGCGAAATGGCGCGGTCCTGGTTCTCGCGAATCGCTTTGAGGATCTGGCCAAAGGGCGAGTGCACGATGCGCCAGATGAAGGCAAAGCCTGCCAAAAAGATGGCCAGCACAAACATGTACATGGCGCTGTTTTGTTCCAGGTCAAAAACGCCAAACAGCTTGCCCCGGGGCACGCTCTGGATGCCGTCTTCACCGCCCGTGAACGGGGTTTGCAGGTAAAAGAAAAACACCATTTGCGAGAACGCCAAGGTGATCATCGCAAAGTAAATGCCTTGCCTGCGGATGGCCAGCATGCCCGTGACCAGGGCCAGCACACCTGAGCACGCCGTGGCGAACAACACCGCCAATTCGGGGTTCCAGCCCCAGACCTTGGCGGCGTGCGCAGCGGCATAACCGGCAGTGCCCAAAAACATGGCGTGGCCAAAAGACAGCAAGCCACCAAAGCCGATCAACAAGTTGAAGGCGCAGGCAAACAAGGCAAAGCACATGACCTTCATCAGGAAGATCGGGTAGACCCAGATGGGCGCGATGACCAGCACCAGCACCATGATGGCAAAGGCCACCCACTGGTGCGTGAACGACTGGGTCTTGAAAGAGGGCGTCGAGACTGTGGTCATGGTCTTACTTCTGGGTGCCGAACAACCCGGCAGGCTTGATCAGGAGAACAATGGTCATGATGATGAAAATCACCGTGCTGGAAGCTTCGGGGTAGAACACCTTGGTCAGGCCTTCGATCAAGCCCAGGCCAAAACCCGTGAGGATGGCGCCCATGATGGAGCCCATGCCGCCAATCACCACCACCGCAAACACCACGATGATGATGTCCGCACCCATGGTGGGGTTGACCTGGTAGACGGGGGCGGCCATGACACCGGCAAAGGCCGCCAGACCCACGCCAAAACCATAGGTCAGCGTGATCATGCGTGGCACGTTGATGCCGAAGGCTTGGACCAGGCTGGGGTTTTCGGTCGCAGCACGCAGATAGGCCCCCAGTTTGGTGCGCTCAATCACGTACCAAGTGGACAGGCACACCACCAGCGAAGCCACGATGACCCAGGCGCGGTATTTGGGCAAGAACATGAAGCCCGTGTTGTAGGCCCCCTGGAAGATCTCGGGCACCGGATAAGGCATGCCCGATGAACCGAATTCGTGACGGAACAAACCCTGGATGATGAGTGCCAGTCCGAAAGTCAGCAGCAAGCCATACAAATGGTCCAGCTTGTAGAGCCGCTTGAGCATGGTGCGCTCAATCACCATGCCGGTCGCGCCCACCAAAATCGGTGTGACGATGAGCGAGACCCAGTAATTGATGCCCAATTTGGTGAGCGAAAGGTAGGCCACAAAAGCGCCCAGCATGTACTGGGCGCCGTGGGTGAAGTTGATGATGTTCAGCAAGCCGAAAATCACGGCAAGACCCAGTGAGAGCAGCGCGTAAAAAGAGCCGTTGATCAGCCCGATCAGCAATTGCCCGAACAGGGCTTGCGAGGGAATGCCAAAGATTTCCATGGTGATGTATCGACTTGCTTGAACGAAGGGCAGGGATTACTTCTTGACCAGAGGGCAGTCGCTCTCGGCCAATGGGCGGAAGGCCTCGTTGGCAGGGATCGTGGCGACCAGCTTGTAGTAGTCGTAAGGCCCCTTGGACTCGGCAGGCTTTTTCACTTCAAACAGGTAGGCTGGGTGAATCTTGCGGCCGTCGGGACGCACGCTGCCTTTGCCAAACAAAGGATCGTCCGTAGGCATTTCTTTCATCTTGGCCGCCACTTTGGTGCCGTCGTCCGTCTTGGCCGCGTCCACCGCCTTCAGGTAGTGGATCACGCTGGAGTACACACCGGCTTGCACCATCGAGGGGTATTTGCCGCCTCGCTCAGCTGCAAAACGCTTGGAGAAGGCACGGGTGTTGTCGTTCAAGTCCCAGTAGAAGGTCTCGGTCAACATCAGACCTTGGGCGGTGTTCAGGCCCAAAGAGTGCACGTCAGGCAAAAAGACCAACAAGCCAGCCAGGTTCTGGCCGCCCTTGGTGATGCCAAATTCGGCGGCTTGCTTGATCGAGTTGGTGGTGTCACCACCGGCGTTGGCCAAGCCAATGATCTTGGCTTTGGACGCTTGTGCTTGCAGCAAGAAAGAAGAGAAGTCTTGTGTTGGGAAGGGGGTGCGCACTTTGCCCACCACTTTGCCGCCGTTCTTGGTCACCACGGCTTCGGTGTCACGCTCCAGGGCGTGGCCAAAAGCGTAGTCGGCGGTCAAGAAAAACCAAGTGTTGCCACCGCTTTTGACAATCGCCTTGCCCGTGCCGTTGGCCAGCATCCAGGTGTCATAAGCCCAGTGGATGGTGTTGGCGTTGCAAGCCTTGCCGCTCAGGTCGGCAGTGGCCGAGCCGGAGTTGACGTGCAGCTTGCCCTTGTCGCTGGAGATCTTGGCAATGGCCAAGCCCACCGACGATGTGGGCACGTCAGCGATCATGTCGACCTTGTCGGTGTCATACCACTGGCGTGCAATGTTGGAGCCCACATCGGGTTTGTTTTGGTGGTCAGCGCCCACGATTTCCACTTTGAGCTTGCTGCCGGTGGCCTTGATGTAGTCGTCCACCGCCATTTTGGCGGCGGTCACCGAGCCGGGGCCCGTGATGTCGGAGTAAAGACCCGACATGTCGTTGAGCACACCGATCTTGACGATGCCGTCAGAGATCTGGGCTTGTGCACCACCCGCAAAGGCACAGGCGGCCAAAGCGGCCAAGGAAAGAAGTTTGCGTTTCATCGTGCTGTCTCCGTTAAGAAAAAAAATCAAACACCCAGGTACTCGTTCAACATGCCCATCTTGGAGGACAGCTCATGTGCGCTGAAGCTCTCCACCATCTGGCCATGCTCCATCACGTAGAAGCGGTCGGCCAGGGGGGCGGCAAATCGGAAGTTCTGCTCGACCATGATGATGGTGAAGCCCTTGGCCTTGAGGGCCGTGATCATGCGGGCCAGCGCTTGCACAATGACCGGGGCCAGGCCTTCAGATATTTCATCCAGCAACAAAAAGCGAGCGCCGGTGCGCAGAATGCGGCCCACCGCCAGCATTTGCTGCTCGCCACCGGACAGGCGTGTGCCCGGGCTGTTGCGCCGCTCCAGCAGGTTGGGGAACATGTCGTAAATTTCTTCGACCGACATGCCGTTGGGGGCAATCACGGGCGGCAGCAGCAGGTTTTCTTCGCAGGTCAGGGCCGAGAAAATACCGCGCTCTTCGGGGCAATAACCAATGCCCAGTTTGGCAATCTGGTGCGGAGCCCAGTTCACGGTTTCTTGGCCCTTGATGGTGATGGAGCCAGTGCGTCGACCCACCAGACCCAGAATCGATTTGACCGTGGTGGTGCGACCCGCACCGTTGCGACCCAGCAAGGTCACCACTTCGCCTTCATTCACCGTGAGGTCCACCCCATGCAGGATGTGTGACTCACCGTACCAGGCTTGCAGGTTGCTGATGCGCAGCATTTCTTTGGGCTCAGCCATGGGCTCCCTCCAGCTGGTTGTCGGTGGTGCCCATATAGGCTTCGAGCACTTGCGGGTTTTGTGACACCACGGCGTAAGGTCCTTCTGCAATCACTTGTCCACGTTGCAAGACACTGATGGTGTCCGCAATTTTGGACACCACATTCATGTTGTGCTCCACCATCAAAATGGTGCGGTTGGCCCCGACTTTTTTGATCAGCTGCGTGACGCGGTCCACGTCTTCGTGGCCCATGCCCTGGGTGGGCTCGTCGAGCAACATCAGCTCGGGATCCATGGCCAAAGTGGTGGCAATTTCCAGGGCTCGCTTGCGGCCATAAGGCAACTCAACGGCCGTTAAGTCAGCCATATTGCCCAGGTCCACCTCGTCCAGCAGTGCCATGGCTTTGTCATTGAGCTGGTTCAGGCTGCGCTCGGAGCGCCAAAAATGCAGCGATGTCCCGGTGGCGCGTTGCAAGCCGATGCGCACGTTCTCCATGACGGTCAAGTTGGGGAAAGTGGCCGAAATCTGAAAGGACCGCACAATGCCACGCCGTGCCACTTGTGAGGGTTTTTCGGAGGTGATGTCATGGCCATTGAACACAATCTGTCCCTTGGTGGGAATCAGAAACTTGGTCAGCAGGTTGAACACCGTGGTTTTTCCCGCGCCATTGGGGCCAATCAGCGCATGGATTTGCCCGCGCTTGACCCGCAGATCCACACCGTTGACAGCAACAAAACCCTTGAACTCCTTGATGAGCCCCCGGGTTTCGAGAATGATTTCGTCAGCCATTGAGTTTTGTACCTGGACAACAAAGAACAAAGAACACGCGAATTCTGTGTCGAGGAAAAAATAGCAGGTACATGGTTATCCCGAAGTTCTGTCTCTTGCGCGACGAATGTTTCAAGATGGACCATCAAAAGTCAGATTTTTGTAGGTTTATGGATGCATGCGGAGAGTGGGGCGCAGAAGCTTGTGCGGGGGCGGGCATTCTGTCGTTTCAACTCATCACCATGCCGCCATCGACATGGATGCTTTGACCCGTCATGCCACTCGATTCGGACGAGCCCAAATACACCGCCAAACCTGCGATTTCGGTCGGGTTCAGGATGCGCCCCAAAGGCACACGGGTCAGTGCGGCCTTGACCAGTTCTTCACCGGTCATGCCCGAGCTGTGTGCCACCTGGGCCTTGAGTTCTTCAACCATGTCGGTCTGGATAAAGCCGGGGCAAATCGCGTTCACGGTCACATTGTGCGGGCTGGCTTCCAAGGCCACACAACGCGTCAGGCCCACCACCGCGTGTTTGCTCACGTTGTAGGCGCTTTGGTTGCGAGACCCCCATTTGCCCGCTGTTGAGGCCATGTTGACAATGCGTCCGTGTCGGCGTGCCTGCATGCCCGGCAGCACCGCCTGCATGAAATGCAGCACACCAAACAGGTTCACATCCAGCATGTCCTGAAAGTCCTGCGCGGCATAGTCCAAAAAGGACTTGCCCCGGTACACGCCCGCGTTGTTGACCAGCACATCCACGCGGCCAAAGCGTTGTTCGACCTGTGCCACTGCGGCAAAACACGCATCGCGGTCGGTCACATTCAGCCCGATGGTCATGATCCGCTCGGTTGGCAAATCCAACCCATCCTTGACTGCACTGAGACGGGCCACATCGGTGGCGATCAGGCACAAGCTGGCCCCCTCGGCGGCATAGGCTTGCGCAATGGCCAGGCCAATGCCGCGACTGGCACCGGTGATGATGGCGACTTGCTGGTCCAGGCGGTTGGCCATGTTCGATCCTTGAGGTGATTCAAATGAGTGCAGCGCTCTTGCGAGGGCCCTTCGGTCCACCGGGGGTGCTGTCGTCGTGCGGCTTGGACACCGCTTTGCGCAGCACTTGCCCATAGCCCTCGGCCAGCTCCATGCGAGGCCCAAAGCCTTGTTCGATCAGCATGCGGTGGGCCGCAGGCAATTTCCAGCAGGGCGTGAACACAAACAGGTGGTGCTCCAGGTGGTAGTTGACCCAGTAAGGGGCCAGCACCATGCGCATGCCCCAGTGGGTGAGCGTGGTACGGGTGTTGCGCAGGCGGTCGTTGTTGTCGCCCACCACCGCATGCTCGGCAATGTTGCGGATGCGGCTGATCACCTGGTACCAGGTCAGCAAAGGCAAGAGCCACAGCGCAAAGTAAGCCCACCACACCCCGGCTGCGGCGCAGACGGCGAAGATGGCGAGGTTGCTCAAGGCAAAGTATTTTTCTGCGGCGAACAGGTTTTTCAGGCGCTGCAAACGGCTGGGGTCTTGGCCCATTTCCATGCGGAAAAACTCCAAGCGCCGCTGGACACCGGTGATGCCCAGAATGTCGCGCCGCATCTTGCGCCAAAAGCTTTTTGCGGTGATTGGAAAAGGCGCTGACAAGATCAGGTCGGGGTCGTCCTTTTGCTGTGTGTGGCGGTGGTGGCTCAGGTGGTAAGGCCGGTACAGCGTGAGGCTCGCGCCCACCGGCCAGCCGCACAAAAAGGCGCCCAGCGTGTCATTGAGCCGGGTGTTTTTGAACAAGGCCCGGTGTGCCGCATCGTGCATCAAGATCGCCAAGCCCAGCTGCCTGCCACCAATGATGATCACAGCGGCGATGAAGCTCAAAGGGTTGGGCCAAGCGATGAAAAACGCCATGGCCAGCGCAATGACACCCCAGGCATGCAGCACCAGATAGGCACCCATCCAGTCCGAGCGTTCGCGCAAGTCAGCGTCTTGCTCGGGGCTGAGGGTGGGTTGAGCGGCTGTGGCCATGTTCTGAAATGAAAAAAGCAAAGGAACCATCTTGAGATGAAACCTTTGCCCTATCAGTCACTGAAGTGACCGGTTGCGATGCGATCAGCGTTGGCCGTCGTGGACTGAAACTTTGTCCTTGGTCAGTCCGCCCAAGCGAGAGTGCACACGGGGCCCCGTGCCCATGACCAATGCAAACAAGATTTCATTGGGTCGAGGCGCATCTTGAATGCCCACTTCCATGCTGTTGAAATGGCTGCGCACATAACTGGCGTGGATGTAATGCACCGGCACCATGAGGCGATAACCAGTGTGCGCCACCGCCTTGCTGGCGGGCACCATGGCTTTGGGCTCGCCCAGCACCGTGCGCATGGCCCAGCCGCCCGCTTCATGCCATACAGCGCCGTGTTCCATTTCGCCGTTGACGCCCACAATGGCCGCTTTGCTGTAGACCTCGATGTTGTCTTTGCCCAAGGTGTCCACCAGCTCTTGCGCCAGCACGGTGCCCAAAGACCGCAGTTCCGCCATGAAGGGCATCAGGTCAGGCTCGTAACGCCCGGCATACGGGTTTTGGATCACTGCACAAGCCGCCGCCAATTTCAGCGGGGTGTCCGTGACCGGGCCGCCTTCGTGGTACGTGGTTTCGATCGTCAGGCTGCGTTTGCGAATTTCAATCAGTGACATCGGTCATCCTTTGTTGGTTTCAATCATTGTTTGGGAATTTTGGCGTCGTTGACGACCTGTATCCACTTTTGGGTTTGTCCTGCCACCAAGCTGCGCATCTCCTCGGGGGTGCTGCCACGCACTTCGCCACCCATGTCTTCCAGGCGCGATTTGACCGCAGGGACCACGATCGCTTTTTGCAGTTCTGCATTCAGGCGATCGATCACGGCACGCGGTGTGCTCGCAGGTGCCATCAAACCAGCCCAAGACTGTACGTCGTACCCGGTCACGCCCTGTTCAGTGACCGTGGGCACATCGGGCAGGCCTTGCCACCTTTGGGGCCCCGTGGCGGCAATCGCCCGCAGTTTGCCGCCTTTGATGTTGGCCATCACCGCGGTGGGTGGGGCAATGATCATGGGGATTTCGCCACTGAGCAATGCCGTCAGCGAAGCCGAGTCACCCCTGAAAGGGACATGCAGCAACTGTGTTTTGGACATGCTGGCCAAGAGCTCACCGGCCAGGTGATGGGTCGAGCCAATGCCCGCTGTGCCGTAGCTGATTTCTGTCGGGTTGGCTTTGGCGGCGGCCAGCAAAGCCGTCAAATTGGCATACTTGCTGTTCGCAGGCACCACCACAAGAAATGGGAAATACGTGATGGTGCTGACCATCTCGAAGTCTTGCACCGTGCGGTAGGCCAAGTTGTTGTACAACGCGCCAGCAACCGCATGACCGCCCGTGGCCAAGAGCAGGGTGTAACCATCGGGTCTGGCCTTCGACACTGTGGTGGCTGCAATGGTGCCCCCGGCACCGGCTTGCGCCTCGACCACCATGGACTGGCCCAAGCCTTTGCTCATTTCTTGGCTCACGGACCGTGCAATGGCGTCCGCATTGCCGCCGGGTGCAAAACCCTGAAGAATTTTGATGGGACGTTCTGGATAGGTTTGGGCCAGAACGGTCATGGGCAAGGCCAAAGACCCTGCACTCAGAGCGATGAGTAAATGTCGACGAAGCATGGTTGTCTCCTCAAGGATGAATAAAGCATGCAGCGCCTTCTGCGGACGCTTGCCTGCACGAACTTCACGGTTGCATCACCAGCTTGCCGCTGACCCTGCCTTGATCGAGCAAGACGTGGGTTTGGCGGACTTCGCTGAGTTTGAAAATCTGGTGTTCAGGCGGCCGAACAAGCCCTTGCGCCATCAGCTCGATGGCTTCTTGCATCAGTGCGCGACGCGCCAAAGGGTCCTCGTCAAAGGTGTGCATCGAAAAGCACCGCACGGCCAAGCTCTTGCCCAAGAATTTGCGAAGCACCTGAAAAACATCTTCTGTGGGCATGCCTTGAACAATGTTGTAAGACACCACCGTGCCGAGTGACGCCAGGCTGTGCAAGCCATCGATCAGGCTTTGCCCGCCCAGATGGTCGAACACCAGATCCACACCACGGCCTTGCGTGAGCGTTTGAATTTGGGTCTTCAGGTCGTCTTGTTCCGTGCACACCACATGGTCAAAACCATGGTCCCGTGCGTATTGGCTTTTGTCGGCAGTCCGACTGGTTCCAATGGTGGCAAATCCTCGGTGCTTGGCGACCTGGCACAGCATGCCCGCTACACCGCCCGATGCCCCTGTGATCAGCACATGTGGCTGTGGGCGATGGCTGGTCCCGGCCACGCGCATGAGTGCCAAGGCCAGTTGCAAGTTGGGCAGGCTGACCGCGTCTTCAAAGGCCACTGTCGGGTGCAAGGGGTAAGGCGCGTCTTGCGGCACCACAATGGCCTCGGCATAGCAGCCACCGCGCTGGGCCAGTTCGCGCGCACTCACGAGCACACGGTCACCCAGTTGCCACTGTGTCACGCCTTCGCCGATGGCGTCGACCACGCCGGCCAGCTCCGCGCCAGGAACGGCAGGCAGTGGCGGCATCCATTTGTAGGTGCCTTGGCGGATCAACACATCCGGGCGGCCCACCCCAATGGCATGGGCTTTCACGCGCACCTGTCCAGGGCCAGGCAGCGGATCGGGCAGATCCACCAGCAGCAAACTGTCCGGCCCGCCGGGCACCTGGACTTGGATGGCTTTCATGCTCAGGCCTGGGCCGCGATCGGGTTGACCAAGGTGCCGATGCCCTCGATCTCGACCTCGCACACATCGCCCGGCTTCATGAACCAGGCGGGCTTGCGGCTCCAGCCCACACCCGCAGGCGTGCCGGTGGCGATCACGTCGCCGGGCACCAGCGTGAAGATGGTCGAGGCGTAGCTGATGAGCTTGGCGATCGAGAAAATCATGTGGCCGGTGTGGCTCGACTGCACCACTTCGCCGTTCAGGCGCGTGATCAGCTTGAGTTCCTGGTTGGGTGCGATTTCGTCGGCCGTGACCATCCAAGGGCCAAAGCCGCCGGTGGATTCAAAGTTTTTGCCCGAAGCGATTTGTTTGGCGTGGAATTGCCACTCGCGGATGCTGCCATCGTTGTAGCAAGAGTAGCCCGCCACATGGTCAAAGGCGTTGGCCTCGGCAATGTTGCGGCCTTCTTTGCCGATGATCACAGCCAACTCGCCTTCCCAGTCGAGTGAGCCCGACACCTTGGGGCAGATGATGGGTTGGCCGTGTGCCACTTGCGAGCGCCACACCCGCAAAAAGATGGGTGGCTCTTCGGACAATTCGCGGTGCATGCCCGCGGCCAGCACTTCCTGGTGGTGGTCCATGTAGTTGCGCACGGCGCAGACGATTTTTTCGGGCTTGGGGATCACCGGCAAGAAGGTGATGTCGGCCAGTTTTACATCGGCGGTTTTGTTGGCCACATCCTGCTTGGCGTTCAGGTAAGCGCCCGAGGCGATGTAGTCCGTCAGCGTGGCGTATTGCGGCAGCGCTTTGCCCAGGTCAACGATGGCGTCTGCGCTCACGAGCGCGCCCCACGTTTCACGGCCTTGGTGGATGAAGGAAAGCAATTTCATAAGAAGTCCTTGGTGGAATGGTGATTCAGTGGGCCTTGGCAAATTTCGCTTGCCACTGGGCGATGGGCATGAAGCTCGGGTCTTGTCTGCAGATGGCTTCGGTCTCGCGCAAGATGGTCTCGTCGTCTTGGCTCAAGTCGAGTGGGTCGCCGTGTGGCTGCGAAATGTAAAACGGCATGTCGATGTAGATCTCGACCGTGTTGCCCTCTGGGTCTGCAAAATAAACCGACAAGGCATTGCCATGGTTCAAGGGCAGCACTTTGCTAGCACCCAATGCGGTGGCTTTTTCCTTCAAGTCCCGCAGCGATTGGATAGACGGAACCGCAAACGACAACTGCATCACGGTGCTGAAGGTGGCCTCGGCAGGACGTCCGCCAGCGATCACCAACTGGTGGTGCTGGTCCGGGCTGGCGCTCAAAAAAACCAGTGGCGCTTTGAAGGTTTTGCCCACGCCCCGATCGGTCTCGACCAATCCGAAGACAGATTTGTAAAAGTGCACCATCTTCTCGACATCGGTGACATAAATGCCGAAATGGGAAGGGGTGGGTTGAGTGACATTGAGCATGTTTGTCTCCTGCTGGGATGATGAAATGGCTCAGAGGCCTTGTTTTTGTTGCAATGCAAAGGCCGCCATCACATTGGCCTGCGTGCTGCGGATGTGCTCAGACAGCATGGCGCTGGCCGTTTCGCTGTCACGCCGAAGCACGGCTTTCATCAAGGCGCGGTGTTCTTCGTCCTTCTTTTTCGAGACTGTTCGGTTGCGTGCGGCAAAGTGCCGATAACGCTCGGCCTGGTCAAACAGGCTCATGCTCCACAGCAGTTGGCGCTCAGAGGGGCAGGCCGCAATCAGGGTCATGTGAAAGTCCCGGTGACGTTGGCTCCACTCGGCGTCCAGCACCACGGGGCCTTGCGGCAGACGGGATTCGATTTTTTCGAGCCGATGAAACGTGGCCACGATTTGTGCCTCCCAGGCATCGTCGCCAGCGGCGATGGACTCTTGCAGGGCCGGGATGTCCAGCATCAAGCGCATCTTGGTGATGTCGGTCAAATCGGAGGGCGAGATGGGGGTGACCCGAAAACCTCGGCGCTCGTCTGCTTTGACCAGGCCTTCTTGCACCAGCCGGTTCAGGGCTTCGCGCAGGGGGCTGCTCGAGAAGCCGTACATCTGTTGCAAGGCATCGACCTTGAGCTTGCTTTCAGGCGCATGGCGACCCGACAAGACATCTCCGCGCAAGACTTGGAAGGCCTGCTCTGACAAGGTGGAGTTGGTAGCTGGATTCTGCATGATTTACAAATTGTGCATAAAAAAGAAATTGTGCGCATTCGAGAAAACCCTGAGGACCCGGTGACGGGGTCAGGGTTTTCTTCGAAGAGGAGGGGGTGCGCGGCTTGCGCGAAAAGCGCGAAGCGACTTATTTGCCGATGCAAAAACTCGAAAAAATCACGCCCAACAAATCGTCGGCGCTGAACTCGCCGGTGATCTCGTTGAGCGCGTTTTGGCCCAGGCGAAGTTCTTCGGCCAGCAGATCCAGGTTTTGGGCCTGTGCGGCCAGATGGGCGTCGGCCATGTCCAGATGCTCGCGCACCCGGTGCAGCGCCTGCACATGGCGCTCACGGGCAATGAACAGGCCTTCGCTGGCTTGTTGCCAGCCGGCTTGGTGCAGCAGTTGCAGTCGCAGGGCTTGCAGGCCCTCTCCAGTGCGTGCCGAAAGCGTCAAACCCGGACGATCTCCCGCCAAAAGGGCCGCATCGGCCTTGTTCCACACGTCAAGCACCGCCACGCTGGCGGGCAGGCGACTTTTCAGTCGGGTGGCAATGTCGGCATCGGCGGTGTCGTAATCGGCTTGGCCCACGCGGGTCAGGTCGTGCAAAAACAGCACCGCATCAGCGGCTTCAATCTGGCCCCAGGCGCGGGCAATGCCAATTTGCTCCACCTCGTCCACGCCCTCGCCCTCACGCAGACCGGCGGTGTCGATCACATGCAGCGGCACGCCTTCGATCTGGATGGTTTGCTGCACCACGTCGCGCGTGGTGCCCGCTATGGGCGTGACGATGGCCAGCTCTGCCCCGGCCAACGCATTGAGCAGCGAGCTCTTGCCCGCATTGGGCTGGCCCGCGATCACCACCTTGATGCCTTCGCGCAGCAAAGCGCCTTGACGGGCTTTGCCCAACACAGTTTGCAGCGCGGCTTGCAGGCGCGTCAGTTGCCCCTGTGCATCGGCTTTTTGCAAAAAATCAATCTCTTCTTCGGGGAAGTCCAGCGTGGCTTCAACCAGCATGCGCAGGTGAATCAGCGCATCGCGCAGCGCATGGATTTCCTTGGAAAAATCGCCCGCCAAAGATCGGCTGGCACTGCGTGCAGCGGCCTCTGTGCTGGCGTCGATCAGGTCGGCAATGGCCTCGGCTTGCGCCAAATCGATCTTGTCGTTCAAAAAAGCCCGTTCAGAAAACTCGCCCGGCTGCGCCACGCGCAAACCCGCCAGACGTGGCTGGCCTGAAGACGGGTCCAATTCGGCGGCCGCTTGCAGGCAACGCGCCACCAGCAGCTGCAAAACCACCGGCCCGCCGTGCGCTTGCAACTCCAGCACATCCTCGCCTGTGAACGAGTGTGGGGCCACAAAGTGCAGCGCCAAGCCGTGGTCAATCGGGCTGCCATCGGCATCGGCAAACGGCAAATACGTGGCCTCTCGTGGCTTGAGAGAGCGGCCGCACAAGGCTTGAATCAGTGAGGCCAAATTGCGGCCCGACACCCGCACGATGCCCACAGCGCCGCGACCCGGTGCGGTGGCGATGGCAACGATGGGTTCCTGGTGTCTGGCGAGCATGGTCAGTGGTCCATCACAAAAAGGGGTTGGGTGAAAAGCGGCCACAGGTCAAGGCCAAAAAAAGGCCGCTTTCGCGGCCTTTCGAGTCGACAGGTTTTACTTGAACTTGGGCAAGTTGAACTGTGGCGGCACGCCCATTCGGGTGTTGATCATCCACTGCTGGGCGATCGACAAGATGTTGTTCGTGATCCAGTACAGCACCAGGCCGGCGGGGAAGAAGAAGAACATCACCGAGAACACCAGGGGCATGATCCACATCAGCTTGGCTTGCATCGGGTCGGGTGGCGCGGGGTTCAAGGCCGTTTGCAGCAAAGTGGTCAAAGTCATGACCAAAGGCAAGATGAAATAGGGATCGGGTGCCGACAAGTCGTGGATCCAGAGAACCCAAGGCGCGTTGCGCATTTCGACGCTGGACAAAAGCACCCAGTACAAAGCGATGAACACCGGGATCTGAATCATGATCGGGAAGCAGCCACCCATGGGGTTGACCTTTTCTTCGCGGTAGATCTTCATCATCTCTTGCTGCATTTTTTGCGGATCGTTTTTCAGGCGTTCGCGCATTTCCATGATCTTGGGGTTGATGGCTTTCATCTTGGCCATGCTCGAATAGGCCTTGGCATTGAGCCAGTAGAACGCAATCTTGAGCAAAAGCACCAGCGCCACGATCGACCAGCCCCAGTTTTGAATGAAGCTGAACAGCTTGTCGAGCAACCAGTACAAAGGCTTGGACAGCATGGCCAGCCAGCCGTAGTCTTTGACCAAGTCCAGGCCAGGGGCCAAGGCCTCGAGCACTTTTTCTTCTTGTGGGCCGCTGAACAGCTGGGCACTCAGCGTTTTGGACTGGCCTGGGGCCAGATCGGCCAAAGGCGTGATCATGCCCACCGCATACAAATTGGTGTCCACCTTGCGCACAAAGTTTTCGCGCTGAATGCCGTCCGCCAGCAGCCAAGCTGTTGCAAAGTAGTGCTGCACCATGGCCACATAGCCATTGGGCGATGTCTTGTCGATTTCAGCCTTGTTCTTTTCAATGTCGCTGAACTCGACCTTTTGGTACTTCTTGGCCTCGGTGTAAACAGCAGGGCCGGTAAAGGTGGAATAGAACGAAGACTCGCCAGCGGGTTTGTTGCCATCACGCACCAACTGCAAGTACAGCTGTGGCGACACTGTGCTTGTGCCCGTGTTGATCACCTCGTGTTTGACGCCAATGGCGTAACTGCCACGGTTGAGGGTGTAGGTTTTGACCAGTTTCACGCCATTCAAAGCTTCCGATTCGAATCGCAGTGTCAATTGGTCCTGGCCGTCTTTCAGGCTTTTTTCACCACTGAAGCGCATCAGCGTTTTGTGGGTGGGGAAGTTGCCACCAATCAAGCCGGTCTGGGCGTTGTAAACGCGTGTGCCACTTTGGTCCAGAAAGACAAAAGGCTTGGTCGTGTCCACAAAATCATTGTGCTTGGTGAACTCGCTGCGCACCAAGTTACCGCCTTCGGTGTCAAAGCTGAGCTTGAGCACGTCGGTGCTGACCTCGATTTTTTCACTGTTGGCTGGCGATGCCGCACCTGCGCTCACAGGCACTTGACCTGGCGATGCAACGCTCGTGGTGGCCGCCGGGACACCCTGCACAGCCGCAGCTGCGGCTGCGGCTGCGGCTGCGGCCGGAGCCGATGCTGCCGAAGCAGGCGCTGAAACAGCAGGCACTGGCTTGGGGAAGAAAGTGGCAGGGCGGCCGTTGTAGACCTGCCATTGATCCCAAAGCAGAACCATGGAGAAACCAAAAATCACCCAGAGGATGGTGCGGCGGATATCGTTCATGAAGGCTTCTTTGACGAAGTAGGGGAAAACAAAGCCGTGAACAGGCGGGGGGCCTGTTCTGGAATGGGGTCGTGACCGCCTTGGCACCAAGGTTGGCAACGCATCAGTCGGTGCACCGTCATGTAAGTGCCTGCTGCAGCGCCATGCGTTTCCAGGGCTTGCAGGGCATACGCCGAGCAAGTGGGCTCAAACCGGCAAGACGAACCCAGCCAAGGACTCAGCAACAAGCGGTAGCCACGCACCAACAACATCAACAAACGCTGCATCATGGCTGGCCTTTGGGGGTGATGGCACGCTCGAATAACTGCAAAAGCTCTTGGCGCACCGCCAACTTCAGCGGTTCGGAGCTGGCGCTGATGAACTGTTTGCGGTCAAAACCCGTGCGCAAGCGAACCACATGGGCAGCCAAGGGCAAACGATCACCAAAGTGTTCGCTGACGTTGTAAATCTGGCGCTTGATGGCATTGCGCGTGACCGCGCGGCGAGCCCAGCGTTTGGGCACCATGGCACCCAGCCAGACATCGGCCAAGTCAAAAAGGGCCTGCTCCGGTGAAGGTGCAGGCCCGACTTGATCGGCTTGAGCCAAAGAGGTGTCTGTCAAGGCAGCCAAGTTCAAGCGATGCAACGCAAAATGCGCCGTGCGCGAGACTGTGCCGCCAGCCAGGGTGGCCTGAAATTGTGGGCGTGTTTTTAGACGCTGCACGGTGGCCTGGCCCCAGCTTCAACCGCCTGCAGCAACAACGGGTTACTGCCAGACGGTTGTGCGGACATTAGACAGCCAGACGCTTGCGGCCCTTGGCGCGGCGTGCGTTGATCACGGCACGGCCACCACGGGTTTTCATGCGAACCAGAAAACCGTGTGTACGGGCGCGACGTGTCTTGGATGGTTGGTAGGTGCGTTTCATAACTCTTCCTTTGTGCCCAATGCCATGAATCAGCGTTGGGCGAAACCCAAGATTATCGCAAACTTTCACAAGCTAGGCAAATCGCTGTGAATTTTGACCCAAGTGTTGTGAGGGTGGATCAAATGGGCCGATGTGGTTTATGATCGCCCTCCCGGTTCGTTTCGGCATGTGGATAAGCTCTTGATAAGCCTTCATATCCCATCGCCCCAGATCCCTACTGTCCACAAAAAAACAAGATCAACATGTCCGAGGGAACCCCCCCAGAATTTCAGTCCGATGTCGGGCAAGCGCTGTGGCAAACCTGCTGTGACGAGCTGTCACGCGAGATGCCCGAGCAGCAGTTCAACACCTGGATCAAACCCCTGACTGCACAGGTCTCCGACGACCAACAAAAGGTGACTTTGTTTGTTGCCAACCGCTTCAAACTCGACTGGGTCCGTGCCCAATATGCGGGCCGTTTGTCGGCCACACTCGAAAGTCTTCAGGGTCACCCTGTTCAAATTGAGTTAGTGATTACTCCTCGTGAAGGCGGCATCAGGCCAGCGCGTGCATCCACACCTTCTTCCATGGAAGTGCGGCCAGAACCCACACCAGCTGTAGAAGAGCCGGTCACCAACACCTTCCGCAGTCGACTCAACACCGCCTTGACCTTTGACAACCTGGTCGAGGGCACCGCCAACCGCATGGCCAGGGCCGCCGCCATGCACGTTTCGGGCTCACCCGGGCAGCTTTACAACCCCTTGTTCATCTACGGCGGTGTGGGTTTGGGCAAGACCCACTTGATGCATGCCATCGGCAACAAACTGCTGGCCGAGCGCCCCGAAGCCAAAGTTTTGTACATCCACGCTGAACAGTTTGTGTCGGATGTGGTTAAAGCCTATCAGCGCAAGACTTTTGACGAGTTCAAGTACCACTACCACTCGCTCGATTTGCTGCTGATCGACGATGTGCAATTCTTTGCCAACAAAGACCGCACGCAAGAAGAATTCTTCAACGCCTTTGAGGCCCTGCTGGCCAAAAAGTCGCACATTGTGATGACCAGCGACACCTACCCCAAGGGCCTGGCCGACATCCATGAGCGTCTGGTTTCGCGCTTTGATTCGGGCCTGACGGTGGCCATGGAGCCGCCCGAGTTGGAGATGAGGGTGGCCATTTTGATCAACAAAGCCATCAGCGAAGGCAGTGAAATGCCCGAAGAGGTGGCGTTTTTTGTGGCCAAAAACGTGCGCTCCAACGTGCGTGAGCTCGAAGGCGCCCTGCGCAAAATCCTCGCTTATTCGCGCTTTAACCAAAAAGAAATCTCCATTCAGCTGGCCCGCGACGCCCTGCGCGACCTGCTCTCCATTCAAAACCGCCAGATCAGCGTCGAGAACATCCAGAAAACGGTGGCCGACTACTACAAGATCAAGGTTGCCGACATGTACAGCAAAAAGCGCCCGGCCAGCATTGCCCGCCCGCGCCAGATTGCCATGTACCTGGCCAAGGAAATGACCCAAAAGAGCCTGCCCGAAATTGGTGAGCTGTTTGGCGGACGCGACCACACCACGGTGCTGCATGCGGTGCGCAAAATCAGCGCCGAACGCTTGCAAATGACCGAGCTGAACCAGCAACTGCACGTTCTGGAGCAAACGCTCAAAGGCTGAATGCCGCTCCAGGCCATGATCTCCTGTCATTTACAAGGTTCTGAGCAGTTTTTAGCCGTTTTGCAGCCAAAAAAAGAGAAAATGCGCTTTATTGCACTGCCCGGACCGCTTTGTGCGTTCGTGGGCTGAAACAACACCAAAGGTAGACCCATGATCGTTCTCAAGGCCACCCAAGACAAATTGCTGTCGGTCCTGCAATCCGTATCCGGCATTGTCGAGCGCCGCCACACCCTGCCTGTGCTGGCCAACGTATTGATCCGTAAAACCGGTCATGCCGTGCAACTGACCACCAGCGATCTGGAAATCCAGATCCGCACCACAACCGAGATGGACGGCGACCCCGGCGACTTCACCACCACCGTGGGGGCACGCAAACTCATCGACATCTTGCGCACCATGCCGGCCGATCAGACCGTGAGTCTGGAATCCTCGCAGGCCAAGCTCATCCTCAAAGGTGGCAAGTCCAAGTTCACGGTTCAAACCCTGCCGGCCGAAGACTTTCCGCTGGTGCAAGAAGCCGCCAGCTTTGGGCCCGCCTTCAGCGTGCCGCAAAAAACCCTCAAACAATTGCTGGGGCAAGTCTCATTTGCCATGGCCGTTCACGACATTCGCTACTACCTCAATGGCATCTTGTTTGTGGCCGAAGGCAACAAGCTCAGCCTGGTGGCCACCGACGGCCACCGCCTGGCCTACACCTCGGCCACCCTTGACGTGGAAGTGCCTGCCAAACAAGAAGTCATCTTGCCGCGCAAAACCGTGCTGGAGTTGCAGCGCCTGCTGTCTGACGCCGACGGCGCGATCGAGATGCAGTTCGCCAACAACCAAGCCAAGTTCAGCTTTGACGGCATGGAGTTTGTGACCAAGCTGGTCGAGGGCAAATTCCCCGATTACAACCGCGTCATCCCCAAAGGTCACCGCAACAACCTGACCTTGGGCCGCCAGGCCATGCTGTCGTGCCTGCAGCGCACGGCCATCTTGACCAGCGACAAGTTCAAAGGCGTGCGCCTGAACCTCGAGCCCGGCACGCTGCGTGTGGCCTCCACCAACGCCGAACAAGAAGAAGCCGTGGACGAACTCGACATCGACTACGGTGGCGACGCCATCGAGATCGGCTTCAACGTCACCTACATCATCGACGTGCTGGCCAACATGGGCCAGGACATGGTGCGCATCGATCTGGCCGACGGCAACAGCTCGGCGCTGATCACCATTCCCGAAAACGACAACTTCAAATATGTGGTGATGCCCATGCGCATTTAAGGCCCCAGCCCACCAGGCCCACCTTATCGAAACCCGCGACCTCTCGCGGGTTTCGGCCATTCAAGCGACAGAGAAAATTGAACATGACCGACGACATCCAACCCAGCGAAGAAGCTTTCACCACCGCCCAACCCAAGATCGACGCCCACCAAGTGGGCGCATCCGAAGGCTACGGCGAAGGCTCCATCCAGATCCTGGAAGGCCTGGAAGCCGTGCGCAAACGCCCCGGCATGTACATCGGTGACACGTCTGACGGCACCGGTTTGCACCACTTGGTGTTCGAAGTCGTGGACAACTCGATTGACGAAGCACTGGCCGGCCACTGCGACGACATCGTCGTCACCATCCACAGCGACAACTCCATCAGCGTGACCGACAACGGCCGTGGCATCCCCACGGGCGTCAAGATGGACGACAAGCACGAGCCCAAGCGCAGTGCGTCCGAGATCGCATTGACCGAACTGCACGCGGGCGGCAAGTTCAACCAAAACAGCTACAAAGTCTCGGGTGGTTTGCACGGCGTGGGCGTGTCTTGCGTCAACGCGTTATCCAAGTGGCTGCGCCTCACGGTGCGCCGCGAAGGCAAAGTGCACCAGATCGACTTTGCCAAAGGCTTTGTGCAAAACCGTTTGCTCGACACCGTGGACGGCGTTGAAGTCTCGCCCATGCGCGTTACGGGGGCCACCGACAAGCGCGGCACCGAAGTGCACTTCTTGCCCGACGTGGAAATCTTCACGCAAAACACCGATTTCCATTACGAAATTCTGGCCAAGCGTTTGCGCGAGTTGTCCTTCTTGAACAATGGCGTGCGCATTCGCCTGAAGGACGAGCGCAGCGGCAAAGAGGACGACTTCTCCGGCGCGGGTGGTGTCAAAGGCTTTGTCGACTTCATCAACGCCAACAAAAAAGTGTTGCACCCGAACGCCTTCCACGCCAACGGCGAGCGCCCTGCTGACAGCTACGGCGGCATCCCCGGCACCAGCATCGGTGTCGAAGTGGCCATGCAGTGGAACGACGGTTACAACGAGAGCGTGCTGTGCTTCACCAACAACATTCCCCAGCGTGACGGCGGCACCCACCTCACGGGCTTGCGCGCCGCGATGACCCGCGTCATCAGCAAGTACATCGAGAAAAACGAGATCGCCAAAAAACAAAAAGTCGAAGTCAGCGGCGACGACATGCGCGAAGGCCTGTGCTGCGTGCTGAGCGTGAAAGTGCCCGAGCCTAAATTCAGCAGCCAGACCAAAGACAAGCTGGTGTCCAGCGAAGTGCGTGCCCCGGTGGAAGACATCGTGGCCAAAGCCTTGACTGACTTCTTGGAAGAGCGCCCGAACGACGCCAAAATCATCTGCGGCAAGATTGTGGAAGCCGCCCGTGCCCGCGAAGCCGCCCGCAAAGCCCGCGAAATGACACGCCGCAAAGGGGTTCTGGACGGCATGGGCCTGCCCGGCAAACTGGCCGACTGCCAAGAAAAAGACCCGGCCCTGTGCGAAATCTACATCGTCGAGGGTGACTCCGCTGGCGGCTCGGCCAAGCAAGGCCGTGATCGTAAATTCCAGGCCATCCTGCCCCTGCGCGGCAAGATCCTGAACGTCGAAAAAGCCCGCTACGAAAAACTGCTCACCAGCAACGAAATCGTCACCCTCATCACCGCCTTGGGCACCGGCATTGGCAAGGCCAGCGCCGAATCCGGCAAGAGCGGCACCGACGACTTCAACGTCGACAAACTGCGCTACCACCGCATCATCATCATGACCGACGCCGACGTGGACGGCGCGCACATCCGCACATTGCTGCTGACTTTCTTCTACCGCCAGATGCCCGACCTGGTCGAGCGCGGTCACATCTACATTGCCCAGCCGCCGCTCTACAAAGTCAAGGCCGGTAAAGAAGAGCTGTACCTCAAAGACGGCCCGGCGCTCGACGGCTTCTTGCTGCGCATCGCGCTCAAAGACGCCAGCATCAGCACCGGCGGCGCTGCGCCGCAAGTGCTGACGGGTGAGAAGCTGGAAGCGCTGGCCCGCAAACACCAAGTGGCCGAACACGTCATTGCCCGCCTGTCCAACTTCATGGACGCTGAAGCCCTGCGCGCCATGGCCGATGGTGTGTCACTGAACCTGGACACGCTGGACCAAGCCGCCGAATGCGCCCCCGCGCTGCAAGCCAAGCTGCGCGAACTCAACACCACCGGCATCCCCGCCGAAGTGACAGCCGAGTTTGACGTGCGCACCGACAAACCGATTCTGCGCATCAGCCGCCGCCACCACGGCAACATCAAAAGCAGCATCATCACGCAAGACTTTGTGCATGGCGCGGACTACGGCGCTCTGGCCGAAGCCGCCGAAACCTTCCGGGGCCTGCTCAGCGAAGGCGCCAAAGCCCTGCGCGGCGAAGGCGAGCGCCAGAAAGAAGAAAAAGTGGGCGACTTCCGCCAGGCCATGCATTGGCTCATCAGCGAAGCCGAACGCACCACCAGCCGCCAGCGCTACAAGGGTCTGGGCGAAATGAACCCCGCCCAGCTGTGGGAAACCACCATGGACCCCACCGTGCGCCGCTTGCTGCGTGTGCAGATCGACGACGCCATCGAAGCCGACCGCGTGTTCACCATGCTCATGGGCGACGAAGTCGAGCCACGCCGCCACTTCATCGAAAGCAACGCGCTGCGGGCGGGGAATATTGATATTTGATGGGCAATTGAAAGCCTTTGATGACCCCGCAAGGCACTCAATACGCCCTGTTCGAGTCGGCAGAGGTCATGCCTGTTAAACAACAGTTGCACGCTGCAACTGTTGTGAATGTCCGTCGTTTCAGCGACTATGTGGTTTACGTCGATGAGAGCGGAGACCATTCACTTGAGCGCATAGATCCCGACTATCCGGTGTTTGTGCTCGCTCTTTGTGTGTTTCATAAACGACATTACGCCGAGAAAATTATTCCGGCAGTTGAAAAGCTGAAGTTCAACTACTTTGGCCATGACAGCGTGGTGCTGCACGAGCATGAAATTCGCAAGCAAAAAGGTGATTTCGCTTTTTTGAGCCACAAGCCTACACGCGAAGAGTTCATTGGCCGGTTATCTTCCATCATGGATGCGAGCAATTTCATTTTGATGTCTTGTGTGGTCGACAAGGCGCGATTGAATCGACATGAAGGCGCTGGCTCCAACCCTTATCACATTGCGTTAGGCATCTGCTTGGAGGTTCTGCGGGAATTTTTGGCAGAAAAAACGCAGGATCACCTCCAGACACATGTTTTGGTCGAGTGTCGCGGCAAGAAGGAAGACGCCGAACTGGAATTGGAATTCAGACGCATTTGCGATGGCGAAAACCCGGGCAATCGACAGCTGCCGTTCAACGTCATCTTTGCTGACAAGAAAACCAACCTGACCGGTCTGCAACTGGCCGACTTGGTGGCCAGGCCCGTCGGGCTGAATTACATACGGCCCGAGCAGGCAAACCAAGCCTTTGAGTTGCTCAAGAACAAATTCTTTTGGGCCGGAGGACGGGACCGTGCTGGGCAAGGCTACCAAAATGTAGGGTTGAAGATTTACCCTCCCCAGAAAGCGAAAAGCCCCGATGAACCCACCGAGGCTGTAGCGCCGACCGGGAACCCCCAATCCACTTGATTCGTAGTCTACAACAAAAAATGACTGGCTCATAACGCCATCGAAGCCGACCGCGTGTTCACCATGCTCATGGGCGACGAAGTCGAGCCACGCCGCCACTTCATCGAAAGCAACGCGCTGCGGGCGGGGAATATTGATATTTGAGTATGTGAACTGCTGAAGTCACACCATCAACGGCCACAGAGCCGGGTGGGCTTCAGTTTTTGGTCAGGGAGGCCAGAGACGATGTTTTCACTGAATGGCCCCGTCGTGGGCATATCCAAAAGAAAAAGCCCGCACAAGGCGGGCTTTTCAGACTTCATCTGTCCTCGGGGGGAGCTTTCGCCAACGTGTCCCAAGGCTAGTGCTGCAATTCTAAGCTGCATGCGATCGCTCAGATCTGCATAGGATCAACAAGACCACCGCACAAATTCGTTCCATGGTCTATTCGGAGCTGGAGCTCATCAGGAAATTACGCAACAGGATTGCGCACCATGAACCCATTTTCCAGCGCAATCTGGCAACTGATTTTCAGAAAATCCATGATCTGATCGCTGTCCGATGTCCCATCACCGCAGCGTGGATGCTGCAAAACCAAGGGGCACAGGCGCTGATTTCAAACAAACCGGTTTGAAGCGCAAGCCTGCTCATGGGCGACCAAGTCGTGCGATCACAATACCTTCAATTCACACCCTCAGGAGCCTTTATGAAATCCCGTGCCGCCGTCGCCTTTGAAGCTGGCAAGCCTTTGCAAATCGTTGAGATCGACGTCGCGCCACCGCGCAAGGGCGAGGTGCTGGTCAAGATCACGCACACCGGCATCTGCCACACCGACGCCTTCACGCTCTCGGGCGAAGACCCCGAAGGGCTGTTTCCGGTCGTGCTGGGCCATGAGGGCGCGGGCATTGTGGTCGAGGTGGGCGAGGGTGTCACCAGCGTCCAGCCCGGCGACTATGTGATTCCGCTCTACACCGCCGAGTGCGGGGAATGTCTGTTTTGCAAGTCGGGCAAAACCAATCTGTGTGTGGCCGTGCGTGCCACGCAGGGCAAAGGCGTCATGCCCGACGGCACCACGCGCTTTTCATACCAAGGCCAGCCGCTGTACCACTACATGGGCTGCTCCACTTTCAGCGAATACACCGTCGTGGCCGAAGTCTCGCTGGCCAAAATCCGGCCCGACGCCAACCCTGAGCAAGTCTGCCTGTTGGGCTGCGGCGTGACCACCGGGCTGGGCGCCGTCAAAAACACGGCCAAGGTGCAAGAAGGTGACACCGTGGCCGTGTTCGGCCTGGGCGGCATTGGCCTGGCCGTGGTGCAGGGTGCCAAGCTGGCCAAGGCCGGGCGCATCATCGCCATCGACACCAACCCCAGCAAGTTCGATCTGGCACGCACCTTTGGCGCAACCGACTGCGTCAACCCCAAAGACCACGACAAACCCATTCAGCAAGTCATCGTCGAGATGACCGGCTGGGGCGTGGACCACAGCTTCGAATGCATTGGCAACACCCAGGTCATGCGCGCTGCGCTCGAGTGCGCGCACCGTGGCTGGGGCCAGTCGGTCATCATCGGCGTGGCCGGTGCGGGCCAGGAAATCTCCACCCGACCTTTCCAGCTGGTCACCGGCCGCCGCTGGATGGGCACCGCCTTTGGCGGCGTCAAAGGCCGCAGTGAAGTGCCCGGCATGGTGGACGACGCCATGGCCGGACGCATCGCGTTGGCCCCGTTTGTCACCCACACCATGGGGCTGAGCGGCATCAACCACGCCTTCGACTTGATGCACAACGGCGAGTCCATCCGCTCGGTGGTGCACTTTGAAGGTGGCGAATGAAACGCATCGAACAACACGCCAGCTTTGGCGGGCGGCAAGAAGTCTGGGCGCACACCTCCAGCACTCTGGGCTGCGACATGCGCGTGGCCGTGTACCTGCCCGAGGCAGCGCTGCGCGGCGAGAAATGCCCGGTGCTGTACTGGCTCTCGGGCCTGACCTGCACCGAACAAAACTTCATCACCAAAGCCGGTGCACAGGCACACGCGGCGCGACACGGCGTGATCGTGGTCGCGCCCGACACCAGCCCACGCGGCGAAGCCGTGGCCAACGACGATGCCTACGACCTGGGCCAAGGTGCGGGCTTTTACGTCAACGCCACACAAGCCCCTTGGGCAACGCATTACCGCATGCAAGACTACGTGGCGCTTGAGTTGCCCAACTGGATCGAGCAGCACTTTGCCGCCAGCGATTCACGCGGCATCTTTGGCCATTCGATGGGCGGGCACGGCGCGTTGGTCACGGCGCTGCGCCACCCGGGCCGCTACCGCAGCGTGTCGGCGTTTGCGCCCATCGCCGCGCCATCACAAGTGCCTTGGGGCCAAAAAGCCTTGACTGCCTACCTGGGTGCAAACCCACAGGCTTGGCGTGCATGGGATGCCGCAGAACTGGTGGCCACTGCACGCCAGGAAAAGCTGCACCTGCTGGTGGACCAAGGCGATGCCGACGAGTTTTTGGCGCAACTTTGCCCCGAACGGTTGCAAGCCGCTTGCGAGGCAGCGGGCCACCCGCTGACCCTGCGCATGCAGCCGGGCTATGACCACAGCTACTACTTCATCGCCACGTTCTTGGGCGATCACTTTGCGCATCACGCCAAGTATCTGTAGGTCTTCGGGGTGGTCTTGATGCGATTGCTCCCGCTCATCGCATCAGGTTTTTTGTGGGAGCGGCGCCCTCGCCGCGATAAAGCCTCGCATACCACCACACATCGCCCCGAGGGCGGGGCTCCCACAGGGATCGCTGCGTCCAGGCGGCACACGCTGAAAAGCCACCGACGGAATACCGGTGAACAAAATTCAAATTTCAGCGTGCCGGATCACCAGCAGCATTGTCAGCGCCCTCTCATTGGACAGCGGACCAATGCTCCTGCTGTCATTAACAAGTCAATTTTTGGGCTTAGAGCGCGTTTCATGGCCTTGCCAAGCTTCATGCGCACTGAACGCAGCGGCCGTCAATTCGATATCGGCCCGAGAAATGCGAACTTGGTTGGCGACATCGCGCCAAGTGTCCACGACACCCATCACCTCCTCCACGATGTGCCGCCCCTGCGCGGCCGTCAAGCCGTAAAACGCGGCAGTGCTCAACGCGGTGCGCAAGTCAGGACGGTTGTCCATATCATCAATGTTCAGCACATGCTCGGCTTTGTCGATGTTCGGGTTCACATCAAACGCGGGTGCCAAACGCCAGCCCGTTGAACTCAACACAAAGCCGTGATTGCGCAAATGGTCGTCCCGATTGCCAATTGCCACATTAAAAACCACGCGCCTGAACAGCTGAGCCAGGTCTGATTGAACCGTCGCTGCATCGCCACTGGCCCGCAGAAATTGCGCCAATTCCAGATAACTGCAGCCCTCACTTTGGTCCTTGCGCAGCAGCGTCATGGCCGATGCATAAAACCGCCGCTGACCACCGACACGGTCGAAGCGCTGCACACAAAAAGTATGAAACTCACCACCCAGGCGCAAAAGCTTTGCAGCAGGGACATCGATGCCTGCACGTTGGGCCATTTGGTGCGTGGCGAACTCCCAAGCCCCGACATCACGGTCATCGTCACGCGCCGGAAATTTGCCGATCCAAAGAGAACCGTCCAGCTCTGAGAAGTTGGCTTTGGGCCGAGCGCCCCCCAACGAAGCACCCGGTGCCACCAGAACAGTTAACCATTTGCGCAAAGCATCGAGATCGTCAATGCGCTTATGGGTCAGTTGCCAAGCCACCTGCTCCAGTTCGCGCAACGTGGTCACGGGTGGTGCTGCAAAAGCATCGTTGCCCAAAAACGCTGGCGTGCCCGACGGGCGAAACCGCAACGCCCCCTGTCGGGTAATGTCCTGCACGCCGATCAGAAAATCCCAGGCATAAAGTGTTCTGGCCGGGTGCTTTTGGTCCTTGGCCAGCAAGGCCTCACGCCGTTTCATCAGCGTTTGTCCCCAGCGGTCGGGTGATGAGTCGAGAAACACGCCAAAGTTGCCCAGTTCAGGCTTGGGGAAAAACGGGTGCGCGTCCAAAGACAAATCAGGGTCCAGCGCAAAAGCCCTCGGGTCGTTCAGCCAAGCCTTGTCGTAATGAAAGCGAATCTGCCCTCGGTCATGCGCCAGGTGGCCC
Source organism: Limnohabitans sp. WS1 (assembly GCF_003063265.1). Classification (GTDB taxonomy): domain Bacteria; phylum Pseudomonadota; class Gammaproteobacteria; order Burkholderiales; family Burkholderiaceae_C; genus Limnohabitans_A. Next base: position 762,467 of record NZ_NERU01000001.1, read on the forward strand.
ACCAGACAAGCAGGCCCCAAATCGCAATCCAACCAGACCTCTAGCCCATCGAATGGCCCCGTCATGGCTGCACCTCAGAAGTGCTGTTGGCAGAGTCGGGTAACTGCATGCTGGCGCGTCGCTGGCGTCGCTCTGCAGCCGATGGGGCCAAAGCCAAATCCTGCAGCTTGCGCCCCACTTTGTCGTCGGCGGCCAAGGCATTGAAATCTGCCTGCAGCCCGAGCACCGCCAGCACACGCAGGTAAGTGCCCAAAGTGGCACCCGCATCGCCGGCTTCGACCTTGTAGACCGAAGTGCGCGACATGCCTGCCCGCTGCGCCACCACGGCCGTGCTCAGTTTGCGGCGCAAACGCGCCAGCCGCAGGCGCTCGCCCAAGGCGGTGAGCAGCGTTTGCTCTTGGGGGAAAACAATGGGTGGCTTGCTTGGCATTTGGCCATTATGGACAAAAGTAATTGATATTGTCCATTTTGGACAATAATTAAGCCCCGCCGCCACTTGATTGAGAGCAACGCGCTGCGTGCGGGGAATATCGATATTTGATCGATCCGAAACCTCATGTTGTCAAAACCCTGTTTTGGCGACATGACAGGGGTGACGTGTACTCGCCAAGAACATGAGGCTGCTCTCATGTTCGAAAAATTGAATTATTGCGACACGTTTGCTTGACGTGTCGCTCATGAGAACATATTCTTCAAACATGTTTCAATAATTCAATTTCAAGTACATGTACGACATCGAAACCGTTTGGCAGCCAGACCGGGCGCACAACCAGTTACCGACACTGCCACCGGGGCACGACCTGGAAAGCAAAGCTGTGCTGCGTGCCTGCATTACGGCCCGCGCTGCATTGGCCGAGCTGAAACAAGCCGCCGAGCTGATCCCCAACCAGACCATGCTTATCAACACGATTCCGCTATTGGAGGCCAAAGACAGCTCGGAAATCGAAAACATCGTCACCACCACCGACCAGCTGTTTCAACACGTTGATGGTGATGGGCAAGCCGATCACGCCACCAAAGAAGCCTTGCGTTACCGAACCGCACTGCACCATGGCTATCGGTCACTCCAATCCAGGCCACTGTGCACGGCCACTGCGGTTGAAGTGTGTCGCACCCTCAAAGGTGCAGACATGGATATCCGGCGTACACCCGGTACCCAACTGGCCAACGACCGAACGGGCGAAGTGATCTACACACCGCCGGAAGGGGAAGACCGGTTGCGAACCCTGCTGGCCAACTGGGAACGGTTTCTGCACAACGAAACCGAACTGGACCCATTGATACGAATGGCTGTTGGGCATTACCAATTTGAAGCCATTCACCCCTTCACGGACGGCAACGGACGCACAGGCCGTGTCATCAACATCCTGTTTCTGATCCAGCAAGAGCTGCTGAACCTGCCCATTCTCTATTTGAGTCGGCACATCATCGCGAACAAAGCCGACTATTACCGCCTTTTGCTGGAAGTCACGCGGGACCAAGCTTGGGAGCCTTGGGTCTTGTTCATGCTCAAGGCGGTGGAAGAAACATCGCGATGGACCACAGGAAAAATCGTGGCCATCCGGCAATTGGCCGAACACACCACCGAACACGTACGGCTGAGATTGCCCAAAATCTACAGCCGCGAGCTGGTGGATGTGATCTTTGAACAGCCCTACTGCCGAATTGGCAACCTCGTGGACAAGCAGATTGGCCAAAGGCAAGCCGCATCGCGGTATTTGAAAGAGCTCGTGGCCTTGGGCGTGTTGCGAGAGATGACTTATGGGAAAGAAAAGCTCTTCATCCATCCCAAACTGATGCAATTGCTCAGCCGGGACAGCAACGAATTTCAGTTATATGAAACTTTCTGACCCCGACGTGCTGACTGAGGGCGAGGAGGTTTACTCGTCTGAAGCATTTCGAAAATAGCCCCGGGTTTCGTAGTCGCCAAATGGATCAAACACCGCGAAGCTCACTCAAGTGGTTAGACATCAAGCGCGCCATCTGACGGCCATTGATCAAATGTTTCTTTTTCAGCGCGACCAAGAGCTTGCCGGTTTCGTCCAACGTGACATCGTCGCCCGATGCCCGCGTGACCGCCTCTGCCCATGAAGCCAATCCAGTGAGCTTGAAGTGCACATTGCATGACATGGCAAAACGCTGGACAAATGCGCTCACATTTTTCAGCGGCAATGCATTCAAGTCATCGGGCAAGGTGATGGGCTTGAGGGGATCGGACTGGGTTTTTGCAAGGGGCGCATCTTTGGCCCCCGCCCGTACTTTGGTGTAAATCCCGGAACTCACCCGAACCAACAAGCCTTCCTTGATCAACGCCTTGTGCGGAGCGCAGATAGTTTTAACGGCATGAGAGGGTGCTTTGTCTGGCATGACCTGATTGTGCCGTCAGACCCTGAACGCAGACGCCCACCTTGTAGGCCAACGGCTGCCTTTTTGTAGGAGCCCACCCCGTGGGCGATGGGCGTGGGACACGCCCTCAATAGGGTTCAACAGGCTCGGGGCGGCTTTAGACTGGAAACTGTTTGATGTTGAGCCAGATGAGACGCGCCATTGGGCGTGACTCGCCTTGAATACCGGCGATGCAAGCCTGTTTCATAGCCTCATTCCCAATGATCATCGTCCTGCATGATGTTCAGTCTTTGGCGTACTGACGTGCTCTTTCAATGATGGACTGAATCGCCTGAGCATGGGTCATGGTGCCACTGTCAATCGACTGCATGAGGGCCAACCCCTTGTTGCTGGGGCGGATGCCATCCACAGCCAAAATAGCCAAGGCTTGGCTCGATGCCCACGATCCTGGTTGGGATGGCGTGGCGTTGTTGGGGTGGCGGTTGGGCGTGTTCATGGCTGGAATAGATCATGGCAGTGTATCTTTACCCGAGTCGAAGTCAAAGTCAGATGAATGACATCAAAAAGTTGCCGAAACGCGCGCCCAAAGGACAGGCACCATGCAGTCTTGAGCAACAGGCAAGAGATGGCTTTTGTGCAGGAGCCCACCCCGTGGGCGATGAGCTGTCTTTGTAGGAGCCCACCCTGTGGGCGATGGGCGTGGGACACGCCCTCAACTTCGCCCTGCAAACCATCGCCCACAGGGGTGGGCTCCCACACCAAAAAAAACCGCCGCCCACATGCAGGGCCAGCGATGCAGCCGTCAATCCGCCCCACTTTGCAGCCCAAACACAATGCTCATGGGCTGGCCTGATCAATAAAACCTTCCTATAAGTGCAGCAGAATGACATTGACTGCTTCTCTGTAAAGAAGCAATTCATTGCATTCTGCTTCCAATTGGGCTTACATTTCAACGAATTTGACCAGCCTATAGGCTAGCAATGTCTCCTGAACTGAACCAACTTCGACTTGAACAAGTGCAGTCCACCCTTTCCGGCTACGCGGACTTGGTGAAGCGGCAGCCACCGTCTCGGGGATGGCTGAAGCTCATCCGAGAAGCCCTGGGTCGAACGGAACGCCAGCAGGCTCAGCGGCTGGGCGTCTCGGGGGCGACGCTGCACAAGTCCGAACAGTCCGAAGCGGATGACCGCATCTCGCTCGGACAACTGCGCAAACTCGCTGATGGACTCGATTGCGAACTGGTCTACGCACTGGTTCCAAGACGCCCGCTCACGGACGTGGTTCAGGAACGCGCTCGCACCATCGCGATGGAAGAGGTTGCAAGCGTGGCCCACACCATGGGACTTGAAGACCAGCGCCCCGGCGCAGAACGGCTTCGGAAACAGGTGGACCGCAGGACCGAAGAATTGCTTCGCGGCCGTTGGTCAAACCTATGGCGATAGACCGGGATGAGCAGGACGGCCAGACACCGCTGGCCACCGACGAGAAGGCTGGGCTCATCCCGGGGAACCTGGCAGCCCTGCGAGCTGCAGACCAAGGTGACTATGAGCTTTTGCTTGTTTTTATCTCGTATTGAGATAAACTGAACCCATGAAAATCATCAGCAACAGTGCCCTGCGGGCCTTCGCTGCCGATCATCCTCAGGCCGAAGCCCCCTTGCAGGGATGGCGGCGGGTGATTGAAAAGAACATTTTTGCAAACTGGGCCGAGCTCAAAGCCGCCTTCAATGCAGTTGACAAGGTGAACGAGTTAGCGGTGTTTGATATCGGCGGGAACAAGTACCGCCTGGTGGCTTACATCCGGTTCGAAAAGCAAATTTTGTACATCAAGGCAGTATTGACCCACCGGGAATACGACAAAGGAGCATGGAAATCATGAATGCAGCCATCGACGTGAAGCACCTTCTCCCAGTCTGGGAGCAGTTCCGTGCCGCCACCGACATCACCCCCATCCGGGATGAAGCGCACTACGCGCGCATGACCGAGATGCTCCAAGCCCTGCTGGATGAAACCCAAGGCGAAGAAAAGCATCCTGCGATGGGCTTGGTCGACATCGTGGGCGATCTGATTGAGGACTATGAAGCGAAGCATCACCCTTTGCCCGAAGTCACGGGTGTGCAAGCTCTGAAATTTCTGATGGAACAACACGGCCTGAAGCAAAGCGATCTGAGCGAGATCGGCAGTCAGGGTGTCGTGTCCGAAATCCTGACTGGCAAACGCGAACTCAACATTCGCCAAGTGCGCGCGCTCAGCGAACGGTTTGGCGTTTCTGCTGCGACCTTTGTGTAAGAAGTGTGGAACGCGGGCACCGACGCGCCATGAAGGCAGAACGAAAACTTCGGACGCTGTGAGCGATACCCACATGCCAGCTAAAAGGTGAACACCATGAAAGACGAATACCATTTTTCGAACGCGCAGCGCGGCAAGTTTTACAAGCCTGATTTGCGCCTGATTCCGCCTGTGCGAATTGATCCGCAGGTGTTGGACTTCCTGGTCAAGCGAGCTGAGGCCAAGGGCACCACGCTCAATGCATTGCTGAAGAAAGGCATCGAGCTCATCGAGGCAGCCTATTGATCCGGCCAGTTGAAGTTTG
>NZ_NERU01000010.1 GCF_003063265.1 Limnohabitans sp. WS1
TGTTCTTCACATAGTCAGCGTGGCCAGGGCAGTCCACGTGGGCGTAGTGACGGTTTTCTGTTTCGTACTCAACGTGAGCGGTGTTGATCGTGATACCACGAGCCTTCTCTTCGGGAGCCGCGTCGATCTGGTCGTACGCTTTGGCAGCACCGCCGAACTTGGCAGCCAACACGGTGGTGATGGCGGCAGTCAGGGTGGTTTTGCCGTGGTCAACGTGACCGATGGTGCCCACGTTCACGTGGGGCTTGGTCCGTTCGAATTTCTCTTTTGCCATTTCTTCGACTCCGAAAAGTAGTGGTCAACAACCAAGACAGAGGGCGTGCAACTCACGTCACACGCCCAAAAACTGGTGCCCTTGGCGGGAATCGGACCCGCGACCTCTCCCTTACCAAGGGAGTGCTCTACCACTGAGCCACAAGGGCGAATTACTTCTTGCAAACTGTCATCGAATGACTGGAGCGGGAAACGGGAATCGAACCCGTGTCATTAGCTTGGAAGGCTAAGGTTCTACCATTAAACTACTCCCGCATTGTTTGTGCTGCATGAGTGGCTGCAACACCAATGCTTGGACAGCATTTCCAATGACTCTGATCATCCGGCTTTAGGCCAGTTTGCTGGTGGAGGAGACTGGATTCGAACCAGTGTAGGCGTAAGCCAACAGATTTACAGTCTGCCCCCTTTAGCCACTCGGGCACCCCTCCTGAAGCAAGCCTTGAATTATGCCATCTTTTCTACGACTTCTCAACAACCTGCCTAATTTTTTCACCAAATGATGGTTTTCCCACCCATAGATCCCAAAAAATCGTTTGTCATTGCAAAGTGATTGCAGCCCAAAAAAGGGGTCGGTGGCCGATTGGCAGACAATGGGGACGGATGATGCGCGCTCAACACCAAATGCTGTCCACACGCGATCAATCCATCTATCAACTGTTTTTTTTCTTGCGCGTGAGCACCCCACAACATAAACACCAAGGGCTGCGTGTTTTGCGCTGCTGCTTTTAGCAGGGCGTCGGTCAAGGCCTCCCACCCCCAACGGGCATGACTGGCTGCGTGTCCTGCCTCAACGGTCAGGCATGTGTTGAGCAGCAAAACCCCTTGCTTTGCCCACCGCACCAATGAACCATCCCTCGCAATGGGAACACCGAGGCTCTGTTGCAGTTCTTTGAATATGTTGCGCAAACTCGGCGGAACTTTCACACCAGGCTGCACAGAAAATGCCAGACCCTCAGCCTGTCCGGGCCCATGGTAAGGGTCTTGCCCCAAGATCACCACGCGTACCTGCTTCAATGGCGTCAATGCCAAAGCACGCAAAGGCTCTGGTGGATAGATGACTTTTCCTTCACTCAAGGCCTGATTCAAACGTTTGGACAACGCCGCACCCGTCGCGGATGCCAAAAAATCCTCAAGCAAAGGTCTCCAGCCCTCGTCCAAGGCTTGCAGATCGGGCGGCCACTGAGCCAAGCAGCTCCCTGGCTCATCTTCCTTCCCGAAAGCAAAAGCTTGCTGACTTTGACCGTCAAGCATCAGGCAAAGAGTTTCGCCAGGGCTTCGCCGGGCTCACGGGCACGCATGAAAGCCTCCCCCACCAGGAAGGCGTTGACCTTGGCCTCGCGCATGCGCCTGACATCTTCCGGGCTTTGAATCCCGCTTTCGGTGACCAGCAAGCGGTCGGCTGGCACATCGGGCAACATGTCCAAAGTCGTCTGTAAGGACACCTCGAATGTTTTCAGGTTGCGGTTGTTGATGCCGACCAGACGTGTTTTCAGCTTGAGGGCGCGTTCCAGTTCGGCTTTGTCGTGCACCTCCACCAGCACCGCCATGTCCAGGCTGCGGGCCACCGCCTCCATCTCGGCCATGTGGGCATCGTCCAGGCAGGCGGCGATGAGCAAAATGGCGTCAGCCCCCATGGCCCGGGCCTCGTACACCTGGTAGGCATCGATCATGAAATCCTTGCGCAGCACCGGCAGGTCGCAACTGGCACGAGCTTGTTTGAGGTAATCCACGCTGCCCTGAAAGAACTGCTTGTCCGTCAACACCGACAGGCAAGCCGCGCCGAATTCGGCGTAGCTTTGGGCGATGTCGGCCGGAATGAAGTCGGCCCGCAGCACGCCTTTGGACGGGCTGGCCTTCTTGATTTCGGCGATCACAGCCGCTTGGCCTGCAGCGATCTTGGCACGCATCGCGCCTTCGAAGTCACGGGTCAGCACGCGGCTTTCGGCATCGGCGCGCACCACGGCCAGCGATTTTTGCTTCAAGGCTGCTGCCACTTCTTCGCGTTTGACCGCGACGATTTTGTCCAGGATGTCACTCATGATTTTCTTTCTGTGCGGGCTCAGTGGCACCGTTTTTCAATATGCGAACAAAGACGCGGTGCATCACCCAGGCCATGACCACAAACAAGGCCGACACCCCCAAAGCGATCCAGGCGCCCTCGTCCCGCCACATGGCTCAAGCCGCCTTCTGGCCAAAGGCCACAAACTGCGCCAGCTTGGCTTTGGCCGCGCCCGACTCGACGGCCACACGCGCACGGGCCAAACCATCGGCGATGCTGCTGGCCACATTGGCCGCGTACAAGGCAGCGCCCGCATTGATCATGACGATGTCCCGCGCCGCGCCGGGCTCATTGTCCAGCACGCCACGCAGCATGGCCATGGATTGCTCAGGTGTGTCCACTTTCAGGGCCCGGTTGCTGGCCATGGTCAGGCCGAAGTCTTCCGGGTGAATTTCATATTCGGTGATCTGGCCGTTTTTGAGTTCGCCCACCAAAGTGGCCGCGCCCAAGCTGATTTCGTCCATGCCGTCGCGCCCGTACACCACCAACGCATGCTCGGCCCCCAAGCGCTGCAGGGCACGCACCTGAATACCCACCAGGTCGGAGTGGAACACCCCCATCAAAATGTTGGGCGCGCTGGCTGGGTTGGTCAATGGACCCAAAATGTTGAACATCGTGCGCACCCCCAACTCCTTGCGCACCGGGGCCACGTTTTTCATGGCCGGGTGGTGGTTGGGTGCGAACATGAAGCCGATGCCCACCTCTTGGATCGACCGCGCGATCTGCTCTGGAGACAGGTGGATGTTGCCACCCAGGGCCTCGACCACGTCGGCGCTGCCCGATTTGCTGCTGACGCTGCGCCCACCGTGTTTGGCCGTTTTGGCCCCGGCGGCAGCGGCCACAAACATGGCGCAAGTCGAGATGTTGAAGGTGTGGGCCCCATCGCCTCCTGTGCCCACAATGTCCACGAGGTGTGTGGGGTCGGCCACATGCACTTTGGTCGAGAACTCGCGCATGACTTGCGCTGCGGCTGTAATTTCGCCAATGGTTTCTTTTTTCACGCGCAGACCGGTGACGAGCGCGGCGGTCATGACGGGCGACAACTCGCCGTTCATGATCATGCGCATGAGGTGGAGCATTTCGTCGTGAAAAATCTCGCGGTGCTCGATGGTGCGTTGAAGCGCTTCCTGAGGGGTGATGGGCATGGTCGTTTCCTGTCGGATGATGGAGATCGTTAAACAATTCAGCGGGTTGGCGCGTCGGTCAGGGCGAGCTTCAGCCCAAACCCAAGAAACAACAAGCCCGTCAGCCGGTCTAAGTGGCGCATGCCACGCTGCAGCCATTGGCCTCTGCGGGCCAACCAAGAGGCGGCCACAGCCCAGCCCATGCACACCAGCCAACTGTTCAGATTGAACAAGCAGCCCAAGAGCACAAAAGACCAGGCCGGGTCGGGGGCATGCGCCGGGATGAACTGCGGCACAAAGGCCAGAAAAAACAGCGCCACTTTCGGATTCAAGGCGTTGGTAGCGAACGCGCCGAAGAACACGGCCCATAAACCAGTGACCTCTTTGGAGGCTGGCCCACGCCCGTGCAGGTCAGAATGGCCGATCAACGCCGGAACTTGCGCTTGATCGCCATCGGCACCCGCTTGACTTGTACGCCACAACAGGCGCCCCCCCATCCACAGCAAATAAGTCGCACCGATCCACTTGACCAGATTGAAGGCGTCTGCCGAAGTGGCCAGGACGGCCCCCAAGCCCCAAGCGGCCGCAGCCACGTGCACAAAACACCCCGCCGTGATGCCCCAGGCAGCGACCAATCCACGCTGCACACCGCCCCTCAGCGACTGGTTGACGATGTAGAGCACATCCGGCCCAGGCGTGAGGTTGAGCAGCACACCGGCCAACATGAACATCAGGACTTGCTGCGTATCAAACATGGCTTCAGTAAACGCCCACTCGGGCGGAAGTCGGGCTTGTCTGTGCAGACGCGTTCGCCATGAAGCGCTGGATGCAATCGATGGCGTGGTCGATGCCCGCCGCATCCACCCCCAGGTGCGTCACAAAGCGCAGGCCAATCAAACCCGTGGCCAAAACGCCATGGGCCTTCAGATCCTCAAGCAGGGCCGGGCCACGTCCATCGGCCACATCCACAAACACGATGTTGGTTTGCGCCGAACGAACGCTCAAGCCAGGCACGCCTTGCAGGCCTTGGGCCAGCCTCTGCGCCAGCGCATGGTCATCGGCCAAGCGCTCGACGTGGTGGTCAAGCGCGTGCAAAGCCGCTGCCGCCAAAATGCCGGACTGGCGCAAACCACCGCCCAACACCTTGCGCCAGCGCAGCGCCTTGGCGATCAGTTCACGCGAGCCGCACAAGGCCGAACCCACAGGGGCTCCCAAACCTTTGCTGAAGCAAACCGACACGCTGTCAAAGTGGTCCACGATGCGCCGCACGCTGGCCGTGACTGCCCCACCTTCGGCTTGTGCGACAGCCGCATTGAAGAGACGGGCACCGTCCAGATGCACGGCCAAGCCGTGCTGCCGGGCGAGCGCTGTGGCTTGCGCCAAATAAGCCAGCGACATGGGGTGGCCGTTCCAGGTGTTTTCCAGCGCCAGCAGGCGGGTGCGGGCAAAGTGGCAGTCGATGGGTTTGATGGCTGCGGCGATGTCGGTCAGCGCCATTTCGCCGGAAACGTTTTGTGCCAACGGCTGCGGCTGGATGCTGCCCAGCACCGCTGCACCGCCGCCTTCGTAGCGGTAGGTGTGCGCGTTTTGACCCACGATGTACTCGTCGCCCCGCTCGCAATGCGCCATCAGGGCGCACAGGTTGCTTTGTGTGCCCGATGGCATGAACAGCGCCGCTTCTTTGCCCGTGATTTCTGCAATTCGTTCTTGCAAGGCATTGACCGTGGGGTCGTCGCCAAACACATCGTCGCCCACTGGCGCAGCCAGCATGGCCTCGCGCATGGCAGTGGTGGGCTGGGTCACGGTGTCGCTGCGCAGATCAATGGTCGTAGTCATGGTCGCACCAAAAAGTTTTTGAGCATGGCATGGCCGTGCTCGGTCAGGATGGATTCGGGGTGAAACTGCACACCTTCGATGTCCAGCTCGGTGTGCCGCACGCCCATGATCTCGCCGTCATCCGTCCAAGCCGTGACTTTCAGGCAGGGTGGGCAAGTGGCCCGCTCAATGGCCAAGGAGTGGTAGCGGTTGACCGTGAACTGCTCGGGCAAGCCCGCGAACACGCCTTCTTGCGTGGTGGTGATGACACTGGTCTTGCCGTGCATCAATTCCTGCGCCCGAACGATCTTGCCGCCAAAGGCCGCACCAATGCTTTGGTGACCGAGGCACACACCCAAAATGGGCAGCTTGCCTGCGAAATATTGAATCGCAGAGACCGAAATGCCCGCCTCGGCTGGCGAGCAGGGACCGGGCGAAATCACCAAGCGGTCAGGCTGGCGGGCCGCAATGCCTTCGAGCGTGATTTCATCGTTGCGAAAGACCTCGACCTCCGCGCCCAGTTCACCGAAGTACTGCACGATGTTGAAGGTGAACGAGTCGTAGTTGTCGACCATCAGGAGTTTGATTTTTTTCGCCATGATCACTCCAAGCCTTCTTCCACCAACTCGCTGGCCCGCAACAAGGCACGCGCCTTGTGTTCGGTTTCGCGCCATTCCATCTCGGGCACCGAATCAGCCACCACACCCGCTGCCGCTTGCACATACAGCGTCTGGTCCTTGATGACGGCGGTGCGGATCGCAATCGCCACATCCATGTCGCCCGCATAGCTGATGTAGCCGCAAGCGCCGCCGTAAATGCCGCGCTTGACGGGTTCGAACTGGTCAATCAGCTCCATGGCGTGCACCTTGGGCGCGCCCGTCAAGGTGCCCGCCGGGAAGGTGGCTTTGAGCACGTCCATATTGCTCATGCCCTCGTTCAGCACGCCCTCGACGTTGCTCACGATGTGCATGACGTGGCTGTAGCGCTCGACCACAAAGGCCTCGGTCACCTTGACCGATCCGATCTGGGCGATGCGTCCAATGTCGTTGCGCGCCAGATCGATCAACATCACATGCTCGGCCCGTTCCTTGGGGTCGTTGATCAGTTCATGCTCTGCCGCCTTGTCTTTTTCTGGCGTCGCACCACGGGGGCGTGTGCCCGCCAAAGGACGGATGATGACTTTGGCGCCCTCGTCGGTTTGCTCCTGCCGCACCAAAATTTCGGGGCTGGCTCCGACGACATGGAAGTCGCCGAAGTTGTAGAAGTACATGTAGGGGCTGGGGTTGAGCGAGCGCAGCGCACGGTACAAGGACAGCGGGCTTTCGGTGTACCGTTTTTTGATGCGCTGCCCCACTTGCACCTGCATGAAGTCGCCGCCTGCGATCAGCTCCTTGGCTTTTTCAACGGCGGCAATGTAATCGGCCTTGGCGAAGTCCCGCTCGGCCGGGTACGACTGGGTGGGTTTGACCACCGGAGCGCTCACCGAGTACTTGAGTTGCTCTTTCAAATCACGCAGGCGTTTTTTCGCAACCACATAGGCCTCGGGCGTGGCCGGGTCGGCATAAACAATCAGGTAGAGCTTGCCAGAAAGGTTGTCGATCACCGCCAGTTCTTCGCACTGCAGCAGCAAGATGTCGGGTGTGCCCAAGGTGTCAGGCGGGCAGGATTTTTCGAGCTTTTTCTCGATGTAGCGCACCGCGTCGTAACCAAAATAGCCCGCCAGGCCGCCACAAAAACGGGGCAGACCCGGGCGCAAGGCCACTTTGAAACGCTTTTGGTATTGCTCAATGAAGTCCAGCGGGTTGCCAACGGCTGTTTCGGTCACTTCGCCATCTCGCACCACTTCGGTCTTGGCCTCGGCACCAAAACCACTGGCGCGCAACAAAGTACGGGCTGGCAGTCCAATGAAGCTGTAGCGTCCAAAACGCTCGCCGCCCACCACCGATTCGAGCAAAAAGCTGTGTTGGCCGTTGTCCTTGGTGTGGGCCAACTTCAGGTAAAGCGACAGGGGGGTTTCCAGGTCCGCAAAGGCCTCGAGCATGAGGGGAATGCGGTTGTAGCCTTGGCTGGCCAGGCTTTTGAATTCAAGTTCGGTGATCACAGGCTAGAGCCTCCAAAGCGCTCAGCGACCTCGGGCGAGGTGCTTTTCATTCATCCAGGTGCCCAGTCATGGTGTGTATAAAACCGGGCGCGGGTGGCGGACAAGCCGCACAGTCGATGGGGTCAGGCTGGCCGACGCCAGGGCCAGGCTCCCCGGCCTTCCGCTGGGGAATGGCTCGGCAGACGGACTGCGCTGAGGTGGCTGTGGATGATGAACATGGTTTGTCAAGTGTAGCAAAGCCCAGAGACGCGTTTTCACCGGATCTGCAGTTTGCTTGGCTTTAGCTCATCGGCCCGTGGCGTTCATGCGCTCCGGCAAGTCGGCCAACGTGTCCAACCAAGCAGCTGCTGGGGTGTCTTGTACGCGGTGACCGTGGTTGTAGCCGTAAGTGACCAACACCACCGGGCAGCCCGCTGCGTGAGCAGCCTGCGCATCGTTGCTCGAATCCCCCACCATCAAGGTGCGTGCGGCGTGGGTACCCAGCGCCTCACAGGTTTTGATCAAGGGCAAGGGGTCGGGCTTTTTACGCTCGAAACTGTCTCCACCAAACACGGGGCCAAAAAAGTGCGCCAGTGACTTCTCTTTCAGCAAGGCCTGGGCAAAGGCCAAAGGCTTGTTCGTCAGGCAGGCCATGGGCATACCCTGCGCAGCCAAAGCCTCCAGGGCGTCCAGAGCACCTGGGTAGACATCAGCAAACTGACCATTGATTTCCAAATAGTGGTGCTGGTAGCGCAGCCATGCACGGCTGAAAAGCGCGTCCACCGACAGGGCCGGGCAAGCCTGGCCCACGCCTTTGACTTCGGGCCGGTTGATTTGATGCGCCAGCAAGGTGCGAATCAGGTGTTCGGAGCCTTTGCCGATGGTTTGCTCGATGAGCGCGTCCGACACCGGCGGCAAGTCCAGATCGGCCATGGTGCGGTGCAAGGCCACCTGAAAATCACCCAAGGTGTGCACCAGGGTGCCGTCCAAGTCAAAAATGACCGCTTCGATTTCTGTCAGATTCTGCATTTGGGCTCACCTTTCGTCAGGACAAAGCCACACGCATTTGGTCGATCACGCCTTTGTAATCAGGTTTGCCAAAAATGGCGCTGCCCGCCACAAAGGTGTCGGCCCCGGCATCGGCCACGCGGCGGATGTTGTCGGCCTTGATGCCCCCGTCCACTTCCAGTCGAATATCGCGACCGCTTCTCTCGATCCACTGGCGCGCCAGCTCGACCTTGCGCAAGGCTGAATCGATGAAGCTTTGGCCACCAAAGCCCGGGTTGACGCTCATGATCAGGATAAGGTCGATCTCGTCGATGGTCCATTCCAGCACATCCAGGGGTTCGGCCGGATTGAACACCAGCCCGGCCTTGACACCCTTGCTCTTGATGGCCTGAATGCTGCGGTGCACATGGGCGCTGGCATCGGGGTGAAAACTGATGAGGTCGGCACCGGCTTCGGCAAAAGATGCGGCCAGTGCATCGACGGGCGAGATCATTAAATGCACATCGATGGGCACGGCCACGCCCGATGCAGTTTTAGCATGCGGCTTAAGCGCTTGGCAAATCATGGGGCCAAAGGTGAGGTTGGGCACGTAATGGTTGTCCATCACGTCAAAGTGGATCCAGTCGGCACCGGCGTCGATGACGCTTTTGACTTCCTCGCCCAAGCGGGCGAAATCAGCCGAGAGGATGGAGGGGGCAATGCGGTAGGTCGTCGTCATCCTTGAATTGTCGCAGTTAACATGTGTTCATGACTGCTTACACCGTTCAAATTGAAGTACTGCCCCATTACTTGGCTGACCAGAGCAATCCCCTGCAAGATGTTTTCGCTTTCGCCTACACCATCACCGTCACCAACACGGGCCGGGTTCCTGTTCAGTTGATTTCTCGACATTGGGTGATTCAGGATGAGCGTGGTCACAGCGAGGAAGTCAAAGGCCTGGGCGTGGTTGGACAACAGCCTTTGCTGCGCCCCGGTGAATCCTTCCAGTACACCAGCGGCTGCAGATTGCGCGCCCCCAGCGGCACCATGCATGGCAGCTACTTTTTTGTGGCAGAAGATGGGCACCGCTTTGATGCCAGTATTGGCACCTTTGTTCTGGAGTCTTCGTCCGCTGGCTTTTCAGGCCGCACACTTCACTGAGTATCGACTGATCACTTGCGGTTAAGCTCTCACCATGGGTGAATTTGACCTCATTGAACGTTACTTCAAACGACCTGCTCAGCGTGCGGATGTGGGCATTGGCGATGATTGCGCCGTGTGGACGCCCCGCCCGGGCCATCAACTGGCATTTTCTGCAGACATGCTTGTTGAAGGTCGTCATTTTCTGACGACCGTCAATCCGAAATTTTTGGGTCACAAATCCTTGGCGGTGAATTTGAGTGACCTTGCTGCTTGCGGAGCCTCGCCCCAAGCCTTTTTGTTGTCACTGTCTTTGCCTCGCGCAGATGAAGCCTGGCTGTCTGGTTTCTCAGAAGGCTTGTTTCAGTTGTCAGAGCTGCATGGCTGTGAACTGATCGGCGGTGATACGACACAAGGCCCTTTGAACATTGCAATCACCGTCATGGGCGACACGCCTCAAGGGCAAAGCATCTTGCGCAGTGGTGCGCGCGTTGGCGATGATCTTTATGTCAGCGGTCACCTGGGTGATGCACGTTTGGCCCTTGAAGCATTTCGAGGCAAGGTGAGTTTGCCACAAGCTGTTTTTGACATGGCCAGACGCCGCATGGAGTGCCCCACACCCCGTGTCGCTTTGGGCCAAGCACTTCGCGGCATTGCCAACGCGATGGCGGACATCAGCGATGGCTTGCTGGGTGATTTGGGACACATTCTCAAAGCCAGCCATGTCGGAGCTGAGATTGACACGCTCGCTGTCACCCCACTGATGCAAACGGGAACGCTTTGGTCTTGCCCTCATGATTTAGCCCTGACCTGTGTTTTGTCGGGGGGTGATGATTATGAATTGGTGTTCAGCGCTTCACCTCTGGCCGCTGCGCAAGTACAACTTGCAGCCCAATCCACAAGAACTCCTGTGACGCGCATTGGCCGCGTGACCGATTCTCAGCGTTTGGTCTTGTTGGGTGTTGAGGGTCTACCCATCACCTCCTCATTCGAATCCTTTGACCACTTTGCGTGAAGATGAACTTGTCCAACAGCACACTTCAACATCGTCCACCGATCAAGCCCACAGCTTCATTCATGCTGTCGCACCCTGCGCACTTGATTGCTTTGGGCTTTGGCTCTGGTCTTGCACCCAAAGCACCAGGGACGATCGGCAGCTTATGGGGCTGGGTTTCTTGGTTACTGATTCAACAGCATTTGACCCTCACTGCTCAAGCCGTACTCATCGTTTTGGCCTTTACAGTGGGTTGGTGGTCATGCACAGTGACTGCGAGGCACATGGGCGTCAGTGATCCTGGTTCAATTGTTTGGGATGAAGTGGTCGCCATGTGGTTGATTTTGAGTTTGATCATGCCATGCAGTTTTGCCGGTCAATTAGCAGCATTTGTCTTGTTTCGTTTTTTTGATGCCGTCAAACCTGGACCTGTGGCTTGGGCTGATCAACTCTTCAAAGGTTTCGGATGGCAAGGTGGCTTTGGCATCATCTTTGATGATCTTGTGGCTGCTCTTTGCACACTTTTGTGCATTGCAATTTGGAGATTTTTTTGATCCACCTTCTCACACCACTGCTCGCAGAACGACTATCTCTATTGCACTGGATGATGTCCACCGCAGAGAGCTGTACAGGAGGCATGATTGCCAGCCGATGCACCGATCTGGCTGGATCCAGCACCTGGTTTGACAGGGGATTTGTGACCTATTCAAACCACGCCAAATCCGACTTGCTCGGAGTTCCTTCAGAAATGATTGCCCAGCATGGTGCGGTCAGTGAAGCTGTTGCCCAAGCCATGGCTTTGGGTGCCCTTTACCGCTCAGAATCTGTCGTTTCTGTGGCCGTCACGGGGATAGCCGGACCCAGCGGTGGTAGCCAAGAAAAGCCTGTTGGAACAGTTTGGTTGGCATGGTGTATTGGTGGGCGTGTTTACACAGAGCTTCAAACATTTTCAGGCAACCGCGATCAAATCCGAGTGGCGACAACAGACTGCGCGCTTGAAGGTCTGTTGAAACGCCTCCCGCCTCTTTGATCTGTTTGAAGCGGAAACAAAAAAACCTTCCGAAGAAGGTTTTTTTGTATTCAACCGAAATTGAAATTTGGTTGCGGGGGCCGGATTTGAACCAACGACCTTTGGGTTATGAGCCCAACGAGCTACCAGACTGCTCCACCCCGCGGTATGTTTGAATTATACCTTACTCTGCGGCTGTTTCTGCAGAAGAATCTGCACGATCGACCAATTCAACCAAGGCCATCGGTGCGTTATCACCCACGCGGTAACCCATTTTCAGGATACGTGTGTAACCACCAGGACGCTTGGCAAAACGGGGACCCAGATCTGCAAACAATTTGACGACGTTGTCACGGTCACGCAGGCGATTGAATGCCAGGCGCTTGTTGGACAAATTATCTTCTTTGGCCAAGGTGATCATCGGTTCAATGACTCGACGAAGTTCTTTGGCTTTAGGGAGTGTGGTTTTGATGACTTCGTGCTCAATGAGCGAGTTCATCATGTTGCGCAACATAGCGAGGCGGTGCTCGCTGGTGCGGTTCAATTTACGGAGACCGTGTCCGTGACGCATGGTGCTTACCTTTCTTTATTTAACAAGCAGCCGTATCAGGTACTGCTCGTGCACAACCCAGATCGCTCCGGGAATTCATTCAATCAACGTTTATCCAGGCCTGCTGGTGGCCAAGCTTCGAGCTTCATGCCCAAAGTCAAACCACGAGAAGCCAAAACTTCCTTGATTTCATTCAATGATTTACGACCCAAATTGGGTGTCTTCAACAATTCATTTTCAGTACGCTGAATCAAATCGCCGATGTAATAAATATTTTCTGCTTTGAGACAGTTGGCCGAGCGAACAGTCAATTCAAGCTCATCAACTGGGCGCAGCAAAATTGGATCAAAACTTCCAGCACCACCTCGCGCAGCGGGTGCATCAAATGCAGACAGTTCACTGCCTTCAAGTTGAGCAAAAACTGCAAGCTGTTCAACCAAAATCTTAGAAGAAGAACGAACGGCGTCTTCTGCGGAAATGGCTCCGTTGGTCTCGATTTCAATGACCAGCTTATCGAGATCCGTGCGTTGTTCGACACGTGCACTCTCAACGGTATAGCTTACACGCTTGACCGGAGAAAATGAGGCGTCCAACACAATGCGACCAAGAGCCTTTGTGGGCTCATCAGCAAAACGGCGCATGCTGCCGGGAACATAACCACGGCCTTTTTCGACCTTGATTTGCATGTCCAGCTTGCCGCCGTGTGACAAATTAGCGATCACATGTTCCGGATTGATGATTTCAACATCATGCGGTGTCTGGATATCTGCTGCAGTCACGGCACCTTCACCGTCTTTGCGCAAACTCAGCGTTACTTCATCACGATTGTGTAATTTAAAAACCACACCTTTCAAGTTCAGAAGAATGTTCACAACATCTTCTTGAACACCATCAATGGATGAGTATTCATGCACCACACCCGCAATGGTCACTTCAGTGGCAGAATAGCCAACCATTGAAGACAGCAAGACACGGCGCAGAGCGTTACCCAACGTATGACCGTAACCGCGCTCGAAAGGCTCCAACGTGACTTTGGCACGGTTGTTGGCCAATTGTTCGACTTGGATTGCTTTGGGTTTCAACAGATTGGTTTGCATTCAGACTTCCTCTCAATACCCCCGGTTCGTTACACCGGTAAGGCTGATGGAGCACCCGACACACAATGCCTTGTGCGTCGGGAACGATTGAAACAACGAATTAACGTGAATACAGTTCGACGATCAACGATTCGTTGATATCGGCACCAAATTCATCGCGGTCAGGCACCTTTTTGAAGGTACCTTCAGCTTTGTCTGCATTGACTTCCACCCAAGCAGGCAATCCCACTTGTTGAGCCAATTGCAAAGCCTCAACGACGCGGTTTTGCTTTTTGGACTTTTCGCGAACAGCGATCACATCACCGGCCTTGACCAGGTATGAAGGAATGTTCACTGATTGGCCGTTGACAGTGATGGCTTTGTGAGAAACCATTTGACGCGCTTCAGCACGTGTCGAGCCGAAACCCATGCGATAAACCACGTTATCCAAACGGCATTCCAACAGGGCCAACAGATTGGAACCTGTGTTGCCTTTGCGGCGATCTGCTTCTGCAAAATAACGGCGGAATTGCTTTTCCAAAATGCCGTACATGCGTTTGACTTTTTGCTTTTCTCGCAATTGAAGTCCGTAGTCAGAGGTGCGCTGACCGGATGTGCGACCGTGCTGGCCTGGCTTGGAGTCAAATTTTGACTTGTCTGCAATCGAACGACGAGCGCTCTTGAGGAACAGGTCAGTGCCTTCACGGCGAGAGAGTTTGGCCTTGGGGCCGAGGTAGCGTGCCACTTGATTTTCCTTTTATGCAACTACCGCATCAGAAATGCGGGAGCCAGGCGCTGCAAGCAGCGCCTGGCGGTGGGCTTTGATTGAAATTAGATACGACGACGCTTTTGAGGGCGGCATCCATTGTGAGGTACTGGCGTCACATCGGCAATGGATGTGATGCGAATACCCAAAGCACCCAAAGCTCGAACCGAAGATTCACGACCAGGGCCTGGACCTTTGATCTCGACGTCGAGGTTTTTGATACCTTGTTCTTGAGCAGCACGACCGGCAACTTCAGATGCAACCTGGGCAGCAAAGGGAGTTGACTTTCGTGATCCCTTGAAACCCTGTCCACCTGATGACGCCCAAGACAACGCATTGCCTTGACGATCAGTGATCGTGATGATGGTGTTATTGAAAGAAGCATGAACGTGTGCAATGCCGTCAGCAATATTTTTGCGGACTTTTTTGCGAACTCGTTGTGATGCGCTGTTGGATTGTGCTTTAGCCATGATGGTCTCTCAATCTGCTTATTTCTTCAGAGCCGCGGCGCCTTTGCGCGGACCCTTGCGAGTACGTGCATTGGTACGTGTACGCTGACCACGCATTGGCAAGCCACGACGGTGACGGAATCCACGGTAGCAACCGATGTCCATCAAACGTTTGATGTTCATGGTTGTTTCGCGGCGCAGGTCACCTTCAATGGTGAAGACTGCGATTTGATCGCGGATTTTTTCAAGATCAGCGTCCGTCAGATCTTTGATCTTTTTCGAATAAGCGATGCCAGAAGCTTCGCAAATTTGTCGAGCGCGGGTGCGACCAATACCAAAAATGGCTGTCAAGCCAATTTCAGCATGTTTGTGCGGCGGAATGTTGATGCCAGCGATACGTGCCATTTTCGTCCTCTAAAACTAAGTCAATCAGCCTTGACGCTGCTTGTGACGTGGATCTGTGCAGATCACACGAACAACGCCTTTACGGCGAATGATTTTGCAGTTGCGGCAAATTTTTTTCACCGAAGCCGAAACTCTCATGGTTTTCTCCTAAAACTTATCTTCACCTGCACTTTTTGGTACAGGCATTAAATGGGTTCCCTGTGTACAAGACTCAGGGTTCTTTACCTTCAGTGCATCTATTCATCAAGATTTGAAGCTTGCTTTTTTCAACAGTGAATCGTACTGCTGTGACATCAGGTAGTTCTGCACCTGGGCCATGAAATCCATCGTGACCACCACAATGATCAGAAGTGAGGTTCCGCCAAAGTAAAACGGAACATTGTATTTCAGAATCAAGAACTCAGGTAACAAACACACAAAGGTGATGTACGCAGCACCCACAGCCGTCAGGCGGAGCAAAATTTTGTCAATGTACTTTGCTGTCTGATCACCTGGACGAATCCCGGGAATGAAAGCACCACTTTTCTTCAAGTTGTCAGCCGTTTCACGACTGTTGAACACCAAGGCTGTGTAGAAAAAGCAGAAGAACACAATCGCAGCAGCATAAAGCATGACGTAGATTGGCTGACCTGGAGTCAATGCACTGGCCACATCTTTGAAGAATCGAACAACGATGTTTTCAGATGAGCCAGAACTGAACCACCCAATCACTGTCGCTGGCAACAAGATGATTGAAGAAGCAAAGATCGGAGGGATCACGCCTGCCATGTTCAATTTCAATGGCAGATGCGAAGACTGACCACCATAAACTTTGTTCCCGACTTGTCTGCGAGCGTAATTGACCAATATTTTCCGTTGGCCTCTTTCCACAAACACCACAAAGTAAGTCACCAAGCCAATGACAACCACGATCATCATGGAGATCAATGGATTCATCGCACCGGTACGTACCAATTCAAACAAGCCACCCAATGCACTTGGCAAACCAGCAGCAATGCCTGCGAAAATCAGGATCGAAATGCCATTACCAAGACCGCGCTCTGTGATCTGCTCACCAAGCCACATCAAGAAAATGGTTCCGGCTGTCAGACTCACCACGGCTGTCATTCTGAAACCGTAACCAGGATTGATCACCAAACCTGCAGATGCTTCAAGAGCCACAGCTATGCCGAATGACTGAAATACAGCTAGAGCCAATGCTCCGAATCGCGTGTATTGCGTGATCTTTCTTCTGCCAGCCTCACCCTCTTTCTTCATTTGCTCGAAAGCAGGAAGAACGTAGGTTAACAACTGCATCACAATCGATGCAGAAATATAAGGCATGATGCCCAGCGCAAAAATCGTGAAACGAGACAGTGCACCACCTGAGAACATGTTGAACAAGCTCAGAATTCCACCTTGCTGACCGTTGAACAACTGTTTCAGTTGGTCTGGATCAATGCCAGGTACAGGAATGTGTGCGCCAACCCGGTAGACGACCAGCGCAAGAAGCAAGAAGATCAATCGACGACGCAAGTCACCGAACTTGTCTGCTTTTACTGATGAGTTTGCGCTGGTTGCCACTGTATTTCTCGTCAATCTAAGTTCAGGCCAAAGAGCCGCCAGCTGCTTCAATCGCTGCTTTTGCAGCGGCTGTTGCGCCAATACCTGTCAATTTGACCGCTTTGGTCAATTCACCTGTATGGATAACTTTGACCACTTTAGCCATTTGAGAGACCAAACCAGCTTGCTTCAATGCCAGAACATCCACTTCGGCCATGTCCAAACGGGACAAGGTTGTCAATGTGATTTCTGCATTGAACTTCAGCAGGTGTGATTTAAAACCACGCTTTGGCAAACGGCGCTGCAAAGGCATTTGACCGCCTTCAAAACCCACTTTATGGTATCCGCCAGAGCGTGACTTTTGACCTTTGTGTCCACGGCCGGCGGTTTTACCCAAACCGGAACCGATTCCACGGCCCACGCGACGAGGAGCGTGCTTGGAGCCTTCTGCGGGCTTGATGCTGTTGAGTTCCATCATTCGCCTCTTAGAGAACTTTGACCAGATAGCTGATCTTGTTGATCATGCCGCGCACTGCGGGCGTGTCTTGCAACTCGCTCACAGAATTCAGCTTGCGCAAGCCCAGGCCACGCACTGTGGCGCGGTGTGACTCTTTGGTGCCAATTGGGCTGCGAACCAATTGGACTTTCACGGTAGATTGTGTCGTCATGTTCGATCTCCAGTTCAGCCGAACAACTCTTCAACCGACTTGCCACGCTTGGCAGCCACGTTGGAAGCTGTTGTGCAGTTGGACAAAGCGTCCAATGTGGCACGAACCATGTTGTAGGGGTTGGACGAACCATGGCTCTTGGCCACGATGTCGGTGATACCCACCACTTCGAACACAGCGCGCATTGGGCCGCCAGCAATGATGCCGGTACCTTTTGGCGCTGGAGCCATCATGACGCGGGCTGCGCCATGGTGACCATGCACTGCGTGGTGGATCGTGCCATTTTTCAAGTGCACTTTGGCCAAGTTGCGACGAGCTTCTTCCATCGCTTTTTGCACGGCAGCGGGCACTTCTTTTGACTTGCCCTTGCCCATGCCCACTTTGCCATCGCCGTCACCGACGACGGTCAACGCTGCGAAACCCAAGATACGGCCACCCTTGACCACCTTGGTCACGCGGTTGACCGCGATCATCTTCTCGCGGAGACCGTCTTCAGGACCGTCGCTCTGCGGTTTTGCTGTAAATTTAGCCATTTGTAACTCCGATCCGTTTAGAACTGCAGACCTGCTTCACGGGCTGCTTCGGCCAAAGCCTTGACACGACCGTGGTAAGCGAAACCTGCGCGGTCGAAAGCGACCTTCTCAACGCCGGCAGCTTTTGCTTTTTCAGCAATGCGCTTGCCAATCACTGTTGCTGCAGCGGCATTGCCGCCTTTGCCAGTTGCGCCCAACGCTGTGCGCACTTCGGCTTCGGCAGTTGATGCGCTGGCCAACACTTTGGTGCCACAGCCAGAAATGACGCTGGCGTAGATGTGCAGGTTGGTGCGGTTCACTGTCAAACGTGCCACGCCTTGCTGTGCAATGCGGATGCGAGTTTGGCGTGCACGACGCAGACGCTGCTCTTTCTTGGTCATCATGATGCAGCTCCTTATTTCTTCTTGGTCTCTTTGATCGTGATCTTCTCATCCGAATAACGGATGCCTTTGCCTTTGTAGGGCTCAGGTGGACGAACAGCACGAATCTCAGCAGCAACTTGGCCAACACGTTGACGGTCTGCACCCTTGATCACGATTTCGGTCGCGGTTGGGGTCGCCACGGTGATGCCCGAAGGCATGTCGATGTTGACGGGGTGTGAATAACCCACAGCGAGGTTCAATTTGGCACCTGAGGCAGCCGCTTTGTAACCCACGCCGACCAGGTTCAGCTTCTTTTCAAAGCCTTTGGTCACACCGGTTACCATGTTGTTCACCAGCTGACGCATGGTTCCGCTCATGGCATTGGCTTCACGTGAATCATTGGCAGGGGCAAAACTCAACTTGCCGCCATCGTTGTTCACTGTCACCAGTGTGTTGGCGGAGATGGACAATTGACCACCCGTGCCTTTCACACTGATTTGATCTTGGTTGATTGACACATCCACACCAGCGGGGATGGTCACAGGCATTTTTCCTACTCGGGACATTCAGTCTCTCCTGCCTTTAAGCGACGTAGCACAGCACTTCGCCGCCGACACCGGCTGCACGCGCTTTGCGGTCGGTCATCACACCCTGAGGTGTGGTGACGATAGCGACACCCAAGCCATTTTGGACTTGCGGAATATCTTCACGGCCTTTGTATACACGCAGACCAGGGCGACTGACGCGCTCGATGCGCTCAATCACTGGGCGACCAGCGTAGTACTTCAGGACAATTTCGAGGGTGGCTTTGCCACCTTCGGTTTTGACTTGGAAACCGTCAATGTAGCCTTCATCTTTCAACACTTGTGCGATAGCAACCTTCACTTTGGATGAAGGAACCATCACATTGGCTTTTGACACCATTTGTGCGTTACGGATGCGGGTCAACAGATCGGCAATAGGATCACTCATGCTCATGTTGTATCTCTCCTGCCGATTTACCAGCTGGCCTTGGTCACGCCCGGAATGTGGCCTGCAAAGGCTAATTCACGGATCTTGGCGCGGCCCAGACCAAATTGACGGAACGTACCGCGTGGGCGACCGGTGATTTCACAGCGGTTGCGTTGGCGGGTCGGGTTGGCGTTGCGCGGAAGCTTTTGCAAGCCCAAACGGGCAGCTGCACGCTCTTCATCGCTGCGCTTGGCATCGTTGGCGATGGCTTTCAATTCGGCGTATTTTTTCGCGAATTTGGCCGCCAGTTTTTCACGCTTGAGCTCGCGCTCGATCAAAGCTACTTTAGCCACGTGACACCTCAGTTCTTGAAGGGGAAGCGGAAAGCTGTCAAAAGAGCTTTGCACTCTTCATCAGACTTTGCCGTTGTGGTGATGCTGATGTTGAGACCGCGCAAGGCATCCACCTTGTCGTACTCAATCTCAGGGAAAATGATCTGCTCTTTGACGCCGATGTTGTAGTTACCACGACCATCGAATGCACGACCAGAGATACCACGGAAGTCACGAACACGTGGCAAAGCAACGGTCACGAAACGATCCAGGAATTCATACATCTGAACGCCACGCAGTGTCACCATGCAACCGATGGCCTGCTGTTCACGGATTTTGAAACCCGCGATCGCTTTTTTGGCCTTGGTCACCACAGGTTTCTGACCTGCAATTTTCGTCAAATCGCTCACGGCGTGGTCCATGACTTTTTTGTCAGCCACTGCCTCAGAGACACCCATGTTCAAGGTGATTTTCGTGATGCGAGGAACTTGCATCGGTGATGTGTAGCCAAACTTGGCCGTCAATTCACCAGCAATTTTTTCACGGAAGAGTTGTTGCAAACGTGCCATGCTCATGCCACCTTGATTTCTTCGCCGCTGGACTTGTAAACGCGAACGCGTTTTCCGTCAGCTTGCAGCTTGATGCCCACGCGATCAGCCTTACCGGTTGCAGCGTTGAAGATCGCCACATTGGATTGGTGAATTGGCATGGCCTTTTCGATGATGCCACCCGTTGTGCCCTTCATGGGATTGGGTTTGGCGTGTTTTTTGACGAGGTTGATACCTTCAATCAACAAGTGCGAATCGCTGGCACGCAGTGACACGGTGCCACGCTTGCCTTTGTCACGACCTGTGATGACGATGACTTCGTCGCCTTTGCGAATCTTGTTCATGGCGCGTCCTTACAGTACTTCAGGAGCCAAGGACACGATCTTCATGAACTTCTCAGTACGCAGTTCACGCGTGACTGGTCCGAAGATGCGGGTGCCAATAGGCTCCAATTTGGCGTTCAACAAAACTGCTGCATTGCCATCAAATTTAATCAGCGAGCCATCACCACGGCGAATGCCCTTGGCTGTACGGACCACCACTGCACTGTAGATTTCGCCTTTTTTGACGCGACCACGTGGAGCGGCTTCTTTGATGCTCACTTTGATGATGTCGCCAACACTTGCATAGCGACGCTTCGACCCGCCGAGCACCTTAATGCACAGCACGGACTTGGCGCCGGTGTTGTCGGCTACATCTAACCGAGTTTCTGTCTGGATCATTTCTTTGTTCCCAACTTGTATTCTTTATCTGCCAGCCCCAAAGCCAACAAACAGGAATCAGTCTTGGACCCGTCATTCACACTGCGAACCACTCGCAATGCTTCAGTTTGGGCAGATACTTGCGCTCTTTCAAAAGCGAAGTCTTAAATTATCTCCCACAAATTTGCATTACGCAAGCATCTTTTTAAAAAAACCACGCTCACGCCTCTTTTTTGACGTCCGCCAGTCCTGTGCACACTGTTCTCCTGGTTTTTTCCTCGAAATACCATCACTTGCGTATTCAACTTCGCCAAATCGCTCTCCTAAAATTTCTCTCCCTCTCAATTTTGGACATCTCCTCTTTCGTTCACAGCGACAATTGTTGGAGCACTTCTGCATTTTTGAGTTCACCGCATCACATTGGAGTTCACCTTGTCCCCCTCCCCTGTTCACATCGCATTCATTGGTGGCGGCAACATGGCCAGTGCCATCATCGGCGGTCTTCTGCGCCAAGGTCTGCAGCCCACTCAAATCACCGTCATTGAGCCTTTTTCTGAAACCGCAGCCAAGCTGATGCAAGACTACGGCATCACCGCCTTGACCTCTGCAGGATCAACTTTGGCCATGGCCGACTTGGTGGTTTGGGCAGTCAAACCCCAGGTCTTCCTCGAAGCGGCCATCCCCGTCACTCCACACACTCAAGGTGCATTGCACTTGTCTGTCGCAGCTGGCATTCGCACGGACAGCATTTGTCGCTGGACCCACAGTGAACGTGTTGTTCGCTGCATGCCCAACACCCCGGCTTTGATTGGTCAAGGCGTCACGGGCTTGTTCGCTTGCCCATCGGTCACTTCGCAGGACAAAAGTCTGGTCGAACAAGTCATTGGTACCACGGGTCAGCACCTTTGGGTGCAGCAAGAGTCGCAACTTGATGCTGTCACCGCCTTGTCCGGTTCGGGTCCAGCGTACGTGTTTTACTTCCTTGAAGCCATGACGCAGGCAGGGGTGGGCATGGGACTGAGCGCTGAACAGGCCTACAAACTTGCCGTGGCCACTTTTTCAGGCGCATCCTCTTTGGCTGCAGCATCAACTGAATCGCCCGAAGTGCTGCGCCAGCGGGTCACCTCCAAAGGAGGCACCACCTATGCCGCCATCACATCGCTGGACGACTCCGGCGTAAAAGCCTCTTTTGTCAAAGCCATGCAAGCCGCCGAAGTGCGAGCACGCGAGCTGGGTGACGAATTCGGCAAGGCCTGATCTGCCTTGATGCGCTGGGATCTTCGGGTTTGACCCCCTGTGTCACCAGCGCTCACAGGTGTGCCAATACCACCCCCACAAACAGGGTCAAACCCAGCCAATGGTTCTGCTTGAAAGCCGTGAAGCACCCCTCACGGCTGCGCTGGTGGATCAAAAAGTAATGCCAAATCACTTGAATCAAAGCAACCGCCAATGCCAACCAAAACCATGCCCGCTGGGCCAGACCGGACAGTAGCCACGCCCAAATGATCAAATAGGTTCCATAAAAGCCCATGATGGCCGGGACATCCCAATTTCCCAAGGTGATGGCCGATGTCTTCATGCCAATTTTCAAGTCGTCGTCCCGGTCCACCATGGCGTATTCGGTGTCGTAGGCCAGCACCCAAAACAAATTGCCCAACAACAAGCCCCAAGCCAATGGCGGCACCTCACCTTGCACCGCGGCAAAGGCCATGGGAATGCCAAAGCTGAAAGCCACTCCCAGCACCGCTTGGGGCATGGCCACAAAACGTTTGGCGTAAGGGTAAGCCAAGGTCACAGCCAACGCTGCAAATGACCAGGCGATGGTGGCCCGGTTCGTGGTCAGTACCAAGCCAAATGCACACAGCGCCAACACCCCGCCGACCATCAAAGCTTCTGGGGTGCTGAGACGCCCGCTGGTGACTGGTCGATTGGCGGTGCGTTTGACGTGCTTGTCAAAGTCACGGTCAGCCACATCATTGATGCAGCACCCTGCACTGCGCATGAGGATGGTTCCCAGGGTAAAGACCATGACCAGATGCCAACCAGGAAAACCTTCGGCTGCCACCCACAAGGCGGCCAGCGAAGGCCACAGCAACAAGAGCCAACCCGCAGGCCGATTCCACCGGATCAAATCCAGATAAAGCTTGAGTTTGTCGATCATGCTCAGATTATCTTCGCCCAAATGCTTCACCCTGAGTCGTCTGCAAAGGCCAAGGAGGCGAACATCACAGACAGATCAGGTCAAGCGCGTGACACCCGGCAGGGGACAGGCATAAATGGCATTGCGTACGGCAGCAATGGCTTCATAGCGGGTAAAACTGCGTCGCCAAGCCAGCACCACCCGCCGGGTCGGCGGCTTAGCCCCCAAAGGGTCCACGATGGGCAGGTAGCGCACAGGCGCATCGTGCCGTCCACCCGAGCGCTTGATCACAGGCTTGAGTTCGGGCACCGACATGCGCGGCACCAACGTCACGCCCATGCCTGCGGCCACCATGTGCTTGATGGTCTCCAGCGACGAACCCTCAAAGGTTTTGCGAATGCCCTCGGTCTGGCTGGCGTAGCGGGCAAACTCAGGACACACCTCCAGCACATGGTCGCGAAAGCAGTGGCCCGTGCCCAGCAGCAGCATGGTTTCGTTTTTCAGCTGCTCGGGGGTGATGAACGCTTCTTTGGCCAGCGGGTGATTCAGCGGCAAGGCGGCCATGAAGGTCTCGTCGTACAAGGGCGCCACCGCCAGACCCGACTCGGGAAAGGGCTCGGCCAGGATGGCGCAGTCGATCTCGCCCGTGCGCAGCATCTCCAGCAAGCGCACGGTGAAGTTCTCTTGCAGCATCAGCGGCATCTGCGGCATGTCGGTGATGATCTGGCGCACCAGATCGGGCAGCAAATACGGCCCGATGGTGTAGATCACACCCAGCCGCATGGTACCGGCCAGCGGGTCTTTGCCGCGCTTGGCAATCTCCTTGATCTCGGCCGCTTGCTCCAGCACGCTTTGCGCCTGGCGCACGATCTCTTCGCCCAACGGTGTGACCGAGACCTCGCTGGCGCTGCGCTCAAACAGCTTGACCTCCAGCTCTTCTTCGAGCTTCTTGATGGCCAGTGACAAGGTGGGCTGCGACACAAAACAGGCCTCTGCGGCCTTGCCAAAGTGCTTTTCTCGGGCCACGGCCACGATGTATTTGAGTTCGGTCAGGGTCATAGGAGGTATTGGAACATCAAGCCTTGAGGTATTCGGATTTCCCGCCCAACCAGCGGCCTATGTGGCGCTCGCTCAGTTGTGGGTGCTGGTTCAGCATCTGTGGGGCCAGGGCCCGCGCCCAGTCCAGCAAATGGCTGTCGGTCTCCAGATCGGCAAAGCGCAGCAAAGGCGCACCCGACTGGCGTGCCCCCAAAAACTCGCCTGGCCCGCGAATTTCCAAATCGCGCCGGGCGATCTCGAAACCATCATTGGTCTCCACCATGGCCCGCAGCCGCTCGCGGGCGGTTTCGCTCAGACGTCCTCCCTCGGGCGTGCCGTACAGCAGCACACAGGCCGACGCCGCAGCACCGCGCCCCACCCGGCCGCGCAGCTGGTGCAGCTGGGAGAGGCCAAAGCGCTCCGCGTGTTCGATCACCATCAACGAAGCATTGGGCACATCCACCCCCACCTCGATCACCGTGGTGCTGACCAGCACGCCCATCACACCTGCGGTGAAGAGCTCCATCACTGCCTTTTTCTCGGCCACAGGCATGCGCGAGTGAAGCAGACCCACCATCACGCCCGGCAGCGCTTCGCTCAGGTCGGCGTGGGTTTGGGTGGCGTTGGTCAGGTCCAGCGCCTCGCTTTCTTCAATCAGTGGGCACACCCAATACACCTGCCGCCCCTGCTGAATTTGAGCCCCAATGCGCTCGACCACCTCGTGGCGGCGGTGGTCGGACACCACCCGGGTCACGATGGGCGTGCGCCCGGGCGGCAGCTCGTCAATCACCGACACGTCCAGGTCCGCGTAATAGCTCATGGCCAGCGTACGCGGAATGGGTGTGGCCGTCATCATCAGCATGTGGGGCTCCATGCCGTCAGCTTGCATCTTGCCGCGCAAGGCCAGGCGCTGGGCCACACCAAAGCGGTGCTGCTCGTCGATCACGGCCAGCGCGAGGTTTTTGAACTTGACGTGTTCTTGAATGACCGCGTGTGTGCCCACCACCAGGGCCGCTTCGCCCGACTCGATCAGCGCCAGCATGGCGGCGCGTTCTTTCTTCTTTTGGCTGCCAATCAACCAGGCCACTTTCACGCCCAGCGGCTCCAGCCAGCCCACCAACTTGGCAAAGTGCTGGGTGGCCAGAATTTCGGTGGGCGCCATCAGGGCACATTGCCAGCCCGCATCCACCGCCACCATGGCCGCCAGCGCCGCCACCACCGTCTTGCCCGCGCCCACATCGCCTTGCAGCAGGCGGTGCATGGGCACCGGGCGGGCCAAATCTTTGGCAATTTCCTGGCCCACGCGTTGTTGTGCGCGGGTCAATCCGAAAGGCAAGGCCTTTAAAAGTTGGCCATACAAGCCCTTGGATTTGAGCTTCAGCGTCGGGGCCCGCAGCAAATCGCGCTCGCGCTTGGCCGTGAGTTGCGACAGCTGCTGCGCCAGCAACTCCTCGCACTTCAGGCGCACCCAGGCCGGGTGGCTGCGGTCCTCCAAAGCGGCCAGCGACACATCGGGCGTGGGGTGGTGCAAAAACCGCAGCGCATCGCGCAGCGACCAGGCCCCACGCGGGTCCGGCCAGGGCACGCCCGGGGGCAGGGTCTCGCTCAGGTCGGCGTGGTTCAGGCCGGTGATCACGGCGCGCCGCAAATAAGCCTGGGCCAGCCCCGCCACGGTGGAATACACCGGCGTCAGCGCCTCGGCCAGATTGCCGCCCGCCGGCTTGAAGGTCGGGTGCATCATGGTCAGCCCCATGAAGCCGCCCTTGACTTCGCCCCGCGCCCGGATGCGGTTGCCCACCGCCAGCGCCTTTTGGTGCGAAGGGTAGAAGCTGAAAAACCGCATCACACAGGTGTCCGAGCCATCGTCCACCGTCACCAGCAGCTGGCGGCGCGGCCGCTGTGTGATCTCGCAAGCCGTCACGGTGGCCTCTATCTGCGCGGTATCGCCCTCCCGCGCATCGCGCAACATGACGATGCGGGTCTCGTCCTCATAGCGCAGCGGCAAATGCAGCGCCAGGTCAATGTCGCGCTTCAGGCCAAGCTTGATCAGCGCCTTTTGGGGGGCTGACAAAGTTTTGGCGGGCAAGGAGGGTGCGTTTTGCAACATGCACCGATTGTGCCGCTCGCCGGGCACTTTGCCCTGCAAAATGAGCATGGGGGCCCGGCATGCACCGACAAGTCAAGTTTCAGTCGGGTTTTTGTGCTTGGCTGGCCAGCACCAAAGCAGACACCACATCGCGCACGGTCTTACGGTAATGCAATGACAAAGACAGGTATCGGCTGAGCATTTCCCGGTCCACCATGCTCAAAGCGCCACCGGCATCCAGTCCTTCACTGACTTTGGGGGTCAAAGCAGCTTGTCCAAATCGCAACTCATCAGGCCCCACCTGCAACCAATCGGCCAGCACCCGGAGCTTGTCTTGCGTGGGAATGGCTTTGCCCAATAGCCAATTACGGGCCGTGTGTGGGGTGATGCTTCTGCCCCAATACCGCAAGTTAAACTCGTTGGCAACCACGGTCGGCGACAAGCGCACGCCGCAACTCTCCAACGCTTGCCGTAAACGGAGTGCAAAGGCTTGGGTCTCTGTGGATGTGGACATGCTCTTAAATTAATGCTTGAGCATCTTTACAATGTAATTGCAAATTAGTTTCTTTGTTACTATCAGTAAATATATTCATTGCGTCAGTTTGATAAACAACATTATCAAAACAAACATCACTAACAGGGTGGCGAAGCATTGTTTTTTTGACTTCCTGCGAATTTCAAGGTCATCAGCACAAACCCTTACCGTCTCCGAGCAAGTGACGCTGTGCAAACTCTGGCGAGGTGCTTGATTGCCCTAAAATTTGCAGCTTTACCACTTCGAACGGGCTTGTCCAGCCCTGAAGCATGTCCTCTTTGCCCCCTCTCCAACAGACTTCGGCCCACCGCTCATTCACTCTGAGCGATTTCGACTTTGAACTGCCATCTGAACTGATTGCACAACATCCCGCCCCAGAACGCAGCAGTTCACGCTTACTGGACGGCACATCCGCAGAACCCAGAGACCGCATTTTTAGCGCCTTGCCCGGTTTGCTCAATCCTGGGGATTTGTTGGTTTTCAACAACACCCAAGTGGTGAAAGCGCGGATTTTTGGCGAGAAAGCCTCGGGCGGCAAGCTTGAACTGCTGATTGAACGCGTGCTTGGCGAGCACCAAGTGGTGGCACACATGAAGGTCAGCAAAAAACCTCTGGTGGGCGGCAAGATGTTCATGGCAGGCGGCGCTCGACATGGCGGCTTTGATGCCGTGCTGCTGGGCCGCTGGCCCGATGCCAATGGCCAGCTGTTTCACTTGCAGCTGAGCGACGAGCCCCATGCGCTGATGGAAAAGCACGGCCATGTGCCGCTGCCACCTTACATTGAGCACACCGACACCGAAGAAGACGCCCAGCGCTACCAGACCGTGTTTGCCAAAGTGCCCGGTGCGGTGGCGGCCCCCACAGCGGCGCTGCACTTTGATGAAGCCTTGCTGGCGGCGCTCGATGCCAGGGGGGTGCAACGCGCCAGCGTCACGCTGCATGTGGGCGCGGGCACGTTCCAACCCGTCAAGACCGAAAACATTGCCGACCACACCATGCACCGCGAATGGTACGAAGTGCCCGAAGCCACACAGCAGGCCATTGCCGACTGCAAAGCGCGGGGCGGCCAGGTGCTCGCCATCGGCACAACGACGGTGCGCACACTCGAATCGTGGGCCAAGTTCGGCCAAGCCAGCGGCGACACGCAGATCTTCATCACACCGGGGTTTGAGTTCCAGGTGGTCGATCGGCTCATCACCAACTTCCACCTGCCCAAAAGCACGCTCATGATGCTGGTCAGCGCCTTTGCGGGCTACGAGCAGATCATGGGCCTGTACCGGCACGCGATCGCGAACCGGTACCGTTTCTTCAGCTATGGCGATGCGATGCTGCTCAATCACGTCCCGCGCGGATGACCGCATCAGCAATGGTGGCCGGATCGGTGAACCAGATTTCGTGGCTGCCTTGGCACTCGACCAAACGGAACAGGCCCAGGCGCTCTGACAGGCGGGGGTGCCAAGGCATGCTGTGGGGCAGTGCAGTGTCTTGGAGGCAATTGACATACGACTTGCCGATCTCCAGCGCAGCCAAGGGCGCTTTGAGCGAGATCGGGTCGGTGAAGGTCTTGTAAGGCTGCAGGTTGAGCTGGTCAAACGCCGATTGGGCCAGCGCCATGTCCGCATCGTTGATGAAGGCTTCGCGCCAGATGGGGAAAGGCAGCATCACGGCGTTGTTGCTGGCGGCGGCCACGGCGTCAAACAGCTCTTTGTAATGCGGCGGCACCATGTCGTTCAGGCACTCGCCCGGATTGGGCACAAAGGCGTTCACGTACACCAGGCGTGCGATGCGCTCGGGCATCACATCGGCCACACGCGAGATGATCATGCCGCCGTAGCTGTGGCCCACCAACCGCACGTTTTTCAAATCGTGTTCGCGCAAATACTCGCACACCGATTGCGCCGCGTCTTCCAGACCAATCTGGCTGCGGTCGTCGCCGGGTCGGTTGCCCGTCAAAGTGGGGCAATGCACGGTGTGGCCTTGGCGGCGGATGTGCTCTGCCGTGGGCTCCATCAAAGCGCCGGTGTGCCAAGCGCCGTGCACCAAAACGTAGGTATCGCTCATGTATGTCTCCTGAATGTGGTGATGTATGCCCCGCACCTTGCCGGGCATGGCACTCATTACATCCAGCGAGGTTCCAAGCGTCAATTGAAGGAAAACCCTTCTTGCCGCAGTCACACGCAATGCCCAAGTGGTTTTCCCCGACTGACTCGGCCCCAGAAAAGCTCTCCATCGTCGGCAAGTCAAGCTCCTACAATTCAGCCCTCAGCTTTAGGCCTTACATGCTCCAATTCGACCTGCTCAAAACCGACCCTTCCAGCCACGCCCGCCGGGGCACCCTGACCCTGAACCATGGTGTGGTGCAAACGCCCATCTTCATGCCCGTCGGCACGTATGGCACCGTCAAGGGCGTGATGCCGCGCAGCCTGCACGAGATGGGCGCGCAGATCATTTTGGGCAACACCTTCCACCTGTGGATGCGCCCGGGGCTGGACATCATGAAAGGCTTTGGCGGCTTGCACCAGTTTGAGAAGTGGGACAAACCGATCCTGACCGACTCGGGCGGTTTTCAGGTCTGGTCTCTGGGCGACATGCGCAAGATCACCGAAGAAGGCGTGACCTTTGCCAGCCCCGTGAACGGCGACAAGCTCTTCATGTCGCCCGAGGTCAGCATGCAGATCCAGACGATCCTGAACTCGGACATCGTGATGCAGCTCGACGAGTGCACGCCTTACGAGACCAAGGGGCACCTGACCACCGAGGCCGAAGCGCGTAAATCCATGGAGATGAGCCGCCGCTGGGCCGTGCGCTCGAAAGACGAGTTCGCCCGCCTGGAAAACCCCAACGCCCTGTTTGGCATTGTGCAAGGCGGCATGTTCGAGAACTTGCGCCAGGAATCGCTCGACGCGCTGGTGGAGATGGACTTTCCGGGCTACGCGATTGGCGGCGTGAGCGTGGGCGAACCCAAAGACCTGATGCTGCAAATCATGGCGCACACGCCCCACCGCCTGCCTGCCCACAAGCCGCGCTACCTGATGGGCGTGGGCACGCCCGAAGACCTGGTGCAAGGCGTGGCCGATGGCGTGGACATGTTCGACTGCGTGATGCCCACCCGCAACGCCCGCAACGGCACGGTGTTCACCCGCTTTGGCGACCTGAAGCTGCGCAACGCCCGCCACAAAAACGACCCGCAACCGCTGGACACCAGCTGCACCTGCCACGCTTGTGCAGGCACTTCAGGTGTGTCATGGGACAAAGGCGGCCGCGAGGGTTTCAGCCGCGCTTACATGCACCACCTGGACCGCTGCGGCGAAATGCTCGGCCCCATGCTGACCACCATCCACAACCTGCACTACTACCTGAACCTGATGCGAGAAGTGCGCGAATCGCTGGACGCGGGGCAATTCTCGCAGTTCCGGGCTCAGTTCAAGACAGATCGGGCACGCGGCGTCTGAGGCATTTATCCTTGCAAATCATGGAATGAAACTCCATAATTGCAAGGATGTTTAAACGCCATTTGCAAGCTTTACTGAGTGAAGAACTCCAGTTTTCACCGGCCGTGGCCTTGCTCGGCCCCCGGCAAGTGGGCAAAACCACACTGGCACTGGAAGTGGCGCGCAACATGCCACACGTCTATCTCGACCTGGAATCGGAGCGGGATCGCGGCAAGCTGGCCCAGCCGGAGTTGTATCTGGAAAGTCACCTGGACAAACTGGTCATCCTGGACGAGGTGCACCGGGCACCGGGCCTGTTTCCGGTGTTGCGCGGCCTGATTGACCAAGCCCGGCGCTCAGGCCGAGCATCCGGACAGTATTTGTTATTGGGCTCGGCCAGCCTGGATGTGCTGCATCAGTCAGGCGAAACGCTGGCCGGTCGCATCGCTTATCTGGAACTGGGCCCCTTGAATGTCCTGGAAACAGGCCAGAGCGCCCTAGATGCCTTGTGGCTGCGGGGTGGTTTTCCGCAAAGTCTGACCACCCCCTCAGATGCCCGCAGCCTGCGCTGGCGAGAAAATTTCATCCGCACCTATCTGGAGCGCGACATTCCGCAATTCGGCCCGCGCATCGCCGCCGAAACATTGCGCCGCTTCTGGACCATGCTGGCCCACCACCAAGGCGGCCTGCTCAACGTCGCCCAACTGGCGCGCAACTTGGGTGTGGATGTCAAAACCGCGCAAAGCTACACCGACCTCTTGTGTGACTTGCTGCTGGTGCGCAGGCTGGCCCCCTGGCACACCAACACCGGTAAGCGCTTGGTCAAAGCACCCAAGGTGTATGTGCGCGACAGCGGTCTGGTGCATGCGCTGCTGAACATCGAATCCAAAGAAAGTCTGCTCTCGCACATGGTGGTGGGCGCCAGCTGGGAAGGGTATTGCATTGAAACCCTGCTGGCCTGTGCGCCTGCGGGCGTGACGGGCTACTTTTACAGAACCAGCGGCGGTGCAGAAATTGATTTGCTGCTGGTTTGGCCAGGTGGAGATCTGTGGGCCATCGAAATCAAACGCAGCAGCGCCCCCAAAGTGGAGCGCGGTTTTCACAGCGCCTGCGATGACTTAAAACCCAGCCACAAATGGGTGGTCTACCCGGGCCAGGAGACCTACCCACTTGCGGCAGACATTCAGGCGATTTCATTGCACGGCCTGTGCGAGAAACTCGCCCTCAATCGGTCGTGAACACCGTCAACACCCCGGTATAGCCATACAGCTGCTTGTGCGCTATCTCACCTGCGGCAAAAAAGCCCACCAAGGGCACATCGCCCAAAGCATGGCGAATGATTTGCAGCTCGGCGCTGGGTCCGCCAAAGTGCGGACCACCGCGTCCGGTGCAGCTCACATACACCGCACCTGCAATGCGTTGGCCCGCTTGCGGTACGGTCGGCACGGGGTCATCACTCAAGGCATTGATGGCCTCGATGGAGAGCATCTCAGGCTCCAGCGCTTCGCGAATTTCAGCGCACACGCGCGTCAAATCGGCGCGGGCTGCTTGCACATCGCGGCGGCAAAAGGTCAAACGCATGCCAGGCTCCAAGTGCTCGGCAATCGCCACACCTTGACGCAAAGGGTCCAGGCCAATGATGTGGCGCACCCGCACATCGTTGCCCAGATTGCCCGCTCGTCCCACGCCGGACTGACCTGCAGCACTCAGGCCCACCAAAGTGGATCGGACCACGGCAATGGCTTTTTGTGGGTCCTTCAGGCTGATGCCCAAGTCACCCAGCATGACCTCCAAAGCAGGCTCGCCAGCCAACTTGAGCACCACATGGCCTTCAAATTCGGTGATCTCGCGTTCGGGAGCCACTGGCTGGCAGCCTTGCGTGACGCGTGACAACAAAGACACGTTTGGAGCAAAAGCCACACCGCTCAAGCCCCCTTCCAGCACACCGCCGCTCACCTCGGCCCCACCCGCGTCATCGGCACGCACGGCAAACTGCACGCTGCGTGTGCGGCTGGCGCTCAAGCCCCCAAACAAATAGCCTTGCTGGGTTCGCTCAGCCATCTCGCCAATCAATTCAGCCAAATCGGGCGTGTGCGGATCGGCATGGACCAAGGCTGCATCGGCCCAAGCCGATGGCAGCGGCGACACCCCGGAAAACACACGGTATTGCTCAGGCGTCAAATCACACAGCATGAGTGCCATGGCCGGCTCGTCAAAGTACTCGGCGTTGTTGACCGCCACACCAATGCCCACGGTACCCGCCCAATCGCTCACGCCGGGCAAAGCCTGCCGCAGATGATCGAGCAAGGCTTGTGCATGCGGGGCGTAATGGTCGGTGATGTAGAGCAGGCCCAAGCGAGGGTGGCTGGCGTAGTCCGGCAGGGCCATCTGGGCCTGCAATTGGGCGAGCACCAAACCCGCCGCCATGCGCCACTGCGGGTGGGTGGCATGCCCACAAGGAAACAGATTCATGGGCGTTTTACTTCGAAGTCGTTTTGGCGGTCGATTGAGGGCTTGTTTTTCGGGCTGCTCCCGGCTTCGAAGCCGAAGGGGCGCGAGCAGGCTTCGCTGAAGACACGGACGTCGAAGAAGGTGTTGACCGGGTCCGGCGCGGTGCGGCAAAGGCCTGATCTGTGGCTTTGCCGGCCGAGGTCTTGGCTGTTTTCTTCGCCTTGGCCGCCTTCGCAGACTGGCCCGCTTTCATGGCCTCGCCCGCCACATCTTTCAAAGCTGCGGCGGCAATGCCTTGAAACTGTTGGGTCAAAGCACCCCACCATTGCATTGGATCGACAGCAACTGGGGCCGCTGGGTTGGGCGATGAGCCGGTGTCACTGGGCGAATCCACGCTCGACTCGGCTTGGGCAGGTGGCGCGGGTTCGGGCTGCGCCTCAGGTGCGGCCTTGGGCGTGAACAGCGAAGGCCTGGGCGCTGCTGCAGG
Organism: Limnohabitans sp. WS1; assembly: GCF_003063265.1. Classification (GTDB taxonomy): domain Bacteria; phylum Pseudomonadota; class Gammaproteobacteria; order Burkholderiales; family Burkholderiaceae_C; genus Limnohabitans_A. The sequence goes on from NZ_NERU01000010.1 coordinate 32,533, forward strand.
GGCTGGGGCAGAGGCAAAAACCGATGTTGGCGCTGCGGTTTTCGGCTCGGCCACCGGAGGCTTGACCGTGAACGCTTTGGCCAGATCGGCCATGTTCACGTTCATGCTTTGCAGCGTGGTCAAGGTCATCTTTTGCACCTCCATCGCCTGGATGGTGGCTTTGAGCGCCGTGGTGTTTTGTTCTAGCCAAAACAGCACCGACTTCAACTCTTGGATGCGCTTGTCAATGTCTTCGATGCTCAGTGTGGGAGCAACCCAATTGCCCATGCCGGGCATACCTGCCGCACCGGCAGGCTGAGCCTGAGAAGCGGTTTTGGACAGGTTTTGCAAAAAGTCAAAGCCTGGCACAAATTGGCCAAACCCGAAGGCAGAAGGTTCGCTCATGGCAGTTCCTTGAAAAAATGGTCTGCAAAGCTTACCTGAAGACGCTTTCAGATCCAGCCAACTGCCCTTCAACGCTGATGCGTCACCCGATCGCACATCGTCTGGCAAATTTGCACGACTTGCGGGTCTGCAATCGCATAATAAATTTGCACCCCCTTTCGCCGCTTGCTCAAAATGCCTTTTCGATACAGCTGGTTCAGGTGCTGCGACATGTTCGGCTGCGTCGTTTTGACGGCCTCGATCAATTGCCCCACGTTCTTTTCACCATGGCAAAGCGCACTGATGATGTGCAAGCGCATGGGGGCAGACAACAAGCCAAAAAACTCGGCCGCGTCCTTCAGAACCGTCTCCAAATCCCCAGCGTCATGCGTTGGCATGACGCTCAAGCTTCCACAAACACCCGCGCCTTGCGCGGCGTGAGCACCAAAGTTTCGCCTTCCTTGAAGTCTTCCTGGCGGTAATGAGATGCCGACAACTGCGCCTCGATGACCGCGTCTTTGCCAAACATGCCCACTTCCACGGGGTCCAACTCCAAACGCGCCACGGGTCCAACGACAATGGCGCGGCTCAGCTTGGCCACGATGCCCGTGTGCACCAAGTCTGGGGTGTAACGGGTCACCTCCAAGTCATGTGGACGCACATAAGCAAAAGCCTTGGCATCTTGCGCCCGCCAATGCTCAGGCGCTTCCAGCCGAACAGCGTGCTGGTCCGCGCCAATCAGCATCTCGCCTTCGTGTGCACGGCCATGAAACAGGTTCACATCACCCAAAAACCCATACACAAAGGGGCTCGCAGGGTGGTCCCATACCTGTTGGGGCGAGCCAATTTGCTCGATGTTGCCCTTGTTCATCAGCACCACCCGGTCGGCCACCTCGAGGGCTTCTTCTTGGTCATGCGTGACAAAAATGCTGGTCACATGCAACTCGTCGTGCAGGCGGCGCAACCAGCGGCGCAGCTCTTTGCGCACCTTGGCGTCCAGTGCGCCAAAGGGCTCGTCGAGCAGCAGCACCTTGGGCTCGACTGCCAGCGCACGGGCCAGTGCAATCCGCTGGCGCTGACCGCCCGACAACTGCGAGGGGTAACGGTCGGCCAGCCAATCGAGCTGCACCAAGCCCAAAAGGTCGTGCACTTTGCGCTTGATTTCGGATTCGCTGGGGCGCTGGTTGCGCGGCTTGACGCGCAACCCAAAGGCGACGTTCTCGAACACCGTCATGTGGCGGAACAAAGCGTAGTGCTGGAACACAAAGCCCACCTGTCGCTCTCGCACATGCACATGGGTGGTGTCTTCGCCGCTGAAGCCGATGGTGCCGCTGTCGGCCGTCTCCAGCCCCGCGATGATGCGCAGCAGCGTGGTCTTGCCGCAGCCCGACGGGCCCAGCAGCGCAACCAGTTCACCCGACTCGATGTCAAGGCTGACATTGTTCAGTGCGTTGAATTCGCCAAACTGTTTGTGGACGTTGCGGATTTCGATGCTCATGGTGTTCTTAAACTGTGTGCTGTAACGGATGGCTGTTGCTTTAGAAGCCCACTCTGTGGGCGTTGCAGACCTTCATGGCCCACTCAAGATCGCTCACGGGGTGGGCTCCTGCAAAGTCATGACAAACTCTGTGGATGGGGACGCTCAGGTGGCGTCTCAGCTGCGGCTTTCAGTTCCTTCTCATGACGCCACTCGATGAAGGACTTGATGGCCAGGGTCACCAGCGCCAGCAAGGCCAACAAAGACGCCACGGCAAACGCGGCCACCGACTGGTATTCGTTGTAGAGGATCTCGACGTGCAAGGGCATGGTGTTGGTCTGCCCCCGGATGTGACCCGACACCACCGACACCGCGCCGAACTCGCCCATGGCCCGTGCATTGCACAAGATCACGCCGTACAACAGGCCCCATTTGATGTTGGGCAGCGTCACGCGCCAAAAGGTTTGCCAGCCCGTAGCCCCCAACACAATGGCCGCTTGTTCTTCGTCGTTGCCCTGGGCCTGCATGAGCGGAATCAGCTCGCGTGCAATGAAGGGGAAGGTGACAAACACCGTGGCCAAAATGATGCCCGGCACGGCAAAAACAATCTTGATGTCGTGTGCCTGCAGCCAGGGGCCAAACCAGCCCTGTGCGCCAAACATCAGCACATAGATCAAACCCGCCACCACGGGCGAAACAGAAAACGGCAAGTCCACCAGCGTGGTCAAGAGCGACTTGCCCTTGAATTCGTATTTGGCAATGGCCCAGGCCGCTGCCACGCCAAACACCAAGTTCAGCGGTACAGCCACTGCAGCGGTGATCAAGGTCAGCCGAATCGCCGACCAGGCGTCCGGCTCTTTCAGCGCTTCCAGATACGCGTCTAGTCCCTTGCGCAAGGCTTCGGTGAACACCGCGGCCAGTGGCAAGACCAAAAACAAAAACATGAAAACCAGCGCCAAGCCAATCAGGCTTCGGCGTATCCAGCGGGCTTCGGTGGTGCCCGCCTGCACCTTGCTGGCGGTGAGTGTCTGACTCATGAGGAAGCTCCCGAGCGGCGGCGTTGCCAGGTTTGCAAGGCGTTGATGATCAGCAACAAGATGAAGGAAAACACCAACATGACCAGCGCCACGGCAGTGGCCCCCGCGTAGTCGTATTGCTCCAACTTGCCGATGATGATGAGCGGCGTGATCTCGGACACCATGGGCATGTTGCCCGCGATGAAGATGACCGAGCCGTACTCACCAATCGCACGCGCAAAAGCCATGGCAAAGCCCGTGAGCAATGCGGGGGCGATGGTCGGAAAAATGACCCGACTGAAGGTCTGCCAGCGTGTGGCACCCAAGCAGGTGGCCGCTTCTTCGAGTTCTTTTTCGGTGTCTTCCAGCACCGGCTGCACAGTGCGCACCACAAAGGGCAAACCGATGAAGATGAGGGCAATCACCACCCCATTGGGGTTGAACGCCAGCTGTATGCCCAGCGGCTCCAGGTATTGGCCAATCCAGCCGTTGCCTGCGAGCAGCGCCGTGAGCGAAATACCCGCCACCGCCGTGGGCAAAGCAAAAGGCAAATCCACCAAAGCGTCCACAATTTTTTTGCCAAAAAAATCGTAGCGCACCAGCACCCAAGCGATCAACAGACCAAAGAACACATTGACCAGTGCAGCGATGAATGAAGCGCCAAAGGTCAGGCGGTACGACGCCAAGACACGCGGCCCAGTGACAGCGGCCCAGAACTGGTCCCAGGTGAGGGTGAAGGTTTTGAAGACCAGCGCCGACAGCGGAATCAGCACGATCAGGCTCAGGTAAAAGACGGTGAAGCCCAGGGTCAGGTTAAACCCGGGCAACACCCTGGCTGGCGCCCGCCGTGAGGCGGGTGCCGCAATGGGCAATGCGGTCATGGAGAGAACTTATTTGACGGTGTAAATCTTGTCGAACTGACCGCCGTCGTTGAAGTGCAGTTTTTGCGCCTCAGCAAAAGAACCAAACACCTCGTTCACGGTGAACAACTGCAAAGGCTTGAAGGTGGCGGCGTGCTTTTTGAGCACCGTGGCCGAGCGTGGACGCAAAGCGTGTTTGGCCGCGATCTCTTGGGCTTCTTCAGAGTACAAATAGTCCAAGTAAGCTTTGGCCAGCTCGCCCGTGCCTTTCTTGGCCACCGTGCGCTCGACCACGGCCACCGGGTTTTCGGCCACGATGCTGATGGACGGGTGGATGGCGTCGACCTTGCCCGCGCCAAACTCGCGGTCCACCGAGACCACTTCCGACTCAAACGTGATCAGCACATCACCGATGTTTCGTTGCAAGAAGATGGTGGTCGCATCGCGCCCACCTTTGGCCAGCACGGGCACGTTTTTGTAGAGCTTGCTCACAAATTCGGCCGCGTTGGCGTCCGAGCCGCCCTTCTTCTTCACATAGCCCCAAGCGGCCAGGTAAGCCATGCGGCCATTGCCGCCGGTCTTGGGGTTGACCACGATCACCTTGATGCCGGGTTTGACCAAGTCATCCCAATCCTTGATGCCCTTGGGATTGCCGTTGCGGGTCAGGAACAACATGGTCGAGGTGGTGGGCGACGCACTCTGCGGGAAGCGCTTGTTCCAGTCTTTGGCCACCACGCCGGTGCTGGCCAAAAAGTCCACATCGGTGGTGGTGTTCATGGTCACCACATCGGCGTCCAGGCCGTCATTGACCGCACGCGCTTGGGCGCTGGAGCCGCCGTGGGCCTGGTCAATCTTGACGTCTTTGCCCGTGGTCTTTTTGTAATGCGCCGCAAAGGCGCTGTTGTAGTCTTTGTAAAACTCACGCGCCACGTCGTACGAGGCGTTGAGCAAGGTCTGGGCGTTGGCCGCGAAGCCTGACAAGGCCAGTGTGATCGCCAAAGCGATGTGGGTGTGTTTCTTCATGGGGAATGTGAGGGAAAAATGGATGCCGTCACTTGAATCTGGCCATCGCAGCGGAGGGCAACATCAAGTCATGGCGGCGATTGTGGAAGGAGACGCTTCAATCTCAAACAACTCATTTGTTGTTTGCTTATGCCAATTCACGGCTAAAGCAAATGCATCACTTGGCGGTGTAAATCTGATCAAAATACGCGCCATCAGCGAAATGGGTTTTGGCGGCTTGCTCCCAACTGCCAAAAGCCTCTTCGATGGTGAAGAGCTTGATCTTGGGCAGCTGCTTGGCGTATTTGGCTTGGGCTTTGGCCGAGATTGGACGGTAAAAATGCTTGCCGATCAGGTCTTGTGCTTCATCGGTGTACAAGAACTGCAAATAGGCTTCGGCCACTTTGCGGGTGCCTTTTTTGTCCACGTTTTTATCGACCACAGTGACCGCTGGCTCGGCCAGGATGGACAAGGAGGGGTAGACAAAGTCGATCTTGTTGCCGAATTCTTTTTCCAGCAAATGGGCTTCGTTTTCCCAGCTGATGAACACGTCGCCCTGCGCACGTTGCGCAAAGCTGATGGACGATCCGCGTGCGCCGGTATCGAGCACAGGCACGTTTTTGTACAAGGCTGTTACAAAGTCTTTGGCCTTGGCTTCGCTGCCATATTGGCGTTTGGCAAACTCCCAGGCGGCCAGGTAATTCCAGCGGGCCCCGCCCGATGTTTTGGGGTTGGGCGTGATCACGCTGATGCCTGGTTTGACCAAGTCGTCCCAGTCTTTGATGCCTTTAGGGTTGCCTTGGCGCACCACCAGCACGATGGTCGAGGTGTAGGGTGCGCTGTTGTGCGGCAGGCGCTTTTGCCAGTCTTTGGGAATCAGCTTGCCGTTTTTGTGCAGGGCATCGGTGTCACCGGCCAGGGCCAGGGTCGCCACGTCGGCGTCCAGACCGTCGATGATGGAGCGGGCTTGTTTGCCCGAGCCACCGTGGGACTGCTTGATGTTCACGTCTTGGCCGGTTTGGGTCTTCCAGTGTTTGGCAAAGGCCTGATTGAATTCGGCGTACAACTCGCGGGTTGGGTCATAAGACACGTTGAGCAAGCTGACCGGGGCCTGGGCATGAACCGACCCTGCTGCGAAGGACAGGGCTGCAGATGCCGCCAGCTTGAGGAAAAGAGATTTGATTTTCATAAGGGAGAAATCCAGCAATGCAGATCAGACATGGAATGAACTGGATTCTGGAAGTCAACCGGAAAAAAACAAACGACTGTTTTTCTATTTGTTCATGCACAAAAAATCTATTCACCGCAGCTGATTTTTCCTTCGCATCGATGACGTCTTCAAGCGTGGGCCAGAAGTGCTTGAGCCTGACTGACACACAGGACACGAAAAACTTGGGTTAAAAGGTGCCACAACTGATGCACAGCCCCTGAACCCACCCTGGCTCAGGAGACCCTGGGGCAGTCATCCAAACGCCCGATCTGCTGTGAACGTGACCCGGTGCAACTTGCGGTGTTGAGGGTAAAAGTCGGCCACGGCGTAGTGCTGGGTGGATCGGTTGTCCCACACGGCCAATGAGTGGGCCTGCCAACGAAACCGCGCCTGAATTTCGGGTGCGGTGATCAATGCGAACAACTGGGTCAAGAGCGCATCGCTTTGCATGCGCGGCAGGCCATGGATGTGGGTGGTGAACGTCGGGTTGACGTACAAAATCTTTTTGCCCGTGACGGGGTGCACGCGCACCACCGGATGTGTCACGGGTGGGTATTTGACGCGGGCCGCTTGCAGTTGGTCGCCGCTGGCGTCTTGGCGCAACAGATATTCAGTCCATCCACTGAGCTCCCAGGTGTGCGTGGCGCTCAGGGTTTCCAGATAGGCTTTGAACTCGGTGGGCAAGGCCTCATAAGCCCGGGTCATGCTGGCCCACACGGTGTCACCACCACGGGCCGGAATGACTTGTGCAGACAGGCTGGTGCCAATGGGCGGGTTGGCTTGCCAAGTGATGTCGGCATGCCAATTGTTGGACGCACCGGGTCGCTCGGGCGTGCTTTCAACCACTTCGATCTCGGGCTGACTTTGCACGCGCGGAAAGAAGGCTTTGACTTCGTTCACCTGTCCAAAGATGCGGGTGAAAGCGACCTGCTGTGCAGGCGTGAGTGGCTGATCACGAAAGAAAATCACCTCGTACTTGGCCAGCGTTTGTTGCAGTGCGCATTGCACTTCCATGCTCAAAGGCTTGGACAGGTCCAGCCCATGGATGACCGCACCGATGTAGGGGGTGTAGGGCTCGACCTCCACACAGGGGTCAAGGTGGGACAGATCAACGTCCTTGCAAAGGGTCATGGTGTGGGCTTTCGAGTGGCGTGTGAGGGTTGTACCTCAAAAGCACTTGCCCCCCCATGCGCTCATGGTCTTGGCAACACGGAAAGCAAAAGCGGAATATGAACGGCATACGCGCCTGCTGCAGCGTCGCGCCGAAGCTGCAACCGGGCATAGATGGACAGCGGCACAACTTGGTATTGCCCGGGGCCGAGTGTCACGCTGGCCTGCAAGACCTGGGCACCATCCCATCCACTGCCCCAGGGCACGGTGCCTTGCGCATCCAAAAACAAGTCAGCCCGCATCTGGCCCAGGCCCGACTGCAAAGTGACCGTGCCGGGCCCTGAAGCCATGAGCCCCACCGCCACATCCACACGCTGAATCGTCTGCGATGGGTTTTGACAAGCCACCAGCACTTGCCCCTGCCCTGGCACCCCTGCGGCACGCTGCATGCTGAGCGTGCCAAAGTGCAACGAGGTCGATTGCAACAGGCATTGCACCGCTGGCGCTTCAAAAGCAGCCCCTGCGCGACTGCCGCTGTGCTGCCCGCCCAAGCCCAGAACCAAGGCCCCAACCAGCATCCAGCCGCGTTGACTCTTGTCCTTAGATCGGCTTGCAGTGGCAGCCTCAGACACGGCCTTGGCAAGCGGGCTCATGGCCCAGGCCTCAGTGCACAAACATAGGGCCCCAGGCGCGGCTGCGGGTCGTCGGTGATGGGGGCATCGACCTCGATCAGGCAATGCTGGGTGAGCCCCAGCACCTGGGCGTCCACTTGCAATTGAGCACGGGCTGGCAAGTTCTGAACATACACCTCACCACGCAAACCAACGGCGGCAGACATGGCACCAGGCGACACATGCACCCGGCTGCCTGCAGGTAAAACCTGGCCATCAGGCCCCGTCAAAATCAACACCGCCGAACGCTCCCGCAAGACCGAAAAATCAACCCACACCCCGCCACGACCTCGGGGTATGGCGGTGACTTCGTGGCTGGCCACACGGTACTGCAGGGGCACCTCCTCGGGCTTGATGGCCAGCAGATTTTTTTGATAGGGACTCAAAGCGGTGACCAAGGCCACACCCCGTGCATCACTCACCGCCACCGGCAAGTTCCAGCGGTAAACCGGTATTTGCGGGGCATCGCCCGTCGACACCAGCGCAAAGCCACCCGTGATGGGTGGGCCCACAAAATAGTGTCCGCCCAAGCCCCCTGCGCTGCCAGCCGTTCGCACCCGCCAAGTTTGTCCTGCCGCACTGCTGGCCACATCCACACCATGTTGACCGACGCCCGAATACACATCCACCGCGCCCACAAAGCCGGTGCGCTCGTGGGTGATGGTGGGGTCCTTGGCCAACAGGCCCAAGCGCCAGGCCATACCTTTTGAGGTGACCGGGGCACTGGCGTAATCGACACGACCGGTCAGGGCATGGGCCATCTTTTGCACGCTGCCACTCATGAAGGCCCCCCGCTCCAAAGGCGCACTGAGCAACACCTGCAAAATCGTCTGGTCTGTGCTGCGCACCGCACTGAGAGACACGTTGGCAAGCCCCAGACTTTTGGACCACCCCACACTGCCCATGCGGCGTGTGCCCCCTTGCCCATCCGACAGACCTCCCGCGCTGACGCTGACACTGCCCCATGCCTGACCCAAGGCTTGGGCTGCAAAAAAACGAAACTCGTCCCTGACTTGAAACGGTGAATCCACACGGTCGGCCAACAGGCTGAAATGGGGCGATGCACGGCTGAAGCTGGCCCCCATGCGCGTGCGCGTGTCTTGCCACTGAAGTGAAGCACCCCACTGTTGTCCTGCGCCACTCAGGGCCTGACTCCACGTTGCATGGGCATGGCCCAACAGTGGTCCCCACAGCGCAGCGCTGGCCCCAAGGCCTGCACTGCGCTGGTCGGTGCTGAGTGTGGCCCCGGCGTCCAAGGTCACCCTGCGCGTGGCCCCCCAACGGTGCGATGTGCTCAAGAAAGGCGTTTGGTATGTGTTCAGTTCTGGTCGCAGCCAACCCACGGTGTAACTGAAGCTGCGCAGCCCCTGCCGGTACAAGCTGGTCGTGTTCAGAAAGGGCACGGTGACGGTGCGTTCGTTCAACAGGGCATCGCGGATGAGCACATTCACTGTGCCGTTCACGCCCACCGTGGGCAAACCACTCACCTCAAAAGGCCCTGCCGCCACAGCCACCGGAGCGCCGACTCGCCGATCGTTGAGAAAAAACTCCAAGGTGCTGGGCAAGCGGGCCGAATCAAACAAGGTGGGCGACTCCAAGGCCGAGAAGGCCGGGTCCAGCCCAAAATTGCTCTGCCAGGTCACGCCACCGTAGCGCAAGCTCGGCACGCCTGAGGTGGACTGCAAAACCGCGTCCCCCACGGACCAGGTGCTCAGGTGCTGCTCGTCATCGTGCAAAAAAGTGGTCGCCAAGCGGGAAACTCGGGCGCTTGACTGCCGACGCCAAGATGCAGCCCCCCCGTCACCCGAATGGATGGCCGTGTTCAGCTGCAACAAGCCTGGCGAGCCAAACAAAGACAAAGATTGCGTCCCACCCCAAGCCATGGGATGGCCTTCGCTGCGTGTGGCTTGCAGGGTGTAATTGAGCAAGGCACCCGGTGACGCAGGCAAGGGACGACCGGCTTGTGGTGCATGCAGGTTCATGCGGGTGGGCGCGAACCACTCGGGTTCAACCTCTAGCCTCAGACTCAGCTGCTGCGCATCCCTGTACACCACCATGCCTGGGTGACCTTGCAGCGGCACCAGGGCCACGCCATCGCGCATGACCGGCGCAATGGCCCTGGCCAAACCCAGACGCACAAAATCTTCTTGTGCCATGTAGGGCCGCGCATCGGCGTCCAAGACCAACAGGGCAAAACCGGTCTGGGGCACGCCATTGAGCACCACACCATAAAAAGCCCCTGCCACGGCACCACTTTCGGGGGTCATGGCGGCCAAGCGACCGACCCCAAAGACAAGGCCACTCAACAGCAGCCGCCAAGCACAGCGTTGGGCTTCAGCACGCATGACGGGGCAATTGGCCCACGGGAACGTGCTCTGGGGCCTCTTGCCCGTCTTTCATCACCCAAATTTGCCATGGCAACGGCCCCTCAAGGCGGGCCCCTGGAAAACGCCACTCTCGCCAAGCGTGGGCCAACACCGTCACCCGTCGCTGGCTGAGGTGTTGCACCACTGGATTGGGGTGGGCGGCATCGGTCAAGCCCACTTGGTTCACGACCATGTGGCGTGTACACGGGTTGTCAGCACGCAGCACGACCGCACCGGCCTCTTGCCGCCATTGCCAAATCAAAGTAGGTGGGCTCTCGGGCTGAGCGGGTGCCACAAAAACAGGCAAGGCGTATTGCATTGAAAAGTCCACACGCCCTGGCCCGCGCTGGGTGTCGCGGACTTGGGGCACCTCGGCCAGGACCAGTCGATACGACTGCTCCACAGGCGAGCGTTCGGGGCGCCGAAAACCCAAACGAATGACTTGTGTGGCATGCGCCGCCAAAGCGAAATGCGGGGGACTGGCGATGAAATCCTGGGTGGGCTCGAAATGGTCCGCACCGTCCTGCTGAAACCAGCGCAGCAGCGTCAATTGGTACATCACTTCGTGGGCACGGTCATTGCGAACCGTGATGATCGCCCGCCCCTGTGAGGGGATGTGCACGATGACCGGACTGATGGTCACCGCACACTGAACGCCCGTGCACACGCCCACGAGCAACGCCGGCCAACACCGGCCCCAAGGCCTCAGACGCCACCACCTCAGCGGACCCCATAAAGTCATCACAACGGCCAAGCCCGCATCAAAAGGCCACCGTCACAATGACCGTGTCGACATAAACCCCCGCAGGATTGGCCACCGATTCAGCACCAATGACACGGCCAAAAATCACTTTGTCCTGCGCCAAACCATTGCCCACGGTGGAGGTCAACACGTTGTTGTTGGCCGCCAAAGAAGAAGTGGCCGCAATTTCTGTGACACGGGCCACCTCTTGGTAAACCACGTAGGGCAAACGGTTGGCGGCCGAGGCCATTTGCCTGCGGTACTGAATGCCCGTGCCACCGGTTGTGGTGTGGTTCAGGCCGTCACCCAAGTCCACGGTGTACGTGGTGCCCGAGGTGCACACCACCGAAAGTGTGGACTCGGTCTCTTTGGTCACGCCGGGCACAACGACACCAAAATCCATCGGACTGGCCGTGACGGAACAACCGGTCTCGATGGTGGCGCTCACGGTCAAATTGCCGGTGCTTGTGGCGGCCTGGCCCATCGTGACCAGCGAAACGGCCCACAACAGCAAGCCCGTGCGAAAGGTGCGCGGGGTGAATCGGGCGTTCATGGTGTTTCCTTTTGAAAAACCCGCTCAAGTGCACCAAACGGTCCACCCACTGCAGGGATCAGTCCAGACTACGCCAAAGCTTGCCACCTCACTGTGCGCCAGCACATACACAGCTGCAATCTTTTTGGCTACAGCCTGCTTTCAGGAAAAACACACACCATCAAGTCGGTGTCAACCAGCGCTTGAGCAGCTCTGGCGCAGGCGGCCCAATCACCCTTTGCGTCTGGCCTTTGGCGTCCACCAGCACCACATAGGGCGTGACATTGGGCCAAGCCGGATCAACCGCCTGACGGATGGCGGGCTCGAAGCCATCAAAGGCGTACATCTGTGTCATGCCCTTGAAGTGAGAGGCATGGCGCAGTGCCTGCGGGCCGGCCACATCCATCATGACGGCATTGAGTTCAACCTGTCTTTCGGGCTTGTCTTTGCGCTGCTGAACCGCCTTGTGAAGCACCGCAAACGCGGCCGGGCAGGTGCTGCAATACGAGGTGGTGAACAAATAAGCCGCTGGGCGTGGGCCGTGTTGCAGCGCATGCGCCCAGGTTTTTTCGTCAAACGGCAACACCGTTCGCGGGGCAGGTGGCTTGGCTTGAGCCTGAGGGTGTGCATGGTGGTGTGCTTGTGCCCAAACCGCCGAGGCACTCAGGCCCAGCACGACAGTGCAGATGGCGAGTGCAGTGGATTTAAAAACGGAGTTCATGGACTTGTGTCTCTTGTGTGTTTCGCCAGACCACCACCATGCGTGCGCCACTTTGGGCCAGGCGGGGGTGGTCGTTGTAGCCCGTGGCTTGGCCCAAAGTTTTGAGCGTGAAGTTTTGCCCACCATCGGTGGATAGCCAGGCTTTGAGTGAGGTCACAGCGCCTTCGCTGCTGCGCCAGACCACCGCCACGTTTTGGCCATCGGCCAACACATCGGCATGCTCGGCCCGTGCATCGGGCAACACGCGAAGGGTTTCGGGCAAAGGCTCACCTTGCGCATTCAGACGGGCATAACGCACGGCGGCTTGGTCTTGGCCATTCACTTTGCGGATGCCAAACCAGACGGTGTGGTAACCCGACGTGCCTGCATTGAGCGCCAAACCGGGGCCGTGGTGCGGGCAAGCGTTGATCTGCCAGTTGTCGTGCGTGCTGCGGGTGATGCGGTTGGCGGGGGCGCCCACGCTGGCAAAAGCATGGTCTCGCGTGCTGCTGTCGAACACATGCCGCCAAGTGGCTTGCAACTGCCCTTGCGGGTTGCGGGCCAAACCGATGCGGCAGCACTCGCACGAGTGGTCGGCCAGCTTGGTGTCGGGGCCAAAGGTCTGACCTCCGTCCTTGGACTCGTTGCGGTAAATCGCGGCACCAGCGTATTTTTGTGCCGAACCCTTGGGCGGCTGGTCGCGCTTGTCCACCCACAGTGTGTGCAACACACCTTGCGCGTCAAAGGCCACCGAATCAAAACGGTGGGTGATTTCTTGCCGATCCTGGTGCACCGTGAAGGGCGCACTGAAGGTTTGCCCACCATCGCTGCTGCGCAACATGCGGATGAAACCCGTGTAGGGCTTGGACAGCGGCATGGTGTAGCTGATCACCGCCCAGCCCTGGGGGCCAAACGCGATTTTTGGGCGGCTTTCACCATCGGCCGCAATCGGGTCAGCACCGGTGTTCAAGATGCGTGCTTCACTCCATTGCAAAGCGCCGCCCAAAGGCGTGCTTTGCACAAAGAGTTGCGCTTGCGCATTCAAACCCACCACCCACAAACGGCCATCGGGTGCAATGGCTGCGCCTATGGCCAGTTGCGGGCGCTGGTGGCGGTGCTGTGAAGTCGCAGCAGGCTTGCTGACTTCTTTGGCAGCATCTTGCGCCCCAGCCTGCGGCACCACACACAGCCCGGCCATCACCAGGCCCAACACGGCACACCAACGGTTCAATAAGTTCATGGGCTTCTCTCACAAAGTCGGGAGATTGAATTGAAGGCTGGCGAAATCATCGTCACTTTTTGACAAATCATCGCCAGCCAGACTTCACGTCAACGTTGACCAAACGACTTGGTCAAACCCAACATGACGCTGCGCGGCGCACCAGCGGCGTAGGTGTTTTGCGTGTTGGGTGTGTAAGCGCCGCTTTTGTAGCTGCTGGACGCATTGTCCGAATACAACTTGTCGGTCAGGTTGCGCACTTGGCCCCAGACTTCCCAGCCATCTTGCAACTTGTGGCTGGCCGTCAGGTTGAGCAGGGTGTGGCCCGCATAACGCACCGTGTTGGCGTTGTTCATCCAGTAGCTGCCTTGCTTGACCAGGCCCAAAGCCACACGGGATGCTGGCGTGAATTTCCAGCCGATTTGGGCGGTGAGGGTGTGGTTGGGGGCCTGCGGCATGCCTTTGCCCGAATAGTCTTCGATGGCCCCCACTTTGTCGCTGACGCGGTAGCTCACAAAAGTGTGCTCGGCCCAAGTTGCGCCCACGCGCCAATCCCATCCACGCAAATCCTGGTTCAGGCTCAGCTCCAGACCCCGGCTGCGGGTGTTGCCCGCATTTTTGTTGAAGCTGTCCCCAATTTCAGAGGTGTAAGACACGATGGTGTCTTTGCCGCTGAGTTGGTACAAGGCCGAATCGAGGCGAATGCCCGAGGCCAACAAGGCACGCCAGCCCACTTCCACGTTGTCGTAGGTGGCCGAGTTCAGTTCTGGAATGGCGGTCTTGCCGTACAGCTGGCTGACCTCAGGCGGTGTGAAGCCCATGCTCAGGTTGCTGTAGAGGCTGCTGGTGGGGCTCAGGGCATAGGTCGCGCCCAACTTGGGGCTGAACTTGGCAAAGCTGCGCACCTCGTTGGCGGCACCGTAGTTGGCCCCTGGCGTCAGGTTGTTCTTGAAGTCGTAGCGGATGCTGTCATAACGGCCACCGGCCACCACACGGATTTGCTCGCTGGGGCTGAACTCCAGCTGTGCAAACGCGGCATCGTTGGCAATGCCCGCGCCGTAGTCACGCACGCCGCCGGGGTTGGCCACGCTGTTCAAGGTGTAGCTGATGTAACGGCCAGTCGGCACATCGCGCACCACTTTCAGGTTGTCCGACACATAGTCGTTCTGACTGCGGTCAATGTAGACGCCTGTGACCAGGCGGGCGCGCAGCCAGTCCAGCTTTTGCTCGTGCTTCACGTCCACGCCCAGAGACTCAACGTGGTTGTTGTTCAAGGTGCCCTTGCAGGTGGCACCCGAGCAAGCCGAGATGGTGTAGTTGGGCAACTGGCCGTGGTCGTTGTTGCGGGCAAACAGGGTCACCGTGGTCAAGCCGCCTTGCGTGGTTTCGCCTTCCCAAGCCAGGTTGGCGCGGGTGGTTTTGTCTTTGCGCCAAGTGAAGGTGTTGATGCTTTTGCCGGGGTTGCTGCGGAAGTCGTTTTCAAACAAGCTGCCGGGTGTGTCCGAGTCCAGGTTCGTGTGCACCAGCGAGGCACGCAACCAAGACTTGTCGCTCAGGTTGTAGTCGCCACGCAGTGTGAAAGAGTCTTTTTTGCCGCCGCTGTACTGCTGCCAGTTATCAGTGTCGCGCTGCGAGCTGTAGTGCGAGAAACGCAAACCCAGATCACCCCAGGTGTTGCTCGCACCCGAGTCCACACGGGTGAAGCCGTCGGTGTTGTCGTGTCGAATACCCACATAGCCCGTGGGTGTGCGTGAAGGACGTTGCGTCAAAAAGTTGACCGCACCACCCACGGCATTGCTGCCGTACAGCGACGAGGCCGCACCCTTGACCACTTCAACCCCGCCCGAGCCGTTCATGTTGTTTTCGTTCAGGGCGTTGTGGTTGAACACGCCCAATGGACGGATCGGGATGCCATCTTCCAGGTACTGGTAGACCGCGTTGGTGCTGATGGGCTGGCGAATGGCCATGCTGTGCTGCTCGTTGCCCAGATCGTTCCAGTGCACGCCCGGAATGCGGTTGATGATCTCGCCCACCGACTTGGGCTTGTCGGCGTCCCACTGGGCGCGGCTGACGGCCCCAATGGACACGGGGGTTTCGGACAATTTGGTTTCAGAGCGCGAGCCCGACACCACGATGGTGTCCAGCGCAGGCGCGGTTTGGGCCACCGCAGCGGCACTCAAACTGGACAACAAGCCGAACACGGCCACAGACAAAGGAGAAAGAGAGAGGGAATTTTTCATGACAAGTTTTCAATCGATCGGTCGCCATCGGCCATTCAGGCCAAGGGCTACAACAGCCGCCGACCACCCAAGGTGGGCTCAGCGTGCGAAGGTGTGGATCAATTAAAAACAGGCGGCCCACGAGAAGGCAAAGGCGGCGCACTGCGGGCCAACAGCAGCGCCTCGGGCAAGGCTTGCACGATGTACGCGCGAGCATCGTGCATATGGGCCAAAGCCGCCACCGTGGGCGGCGGCAATGCGGGTGTGGCGTGGGCGCACAGAGGGCATTCCATGCTGCTGCTCACTGGGGTGGCCTCACCCTCGCCTTGCACCACCACCTTCATGATGCCCATGGCGGAACACACAACATCCATGGTTTTGGGCTGCAGCGTGGCGGCCAAAACCGACACACCCACAAACAGCACGTACCAAACCAGCACGAGGCGGCTCAGTTGGCGCAGGAATGGGCGTTGGAAAAACATGGCGTGGATTATCGCAAAACGACCTACTTGAAATGATCCAAATCAAATTGACCACGATTGTTATGCGGCAAGTTCATCGCGGTAACGCACACATGAAGATGGCGATGTTGGGGCATGCCACCCTGAATGAACTTCACGCACCCAGCCTTTGCATCGCCCTCTTGGCTGTCGCCAACGCATTGGCACGCATCCCGGCAAACATGTCTTTCAAGAACTGTCTGGCCAGTGGCTGCGCTTTTTCGGGCGAACCGGCATTGAAGGGAGGCTGCGGGTCGTACTCCAGGTACAACTGCACCGCCTCGGCATAGACCCGGCTTTTCAGCAGTGCCACCAACTTGAGGCCAAAGTCGATCCCGGCCGTCACGCCGCCGCCTGTGATGCGATTGCGGTCCACCACAATGCGGCCCCGCGTGGGAATGGCACCCAACTCCTTGAGCACATCGCGGGTGTCCCAATACGAGGTGGCTTTGTAGCCCTTGAGCAAACCCGCTGCCCCCAAAATCAAGGAGCCGGTGCACACGCTGGTCACATAGCGGGCGGTTTGACCTTTGGCCTTGAGAAAGGCCAGGACTTCCGGGTCTTCCATCATGGTGAAGGTGCCCGGCACGCCACCCGGCACAAACAACACGTCCAGCTGCTCGGGGCATTGCGCGAAGGTGGTGGTGGGTTTGACCGGAATGAGCGCGGCAGGCCCCGGGCTTTCATTGCCCACGGGCTCCAGATCTTTCCAGAGCAGGTGGATTTCCTTGTTCATCAAGGCCTCGAACACGGTCAAGGGCCCGACCAAATCCTGCAAAAACATGCCTGGATAAACCAACATGCCGATGGTGATTTTGGGACCGCCAATGAGAGGCGCGTAACGGTCCATGGTGGCCAAGTGGTGCTCGTCAGCAGCTTGCTTCGAGGGCGCTTGCACGGCAGCGGGCTTGGCCAACGCTTGGGACGTTTGCACGGCCGAGTAGCCCAGCACCACAGAGGGCCAGGACAACAAACGAGAGAAATAACGACGGTTCATGAGAGTTCAAGGGGCACCCTTGCGGATGCCCCCTCCTGTGGCGTGGTGGATGAATCAGAATTTCGTGCTGATGCCCACCACCAGGCTGCGCGGCAAACCGGGTACGACTTGGCCACCACCAAAATAGGCCATGGGCGCGTAATACTGTTTGTTGAGCAGGTTGCTGATGCTGGCGCTGTACTGGATGTCGCCGCGTTTGTAACTGGCCTGTGCATCCCACAAGGTGACCGCGGGCATCAAGAAGGTGTTGCTGGTGTCACCAGCCAGGTTGGAGCGATGCGACGCGCCCAAGCCCAGTCCCAGGCCACGCCACTCGCCTTGTCGCACGTCGTAACGTGCTGCCACGCGCAGTGTTTGTTCAGGCACATTGAACAGGCGCTTGCCCACCCAAGCGGCATTGGTGTCTTGCGTGATTTCTGCAGTTTGGTGCGTATAGGCCGCAATCCAGGCCAGTGAAGGTGTGGCTTGCCAGCGCACGTCCACATCGAGGCCTTTGGCTTGCTGAACACCCGTTTGTACAGAAAATCCCGGCTTGAGGGGGTCGGGGTCAGCCACGGCGGCGTTCTTGCGTTGGATGTCAAACAAAGCAGCTGTGGCGCTCAAACCCTGCCAGCCCTTGATGCGAAAACCCAGTTCTTTTTGCTCGGCCTCTTCCATTTTGGGCGCCACACTGAACTGAGATCCAAAGGGCACGCGAGACATCTTGCTGTATCCACCAAAGAACGAGACGACTTCACTGGCGTCAAAAACGGCACCGAAACGTGGCGTGACTTTGTTGTTGGTGCTTTGGTTGTTGATACCCCAATCCGCATACAAATCTTTGGCCTCGGTGCGTGTATGGCGCAAGCTGCCATGCAGGTGCCAGGAACCCACTTGAATTTGGTCTTGGACATAAACCACAGTCGAAGTGCTGCGGTTTTGTTGCTGATTGGCCGCAGCAGGCACAGCAGGCTCGCCCCAAGCTGGACGCACATTGCCGGTCAAATCGGTCATCACAAACGGCATATTGGCGAAGGCCATGAAGCCATCGTCGCGAGTCTCATCGCGGTCCAGACCCAAGCTGACACGGTGCAGCGCCTTGCCCGACTGGATGGCCGTCGCCAAACTGAGTTGAACCGTGTTCGATGTGAGCTTTTCCCACAGACGGGCACCACTCAAGACCACGTTGGAGCCAAAACCACTGCCGTACTGGCCTTCGCTGCCATAAGGGAATGGAAACACCCCTCGCTGATCCACTTCTGCGGTGTTGTGTGCGGCCAGCGCCTTCAAGGTCCAGTCATTGTTCAAGACTTGCGTCCACTGCACATTCAGACCGCGTGACTTTTGTGTGGTGTCGGGCAAGCCCGTGGCCGTGACAAAGGTGCTTCGGCCTACGCCTGCAGCAGGCTCGGTGGCCGAGGCGCTGGCGCGGGGCAAGCCCGAATAATCCACCGTGGTGTTGTCCAGCATGCGGGCCTTGATGACCACTTTGGTTTTGGCATCGGGCGACCAAGACAGACTCGGATTCAAAGCCGATTTTCGGAAGAACACGCCTTGGGTTTCGCTGTCAGAGCGGTCATGCTCGCCGTTGACCCGAAACGCCCACGCCTCGTTGATCGGCTGGTTCAAATCAACGTGCGCATTGCGGCGGCCAAAGTTACCCAACTTGACACCCACTTCACGCGAGGCCTTGGCAACAGGGTCTTTGGTCGTCACGGCAATCGTGCCGCCCACCGTCGAATAATTGCCAATCGCCTGGCCGCTGCCGTAGAGGCCACCGGCCGGGCCTTTGATCACATCCATTTGCTGAACGCCCACCAGGCTCTCCTGGTTTTGGAACCAACCTGGCACCGAGACACCATCGACCACCATGGCCGCATTGAAACCGCGGATTTTGAAGCCCACGTTGTTGCTGTCGCGTGGATCGATTTCATTCACATTGCTGACATTGCGCAAGGCGTCCGAAACCGTTTTGCTGCCCTGGTCCTCGATGACCGAACGCGGAATGCTCACGATCGACTGAGGCACTTGCTCAACAGGCACCGCTGAGCGGGTGGCGGCTTGCGTCAAGGCTGGCTGATATCGGTCTTTGTCAGCCGTGACTTCGATGGTTTGAGTTTGGGCTTGCGCTAAAGCGGCGCAGCAAGCCGATGCGGCCATGGCCACGGTGGAGAAGTTCAGTTTTGTTTTCATGTTCTGACAAGATCTGTGTGTGCAAGAAAAAACAGCACGCAAAAAGACATCACCCAATCAATTCGGGTGGAGACAAATCGCCTTGCGGCGTTCAGATCAGGTCAGGCGGCCCGCGAGAAGGCAGTGGCGGCGCAGTGCGGGCCAGCAGCAGCGCCTCGGGCAAGGCTTGCACGATGTACGCGCGTGCATCTGGCACATGGGCCAAGGCTGCCACCGTGGGCGGCGGCAATGCGGGTGTGGCGTGAGCGCACAGCGGGCAGTCCATGCTGCTGCTCAAGGGGGCGGCGTCACCCTCGCCTTGCACCACCACCTTCATGATGCCCATGGTGGAACACACCACGTCCATGGTTTTGGGCTGCAGCGTGGCGGCCAAAACCGAAACGCCCACAAACAACATGTACCCAACCAGCACGAGGCGGCTCAGTGAGCGAAAGAAGGGGTGTGAACGGTGCATGTCCATGCCTCAGCGACTGACAGCCCACGGATTCGCGTGGCGAGGGTTGTGAACAAAGGTTTGGTCGGTCAAGGTGTTCAAGAAAGCGACCAGGTCGCTGACTTCTTGCTCGCTGACCTCGAAGCCCCCGATCAATGAACTGCGCAAGGGGCTGGGCCCGTTGGCCGTACCACCTGCGCGGCCGGCCTGCGCGTAGTGTGCGCGGATGACTTGGTCGAGCGTGGCCATCGAGCCGTCGTGCATGTAGGGCGCAGTCAGCGCAATGTTGCGCAGGCTGGGCGTGCGGAACTTGCCCATGTCATCGGCGTCGCCCGTGAACTCGCTGATGCCCGGGTTGTCTGCGGGGTAAGCACCCCGGCCATCCAGGTTGTGCAAGCCTGTGTTGTGAAAGCCGCGCTCGGCCAATGGCAGCTTGCTGTGGCGGATGTTGTCGGTGAAGGTGAAGCTGCCGTGGCAGTGGTAGCACTCCATCTTTTCGCCAAAGAACAGGCTTTCTCCGCGCTTGGCCGCTGGGGATATGGCCGTGGGCTGGCCGCCGTATTTGTAGCGGTCATACGGGCTGTCAAACGAGAGCAGGCTGCGCTGAAAACTGGCCAACGCCTTGGTCAGAGTGCCCAGCGAATACAAAGCCTCGCTGCCTTTTGCGGCTTCGACCGGAAAGGCTTTGGCAAACAAGTCGCGGTAACGCGCATCGGCTTGCAGGCGTGCAAACAGTTCTTTCTCTCGCCCTGCCATGCCCATCTCGACCGGGTGCTCACCAAACAGCGGAATGAGCGACTGCACCTCCAAAGCCGTGAGGTTGGGGTTGGCCCAAGTCAGCACAGGCAGATAGGCCACATTGGCCAGCGCCATGGCACTGCGTTGCCCCGCTTGCCCGGTCACGCCCTTGGCCACGGCCAATCCATCGGTGAAGGCTTTGTCCTGGTGGTGGCAGGTGGCGCACGACATGCTGCTGTCAGCCGACAGGCGTTGGTCGTAAAACAGGTGCCGCCCCAGCTCGACCTTGGCCGCACTCATCGGGTTGTCTGCGGGCACCACAGGGCGTGGCACCCAGGCAGGCAGGTCCCAATGAAAAACGTCTGTGGAACTGCCCGTGAGCACAGCCCAGCCAGCCAAGGCCAGCAGGCAGGTGCTCAGGGTTTTGCGCAAAGGGTTCATGGCCGAGCTCTGGGGTGCAGATCAGCGCTTGGACAAAAGGCGTTGAGGGCCTGCAGCGGCCACGCCGTCATAGGCCAGACCCAGCGCCTGCATCACAGGTGGGCAGTCGCCGTCTTTGGGGAAGCTCATGCAGCCGGGCGATGTGCCTTTGGCGTTGACGTCCACATTGGCCTGTGCCAGCACCGCGCCCATGTCGGCCACCACGGTGTTTTTGCGCAGGTCAAAGCCCTCGAAACGCACCGTCATGCGGTTGGGGTTTTGGCAAGCGCTGGGGGCCTGGGTTTTGCTCTCGCCCGCGCATGCCGTGCTGCCCAGGTGCACCGAGTAGCGCGTGACCGGGCCCATGGCGTTGGCTGCTGCGGGTTTGTCTGTGCTGATGCCGCTGCTGGCGGTGTCGAACTTGATGAACTTGTAGCCGCCTTGCCAGTTCCAGAACATGGCTGTGGAGTTGAGCGGCGCGGGGGCGACCGTGGGGTCTTGGTGGTTTTGTGCAAAGGGCACGCCCACGGTGAGTTCCACCCCGGTGTACTCACCCGCAGGCACTTGACCACGCACGCTGGTGTTGGTGGCTTCAGTGCCATTGCGGCAAGGGCCTGCGCCGTTTTCAAAGTCCAGCAGCGCCACCGATTGCTGTTGCCACACGCCGTCTTGCGCGAGTTGCACGGGTACGGTGCTGCCGTCTTGGCGCACCAGCTTGACCTCGCTCACGTACATGCGAAAGTCGCTGGGCGTGATGGTCGAACGCGTGCTGCCCACGCCTTCGTAACGCTGGCCGCAGGCAAAGGGCTGGCCGTTGATTTGGGCAGCAAACTTCAGCTCAACGGCTTGGGAAGTGGGTGGGCTGTGCAAGGTGCTGCAGGCGCTCACGGTCAAGGCCAATGCCGTCAGGGTGAAAAGATTTTTCATCGTGTTCTCCAGTTCAAAAATCAATGCTTGTGCGCAGGCGCACCTGCACGCGGTGTTTGCACCCAGACGTTCACACGCCGGGTGCCTGCTTTTTCAAAGACCAGCTCCAGATCGAAGCGGTCACCGTCTTGGAGGGGTTTGACCATGTCCAGCAGCATCAGGTGGTGCGTGCCTGCGCCGCCGTGCCGCAAGGACACTTCGGTTTGCGCGGGCAGCTCCAAGGCAGGCACTTGGCGCATGCGCATGACGTTGCCGTCCATCTGCATGTGGTGGATTTCGACCCGAGCAGCCACGGCGGTGCGGGCCGACAACAAACGGTCAGGCGTTTTGCCTTTGTTGCGGATGGACTTGAAATACACCGCGCCGGTGGTCGTGCCTGCCAGGCTGGGCGTGGCGTAGGGGTGGTCCATGACCACATCGCCTTGGCGAAAGTCGTGCGCTTGGGCAGAGCCCATGCCCAACAACGCCAGGGCCACCAGCCCCATGAACAAGCCGCCCACCACAAAACCCAGGCCAAAGCCGGTTTTTTGAGCGCTTTGCCAGAACCTGAAAATCACTTGTTGCATACCAGACCTTTCAGGCAGCCATGGCAAAGGGCTGGCCCACCGCCCACACGCTGGGCACGCGCAGGCGAGGCTGCTTGCGTTCGGGCAGCAAGGTGTTGAGTTCGCGGCACACCGTCTCGAAGGTGGAGTCGACCACGCGGGCCATTTCTTTGAGCGTGGGCAGTTCTTTGCGCTGCACGGTCAACACACGGCCATCGGCCTGTTTGCCCAACACGGTCAACAAATAGGCCAGGCGCTGCACGATCGACCCCGTGCGCAAACGGTGCATGTCGCAGGTCTGGCGTTGCTGCTGCATGAAGCCCTGCGTCATGGTGGTGTAACGGTCCAGGTCTTGGCCAGCCGCAAGCGGCTGTGCTTGCGCAGCCACCAAGGCCACGGCCGTGAAGGCATAAGGCTCGGCACACAGCGACTCCACGCCGATCAGGTCACCGGCCTGGGCCAGTTGCACCAGAATTTGGCCATCCTGGCCCTGGCGCTCCAGCTTGAAAACACCTTGGGTCACGCGCCACACGGGGCCGACACCGCCTGCGGCCAACAAGCTTTGGCCACGGCTCACGCTGATGGGTTCACCCACCGGAATTTGATTTAAAAATTGCACACTCTGCTCCTGACTGAATGGGCCAGAACACCTGCTTGAAAACAGGCTCTTGGCAAACAGCAGGCGGGCATGGCCCGACCTGCCACGGCTGACTTCAGGCGTGGGCAGGCGGGGCGCGGGAGTGGACCGTCCAGCGGGGGACGGCTTGAGGCATGTGTGGATCCAACTGCGCCAACAAGGGCAGCACTTGTGGCAATGCCTGCCACGCCAAGGGGGTGGGCGGGGGCGCCATGCGGTCGCTGGCCAGCACGCACAAAGCGCAATGGTCGAGCATGGCAGCAGTCGGCACAGAACCTTCGTCGCTCTGTGCATGGCCCTGTTGGTTGAGCGCCGTCTGTGGTGTGCCCTCGGTGGTGCACACCGCCATCCATGGCACGGCGCTGCCCTGGCTCCAGGCCCGCGCACGCGAGACCGTGGGGGCCAAAGCCGCCAGCAGCATCGCGCACAGCAGCCACAGGCTGAGCCTGCGCAGTTGGGCAGAAGTCCAGGTCATTGAAAGGTCAGTCGAGGGTCAAGCCGTCAGCTCAATGCTTGTGCATCTTGCCTTCGCCATGCTTCATGGCGGGTGCGGCGGCCATGCGGGCAGAGGCCTTGATCTCGATGTTCTGGCGCTTGCCGTCTTGGCCTTCGACCACCAGCGTCACGGGCACGGTGTCACCGTCTTTGACCTGACCCTTGAGGTCCATCAGCATGACGTGGTAACCACCAGGCTTGAGCTCGACGGCTTTGCCAGCGGGCAAGGCCAGGCTGGGCACTGCACGCATTTTCATGACGCCGCCGTCCATGGCCATCTCGTGCACCTCAACCACACCCGCCACTGGCGACTGGGCCGAGATCAGTTTGGCGTCTTGCGCCGACTGCAGCTGCATGAAAGCACCTGTGGCTTTTTGTTGCGCCACGGTGGCACGCACCCAAGCGTCCTTCACGGTGACTTGGGCTTGGGCCTGGCTGAACAGGGCCGACATCAGGACGGCAAAAGAGACAACAACGCGTTTCATGGCGAACTCCAGTTAAAAAAGACACAAGGGAAAAGGGGTGTGGCGACGCTTGCAAGCCAGCGCACCGGATCTCGGGCAGGGGGACCGGCGCATGCGGACACGCCGCACTTGGCCGTCAAACAGCTGCCGTGATCAAGAAAATGAGGGGGGAGCGCGGGCCTGCCAAGGCAGGCCAATGAGCGAGGCCAGCCGGGCCTGCTCTAGGGGACGCAGCGCATGAGACAGCCCGACATGGACTGGCGCTGAAACCGACACCACCGGGGGCGCTGCCACCGGCAAACACAAGGGGCAGTGCAGGCCTTGGTGGCTGCTTTGCGCTTCCTCGCCATCGGCATCGAGCTGGAGCAACTTGACGCTGCCCGCTGTGGTGCACACCAGTTGCACACCCTCGGGGTTGACCAGCGGCGAAGCCACGGCCACCCCCACAAACAACACAAACCACACCAGCACGAGGCGGGTGAGGTGGTGGGCGTTGCGCAGGGATTGCAAGAAGTACATAAGGCGTTGATTATGACATCGACGCACTCAACTTGAGCATTGGCGTCTCATGCCAAGGCTTGCGCGTCCTGCTCTTGGGCTGGACCCTGAAGGCTGGCAACAAAGTCAGCAAAAGTCTGAGCAGCACTGCTCAATCCTTCTTGGGGCATCACCAAACCCACGGGCGTGAAGGGCAAGGGTGCGGGGGGTTCCATCACCGCCAATTCACCTGCGTCCACCCACTGACGCACCACACCAAAGGGCACCAAGGTGAGCAAGTGCTGTTGCTTGAGCATGGCCCAAGTCAAGCTGGAAACGCGGGTCACCACCGAAGACAGGGGGGCTTGCACCTCGTGCTCGTTCATCAGTTGATCGAACACGGTGCGGGCCGAGGTCCCCACGGGCGGGGGCAGCCATGTACGCCTGAACAAGTCGGGCCAGTTCAAGGCCTTGCGTCGCAGCAAGGGGTGTTGTGGGCCACAGGCGATGACAAAGCGATCTGGCATCAGGGGCCAAAACCGACAGCCTTGGGGTGGTGTCCGGGGCTCGCGGCAAACGGCCAAATCGATGTCTCCTCTTGCCAATAAGAGGGCCCATTCCGTCGAACCTGTCTCCATCACATGCAGCTGGATATGCGGGTGTGCCAAGCTGAAGGCGGGTATGGCCTGACTCAAAAAACCGCTGATGGCGCCAGCAATCGCCGCGATG
Organism: Limnohabitans sp. WS1; assembly: GCF_003063265.1. Classification (GTDB taxonomy): domain Bacteria; phylum Pseudomonadota; class Gammaproteobacteria; order Burkholderiales; family Burkholderiaceae_C; genus Limnohabitans_A. Next base: position 57,554 of record NZ_NERU01000010.1, read on the forward strand.
CGCACAGACCCACTGCCCTGTAACTTGAGCGCAGTCAAAGCCTCGGTGGCCTGGGCCATGGTTTCGAGAATGCGTGCGGCCATTGGGATGAGTTCGCGTCCGGCAGGCGTGGGCTGAACCCCTCGCGCCAAACGGTCAAACAAGGCGACATCGAGCAGAGACTCCAAGTCGGCCAGCAATTGGCTCACAGCCGGTTGACTCAAACCAACGCTCTCGGCCGTCTTTTTGACGCTGTGCAGTTCACCCAGCATCACCAGTACTTGCAAGTGCCGCAACTTGGCCTTCGCTTGCAGACGGTTCATCAGCACTGTGGCCGTGATCAAGCTCATAGAAGGTATTTGAAATGCTTATAGGTGAAGCCAATTATTGATCATTGTCTGAATTGTGGCCGCCACAATCGGTTTTTTCGAAGACCCATTCCTGCCCAAATAAAAAGGAGACTGACATGCCGCACCCAACCACTTGGTCACGCCGCGCTCTGTGCGCTGCATTGGCCTTAACCCCCTTGGTCTGGCACATGCCATCCAGCGCCCAAGCCGCCTACCCGCAACGCCCGGTGACCCTGGTCGTGCCCAACGCTGCAGGGGGTGCCGCTGACAACCTGGCACGCTCCTTTGCCGACGAACTGGGCAAACACTTGGGGCAATCGGTGGTGGTGGAAAACCTCGGTGGGGCCTCGGGCGCATTGGCAGCGCAGAAGGTCCTGCGGGCCCAAGCCGATGGTTACACCCTGCTTTTTGGGACCACCAGTGACATGGTGGTCACCCCCATCGCCCTCAAAACCGCCGGTTACAGCGCCAAGGACTTCAGTCCGATCGCCAAAGTCGGCAGCACCCCCATGACGCTGGTGGCACGCAACAATTTGGGAGCCACCACGGCGGCGCAAATGCTGGCCCTGGCCAAACAAAAAAGCCAGGGCTTGAGTGTGGGCGTCACGGGCAATGCATCGCTTCAGGCATTTGCCACCGTGGCCATGGAGAGGGCCGCCAAAATTGATCTGTTGGCTGTACCTTACAAAGGGGGTGCGCCCATTTTGAATGACTTACTGGCCGGTCAGATCGACTTGGCCGTTGTGGCCTTGCCCGGTGTTCTGCACCATGTGAAGGCAGGCAAATTGACATGGCTTGGCGTGTTGTCTGACAAACGAGTACCCCAAGCCAGCGATTTGCCCACCTTGGGCGAAACACCCGGGTTTGAAGGCGTGGTGACCGAGATTTGGGCCGGTATTGCAGGGCCATCCGGTTTGCCGCCCGCTGTGGTGAACCGCCTGAGCCAGGCGGTCAAAGCCGTCCTGACGGATGCGGCCTACGTTGAACGCCGTGCCAAGTCCGGTGACACCTCGGTCCCGTTTGCGCCACCGGCCGAGTTCGGGCGCTTTTTGCTGGCCGAAGATGCCCGCTACCGGGAACTGGCCACAGGCATGAAGCTGGAGTAAGTTACCCATGCAGGATATTGAACAAGAAACCCCGCAGCGAACCGTTTTGTCCAACGGGCTGGAGTTTCACCATGTCGAGGCGGGGTCTGGGCCACCCTTGGTGTTTTTGCATGGGGTCTTGGGCGACTGGCGAACCTGGGCACCCCAATGGTCCGCATTCACGTCGCAATTTCGCTGCATTGCCTACAGCCGCCGCTACAACTGGCCCAACCGAAACAACCAAGCTCAGCCTGACCATTCGGCCCTGGTCGAGGCCGACGACCTCCTGCAATTGCTCGATGCCTGGGGCATTCCATCGGCGGTGCTGGTGGGTTCGTCCTACGGGGCCTTCACCGCCTTGGCGCTGGCCCATCGGCACCCTTCCCGCGTGCGGGCCATGGTCTTGTTGGAGCCGCCCATGCTGCGCTGGGCCGAGCGCAGCGAAGCCGGTCGCATGGCCCTGGCCACATTCGAGCGCGAAGTGCGAGAGCCCGCCCGACAAGCCTTCCTGTCGGGTGACACCGAGCGCGGCGCACTGCTGCTGACGGGCGGCATCGTGGGTGCCCAGACCATGCGTCAATTGCCCCATGCTGCCATCGATCGGCGTTTGCAAAACGCAGCGTCCATCCGCATGCTGACACTCTCCAGCGACGAATTTCCCATGATCACGCCCGATGACATTCGGGCCATCCGCACACCCACTCTGTTGCTGGCGGGTGATCAGACCCCGGCCATTCACGAGGCCGTCTACAACAACCTTTGCCGTGTGATGACACAGGCACACACCGGACGCATCAGCAGCGCCGGACATGGTGCTGCTCGGGACAATCCGGCTGAATTCAACCAAAGAAGCTTGGCATTTTTGAACCAGCTTGGCGGCTTGCCAGTGGCTCAGACCAGCCACGCAGGAGCGTGACGTCCTTCCTCAATCGGATAGCGCATGGCATCGGGTCAACTCAAGTGCCAGCTCAAAACAGCGCTGGGCAGCCTCACCCATGCCCGCCTCATCTACCGGGAAAAAACCGGGAATGTCGTATTTGTCGTAGTGCGCATAGGAAGAAAAGGCCATGGCCCAATCTACAAACTGCCGGTCGGTGATGGGGCCTCGCCCTAGCAGTTCTACGTTGTGGTGCCGCTCATCGCGTTGGAGGCTTTTCCACAAAGCATCGATCGAGCCAGAGGGGCCTTCGATGCACTGAACAAAAATTTCCTCGGTGTAGAGCAAATGCCCCGTGATGCCCAAGCTCAGGTTGCGCTTGCGGCACTGCACCAGCAAATTGAACAAATGCAAGCTGCCCAATTTGTGGGTGGCTTTTGAGCGATAAACCAAGCGTTCCAACATAGGGGCTCCAAGACCAACCGGGTATTTTTGTCGACGGTCTTGATGCCTGCCTTACAAAACGCTGGCTCTTACACATTTGCATACCAAGGGCGAATACGACTCAGGCCAAATCGCGTATCACCTGCGGCTCGATGGCGGCCCACTCTTCGTCGGTGAACAGGCGCGAGCGGGTGTGAAACGCTTTGCCGGTGTTGCCTTCCAGCGAAAAGGTGCCGCCCGAGCCTTCGATCACATCCAGGATCAACTGCGTGTGTTTCCAATACTCGTACTGCGATTTGCTGATATAAAACGGCACCCCACCCACATGGCCCAACAACACGTCGTAAGGCCCAATCGTCAGGTCGGTGGGCAAATAACAATTGGCAGCGCTGTTGTCGCAGCAGCCGCCGCTTTGGTGAAACATCAGTTCGCCGTATTGGGCTTTGAGTTCATCGATCAAGGCCAGCGCTTCGGGCGTGACCACCACACGTTCAACCATGTTCATCTCCTGACATGCCAAGACAAAAAGGGGCGGATTGCTCCGCCCCTGTGAGGATGACCGATTCAATCGATCAGAAGAAACCCAGTTTGCTCTCGCTGTAGCTGACCAAGAGGTTCTTGGTTTGCTGGTAGTGGTCGAGCATGACCTTGTGGGTTTCGCGGCCGATGCCGGACTCTTTGTAGCCACCAAACGCAGCGTGTGCGGGGTAAGCGTGGTAGCAGTTGGTCCACACACGACCGGCCTTGATGGCGCGACCCATGCGGTAGGCCACGTTGCCGTTGCGGCTCCACACGCCAGCGCCCAAACCATACAAAGTGTCGTTGGCGATTTCCAGGGCTTCGGCTTCGTCCTTGAAGGTGGTCACGGCCAACACGGGGCCAAAGACCTCTTCTTGGAAGATGCGCATTTTGTTGTGGCCTTTGAACAAGGTGGGCTGCACGTAGTAGCCGCCTTCGAGGTCACCACCCAAATGGGCTTGTTCACCGCCGGCCAAGACTTCAGCGCCTTCTTGCTTGCCCAAGTCCAGGTAAGACAAGATTTTGGTCAGCTGCTCTTTGGACGCTTGTGCGCCCATCATGCTGTCGGTGTCGAGTGGGTTTTGGTGTTTGATGGCGGCCACGCGCTTCAAGACACGCTCCATGAACTTGTCGTAGATGCTTTCTTGGATCAAGGCACGCGATGGGCAGGTGCAAACCTCACCTTGGTTGAACGCGAACAAGACCAAACCTTCGATGGCTTTGTCGAGGAAGCCGTCGTCTTTGTCCATGATGTCGGCAAAGAAAATGTTGGGCGACTTGCCGCCGAGTTCGAGCGTGGCGGGGATCAGGTTGTTGGCAGCGGCTTGGGCGATCACACGGCCTGTGGAGGTCGAACCTGTGAAGGCGATCTTGGCGATGCGCTTGCTGGTGGCCAGTGGCATGCCGGCTTCGCGGCCATAGCCGTTGACGATGTTGAGCACACCAGGGGGCAACAAGTCGGCGATCAGCTCAGCCATGATCATGATCGAGATGGGGGTGGACTCGGCGGGCTTCAAAACCACGCAGTTGCCCGCACCAATGGCGGGGGCCAGTTTCCAGGCCGCCATCAAGATGGGGAAGTTCCAAGGAATGATCTGACCGACCACGCCCAGGGGTTCCTGGAAGTGATAGGCCACGGTGTTCTCGTCGATGTTGGACAGTGCGCCTTCTTGCGCACGCAGGCAACCGGCGAAGTAACGGAAGTGGTCCACCGTCAGCGGAATGTCGGCGTTGAGCGTTTCGCGAATCGCTTTGCCGTTGTCCACGGTTTCGGCGTAAGCCAACATTTCCAGATTGGCTTCAATGCGGTCGGCAATTTTCAGCAGGATGTTGGCGCGGGTGGCGGCATCGGTCTTGCCCCAAGCGTCGGCGGCGGCGTGTGCGGCGTCCAGCGCCAGCTCGATGTCGGCCGCGTCAGAGCGTGCAGCTTGTGTGTAGACCTTGCCACTGATGGGCGTGATCACATCGAAGTATTGGCCTTTGACCGGGGCCACAAATTGGCCACCGATGAAGTTGTCGTAACGGGCTTTATATTGAACTTTGGCGTCTGCGGTGCCGGGTGCTGCGTAAATCATGAGAGTTTCCTGAAAAGGTTAAACGTCTTGCTTGACGTGCCTTTCTTTTCGCAGCAACCGTGCCAACCCTGAAACATGCCCAAAACCTGTCTTTTTGCGCCAACGTGAAGCAACTTCTGAACTGAGCGTTCACGGCCCATGCGCTCGCTTGTGACACTGCGTCAATGTGGCACGGCAAATGATTTCATAGGTATACCCCCTCAAAACGTTCACCACTCAAAAGGCCAAGGTCAAAAAAAGGCCCCTGAAAAGGGGCCTTTGACTGTTGCAGAGGGAAATGAATCAGAACCTGCGCTGAGCCTCCAAGCCCAACAACAACTTGCGACCTGGACCTGGCTCGAAAAAGCGTTTGTTGCCATCGTTGACGATCACCGAACCCGCATGTTTTTGATCGGTGATGTTATCCACTCGGACAAACTCGCGCAGTGTCCAGTCCCCGTGTTCTTGCTTGAACTGCACGCCCAAGTTGAACAAGGTGTGGGAAGCTGCCGCATCGTCGTTCAGGTCATTGACCATGACCCGCCCTGCATGGCGCGCCTCCAGCGTCACACGACTGCCAGCCCAGCCTGTGTCCCAAGCGGTCTGAACAAAAAGCTGATGCTTGGGCAGGCCTGGAATCAGGTTACCTGCGGGCACTTGCACGGGTTGGTTCACATTGGGGCACAGAGTCACCACGCATGTCGTGAAGCTGTCTTTGTAGTTGGCCCGCATCCAGGTGTAGGCCGATGTCAACGTCACAGGTCCCGTGCGCCATTCACCGGCCAGCTCCAAGCCTTGGCGCAAGGTGCGTCCAGCATTTTGGAACGTGGTGCGTCCGCCAGTGTTGTTTTGAACCACGATCTCGTCGTCGGTGCGGATGTCAAATGCGGTCGCACTCCAGCGCAACTTGTCGGCGCGACCGCGCAAGCCCAGCTCGGCGCTGGTGCTGCGGGCAGCGTTGAGTTCGGTGTTGAAACCCGAAACGCCGCCACTGCGGTAGGCCACTTCGTTGAGCGTGGGAATCTCATAGCCTTTGCCGATGCTGGCGAAAGCTTGCACGGCGGGGCTCCACTGCCAGCGCGCACCCACCACCGGCAAAGTGGCTTTGAAGTCCTTGGTTCCGCTGTCGTCTTTGTTGTTACCCACGATGTAAAGGTCGGTGGATTTGTAGTCCGTGCGTGTCTGGCGCACGCCACCCATGAGCGTCAGGTTTTGCGTGCGCCATTCGGTTTGGACATAGGGATCGAGTGTCTGGGCGCGGTTGATCTCGTCACGACGGAGTTTGCCCTGCACACCCACAACATCACCCATAAAGTTTTCATAGCCTTTACGGCTGTCGCTTTGGTGGTCTGACGCGACACCCGCGCTGACGGACAAACGACCACCTTGCCAGTCTTGTTCATGACGCCAACGGGCGTTCCAACCCCAATAGTCACGGTCCAAATCAATCACGGCCCCCGAACTGCCTGGTGCGGCCTGCGCCCCGGCCGTGATGGATTGAAACTGCACCACTTGGCGTTGACCGCCATAAGCCATCAGCTCCAGCTTGTGACCATGACCCAACGCTTGCTCGAAAGCCAAGCCCAATTGGGTTTGCGAGACTGTTTTTCGAGTGTTGTAATCCAGCGCGCCCGAATTGGTTTGATCCGGGTTGGCATCAAACGCTGCGCGGTCCAAACCTTGCGGGTCCAGCGCAAAACTGCTGTGCCGGTTGAACACCAGCACGGTGCGCCCACCGTCGTGTGGGCGAGAGAGTTTCATATTCGCTGTACTGCGGTCGGCGGCGGACTGAGGACGTGTGCCATCGGTGGCAAAGCCACTCACGTCCAGCGCATACGACCATCCCGGGGCCTGCGCTGAGCCAGTCTGGCCTGTGACTTGGGTGGAGGCGCGCCACAAACCATCTGACCCTGCGACCACACCTGTCCGCCACTGCGACGGCTGTTGCCCGTCTTCGGTGTAGAGCAACAAGGCACCGCCCGAAGATGCGCCGTAGAGCGCTGCCATGGGGCCACGCACCACTTCTACACGGTCTGCGCTGCCCAAAGGAAAGTTGGCTGCCTGGCCAGAGCCATCCGGCGCACTGGCCGGAATGCCGTCTACAAAGAGGCGCACGCCGCGCACGCCAAAGGTAGCGCGAGCGCCGTAGCCGCGCACCGATATTTGCAGGTCTTGCGCGTAGTTTTGCCGATTGCGGATCACCAAACCGGGCACACGACCCAAACTTTCAGACAGATTGACTTGCGCTTGACCGTCGCGCAGCTCATCGCCTTCAACCATATCGACCGAACCTGCCCCACGCCACAAACCGCCAGCGCTTCGCTCTGCGGTCACGACCATCGGCGACAAAGCCCCCGCATCCGCCAGCGCGGCAGATGGAGGGACCGATTGCGCTTGCGCGCCAGCAGCGCACAACATTGCAATGGCCCATGCCACGGGGGCCAGTTGGAGAGAAGAAGCCCGCTGCGCAGATCGGGGGGATGGATAGTTCATGTGTACTGCATTCATGATCGTGTAGTGTTCAGTGGGGTTGACGCTCAATGTTACCATTGCGCGGTCTCGAAAGGGTGTGTTCCAAACTGGGTGGCCTGGGCCACCATGGCTTTTGTCCTCTTTTGTGACAGACAAGACTTGCCGAAATTGAATGCATGAAATATGCCCGCTTGCCTTTGCGTCTCAGCGGGGTTGTCCGACTTCGATCGGAATTGAGGCGTACCAAGCGGCCAGATTCTCAATTTCTTTGTCGGTCAACGGCTTGGCCATGACCGCCATGACCTCATTGGCACGTTTGCCACTGCGGTATTGCTTGAGTTGCTCTTCGATGTAGATGGCCGGTTGTCCGGCCAAGTGCGGCGCATTGGGCATGCTGGACAAACCCAAGGCACCATGACAGGTCACGCACATGCCGGCCTTGACCTGTCCGGCTTTGGCATCGGCCGCCTGGGCCTGAAAAGCCAGACCCAAGCACAGGGCCAGCACAACACCCAGCCCCTGAAACATTCTTGCTTTTGCTGAAAACATCTTCAACCTTTTCGCTCTTTGAAAAAAAGGCACCCGCAGACTGCGGGTGCCTTCAGGGGTCACGGCATCAGTTGCCGTAGGTCACGCGGTAGATCGCACCAACGTAGTCGTCAGAGATCAGCATGGAGCCATCTTTCATGACGGCCACATCGACTGGACGACCGATGTAGGTGCCGGTTTCTGGGCTCAACCAGCCTTCGGCAAACACCTCGGACTTGTCGGCAGTGCCGTCAGCCTTGAGCGAGACAAAGTTGATGAGCGCACCGCTGGCGGGGCTGCGGTTCCACGAACCATGCGAAGCGACAAAAATGCCACCACGGTACTTGGCCGGGAATTGCTTGCCTGTGTAGAAGGTCATGCCCAGCTGCGCTTGGTGCGCCGGGAATTCGATCTGGGGGAACACGGCGTTGGCTGGTGGCTTCATGTCTTTCAGGTCAGGCGCAGCAGCGGAACCCGCCACCTTGAACTTGCCATTCCAGTAGGGGTAACCAAAGTGCTCGCCCTTCTTGGTGGAGCGGTTCAACTCACCGGGTGGGACGTCGTTGCCCAGACCATCGGTCTGGTTGTCGGTCCACCACAAGGTGCCGTCTTTGGGGTTGAAGTCTTGGCCCACTGAGTTGCGACCACCAATGCTGAAGACCTCGCGGTCACCGCCACTGAAGGGGTCCATGCGCACGATGCCGCCAATGCCCAGGCGGTTGAACTCGTCGACCTTGTCGGCGGGCTGCACGTTGAACGGCTGACCCAGCGTGATGTACAACTTGCCGTCAGGACCGACGCGGCAGGTGCGGGCACCGTGGTTGTAAGACTCGTGCTCGGTCGGGATCAGCTTGCCCTGTGGCACCACCTCAATGACCGCAACGTCCGGGCCTTCGTAGAAGAATTCGGCAGCCGGGAAGTTCAGCACACGGTTGTGTTCAGCCACGACCAGGAAACCGTCCTTGGTCCAGCACACGCCGTTGGGCACCTTGAAATTGAGCGAAGGGGCAAACGACTTCACTTCGTCGGCAACGCCATCGCTGTTGCGGTCCGTGACAGCCCAGACAGTGGTTTTGCGGGTACCGACAAACAGCATGTTGGTCGAAGGTGCGACGGCCATGTGTCGCGCATCGGGCACCACGGCAAACAACTCGATCTTGAAGCCATCGGGCATCTTGATCTTTTTCAGGTTGTTGCGGATCGCGTCGGCATTGCGGCCGGTTTGCGGCACCACGGGGATGTTCAGATCGGTCGTGGCGACCTTCATCTGCTTCATCGTGTTGAGATTGTCCTTGCCGGACTGGGCATGCACCCCAGTGGACAGGGCGGCTGCGAGCAAAGCAGCACTGAGTCGGGTCATTTTCACGTTCATCTCCTGTTATTGATCTTTGGAATCGATCGGTTGACGCCATTTGAAAAGTCCCAAATGCAGGAACTTGGCACGCTCCAATTTAGGCCAAAGACTCGCACTCAACCTTGGTAAAAACCCTTCCAAAACCCATTTATGAGATGAAAAAAATTTGACCTTTTCTAAAAAAAATGTATGAAATTTTTGTCTCATCCGAGACTGACAAGCATTGCGACGCACAAACCCTGAGATGCGCTGCCCACCAGGTCTGACCAAGCCAAGCGACTCACACTGTGAGCGAAGGCAGGTTCTCGCCCAATGGGGCAGGCACTGGGTCAACAGCCGATGAACTCAAGCTTTCAAGGTGCCACCAGGGTCAAGCCCCGGTCGCGGTACATGGCCAACAGGCGGCCGTCGGCGCGGACTTTTTGCAGGGCGCTTTCCAGCGCCAGCGCCAGTTGCTTGTTGCCGGATTTGACCGCCATGCCGATGGGCCAGCCGTTATCGGCCAAGCCTGGCAAGGTCAACTGGGTCAGGCCAAAGCCTGCAGGGGGCCGTCCCGAAGCGCGCAAAGCGGTTTCGGCTTGGGCACGGGTCACGTAAGCGGCGGCGACTTCACCCTTGATCACGCTGTGTGCGGCGTCGATGCCGGAATTGAACATCTTGACCTGCGAGCGCAAACGCCCACCGCTGAAACCAATCAAGGTGCTGGCCGCACCGCTGCCTCGCTCAGCGGCCAAGGGCAGGTCTTGCAGGTCCATGCCCGACTGGAGCGAGGGCAAACGGTCCAGGGCGTGAAACACCACCAGCACCTCGCGTGAATAAGGCGCAAAAATCAGGGCTTGGCGGTTGTCCACCATGAGGAATTTGTCCACCGGCACATGCAGCATCACATCGGCCGGGCCATAGCCCAGGTAGTGGCCACGCCACACCATGTTGCGCAGGTCATCGTTCATTTTTTCGCCGGCATCAAAGGGCAACAGGCTGAGCTTGAGGCCCATTTCGGCGGCCAAAGCCTGCGCCAGCGCCACATCAACGCCCTCCATGTCTTGCCCCTTGCCGTCCGAATAAGGCGCGTTGTCTTTGTACAAAGCCACCTTGAGGATGCCGCTGGCCCGCACTTTGTCGAGGTCAAACAGCTCTTGCGCTTGCGCCGGCGCTGCAACCAGGCCGCCACCCAGGCAGGCCGCCGCGGCTCCGGTCAGCCATTGGCGACGCGACAAACCTGCGTCTTCGGGACTGCGCTGCAAAGGGGTGTTCATGGTGTCTCCTGAAATGAGTGGGTTTGGAATGGGGGAATCAAGGTTGCAAGCCATGGGGCGCAGCGCGTCTTCAGGGGTGCAGGTCGGCACCTTAGGTTCGACATCGCTGGCTTCGGCTTCGGCGTTCTGTCGGGGCTAAAGCCACCGACCTACAGCCTGAACGGCCTGATGGCTTATTTTTCGCGGCGCGTTTCCAGATAAGTGCGGATGGCCCAGATGGCTTCCTGGCTCAAAGTCGCCTCAAAGGGGGGCATGTAGACGCGGCCATCGCGGGTGCGGCCACGGCGCACGGTGGCCACATAAAACTCGTCCATTTCTGCCAGGCAGGCGCTTTTCTTTTGCGCATCGGCCATGCCGGTGCAATCGGCATCCATTTTGCGCAAGTCAGGGGCAATGCCGCCCGAAATGGCTTCCAGCCCGTGGCATCGTGCGCAGTTCTGGTTGTAGGCCGAGGTGCCAATGCGCAAGGCCTCTTTGGCAGCGGGACCTGTGCTGTACGGGTTGCTGGGCAACCATTTGCTGCCCAGTTGGGGCAGGGTTTTGGTGTCCACCGCTTGGGGGGTCACATCGCCATGGGCCCACGCAGCGGCCCCCAGCACGGTCATGGCCGAAGCCAGAAAGATGTTTCGCAGGCAAGAAAGGCGCAAAGAGCTGATTTTCATGGAATGAACTCGTAAAGTTGAAGAGGATGCCCTGACTTGGCAAATTGCGTGCCATGTTTTTACCCGCCACAGCGCCCCCCTGCAGTCACGAATGGCACAAGCGCGGGGTCACTTGTCACAGGGTGTGTTGCAAATGGTGACAGTTTTCAAGATTCAGCCCTGTCTCCCGCTGGATTTCATGGCTCTCACCCTTGGCCGAAGTTTTGCATGTGTCCAAAAACGACACACTTTGATCCCTGGGAGCTGTCTTGCGTCAAGAAAATGAAAGCTTCAGGCCTGACCATGGCATTCCGACCGAATCCACAGACTCGGCCAACCTACAAGAATTAGACGAGGTCTACAGCGCCACCTGGGCGGTGATAGATCCCCTAGGAGACACCATGCTCAGCATGCCTGCACGCGCGGCGACCGTGGCCCATGGCCAAGGCCTGTATGCGCTGGACAGTGACCACCACCGCAGCGCGATCCTGCAATCGCACGGGCGCAGCCATTCTTTCGGGCTCCAGGCTTCGGAAAAACCCGACTTCTCACAGCTGCAAGCCCCGGCCATTGCCAACGCCCGTGATGAAAACCGCCTGCTGTACCAGCACGCCAGCCCCGTCATGGAAACCCTGTACGAGCAAATTGCCAACACGCACAGCATGGTGCTGCTGACGTCGAGCAACGGGCTGATCCTGCACTCGCTGGGCGATGCCGATTTTCTGGAAAAAGCCTCCCGCGTGGCCCTGATGCCCGGCGTGGAATGGTCCGAACAAAGCAAAGGCACCAACGCGATTGGCACCGCCCTGACCGAGGGCCAAGCCATGGTCGTGCATGGGAACGACCACTTTTTGCAAGCCAACCAGTTCCTGACCTGCTCGTGCACCCCCATCTTTGACCCCTACGGCAAGGTCATGGGCGCATTGGACGTGACGGGCGATCAGCGCAGCTACCACCAGCACACCATGGCGCTGGTGCGCATGTCGGCGCAAATGATCGAAAACCACATGTTTGCCAATGTGTTTCCCGACGCCATGCGGATTCACTTTCATAGCCGCCCTGAATTCCTGAGCACTTTGGTCGAAGGCATCATCGTCTTCACGCTGGACGGACGTTTTTTGTCGGCCAACCGCAGCGCCCAGTTTCAGCTCGGACTGTCGGTCAATGCCATGCAGGCGCATACCTTCTCGTCACTGTTCAACCAGCCGATCTCGCAGTTTCATGACCGCCTGCGCCATGCCGCCGGGCAGCCGGTGAACCTGTGCATGCACAACGGCGTGCAGGTGTTTTGCCAAGCCCGCCTGAAAACCAGCCACTGGTTCAGCAGCATGCAAGAGGCGTTTTCTGCACAGCCTTCACCCCAGAGCAACCCCAATCCGCAAGCGGAAAACTTGCAGCCCCCCAACCCCAGCCCGGCCACGCGTGCCACCACCGCCGCTGCGGCCGGCCGCGCCAGCTTGTCGAGCTTGCGCTACCTGAACACCGGCGACCCGCAAGTGGCCGCCGTGCTGCACAAGCTGCAGCGGGTGCAGGGCAGCGACATCCCGATCATGATCCTGGGTGAAACCGGCACCGGCAAAGACATCCTGGCGCAGGCCATCCACAACGACTCGGCACGGGCACGGCGGCCCTTTGTGTCGATCAACTGCGCCTCCATTCCTGAAACCCTGATCGAGTCCGAACTCTTTGGCTACGAAGAAGGCGCGTTCACCGGTGCCAAACGGCGTGGCGCCCCCGGCAAGATCCAGATGGCGCACGGCGGCACGCTGTTTCTGGACGAAATCGGCGACATGCCCACCCAGCTGCAGGCGCGTTTGCTGCGTGTGCTGCAAGAGCGCCGGGTCACACCGCTGGGCTCGGGCAAGGAATACGAGGTGGACGTGATGCTCATTTGCGCCACCAACAAAAACCTCAAAACCCTGATCGCCCAGGGCCAGTTCCGCGAAGACCTGTACTACCGCCTGAACGGCCTGGTGGTGCGCTTGCCCGCCTTGCGCGAACGCTCGGACTTTGAAGTGGTGGCCAACAAGATTTTGTTCAACCTGTGCACGCCCGAACAGCACATCAGCGTGTCGCCCGGCGTCATGGCGATGTTCAAGCAGTACCGCTGGCCTGGCAACTTCCGCCAGCTGCACAACCTCTTGCGCACCGCCGTGGTCATGGTGGGCCACAGCGGCCAAATTGAGGTGGAACACCTGCCCGATGACTTTTTGGACGAAGTTCAGCAGTTCACCCACACCAGCACGCCCGACCCATTGCCTTGCGAAGAGGCCGCGCTGGGCATGCCCCACGCAGCAGGCTGCGCCGCGCCCCCCTTGGCCGATGTGCAGGCGCTGCAATCGGCCCACCCGCGTGGCTTTTTCGCACCCGGCGCGGCCGTCAGCGGCAGCACGGCTTCGACGCCCTCGGGCCTTGCAGGCGGTGCCCATGCAACACCGGTGTGGGTGGCACAAGCCCCCGCCACAGAGCACCCCATGGCTGCCGCAGCTTCCGCGAACGCCGCCGCGAACCCTTTCGCCGCACCAGCCACCAGCGCCGCACGCCTGCAAGACGTGGCCCTGCAAGCCATGACCGATGCACTGCGCCAATGTCAGGGCAATGTGTCAGCGGCGGCCAAGCTCTTGGGGGTGTCGCGCAACACCATCTACCGCAAAAAAGAGCAGTTACCGGCCGACGTCTGGGGTTAAGGCACACCAGCTTGCCCAAGGGCTGGGGCGCTCGGCTTGCTCCAGCCAGCTGAGTTCCACCTCACGCCAGGCGCGGAGTTGGTTGAACACATGTTGCTGGCGCTGCTGCGTTGTCCAAGCCTCTTGGGCCTTATCCTGCTGTTCGGTCTCTAAAAGGCCGCCTCTGCGCTGACCGTTGACTGGCAGTTCTGCCGCCTTCTGAAGAGGCGAACGGTCTGGCCGCACCTTATGCGGCCGTGATTGTTCGGGCACCGCACCAGCCTGCCAAGCCGCAGGCCAAGGCACTTGCTGCACCGCCTCGGCCTCTGACCAGCCCCGCTCCAGGCCCTGCCAGGCGTAACGCACCAGACTGCACAGGTAGTGCTGTTGACGCTGCAAGGCCGCCTGCACTTGCCCCGGGCCGCGCACCAGGTGCTGCCCCACCAGCCACTGCGGCTGCCAGGCGCGCATGCGGTCCAACGCATGCAGCCAACCCCGCACGCTGCCTTGGGCCAACACGGGCAGCACATCGCCATCGACCAGCCCCCCGGCCAACACAATGCCCTCTTGGGCCGACCACAGCACCAAATCGCTTTCGGTGTGGGCATGGGGCATGTCGTGCACCTGCCAGCTTCGGCCGCCAGCCTGCACCCGTTGCCCGTCATGCAGCACCTGGGTGGGCAACACGATGCGCGTGCCGCGCGAGGCCTGTTCGCCCAAATCGTGCTGCAAGGCCGCCAGGCAATCGGGGCAGCGCTGGCGCATGGCTTGCTGGGTGCCGAGAGTGGCGGCCACAACCACCCCCACGCTCGCACCCATGGGCACACCCGGAGCAGCTCGGCGCTTTGCGGCTTCGACTTGGGGGACATCGGCCGATGCCTCAGGCACCCAGGCCGCATTGGCCAGCACTTGCTCGGCATGCGCATGGGTGTTGATCAGCCGCGTGACCGACGACGCGGGGTGGCGGCATTTCAGGTCTTTTTGCAAGGCCTGCCCAACGCCATAAGTCGGCCCGGGGTCGATGACCGTCACATCGGCGTTTTGCCCCAGTACCACCGTGGTGGCCGCGTGCGAGCGTCCATCGGGCGTGACCGCATGCCACTGCCCATGCACCACCGCCACTCCAGGCAACACCGTCTGCCAAGCCAGCGCGGGCGGGGCGGTGCATGGCGCAGCCCCAGTGGGCCAGGCCAACAGGGTCAAGCTGCACCCCACGATCCAGCGAAGCTGGGCCCAGCGCACGCGCAACACTTGTGTCAAGCCCGCCCCCTCACTTGCTCCATATTGGAACAAGTCCAGGCCCCCGGGTCGCCCGTGTGTCGGATCTTGAGGTGAAATTTGATCAGAATGGGTGGCACTTTTGTTGCTCTGTGACAAAGAAGGGGCAATGGTTTGAACGACCTGATCGGTGGAGACCGAGATGGTCGCACATGCAGCACTTGCCATGCCAGCCCGTTTATTTTTTGGAGTGAACCCCCGCATGAATGCTCTTGCCCCTTCGGCCAGTCGATGGCACCAACGCATGTGGGGTGCCCTGCTGGTCAAGCGCTTACCGGTGGTGGGCCGCCCCAGCCTGTCGCTGGAGCAAGCGCCGCAAGGCCTGTTCCTGCTGTGGCTGGCCTTCATGGGCTTACTGGTGTTTGGCGCTGCGGTGATGTGGCAACACGGCCTGTGGCACCGCCTGGTGCAGGCCGACCCTACGGGCCTGACCATCGTCATCGTGCTGCTGTTCATCGGCTGCTCGGTCTGGGCGGGCATGCGCTGCTGGGCGCTGGGTTTGCAATGGCAGGCGCTGCAAAGCGGTGGGGCCATGGCCAATGCCGAACCAACCAGCTGGGCGCACGACTACCTGCAAGCGCGTGGCCATGCGCACACCGACAAAAGCATCTTGCTGCAGGTGCTGAGCGACCGGGCGCACGGCCCGCAAGAGATGGCCTGGTGGCTCAACGGCATCCAGCTCAAGCTGGGCTTGCTGGGCAAGGTGATTGGTTTTTCGGTGTTGGCCCTGGAGCTGGGCCGCATGGACGGCTTTGACCCGCAGCAATCGGCGCAAATGCTCAAGAGCCTGACGGGCGGGCTGGGCATTGCGCTCTTGACCACCATCACCGGGCTGGCGGCCAACATTTTGCTGGGCCTGCAGCTCATGCGCATTGACCGCTTTGCCGACGGCCTGGTGGCCGAGATTTTGACGCTGGGCGAGGCGCAGGCCATGCAGCCTGCAGGCAACGGGGCCGCCGAATGAGCATTGGCCGCAGCACCCGCGACACCGAGACGGACCCGTTTTACGACATGTTGTTCAACATGTTGATCGCCTTCGTCTTTTGCTTTGTGATCGCGCTGCTGTCCTTCAACCCGCAGGCCAAAAAAGCCGGTGACGTGCCCGCCAAGGCCGAGTTCATGATCACCGTGTCCTGGCCCGACGAAAACCCCAACGACCTGGACACCTGGGTGATGGAGCCCGGCGGCAAGCTGCTGTGGTTTCGCCAGCGCGACGTGGGCATGCTGCACCTGGACCGTGACGACCGGGGCGACAAAAACAACTCGGTGGTGGTCAACGGCAAAACCGTGACCAGCGCCGCCCGGCAAGAAATCGTCACCCTGCGCGGCCTGGTGGCGGGCGAATACGTGGTCAACGCCCACTATTACGAAAGCCGCAACCAGCTGCCCGTGGACGCCACCGTGACCGTGGTCAAGATCAACCCCCAGGCCGAAATCGTCTTCACCGGCACCCAGCAAATCGGCGCCAAAGGCGAAGAACGCACCCTGGTGCGCTTTTCGATTGACGACAAGGGCCAGGTGCTGGACGTGAGCACGGCCCCCAAACCCATCGTGATGCGCTCGGGCATCTGAACACCCCTCCCTGAAAAACCCACATGATCCCTACCACCACCACCGAACTGCTCTGGCTGGCCATTGCCTACGCCTTGCTGGCCTTTTTGCTGCTGTGCCTGTGCCTGGCCACCCGTTGGCACTGGCTGCTCAAGGCGGTCATGGTCGTGGTGGTCAGCGGCTTTTTTCTGTTCCACCACCAAGTGCTGCGCGGCATTGCGGGCTGGCCGGCCGACGACGCCTTGCCACCGCGCTTTGTGCTGCTGTCGGCCGTGTTTGACGAGCCCAGCCCGGCACGCCACCACCCCGGCGCGATCTACATCTGGGTCAATGAAATCAAAGACCACGAAGCGCTGGATCTGCCCCGCGTGCACCGCCTGCCCTACGAAAAAGACCTGCACCGCATCCTGGGCGACGGCATCAAAAAAGCCCGCGACGGCAACACCCAGATCGGCACCACCGAGCCGCGCCGAGGCCAGGGCGGCCTGCCCTGGTTGCGCCCAGCCAACGACGACAAGGTGCAAATCAAACTCAGCGACCTGCCCCGTGCGCAGCTGCCCGAAAAATGAACGCCATGAAAACTCTGTCCTTGGGTGCCGCATCACTGCTGGGTGTGCTGGGTCTGTCGGCCTGTTCGCCGGATGCGGGGCCGGTCTGGTTTCCGCTGCGCGCTGGTGACGTGACCCGCTACGAAGTGCGCTACAACCCAGAATCTGCCCGCGAGGACGAGGTCTGGACTTTGCGCACACGCGGCCCTGTGGACTGGCAAGGCAAAAGCTATATGCAGCGCCACCATTCACAAGGCGTGGCCTACTTTTTAGAGGCCAATGAAAAAGGCGTGCGCCGCGTGGCGCACCAAACCGACATGGACCGCGAACCGCTAGCGGACGAATCGCCCATGTGGGTGCTCAAAGCACCGTATCAGGTAGACACTGAGTGGACCAACCCCACCGTGCCCTATTTGCTGATGCGCAAAAACGAATACCCCCGCGAACTCAAATACACCCACAAAACCACCATGACGTGGCGCATCGTGTCCGTCAAAGAGGAGGTCAAACTGCGCTCCGGCGAGGTGCTCTCGCCCTGCCTGCACGTCAAGGGCGAAGCCTTTTTGAACCTCTACACCGACCCCGTGAACGGCTTCACCGACGTGCCCCTGACCAGCCACGAGTGGTACTGCCAAGGCCAGGGCCTGGTCAAATTCACCCGCGAAGAAAAAGTGCTGGCGGGGTTTTTGATCGGGGGCAGCTTGACGGCGGAGCGGGTGCGCTGAACCGTCGGGGTCTGCGACCACCGACCTACGAATGCAGCCCAGTAGGTCGGTACTCGAAGAGTCCGACGTTTGTCCGCTTCGGCACAGGCCCCATGTCGGGGCTGAAGCCGCCGACCTACAAACACCGCCCGTAGGTCGGCACTCGAAGAGTCCGACGCTTGTCCGCTCCGGCATAGGCCCCATGTCGGGGCTGAAGCCGCCGACCTACACATACCGCCCGTAGGTCGGCACTCGAAGAGTCCGACGCTTGTCCGCTCCGGCATATGCCCCATGTCGGGCCCATGTCGGTTTGCACCTTCATGGGCACGACATCACCGATCAAAACGCGTAACGCAGCCCCGCCACCACCATGCGGCCCCGACCGGCTTGCAGGCCATTGGCGCGAGAGGCAAAGTACTTTTTGTTGGCCAGGTTCTCACCACTCAGGAAGTAGCTCACTTTCTGGCCCTTGGGCGCATACGAGATGGAGGCGTTGTACAGGGTCAAGTACGGAATCTCGCCAAACAAGCCGCAGTCGGCTTGACTGGCGCCATCGACGTCTGCGCAATAGCCTTCAGCAGAGGTGCCCCGGTAGTTGTCGGTGTTGGCAAATTGTCGGCTGATGTAAGTGACCCCCACGCGGGCCTGCAGCCCCTGCGGACCTTCGTAAGACAGGTTCATGGCCAATGCGTGCTTGGGGGCATAAGGCAAGCGGTTGCCTGCCTGGTAAGCGCCGTAGCCATCCTCACCCTCGCCGCCCACCTGGCCGCTGTCCTTGAATTTGGCCGTCATCAAATGGGTATAGGCCAGGCTGGCAAAGTAGTGGTTTTTCTGCCCCGTGAGTTCCCCCAGATTGAGCTTGCCGCTGAGTTCAAAGCCGGTGTGCTGCGCCCGACCTTCGTTCCTGAAAATCCCGCCGGACTGCACGACGATGTCGCTGATGTCCATGTTGAACACCGTGGCCTCCAGGTGGCCGCTCTTGAGCAAGCCCGTGCGCACGCCCAGCTCGGTGGTGGTTGACAACTCAGGCGTCACCTTTTGCAGTGTGTTGTTGTCAATGTCGCGGTCTGGCCGAGGGGGTGCAAAGCCGCGATGGATGCCGCCAAACACCGTGGTGCCATTCAGACCGTTCCAGGTCCAGCCCAAGCCGGGCAAAGCTTGCAGCTTGCTGGTGGTCAAGCTGCTTTCCAGGGTATCAAAAGCGGCCCCTGTGGCCGAGCTGTAGAGGTTTTTACGGGAGGTCACATCTTCCAGGCGAAGACCGGGTGTGATGGTCCAATCGCCCGCGATGAAGGTGCTTTGCGCGTAGTAAGAAATGGCCTTGATTTTGGCTGTCAGGCGTTCGTCTGCGGCATTGACCTCGTTGAAACTGTCTCCGACCAGTTTCTTGCGGTCCACATTTTCCGAGTGGTATCGAAAGCCCAGGATGGTCTGGTTTTTCAAGCCAAAAGCGTTGTGCTTGATTTCCAGCTTGGGCTCAATGCCAAAAAATTCGTACTGCCGTGGCCGTATGGCGTATTCGCCCCGGCCCATGCCAAAGGCGTTGTCGACATCGTCGTACTCAAACTCTCTGGATCGGTGCGATTGGCGGTCTGTTTTGGAATAGTAAAACTGCGTGCTGAGCTTGGTGTTTTTGTTCAGGTCCCATTCGTGCACCAGTTGCGCTGTTTGGCGGTCCATGGTGAAGCGTTCCATGGCGTCTTCGGCTTGGTCAAAGCTGCCCTTGTAGCGCGATGCCATGTATTCGGCCGCCGTCAAGCCGGTTTCACTGAACAGCGAGTTTTCCTTGAAGGCCGAGAACTTGCCCGAGAGGCGTTGCTCGTTGTTGATTTTGAACTGCGCTTTGAGGGCCACATCCTGCACATCAAAGTGGTGCTCTGCGCGAATGCCATCGCCCCGTTTTTTCAGCACATCCAGCATCACGCCACCGTTTTCGGTGCCGGTGCCCAGATTGAAGTGGGCACCTTGGTACGCTTGCTGCCCGGCCGTGACTTTCACCGAGCCAGTGGCCCCCTGCGTGGGCACGGGCCGGGTGACAAAGTTGATCATGCCACCCATGGTTTGTGGGCCAAACAGGACTTGGCCTGAGCCTTTCAACACCTCCACGCGCTCGACGCGTTCCAAAGGCGTGCTGTAGTGTGAGGATGGGTCAGCATAAGGCGCAAAAAACACCGTAGGTGCACCGTCTTCGAGCAGCAAAGTGCGCGAGCTGCGGCGGGGGTTGAGGCCGCGCATGCCGATGTTCAGGTGCGTGCCCGCCACATCCTCGGCCACCACATGCAAACCCGGAATTTCACGGATGGTCTCGACGATGGAAAACGGTGCACGCGCCTCAATTTGCGCCTGGGTCAGGACCGAATAAGAACCGGGGAGGTTTTCAATGCTGCTGGGCAAAATGCTGGTGCTTTTGACCACCACTTCGGACGTGCTGTTGGTCGGTGCAGCGTTTTGGGCCGCTGCACAGGTGGCGAACAGTGACAAAACAGCGGTGGCAACCAAGGTGTGAGGGTGTCGTGTGCTCATGGTTTTTTTCATGGAATGTGTCTCGAAGGCTTCTCTTTGGCTCTGACCCCGTTGAGATGCATGGAGCTTAGCCACCTGCCCTGCAAAACACCCGGGAAACTCGCCCGAACAGGTCGGGAAAATTTCCCGCGCATCACCTGCAGGCGGAAGGCCTGTCGGCGCTGAAGCCCCGAGTTGCGGGGGATGTATCCGGTAGGTCGGCGGCTTCAGCCCCGACATGGGTCCTGTGCTGATGCGCACACACGTCGGACTCTTCGAGTACCGACCTACGGGGTATTTGTAGGTCGGCGGCTTCAGCCCCGACATGGGTCCTGTGCTGATGCGCGCACACGTCGGACTCTTCGAGTGCCGACCTACCGAAGGTGCAAGCTTGGGGTTTGCGGGTGCGGCTTACGCATCGAGTTTCACCAAGCCGTTGCGGGCGGCCAGCAGCAGCAGCTCCAATTCGGAATTGACCTCGAGTTTGCGTCGAATGTTGGACAGGTGGTTCAGCACGGTTTTGCCGCTCAGGTGCAGTTGTTCACCCACTTGCACCGGCGCCTGACCGCCCGTGAACAGGCGCAGGATGTCGAACTCCCGGGGGGTCAGGTTGTCCAGCACGTCGCTGCCTTCGGCGGCCTGGCAGGCCAGGGCATGGGCCACGTCGGCTGAAAACACCCGCTGGCCCTGTGCCACTTTGCGGATGGCGGCGATCATCTCCAGGGGTTCTGAATTTTTGGTGATGTAGCCCAAGGCCCCATTGCGCAAGGCTTGGGTGACGTAGCCCACAGCCTCGTGCATGCTGAAGACCAGCACGCGCAAATGAGGCTGGCGCTCGAGCAGGCGTTTGATGGCCTCCAGGCCGCTGCCTTCGCGCAGTGACAAATCCATGACCACCACGTCGATGGCGGTGTCGCGCAATGCGGCGCAGGCCTCGTCGCCGGTGGCCACATCGGCCACCACACGCAAGTCGGGCTCGGCGTCGATCAAGCGCCTGTAGCCGGTACGCACCACCGCGTGGTCGTCCACGATCATGACCTGAATGCTCACAACGTCTCCTTGTCTTGCACAGGCAGCGTGGCACTCAGCACCACGCCCCCGCCTGGCCGATCTGAAATGTGCAAATGCCCACCCACCATGGCCAGCCGTTCACGCAGGCCCAGCAAGCCGCCGCCCGGTTGGCGCTGCAAAACCTGGGCCTGGCCTGTGCCGTTGTCCGACACGGTCAATCCGATGCGCCTGACCGGTTCATCCCCTGGCGCAGTGCTGTGTTCTGGCGTCAGCACGCCCACAGTGACTTCGATGTGCTGGGCACCGCTGTGGCGCACGCAGTTGGTCAAGGCTTCTTGCAAGCAGCGGTAAAGGGCCAACCCCACTTCGGCCGAGACGGCGGGCAGTGGGCCGATGTGGACCTTGATCTGCAAATCGGGCAAACGGGCCTGCCAGGCGGCCACCAGTTCGCGCAGGGCTTCGCGCATGCCGCTGTCTTCCAGGCCATAGGGGCGCAATTGGGTGAGCATTTGCCGCACATGGCCTGAGATGCGGCGCGATTCGCTGCCGATTTCACGGGCGCAGTCGGTCAGGGTGGCCGCCTCGGCATGGTGGGCGTGGTGCTCGATGTAGGCCGCTGTGGCGCTGATGGCGGTGAGCGATTGGCCAAATTCGTCGTGCAGCTCGGCGGCCAGTTCGCGGCGCTCTTTGTCTTGCACTTCCATCAGCTGGCGTGTGAGGCGGCGCTGGCTTTCGCGGGCTCGGCTCAAGCTGTCGGCCAGCTGGTCCACCACCTGGGCAATGGCCGCAAATTCGCGCAAGGCAAAGCCGGGCAATTGGGCACGCTCTTGGCCCGCCGCCAGGCGCACCAGTCCGGCATTGAGTTCTTTGACCGGGGACAGGGCATGGTCCACCGCAAACCAGGTCAGGCCCAGGCAAATGCCACAAAACAGCACCAGCATGATGAGCACTTGCACGGAGGTGGAGAGTTTTTCGCGAAACTCGCTGTCGGGGTCGGGGCTGATCCACAGGTCTTGCGTGCCGACACGGATGCGGTGCGCCTGTGCGCCTTCCATGGACAAACCCAGCCAAGTCAGTAAGTCCCGGGGCTGAGCTGGCGTCCCGGGACTCATGGCCTCTGGCGCTGACATGTCCAGCTTGACGTGGCGAAACTGCCCGGGGGTCAGCGCCGCTGCCAGACGGGCGGGGGCGTCGTCATCGGGCGAAGCCAGCAAGAACTCGATCAGGTGCACGGTGGCTTGTTGTTCGGCCAGCGCGTCTTCACGCAAGTCTTTGAGCCACACCAGCCCAAACAGGAGCAACAAGACGGCAAAGGCCAGGGTCAACCGGGCAAGCAGCGTGCGGCGTAAATCCATGGCATGGGTGGGTTCAGGAACCTTCGCGGACATCTTCGGAAAGTTCGGGGCACAGGCCACGCCATGTGTGGCTTGTGCCGACCGATGAATCAGGGTTTGGTGGCCAGAACGTGTCGCGCCATGGTTTTCAGGTCATCTTGGCTGATGCTGCTGTGCCCGGGCATGGGAATGCGGCCCCATTTGCCTTTGGATCCGTTTTGAATGGATTGCACCAAGGAGGCCACAGCATCTTTGTCGCCCCGGTATTTGTCGGCAATGGCCAAAAATGCGGGGCCCACAATTTTTTCGGCTTTGGCGTGGCATGACAAGCAGCCGCTGTCTTTGAGCAAGGCCTCAGCATCGCTGGCCTGGGCCAAGCCTGCAGCGCCGATGCCAATGGCCAAGGCCATGAGGTGGAGTGAAGTCTTCATGGGGGTATCTTGAAATTTGGGCAAAAAAAATGCGCCCATGCCCGCCCCGATGACCCACTTGGCCCGGGTCTCCAAGACCGGGGCCGGTCAGTCTTACTCCTCGGCCCGGAGGCCGAGGAGGTTTTCAGGGCCAGCGCCTGGGGTTTACTTCATCATCTTGAAGGTCCAGACAGACCCGCCTTGTTCGAGGAAGTTGACCTTCTTGGCCACTTCACCGCCCCACAGCGGAACCGCACCACCCCAGCCAGAGACCACGGACACGTACTGGTCGTTGCCTTCTTTCCAGGTGATGGGAGGCGCCACGATGCCAGAACCGGTCTGGAACTGCCACACCACTTTGCCGGTCTTGGCGTCAGCGGCCTTCAGGTAGCCTTCAGGCGTGCCCCAGAACACCAAGTCACCAGCCACCAACACACCGCCCCACAGAGGCGCTTCGTTCTTGACTTCCCACTCGATCTTGCCGGTCTTGGGGTTCACAGCACGCAGCGAGCCGATGTAATCGTCGTACAAAGGCTTGATGGTGAAACCAGCGCCCAGGTAAGCCGCGCCTTTTTTGTAGGTGACGGGCTCGTTCCAGATTTCCATGCCCCATTCGTTGGAAGGCACATAGAACAATTTGGTCTTGGGGCTGTAGGCCATGGGCATCTGGTTTTTGCCGCCCAGGAAACCTGGGGCTGCAAAAACGGCTTTGCCTTTTTGACCATCGCCACCTGCGCCAGTGGGGTCGCCAGGACGGTTTTCAGGCACAAAGTTGGGACGACCTGTCTTCAAGTCAATGCCATTGGCCCAGGTGGTTTTGGTGACAAACGGGAAGGCATTTTCCAGTTTGCCGGTGGTGGCGTCGTTCACATAGAAGTAACCGTTGCGGTCGGCTTTGCCGCCCATGAGTTTGCCGTCCATGTCGAACAGCACAAACTCGTTGGTGCCGTCATAGTCCCAGCCGTCGTTGGGGGTGTTCTGGTAGTGCCACTTGATCTGGCCGGACTTGACGTCAATGGCCACGGTAGAAGTGGAGTACAGGTTGTCACCCTTGCGCAGGTGGCTGTTCCAAGGGCCGGGGTTGCCGGTGCCGAAATAGGCCAAGCCGGTTTTGGCGTTGAAAGTGCCGCCCATCCAGGTGGATGCACCGCCGGTCTTCCAGGTGTCGCCTGGCCAAGTGGCGTTGGTCGTACCGGTGATGCCGTTTTCCTTGCCATCTTTGTAACCCATGTGGCCTTCAACCACAGGACGGGACCAGACCATCTTGCCGGTCTTGGGGTCACGCGCTTCCACACGACCCACCACACCGAATTCACCACCCGACACGCCAGTCAAGAGCAAGCCATCGGCAATCAAGGGCGCAGCGGTGTAGCTGTAGCCTGCAGAGTAGTCGTCGATCTTCTCGCGCCACACCACTTTGCCGGTGTTTTGGTCCAGGGCCACCAATTGGGCGTCCAGGGTGCCGAAGATGACCAGGTTGTCAAACAAGGCTGCGCCACGGTTGATCACGTCGCAGCAAGGCATGATGCCTTCGGGCAGGCGGTGCTCGTACTTCCAGAGCTTTTTGCCGGTCTTGGCGTCGACCGCAAAGATGCGCGAGTAAGAGGCCGTGACGAACATCTTGCCGCCATGGACCAGGGGTTGCGATTGCTGACCGCGCTGCTTTTCACCGCCGAATGACATGGACCACACGGGCACCAGTTTGCTGATGCTCTTGGCGTTCACATCGGTGAGCGGCGAATAACGCTGACCGTGTGTGCCCAGACCCGAGGACAAAACGTCGTTGGTCGTAGCGGCGTCCTTGGTGATCATGTCGTTGGTGACTTGGGCGCCCGCTTGTGCGGCGGCCATCATGACGAGCAAGCTTAAAAGTTTGAGTTTCACAGTGGTGTCTCCTGTTGAAAGAAGGGGTCAGAGCGTTGAAGAAAATGAACGACTTGCCAATCCATCAGACTGGGCTGGCATGTGCCGTGGTGTTCTTTGGCAATTACCGTGCCACCCTCAGAACACCCCGTTCACCCCCAAAATGTCCGGAATAACCCTTAGAAATCACGGGATTCAATGTGCCCCCACCGACCGCTGGACAGCTTGGGCACACCTGAATGTTCAGTTTTGGATCACTTTGAATGTGCAGTCGGAGCAGTCTGCATTGAAAACTGTTCAGTCTCATAGCGCGGGTACAGCGTGGTCAGGTTGCGTGCGTACTCGGCCCGCAAGGCTGCCCACCGGGCAAAACGCTCAGGAATGGGCAGGCGCAACACCTCTGACAGGTCCAGCCCTTGCGCGGCGCTGGTCTGCATGCGCGCGTGCAACCACTGCAGCCAGTCCAGGGTCTGGTCCACGCCGTGGGTGCCGGTGTGCACCGGGCCGTGGCTGGGCACCACGGTTTTGACGCGGCCCTGAGTGATCCATTCGCGGATGCGCTGCAAGCTGGCGATCCAGCGGGGCAAATGGGCGTGCGGCAGCGTGGGCACACGCTCGGCAAACACCAGCCCCCCGGCAAACAGCACACCGGTGCTGTGGTCAATCAGCACCAAATCATCATCGGTGTGGCCTTGCAAGCGCACCCATTCCATGGCGTGACCGCCCCAATCGAAGCGCCCGGGCTGAATGTCTTGGCGCGAGGGCCGAAACTCGGTGCCCCGCATCCAGTCGCCACACAGGCGGTACAGATTGTCTTCGTAGGCCTTGCCCTCGGCCTGCATGCCGGCTCGGCTGCCGGGCAAGGCGGCGGTGGGCACATCGCCCCAGGCTTGGTTGCCCAAAAAATAATCAGGGTGCAAATTGAGGCTGACCACCTGCTTGACCGGCTGCGCCTTCACCCGCTCAAGTGCCGCCTTTTGCTGTTCGCCATACAGGCGCGAAGGCCCGGTGTTGAGCACCAGCGTGCCCGCCGCCGTGCTGACAAAGCCGGTGTTGATGATGTTGCAGCCATTGGCGCGGCTGAAGTCTTCGACCGCCCCCTCGATCACCCAGGTGTCCGGGGCAATTTGCCGGGGCTGCAATTGGTAATCGAGCCGGGCCGCATCGACTGCCCAGACCTGAGCGCTCAGGCAGGCCAACAGCCCCACACAGGCCCGGCGCAGCTGGGCCGCCCTCATGCTTTCACCTGCGCCTGGATGCGGTTGCCGTTGTTGTCGCGCCCGCTCAGCTGCCACGGCCCCCGCAAAGTGTCGCCCAGCTCCAGCGTCAGCAGCGGGTTTTCAGACACCGGTTCGTGCAAAGCCAGCCGCCAAACGGCTTGGTCTTGCGGGTCGCGCAACTCCAGGTGTTCGATGTGAAAGCTCGGGATACCCGCCACCAAACCCGTGTCCATGGGGTGCATGACGCGCAGGCGCAAGCGCGTGCCGCCTTCGAGCACGTTGCGAAAGACCCGCGCCTGCACCTGGCCCAGCGTGCGGCTCCAGGAGCCGTCGGCCCGCGTGATGCCCGGCACGGTGCAGCCACCGCCCGACGCATTCACCCAGGTCTGGCCCACATGCCAGCGCCCATCGCGTGTGCGCACCAAGGCCCGCACGGGTGAGCCTTGCTCCATGCGAAAGCGAAATGCCAACACCGGCCAGCTGTCCAGGGGTTCAAAGTCCAGAATGTGCTGGATCGGGTTGCGGTCAGCCACCAGCCGAATCCGGTCAATCGGCCCGGCTGAGCGCGCCAGTGCCCGCGCATCGACGAACACCGGCACGTTCATGGCGTCTTCGGCGAACTCGGGGCCTTTGACCACCACCTCGTCGGTGAAGCGCCAAGGCGCAGTGCCGATGTACTTTTTGATCACCACCGGCCACTGCATGGAGCCCAAGGGGTCTCCCCCGGTGGGGTCTGCTGACTGAGCCCAGGCGGTGGCGGTCAGCGACGCACCCAAACCAGCCAGGGCGCGACGGCGCGTCAAAAGTGTGTGCATCTCAGCTCCAGGGTTTTTTCAAGCCGCGCCGCGTTGGCGCATCGCGCCACGCTGCGGGTCATAGCCACGCACCGCCAACGCAAAAAAGAACAGCGTGCCCAGCACGCCCACCAGCCAGCCGGTGGCGTAGGTTTGCCCTTGCAGGGCAAAGCGCATCATCTCCACCGCCTGTGTGAAGGGGTTGAACAGCGCCAATTGGTAAAGCCACACGGCCCCGGCTTCTTCAAACTTCCACAAGGGGTAAAGGGCCGAGCTGATGAAGAACATCGGAAAAATCACGAAGTTCATGGCACCGGCAAAATTTTCCAGCTGCCGCACATAGACCGACAGCACCAAACCCATCGCGGCCATGAGCACGGCGGCCAGCACCATGGCCGGCAGCGCCAGCAAGGCGTGCATGGGGACCACGTCCACCCCCAACACCCAGGCCACGCCCAAAAAAACCACCATTTGCAGCACCGACAAACTGGTGCCCGCCAGCAGCTTGAAGGCCAGCAACCAGGCGCGGTTCAGGGGCGCCGTGAGCAGCAAACGCATGAGCCCCATCTCGCGGTCATAGACCAAGGACAGTGAACTTTGCATGCCGTTGAACAGTGCGATCATGCCCAGCAGGCCCGGCAGCATGTAGACCTTGTATTCGATGTAGGTCTCATACGGCGGGATGATGGACACGCCAAACACGTTCTGAAAACCCGTGGCAAACACCACAAACCACAGCAGCGGCCGCACCAGGGCCGAGGCCAGACGTGCGGGCTGGCGCAAAAACTTGTGGATCTCGCGCCCGACCACGGCCCGCAAGGCCCGCAGCAAATGCAGGCCTTTGCCGGGTGGGCTTTGCGGGGGCTGCACGTTCAAGGTTTGGCTTTGCATGGGCTTTCTTTTTCATCGACACCCAGGGTGTCCATCACTTCAATCGGGTGCAACACGCCGTCCAACGGCGCAGTGCCCGCCACGCCATCCACATGGCTCAAAAACAGGGGCTGGCGCAACTGCCCGTCCCAAGCGCGGTAAGACAGGCGTGGCCCTTTGGCCCCGTCCACAAACACCTGACCGCTGCGCAGCAAACGGGCTTGTTCGGGCAAGGCGGCTTTGCTGTGATCGCTGACCAGGGCTGCGATGGACTTGACGGCCACCCAGGCAGCCCAGTCTTGGCCGACCATGGGCCGCTGGGCCAGGCGCGCAAAGCGTCGGTTGACCTGCGGGCCGCCGTTGCGTTCCCACTGGGTGTGCCAGGCCAAGGCCACCAAACCGTTGGCCCCCACCACCGGGCGGGGCTGCTGCGTGGCGTAGGGCAGCGTGCGGGCAAACTCGCCATCGGCGTCCATCACCGCCACCACATCGTGGTTGCGGTCGTTGGTGAGCAAGCGGGTGTTGGACAAATCGCGTTCTCGCGGATCGCCCGAGAGCTTGAAGGCCTTGGTGTCCACCGTTTTGATGCCATAGCGTTTGGCCGCCCGCTGCCAAGCCTGGCCTTGCAACTGGTCGGCGGCTTCGGGGCCTTGCAGCACCAGCGCGTTGCGCCAAGAACGCGCAGCCAGATACTGGGCCAGCGCATCGCTGAACATGGCCTGACTGGGGTAGCTGTGAAACAACATGGCCGCGCACTGGCTGCCCCGCAGCGCATCGGCACCAGCGCTGGCGTTGAACAACAAGGCACTGCTGCCTGCGGCTTGCACGGCTTGGGCAAACTGGGCTTCGGGCAAATCCAGCACCCAATAAGCCACGCGGTCGGTTTTGAGTTGTTGCAAGACCTTGCCCAGATCGGCGGCACTGCCCGCCGTGGCTTCGATCACTTTGAGCGAGTGCCCGGCTGCGCGCAAACCGACTTCGGCATCGCTGGCCCCCAACTGCGCCGCTGGCAGCAAGCGCCCGGCAGGATGACCCGGAAAACGGCGCTCCAAACGGCGACTTTGGTAACGCGCGTCATCGTCCAAAGACACCAAGGCCACCGTGTGGTTGGCCGCCTGCACCACGGGTGCTGCGCTCAGCCCCACGGCCAGCAGACCCAGTGCCGTCAACGCCTTTGCAGCCAGCATGGGCTGCAAAAACCCTGGGGCCAAACGTGCTCGCGCCTGGCTTGTGCAGGCCCCGCTGGGGCCATCGGGGCAGGGCGTCATGGGCTCACCAGCGGGGTGTGGGGCACGCGGCCCACCGCCACGGTGCGGATGGCTTTGCCCGCTTGGGTGTCCACCAAGGTCATGTCATCGGACAAGCCATTGGTCACATACAACTGTTTTTCATCTGGGCTCAGGGCCAGGCCCCAGGCCCGCTTGCCCGCCAGAACGGTGCGGCGCACTTTGCGCGTGGCCACATCGACCTCCGCCACATGGTTGGCTTTGCCCAAACTGACCCAGGCGGTCTTGCCGTCGCGGGTCATGAGCACGCCCACCGGGGTGATGTCGCTGGCGCGCATGCCTTTGATCTCAAAAGCCACGGTGCCCTTGACGGTGTGGGTCTTGGCGTCGATCACCGACACATTCGCGCTCAGCTCATTGCTGACCCAGATTTCGCTGCCATCGGGCGAGGCGGCAAAGCGCCGTGGACGGTTGCCGACTTTGATGTCTTTGACGATTTTTTTGCTGCTCAGGTCAATCAGATGGACCACGTTGGCTTCTTCCGAGGTGACGTAGGCGAATTTGCCATCGCGAGAAAGCATCACCCCCTCGGGCT
Organism: Limnohabitans sp. WS1; assembly: GCF_003063265.1. GTDB lineage: Bacteria > Pseudomonadota > Gammaproteobacteria > Burkholderiales > Burkholderiaceae_C > Limnohabitans_A. The sequence goes on from NZ_NERU01000010.1 coordinate 87,184, forward strand.
CTCCCCCGGTTTTGACTTCGAAGAGCTGTTTTTTGGTGCTCAGGTCATAGGCGGCGAGCACGCTGTCGTCTTCAATCGAGACATAGGCCACTTTGCCATCCGGGCTCAGGTCAAAAATTTCAGGGCTGTCGCCCAAGGGCACGGTATCGACCATCTTGCCGCTGGCGCGGTCCACCACACCCAGCTGGTTGCTGTCGCCGCAGCAGACATAAATTTTGGTCTGGTCTTTGCTGAACATCATGTGGCGCGGGCGTTTGCACACATCGATCTTGGACTGCAGCTTGCCCGCGGCGTCGAACACCAGCACTTTGTTGTCTTTTTCCGAGGACACATAAACGCTTTGGGCAAGGGCTTGGCCCGCCCAAGACCAGGCCAGTGCCACGGCCAAGGTGCAGGCCGTCAGACCGCGTGCAATCGGGGTGCGAGATGGTTTCATGAGGTGTCTCCTGTTTTGGGGGGGATGCAGGTGTTCCGTTTTGACACACTGCGCATTTGCAGCCCCTATTTTGCAAGAGCTGTGCCTGCACGGGCTGACAAAAATGGACACCAAAAGCTGAACCCTGCTTGTGCGCGGACCGCGACCACCGCCCCTTTCACCCCATGCTGGCTTTGGGCTTCAGGTCAAAGCCAGCGAACTCTTGGCGTGCAATTTGCTTAAATCGGCACATGACACATGGTTTTTTTGCGCCTCCCACCTGGACCCGACGCCATTGGCTGCTGAGTGCAGCCAGCATGGCTGGAGCCCCTTTGGCCCAAGCCAGCACGCCGCAAGCCTGGCCCCAAAAACCCATTCAACTCATCGTGCCCTGGCCTGCGGGTGGCGGCACGGACCTGAGCATTCGCATCCTGGCCGAAGAAGCGAGCTATCGCCTGGGCCAAACCATCGTGGTCATCAACCGGCCCGGTGCAGCGGGCACCATGGTGGCCCCCTTGCTCAAAGCGGCCTTGCCCGATGGCTACACCATTGGCCAACTGCCCTTGCCGGTGTTGCGCCACGCGCTCATGAACAAAGTGCCTTGGGACCCCTTGACCGACTTGAGCCCCATCTTGCAGGTGTCCAGCACCACTTTTGGCTTGTTGGTGCCCACCAGCAGCCCATGGCACAAGGTGCAAGACCTGCTGGACTGGGCACGCCAAAACCCCACAGCCCTGATGCTGGGCTCCACCGGCATGGGATCGACACCGCACCTGGCCATGGAAGAACTGCTGGGGGCGCAGCAAATTGCCTACACCCACATTCCTTTCAAAGGCACCACCGACCAAATGCTGGCCTTGGCCAGCGGCAACATCATGGCCGGGGTCAACTCCACAGGTTTTGCGCCATGGGTCGAACAAGGCAAACTGCGCCTTTTGGCGGTGTTCAGCGACAAACGCAGCAACCGCTGGCCAGCCGTGCCCACCATGAAAGAGCTGGGGTTTGCGCAATCGGTCTACCACTCGCCCTGGGGCTTGGTGGCCCCCTCGGGCACCCCGGCGGCCATTGTCAAAACCTTGCATGATGCGTTTCGGGCGGCGATGTTCACACCGCGCCACCTCCACGAATTGCAACGCTATGACCAAGACGCCGCCTACCTGGACAGCCCCAGCTACAAACAAACCCTGCTGCAAATCGCGGCGCGGGAACGCCAGTTGCTGCAACGCATGAAACTGCTGGCCGAATGACCCGTTCGATGGAATCCCGAATGACCTCTTCCGCCACCCCTGCCGCCCCTGCCGCCGCCCTGAAAGCCGACCACTTGAGCAAGGCCTACCAAGGCCATGTGGCCCTGAGCGAGGTCACCCTGAGCCTCATGCCCGGTGAACGCGTCGCCCTGCTGGGCCCCAACGGCGCGGGCAAATCCACCTTGATGCAGCTGCTGACGGGCTTGTTTGCGCCCGATACCGGCAGCATCCACATCCTGGGCCACGACATGCGCAGCGCCGCACCCCGCGCCCTGGCCCACTTGGGGGTGGTGTTCCAGCAACCGGCGCTGGACCTGGACTTGAGCGTGCAGGCCAATTTGCGCTTTCACACCGACTTGCACGGCATGTCCCGCGCCACGGCCGACGCCCGCATTCACGAAGGGCTGGAGCGCCTGGGCCTGATGGAACATCTGCACAAGCCTTGCCGCACCCTGTCTGGCGGCAACCGGCGCAAGATCGAACTGGTGCGAGCCCTGCTGCACCGCCCCGCCGTGCTGCTGATGGACGAAGCCACCGTGGGCTTGGACCCGGCCTCGCGCGTGCAACTGCTGCAAGCGGTGCAAGACCTGCAACGCGAACAAGGCGTGGCCACCCTCTGGGCCACCCACCTGGTCGAAGAAGTCGAACACGCCGACCGCGTGATCGTGCTGCACAAAGGTGCCATCCGCCACCAAGGCCGCGTGGCCGACCTGCTGACCGACACCGGGCAGGCCACGGTGCAAGCGGCGTTTTTGAGTTTGACACGGGTCTAAGCTGGTGCCCTTGGTTGGAACAAAGGGCGTGGATCCTTGGACCCGCCCGTTCAGCCCTGGGTCAAACTTTGGAGCACCGTTTTCAAATCAGGCTGATCGGCCAAGCCCATGCACGCCAGCCAGGCCTGTTCGGACTGGGCAAGGCCCAGGATCGGCGCGCTTTGGTCCACAAACTTGGCCTTGAGCAAATCGTGGGTCATGGGCCTTTCCAAACTGCCAATGGCCCGCTCGATGAAGATGTGCAGGCTGCGGCCGTCGGTGGTCTCGATCGTCACGTCCACCGAGGCTTCGTGGATCTGGCGGTCCACGATCAGCTCGACACGGTCACGCAAGGCGATGACTTCGGGCGAGCGGACCACCTCGTCCGCGTACTCATGCTCTCCTGCCTGGCCCTTCATGATGGCCACGGCGCAAGAATGGAACACGCTGAACTTGCTCTCCAAACCGGTTTGTGGGGTTTTCTTGCCGGTCAGCTCTTGCACCAAAGGGTGTGCCCGAACGGTGATGCGGGCAATTTGATCTGCCGTCAAAGCATGACCGTTGCGCAGTTGTACACAGGCGTCAATGGCCGGGTGAATGACGATGCCACAGGCAAAGGGTTTGTAGGTGTTCAGGGCGATTTCCCAGGTCTGGCCCAGGTTTTCAGTGATTTCAGCCCAATCGGTTTTGTCGGAAAACACCTGCATCAAGCCACGCGGTGCTTCGAGCGCCCGGCGTGAGGAGGTGAAACCATGGCGTGCCAGCAATGCCGACATCAGGCCGGCCTTGGCGGCCGCCCCCGGATGAAAAGGTTTGGTCATGGTGCCAAACTGTTCACGCAGGCCCACGGGTTGCGAGGCGGCAATGCCCAAGGCCATTTGGGTTTGAACCGCGTCCAACCCCAACAGACGTGCACAAGCGGCTGCGCTGCCCAACATGCCGGTCGAGCCCGTGATGTGCCAACCCCGGTCGTAATGGTGGGGGTACACGGCATTGCCCACGCGACACGACACTTCCACCCCCAGCACCAGCGCGTCAATCACCTGACGCCCGGACGCACCCAAATGCTCGCCCAGCGCCAACGCTGCCGAGGCCACTGGACCTGCCGGGTGAATGATGGTCTTGAGGTGGGTGTCGTCAAAGTCGAAGGTGTGCGAACTGATGCCATTGAGCATCGCCGCATTGGCCATGTCCACCCGCTCTTTGCGGCCCAAAACGGCGGCCTGGGGGGCGGGTTCGAGTGCTTGAACAGCGGCCAACGCCGCCGTCACCGTTTCGTGCGTGCTGGGTCCAACGGCGCAACCGGCCCAGTTGGCAAAGGTGCGGTGGGCTTGTTGCTCCACCTCGTCCGTCCAGCCCTTAGAGGGGTGGTTGGCTACAAAATGGGCCAACAGTGCCGTGACGGCGGGCGCGTTGGCATCGGCTTGGACAGTGGTATTGCGTGCGGTCATGGCTTGGATGAAAGTTGGGGTCAAAACAAGCGCCCGATCTTAAGAGATGGAGGGCATCCAGCAGTCACACACAAGTCAGCCCCTGTCCCCCTGAACGGTCAAGGGTCAAGTGGGTGACCTTCCCAGGACTTGGGCTCGGTTAGCCTTGTGTTTGAATTTTCAACCCCCACAGGAGCCCCCATGCTGACACTCTGCGGCTTTTCAGCCAGCAACTACTACAACAAAGTCAAAATCGCCTTGCTTGAAAAAGGCGTGCCTTTTCAGGAAGAACTGGCCTGGGTGGGCCAAACCGATGAACAAGCCAGCCCCTTGGGCAAAGTGCCTTACCTGAGAACCGAACACGGCAACTTGTGTGAATCTGCCGTGATCATGGAGTACATCGAGCACAAATTCCCACAAAACCCTTTGCTGCCTGCAGACCCATTTGCCGCAGCCAAGGTGCGCGAATTGGTGACTTTTTTGGAGCTGCACCTCGAACTGGTCGCTCGAAACCTGTACCCACAAGCTTTTTTTGGCGGCCAGATCAGCGACAGCACCAAGGAAAAAACCGGCATCCAACTCGAAAAAAACGTGGCCGCCTTTGCCAAGTTGGCCCAATTCAAGCCTTACATGCTGGGCGACAACCTGAGCTTGGCCGACTGCGCTGCTGCGGTGCATTTGCCCTTGGTCTCGGCTGCCACCAAAATCGTCTATGGCCGTGATTTTCTGGCCGACCTGCCGGTGCGCGACTACCTCAAGCACATGAACGAACGCCCCACCTTGCAACAAGTCAACGCCGACCGCAAAGCCAACACCGAACTGCTGCTGGCACGCGCCAAAGCCAAGGCCTGAACCCCGAGCAGGGGCGCGAAGCCCCTCGAAACTGATCCAGGTCAAGCGCAGTCACGACGCTGCACAGCGTTCTCGTCGGCATTGACCTGCATCAACCTGTCCCCCTCTGGCTCGGCTCATGATGCAGACATGAGCACCACCTCTTTCAACACTCCCTCTCGCCTCCACGAAGCCGACAAAGCCCACCTGATCGAGGCCCGTCAACAACTGCTGCAACGCATGGCCCATCAGCGCGGTGGGCTGCGCTCCAGAGCCGAAGTGGCCGCCGATCACTTTGACAATGGTTTTGAATCCCGCGCTCAGATTCAAACCGAACGCCAGACCGAATTCGCCCTGAACGAGCACGAAACCGCCGAATTGGGCGACATCGAAGCGGCACTCGAGCGTGTGCAAGCGGGCACTTATGGCATTTGCACCGATTGCGGCATCACCATCCCAGCCGAACGGCTGAACGCTTACCCCGTCGCCAAGCGCTGCATCGACTGCCAGTCTTTGGCAGAACACCACCGTTGATTTGTTGGCATAAGGAGCCCCATGAGTACTTTTCACGCCGTCGTCTGGATCGACCACACCGAAGCCCATGTGGTCATGTTTGACCGTGAGCACGTCCAAGCCCAGCGCATCCAATCACGCAGCCACCACAAGCACCAAGGCCCATCAGACAATGCACCCGCCTTTTTTGCCGAAGTGGCCCAAGCCCTGATCGGCACGCACGAAGTCCTGTTGACCGGGCCTGGGCAGACTCGGTTGGCGTTTCGCACTTGGTGCAACGAACACCACAAAGCCACAGCCAACACCATCGTGGACAGCATTGCAAGCGATCACCCCTCGGATGCACAACTGGCCGCGATGGCCAAACAGTACTTTGTCAAATTTGACAACATGAACACGCCCCCTCGCGGCTGACGCTGACAAGCCCCGGTGGGTCCGAGTTGCCCGTCTTTTTCGGCTTCTTGCATCGCCTGATGCGCCCACCGGGGGCTGCTATGCTTTGGTGCATGCGCAGCTTTTTTCATTTTGCTTTTCAGATCCCCCAGCTTGACGAGGCACCTCGCTTTGATGGGTGCACCTTCAGCGGCCAGCAGGGCCGCTCTGACGACACTGGATTGGACCTGGCCTTGCTGAGCACGTTTGACGCGTGCTGATGGCCATGGAACACACCTTTGCTTCGGCCACCATCTTGCTGCTGCTGATCACCGACCCACTGGGCAACATCCCGATTTTTGTCAACAGCTTGCGTGCCGTGCCCCCGAAGCGACGGGCACGGGTGATCCTGCGCGAAGTCCTGATTGCTTTTGGCCTGCTGCTGAGCTTCATGTTTGTGGGTCAAAGCTTCCTCAAAGCGATGAGTCTGTCCGATGTGTCCTTGCAAATTGGTGGGGCTGTGGTGCTGTTTTTGATCGCACTGCGCATGGTTTTTCCACCTCCGGCCCAAGACAGTCCCACCCCGGATGTCGAACCCCTGATCGTGCCTTTGGCCATTCCGGCATTGGCCGGTCCTTCGGCCATGGCCACCGTTTTGTTGCTGGTCAGTCAGGCCCCCGAACGCCGTTTGGAATGGGTGGCCGCGCTCACGGTGACCATGGTGGTTTGTGCAGGGGTGCTGCTCATGGCCGAGCGCTTGCAACAAGTCGTCGGTGAACGCGTGGTCAGCGCATTTGAACGCTTGATGGGGCTGATCCTGGTGTCCATCTCGGTGGAAATGCTGATTCGAGGCCTTCAATCCTTGGCGCTTCGCTGGCCCCATGCCTGAGGGTCAAGACCTCATTCTTCGCCCAGCTTGTTTTTCGGACTGAGCAGCGGCACGTCTTTTTTGGACCGTGGGGTTCCGACAGGTCCGGCCGTTTGCCCTTTTTGCGTGGCGGCCATGTCTTCTTCACTGGGGTATTGGCCCAACAACCAGTAATCAAACACACGCCGGGCAATGGGTGCGGCAGAGGCGGCACCAAACCCTGCATTTTCAACGACCACCGCCACGGCAATTTTGGGTGCCTCAGCAGGTGCATAGGCCATGTACAAAGCGTGGTCGCGCTGGTACTCAGACAACTTGGCGGCGTTGTACTTGTCTTTTTGTCCAATCGTCACCGCCTGCGCGGTGCCTGTTTTTCCGGCACTGGTGTAACCTGCCCCGGCAAAAACTCGGGCTGAAGTGCCCGAAGTCACCACGCCGACCAAACCATTGCGCACCACTTCCATGTGCTCGGGCTTGAAGCCTAAATTGACCGACTCAGAGACCTGCACGGCCGATTGCGCATGGGTCAAAGCGTCTTGCGTGGCAGAGACCACGCGCGGTTTGTACTGTTGCCCCCCGCTGGCCAAAGTGGCCGTGGCCGAGGCCAACTGCACCATGGTGAACGTGTTGTAGCCCTGACCAATGCCCAAGGAAATGGTTTCGCCGCCATACCATTTCTTTTGCTCTGGCCGCTTGTAGTAATTGCGCTTCCACTCGGTGCTGGGCAAGACGCCGCGCACCTCACCGGGCAAGTCGATGCCCGTGATTTGGCCAAAGCCCAAAGGCTTCATGAAGTCATGTATGGCATCGACCCCCATGTCGTTGGCCAGCGAGTAGTAGTACACATTGCTCGACAAAACGATCGACCGCACCATGTCCACCGGTCCCAGGCCATGGTCACCATGGCTGCGGAAAGTGTGCCCGCCATAAGTCCATGAGCCAGCGTCGTTGATGATGGTGCTGGCACTGCGCTTGCCCGTGGACAGGGCGGCCATGGCCATGAACGGTTTGTACGTTGACCCCGGAGGGTAAGTGCCGCGCAAAGCACGATTGAGCAAAGGCTTGTCAATCGATTCGTTGAGCATTTGCCAGTTCTCGACATCAATGCCATCAACAAACAAGTTGGGGTCGAAGGTGGGCTTGCTGACAAAGGCCAATACCTCCCCGGTGTTCGGGTCCAGCGCCACCAAAGCACCTCGCCGATTGCCAAAAAGGTCCTCCACCATCTTCTGCATCTGGATGTCGATGGACAACACCACGTTTTGCCCAGGAATGGCGGGGCGGCTGGACAAACTGCGCGTGGCGCGTCCACCCGCAGAGGTTTCAACCTGGTTGACCCCAGTGATGCCGTGCAACTCACGCTCGTAGCGCTGCTCGACACCCAACTTGCCGATGTATTCAGTTCCCCTGTAGTTGGAGGCATCCTCGTCTTCTTCCAGCCGCTCTTTTTCGCGTTGGTTGATGCGCCCGATGTACCCGATCACATGGCTGGCGAGTTCACCGTAGGGGTACTGTCTGAACAAGCGGGCCTTGATTTCAACACCCGGGAACCGGTATCGCTGGGCACTGAAGCGGGCCACTTCTTCGTCGGTCAACCGATTGCGAATGGGCAAGGAATCGAAGCTCTTGGACTCCTCGCGTAAACGTTTGAAACGACGACGGTCTTTGGTCTGAATGTCCACCAACTCCGACAGTTCGTTGATGGTGGCCTCCAGATCGCTGACCTTGGAGGGGGTGATCTCCAAGGTATAAGCTGAGTAATTACTGGCCAGCACCACCCCATTTCGATCGAGGATGGTGCCGCGAGGCGGCACGGTGGGCAAGATGGCCGTGCGGTTGTTTTCGGCCTGCTCGTGCAAATCCTCGTGGCGAATCACTTGCAAATAAATCAAGCGCGAGGCCAGCAAGGCAAAACAAAACAACACCAACCATTGCACCACGGCCACACGGTACTGAAAACGCTGGATCTCAACACGCGTGTCGCGCAATTCCGCAAGTGAGGGCAGGTGAAAAGGCATGGTCACAGCGGCCGAATATCGTCACGCTCGAATGCACGCCTTTGTGGGGCCAACAACAATGCGCCCACCAAAGGCCAAAGTGCCGCCTGAAGCAAAGGACCCAACACTTGGGTCCACACAGGCCAGGCGTCCTGCGCAACGAGTCGCGTCAACCACTCCACCAAGGCAGCCAACACAAACAGCGGCAAAATTTGCAGCGCTTGCTCTCTGAGCGGAAACCACAACAAACGGCGCTGGGCAATGTTGGCCAGTCCGGACAAGACCACATAAGACAAGGCGTTTTGCCCCAACAAGGCCGACTCGTGCACATCCAGGGCCAAGCCCAACAAAAAGGCCAACACCAAACCGACCCGCCGTGGCTGGTGGACTGTCCAAAACACCACCACAATGGCCAAGACGTCGGGCAACCAATACCACCCCAGCAAACCCAACAACATGTGCACCAGCAAGGCCAGCATCAGGGTGATGCCGATGAACTTGGGGTTGGCAGGCAACAACAACGGCCGACCGGCGGGCATGATCATGGTTTGGCTCCTGCCGTCGAATACCCGGACGACTTGGCCTTGGCGTTGGAGGCCTTGCCCGTCTCAGGGGGGGCTGCTGGCCAGTCCTTGACCGGCAACAACACCAACAAGTGCCGTCCCCGCTCCGTGGCCATGGGCTCAGCATGGACTCGGGCAAAAGATGAGTCAACACGGCGGTCGATGCGTGCGATGCGACCCACATGCAAACCCGCCGGATAGACGCCATCAATGCCACTGGTGGTCAGCAAATCACCCTTTTGCAAGTCTGCGCCAGCCGGCACAAACTTCAGATCCAATGATCCACCCAAGGTGTAAGGGTCGCCATTGGCCACATGGCGGCTTCCTGTGCGTGCATTCATGACCGGAATGCTTTGATCCCGATCGGTGAGCAAGGTCACCTCGCTGACCAAGGGGTAAACGCGAGTGACTTGACCCACCACACCCGCCGTATCGATGACGGCTGAGCCATGAACAATACCGGCCAGCTGCCCACGATCCACCACCACTCGACGGGTGTATGGATCCGCCGTGTCGTACAAGACTTGCACCGCTTTGGAGGGACCCGCGATCTGAACCCGCAAATCCAGCAGTTGCCGCAAATGAGCGTTTTCCTGACCCAACTGCTCCACCTGCTGCAAACGCTGTGCCTGCGCAATGGTGCGGCTTTGGTAACTTTGCGCGGCATCTTGTGCCTCTTCAAGGTTGCCGAAATATTGCCCCATGGCGACAAAGGCACGCCCAGGTTGCAGTGACAACCACTGCAAAGGCGACAAAACCAAGGCCACCCCCGAACGAATGGGTTGTGAAATTTGCAAACGGTGGTCAGCGGCCATCAGCAAGATGGACAACAAGCCCAACAGCAACATCTTCGAGGTCGAAGAAAGGCCCTGCCGAAAAATCGGCGGGGCGCTGCGCTCAATCGTATCCAGAGCCATGGTTCAGTTGCACCGGATGATGGGGGTCAATCGTCTGCAGGTCCACGCCCGAGCGTTGACCTGCAGTGCTTTACTCGCTGGTGAAAATGCTGCCCAGCTGGTCCATGCGCTCCAGTGCCATGCCACAACCACGCGCCACACAGGTCAGCGGGTCTTCGGCCACCAGCACCGGCAGGCCGGTTTCTTCGGCCAGCAAGCGGTCCAAGTCACGCAGCAAGGCACCACCACCGGTGAGCATCATGCCGCGCTCAGCAATGTCGGCGCCCAGTTCGGGCGGGGTTTGCTCCAGCGCGGTCTTGACGGCCGAGACGATCTGGTTGAGCGGATCGGTCAGGGCTTCGAGGATTTCGTTGGAGCTGATGGTGAAGCTGCGTGGCACGCCTTCGGACAGGTTGCGGCCTTTGACTTCCATTTCCTTGACTTCACTGCCTGGAAAGGCCGAGCCGATGTTTTTCTTGATCGATTCGGCTGTGGGTTCACCAATCAGCATGCCGTAGTTGCGGCGGATGTAGCTGATGATGGCTTCGTCAAACTTGTCACCGCCCACGCGCACGCTGCCTTTGTAGACCATGCCGCCCAGCGAGATCACGCCCACTTCGGTGGTGCCGCCGCCAATATCGACCACCATGGAGCCCGAAGCTTCTGACACAGGCAAGCCCGCGCCGATGGCTGCGGCCATGGGCTCTTCGATCAGGTACACCTCAGAAGCGCCTGCGCCGAGTGCCGATTCACGAATCGCACGGCGCTCGACCTGGGTGGAGCCGCAAGGCACACAAATGATGATGCGGGGGCTGGGGCGGAAGGTGCTGCGGGGGTGCACCATGCGGATGAACTGCTTGAGCATCTGCTCGGTGACGGTGAAGTCGGCGATCACGCCGTCCTTCATGGGGCGGATGGCTTCGATGTTGCCGGGCACTTTGCCCAGCATGGCCTTGGCTTCGTGACCAACCGCTTGCAAGGTCTTTTTGCCTTGGGGGCCGCCTTCGTGGCGAATGGCCACAACCGATGGCTCATCGAGGACAATGCCTTTGTCGCGCACAAAAATCAGGGTGTTGGCAGTGCCCAGGTCAATGGCCAGGTCGCTGGAAAAATAACGGCGGAATGAAGAAAACATTCGGAAATCCTTAGGTGCCACAACCCATCCGCTTGGGGATTCAGGGTGGGTGCGCACAACAATCAAATCTGGGTTTGCGTGCAGTCAGGTGTCAAGAAGGTTCTTGTCACTGCAGCAAACACAGGATAATACCCGATCCCCTGGTCACTCGTACGCACACAAGCCTTGCGAAACCTGGAAAAACTGACCTTTTACCTCTCGTTTAAACCATGTCGCTGACCTCACAGGATATTGCCCGCATTGCAAACCTCGCCCGGCTGGAACTCAAGCCGGACGAAAGCGAGCGCATGCTCACTCAAATCAACGGCTTTTTTGGCATCGTGCAAGCCATGCAGGCGGTGGACACCACCGGCATCACCCCCATGGCCCACCCCGTGGCGGCCATTCAGGACATCACGCTGCGCCTGCGTCCCGACCTGGCGAGCGAACCCAACCAACGCGATCTGAACCAGCAAAGCGCCCCCGCCGTCGAGCGCGGCCTGTTCCTGGTCCCCAAAGTCATCGAGTAAGCCATGAGTGATCTGCACAACCTCAGCGTGAAAGCGCTGGCCACCCTGCTCCAAACCAAAGAAGTCAGCGCCGTCGAAGTCACCACGCGCTTTTTGGCCCGCATGGGCGGCAACCCGCACAACGCCTTTCTCGACATCGACAGCGAAGTGACGCTGGCCCAGGCCCAAGCTTCGGACGCCAAGCTGGCCGATGGCACAGCAGGCCCCCTCGAAGGCGTGCCTGTGGCGCACAAAGACGTGTTCGTCACGCAAGACTTTGCGACCACCGCAGGCTCCAAAATCCTGAGCGGCTACCGCTCGCCCTTTGACGCCACCGTGGTGCAGCGCCTGCGCACGGCGGGCATGGTCACTTTGGGCAAGCTCAACTGCGACGAATTCGCCATGGGCTCGGCCAACGAAAACTCGGCTTACGGCCCGGTGCAAAACCCCTGGGACACAGCCCGCGTACCCGGCGGCTCGTCCGGCGGCAGCGCCGCCGCTGTGGCCGGTGGCCTGGCCCCCGCCGCCACCGGGACCGACACGGGCGGCTCGATCCGCCAGCCGGCCAGCTTTTGCGGCATCACCGGCATCAAACCCACCTATGGCCGCGCCAGCCGCTACGGCATGATCGCTTACGCATCGAGCCTGGACCAGGCCGGCCCCATGGCCCGCAGCGCCGAAGACTGCGCGCTCTTGCTGAGTGCCATGTGCGGCGCAGATTTGGACCGTGACTCGACTTCGCTGGACATGCCCAGTGAAGACTTTTCGGCATCGCTCAACAGCTCCATTGAAGGCCTGCGCATTGGCATTCCCAAAGAGTTCTTTGGCGAAGGCTTGGCAACCGACGTGCGTGCCGCCGTGGACGGCGCTTTGCGCGAGTACGAAAAACTCGGTGCCAAGCTGGTGCCGATCAGCCTGCCTCGCACCGAGTTGTCGATTCCGGTTTACTACATCATTGCCCCGGCCGAAGCCAGCTCCAACCTCAGCCGCTTTGACGGCGTGAAGTTCGGCCACCGCGCCAAGGACTACACCGACCTGGTGGACATGTACAAAAAGACCCGCGCCGAAGGCTTTGGCAACGAAGTCAAGCGCCGCATCATGACGGGCGCTTATGTGCTGAGCCACGGCTACTACGACGCCTACTACCTGCAGGCGCAAAAAATCCGCCGCATGATCGCCGACGACTTCCAGAACGCCTTCAAAGAATGCGACGTGATCGCAGGCCCTGTGGCCCCGTCTGTGGCCTGGAAGTTTGGCGAAAACGCCAACGACCCGGTGGCCGACTATTTGGCCGACATCTTCACCCTGCCAGCCTCGCTGGCCGGACTGCCCGGCATGAGCGTGCCCGCAGGCTTTGGCGCGGGCGGTATGCCCGTAGGCCTGCAGCTGATCGGCAACTACTTCAAAGAAGCCCAATTGCTGAACGCTGCGCACCGCTTGCAACAAGCCACCGATTTCCACCTGCAAAAGCCTCAGGGGATTTGACGTGTACCGCGCATCCGATGAAACGATCGCTCACCTCATTGCAGCAGGTGAGTCTTATCGGTGCGAATTCAAAAGTGACTTCTCCAGCAAAGGCGATGGCAAAGAAAAAATATGCCGCACGATCTGCGCCTTTGCCAACGACTTGAACGGGAATGAAGAGTTCGGCGTCATTGCCTTGGGTGTGAATGACGATGGCTCACCCTCTGGACTCACCATTGACGACGAGTTGGAGCAGAAGGTTTTATCGATTCGTGGAGAGGGGAAAATCCTGCCTTTCCCCAGCTTTGTCACGGTGCGGCGTCAGCATCTTGGGCAAGCCATTTTGTGCATCGAAATTCAGCCCAGCATTTCCACACCCGTTAAATTTGACCAACGCATTTGGGTGCGTCCTGGCAACGTCACACACCAAGCCAACGCGGAGGAAGAGCGCCGCTTGAATGAAAAGCGCCGTAACAAAGACCAGCCTGATGACGCGCAAGTCCTGGAAGGTTTCCACATCCATGACTTGAATCTGGACTACTTCAAAAATCAATATGTGGTGCAAGCCTTTGCACCAGATGTTTTGCAAGCCAATGGTCGTACGCAAGAAGAGCGTTTGGCCAGCACCAAGATGGCAGGGCAAGGCCGAGATGGCGTGCTCTACCCCACGGTCTTGGGCATGCTGTGCTTGGGCTTGTCTCCTGCCGATGCCGTGCCCGGTGCCTATGTCCAGTTTGTGCGTTTTGCCGGTGACGATGAAACCAGTCCCGTTCTGGACCAGCAAGAGATTCACGGCAACGTTGCCGATGTCATCCAAAGCACCGAAGCCAAATTCAACGCCCACAACCAGATACCGATTGACTTCACTTCGCAAGACCGTGAACAGCGGTTTTCGCAGTACCCCAAAGTGGCGTTTCAACAGCTGTTTCGCAATGCCGTGATGCATCGCAGCTACTTTGGCAGCAATGCGCCCATTCGTGTTTATTGGTTCAATGACCGCATCCGCATCACCAATCCTGGTGGGCCATTTGGCATGGGCCTTGAAGAGTTTGGACAACCCTATGCTGTGGGCTATCGCAACCCCAATTTGGCTGGCGCATTGAAAGACCTGGGATTTGTACAGCGCTTTGGCGCGGGCATCGGCCTGGCGCGCAGCGAACTGCTCAGCAATGGCAATCCACCGTTGGAACTGGACCCCAGCGCCAACTACGTCAGCATGACGATGCGGAAACGGGCATGACGAGACCCGTTTTCACTTTTTTCAACGTCAACGAGGGTGCCGGAAAGACCCGTTTGATCTACCACATCGCCCACATGTTCGCGATCATGGGGGTGCACGTCCTGGCTGTGGATTGCGATCCGCAAGCCAAGCTCAGCGCTTCTTTCTTGCGTGATGAAGCATTACAAGCGCTTTGGGACGATGCATCGTGCGCGCAAACCATTTACCGCGCTGTGCAACCCTTGACTGGAAACGGCGATTACGTGACGCCAAAGCTTCAAGAAATCACGCCCAAGTTGCATTTGATTGCGGGCGACTTGGGTCTGTCTTCTTTTGAAGATCAATTGTCCGAGCAATGGAGCAATGCCAATTCGGACAACTCAGACACCTATGGCCAGTCTTTTGATATCTTGACGGCGTTTTGGCGCTGCGCACAAGAAGCGGCGTCCCAATGCGAAGCAGACATCATCATTTTTGACATTGGCCCGAACTTGGGTGCCATCAATCGCTCAGTTTTACTGGGCACCGACCACGTCATTGTTCCGCTGGGCGCAGATTTGTTTTCTTTGAGGGGCTTGCAAAACATAGGCCCGGCATTGCGCGTCTGGCGCAAATCGTGGGAGACCCGAAGCGCCAAGCCCTTCAACGACTACACATTGCCCAAGGGTGATATGCACGTCTTAGGCTACGTTGCCATGCAACACCAAGTACGTTTGTCTCGACCCGTACAAGCTTACAAACAATGGGTGGATCAGATTCCGAGCGACTACCGCAAATACATCGAAGAAACAACAACTGACAACACTCCAAAAATTGAAGACGACCCGTTTGCTCTGGCACTGCTGCGCCACTACAAAAGCATCGTACCCATCGGCCAAGAGGCCCGCAAACCCATTTTTTCTTTGAAAAGCGCAGACGGTATCAGTGGTTCACAAATGGCCACTGTTCGCGCCGCATACGACGACTTTCAAAACCTCGCCACAAAAATTCTGCTTCAAGCCAATCTCGCCCATCTTTTATGACTGCACCCAAACTCGTCCAAGGCTACGAAGTCGTCATCGGCTTCGAAACACACGCCCAACTCTCGACCAAGAGCAAGATTTTCAGCCGCGCTTCGGTGGCCTTTGGCGCCGAGCCCAACACGCAAGCCTGCGCGGTGGACATGGCACTGCCCGGCACGCTGCCCGTGATGAACATCGGCGCTGTGGAACGCGCCATCGAGTTCGGTTTGGCCATCAATGCGCACATCGCCGAGCGCAGCATCTTTGCCCGCAAAAACTACTTCTACCCCGACCTGCCCAAGGGCTACCAGATCAGCCAGTTTGAGATCCCTGTCGTGCAAGGCGGCGAAGTGTCTTTCTTTTTAGAAGTGGGCAAAGAGACCGTGCGCAAAACCGTGCGCCTGGAACGTGCCCACCTCGAAGAAGACGCAGGCAAATCGCTGCACGAAGACTTCATTGGGCAAAGCGGCATTGACCTGAACCGCGCCGGCACGCCCCTGCTGGAAATCGTGACCCAGCCCGACATACGCAGCAGCGAAGAAGCCGTGGCATACGCCAAAGAGCTGCACAAGATCGTGACCTGGATCGGCATCTGCGACGGCAACATGCAAGAAGGCTCTTTCCGGTGTGATGCCAACGTGTCGGTGCGCAAACCTGGTGGCCCTCTGGGCACCCGCCGCGAGATCAAGAACCTGAACAGCTTCAAGTTCATGCAGCAAGCCATCGACTACGAAGTGCGCTGGCAAATCGACCAAATCGAAGACGGCCACACCATCCAGCAAGCCACCGTGCTGTTCGACCCCGACACGGGCGAGACCCGCGCCATGCGCACCAAGGAAGACGCCGCCGACTACCGCTACTTCCCGGACCCGGACCTGCCACCACTGGTGATCGGCCGCGACTGGGTGGAGCGCGTCAAAGGTGAAATGGCCGAGCTGCCCCGCGTGATGGCCGAACGATTTGTGCGCGACTACACGCTGCCCGAATACGACGCCACACAACTGACGCAAAGCAAAGCGGTTGCCTCCTACTTTGAAGCCACGGCCAAAGCCTGCGGCCAAGCCAAACTGGCCAGCAACTGGATCATGGGCGAAGTCTCACGCCGCCTGAACGCCAGCGAAATGGCGATTGAGCAAGCGCCCGTGAGCGCCGCTCAACTGGCCGCGCTGATCGTCCGCATCAGCGACAACACCATCAGCAACAACGCCGCGCGTCAGGTGTTTGAAGGCCTGTGGAACGGCGAGGGCGAAGTCGACGCCATCATCGAAACCAAAGGCCTCAAGCAGATGAACGACACCGGCGAGCTGGAAAAAATCATCGACGAGGTGCTGGCCGCCAACCCCAAGAACGTGGAAGAGTTCAAGGCCGGTAACGCCAAGGCCCTGAACGGCTTGGTGGGTCCGATCATGAAAGCCAGCAAAGGCAAGGCCAATCCGGGGCAGGTGAATGCGCTGTTGATGAAGAAGCTTGGGTGATCGTTT
This sequence comes from Limnohabitans sp. WS1, assembly GCF_003063265.1. GTDB lineage: Bacteria > Pseudomonadota > Gammaproteobacteria > Burkholderiales > Burkholderiaceae_C > Limnohabitans_A. Next base: position 103,856 of record NZ_NERU01000010.1, read on the forward strand.
GAAGTTTGAGTTGCCGATTTAGTGAGCGCCGCTCAACTGGCCGCGCTGATCGTCCGCATCAGCGACAACACCATCAGCAACAACGCCGCGCGTCAGGTGTTTGAAGGCCTGTGGAACGGCGAGGGCGAAGTCGACGCCATCATCGAAACCAAAGGCCTCAAGCAGATGAACGACACCGGCGAGCTGGAAAAAATCATCGACGAGGTGCTGGCCGCCAACCCCAAGAACGTGGAAGAGTTCAAGGCCGGTAACGCCAAGGCCCTGAACGGCTTGGTGGGTCCGATCATGAAAGCCAGCAAAGGCAAGGCCAATCCGGGGCAGGTGAATGCGCTGTTGATGAAGAAGCTTGGGTGATCGTTTGAAGTTTGAGTTGCCGATTTAATCGATAGAGCAAAGAGAATCAATACAGATGGATTCGGGTCGAGAGTGACACACCTATGAGCCTAATATTTTCGGGAATGCACGGAATTTTTCTGGCTGGAATTGAAACTGACTGACACCGAAATGCAAGCACATTCGAAATCTGAAATAGCGGTAGTTGCATTGCTTAGGGCGACACAGTGCTATCAGAATGCTGATTGGATTGCCGCCACCATATTGGCGGGTGCCGCACAGCAAGTCTTGCGGGATTTGTGTGAGGCGCGCGGCATAGGCACGACCATCGAGATGGTTAGTGCATCACTTGGACATCAAACAAGGGATGTGCATAGGATTGTTGTTACTTCGTATAACGGCATGAAACACGCCGACAGAGAACCAACTTGTGATGTATTAGTTTCTCCGGCTGAGCCACAGGCGTTGATTGTTATGGCTGCAGCGGATTTGGCTAGGCTTAACATTCCATACTCATCTGCAATTGATGAAATTCTGAATTTTGTGATGTCATTCAACAAGGAGAAGTTGCTGTGCGAAAACTAACAGCCGTACTGCGAAGCAGAAATCTATATGCCGAGGTTACTTCATCAGCTATAGCGACTTGGCGTTGTCATTGTTTTGGCCGTACGAAGAATGATTCAAAAATATGGATTGACACAGAGGCAATTGACATGAGCAACTCACATGTAACCGTCACGTTTGAAGATAGGGAGAAGGTACTTTCGGCTCCAGACACTCCCCAATGGAAAATAGACAATCCATGTGGTGCCATTTGGGTTGATTATTCAAAGAACGCTGATGTGCAAAATCAGATTCAGATAACCGTAAATTTACCTGGTGACGTGTATCAAAAAGTTAGAGAAACTGACTTGCGCCAAGACGACATCATTGTCGCTGTGAGCTTCGATAATTTAACGCCACGTGGTGAGGGTAGTGCAAATGCATTTTTATCAACTGCACTTGTGCACTTCTGTACTCGGTTGGTTAATGAAGATTAATTTGGTGCGAACCTATACTGCGTCCCCCTACCCACCCCGGTCTGCACCAACACCCCCATCTCGCACAAAGCCGTGAGTTCACGATAAGCCGTTGCGCGTGACACGCGGCACAGGTTCACGTATTTCTCGGTGCTGATGCCGTTGGCAAATCCTTCAGGCCCCACGTCATAGAGTTTGTTGATCGCCTTGGTTTGTGTGGACGTGAGCTGCGGGTGTTGCTCGCGCAGTTCTGACCAGAAGCGGGTTTTGCGCATGGCCGCTTGCATGTGGTCCCAGGTGGCATCGGCGGCTTTGTGCACACAGCCCACGAACCACTGCACCCAAGGCGTCACGTCCATGTTGGCCTGTTCGGTGGCCACTTGCAGTTGGGCGTAGTAGCCCGCCCGGTCCAGCCACATTTGCTGCGACAGGCTCCACAAACGCTTGTCGGTTTTCAGGTCTTGCGCCAGGGCCATTTCAATTAGCGCACGACCCACGCGGCCGTTGCCGTCTTCGAAGGGGTGAATGGCTTCGATCCACAGGTGTGCCAGCGCTGCACGCACCAGACCATCGGTTTGGCCCAGGCTGCTGTTGAACCAGTCGATCAGCCGCGTCATCTGCGCATGCACATCGGCCGAATCGGGTGCCTGGTAATGCACGATGTCGGGCTTGCCCATGCGGGGCGTCACGATCTGCATGTGTTCGGCATGGTCGCGGTAAGCGCCCGTGCGTATTTTCTGGATGCCGCTGCGTCCGGTCGGGAACAAGGCCGCTTGCCAGCCGTACAGAGTGTCGTGGCTCAAGGGCTGCTGGCTTTGTTCGATGGCCGCTTGCAGCACGTCGAGCGTGGCTTCGGTCCTTGCATCACGATCTAGCGCTTTGGCGTCAGCCATGCCCAAGCGCCGCGCGGCTGAGGCCCGCACCGAATTGACTTGCAGAATCTCACCTTCGATCTGCGCCGTGGCGATCGCTTCGTCGGCCCAGCCTTGCAGTTCCAATGCGCCCAAGTCCATCAGTTGCAGATGGCTGGCGAGTCCCATTGACCGCCCTTGTGCATAGCGTGCAGCGGCCAACGCCGGTTGGAGCGCGGCCAGATCGACCTGAAATTCAGGCCAGCAAGGGGATTGCCAGAGGTACATGATGCGTATTTTAGAAATTTGCGCTTCAAACATGAAGCGTAAATGGCTTTTTTACGCTTCACGCTAGTGAACGGCATCCAGCACAGCAAGCCCTGAGCATTGACAAGCCAGGCAATTGTCGTAACATACAAACATTTAGTCATTTGGAGTCGAAGATGAGCATTCACACGTTTTCAAGCCGCGACTTCACACGAGACGTGTCAGCCGCCAAACGCGCTGCCGTGGATGGACCTGTGTTCATCACCGACCGGGGTCGCCCCGCGTTTGCACTGCTCAAAATCGACGATTACTACCGCATGGCCGGAAAGGCCACCCCGTCTTTGCTGGAGGTGATGGACGGCATACCGGGCGGTGAAGGCATCGAGTTTGATCCGCCCAAGCTGAGCATTCAAATTCAAGCCGCGAACTTGGATTGAAAGCGATCCATGTTCGTTCTGGACACCAACGTCATTTCCGAGCTGCGCCAGGGCAAGCCCAACCCGTCCGTGGCGGTACGCCAATGGGCCGCAGGCCAGCCCAGCCATCAACTTTTTTTGTCGGCCATCACGCTGCTTGAGTTGGAATTGGGCATTCAGGCGTTGGAGCGCAAAACACCGCCGCAGGGCAGCGCTTTGCGCCATTGGCTGGGTGGCGTTCGCGCTGCTTTTTCGGGGCGCATCTTGCCCTTTGCAGAGAACACAGCACCCGTGTGCGCATCACTGCACATCCCAAACCCGCGCTCAGACCGGGACGCGATGATCGCGGCCACAGCCCTTGAGCACAGGTTCACCGTCGTGACACGCAATGTGTCGGATTTTGAAGCGACCGGTGTGGCCCTGTTGAATCCTTGGCTTGAACACGCAGCGCACTGAACGGGTGGTTTTGAGTTGGACGTTTTGCGTGAATATTCAGGTGCACCACCCTCGTATCCATGGGGGCAACGCAAGGCTCTTTGGACTGAGAGCATAGATTTCAGCCCAGGTCGGCACGCCACTGTTCATGCTGCACACGCTGCTGTGCGGCTTTTTCGCGCAAGTTAGCCCGCTTGGTGATGCGCAGTTTGTGGGGTGAACCTTGGCGCAACACCTCCATCGTCAGCCCCAGACCGGATTGACCAAACTCTTCAAGGATGTGTTTTCGCCGGGCCTCTGTCATGGCGAGCAACACGTTTGCGCTGTCGTGATTTTTCAGGAAGGTCATCACTTGTCGGCAATCGGCGCATTGACAGCGCATGACCGGCACCACCATGGACCAGTCGCCTTGCTCGGGCAGGGCTTTGGCCAGTGACAGATTCAAGGCCTGTTTCACACGTTCCCGCAATGTGGACCAACCCGCAACAGCGTGCGCCACTTTGTCCAATTCGATCAACAGGGGGCTGAGCACAACGTGCCTATCGGCGCAGGGCAAGCGCCAATAGCGTTTTCAAACATGCTGTTGTGACGCCATCCGCCCCATGCCAATGACCGATGCGCTGATCAATTGAAAAGACTTTTTGCTTGCAAGTCACCCCACCAAAGGCACCACTTCCTGCTCAATCGCTCCAAACAAACTTTCACCGTTTTGGCCCTTCATCTCGATGCGGATGGTGTCACCGTACTTCATGTATTCGGTGCTGGGCTGGCCGTCCTGGATGGTTTCGATGGCGCGTTTTTCGGCGATGCAGCTGTAGCCTTTGGGCCATTGTGGCTTGCCCTTGACTTGCACACTCTTGTTGCTGACCGTACCGCTGCCCACGATGGAACCTGCTCGAACATGGCGGGTTTTGCAAAGGTGCGCAATCAGCTGGCCAAAATGGAAGGTCATTTCGGGTCCGGCTTCGCACATGCCCACTTTGCGGCCATTCCAGGTGCATTGCATGGTCAAGTGCACGCGTCCCCCTTTCCAAGCCTCACCGAGTTCATCGGGCGTCACGGCCACAGGGCTGAAGGCAGTGGCAGGTTTGCCTTGCAAGAAGCCAAAGCCCTTGGCCAACTCGTTCGGAATCAGGTTGCGCAGGCTCACGTCGTTGGCCAGCATGATCAAGCGCACGGCCTCGATGGCATCGTCGGCGGGAGTTTGCATGGGCACATCCCCCGTGATGACCGCGATCTCGGCCTCAAAGTCGATGCCAAACGCTTCGTTGGCGCACACCACCGGGTCACAGGGGCCAAACAGATCATCGCTGCCGCCCTGGTACATCAGAGGGTCGGTGTAAAAGCTGCTGGGCACCTCGGTGTTGCGTGAGGCCCGTACCAGCTCCACATGGTTCAGATACGCTGAGCCATCGGCCCACTGGTATGCACGCGGCAAAGGGGCCATGCAGCGCTCGGGGTCAAAGGGAAAAGCATGACGGGCTTTGCCTTGGTTCAAGGTGGTGTACAGGTCTTGCAGTTGGGGTGCCAGAAAATTCCAGTCATCGAGCGCTTGCTGAAGCTTGCTGGCGATGCCCGTCGCATAATGCGCGGTGCTCAGGTCGCGCGAAACCACCACCAACTGACCATCGCGTGAGCCGTCTTTGTAGGTCGCCAATTTCATCTTGAAGGTGTCCTTGTGTGGTGGCCGCTGCTCACATGGGGAAACACGGCAAAATTACGTATTGTTAAACTCATTTAACTAAACGAAAAAATTAATTTTAGACCATATGCCCAGCCCAAGACCCGCAGACACCCCCCTGATTGAGGACAAAGAACGCGCGGGCATCCAGTCGGTTGAGGTGGGCTTTGCACTGCTCGATGTGCTGGCACAAGCCCCTGGCCCTCTCATGCTGCGCGACCTCGCTGGCTCGGCTGGCATGAGTGCAGCCAAGGCACACCGTTATTTGGTGAGCTTTCAACGTCTGCACCTGGTGGTGCAAGATGGCAACACCCGTTATGAACTCGGCCCGGCGGCATTGCGCTTGGGACTGGCCTCATTGTCCCGGTTGGATGCGGTCAAGCTGGCGCGTGAGCGCTTGCCAACACTGCTGGACCAAACTGGCCACACCCTGGCTTTGGCGGTCTGGGGAAACCGTGGTCCGACCTTGGTGCATTGGCAAGAGACCCCCTTGACCGTGCCGGTCAATTTGCGCTTGGGCGATGTGATGCCTTTGCTGTCGTCCGCCACCGGCCGTTGTTTTGCCGCCTTCATGGGCCACGGCGGTGGGGTCGACAAAGCCCAACCCATGATCGAATCAGAACTGGCTTTGGTCCGCAAACTCGGTCGCACCGACTTGCCCTCGACACAGGCCCAAGTGCGTGCCATTTTGGAAGAAACCCGCCACCAAGGGTTGGGTCGGGTGGTCAACGTCTTGTTGCCCGGCATCTCGGGCTTTTGTGCGCCTGTGTTCAATGCCGATGGGCATTTGGCCTTGGGCGTGGTGGCTTTGGGTTCTTCTGCCACGCTTGACACCGACTGGCACGGCTCGGTGGCCAAACCTTTGCGTGCCTTTGCCGCTTTGCTTTCCAGCGATTTGGGTTGGCGTCCAACTTGAGCACGGCGTCCATGACGGCCCCGCACCCCTTCTCTTCACGGACGGGCAGACCCGCCAAAAAGACGCTCTTGCTTTTGGCCGTGGCGGTCTTGGCTGTGCACATGGCTTTGCTGCTGGGCATGGGTGATGCTCGGATCTGGCGTTTGCAAGACCCGCCCACGCGCGTGGGGGCCATGCAAACCCGCACCATTGCAAGCGCCACCGTCAGCCCCATACGTCTTTCAACGCCCAAACCTCAGGCGTCCAGCCAAACCCGCATAGCGCAAGTGGTCAAGCCCCCTGTTGCACCCAAGCCTTCAGTACCGGTGCCGGCCCCAGCCCAAAGTCCAGAGCTGGCAGTCACCGCCACCCCTGACGACGTGGCCAAAGCACCCGATGAAGCCCCACCGGATGCCTCGGCTTCAGCCCCCCATTCAGCGCCCTTGGCCCAGCTTGATCCCAACAACACCAACACAACCGATCTACCGACCAGCGCCCCCCCCACTGAGGTGACTCCACCCGTCAATCCGGGGGTGGACGCATCGTCACCGGCCGAACCCCAAGCTGTGCCGATCACGCCAGCGGAGCCGATTGCGTCGGCCACCATGGCCCTGCCCGGCATCCCTTTGGGCGCAGTGCCATCTTCGACTTTGCTCAGTTACCGCTTAACAGGCCAAGAAAAAGGCCTCCAGTACACCGCCAGTGGCAGCTTGAGCTGGCAACACAACGATGCCCGCTACGACATGACACTGACGGTCAAAGCGTTTTTGCTTGGCTCGCGGCAATGGCGCAGCCAAGGCCAAATTGCACCCACAGGACTGATGCCCACCCGGTTTTCGGACAGTTGGCGCAGCGAACGTGCCAGCCATTTTGACCAGGCTGGCCAGCGCATCGTGTTCAGCAGCAATGCACCAACGGCAGTTTTGCAAGCCGGTGCGCAAGACCAAATCAGCCTGTACGCCCAATTGGCGGCTGCCATGGCCGCCGATGGCGCACGTTTTGTGCCGGGCACCCGTTTGCAAATCCAGATTGCCACCGTGCGCGACGCTTTGCCCTGGCTGCTGACCTTGGACAAGGTGGAAACCATCACCGCCAATGGCGTGGACCTGCAGGCCACCAAATGGGTGTGTCAACCGCGCAACCGTTTTGACGCCCAAGTCGAGTTTTGGGTGGCCCGCGAACACCAGTGGTTGCCCGTGCGCATTCGCATCACCCAAGTCAACGGCAACTTCATTGACCTGAACCTGATAGGCCAAGCCCCCTTGCCCCCTTTGCCCGCCAGCAACACACCCGGTTAAAAACCCCTTGCGACTCACGTTGTTACAAACCGCCTGACTTGACGGGGACAACTTGAGGGAGAATGAAGTCATGAACTTGCTCTATGAATCTGAAACTTTTGCTGTGATGCACATGCTGGCCAATGCGCCCAGCGAATCATCGCCCGCCCCCAGCAAACCCATGCTGGAGCGACATGGTTTTGAAATCGTGGACAAACGCTCGGGCAAAGAGGTGTACCTGGACGGCTCTTGGGCCGAAATGTTTCAGCAACAAATTCAAGCCTGGCAGCAGCACACCCCTACACAAGAAGAAGTCGAAGACACGCTCGAAGGCTACACAGGTCTGGCCCAGCAGCCTGTGGTGGTGCACTGACCCCACTTGGCGATGGCTCCAGGTCGGTGGCTTCAGCCCCTACCAACACCGGTGATCCATCCTGTCGGGGCTCAAGCCACCAAGCTGCAAAAAACCGCCCTCAGGCGGTTTTTTTACGCCTGTTGATCCACTGGAACAGCGGCCCCACCAACATCAGCACCGCCACCAGACGGCAAACCTGAAACGCCGTGACCACGGGCACCCCCAACTGCAAGACCTTGGCCGTGATCGCCATCTCGGCAATGCCACCGGGCGAAGTGCCCAAAATCAGCGTGGCCGGGTGCAGCCCGGTGGCCCAGGCCAGCAAGCCGCCAAACCCGACGGACAAAGCCATCATGACCCCACTACCGATCGCGGCCGACACCAACCAGCGCGGCGCGGTGTGCAAAAACTCACGCTGAAACCGCACCCCCAGACTCACGCCAATGACCAACTGCGCGGCATTCGACAAGTCCGTCGGCACCGCCGACCAGTTCACGCCCGACAAAGTCAGACACATCGAGGCCAGCAAAGCGCCCATGAACCACGGGTTGCTGCGCTTGAGCCACCTCATGACCAGCGCACCTGCTGCCGTGGCCAGCCCCAGCCAAAACAAGCCAGGCCACTGCGCCACACGCGGTCCCGACAACAAACGCGCATCGACCTGCAAGCCCCAATGGCTTTGCGCCCACTGCATCGCAAAAGGCACCGACATCACCACAATGACCAGCCTTACGCTGTGCGCTGCCGCCACCAAATCGGTGCGTCCCCCATGGCGCTCGGCCAGCAAGGTCATCTCGGACGCGCCGCCAATGGCACTGGCAAAGTAGCTGGTGGCTCGCCCTGCACCGAGCGGCAGGTGCGCAAAATCGGCCGCATGTTGGCGTTGCAGCCACAGGCCAAACAAGCCGCCCAGCACCAGCGCCCACAGCACAGCCAGCACAATCGCCCACCACAGGCTGACCACCAGGGCGCTGACTTGCGGCGTGAAATACAGGCCCAAAGCTGCGCCAATGACCCATTGCCCGGCGTTGCGCGGCATGTGGGCACTGCGTGTGGGGGCACCCAGCACCGAAGCCAGCGCCGTCGCCAACAAAGGCCCCAGCATCCAGGGAATGGGTGTGTGCAGCCACACGCACAGCTCGGCCGCAACCAGCGCCAGCATCAAGGTCAGCGCCACACGGGTCAGGTCATGAAAATTCATCGGCTCAAAAAAAGACCGCCCAAACGGGCGGTCGGGGGATGGTCATCAAAGGGCCGTCAGGCGTGACGGCGGATGCTGTCGGCCACGGTCTGCACAATCTGGTCGATGTGCGCGTCTTCCACGATGTAGGGCGGGCAAATGACAATATTTTCACCCGCCGGACGCACCCAAACGCCTTTGTGGAAGCAGTCCATGAAGATGTCATAGGCCCGCTTGCCAGGCGTGCCGGGGATGCTGGCCAATTCGACCGCGCCCGCCAGACCCAGCGTGCGGATGCCAATGACATTGGGCAAGCCCTTCAAGGCGCTGTGCATCGCGTCGCCCAGCACCCGGCCTTGCTGGCCCGCACGGGCAAACAGGTTTTCTTCTTTCATCAAGTCCAGCGTGGCAATGGCCGCTGCGCAAGCCACAGGGTGGCCGGAATAGGTGTAGCCGTGGAAAAACTCGATGGCATGCTGCGGTGAATTGGCGTTCATCATCGCGTCGTAGATGAAATCGCGGCAAATCACACCGCCCAAGGGAATCACGCCGTTGGTCACGGCCTTGGCGAAGTTCAGCATGTCGGGCACCACACCGTAGTAGTCAGCGCCAAAGTTCACGCCCAAGCGACCAAAACCGGTGATCACTTCGTCAAAAATCAGCAAGATGCCGTGTTTGTCGCAAATCTCGCGCAAGCGCTTGACATAGCCTTGGGGCGGGATGTACCAACCCGCGCTGCCTGCAATGGGCTCGACGATCACGGCGGCCACGTTGCTCGGGTCATGCAACACCAAAATGCGGTTTTCAAGCTCCAACAGCGGGTCTTCGGCCCACACAGGTTCTTCGTGGTGGATGTAGGGGTGGTTCACCGGGTCATGAATGAAGCGCATGTGGTCAACCCGGGGCAGCAGTTGCGCACCGAAGGCCTTGCGGTTGGCCGGCAGGCCACCCACGCTCATGCCGCCAAAGTTGACGCCGTGATAACCCTTTTCACGCCCAATGAACACCGTGCGGTGCCCCTCGCCCCGAGCGCGGTGATAGGCCAGCGCCACTTTCAAGGCGGTGTCGGCCGCTTCTGAGCCGGAGTTGCAAAACAGCACCTTGTTCAGGTCACCGGGGGCCATGTCGGCAATCATCTGCGCCGCTTTGAAGGCTTTGTCGTTGCTGGCCTGAAAAGCCGTGGCGTAGTCCAGCGTGTCCAACTGGTTTTTGATGGCCTCGTTGATGGGTTTGCGGTTGTGTCCAGCGCCCACGCACCACAGGCTGGAGATGCCGTCGATGACCTTTTTGCCATCGTGCGTGGTGAAGTGCATGCCTTCGGCCCCCACAAAGACCCGGGGGTCCTGGCGGAATGTGCGGTTGGGGGTGAAGGGCAACCATTGGTTGTCCATGGGGATGTCATGGTTGTTCACGAACGCACTCCTTGGGTTGAATCAGGTGGCTTCTAGTTTAAAGGACGGCCACGCCCCATGCAGGCGCGTGAATGACACAAAGCCAATGCAGGGCTGATGAGACCGCGACCTCAATACCCCCTCTCAAAGCCACTTTGACACACCGTTTGCAGCATTTTTCTTCTGCCCGAACGGATACCCCCTGTTCCTGACGACCAGAATCCATCAAAATAAAAGAATGCTTTTTAATTAAATATGAGGTGGTATGCACACATCAAAAACAATGCCATGGGTTCTGCTGTGGGCCGCGCTGGGCTCCAGCGTCTTGGCAGCACAAGAGCTCAAAGTCAAAATCACGCCCACTTTGAGTGCTGTGGATGTGGTTCATGGGGGGGAAGCCGTGCGGATACAACGCATCCAAGACACGGGCCACAAAATCATTGACGACTTCGCCAAAACCTCTCGCCCCTGTCCGGAGTTCTGTATCCATGCGATGGTCGTCGCGCCTGGCGTGGAAACCTTGGGCGAGTTGGAATTGTTGGACTTCATGAGCCAGCAAGTGACCAGCGGCAAAGGCTTGGTGATCGACGCTCGCTTGCCTGATTTCCACAAAATCGAAACCATCCCCACCTCCATCAACATTCCCTTCACGGTCATCAAAGCCGACAACCCGCACATTGGCCAGATCCTGAGCGCCTTGGGGGCAGAACAAGGCAGCAACAAACGTTGGAACTACCAAAAAGCCAAGTCCCTGGCCTTGTGGTGTAACGGTCCTTGGTGCGACCAATCTTCGCGTGCCATTCGGTCATTGCTCAGCTTGGGCTATCCGCCCGCCAAGCTCAAGTACTACCGGGGTGGCATGCAAGCCTGGAAGTCCTTGGGCCTGACCACCGTGGTGCCCGCTGCGGTGACCCCCTCCTGAGAAGTCCTCACCTGTCCCTTTTTTTGGAGAACCCTCATGCAAGCCATTCCTGACGTTGTCATCAAAAACGGGCGCATCGTCACCGCCCACGAAGCCGAACATCGCCGCCTTTACAAAGCCGCATGGCTCGTCGCCACCTTGCTCGCCACCGGCATGGGAGGCTATTTGTTCGGCCAATACCAAGCCACGCCACCAACCACCACACCTTCAGTGGCCACACTGTCCGTGTGGCCAGCCCCTGTCCAACCCACATCGTCTTTGGCCGCAACGGCGCCCACGACCCCATTGCCCCAAGCTGCGGCTTCATCGTTGACGCAAACCCGCCCCTCACCCACAAACAGCACCTCAACCCTGCAAGCCGCCGTTTCGGCCTCTTTGCAAAACGTCTCCCCACCATCGGGCAACGAGAAGCAATTTGTTCAGGCACAACAAGACTACTTGCGACAGTCACAAGAAACACCGGAACAAGTCAAAGCGCACCTGGACCGTTTAGCTACCCAACCTGATGCCCTGCAAGCGCACAACCGATCAGTGACCAATCGCGTCACCGCCACCGCAAGCCACGCCTCAGCCCAAGATTTAGAAAAAGCGGTACTTGCCTCGCACAAAGCTTCACAAGCCCTTCCCACCCAAGATGCACTGACCGGTGCACTGAAAAAAGAGGCCACCCTGCACGAGGCCGAAGCACAAACCTACGTTGTGCGTACAGGTGACACCCTTTGGGCGATTGCCAGACGCATGTACGGCGACCCCCACCAATACAAACGACTGTTTGAAGCCAACCCCAGGGTGCTGGCCGCCCCCGAACACATTTTCCCGGGCCAAGTTCTGCGGGTCCCAGCTTGAAGGTTTGATGGGGTCGGATGGCAGGTACTTTGTGCAATGCGCGACAATCTCACCCCATGAATCCCATTGCGACGACCACCTACATCCTGACCCTCTCCTGCCCTGACCGCACCGGCATCGTGCATGCCGTGTCGGGTTTTTTGCTGGAGCGCGGGGGCAACATCGAAGAAGCGGCCCAGTACAACGACCACGACACGGGTCTGTTTTTCATGCGCGTCCAGTTTGCCTGTGACCAGATCGACGGCGACACCCTGAACGCCCAGTGGGCCGCATTTGCCCAGACCTTTGACATGAAGTGGGACCTGCACGCCACAGCCCAGCCCATGCGCACGGTGATCATGGTCAGCAAGGAAGGCCATTGCCTGAACGACCTGCTGTTTCGCTGGAAAAGTGGCCTGTTGCCACTGGACATCCGCGCCATCGTGAGCAACCACCGCGAGTTCTACCAACTGGCGGCCAGCTACAACGTGCCCTTTCACCACATCCCGGTGACCGCCGCCACCAAACAACAGGCTGAAGCCAAGCAATTCGAAATCATCCAGGCCGAAGGTGCCGAGCTGGTGGTATTGGCCCGTTACATGCAAATTTTGAGCGACGACCTGTGCCGCAAGCTGGCCGGTCGCGCCATCAACATCCACCACAGCTTTTTGCCCAGCTTCAAGGGGGCCAAGCCTTATTACCAAGCGCACGACCGGGGCGTGAAACTGATCGGTGCCACCGCCCACTATGTGACAGCCGACTTGGACGAAGGCCCGATCATCGAGCAAGACGTGGCCCGCGTGGACCACAGCAAGACCGTCGAAGACCTGACCGCACAGGGCCGCGACACCGAAAGCCAGGTGCTGGCCCGCGCCGTGAAATGGCACAGCGAGCACCGCGTGCTGATCAACGGCCACAAAACCGTGATCTTCAAATAAAAAAGGCCTGCTGTCATGTCTGCCAACTCACGCATCCCGCCCATTCAGTGCCTTTTGACTTTTGAAGCCCTGGCGCGATTGCGCAGCGTGACGCAGGCCGCTGAAGAGCTGTGCGTCACGCCCAGCGCGGTGAGCCACCGGGTCAAACAGCTCGAACAAATCATTGGCACCAAGCTGTTTGGCCGGGCCGATTTTTCGCTCACCACCGAAGGCAATGAATACCTGGCCCATGTGCGTGAAGGTCTGGTGTCGCTGCAGCGCTTTCCCAGCGCCAGCAACACGCCCGGCCGCCGCAAGCTGCGCCTGGCGGTCACGCCCACTTTTGCCCGCTCGGTGCTCATGCCCAGGCTCAAACATTTTCTGGACGCTTACCCCGAAATCGACATCACCCTGCAAGTCAGCATTCCCCTGCTGGACGTGGTGGCCGAAGACGCCGATTTGACGGTGCGTTTTGGCACCGGACGCTATTCGGACGTGGAGCACATTTGCCTGGCCAAAGACGATGTGACGCCCTTGGCCTCGCCCGCCTGGCTGCGCGAAAACGGCCCCTTTGCCAGCGTGGAAGATCTGCAGCGCGTGCCCTTGTTGCGCAGCCCGCTGGAGCCCTGGCGCACCTGGTTCGCAGCGCACGACCTGGACTGGCCTGAGCCCATCGACGGCTCGTCCTTCAATGACATCGGCCTGATGTGCGACGCCGCAGCCCAAGGCCTGGGCGTGGGCCTGATCCGCACCAAGCTGGGCGCGCCTTGGGTGGAAAGCGGCCAACTGGTGCGCCTGTTCGAGCGCAGCGTGCCCAGCCCGCACGCCCACTACCTGTGCTGGCGCACCGGCACCATGGAGCGCTGGGAATGCGCGACTTTTGCCGACTGGTTGAAAAAAGCACTGGCCTGAAGGGCATTTCTCTTGAGAAACGGCACCCTCGCCGCGATCAGGCTTTCGCTGTGCACTGGCATTCACCCCGAGGGCGGGGCTCTCACATTTGAGCCTCGGCGATGACACGACCCATGCCGCATGCGAGCAAATTCACAAGTCCCTCAAAGATTCTTCAGCCCCACGCACCGGGCTTGCGCTTACAGTTGAAGCTTCACCACAGGTCTTGACTGCCATGAGCGCCCACACCCCTGACGAAACACAGCAACTGACCGCCACCGAACGTGCCGAGCGCCAACGCGCTGTGGTGCAGGCCCTGGGCCGGGTGCTGCCGGCCGACGCCATCCTTTACACCCCCGAAGACACCACGCCCTACGAGTGCGACGGCCTGACCGCCTACCGCGAGCGGCCATTGGTGGTGGCGCTCCCCGAAACCGAAGCCCAAGTTCAGGCCGTGCTCAAAGCCTGCCACGCCCTGGCGGTTCCCGTGGTGGCACGCGGCGCGGGCACAGGCTTGTCAGGCGGTGCCATGCCGCACCGCATGGGCGTGACGCTGTCCATGGCCCGCTTCAACCAGATCAAAACCGTGGACCCCGTGAGCCGCACCGCCGTGGTGCAGTGCGGCGTGCGCAACCTGGCCATCAGCGAAGCGGCTGCGCCCTATGGCCTGTACTACGCGCCCGACCCGTCCAGCCAGATCGCCTGCACCATTGGCGGCAACGTGGCCGAAAACTCAGGCGGTGTGCACTGCCTCAAATACGGCCTGACGGTGCATAACGTGCTCAAAGTGCGCGGCTTCACCATCGAGGGTGACCCGATTGAATTTGGCAGCGACGCGCTGGACACCTCCGGCTACGACCTGTTGGCCGTGCTGGTGGGCAGCGAAGGCATGCTGGCCGTGACCACCGAAGTCACCGTCAAGCTGGTGCCCAAGCCCCAACTGGCCCGCTGCATCATGGCCAGCTTTGACGACGTACGCAAAGCGGGCGACGCGGTGGCTGCCGTCATCGCTGCGGGCATCATTCCGGCCGGTTTGGAGATGATGGACGGCCCCATGACCATCGCCGTCGAAGACTTTGTCCACGCAGGCTACGACCTGAGCGCGGCGGCGATTTTGCTGTGTGAGAGCGACGGCACGCCCGAAGAAGTCGAAGAGGAAATCGGCCGCATGAGCGACGTGCTGCGGGGCTGCGGCGCGACCGCCATCACCGTGAGCCGCGACGAAGCCCAGCGTATGAAGTTCTGGAGTGGCCGCAAGAATGCCTTCCCGGCGTCGGGCCGCATCAGCCCTGATTACATGTGCATGGACTCGACCATCCCGCGCAAGCGCCTGGCCGACATTCTGCAAGCCATCTCCGAGATGGAAACCAAATACGCGCTGCGCTGCCTGAACGTGTTCCACGCGGGTGACGGCAACCTGCACCCGCTGATCCTGTTCGACGCGAACGACGCCGACCAGCTGCGCCGCTGCGAACTGTTTGGTGCCGAGATCCTCGAAACCAGCGTGGCCATGGGCGGCACCGTCACGGGCGAGCACGGCGTGGGCATCGAAAAAGTGAACAGCATGTGCGTGCAGTTTTCAGCCGAAGAAAACGAGCAGATGTTCGCGGTCAAACGCGCCTTTGACCCGCAGGGCTTGCTCAACCCCGGCAAAGTGATTCCGACGCTGAACCGCTGCGCCGAATACGGCAAGATGCTGGTGCGGGCGGGGGCCATCAAGCACCCGGATTTGCCGAGGTTTTGAACTGTTGGTTTTTTGTAGGTCGGCGGCTTTGGCCCCGACGTGCGGCCTTGGCAAATCTGGCATCGCCGACGCCACCAAGACGTCGTCGGAGCTGAAGCTCCGACCTACGTGAAACCCGTGGATTTGTAGTCTTCTGTAGGTCGGCGGCTTTAGCCCCGACGTGCGACCTTGGCAAATCTGGCATCGGCAACGCCACCGAAGGCGTCGTCGGAGCTGAAGCTCCGACCTACGGAAAACCGTGGCTTGGTAGTCTTCTGTAGGTCGGCGGCTTTAGCCCCGACATGATGAACCACTCGCACTTGTCGAGGCTGAAGCCGCCGACCTACAAACGCTTCACTCTCTGACGCCAGGCAACACGCTGGGGGCCGTGCCCCAATCAGCAGGGTAAATGCCGTTCTTCACATACCGGTGAAAAGTGCTGTGCGGCCAATCACCGACCTGCGGCACAAGCCCATGCTTGACCGGGTTGAAATGGATGTAATGCGTGTGCTGCTCCACATCCCGCTCGTCACGCAAGGTGTGTTCCCAAAAGCGGTATTGCCATAAAGCCTGAACGCCATTGCGCCCGCGCAAGCGATGCACAACGCCTTGCTTGATCAGCATCCAGCGGGTCGAAAAATCAGCGTCATCAGCAGGCAAGCGCCAGATGCAATGCAGGTGATCTGGCATCACCACCATCGCCAGGGTCTCAAAGGGCCGGTGCTCGCGCACTTTCCTCATCACATCACCCAAGGCGGTCACCGCACACGCCTCTCGCAGCCACGGTGCACGCTGATGGGTCACGACGGTGAAAAAGTAAGTGCCACCTGGAATGTTCGATCGACGGTATTGCATGGCGGGCTCTCCCTTTTTGAATGGATTGAGCCACTCTTTTTATGAGTTATCAAGCATTCATTTTGACAAGGCATTTGTAGGTCGGTGGCTTCAGCCCCGACAAGTGCATGCGCTCCACCATGTCGGGGCTGAAGCCACCGACCTACAAAAATTCATCAATCCCAACTTGGTTGCGCGCGCAACCAAGTTGCCTTAATATATGCCGTCTACAACACGCTCATTTCATGAACACGCCACTCGACCGCACGCTGACCTACCGCCTGCACCAACTGCACAAGCTGACCGACATGGGCAGCCAGTCGGTCTATCCAGAGCGCACGGGCCTGTCGATGAGCGACGGGCGGTGCCTGACGACGATTGGGACTTTTGAACCTTTGTCGGTCAAAGAACTGGCCGACAAAGGCAACCTGAACAAGGGCCAAGCCAGCCGCGCAGCACAAGCGCTGGTTGATCAAGGGCTGGTGCTCAAAGCCGACCACCCGGGTGATGGCCGGGGCGTGGTGTTGACGCTGACGCCTGCCGGGCGCGAGGTGTTTGAGCGCGCCATGGCCATGGTGCACCAACGCAACCAGGACATTTTTGGCTGCCTGACCGACAAAGAACAAGCCACATTGAGCAGCCTGTTTGACCGGCTGATTGCCCATGCCCGCCCGGGTGTTGTGACAGATGCCCCGCAAGGTGTTCAGTGATTCATCCAGCACCGCTGATCCTCAAACCCCAACACCAGACCATGCACACCCCCAACACCGAAGCCCGTCCTTCGCTCTATTACACCTACGAGGTTTTCAAGCCCTGGCTGCCCTCGACACACCCCGCACAAGACCGCCAAAAGGTCGTGATCGTCGGCGCAGGCCCCGCCGGCATGGTCACTGCGCTGGAGCTGGCCCGTCACGGCGTGCCCAGCGTGGTGCTGTCAGCCGAGTTGCAGTTCTCGCAGGGCAGCCGGGCGATTTGTTTCACCCGCCGCTCGATGGAAATCCTGCAGCAAGTCGGCGTGGCTGACCGCATGACCGCAGGCGGTTTGCCTTGGCGTTTTGGCAACTCTTATTACCGGGGCCAGCGCGTGTTCCGCATGGAAGCGCCGCACGACCCCGATGACCGGTTTTTCCCGATCATCAACGTGCAGCAGCAGTTCATGGAGGAGTACCTGCACGACGCTTGCAAAGCCAACCCCCTGATCGACTTCCGCTGGGGCAACAAGCTGGAAAAAATTGACCAGAAGGACGGCTATGCCGTGCTCGAAGTGGACACACCCGAAGGCCCTTATGCCTTGGAGAGCGACTGGGTGGTGGCCGCCGATGGTGGCCGCTCAAGCATCCGCAGCGCCATGAACCTGCAAATGGAAGGCGCTTCTTACGAAGGCTTTTTCGTGATCGCCGATATCAAGATCGATCTGCCCTTTCCCACCGAGCGACTGGCTTATTTCGACCCCGACTGGAACCCCGGCAACACCATCTTGATGCACCGCGAACCGAACGGCATCTGGCGTGTGGACTACCAACTGCCCCCGGGCGAAACGCCCGAAGAAGCGCTGCGCCCCGAGTCGCTCAAGACCCGCATCGACGCACAGCTGGCCATGATCGGCCACGCGGGCCTGAAGTGGGAAATGGACTGGTCTTCGGTCTACTCGGCCCGCACACTCACCTTGCCCGACTTTGTGCACGGCAGCGTGGTCTTCACCGGTGACGCAGCGCACCTGCTGCCGATTTTTGGGGTGCGCGGGGCGAACACGGCCTTCCAGGACGCCCAGTCGCTGGGCTGGCATCTGGCTTTTGTGGTCAAGGGCTTGGCGGGTAAAAACCTGCTGGCCAACCACAGCACCGAGCGCGTGGGCGCGGCGCGCGAGATCATCACCGAAGCGGGCAAAAGCACCCGCTTCATGGCGCCACCCAGCCCGGGCTTTCGGTTGCTGCGCGATGCGGTGCTGTCGCTCTCGCTCACACAGGACTTTGTGCGACCGCTGTACCACTGGCGCACCTCGCGGCCACATGAATACACGCATTCGGTGCTCAACTGCATGGGCGACGACAACGGCTTGTTCAAGAGCGGCCCAGCGCACGGCGCACCGCCACAAAACGTGCGCCTGGGCGCGAACGACTTTTTGCTCGACCACCTGGGCGGCGGCTTTGACCTGCTGTACTTCACCGACAGCACCTTGCCCGAGGCGCTGCAACAAGTGATCAGCGCCGCGCAAATCACAGGCATGCCATTGAACGTGACCGCCATCGGTGCGACCCAGCCCGTAGCGGGTGCAGACCAGTACTTGCCCGACGCCGATGGCCACCTGCGACAGCGTTATGGCATCCCGGCCAATGGCGGTGCCTATTTGCTGCGTCCCGACCAACACGTTTGTGCGCGCTGGATCACACTGGACGCCACACGGCTGCAAGCCGCTCTGATCAACGCCTTGCCGCAATAAGGAAAATGATGACCCACAATCAACTCACCATCGGCGGCCTCGAAACCGTCTACGACGCCCTGGCCACAGCCATTGACCAAGCCGGCGCTGACAAGGCACAGCTGTTCCTCGTCAAGCTCGCCTTGCTCAACGCCAACGCCCTGGCCGACGAAACCCTGTTCCAGCAGCAGATCACCGCTGCCTTGCAAGACCTCTGATCACACGACCACCCAGGAGACTCCCATGCTCGTTCAATCCGTTCACCACGTCGCTTACCGCTGCAAAGACGCCAAAGAAACCGTTCTTTGGTACCAAAAACATCTCGACATGAAATTCGTGCTGGCCATTGCCGAAAACGAAGTGCCCTCCACCAAAGCCCCCGACCCCTACATGCACATCTTTCTGGATGCAGGCCACGGCAATGTGTTGGCCTTCTTTGAGCTGCCCAGCCAGCCGCCGATGGACCGCGACCAAAACACCCCCGCCTGGGTGCAGCACCTGGCGCTGAAAGTGGACTCGATGGAAACACTGCTGGCGGCCAAGGACAAGCTGGTGGCTGGGGGTGTCGAGGTGCTTGGCCCAGTGGACCACACCATCTTCAAGAGCATTTACTTCTTTGACCCCAGCGGCCACCGCCTCGAATTGGCGGCCGACTGCGGCACGCCCGAGATGATGCAAAAGCTCGACGAGGTGAAGTGGGACATGCTTGAAGAGTGGAGCCAAACCAAGCGCGCCCCCAAGCACGCCGCCTGGATGCACGACGGCAGCATGGCCGCCTGAAGACTTTCACACGCCCGATTCCGATCACGCCTGCACACACACGACTTGCGCAACTCAACAACTGCCATGACCTTCCTGAACGAAACCCACGACCCCAAACACCAGAGCTGGGTGGCCTCGGCCAACGCCGCAGGTACCGACTTCCCCATCCAGAACCTGCCATTTGCGGTGTTCCGCCGCAAAGGTGCTGGTGAAGTCTTTCGGGGCGGCGTGGCCATTGGCGACCAGATCCTGGACCTGGCGGCCGTCTCCCAATCAGGCGTGCTGACAGGCGAAGCTGCTGCTGCCGCGCAAGCGGGCGCACAAGACAAGCTCAATGCGCTGATGGCGCTGGGCACATCGGCCTGGAGCGCCCTGCGCCTGGCCCTGTCACGCGCCCTGCGTGAAGGATCAGCGGACCAAGCCGCGCTGCAAAGCTGCCTCGTGCCCCAAGCCGAAGCCGAATATGACGTGCCTGCCCGCATTGGCGACTACACCGACTTCTACACCTCGGTCTACCACGCGACCAACATCGGCAAGCAGTTCCGCCCCGACAACCCGCTGCTGCCCAACTACAAATGGGTGCCGATTGGCTACCACGGCCGCGCATCCAGCATTGGCGTGTCGGGCCAGCAATTCCGCCGCCCTGTGGGCCAGACCATGCCGCCCGGTGCCACCGAGCCGTCGTTCGGCCCTTGCAAGCGGCTGGACATCGAACTGGAGCTGGGCATCTTCATCGGCAGCGGCAATGCGCTGGGCGATGCAGTGCACATGAACGAAGCCGAAGACCATGTGTTTGGCATCTGCCTGCTCAACGACTGGTCGGCCCGTGACATCCAAGGCTGGGAATACCAGCCGCTCGGGCCTTTCCTTGCCAAAAACTTTGCCTCCACCGTGTCGCCCTGGGTCGTCACGCTCGAAGCGCTGGCCCCTTACCGCGTGGCCTTCACACGGCCCGAGGGTGATCCGCAGCCCATGGCTTATCTGGACTCCCCCGCCAACCGCAGCGGCGGCGCTTTCGACATTCAGCTGCAGGTGGGTCTGCAAACGCCCAAGATGCGTGCAGACGGCCAGCTTGAGGCCAACATCTGCCGCACCAGCTACCGCCACGCTTACTGGACAGTGGCACAAATGGTCACGCACCACACGGTGAACGGCTGCAACCTGCAGCCGGGTGACCTGCTGGGCAGCGGCACGCTCTCTGGCCCCACACTCGACCAGGCGGGCGCTTTGATCGAGCTGACCACCGGCGGCAAGAACCCGATCGCCCTGCCCAATGGCGAGCAGCGCACCTGGCTGGAAGACGGCGACAGCGTGGTGCTGCGCGGCTGGTGCGAAAAAGCGGGTGCTGCGCGCATTGGCTTTGGCGAGTGTGCGGGCACGGTATTGCCTGCACGGGCGTTGAAGGGCTGAACGGCAGCGGCTCATCGCGACGAGGGCGTCGCTCCTACACGGGGCAGGCATCACCCTTTTGTAGGAGACCCGCCCCCGGGGCGATGGGGGGTGGTCTGCCAGGCTCATCGCGACGAGGGCGTCGCGCCCACCAGAAACAGGGATCACCTCTTTGTGGGAGCCCCGCCCCCGGGGCGATGGGTTGTGGTCTGCCAGGCTCATCGCGACGAGGGCGTCGCTCCTACACGGGGCAGGCATCACCTCCCTCGCTCACCAGGTGTCGATGGCCAGTGCGCCATCGAAGGGCCTGACTTGCCCCGCCTCTAGCCCAGCCACCAGCCAATCACGCGTGGTGGCCGGGTCGATGACCGCATCAATTTCTAACGTGGCCGCCATATTGATCGCGCTGCCGTTCTCGTATTGCTGAGCCAGCAGCTGATCAAACAACGCTTCGCGCTCAGGGCCTTCGGGCAGGGCTGCGAGTTCCTTGCGGTAACCCAGCCGCACCGCGCCCTCCAGGCCCATGCCGCCAAACTCACCCGTGGGCCAGGCCACCGTGCTCAGGGTTTCATGAAAGCCTCCGCCGGTCATGGCCATCGCGCCCAGGCCATAACCCTTGCGCAGCACCACGCTCAGCAGTGGCACCCGCAGGTGCGCGGCCGCCACAAACATGCGCGAGACATGGCGCACCTGTGCCAGCGCTTCGATGTCAGGCCCGACCATGAAGCCGGGCGTGTCCACCAAGCTCACGATGGGCAAACCGTGTGCATTGCACAGCTGCATGAAACGCGCGGCTTTGTCGGCACCGTCGGCATCGATCGCGCCGCCCAGGTGCAACGGATTGTTGGCCATGAGGCCCACCGGACGCCCCGCGATTCGCGCCAATGCCGTGTGGATGCCTACGCCAAAACCGTTGCGCAAATGCAAAAGGCTGCCCTCGTCGGCAATGCCCTGCATGGCGGCGCGGGTGTCGTACACGCGCACACGGTTTTCGGGGACCACATGGCGCAGCGCCTCGGCAGGCGGCGCTTGCCATTCGGTTTGCGCGCCTTGAAAGCACAACAGGTAATGCCGCGCTGCCGACACCGCTTGCGCTTCGTTGTCCACCAGAATGTCGATCACGCCGTTGCCGTGCTGCACATCGCTGGGGCCAATCTGCTCCGGCTTGAAAACGCCCAGTCCTCCGCCTTCGACCATGGCCGGGCCGCCCATGCCGATGTTGCTGCCTGCCGTCGCAATGATCACGTCGCAGCAACCCAGCAAAGCCGCGTTGCCCGCAAAGCAGCGCCCCGCCACCACGCCCACCACCGGCACTCGGCCATTGAGCCGGGCAAACGAGGCGAAGGTGGCCAGGTTCAAACCCGCGACGATGGCCACATCCACATCACCTGGCCTGCCCCCGCCACCTTCGGCGAACAGCACCACGGGCAACTTGTTTTGCAAGGCCACGCCCAGCATGCGGTCGGTTTTTTGGTGGTTGCGCATGCCTTGCGTGCCGGCCAACACGGTAAAGTCGTAGGCCATGACCACCACCCGCTGGCCGTGGATGCAACCAATGCCGGTGACCATGCCGTCAGCAGGCGTGTTGCGCATCAGGTCGTCCGCCGTGCGGCGGCGGCTTTGCGCGGCCACGGCCAAAGCGCCATATTCCACAAATGAGTCAGGGTCACACAGATCGGCAATGTTCTCGCGCGCGGTGCGCAAGCCCGTGGCATGGCGCTTGGCCACCGCTTCGGGGCGCTGTGCGTCTTGCGTGAAAGCCAGGCGGTCTTGCAGCTTTTTCAGATCGGCCCGTTCGGCAGGTGCCACCGGCGGCTCAACAAGCCGGGACTGATCGGGCGCAGGGCTGGCCACAGGCTCAGTCAACGGTGCCAATGACACCAGCACATCGCCATCCCCCACCGTCTCACCCACCTGGAAATACAGTTCGGTCAAACATCCAGCATGGGGCGAGCGGATTTCGTGCTCCATCTTCATGGCTTCCAAAATCACCAGCACATCGCCCGTGGCCACGGTATCGCCGGCAGCCACTAGCCACTGCACCACTTGTGCTTGAAGGGGAGATCGAATGTCTTGCATCCAACGATTGTGCGGCGCGCCCCAAAGGGCCACCGGTCAAGTTCGGGACAATGGCGCAACCTGATCAGGCCCCATCACCCAAGGCCCTTGATCTTGGTGCCTCAGTGGCCGCGGCCGACGCTGCGCACCCGCGCTACAGCGCTTTCCAGCGCGGTCCAGGCGGGTTGTTGGGGTGCATAGCGCTGACGCATGTAGCGTGCCAGATCGGCGATTTGCTGGTCGTTGAGCGCATGGCGAAAACCCGGCATGAACCCCACTTGTGGCCCCGGCACTTCCTGCACGCCATCCAGGATCACACGCAGCAAGTTGTCAGGCCGTTCGCTGTGCAGGTTGGTGTTCAGCGCCAAAGGCCGGTTCACGCCCAGCAGCTTGGGGCCATCGCCTTCGTGGTGGCAGGCACTGCAAGCGCCATCAAACAAACGCTGACCGGCGCTGCCCACCAGCCGGGTGCGCTGCTCGGCCGCTTGTTGCACCACCTGCCGGGCCAAGGTGGCACTGTCGGTTTCGGGCGGGTTAAAGCTGGCCAGGTAGATGGCCATGGCACGGATGTCGCTGTCGGGCACCTGGGCCAGTTGCTGCACCACCGGGGCCATGGGGCCTGCTGCCATGCCATGGTGTTCGGTGTGCCCATGGCGCAGGTAGCGGTACAGCTCTTCGGCACTCCAGGGCACGGGCGCACGCGACAAAGCCGTCAGAGCTGGCGCTTCCCATCCGTCCACCATGGCACCGCTCAAAAATGCCTGGCCGCTGCGCTCTGCCCCCAAAGCGTTGCGCGGCGTGTGGCATGCACCGCAGTGGCCCACAGCGTTGACCAGATAAGCACCGCGGTTCCATTCGGCGGGTTGGTCAGGAGTGGGCACCCAGGGCTTTGCATCGTGGAACAGGCCATTCCAGGTCGCCATGAAAGCACGCTGGTTGAAAGGAAAGTCCAGCGATGTGGTGGGCGGAGCCGACGCCACGGCAGGCTGGACCATCAGGTAGCCGTAAAGCGCCATCAAATCGTCGTCGCTCATTTTGGCAAACGAGGTGAATGGGAAAGCAGGGTACAAATGCCGACCGTCACGCGAGATGCCTTCGCGCATGGCGCGTTGAAAGGCGCTGAACGACCATTGCCCGATGCCGTGCTCGGGGTCGGGCGTGAGGTTGGTGGTGAAAACGGTGCCAAACGGGGTGCTCATGGCGCGTCCCCCGGCGTTGGGCACGCCGCCCGGTGCAGTGTGACACACCACGCAGTCTCCGGCTGCGGCCAACTGGCGGCCCCGCTCAATGGTTTCGGCGGTGTACAAAGTGCCGGGGCTGTAGCTGACCGGCGCAATGGCCGCACGCCCGCCCAGCAGCGCAAAAGCAGTACCCAAGACCCCCAACAAAACCGCTCCGGCTCGCGACCAGACCGGCCAGCGCTGGGGCCAGCGCACGCCTTGCGGCATCACCGTGGGCGCGCGCATGGGCTGGGGCGTCGGCGACTCGGTTGGGGGGGCGTCGCCGTGCAAGGCCGCACGCACCCGCTCGGGGGTGAAGGGCGGCTCCCGAAAGCGCACGCCGGTGGCGTCAAAAATCGCATTCGCAATGGCCGCCGTGCCGGGCACCGACGACGACTCACCCGAACCCAAGGGGGCTTCGTGCTGGCGGGGCATGGTGACGACCTCGACCACCGGCACATTGCGAAAATTCAAAATCGGGTAGCTGCCCCACTCTTGTGTGGCCACGGTGTTTTTGAGCGGCTCGATTTGCACTTGCTCATGCAATGCACGGCTGGTGGTCTGCAACACGTTGCCGTGGATCTGGTGCTCCACGCCAGCGGGATTGATCATCATGCCCGCGTCATGGCCCACCACCACGCGGCTGACATGCACCTCGCCCGTGCGCCGGTTGACCTCGACATCGGCCACCCAGGCCGCCCAGGCCGCGCCAAATCCCGGCCACTTGCTGTGCACATAGCGCGCATAGGCCACGCCCTGGCCCCGCACCACCTCACCGTTTGTGCCCGCCACCGCTTGCTGCCGGGGCGCTGTGCGCTGCTGCCAGCCTGCGCGCTCGGCGGTGGTCGCCAGCAACTCGGCTGCACGCGGGTCTTTGAGGTACTGCAAACGGAATTCGACCGGGTCCACCCCGGCGGCGGCGGCCAGCTCGTCGATGTAGCTTTCGTGGGCAAACGAATTGGGCAAGGCCGACACACCACGCAACCAAGAGGCCCGCAAAATCGGAGCCATGTCGTTCACACTCACCCGCAAATTGCTGTAGTCGTAGGGTGGGCGTGCGGTGCGGTCACCCATTTCATAGGCTTGCGCCAGAGGCTCCACCGTGCGGGTGAGCAAAAGCGCCAATGTGGGCGCACCGTTGGAGGGGTAGCTGGTTTCAAAATCATAGGCCGCCACCGAACCATCGGCGTTCAGCCCACCACGCACATCCATCAGCTGGGCTGCGCCCTTGGGTTCCCAGGCATGTTCTTGTTCGCGCGTGAGTTGCACACGCACAGGCGCGCCCACCGCACGGGACAGCAAGGCGGCATCGGCGGCCACATCGTCGGCGCCGTTGCGGCCATAACAACCGGCCGCCTCCATGCGGACCACATCGATGGCGGTGTCGGCCAAGCCCATGAGCCGGGCCAAATCAGCGCGCAGCACATGCGGGTTTTGCGTGCCCGCCCAGACGATGAGGCCAGGCTGGTTGGGAGGCGTCGCCTCTGCAGCATCCGGCGCTTGCCCCTGCCACAAGGCCACGGCACAAGACGGGCCAATCGAGCCGTGCAGCTGGTAGGGCCACACATAGGTGCGCGACAAACGCTGTGAGGCCTGGGCCAACGCCGCGTCCACATCGCCCTCGTCCACCAGTCGGCGCTGGGTGGACGGGTTGTTGCGCAGGGCTTGCTGAACATCGTCCAGCGCAGGCAGTCCGGGCCAGTCTTTCCATTGCACACGCAACTCGCGCATGGCTTGCTCGGCCTGCTCTTCGCGCTCGGCGACCACCCCCACAAAATCACGGATCACCACCACCGCACGCACACCCGGAATGTGCGCGATGGAAGACTCGTCCACAGACGCCAGCGTGTTGCCGATGAAGTCCCCATGGTCAGCCCCGGCATACGGGGGCCTCACCACGCGCCCGTGCAGCATGCCGGGCACACGCATGTCGTGCACAAACACCTGCTCACCGCTGACCTTGGCCGGAATGTCCACCCGATGCACGCTCTGACCAATGAGGCGGTGCTCACTGGCGGGCTTCAAAGGCGTCGCCAGCTCCAGGGTGAGGGCGACGTGTTGCGCCTGCAGCAGCTGGCCATAGGCGCACTGCCGCGATGGGTCCGAGCGCGAAGACACCACACCGCCTTGCACTTGGAGGTCATCGGCCGGAACACCCATTTTGACTGCGGCCTGAGCCAGCAACCAGGCGCGGGCCTGCGCCGCAGCGGCTCGCAAAGGCACGGCATGGATTTGCAGCGTGGCACTGGCAATGGTGGCCCCCTGGTTGGGGGCCAGCGTGGTGCTGCCCAGCACCGTGTGCACCTCGGACAGCGCCACATCCAGTTCATCGGCCACCAGCTGCGACAGCGCGGTGCGAATGCCCGTGCCCAAGTCCACATGGCCGTTGAGCGCAGTCACACTGCCGTCGTCCCACACGGCCAACAATATTTCCACACCCTCGGCCGGGTTGCCCGGCACCGCCATGGGCTGCCCTTTGACGGGTGGCGGCGGGGGTGGCGGCTCACGCGTGATGAGCAACACACCCTGTGCCGCATGAAAATCAGCGCGCCGCTTTGGCAGTTCGGCTCGGCGTGTCATGTCGGTTGGCCCATGCGTTCGGCAGCCAACAGCACCGCCTGGATGATTTCAAGGTGCGTGCCGCAACGGCACAAATTACCGGACAACTCTCTGCGCACATCGGCCTCACTCGGGTTTGGATTGCGGGCCAACAAGGCGGCTGCCATCATGACCATGCCATTGAGGCAATAACCGCACTGGGCAGCCTGGGCGTCGACAAAGGCTTGCTGAACCGGGTGCAATTCGCCCTCTCCAGCGTGCAGCGCGGGCAAGCCCTCCAAGGTCGTGATGCTGCGGCCAGCCACCCCATGCGCAGGGATCACGCAGGCTCTTGCGGCCACCCCGTCCACCCACACGGTGCAGGCACCACACTCGCCCAGGCCACAGCCGTATTTGGGGCCGTTGAGCTGCAGGTCATTGCGCAGCAATTGCAGCAAGGTGGCGCGGCGCGTGGTCTCGGTCAAGGCATGCCGGACCTGATTGACTTGAACAAAGGCTTCGGTCATGGCAAGGGCATGCTGGGTTGAAGCAGTTCAAACGCTCAGATACGAGCGCCTGACCTCTTCGTTGGCGGCCAATTCCTGCATGCTCGCCTGGTAGCGGATCTGGCCTTTTTCAAGCACATAGGCCCGGTCAGACACCAGCTCGGCAAAGTGCATGTTTTGCTCGGACAGCAAGATGCTCACACCCTGGGCCTTGAGCGCCAGAATCATCTGCACCATCTGCTCCACGATGACCGGCGCCACGCCTTCTGAAGGCTCGTCGAGCAACACCAAAAACGGATTGCCCATGAGGGTGCGGGCCACGGTGAGCATTTGTTGCTCGCCGCCGCTCATGCTGCCACCGTGGCGCTGCGGCATTTCGCCCAGGTTGGGAAACAGCTCAAACAGGCGCTCGGGCGTCCAGTGCGGAGCAACCTTGCCATCGGGCCACTGGCGCACGCGCTGACGGCCGACTTCCAGATTTTCCATGACGGTGAGATCGGTGAACACCCGGCGGTCTTCCGGCACAAAACCCAGACCCAGCCGCGCGGCATGGTGTGGTTCGCTGTGCGACAGGTCATGCCCCATGAATGTGATTTGTCCGCGTCTGCGCCCGAGCATGCCGATCAAGGCCTTGAGGGTGGTGGACTTGCCCGCGCCGTTGCGCCCCATGAGGGCCACCACCTCGCCACGGCGCACCTGCAGGTCCACGTCGTACAGGATTTGCGCTGCGCCATACCAGGCGGCCAGGCCTTTGGCGTCGAGCAGAATGTCTGATGTGCTCATGCCTTGCTCTTTTCAAATGTCTTGCCGGTGCCGAAATAGACTTCCTGCACCTTGGGGTGGTCCCGAATTTCCAGGGGTTTGCCTTGCGCAATCAAGCGGCCCCGGGCCAGCACAATCATGCGGTCGGCATAGGCAAACACCACGTCCATGCTGTGCTCGGTGAACAACACCGCCATGCCGCGCTGGATGACCAGGTCTTTGGTCAGGGCCATGAGTTCATTGCGCTCTTTGGGCGCCATGCCTGCGGTGGGCTCGTCCATCAACAAGAGCTTGGGGCTGTTGGCCATGGCCACCGCCAACTCCACCCGTTTGACATCGCCATAGGCCAGCACATTGCAAGGCCGGTCGGCCTGCGCCTTCATGCCCACCTGGTCGAGCAGAGCCAGCGCGTCATCACGGCGGTGGCCTGCGGCACGGCGCCACATGGACAACAAGAGGTCATCGTGCGAGAGCAAAGCCATTTGCACGTTTTCCACCACCGTGAGCGAGGCGAAGGTTTCTGCAATCTGGAAGGTCCGCCCCACACCCTGTCGCCAGATGTCGCGGGGTTTTCGGCCCACCAGTTCTTGGCCCTGGAGCTGGATGGAGCCTTGGTCGGCTTTCAGCTGACCGTTGACCATGTTGAAGGTGGTGGTCTTGCCAGCCCCATTGGGGCCGATCAGGGCCAGCAGTTCGCCCGGGGACAGATCAAAGCTGATACCGTCGACGGCCTTGACGCCGCCAAAGGACTTGCCCAGGTTGTTCACTTGCAAAAGTGGTGCGCTCATGATGCGTTCCTCCCTGCAGTCGAAGATGTGGCAGAAGATCTGGACCGCAGTCGCTCCCACAGCCCTTGCACCGATCCGGCAATGCCTTGGGGGAACAAGAGCACCAAAATCAGGATGATGGCACCCAGCATGGCACGCCAATAATCGGTGTTGCGCGCCACCACGTCATGCAGCCAAGTGAAGCTGAAAGCGCCCACCACAGGCCCTGCCAGAGTTTGGATGCCCCCGAGCAAAACCATCACCAGACCATCCACCGACTTGGCAACACTCAAGGATTCGGGCGAGATGCTGCCTTTGGAGAAGGCATACAGCGCCCCCGCCAGACCGGCCACACCGCCCGCCATAATGAAGGCCAGCCATTGCATGCGCTTGACATCGATGCCAATCGCATCGGCCCGCAGCACCGAGTCACGCCCAGCACGCAAGGCAAAGCCAAAAGGCGAGAACAAGACACGGCGCAGCCACAACACACCCGCCGCCACCAGACCCAGGGTGAGCCAGTAATACATGCGCTTGTCGCTGAACAACTCGGAAGGCCACACGCCCGTCAAGCCATTGCTGCCACCGGTGAAACTGTCCCACTGGTAGGTGATGGCCCAAGTGATCTGCGCAAAAGCCAGCGTGAGCATGGCCAGGTAAACGCCCGACAAGCGCACGGCAAACCAGCCAAAAATCAAAGCACCCAAGGCCGCCACCAGCGGCGCGACCAGCAGCGCCATCTCCATGGACAAGCCTAAAGCGCGCACCAACAGCGCCGCGCCGTAAGCCCCCAAACCAAAGTAAGCCGCATGCCCGAAAGAATGCATACCCGCAGGCCCCATGATGAAGTGCAAGCTGGCCGCAAACAACGCAGCAATCAGCAAGTCAATCAAAAGCACCGTGGTGTAAGGCGAGCTGGCCGTGAGCAGGGGCATGGCCACCATCACCAGACCAAAAACCGATGCGGCCACCAAGTAGGCCTTGCTGGCGGGGCGCAAAGGCTCCTCGCGCATGCCCACATAGCGGCTGGGCGCTTGGGCTTTGCCCAGCAGCCCCCAGGGCCGCCACACCAGCACCACCGCCATCACCAAAAAGTCCACCACCAGGGTGAGCTTGGAAAAAGACACCGACACACCGAACACATCCACCACACCAAGCCAGATGCACACGGCCTTGACCTCGGCAATCAGCAAGGCCGCCAGATACGCCCCGGGGATCGAGCCCATGCCCCCCACCACCACCACGACAAAGGCCGCACCGATGATGTGCAGGTCCATCTCGAGGTTGGCGGGCTCGCGGGGCAACTGCAAGGCACCGCCTAAGCCAGCCAGCAAAGCACCCAACGCAAACACGGTGGTGAACAACCAGGCCTGGTTCACGCCCAAGGCACTGACCATTTCGCGGTCTTGCGTGGCCGCACGCACCAGCGTGCCAAAACGTGTGCGGGTGAGCAGCAGCCACAGCAGCGCCAGCACCACCGGCCCCGCCACGATCAAAAACAGGTCATACATGGGAAACTGCCGACCCAATATAGAGACTGAACCGGCCAGGCCCGGCGCGCGTGGCCCCAACAGTTCTTCAGGGCCCCACAGCCACAGCACCGCGTCTTTGAGCACCAGCACCAAGGCAAATGTGGCCAGCAACTGGAACAACTCGGGGGCCTTGTAAATGCGGCGCAACAGCAGCATCTCGATGACCGCCCCCAGCACACCCACAGCCAAGGCAGCCACGGCCAGCGAAGGCCAAAACCCGATGCTGCTGGAGAAGCGCTCCACCACGCTGTAGGCGATGTAGATGCCCGCCATGAAAAACGAGCCGTGCGCAAAATTCACAATGCGTGTCACGCCAAAAATCAGTGACAAGCCCGCCGCCACAAAAAACAGCGAGGACGCCGCAGCCAAACCATTGAGGAGTTGAACGAGAAATCCGGAAAAGCTCATGAGGGGATCATTTCAAGAAAGGCCCGGTCGTGGCACCCCCTGGGGCACGGCCCCAGTGGGTGTCCATCACTCAAGCGTGAATCCAATCGGTCAATCCGCGTTGCGCGACTTCTTGACTTCGGCGGCTGGAGGTTGGTACTGCGCACCATCCAGATAACGCGAATCAACCATCACGCCTTTGCCACCTTCGTTCTTGGTGCGGCCCACAAAAGCACCCATGGTCGACTGGTGGTCTTCAGCGCGGTAGGTGATCTTGCCAAACGGTGTGTCCACCTGCAGGCCACGGAAGGCCACACGCAGTTTTTCAGAATCGGCGCTCTGGGCCTTGGCCACACCGGCAGCCACCGACTTGATCATGGCGTAACCCACCACGGAGCCCAAGCGAGGGTAATCCTTGAACTTGGCTTGATAAGCCTGCAAGAAAGCGTTGTGCTCTCGGGTGTTGTGATTGTTCCAGGGGTAACCCGTCACGATCCAGCCGTTCGGGGTTTCGTCCTTGAGTGGGTCCAGGTACTCGGGTTCGCCGGTCAGCATGCTGACGACTTCACGCCCCTGGAACAAGCCTCGGGTATTGCCTTCACGCACAAACTTGGACAGGTCGGCACCAAACAACACGTTGTAGATCGCATCGGGCTTGGCATCAGCCAGGGCCTGCACCACGCTGCCCGCGTCGAGCCTGCCCAGCGGTGGGGCCTGCTCGGCCACAAACTCAACGTCAGGCTGGGCGGCTTTGAGCAAGGTCTTGAATGCGGCAGCAGCTGACTGGCCATATTCATAGTTGGGGTAAACCACAGCCCAGCGTTTTTTCTTGAGCTTGACCGCCTCAGGCACCAACATGGCCGCCTGCATGTAGGTGCCGGGGCGCAAACGGAAAGTGTAGGCGTTGCCGCCTTGCCAGGTCAGCTTGTCGGTCAGCGGTTCCCCGGCCAGGAAGAAAGCTTTTTTCTGCTTGGCAAAATCGGCCACGGCCAAACCGGTGTTGGACAGGAATGTGCCTGTCAGCACATCGATCTTTTCACGCGAGATCAGCTCTTCGGCCACGCGCACAGCATCACCCGGGTTGGCGTTGTCGTCGCGCGTGATCAGCTCGAACTTCTTGCCCATCACGCCACCCGCTGCATTGATCTCTTCAATGGCCAGCTCCATGCCCTTCTTGTAGGGCTCCAGGAAAGCGGGCTGGGCTTTGTAGCTGTTGAGTTCTCCGATTTTGAAGGTGTTTTGGGCCTGCGCGGGCACGGCGACCCAGGCAAGTGCCGCCAGCGCAATCGCGCGGCGGAGAGGGTTGGCTGCTTTCATGAAGGATCTCCTTGGGTAGGGTGAAAAAAACGATCTCTGAATAAGGGGGTCTGCACGTCAGCGCAAACCGTCCTGACCTTGAATCTCATGCACTTGCAAACCGCCGATGCGCGGCAGTGGACGACCGCTGTCCGTGACCACCACAGCGACCACAATTTCTTGGGCGCGCGGCGCATCGCTCACACGCGCTTCCATGGCATCAAAATGACTGCGCACAAAAGCCGCATCCTTGTGGCCCAAGGGCACATCAATGGTGGTGCCCATGCCGCCACGTTTTTTGGCCGAAGGCACCAGTGCCGCGCCTTTTTCAACCGCTGCGCGCAAGGGCGCACCCAGCTTGGGGTGCAAGATGGCGGCGGCGTGTTCCAGCTCACCGGCTTCACCCACGATGGCGGCCTTGCCATAACTTTGCGCCTGGCCAGGCTCGATCCCCAAAGCCTGCACGCATTTTTGCCCCAGCAGGGCGCCCAGCTCTTCGCCTATGGCGATCAACTCGTCCAGGTTTTCGCTGTAACGCCCGGCATAGGGGTTGGCAATCACGGCCATGGCCAAAGCGCGACGCGTGGGGGGGTTGACGGCACGGCCCATTTCAAGCCGTGTCTCGTCCACTTGAACAATGATTTTTCGGATTTGTGCGGGCATCGAAGACGTCTCCTTGAGGGTGTGTGGGGTGGTCGTGCGGAATCAGCGCAGGCCGTTCCACTGGTTGATGTCTTTGGCACGCAAGCCACCCACGCGATCATGGATGCGGTAGCCGGTGGTCATGGCCAGAATGAAGACGATTTCATCAGGCAAAGGGGCACCAGGCACACGCACCTCGATGGCGTCAAACTGGCCGCGCACATAAGAAGCATTGATGTTGGTCAGCGGCACGTCGAGCGTGGCACCAGGCGGGCCGACTTTTTTGGTCGAAGGCACGATGGCCAAGGCATTGCCGGGCTGGCCGGTGGGCTTCTCGTCGACCTTGCCTGACTTGTACGCGGCGCGGTCACCCTTCCAGCCCAGCAATTCGCGCATGGCGTAGCCACCCGGCACATGCCACAGCGCGCCATGTTCGAGCTCACCCAGCTCACCCACAATCGCCCCCTTGCCATACGTGGCAATGCGTTCGGCTGGCACATCCATGGCCACCAGCAGCTGGCGCGCCATGTCAATGCCCACATCCTGCAAGGCATCCATCATCGGCAAGATGTTGGGCTCGTAACGGCCCGCGTAGGGGTTGGTCATCACCGCACCGATGGCGCCGCGCAGCAGGGGCTGGTCCGGTGCAGGACCGAATTCATGGAAAATTTCTTCCACCTGGGTGAACACACGTCGTATTTCAATCATTTCGTCACCATAAGCATTTCTCAGGCCAAGGCCAGAGGATTGTCCTCAAAGGATAAGGGCTCAGCCGCTGCCGCCATGGGCAACAAGCGCGTTTGCCCCTGACACACCAGAGCCGCCGCTGCGATCAAGCCCTGCGCCTGACATTCTCGTGCTCGCTGCCAACCCGCCTGAAGGGCGCGCTGTACCCACTCTAAAGGCAAGCTCGGCACCTCCACTGTCACCGCCAAATCATCCAGATCGGTCATGTCGCGCAGGCTGTTGGCGGGCTGACGAACGATGCCTGGATGCGCCACATTGACCGCATTGGCAATGATGCTGGCCGCCGCATCGGCTTGCGCCGCCGTAGCGGCCAACACCGTCACGCTGTCGGCAATGCCCAAAGAAAAACTGCGGCCCCGCCAGCCACTGGTAGCCACGCCGCGCACGGGCATGGTGTGGGCAATTTCAAATGCACCATCGAGCTTCAGGCCATGCATCAACTCCTGCACTTGTAAACGTGCCAAATCGGCATACAAGCCCACCCGCACCGACTGACCGGGTGCCAGGTGCAAGGCGATGTCGCCGCCATTGTTGACCCAGGCCCGTGCCACGCCTGCGCGGGCATAACAAGCCAGCAGCTCTTGCGCCACACTGCCTGCCACTGCGGCCATGGGCGTGATGTAGGTCTGGTCTGCCCAAGGTGCGCAAGCCTGCCACATGCGGCGCGCCACGTTGCCTTGCAAAGGACATGCCGTGCCCGCTTGCACAGGCAAGCGCAAAACTTGCCACTGTGCCATCAACTCCGCCAGCAAGGGCTCAAAGCGCGTCCAGGCTAGTTCGTGCGCGAGCGCCACAGCCAATTCACCGTCCGGCCCCCAAGGGTCGGCACCGATCACGATGTCCATGGGGCCATGTTGGAAATGCCAGCGGCCGTCGGGCAAGCGGTGACGAGTAGCACTCACGCGGGGCACCTCATCCAAGCATCGGGTCTTGCCCGAGCGGCCAGGGGTTGGCCTGCGCTTGGGCCTGCCATGACAGGGCCGTTGGGGCGCCGTCGCTGTGCCAGGAACCTTGCTTCAAGACATCCTGCAACGAGCGCACATACGCCATGTGTCCTCCCAAGGCCTGGTAGTCGGACAGTCGCATGCTGAATTCAATCGGGGCAATGATGGCGGGCGTGGGCACCGTGCCAAAACTGTTGTCTGGCATGCGCAACACATCCGACATCACGGTGATGCCGCCACCTGGCCAGACAAAAGCTGGGGCTCCGCCACACGTCACATTGACCAAAGCCTGCTTGATGGCACGTGTGAGCAAGACCGGGTTTTCGGTGACGCCGGCACGCAAACTGCCACCCGCACCCCCCAGAAACATCACACTGCACAACGAAGGCTCGCAATTCTCGCCAATGCGTTCAACAATGACCCGCACCGCTGCAGGCATGTCTTGCTGCACGGCCTGCAGTTGCTCGTTCAGTACATACCAAGCTGCATGCTCGCCTGTGGTCGAGGTCATGAGCATTCGCAAGCCCGGCCAGGCCACCTGTGGGTCCCAGCCTTCGATGATGGACAAGGGATCGTCAATGTCGGTGCCCCCCCAGCCATTGCCCGGGTTGGCCACCTGAAAGTACCGCCCAGGGGTCGATTTGCGTCCCCGCATGTCGATGCCCGAGGGCTTCATGTTCAGGCAGCGCCCCGCCTGGTGCTCGGTCAGGACGCCGGTGATGTGGTCGTCCAACACCACCACCTCGTCGGCCAAGCCCAAAAATTGCTTGGCAAAAATACCCACCACGGCCGAGCCGCAGCCCACGCGCATGCGCTGCTCCTGCACGCCGTTGACGATGGGCGCGTGCCCAGCCTGGATCACCAGCTGCGCGCCGCCATCAATGGTCAGTTCTACCGCCTGCTTGTTGCCCAACGCCTGCATCATGTCCACGGTGACGCGGCCTTCTTTTTTGCTGCCGCCGGTCAGGTGGTGCACCCCGCCGAGCGAGAGCATTTGCGAGCCATATTCAGCGGTGGTGACATGCCCCACCACCTCGCCCTTCATGCGCACATTGGCTTGCTCAGCACCCAGAAAACGGTCGGTGTCGATCTTCACCTTGAAACTGCAGTAGCTGAAAATGCCTTCGGTGACCACCGTCACCATGTCCACCCCGTCGACCTGCGAAGACACGATGAAAGGCGCTGGCTTGTAGTCGGGATAGGTGGTGGACGAGCCCACGCCCGTCACAAACACCTGATCGCTGTTCAGCAGATCACCGCTCCACGCCGTTGGCCCTTCATCGGATGCACCTGCAGCAAACGGCACGAGCACTGGCTCATCTTTCTCGAGCGTGCGCCGCAAAAAAACCACCGGGTCCACACGCACCAGCAGCCCTTCGCGGTTGGCATAACGGTCACAGGCCCCGAGCCGTCCTTCTGAAATTTGGCAAAGGACGGGACAGGCATTGCACTCGATCTTGGCACCACTCATGCGCTCATTGCGCAGCTTGGCACGCTCTGGCACTTGCGGCATCGCCAGTGTCTCCATGCCGGGAAGCCCATCGGTTTTTGAGTGTTCGGTCATCTCGGTGTGTGCCTGTGAAAAAGCCGAAGTGCGCGCTTGCACGACGTTTTCATTTTGTGTAGTATTCACAACACCAAAATGTTGTGTTCACTACATTAAAGTTAATGTAGCGCATCCTGTTTTGCTGTGCAACAGTGTTTTCCCCAAGCTGTCGTGCACAGCCCTGCAAAGGGTTTTTGCTTTGTTCAACCTGACCTTGATAAACCATGAGCGCCTTTCTTGAAGAACGCGTATTGAGCGTGCACCATTGGACAGACCGCCTGTTTTCATTTACCACCACACGCGATCCATCGCTGCGTTTTTCAAATGGTCACTTCACCATGATTGGACTGCGCTTGAATGGCAAACCGCTGCTTCGGGCGTACAGCATCGCCAGCCCCAACTACGAAGAACATCTTGAATTTCTGAGCATCAAGGTCGAAGAAGGCCCCTTGACTTCCCACCTTCAGCACATCCAGGTGGGCGACACCATCATCGTTGGCAAAAAGCCCACAGGCACCTTGCTGATCGACTACCTGACGCCAGCCAAACGCTTGTACCTGCTGTCAACGGGGACGGGCTTGGCACCCTTCCTGAGCATCATCCGAGACCCCGAGACCTATGCAAAATTTGAAAGCGTGGTGGTGGTCCATGGTGTGCGTCAGGTGGATGAGTTGGCTTACCACGACCTGATCATCGATCACTTGCCGCAACACGAATTTCTGGGCGAAATGATTGGCCAGCAGCTGCGCTACTACCCGACAGTCACGCGCGAGACTTACCGCAACATGGGCCGTGTGACGGCGCTGATTGAAAGTGGCAAACTGTTTACGGACCTGGCCCTGCCCGCCATAAACCCGACCGAGGACCGGGTCATGTTGTGCGGCAGCCCGGGCATGCTCAACGACCTCAAGCACATGCTGGAGACTCAGGGCTTTGTAGAGGGCAACACCAGCATTCCTGGTGACTTTGTGATTGAACGGGCATTTGTCGAGAAATAAATACACATGGTGACTGCAGCACGCCAACCCAAGTCCAGCCTGGCCAAGCCTGGTGCCAAGCGCGTGGTAGGGGTGCGCGAACACAGCGCGCAACAAACACGTGAAAGCATTTTGCGCGCCGCCATCAAGGTTTTTGCGCAGCACGGTTACGAAGGCGGCAGTGTCGAAAAGATTTCGCGGCAGGCCAAGTCCTATGACCGCATGATCTATTACTACTTCGGCAGCAAGGAAGGCTTGTTCATCGAAGTGCTGGAAACGATTTACCGCCGCATGAACGATGCTGAAGCGCAATTGGCCATCGATGTGAGCACACCCCTGCTTGCCTTGGAGAAAGTGATTCATTTTGTCCTCGACTACTACCGCAATCATCCGGAGTTCGTCACCCTGCTCAACACGGAAAACCTGCACAAAGGCAAGCACATCGTGAAGTCGCTTCGGGCGCGCGAGTTCTCTTCACCGGCGATCGCCGTGATCCATGACATCTTGCGCGCCGGTGTATCGCAGGGTCTGTTTCGTGCCGACATATCGGCACGCGACGTTTACCTGTTGATTGCGGCCACCGGTTATTTCTACATGTCCAACCGGTACACCTTATCGGCATTTTTGGGCGAAAACATCGACGCGCCACAGGCTGTCGCGCAGTGGAAATCTTTCGTCATTGACACCGTGTTCCGCGTGGTCAATGTCCCCCATCCATCCAATCCCTAAGGAGCCCCCTCATGGCAGACATCAGCACCACCGGCGCATCCGGCAAAGTCGTCATCAAAAACATTGGCTTGTTGCTCTCGGGCGACTTGGATCAGCCCATCTTGCAGGCTGACACCATCGTCGTGCAGGACGGCCTCATCACTGCCGTAGGCCGCGAGAAAGATTGCGATCTGGAAGGTGCCCAAACCGTGATCGACGCCAGGCAAACCTGTGTCTGCCCGGGCTTGATCGACAGCCATGTACATCCGGTGTTTGGCGACTGGACACCGCGCCAAAACCAGATCGGCTGGATCGACTCCACCATGAACGGCGGCGTGACGACCATGGTCTCGGCCGGTGAAGTGCATTTGCCTGGCCGCCCCAAAGACATCGTGGGCCTCAAGGCCCTGGCCATCACGGCACAACGCGCTTTTGACAACTTTCGCCCCGGAGGCGTGAAAGTGATCGCGGGCGCGCCCATCATTGAAAAAGGCATGACCGAGCAAGACTTCAAGGACCTGGCCGACGCGGGCGTCACGCTGCTGGGCGAAGTCGGCTTGGGCTCGGTCAAGGCAGGGTACGAGGCCCAGCAAATGGTGGCCTGGGCTCGCAAGCACGGCATCCAAAGCACGATCCACACCGGCGGTCCCTCGATTCCGGGCTCGGGCATGATAGACAAGGATGTGGTGCTCGAAGCCGATGCCGACGTCATTGGTCACATCAACGGCGGGCACACCTCGCTGCCTGAGGCCCATGTCTGCGAGTTGTGTGAAAAATCCTCACGCGCCATCGAGATCGTGCACAACGGCAACGAACGGGTGGCCATTGCAGCGGCGCGTGCGGCGCTCGAACTCAAGTGCCCGCACCGCATCATTTTGGGCACCGATGGCCCGGCAGGCTCTGGCGTGCAACCCTTGGGCATGTTGCGCATGGTGGCCTTGCTGTCGAGTCTGGCCAACATCCCGGCCGAGTTGGTGTTTTGCTTTGCGACAGGCAACACGGCACGCATCCGCAACTTGAACTGTGGCTTGATCGAAGTCGGTCGGGCAGCCGATTTTGTATTCATGGACCGCGCACAGCACACCGCAGGCAAAACCCTGCTGGAGAGCGTTCAGCTGGGCGACATTCCCGGCATTGGCATGGTCATGATCGACGGCCTGGTGCGTTGCGGCCGCAGCCGCAACACACCCCCCGCCACCGAAATTCCG
Organism: Limnohabitans sp. WS1; assembly: GCF_003063265.1. Lineage (GTDB taxonomy): Bacteria > Pseudomonadota > Gammaproteobacteria > Burkholderiales > Burkholderiaceae_C > Limnohabitans_A. The sequence continues at coordinate 142,476 of NZ_NERU01000010.1, forward strand.
GTGGTGCTGGGCAGCCATTGACACTCCGGCTGCAACGCTGGCAGCCTTTTTTCATCCCGCTGATCACCCTGCCCCAGCGCTTTCGCGGTGACAGCGGTGCAAGGGATGGGCATTTTCCACTGGCTTTCAACAAGGACCTCCGGCCCCATGAACTTTCACCCCCTCATTGAGCTGACCCGCAATGGCATCCAGGAATGCGTGCACATGGGTGCCCTGGCCGTGACCGACACCGAGGGTCGCGTGCTGGCTCAGGTGGGCAATCCGCACTGGCTGTGCTTCACCCGCTCCACCCTCAAGGCCATGCAGGCCTTGCCGCTGATTCAATCGGGCGGTGTGGCGCATTTTGGCCTCACGCCTTCAGAACTTGCCATGATGTGCGCCAGCCACAACGGTGAAGAAATGCACGTTGAACAGGTGTCGTCCATCCTGCGCAAAAGCGGCTGCAGCACGCGCCAGATGCGCTGCGGCTGCCATGTGCCTTACCGCTTCACGTTTTTCGACCACCCCATGCCTGAGGGCTTTGCCTACGACGAGCGGCACCACAACTGCAGCGGCAAGCACAGCGGCTTTTTGGCGTATTGCGTGCAGCACGGCTTGCCCACCGACAGCTACACCGAGGTGGACCATCCGCTGCAACAAAAAATTCGCCAGGCCGTGGCGCACTTGGCCGGGTTAGATGAGCAAGAGCTGGCGCTGGGCATCGACGGTTGTTCCGCACCCAACTACGCCATGCCTTTGTCACGGTTGGCGCGCAGCTATGCCCGACTGGCGCAACCCGAATCGGACGGCCTTTACGGCGAGAGCCTGCAGCAGCTTGGCCAGGCCATGAGCGCCCACCCCGAGCTGGTCTCGGGCACCGGCCGCAACGATGCCGATTTCATGCGCGCCGGTCGGGGCGACTGGGTCACCAAGGTGGGCGCGGACGGCGTGCAGGTGGTGGGCAGCCGCTCAAGGGGCCAGGCCCTGGCCATCAAGATCATGGATGGCAACAAAGCGGCGCTGTTTGCCGCGACCGTGGAGGCCTTGGACCAACTGGGTTGGCTGGACGATGCGCAGCGCCAGGAACTGGAACCCTGGCGTGCGCAGGTGCTGCTGAACGTGGCGGGGGTGCCGGTGGGTGAACGGCGCAGTGTGTTTCAGCTACAGACTTTTGATTGATCCAGTCCCTGGGCGGTGGGTGGTGGTCTGCGAGCGGTTTTTCGCGACGAGTGCGTCGCTCCTACAAGATCAGGCATCGCCCAAAAGGTCAGGCATCACTTCTTTGTGGGAGCCCCGCCCCCGGGGCGATGGGTGGTGGTCTGAGAGGGATGGCATCTTCAGCGGCGGCCAAAAATCGCCGTACCCACCCGCACCATCGTGCTGCCTTCGGCAATGGCGGCCGCCATGTCGGCGCTCATGCCCATGGACAAGGTGTCCAGCGGCAAGCCTTGCTGGCGCAATGACTCGAACAAGGCTTTGGCTTGGGCGTGCACCGCCCGCATTTGGGCGTCGGTCTCGGCCGACTCGGGAATGGTCATCAGGCCTCGCAACTGCAAGCGCGGCAAAGCGGCCACGGCCTGCGCCAGCGCGGGAAGTTCCTGCGGGCTGATGCCCGATTTGGTCTCGCCGCCGTCCACATTCACCTGAATGCACACCTGCAAGGGCGGCAAGTGGGGCGGGCGCTGCTCACTCAGGCGCTGGGCAATTTTGAGGCGGTCCACGCTGTGCACCCAGTCAAAGTGCTCAGCCACCAAGCGTGTTTTGTTGCTCTGGATGGGGCCGATGCAGTGCCATTGCAGGGGCAAGTCGCGCAAGGCCCCGATCTTGCCCACCGCCTCTTGGATGTAGTTTTCGCCAAAAGCGGTCTGTCCTGCGGCATGGGCGGCCCGCACGGCCTCTGCCCCCCAGGTTTTGGACACCGCCAACAAAGACACGCTGTGAGGCAGGCGGCCAGCAGCCTGGCAAGCGGCTTCCATTTGCGTCCGGACACGCGACAGGTTTTCGGCAATGAAGTTGTTCATGGCCTGAGCGTACCAAACCTCGAACAAGCCTTCTTGACGCGCGTCCAACTGTCGCCAACCCGGCAGACAAAAGCACCCGGCACGAACCTGTGCACTGCCAGACTGCTAAATTAGCCCCTTTCAACGACCTCCAGCGAGACAACCATGAGCCAGATTGCAGCCAAAACCTACGAACCCACCCCCGCCCGGAAAGTGGCCTTTTTGGGCCTGGGCGTCATGGGCTACCCCATGGCGGGCCACTTGGCCCGCGCCGGTCACCACGTCACCGTGTACAACCGCAGCGCCGCCAAAGCCGCCGCTTGGACCGCCGAGTGCCCCGGCAACGCCAGCGCACCCACCCCGCGCGAAGCAGTTGGCGGTGCCGACATCGTGTTTGCCTGCGTGGGCAATGACGCCGATTTGCGCAGCGTGGTGCTCGGTGCCGATGGCGCTTTTGCCGGCATGAAACCCGGCGCGATTTTTGTGGACCACACCACGGCGTCCGCCAAAGTGGCCCGCGAGTTGTATGCCCAAGCCCAACAGCTGGGCCTGCACTTTGTGGACGCGCCCGTCTCTGGTGGCCAAGCCGGTGCACAAAACGGCATGCTGACGGTGATGTGTGGTGGCGACACCGCGGCGTTTGACGATGTGAAGCCCGCTGCCATGGCGTTTTCTCGGGCCTTCACCTTGTTGGGTGCATCGGGCGCGGGTCAGCTGGCCAAGATGGTCAACCAGATTTGCATTGCCGGTTTGGTGCAAGGCCTGTCCGAAGCCATAGCGTTCGGCCAACAAGCCGGGCTAGACATGCACCAGGTGCTGGATGTGATCGGCAAGGGTGCTGCGCAAAGCTGGCAACTGGACAACCGGGGCAAGACCATGGCCGACGACAAGTTCGAATTTGGCTTTGCGGTGGACTGGATGCGCAAAGACTTGGGCCTGGTGCTGGACGAAGCCAAGCGCAACGGCGCCCGCCTGCCCGTCACGGCCCTGGTGGACCAGTTCTACGCCGATGTGCAAAAAATGGGCGGTGGCCGCTGGGACACTTCGAGCCTGATCCGCCGTTTGCGCTGAGCTTCAGGGCTTTCTCAACCCCATTTGGCTCAGCCAATTTGGGGTTGAGCCGGACTCACCCTGGGAAGCGGTGTGACAGGCTTAACGGGTTGGACGGCTCAGGCGTTCCAGCTCTTGCTCAGAAATTTCTTCAAACACACGCACCACCTTGGTCACACCCCCGATGCTGCGGGCGATGTCGGTGGCCCGTTTGGCTTCCCGGGTGGTGACCCGCCCCATCAAATACACCACGCCACGCTGCGTGACCACCTTGAAGGCGTTGACCTGCAAATCTTTGGCATCCACAAACGCCGCTTTGACTTGGCCCGTGGTGACCGTGTCTTTGGACAATTGCGTCAGGGATGAGGTGGGCATCACGGCCAAGTCGTTGACCACCGACTGAACGTTTTCCTGGCTTTGCGCCAACTTCTCAGCTCTGTCTTTGTCTGCCGCCGAACGCGCCTCACCGCTGAGCAACACTTTGCGGTTGAAGCTGGTCACCGTCAGGTTCACACGCTCGCCCAGCTCTTGGCGAACAGCGCTGGCGACCTTGATTTCGATGCTTTCATCTTCGACCTGTGTGCCAGCGGTGCGGCGGTCTGTGGCGACCACACCCGTCATGACCGCCCCCCCCACAATCAAGGGGGCACAGGCGCTCAAACTGGACAAGACAGCGGTCAAAACGGCACCCGAAAGCACCAAGGACTGAAGATTGCGTTTCATTTAAAGAGGCTCCTGTTCACCCAACAACTGGGTGTCAATTCCATCACACAGACAATGCAGCACCAAATGTTGCACCTCCCGAATGCGTGCCACACGGTCATGGGGCACACACACATGCACATCCGTTTCGCGCAGTTGACGCGCCAACACGCCACCTTGGTGACCCGTCAACGCCACCACACTCATTTCCCGCTCGTGAGCAGCATGGACAGCCTGGACCAAAATGGGCTCGTCGCCGAGGGCACTGATCAAAAACAGCACATCGCCGGTGTGGCCCAGCGCCCGCACCTGACTGGCCAAACCTTGTGCATCGGACCACAGTGTGGCCATCAAAGCATCGGCCGACAAGGCCAGAGCCGACAAACCCGGCCGCTCACGCTCAAAGCCCCCCACGAGCAAGCTGGCCAGGTACTGCGCCAAGCCTGTCGAAGGCCCCATGCCGGCGGTGAGCACTTTGCCCCCGCCCGTCACACAAGCGAGGACTGCTTGAACGGCGGCTTCCACCGGTTTGGCCAAGCCCTGTGCCACCTGGTAATGCAGGTCGGCACTGTCGATGAAATGCTGTTGAATGCGCAGGTCTAACATGGCCGCGATGATAACCGCCAGCGCAGGCAAACTTTCACTTTGCCCCGCCCGGTGTGTGTCCAATCACCGGATGGCCTCAACCGGCATCAAAGGCCGCTTGTAACCACTGGGGGCCCGCCCCGTCCAAGGTCACCACATCGAAGCGGGCCGGGGGCAAGCGAGACCAACTCAAAAAGTAATGCTGGGCCGCAAAAACAATGCGCCGCCGCTTGGTCGCACCAATGGTCGCTGCCGCCCCTCCAAAGTCGCTGCGGCTGCGCTTGCGCACCTCAACGAACACCACCGTCCCGTCGGCCGTTTGCATGATCAGGTCGATTTCTCCCCCACCCCGCCCGGGCGTCCGATAATTGCGCTGCAGCAAGCGCAATCCCTGTGCTTGCAAATAAGCCAGCGCCTCGTCTTCGCCCGCATCGCCTTGGGCCTTGGTCGAGGTGGCTCTGCCTGTGTTTTTTTTGAGGAATTGCATTGACTCCGTCTCCCTTGTCTGCCTCGTTTGCCAAAGCCCTGGAGGCGGCGCACGACGCTGCCGGGTCACAAAACCACCCGGCCAGCACACTGTATGTCGTGGCCACCCCGATTGGCAACCTCGCCGACATCAGCCTTCGCGCTTTGCACGTCCTGTCGCGCGTCGATGCCGTGGCTTGCGAAGACACCCGGCACACCCAACAGTTGCTGCGCGCTTATGGCCTGGAACGGCCCTCTGCTCAACTTTTGGCGGTTCACCAACACAACGAGGCGCAATCGGCTCAAAGCGTGATTGACCGCTTGGCCCAGGGAGAACGGGTCGCCTATGTCAGCGATGCGGGCACGCCAGCGGTCAGTGACCCCGGCGCACGCTTGGTGGCGGCCGTCAGGCAAGCAGGTTTTCGGGTGTTGCCTTTGCCTGGGCCCAGCAGTGTGACCACCGCCCTCAGCGCTTCGGGCATGACGGGCGAGACAGGCTTTGTTTTTGCGGGTTTTTTGTCCAGCAAATCAGGCGAGCGCATGCAAGCCGTCCAAGCCCTGGCACAAGAAGCACGCGCAGTGGTCTTGTTGGAGGCCCCTCATCGCATTGAAGCCCTGGCCCTGGCGCTGAGCGCTTTGGGTTCGCGCCCGGTCACGGTGGGGCGCGAGTTGACCAAGCAGTTTGAACAATTGCACACGCTGGCGGCCGCCGATTTGCCCGCTTGGCTGGCCGAAAAGCCCGAACGCCAGCGCGGGGAATTTGTGCTGGTGCTGCACAACACCCCGGTCAGCGAGTCCACCGGCCAAGGCCTGAAGGTGTTGCAGTTGCTGCTGGCCGAATTGCCGTTGAAGACCGCTGTCAAGCTGGCCGCAGACATCACCGGCGAATCCAAAAACGGGCTTTACGAACAAGCCTTGGCGCTCAAAAACCGTTGATTTTCAGGGGATTGCACTTCGGTTTTTTCTTTTTTATCTCTGAAATTTATGAATACCTTTGTATATTTATTAAAAGTGAAATAGTTTTTTATTGTCATATTTGAATCGCAAGCTTGGATAATCGGGGGATGACCCTTGCTGACATGGCCTTGCCCAACTTTCGCTGTTCACGGTTTGATTTTTCACCAAGCCCCACGCCACCTTCGCAGCACACCGCCCGAGGTTCTTGTCTCCCCCGTTGGGCTGACACTGTTGTCTGGCCGCAGGCCCCTGTCCCACCCATTCTGGCTCTGGCCTGCGGCACGCAGGCATGACGATCCAAGCATCACCATACCTGCCAAGGCGCAGGGTGATCCTCGTTTTTCTGGCGTTTGCACTGGCCTACTTTCTGTCATCCTTGATCCGGGCCATCACAGCGACCTTGTCGCCCAGCCTGACGGCTGAATTTGCCCTGAGTGCACAAGACTTGGGTTTGTTGGCGGGTGGCTATTTTTTGGGGTTTTCACTGACCCAACTGCCTCTGGGTCGATGGCTGGACCTGCACGGCCCCAAAAAGGTGATTTTGGCCTTCTTGAGCGTTGCAGTGATGGGCTGCCTGGCCTTTGCGTGGGCAGAGCAATTTCACAGCTTGCTGGCGGCCAGGGTGTTGTGCGGCATGGGTGTGAGCGCCTGCTTGATGGCACCCTTGACAGCCTACCGGCGCTGGTTTGATCGCAACACCCAGCTCAGGGCCAATTCATGGATGCTCATGACCGGCTCTACGGGCATGCTGGCGGCCACTTTGCCTGTGCAATGGCTCATGCCGCTTTGGGGCTGGCGGCCCTTGTTCATCGTGTTGGCCGCCATGGTGGTCGTCACCATGGCGCTGGTCTTGTTGCTGGTACCCCACTGGTCGCCTCCTTCCCAACGCGCCGACCCGGTCGCGCTGAACACCACAACATCCGACGGTTACCGCTTGATTTGGCAAAGCCCTTATTTTTGGCGAATGGTGCCGATCGGCTTTTTTTGTCATGGGGGCATGGTCGCCATTCAGACTTTGTGGGCAGGCCAATGGATGACCCAAGTGGCTGGTTGGAACGCCACAGACGCGGCGGGCGGCTTGTTTGTGATCAATCTGGGCATGCTCATCAGTTTTTGGCTGTGGGGCCTGATCACGCCACGGCTGGCCAAGGCCGGTGTCCGCATGGAGACCCTGATCACCTGGTGTTTGCCCATGACCTTTGCCGCCTTGTTGGTCTTGGTGACGGCAGGTCCAGCGGTGGGATCAGGGGCCGCTGCCGTATTGACCGTGTTTTGTGTGGGCAGTTCGGTCGTCTCCTTGATTCAGCCTGCCGTCGGCTTGAAATTTCCCGTCCATTTGGCTGGCCGGGCTTTGTCGGCCTACAACTTGGTGGTGTTGTCCGGCATTTTCTGCGTGCAATGGGGCATTGGCCTGGTCATTGACTTGGGGCTGGCCATGGACTTGTACCCTGTCATGGCCTATCGGGTGGCCCTGATGACTTTTGCGGCTTGTTCCGTGCTGTCCTGGCTGTACTTCATACTCAAGCGCATGCGGCCAGGCAGCGCCCCCAAACCACTGAACCCTGGTCCTTGAAACCCGGGTCCAGCGGCAGAAAAGGCCCTTTCAGCGTTTTCGCAAACCCAGCCACATGACTGTGGCCACCACCACCGCCGCCCCCAGCAATTGCATGGGGGCGATGGCCTGACCCAGCAGCGCCCAAGCCAGCACCAGTGCAAAGATGGGCTCCACATTCATGATGGCCGAGTTGCCCACCACGCCCAGCTTGGGCAGCACGGTGAACATGATGGTGAAGGCCGTGCCGTACAAAAAGGTGAGTAGCCCCAGCCCCCACCATCCGGGCACAGCCTGCGGCCACTGAAACCCGCCTTGTGTGAGCGCCACGCTGGCGGCCAGCACACCCACGGTGGCCATGGTGGTGAAGGTGCGCAGACGCCCGTCCACCCCCACCGTCTCGTGCTGGGTGAGCACCAAGGCCAGGCCAAAAGTGGCCGAAGCAGCCAATGCAAAACCCACACCCGCCCCGATTTCTGCCCAATGACGCTCCGCGCCCAGGCCCGAGGCCGCGCCCAGCACGTCCAGTGCCAGGGCCAGCCCGGCCATCATGACCGGCATGGCCCACAGCACGGCGCGTTCCGGTTGGTGACCGTACAAAATCCTGGCCCACAGGGCCGTGGTCAGCGGGTACGTGTTGAAGGCCAACAAGGCCAGCGCCACGGGCAAACGCTCCACCGCCGAGTACAGGCACACGCTTTGCACCGCGATCAGCAGGCCCACCGCGCCCAGGTATTTGCGCTGCCCGGGCAAAACACGCCAGGCCACCTTTTGCTGCCACAAGATCAGCGCCACCACGGTGGCCGTGATGACGCTGCGCACCGTCACCGCCGTCACCACATCCAGCCCGTGGTTGAAAGCGGTGCGGGCGGCCACATGGTTGGCCCCCATCATGAAGGCGACCAGCAGCAAGGTGCCAAAGGCCGCGCCGCTCAAGCCCGGTTTGGCCATTGTGCTCACGGGTAGAGACCCAGGCCCCGGGCATGCAGGCGAGACAGGCCCAGCAAGGCATCGGTGAAGGGGGTGGCCACATGGCTCAGCTGGCCCAGCTCGCGCACGGCGGCCACCAGGGCGTCGAGCTCGACCGGTTTGCCCGCGTCCACGTCTTGCAGCATCGAGGTGCGAAACGCCCCCAGCTTGCGTGTGACGGCGTGGCGGTCTTCGGGGGTTTGCGCGATCGGGATGCCGATGTGCTCACCAATGGCCTTGGCTTCGAGCATGATGCGCGAGACAAAATCGCGCACCAGCGGGTCGTCCAAAATCACGTCGGTGGTGGCCCCGGTGAAGGCGCTGATGGGGTTGATGGTCATGTTGCCCCAGAGCTTGTACCAGACGTCTTTCTGGATTTGGGGCGAGACCGTGGCGTTGAAGCCCGCTTGCACCAACAAGGCGGCCAGCGCCTGCACGCGGGGCGAATCCACCCCGCTGGGCTCACCCACAATCAGGCCATTGCCAAAGTGGTGCCGGATCACGCCCGGCACATCGACCGAGCAGCTGGCGTGCACCACGCCACCCACAATGTGCGCCGCCGGGATGTGCTGCGCGATCACGCCGCCCGGGTCCACCGAGTCCAGATGGGTGCCCGACAGCGCACCACCAAAGCCCTGCAAAAACCACCACGGCACGCCGTTCATGGCCGTGAGCACCACCGTGTCTGGGCCGATGAGTGGTCCGATGCGCCGGGCCACGTCGGCCATGGCGGGGGCTTTCACGGCCACGATCACCAGGTCTTGCACGCCCAGATCGGCCGGGTTCTCGCGGGCGACCAATGAGGTGCGCATCTCTTGGCCGCCTTGCAGCAGCACCAGGCCGTTTTGTTGCAAGGCTTCGAGTGTGGCGCCTCGCGCCACCGCGCTCAGGCTGCAGCCTTGCTGCGCCAGGTGCGCCCCGATCCAGCCGCCAATGGCACCTGCGCCGTAGATACAAACTTTCATGCGCGCCACCCTGTGTCTTGTCGGTCAATCTGGCGAACCAGTGCTTGGAAAACGTCTTCACCCGCGCCGTGGTTCGGGTTGAACTGCAGCGCGTCACGGGTGCATTGGTCCGCAACCGCTTCGGGCACCACAATGGGCTCGCCCATGCTCAGCGTGGCCAGCTGGATTTCACAGGCGCGCTGCAAAGTCCACAGCACCGCAAAGGTCTGTGCCAAGGTGTGGCCCCAGGCCAGCAGGCCGTGGTTGCGCAAAATGACGGCTTGCTTGTTGCCGATGCTGCGCAGCAGGCGCGGTGCTTCTTCGGCGTGGATGGTGATGCCTTCGAAGTCATGGTAGGCCACCATGTTGTGCAACTGAGCGCTGTAAAAATTCGTCTGCTGCAAGCCGCCTTGCAAACAGGCCACACCCACCCCTGCGGTGGTGTGGGTGTGCATCACGCAGTGCGCCCCGGCCAGGCCTTCGTGCACCGCCGCATGCACCGTGAAACCCGCCGGGTTGACGGGGTAGGGAGAGCCATCGAGTTTGCGTCCTTGCACGTCGATCTTGACCAGGTTGCTGGCGGTGACTTCGCTGTAGTGCAGCCCGAAGGGGTTGATCAAAAAATGTTTCTCACCCCCCGTGACGCTGTCCGGCAGGCGCAGCGTGATGTGGTTGTAGATCATCTCGGTCCAGCCGAGCAGTGCGAACACCCGGTAGCACGCGGCCAGCTGCAAACGCGCTTGCCATTCATCGGGGTGCACACGCGCTTGCAGCGAGGGCACCAAGGGTTGGGGGGTGGGGAACATGGTGGGTTTCCTGGTGTGTTGGGCAGCGGGTCACTGGCGGTCAATGAATTGGGGTCAGATCCCCATGGCACTACCTTAAGCGCTACGTAAAGAAAACAGGTGGACTGGCTGTACTGCCTGACGCTAAGCTGAAGTTGTTCAAAGACAGCAACCCGCTTCAGTAGTAAGCCAGC
>NZ_NERU01000011.1 GCF_003063265.1 Limnohabitans sp. WS1
CAGGCAACGCCACGCCCGAGGCCAGCGACAGCGCCAAGCGCGACACCTCCAACTTCGGCCCCGTCGACCCCAACGTCGACCCGGCCAATGCCGACAAAAACATCAGCATCGAGATCACCTCCGACCTCGAAACCGGTGGCGGCAACGCCGTGCTCAACGCCGCCGAGCTGGCCTCCGGCAAGATCAGCGTCAAAGTCAAGTTGTCTGCCGACGCCAAAGCCGGTGACACCCTGGTCATCGAAGGCACGGGCAATACCGCACAAACCATCACCCTGAGCGCCGCGCAAGTGGCCGCCAAGGAGGTGGTCACTGACTTTGCCAACGTGCCCGCCAACGGCACCAAGTTCGTGGCCACCGCCCAATTGAGCGATTTGGCCAAGAACATCAGCAACAAGGTCGAAGACTTTGCCGTCATCAACACCGACTTGCCAGGAGCGCCCAAAGTGGTCATCCTGGAAGACGCCAACGACAACAGCTTCATCAGCCGCGCTGAGCTGTCGGGGGCCATCGACGTCAAAGTCACCGTGCCCACCGGCGCGGTGGTGGGCGACACCATCACCGTCACCGACGGCGTGAGCGCACCGCAAAACTTCACGCTCACCCAAACCCAAATCGACAACGGCATCCTCACCAGCTTTGCCGCGCCCGCAGACGGCGCGACCTTCAGCGTCAGCGCCACGCTCAAAGCCACGGGCGGCAGCACGCCCAGCAACGCCGTGAGCAACCCCGGCACCGACAGCGCCAAGCTCGATCTGACCGACTTCAGCAAAGTGGACCCGAGCAATCCCAATGGCCCGAACGGCCCGCGCATCAGCGCTGTGGGCGTGAACATCGACACCGATGCCAACGGCTTGGGTGACGGCATCATCACCACCGCCGAGCTGCTGGCCACCGGCAGCAAAATCAAAGTCACCATCTTGCTGCCCCAAGGCGCAGCCGCAGGCGACACCCTCACCGTCAACGCCAGCGGTAACAGTCAGCGCCTGATCACCCTCACGCCAGCGGACACAGCCGCGCAAAAGGTCGTCATCACCGACTACAACAGCGTGGGCGAGGGCAACACCTTCGAAGTCTCGGCCAGCATCAAAGACCCCGCAGGCAACGCCAGCCCCGCACCCGACGCCAAAGACAGCGCCATCTTGCGCACCGTCATCGCCGGCGCTCCCGTGGTCGTCATCACCGAAGACAGCAACGACGACGGCTTCATCAACGCCGCAGAACTGAACGGCGCAGTGGGCATCAGCATCAGCATCCCCACGGCAGCGCAAGTGGGCGACGTGCTCAAAGTCACGATCAACGGCGCTCCAGACAACATCACCCTGACGGCCGCTGACTTGTTGGCCGCCAGCATCACGCGCCAAGTCAGTGCCAGCAACGGCCAAACCGTCACCGCCAAGGCCCAGCTCATTGCCGCAGGCAACCAAGCATCGGCCGAAGGCAGCGACACGGCTGTCATCGACACCACCGCCCCCAACGGCGGCAAAGCCGTGGACTTGTCGATCGACACCGACACCAACAACGACGGCTGGATCAACCGCAAGGAACTGGGCGCGGACACCAGCGTCAAAGTCACGGCCAAGTTCGATCCCGCCTTGGTGGAGGTGGGCGACAAAGTCACCTTCACCGCAGCGGACGGCAGCGCCCCGCAAATCGTGACCCTGGACGCCGCCTCTAAAGCCGCAGGGCAGGTGAGCGTCAGCTTTGCCGCGCCTGCCGAAGGCGCCAGCATCAACGTCAAGGCCGTGCTCAAAGACAGCTCTGGCAACGCCACGCCCGAGGCCACCGACAGCGCCAAGCGCGACACCTCCAACTTCGGCCCCGTCGACCCCACGGTGGACCCGGCCAATGCCGACAAAAACATCAGCATCGAGATCACCTCCGACCTCGAAGCCGGTGGCGGCAACGCGGTGCTCAGCGTCGCCGAGCTGGCCGCAGGCAAGATCAGCGTCAAAGTCAAGCTCTCGGCGGACGCCAAAGCCGGTGACACCCTGGTCATCGAAGGCACGGGCAACGACGCACAAACCATCACCCTGAGCGCTGCGCAAGTGGCCGCCAAAGAGGTGCTCACTGACTTTGCCAAAGTCCCCGCCAACGGCACCAAGTTCGTGGCCACCGCCCAACTGAGCGATTTGGCCAAAAACATCAGCAACAAGGTCGAAGACTTTGCGGTCATCAACACCGACTTGCCCGGCGCCCCCAAAGTCGTCATCCAAGAAGATGAAAACGACAACTCCTTTGTGAGCTTGGCCGAACTCAAGGGCCTGGTCAACGTCAAAGTCACCGCCCCTGCAGGCGCGGTGGCCGGTGACATCCTCACCGTCACCGCCACCACCAACCAGGCGGTGGGCCAGCCACAAAACATCACACTCACCCAAGCCCAAATCGACGGCGGGGTGGACCTCACCTACACCGCGCCCGCTGACGGCGCCACGCTCACCGTGAGCGCCACGCTCAAGTCCGCGGCCAGTGGCAACATCAGCAACCCCGGCAGCGACAGCGCCAAGTTCGATCTGACCGACTTCAGCAAGGTGGACCCGGCCAACCCGAACGGCCCGCGCATCAGCGCGGTGGGCGTGAACATTGACACCGACACCAACACAAACAACAACACAGCAGGTGGCGACGGCTTCATCACCGCCGCAGAGCTCACAGCCACCGGTGGCAAGATCAAAGTCACCATCAGCTTGCCCGCAGGCGCGGCCGTGGGCGACACCCTCACGGTGACCGCCAGCGGCAACAACCAACGCGTGATCACCCTCACGCAAGCGCAAATTGACGCCCAACAAATCGTCATCACCGACTACAACAGCGTGGGCGACAGCAACACCTTTGAGGTGACCGCCAGCATCAAAGACCCTGCGGGCAACGCCAGCCCCACGCCCGACGCCAAAGACAGCGCCATCATGCGCACCGTCATCGCCGGTGCCCCGGTGGTCGTCATCACCGAAGACAGCAACGACGACGGCACCATCAACGTGGCCGAGTTGAACGGCACCGTGGGCGTGAACATCACCATCCCCACCGCTGCCAAAGCGGGTGACACCTTGCGCGTGACCATCAACGGCACGCCGCAAGACATCGTGCTCACCCAAGCGCAAATCATCGCCTCCAGCATCACGCAAGAGCTGACAGCGCCTGCCAACGGCCAAAGCCTGACCGTCAAGGCCCAGCTCATTGCCCCGGGCAACCAAGCGTCTGCCGAGGGCAGCGACACCGCCGTCATCAACACCACCGCACCCGCGGGGGCCATCAGCATCGACGCCATCACCGGCGACGACTTCATCGCCGGCCCAGAAAAAACCGGCAGCGCCACCATCACCGGCACGGTCACCGGCAACTTCCGCGCAGGCGACATCGTCACCGTCAAAGTGGGCGCTGACAGCTACAGCGCCGCCGTGGACGCCTCGGGCCAGTACAGCGTGGCGGGCGTGCCTGGTGCCCAATTGGCCGCCTTTGCAGGCCAACAGGTGCAAGCGAGCATCCTGGCCAGCAACGAGGCGCAAAACACCGCCACTTACACCGCCACACCCCGCCCCTACACAGTCGACAGCAACGCCGAAGCGCTCAAAACCGCTTTGACGCTCAATCCTGTCACCGGCGACAACATCCTTGACACCACCGAAGGGGCCGCGGCCAGCACCACACTCACCGGCAAAGCCACCGGTGCGTTCGCAGCAGGCGACGTGGTCACCCTCAGCGTGGGCCTGGCAGGCAACACCAAGACCTACTCGGGCACGGTGGACGCCGCAGGCGCTTACAGCATTGCCGTGAGCACCGCCGACTTGAAGGCCGACACCGACACCCGCGTTGAAGCCCGCATCGCGGCCACCGTGCCCGGCAGCGCTGCCAAGCAAACAGCCACGGCTGCGCAAGACTACGTGGTGCAAAACGCCACCAACGTGGGCAAGATCACGGCGCTGAGCATCGACCCGGTCACGCCGGACAACATCATCAACTTGGCCGACAGCACGGCCAACGGGGGCCAAATCGCCATCACCGGCAAAGTGACTGGCGCATTTGTGGTGGGCGACACCGTCACCCTCACCGTCAAGGGCTCGCCCGTTGTGGGCAGCGTCAGCGCCATCGTGGGCGGCCAAGGCGTCTTCAGCATCAACGTGAGCGCGGCCGACCTGATCGCAGACGCTGACACACAAATCGAGGGCAGCGTCACCGGCACCGGCGGCAGCCAAGCCAGCGCCTTGCAAAACTACGCGGTCGACACCACACCGCCTGCAGGCACCGCCATCACCATCGACGCCATCACCGGCGACGACTTCATCAGCTCGGCCGAAGCGGGCGCGAGCGTCACCATCACCGGCTCTGTCACGGGCGAATTCCGCGCCGGCGACAAAGTCACCATCACCGTGGGCGGCGCCGACTACACAGGCACTGTCGATGCTGCAGGAAAATACACCGTCTCAGGCGTAGACGGCAGCAAGTTCGGCCCCGACACCGACCAAAAGGTCGAAGCCAAGATCTTGGCCACCGACAGCTCTAGCAACAGCGCCACCTTCAGCGCCACGCCCCGCGCCTACACGGTGGACACCAGCACCGAGGCCACCAAAACGGCCCTGACGCTGGACCCCATCACCGGCGACAACGTCATCACCTTGGCCGAAAGCGGCCAAGCCAACACCACGCTCACCGGCAAAGTGACCGGCGCGTTTGCCGTGGGTGACATCGTCACCATCACCTTGGGGCTGCCCAGCGGCAGCAAAACCTACAGCGTTGCCGTGGACGCCTCGGGCGCCTACAGCCTGGCCGTGGCCACAGCCGACTTGGTCGCGGACAGCGACACGCAGGTGCAAGCGCGCATTGCGGCCACCGTTGACGGTCTCAAGAAAACGGCCGACGCCGCGCAAGACTACACCGTGGAAAGCACGGGCACCCTCACACAAACGGCGCTGTCCATTGCCCCCATCACGGGCGACAACCTCATCAACCTGGCCGACAGCACGGCCAATGGCGGCGTCACTGCCGTCACCGGCAAAGTGACGGGCAAGTTCGCCAGCGGCGACATCGTCACCGTGACGGTCAACACCCAGCCCTACAGCGCTGCCGTGGACGCCTCGGGCAACTACAGCATCAACGTGCCCACGGCGCAGTTGCTGGCCGACAGCAACACGCAAATCGAGGGCAGCGTCACCGGCAGCGGCGGCACAGCGGCCAGCGCCTTGCAAAACTACGCCATCGACACCACACCGCCGTCTCCTGCGGGCACCACGCTCACGATTGACGCCATCACGGGCGACGACTTCCTCTCCGCCAGCGAAGCGGCAGGCAGCGTCACCATCACCGGCGCTGTCACGGGCGAGTTCCGCGCGGGTGACATCGTCACCGTGGTGGTCGACGGCACCAACTACAGCGCCGCTGTCAACGCCTCCGGAAAATACAGCGTGACGGGTGTTCCCGGCGCTAAGCTCAAAGCCGACTTTGACAACGGCGACAAAGCCGTCTCGGCCACCATCCTGGCCAGCGACAGCTCCAGCAACACCGCCACCATCTCGGCCACGCCACGTCCGTTCACCCTGGACACCAACACCGAAGCGCTCAAAACCGCTTTGACGCTGGAGCCGATCACGGGCGACAACATCATCAACACCACCGAAGGGGCGATCACCAGCACCACGCTCACCGGCAAAGCCACAGGTGCGTTTGCAGCAGGCGACGTGGTCACCTTGACTGTGAACGACGTCAAGTTCAGCGGCACCGTCAACGCAGCCGGTGTGTACAGCATCGCTGTGACCACAACCGACCTCAAGGCCGACGTGGACAGCAAAGTCGAAGCCCGCATCGCGGCCACCGTGCCCGGCAGCGTGGCCAAGCAAACGGCCGAAGCTGCGCAAGACTACGTGGTCGAAACTGGCACCACCGTGGGCAAGCTCACCGCCATCAGCCTCGACCCGGTCACCGCTGACAACATCATCAACGCTGCAGAAAACACCAGCTCCATTGCCATCACCGGCAAAGTGACGGGTGCCTTTGCATCGGGTGACACCGTGACGCTCATGCTCAAGGTGGGGGGGGTGGACAAGCCGTACCCCGGCACCGTGGGTGCAGACGGCAAATTCAGCATCAACGTGCCTGCAGCCGACTTGGTGGCTGACAGCAACACCACCATTGAAGCCAGCGTCACTGGCACGGGTGGCACGCTGGCCAATGCGGTTCAGAACTACGCGGTGGACACCGTGGTGCCACAAGGCGCCATCAGCATCGACGCCATCACCGGCGACGACTTCCTGAACGCCTCTGAGCAAGCTGGCAACGTCACCATCACCGGCACCGTCACAGGCGACTACCGCGCGGGTGACGTGGTCACCCTCACCGTGGACGGCACGGGTTACAGCGCGGCCGTGAACGCCTCGGGCCAATACAGTGTGGCGGGCGTTCCGGGCAGCAAGCTGGCAGCGGATGCCGACAAAAAAGTGCTGGCCACCGTGCTGGCCAGTGACGGCTCCAACAACACCGCCATCTACACCGCGCCGCTGCGTGCCTACACGCTCGACACCAACACCGAAGCGCTCAAGACTGCACTCACGCTCAACCCCGTGGCCGTTGACAACGTCATCGACGCGACCGAAGGCGCCAACACCTTGACCACCCTCACGGGCAAAGCCACCGGCGCGTTCGCAGCCGGTGACGTGGTCACCATCAGCTTGGGCCTGGCCAGCGAAGTCAAAACCTACTCGGGCACCGTGGACGCGGCAGGCAACTACAGCATCGCCGTCAACACCGCCGACCTCAAGGCCGACACCGACACCCGTGTTGAAGCGCGCATTGCCGCCACCGTCTCCAGCGTGCCCGGCGCGGCCAAACAAACGGCCGAAGCCGCACAAGACTACGTCGTCGAAGACGGCACCACCGCAGGCAAACTCACCGCCATCAGCCTGGACTCTGTCACGCCTGACAACATCATCAACGCCGCAGAAAACACCGGCTCCATTGCCATCACCGGCAAAGTGACGGGCAAGTTTGCCTCCGGTGACACCGTCACCCTCACCCTCAAAGTGGGGGGTGTGGACAAACCGTACCCCGGCACCGTGGGTGCAGACGGCAAATTCAGCATCAACGTGCCTGCAGCCGACCTGGTCGCTGACAGCAACACCACCATCGAAGCGAGCGTCACTGGCACCGGCGGCACGCTGGCCAATGCACTGCAAAACTACGCAGTCGACATCACGCCGCCCGTGGGCACCGTGATCACCATCGACGCCATCACCGGCGACGACTTTGTCACGGCCACCGAGCAAAGCGGCACCGTCACCATCACCGGCTCTGTCACCGGCGAATTCCGCGCAGGCGACAAAGTCACCATCACCGTGGGCGGCACCGACTACACCGGCACGGTGGACGCAGCAGGCCAATACGCCATCACAGGCGTTGACGGCGGCAAGTTTGGCCCCGACACCGACCGCAAAGTCGACGCCAGCATCCTGGCCAGCGACAACTCGGGCAACACCCTCACCGTCAGCGCTGTGGCCCGCGCCTACACGGTGGACAGCAACGCCCAAGCCCTCAAAACCGCGCTCACGCTCAAGCCCATCACCGGCGACAACATCATCGACGCCGCCGAAGGCTCCGCCACCAGCACCACCCTCACGGGCAAAGCCACTGGCGCATTTGCAGCCGGTGACGTGGTCACCATCCGTTTGGGACTGGCAGACAGCGTCAAAACCTACTCGGGCACCGTCAACGCTGCAGGCGACTACAGCATCGACGTCAGCACCGCCGACCTCAAAGCCGACACCGACAGCCAAGCCGAAGCCAGCATCGCCGCTACCGTGCCTGGCAGCGCCGCCAAACAAACGGCCACCGCCGCGCAAGACTATGTGGTGGAAAACGGTGCCAACATCGGCAAAGTCACTGCCCTGAGCATTGACCCGGTCACGCCCGACAACATCATCAACGCCGCAGAAAACACCGGCTTCATCACCATCACCGGTCTGGTCACGGGCAAGTTTGCAGCGGGCGACACCGTCACCCTCACCGTCAAAGGCGCACAGGTGCCCGGCACCGTGGGCGCAGACGGCAAATTCAGCATCAACGTGGCCGCAGCCGACTTGGTGGCGGACAGCGACACGCAAATCGAAGGCAGCGTTACCGGCACCGGGGGCAGCAAAGCCACTGCTTTGCAAAACTACGCGGTCGACACCACGCCGCCAGCTGGCACCATCATCGTCATCAACGCCATCACCGGCGACGACTTCTTGAGCGCCACCGAGCAAGGCGGCAACGTCACCGTCACCGGTAGCGTCACGGGCGAATTCCGCGCAGGCGACAAAGTCACCATCAACGTGGGCGGCACCGACTACACCGGCACAGTGGACGCGTCTGGCCAGTACAGCATTGCGGGCGTGCCCGGGGCGCAGTTTGTGGCCGACTTCAACAGCGGCGACACAGCCATCGACGCCAAAATTCTGGCCAGCGACAGCTCCAATAACAGCGCCACCTTCAACGCCACCCCACGTCCGTTCACCCTGGACACCAACACCGAAGCGCTCAAAACCGCTTTGACGCTGGACCCCGTGGCAGGCAACAACATCATTGACACCACCGAAGGGGCCATCACCAGCACCACGCTCACCGGCAAAGCCACAGGTGCGTTTGCAGCAGGCGATGTGGTCACCTTGACGGTGAACGACACCAAGTTCAGCGGGACCGTCAACGCAGCTGGTGTGTACAGCATTGTGGTCACTACCGCCGACCTCAAGGCCGACAGCGACACCCGAGTCGAAGCCCGCATTGCGGCCACCGTGCCCGGCAGCGCGGCCAAGCAAACGGCAGAAGCCGCGCAAGACTACGTGGTCGAAACCGGCACCACCGCTGGCAAGCTCACGGCCATCAGCCTGGACCCCGTCACCGCTGACAACATCATCAATGCTGCAGAAAACACCGGCTCCATTGCCATCACCGGCAAAGTGACAGGTGCCTTTGCATCGGGTGACACCGTGACCCTCTCACTCAAGGTGGGGGGTGTGGACAAGCCGTACCAAGGCTCTGTCAACGGCCAAGGTGTCTTCAGCATCAATGTGCCTGCGGCCGACCTGGTCGCTGACAGCAACACGACCATCGAAGCCAGCGTCACTGGCACTGGCGGCACGCTGGCCAATGCGGTTCAGAACTACGCGGTCGACACCACACCTCCGTCACCCGCTGGCACCACGCTCACCATCGACGCCATCACCGGCGACGACTTCCTGACGCAAGCCGAGCAGGGCGGCAACGTCACCATCACCGGCTCTGTCACAGGCGAATTCCGCGCTGGCGACATCGTCACCGTGGTGGTGGACGGCGCGAACTACAGCGCCGCAGTGGATGCCTCTGGCAAATACAGCGTGACCGGTGTGCCCGGCTCCAAGCTCAAAGCCGACTTTGACACCGGCGACCAAGCCGTCTCAGCCAGCATCCTGGCCAGCGACTCCTCCAGCAACACCGCCACCATCTCGGCCACCCCACGTCCGTTCACCCTGGACACCAACACCGAAGCGCTCAAGACCGCTTTGACGCTGGATCCGATCACGGGCGACAACATCATCAACACCACCGAAGGCGCTGTCACCAGCACCACGCTCACCGGCAAAGCCACAGGTGCGTTTGCAGCGGGCGACGTGGTCACCTTGACGGTGAACGACACCAAGTTCAGCGGCACCGTGGACGCTAACGGCGTGTACAGCATCGCCGTCACCACCGCCAGCTTGAAGGCTGACACAGACACCCGAGTCGAAGCCCGCATCGCGGCCACCGTGCCCGGCAGCGCTGCCAAGCAAACCGCAGAAGCCGCGCAAGACTACGTGGTGGAAGACACCAACACCGCTGGCAAGCTCACCGCCATCAGCCTGGACCCTGTGACGGCTGACAACATCATCAACAGCACCGAAGCGGCAGGCAACATCACCGTGACCGGCAAAGTGACGGGCAAGTTCGCCGCAGGCGACACCGTCACCTTGACAGTCAAAGGTGCAGCCTTGCCTGGCACGGTGCTGGCAGACGGCACCTTCAGCATCCTCGTTTCGGGTGCCGACCTGGTGGCTGACAGCAACACGCAAATCGAAGCCAGCGTCACCGGCACCGGTGGCACAGCGGCCAACGCACAGCAAAACTATGCCGTGGTCCTCAACGAGGCACCGGTCAACACCGTGCCCGCCGCCACCCAAACCGTGGCCGAAGACACGCAGCAGGCCATCACCGGCATCAGCGTGTCTGATGCCGACGGCAACCTGGCCACCACACAAATCAGCGTGCTCAACGGCAACCTGAACGTCAACCTGTCGGGTGGTGCCACCATCACCGCCGGTGCCAACAACAGCGCTACGATGACCCTGAGCGGCACACAAGCGCAAATCAACGCCGCACTGGCCACCATCCAGTACAAGGGCGCTGCCAACTACAACGGCAACGACACCCTCACGGTGCTCTCCACCGACGGCCAAAATGTCACCGACAGCGACACCGTGGCCATCACCGTCACAGCTGTGGACGACAACGCCAGCATTGGCGGCACCACCACCGGCGTGGCCACCGAAGACACCCTGGCCAACGCCAGCGGCACCGTCACCGTCACCGACGGCGATGCAGGCCAAGCCACACTGCAAGCGGCCACCCCCGCCAGCTTGGTGGGCACCTACGGCAACTTCACGCTGAATGCCAGCACCGGCGCGTGGACCTACACCTTGGACAACACCAAGGCCGCCACCCAGGCCCTCAAAGCCGGCCAGCAAGTGAGCGACAAACTCAACGTCAAGAGCAGCGACGGCAGCGCCAACCAAGACATCACCGTCACCATCACCGGCACCAACGACGCGCCGGTGGTCAATGGCAACGTGAACGTCAATGACGTGATATTTACGGATTTGTTGGGGGCGGTGGTCCTTGTCCCTGGCATTTCTTCAACGGTGAGTGACTTCCTAGCCAATACGTCCTACACCTTTGGCAGCACAACCGGCACGATGACTGGCAATATCGGCGCAATTTCGGAGGTTGTGCCCAGCGGGTACTTTGGAGTTTTGGTTCAAGGCGATACTGCTTTGCGCTTGGGCCAAGGCCCCGCTAATTTTGATGAAACAGCATCTGTCACATTCAACAAAGCAGTGGGGCAAGTCGTAATCAAACTGACTGGGTTAGATGCAACAAGCCAGGTGGGTTTCGAACAGGTCATTATTTCCATTAACGGACAGCCATTCAAACTAACGCAAGCTAACCTGAGCAATTCAGTCAATTGCGTAGACGGTACTCCTGTAACCCCTACGTTTTCTGCGAGCGGTGCCCTAACTGGCGCAAATCGAATCAGCACCACCATCACCATTAATTTGCAAGATGTACCAGGGGGCATCAATAGTCTTGCTGTGTTCAATGACTACATCAGCGATGGATCAGTCGTAGGACCTGGCGGTGTGTATGCCAAGATTACAGCTACTGAAATCCCCACGGTTACACCAACCCCCTCCAAAACCGTCAACGACCTCTTCGGCCCCACCTACACCGACGTGGACACCGGCGACGCTTTCCGTGGCGTGACCATCACATCCGCAGGGCAGGGCACAGACGGCACCAACCTGGGCAAATACCAGTACCAAAAGGCTGGCACCACCACCTGGGTGGACCTGCCCTCGGGCCTGACCGACGGCACCGCCGTGTACCTGGCCAAAGAAGACGCCATCCGCTTCGTGCCCTCCAGCACCAACAGCTCGGCCTTTGCCAAGCCCGACCTGACAGCTCGCCTGGTTGACAACTCGGCCACCACCGCGCCCGTCACCGGTGACGTGATCGACGTCGCAGGCGTCAAGCACGGCGGCAGCACCCCGTACAGCGGCGACACCGCCACCCTGCGCGTGGGCCCCAACACCGTGGCCAGCATCAGCGGCACCAGCACTGGCACCGCCACCGAAGACAACGGCAGCCAAAACATCGCCACCGGCACCCTCACGGTCACCGACCCAGACGCAGGCCAAGCCACGCTGCAAACGCCTTCCAACCTGGCAGGCACCTACGGTAACTTTGCGCTCAACACCGCCACCGGCGTGTGGACCTACACCTTGGACAACACCAAGGCGGCCACCCAGGCCCTCAAAGCAGGCCAGCAAGTGTTTGACACCCTGACCGTGGCCAGCGCCGACGGCAGCGCCACCAAGCCGATCACCGTCACCATCACCGGCACCAACGACGTGGCCGTCATCAGCGGCCCCGCCACCGGCGAGCTGACCGAAGACAGCGCCACCACCGTGGCCAGCGGCACGCTGACGGTGGCCGACGTGGACACCGGCGAAGCCGCCTTTGCCACGCCCACCACCTTGGCAGGCACCTACGGCAACTTCACCTTCAACACCGCCACCGGCGAGTGGACCTACACCTTGGACAACACCAAGGCCGCCACCAACGCCCTGAACACCGGCGACACCGTGTTTGACACCGTCACCGTCAAGAGCACCGACGGCACCGGCAGCCAAGAGATCAAAGTCACCATCCGGGGTGCCAATGAAATTGTGCTGAACACCGCTCCTGTGCCCAACCCGGCCAATGGCTTGGTGAACAACCCGCTGCAAGGGCAAGACGCGGTGACTGTCAGCATCACCGACAACGCCACTACCAACGCAGGCAACTTCGTGAGCGGTGGCACCACCGTGGCCCAAGGCTTGGTGCGCTACACGCTCAGCTTCAGCGGCGGCATCGACGCTGCCACACTGACCGAAGCCGACATCAAAGTCAGCAACGGCACCCTCAAGGCCGGGTCACTGACCCGCGTGGGCACCACCAACGAGTGGACCGTGGACGTGCAAACCCCCTCATCGGGCAACGGCGCGACCAGCGTCAGCGTGATGGATGGTGTCTACACCGGAGCCAACGGCTTGGCCGGGCAGGGCAATTCAGCTACGCAGGCTTATGGGACGTTTGCTCAGACACCTTCGGGCGGTACCTTGGCGATATCGCCAAACAGTTATTTGTCATCTCCAAACAACACCAATATGCTGGCAACAGCAGACGGTGGATGGATTACCGTGTACAGCGGCGTTTACCCCAGTTCTTACGGTATTAATGCTCAGAAATTTGATTCTTCTGGAAATTTATTATCAACGTCAGTACTTGTTTCTGTTTCAAATCTTGGCGGTGGAACTGGAAATAGTTTGTTTTTGGGCATGATGAATGGTCCAGTTATTTCTCGCCTGGATAATGGTGGTTATGTTGTCGCATTTTCCGATTCTCAAAATGGTGGTGTTTATACACAATTAACGAACTCGGACTTGACGCCAATTGCCGGCAGTCTTGTGCAGGTTAATACATCACCAGCAACACCGTCCGGGACTATAGCTTGGTCTCTTAATATAGACATTATCAATCGTGATAATGGAAATTATATGGTTGTCTATCAACCAAATACCAATCCTGGAAGCTTTACGAGCGCAGGTATTGTTGGTCAGGAATATACGGTTTCAGGTTCCAAAGTTGGCTCTGAGGTTCAACTGTTGCCCTCTGGTGCCTATGATCAAAGCATTGAGCCGCTCAGTAACGGCGGCTATGTCATGAGTTACAGCCTCGCTAACGGCTCGATCATGTACCAATTGTTCAATTCGGATTTGAGCAAAAATGGCAGTGCTGTTACTGTCTTCAGCGCGAATAATACAAATAGCCCGCTCAATACAAAAACATCAGTGCTTGCTGATGGTGGGTTTGTGATCAGTTGGGGGCAAGGTAAAACTGGTGGTGGCGATAAATTCTTCCAGCGATACAGCGCTGCAGGTGCTCCCGTAGGCAGCACGGTCACATTGCTCTCAGCTTCTGACACACTCAATATTGCGGGTTTGGCAAACGGTGGTTTTGCAGTAACTTATGGTGCCGCTCCAATTGGATCGTGGCCAACAACGATTGATATATACGATGTCAATAGTACAAAAGTAGGTACAACTTCATATGCGGCTTCTGCCGCCTCCAACATTGTGGCTTTGCCGAGTGGTGGATTTGCAGTATCGAGCAGTTTTGGCCAGAATCAGATTGCTAACCGTGTCTTCGCCGCCCCCGGCGGCTCCTTCCTCTCCGGCGCCACAGCCGGTGGCACCGACACCTTCACCGGTGGCGACGGCGCTGACGTCATCACAGCCAACGGCGGTGCCGACGTCATCTACGCCGGTGCAGGCAACGACACCGTCATCATCAACGCCGACAACATCACCCAGCTGGCCACAGCGGCCAACATGGTGCTCGACGGCGGCACGGGCATCAACACGCTCAAGGTGGACGGCACGGGCTCCACGCTCGACCTGACCAACGCCACCATCGCGGCCAAGGTCAGCAACTTCAGCGTCATCGACCTGACCGGCACCGGCAACAACACCCTCAAGCTCAACGCCGCATCGGCCAAGTTCTTGTCGGGTGCCAGCGACAACGCGCTCACCGCTGTCAACGAAGCCAAGCTCATCGTGGTCAACGGCAACACCGGCGACGCCGTGCAGCTGCTCGACCCACAGGTGGGCGGCACCAGCCAATGGACCGCAGGCCCCATCGAAACTGGCCTTGACCTGATCGCCAAGTTCGGCGCTGCTCAAGGCTTTGTGTCTGTCCAAAGCTACAAGGCCTACACCCTGGCCGGTGCCACGGTGTACATCAACACCGCGCTCAGCGTCACCGACTTTGGCACGCCCACCACAGCGCCTGCCCCAGTGGCCACCGCTGGCCAGACCGTGCAGGAGCTGTTTGGCACCCGCTTTACCGACGTGGACGGCGTCAGCGTGGCCAACGGCCAATTCAAAGGCGTGGCCATCACCGACGCGGGCACCAGCACAGAGCAAACCAACCAAGGCAAGTACCAGTGGTTCAACACCACCACCAGCCTGTGGGTGGACCTGGCCGCTGGCCTGACCGACAGCAATGCCGTGTTCTTGGCCCCCACCACACTCATCCGCTTCCAGGCGGCAGCAGGTGTGGCCACGCTCAACCTGCACGACCTGAGCGCCCGCTTGGTCGACATGTCGGGCCAGACCAGCACCTCAGGCCTGACCAACGGAGCCACCACCAACGCCAGCAGCAACGGCGGCACGACCGCCTTCAGCGGCACGCCCATCACGCTCAAAGACCTGGGTGCGCCCGCAGCGCCGGCCATCGTCAGCTACTTTGACGACGTGGGCAGCGCCACCGGCAACAACGCCAGCGGCACCACTACCGACGACGCCAAGCCCACCCTCAGCGGCACGGCCGAAGCGGGCAGCGTGGTCAAGCTGTTCAACAACAACGTCGAAATCGGCAGCACCACCACCAACGGTGCAGGCGTGTGGACGTACACACCCACGGCCGATCAGGCCAACGGTCTGTACACCATCACCGCCAAGGCCACGGACGCCAGCAACAATGTGAGTGGGGTGTCGAACACCTTCACTTACACGGTGGCAGCGCCCGAACTCAACGCCGCCCCCGTGGCCAACCCCACGGTGGTGAGCAACGTGTTTGCGGCTACGGCCACAGCGCCTAAGTTGACCATCACCGACGACGTGAGCGGCAACGCCACGCTGGGCCAGGCGGTGACCTACACGCTGAACTTCAGCGAAGCCATTGCCGACGGCACCTTGACCGCCAGCGACATCACGTTGCTCAGCGGCGGCGCAGCGACAGGCACGCTGACCAAGGTCTCGTCCAGCCAATACACCTTCACTACCACCGCCCCAGCCTCTGGCTCGGGCGTCACGGGCATCACCGTGGCCGATGGCAGCTACACCAGCGCCGTTGGCAGGGCAGGGCAGGGGAACTCGGATACGCAGGCTTATGGGACGTTTGGGCAGAACGCTTCAACGGCAACAGGTTCTGGTGCGTCGATTACCAATAAGTCAACAAGTTCAGATAAAGCATCTACCTATTTGGCAGACGGTGGCTGGGTGACGGTGGCATCGTCCCAAGGACGTGGGGGCGTTTATGACACGGTTGCTACGAGATTTGATGCGGCCGGTAATGCAGTCAAAACAGTAACTGTCGCGACAGGCGTTGCTGCTGGGGGGCAATACCCTGATTCAGCGACAACCACGACATTGAGTAATGGCGATGTTTTGGTGTCTTGGCAGGTGACTAAGGATATTTTTGTCCAACGCTTCGACAGCAATATGAATGCCTTGGGATCGACTATCAAGGTCAGTGATCCTGCAGAGACAACACAGAGTAAAAATGTTCCTTCAATTGCCGCGCTGCCTAATGGTGGCGCTGTAGTGACTTGGCATAGCAATAATTTTGACAGTCCAAATTCAGACGGTGTCTTTGGGCAACTCTTAGATGCCCAAGGTAATCGTGTGGGCAACACATTCCAAGTGAATACACGGGTTCTGGGTGATCAGACCTACTCAAGCGTCGAAGCATTTAACAACAATGAATTTGTAGTCACCTGGACGCATTTGAACGGCACAGAAAAGCAAATCGCCGGTCAAAATTTCAACGCAGATGGCACAAAGAAAGGGGCTGAATTCGTCGTCGTCACTGGCAATAGCCCGTCCAACCCATCAGTGACGGTATTGAAGGACAACAGTTTTGTCGTGACTTGGTCCGAGCTCGATGGACAAGGACAACCAAAGATTGGCCGTTGGCAGCAATTTAATTCAGCTGGTGTGGCTCTTGGCGCTATCAAGGATATTCAAACTCCGATTGAAGTTGCGCCACTTGTTGCCAGATTGGTGGATGGCGGTTTTGTTTTGGGTTGGGACACTGGCAGTGCCATTCAGATGCAAGTATTTGATGCTTCAGGCACTGCCGTTGGCTCTTCGACAATAGTGACACCTCCAGGAGGGTCGGTCGGACTGTTTGGCATCAACATCACAGGTCTGAGCACTGGTGGTTATGCTTTGTCATACACGTATGGTCTTTCTAACGGGTCAGTGGTTGCCACCAACCAAGTCTTCGCAGCCCCCGGCGGTTCCTTCCTCTCCGGTGCCACAGCCGGTGGCACCGACAACCTCAACGGTGCTGACGGTGTTGACGTGGTCACCGCCAACGGCGGAGCCGACCGCATCTTCACCGGTGCAGGCAACGACACCGTCATCATCAACGCCGACAACATCACTCAGTTGTCTGCCACCAACACCATGGTGTTGGACGGCGGCTCGGGCGTTAACGCGCTCAAGGTGGACGGCACGGGCTCCACACTCGACCTGACCAACGCCACCGTGTTGGCCAAGGTCAACAGCTTCAACAGCATTGACCTCACCGGCACGGGCAACAACACGCTCAAACTCAACTACGCCGCTGTGGTCGCCCTGTCGGGCACCAGCGACGCGGCGGGCACCTTGGCCGACGAGTCCAAGATGCTGGTGGTCAGCGGCAACGCGGGCGACACGCTCAACCTGGTCAACCTGGCCAGCTGGAACGTGGGCGCGGCCCAAAACGCCGCCAGCCTGAGCGCCGCTTATGGCAGTGCCTACAACTTCTTGTTCGGTAAAACCTACAAGGCCTACACGCTCAACGGCGCGACGGTGTTTGTGGACCAGGCCATCACCGTGGCCAACGTGGTGGCAACGGCGGCCAACACGCCCGTGGCCTACAGCCAGGCGGTGAGCATCGAGAGCCTGTTTGGCCCGCAAAACGGCAGCACCGACACGGCCTTCAGCTTCACCGACGCCAACACCGCAGGCACGGCCAACGCGACCTTCAAGGGCGTGTCGCTGACCAACATCGGCACGGCGACCGACATCACCAGCAAGGGCTTCTACCAGCTATCCAAAGACGGTGGCGCGACCTGGATCGACCTGAAAACTCCCATCACCGGCAGCACCGTGGAGATCTACGCCGACAAGGCCGCGCTGATCCGCTACGCCGGTGCCACCGGCGTGGAAGCCATCAACCCGCAAGACCTGACGGCCCGCATGGTGGACAACTCGGGCCTGACCGGCACCGCCAGCTACAACCTGGCCGCCACCGGCACCACCATCAACGCCAGCGTCAACGGCGGCGGCACTGCCTTCAGCGGCGGCAACAGCGGCGGCGTGGGCGACACCGTGACCACCAACTTGGTTAACCGCGCGCCTGTGTCTTCGGATGCGGATGGGGTGGTGGTGGGGGATGCGTTTGGGGCGGCCCAGGCTGGCTATGGCATCACTTCAACGACAACTGATTTCGTAAATAACGCCAGCTACACCTTTGGAAGCACCACGGGCACAGTGACGGGCCTTAATGGGACCATATCGGGCACGAACCCGTATTTCGGTAACGGCACAGAGACTGTTTTGCGATTGGGCGAGTCCAACGCTGATGAAACGGCGACGATCTCCTTCAACAAGCCCGTGGCTCAGGTGACGGTGAAATTTGCAGGTTTAAACGTAGAGTCCACCACTGGTTTTGAAGCCGTCAGAGTCTTCATCAATGGCCTGCCCTTCAAGCTCAGTTTGGCGAACCTCAGCGACAGTGTTTCCTACACAGCTACGGGAACCGGTGGTGCAGCCGTTACACCTGTTTTGTCTGCCGATGGTTTCAGCATCACCGGTGCAACTGGTTTAGGGGCTGCTTCATCATTCAATGGCACCATCACCATCAACTTGAATGATGTGCCTGGTGGCATCAGCAGCTTTGCTGTGATGAACGACTACATTTCCACTGGATCGACCAACCCGCCCAATGGAGCGTTGTATCAAATCAAGGCGACAGAAATGTCTGCCGTCGCCACCCCAGCCCAATCCGTCGAAGCCCTCTTCGGCCCCACCTACACCGATGCCGATTTCGACACCATGCGTGGCGTCACCATCACCTCGGCAGGCACGGCCGGCGATTTGAGCAGCTTGGGCAAGTACCAGTACCAAATCGCAGGCACCACCACCTGGGTGGACATTCCAGCGGGCCTGAACGACAGCACCTCGGTGTTCCTGGCCAAGACCGACTTGATCCGCTTTGTGCCCTCGGCCACCAACACCTCGCTGGTCAACAAGCAAGACCTGACCGCCCGCCTGGTCGACGACTCGGCTGCCGTGGCCCCCACCTCGGGCGCCACCGTGGACGTGTCTGGCACCAAGAACGGCGGCAGCACGCCTTACAGCGGCAATGCAGTCACCTTGCGCGTTGTGGATGCAGGCGCCCCCGTGGCCAACCCCGACACAGCCATTGCCACCGAAGCTGGTGGTGTGGGCAACGGCACAGTGGGCGTCAACCCCGGCCTTGACAGCGTGGTGGCCAAAGTGTTGGCCAACGACACCGACAGCAACGATGCCAACAGCACCTTGGTGGTCAGCGCCATCGCCAAAGGCACCAGCGGCACCGCCAGCGCCGTGACCGCAGGCACCAACAGCGCCAACGGCCAAACCGTGGTGGGCGATTACGGCACACTCAAAATCGGTGCCGATGGCAGCTACAGCTACACGGTCAACCAGAACAACGCCACCGTGCAGGCCCTGAACACGGGCACCAACGTCAGTGAGCAGTTCACCTACACCGTCAAAGACCCGGGCGGCCTGACCAACAAGGCCACCATCACGGTCACCGTCAACGGTGCCAACGACGCGCCCGTGCTGGCCAACGTGCTGGCCGACACCACGGGCACTGAAGGCCTTGCCTTCAACTGGACCTTGCCCGCAGGCAGCTTCGCCGACGTGGACAACGCCACGCTGAGCTACAGCGCCACCTTCGCCGATGGCAGCGCCTTGTCCACCAAGGGCCTGAGCATCAACGCCAGCACCGGGGCCATCACCGGCACCCTGAGCGCAGGCACAGCAGGCAGCACGCTCAGCATCAAGGTCACCGCCACCGACAGCGCAGGCCTGAGTGCGAACGACACGTTTGACGTTGTGGTGGCCTCGCTCAACTCAGCCCCTGTGGCCAACCCTTCGGTGCTGAGCAATGTGTTTGGTACGCCAGCGATGGCACCTTTTGTGACCATCACGGACAACCAGGCAACGTCCACCGTTGCCAACAACACGGCCGTGACCTTCAAGCTCAAATTCAACGAGCCCATCAAGGCATCCACCTTGTCGGAATCCGACTTGTCCGTCACCAATGGCAGTTTGGTCGTTGGCTCTTTGGCCGGCGTTCCCGGCACCAAGACCATCGTCAATGGTGTGGACTACTTCACCGAATGGACGGTTCGTGCACAAACACCGACGACCGGATCGAGCGGCACCTTGCTGACTCTGGCTGACAACAGCTATACCAATGAAATGGGTGTGGCGGGCACAGGCGGCGTGGGTTTGCAAACCTATGGCGTGCAAACCGCACCTGCGGTGTCGGTGGGTGGAGCTGATTTCTCCAACATCAACGAAGACAACGCAGCCCTGAAAACCCTGTCAACCGGTAAGGTGGTGTCTGCTGCAGGTCGGTCGAATAATCCCTCAGAACCTCAGTTCAACAACACACCTTGGTTGGCGGTCAGCGGTGGGCTGATTTCTACGCAAAACGTTGCCAATGCGACCAATACAGGGCAAGTCTGGGACAAGAGCCCGGACTTTGCTGAAGTGGGTAGCGATGGCTCGTATGTGTTGGCCTGGAGCAGCTTGAACCGGGGCATCTTGACTCAGCGTTTCGATGCCAGCGGGTCACCGATTAACCCGATCCTCAGCAGCCCTTTCATCAACGATGGTCTGCGCATCTCGACCAACACCAGCGCCGCCCCCAAAGTGGCGGGCTTGGGCACCAGTGGAGCCTATGTGGTGACTTGGTCTGAGGGCAGCTCGATCAAGTACCAGGTGGTCAACGCCAACAACAGCCTGACGGGCAATCCTCAGGTGACGCTCAATGGCGATGCGGCCAGTGCGGCATCTGCTGATTCCGATCCTCGGATCACCTCGATCGGAGCCGATGGCTCGGTGGTCATCACCTGGACGGGCGTGGACAGCAACGGCGACAACAGCGTTTTTGTGCAAAAGCTTTCGCCAACCGGCTCGATTGTGGGCAATCCGGTGGTGAAGCTGGAGGCCAATGGTGTGACCACGGGTGCCGACAACTCGGCCAAGGTCACTGCGGTGGGCAACGCTGGTGCTTACGTGGTCAGCTGGTCGGGCGTGGACGAGGGTGGCGACACCAGTGTTTATGTCCAAAAATTCAATGTCAGCGGTTCGCCTGATGGGACAGCCACCAAGCTCGAAGCGATTGGCAACACCAGCAGTGCAGACACAGAACCTCAAGTAGCCAGCACGGGCACGGACGGCTCTTATGTGGTGGCCTGGCTGGGCAGCAACGGTACAGGACCGCGTGTTCACATTCAGCAGTTCAAGGCCGATGGCACACCCAAAGGTGCCGCTGTCTCACTTGACCGAGGCTTCAATCAGACCAAGGTGCAACTGATCGGCTATGGCGACGGTTCGTATGCGGTGGGTTGGCTCGAAGGCGAAGTCAAAACCCGAACCAACCCCAATGGTGCGCCTGGCAACGACACGACGACTGAGCAGAACCAGGTCTATATCCGCAAGTACTCGGCCGATGGCGAGCAGTTGTGGTCAGGCAGTTACCAAGACGGACGCACGGTCGGTAAATTGACGGACACGACCTTCGGTGGGGTTTACCCCATTGGGGCCACACAGGTGGAAACAGACAAATTGGTCATTGCAGCCACGGCCGATGGCGGTGTGGTGTTCAATTCCACCCTCAAGCTGACCGGCTATTGGGACAGATTTGACAACACCTTTGCCACGGTCTTCTGGTCTTACACAGCCATCAAACAAGGCACGTATGGACCGGATGGTGCGACCTTTACCGTCACGGGTTCAACGGCCGCCAACACCACTTATGGCACCGATTTCTCGGACATCATCACCGCTGGCGGTGGTGCCGATCAGATTTATGCGGGTGGCAACAACGACACGGTGATTTTGAACACGGACAACGTCAACAGCCTGAGCGCGAACAACGCCATGGTGGTGGACGGTGGCACTGGCGTGAACTTCTTGCAAATCACCAACACGACGCCAGGCACAGGTGTGACCTTGGACTTGACCAACAGCACCGTCATCAACAAGTTGAGCAACTTCAACAGCATTGACATCACGGGACCCACAAGCACGTTCACCAACAACACCATCAAACTCAATCTGACCTCGGTCCTGGCCTTGTCTGGTGGCACTGACAATGCCGCAACGTCGGGTGTTGATGAGAGCAAGTTGCTGGTGATCAGTGGCAACTCAGGGGACACTGCGCAGTTTGTGAACTTGGCCAACTGGAGCGAGGGCGTCACCGATACGGCCACCAATCTGAGCAACACCTATGGTGTCAGCTACAAGTTCACACCAGGCCGCAGCTACACCGCCTACAGCCTGAGCGGCGCAACCGTTTTTGTTGACAGTTTGATGAACGTGGTGACGTCCACAGCATCCGTTTCGGCTTCGTCGGTTTTCAGTCAAGCCATCAGCATTGAGAGCTTGTTTGGCCCACAAAGCGAAGCCAATGACACGCTGTTCAGCTTCACAGATGCCAACACAAGCGGCACGCCAAGAGGAGACT
This sequence comes from Limnohabitans sp. WS1, assembly GCF_003063265.1. Taxonomy (GTDB): domain Bacteria; phylum Pseudomonadota; class Gammaproteobacteria; order Burkholderiales; family Burkholderiaceae_C; genus Limnohabitans_A. Next base: position 22,375 of record NZ_NERU01000011.1, read on the forward strand.
TCAAGGGTGTGGCGATTGTGGCGGCAGGTTCAAGCACCGACATCGGCACGCTGGGCCGCTACCAGCTGTCCAAAGATGGTGGGTTGACCTGGACCGACGTGACAGGTGGCTTGACGGATGGCACCGCCATTTACGCCGACAAAACGGCCTTGATCCGATACGCCGGCGCATCGGGCGTGGATGTGATCAAACCGCAAAACCTGACTGTGCGCTTGATCGACAATTCTGGCGAAACTGGTACAGCCAGTTACAACGCCACGTCGACCGGCAACACCATCGATGCCAGCGTCAACGGCGGCAGCACCGCGTTCAGCGGCGGCAACAGTGGCGGCACGGGCGATACCGTGACCGTGAATTTGGTCAATCGGGCACCCGTTTCGACAGACGCGGATGGCGTGGTGGACAACGTTTTGCTTCCGGTGATTTCCGGCGCAACGCCAGGCAAGACCGTCGACGCCCTTTTTGGTCCCACCTTCTCCGACGCGGACTTCAACAGCATGCGTGGTGTGGTCATTACCTCGGCAGGCACGGCGGCTGATTTCACGAGCAAAGGCCAGTACCAGTACTCCACCAATGGCGGCACCATCTGGTTGTCCCTGGCTGCAGGCTTGACCGACAGCACCTCGGTGTTCCTTGCCAAGACCGACTTGATCCGCTTTGTGCCCTCGGCCAGCAACACCTCGCTGACCAACAAGCAAGATCTGACCGCCCGCCTGGTCGACGACTCAGCTGCCGTGTTCCCCGCTTCGGGGGCCACCGTGGATGTGTCTGGTGTCAAAAACGGCGGCAGTACGCCTTACAGCGGCACTGCGGTGACTTTGCGTGTGGTCATGCCAGAAAACAGAGCGCCGCTCAACTCCGTCCCAGCCACCCAAACCGCGACCGAAGATGTGCAGCAAGCCCTCACTGGCATGAGCGTGAGCGACGCAGACGGCAACCTCAGCACCACACAAATCAGCGTGTTGCAGGGCAAACTCAATGTGAGCTTGGCAGGCGGGGCCACCATCTCGGCAGGCACCAACGACAGCGCCACCCTCACGCTCAGCGGCACTTCGGCTCAAATCAACGCCGCACTGGCCACAGCCAACTACACCGGGGCCAGCAACTACAACGGCGCTGACACTATGACGATGGTGTCCACCGACAGCGAGGGCGTGAAAGACACCGATATCATGGCCATCACGGTCGCGCCGGTGAATGACCAGCCGACGGTGTACACCTTATCGGGCAACCACAATGCATTGACTTCGGGCATTGAAGACCAAGGTCCACCCACCAGTGGCACTATCGGTCAGACGATTGCCAGTGTGACCAACATGACCGCCGCAGACCGTGATGTTGATGGCGACGCTGTGGGCGTGGCTTTTGTCTCGCCGTTCCAATCCACCACTTTTGGTACGGCTTGGTACAGCTTGGACAATGGCACAACCTGGAACAACCTGACCACCAAACTGGCCACGGCTTCCGAGACCAACGCTTTCTTGCTGAGCAGCACGGCGCGTGTGTACTTTGAAGGCACCCCCAACGCAGCTGGCACGCTGGGTAAAGCAAGCATCCGCACTTGGGATGGCACCGATGGCGGTACTTCAGGCAGCTATAAAAACATCAGTGCCCTGCAAGGCCCAACAGGTGCCTATTCGGCCAGTACAGCCTTGTTCAACATGGTCGTGACCAACGTCAGTGATGCACCGATTAACACCGTACCGGCCACCAAAACCGTGACCGAAGACGTGCAGCAAGCCCTCAACGGCTTGAGTGTGAACGACCCAGACGGCAACCTCAGCACCACACAAATCAGTGTGTTGGAGGGCACGCTCAATGTGAGCTTGGCAGGGGGGGCCACCATCTCTGCAGGCACCAACGACAGCGCGACCCTCACGCTCAGTGGCACTTCGTTGCAAATCAACGCCGCACTGGCCACGGTCAAGTACACCGGGGCCAGCAACTACAACGGCGCGGATACATTCACGATGGTGTCCACCGACAGCGAGGGCTTGAAAGACACCGATGTCATGGCCATCACGGTCACGCCGGTCAATGACCAGCCGACGGTCCCAAGCAATCTTAATTACGTGACCTCCGGCATCGAAGATCAAGGCCCGCCGACCAATGGCTCTTTTGGCCAGACGGTGGGTCAGACCGGCTTTGATGTTGATGGCAATGAGGTGGGCGTGGCTTTTGTCTCGCCGCTCCAGAGCACCACCTTTGGTACGGCTTGGTACAGTTTGGACAATGGCACAACCTGGAACAACCTGACCACCAAGTTGGCCACGGCTTCCGAGACCAACGCCTTCTTGCTCAGTAGCACGGCACGGGTGTACTTCCAAGGCAACCTCAACGCCGCTGGCACGCTGGGCACAGCAACCGTTCGCACTTGGGACGGCAGCGATGGCGGCACCTCGGGCACCTACAAAAACATCAGTGCCCTGCAAGGTGCATCGGGTGCCTATTCGACCAATACGACGTCGTTCAATATGGGGGTGACAGCCGTCAACGATGCTCCAGTGAACACCGTACCAGGCGCACAAAGCACGAGCACGAACACAGCCAAAGTCATCACTGGCCTGGCCATTGCTGACGCGGAGGCCACGAACCCCAACGGCACACAGCTGTTCAACGTCACCCTGGCAGTTGATAAAGGAACCATCAACGTGGCCAGCGGCACTGGCGTGACCTTGACCACCAATGGCACAGCCAGCGTTAACTTGTCTGGCACCGTGGCCAACATCAATAGCCTGCTGGCCAGCGCCAACGCCGTGACCTACACACCAACCAGCGGCTATACCGGCACAGCCAAGCTGACGATGACCACCAGCGACAACGGCAACTATGGAACAGGTGGCACGCTGACCGATCAGGATACGGTGGACATCAACGTCACCACTGATCCGCTGATTGCGGCGGCTTGTGCAGCAGTGTTTACCAGTTCTTCCACGGGCTGGAACGGTTCGGCTGGTCAGGTGGCTGTGGCCATTGATAACACTGCATTCGCCAATGCAACGATCAAGTTGTATGTGAACTCGACGCTTGTGCAGACGGCCACGATGAGTGCCAGCGGTAGCTACAACGGTCAATCGCCAGGCCTCTCTCCATCGCGGTTGACGGTGAACAACAACGACATTGTTCACGGGGAGTTTGTTGTTAACGGTGTGACCTATGTCATTGGTGGAGGTATGAAATACTTGAACCCAACGTTTGCAGGCAATGGTTCTGGCACTCAGGTTGCAGTCACCTACGCCACACCTCTGGTGCTCGACCTGAACGGTGACGGCGTGCAGACCGTGGGTCTGAACGAGAGTGTGCAGTTTGACTTGACCGACAGTGGCACGCCACAAAAGTCAAGCTGGGTGGACAAGCAAGACGGTTTGTTGGCCATGGATTTGAACGGCGACGGTCAGATCAACAGTGGTGCTGAATTGTTTGGCAGCAGCACCAAGCTGGCCGATGGTTCTGTGGCCAGCACAGGCTGGGCCGCTTTGGCGGCCTTGGACACCAACGGCGATGGCAGGATCGACGCCAGCGACGCGGGCTTTGACAAGCTGCGTGTGTGGGTTGACGCCGACGCCGACGCGGACACCGACGCAGGTGAACTCAAGACCCTGGCCCAAGTGGGTGTGACCAGCATTGATCTGGGCCACGACAACGTGGTGATGTATCAAAACGGCAACGCTTTGCAAGGCTTCTCGAAGTTCACCACTGCCGATGGCAAAACCCATGACATCGTGGACGTGTCCTTCTTGGTCCAGCCGGTGTTGGCCGATGCAAGCGTGGCCGCCGATGTGGCTACACGGAGCAATGCAAGTGCTGGCATGACCGCTGCAAGCGATGCAATGCTTGCAGAAGCTACAGCCGTCGACTTGCTGCCTGCCGAGATCGTGACCGAGTTCTTCAACAAGCCCTATATGCTGACCGACGAAGAGCTGGCTGCGCTGAACCCGCTGGGCCAGACCACGCAAGCTGATGACGCCAACGTGATCGAAGTGACCCTCAACGAAGTCCAGCTCATCGATGAGGCGTTCTTTGTGGGTGCGCGTCCTCTGGTCGAGCCAGCGCTGGTTGAAACCACCAACGTGGACATCACCCCCGAGGATGTGGCCGCCGCCATTGCTGTGTGCACGGGTGCTGCCGAGTCGAGCACCTACTCGCTCAGCAACGGCCAGAGCCTGGACTTGACCACCGTGCTCAAGGACATGAGCTTCAACGGCATCGTCAAGGGCTTGGAGCAAGTGGACATGGCCACCGACACCGCCGCCAACGTGGTGTCACTGACCCTGGCCGACGTGCTGAGCATGCCGCCCACCAACGGTGTGTACCAGCTGGTGTTGTCTGGCGCTGCCAACGACAAGGTGATGCTGACCGAAGGCGAGTGGACCGATACCGGCACCGTGGTCAACCAAAACGGTCACAACTACGCCGTCTACAGCGGTACCACCGACCCGTCAGCGCAACTGCTGATTGACCAGCACATGCTGCAGTCTCACCAGACCAGCTAAACAAAAAAGGGCCGCCACAAGCGGCCCTTTTTTTGTCAGTCGCTGCGCGATGTTTTGTGTCTTTGTATTTGCCTTTGTGGGAGCCCACCCCTGTGGGCGATTGGCGTGCCATGGCGATATGCGTGAAATCGCCCACAGGGGTGGGCTCCTACAAACAGGTGTGTATAAATTTTGATACACTGAGGAGGCTTTGATGATTGGAAACCTTTTGACGTGGTGGGTGCGGGCACAAAAGAGATTCGCATCAGCTTGAACGACGGTTGGTTTCGTGTGATGTATGTCGCTAAATTTCCGGAGGCAGTTTACGTGTTGCACTGCTTTAAGAAAAAGACAAGCACGACGAGCAAGCAAGACAAAGAGATTACTGCCGCACGCTATAAAGCGGTGGTTCAGGAACGGAGTAAAAAATGAAAAGCAATACCAAATCAATGCACAAAACACCCGTTGGCGGTAATGTATTTGCCGACTTGGGTTTTGATGCCCAAGAAGCAGCTTTGTTGAAAGCCGAGTCGAACCGTGTGATTTCGGAAAAGCTGGCCATTAAAGAATCGTTGATGAGCGAGCTGGCGGTGTGGATGAATGAGCAGCATTTAAAACAATCCGATGCCGCGCAAATTTTGGGTGTGACGCGTCCTCGCGTGTCAGATGTGATGAATAAGAAAACCGTGAAGTTTACGATTGACGCGTTGGTCGATATGCTGGCGCGAACTGGCAAGCGTGTGCAGTTGTCGGTTAGTTGAACAATTGACTCATCGAAATTTTTGGCATCAAAGCCAGCGTCCTCTTTGCCAATGAAGCCCGCTACCTTGTCGAATTTCGTTCGGTTTGCAGCAGATGTTTCAAAAAGCATGGGGTCAGTTTTGCGCACGCAGAGCAAGCTTTGCGCGACGAATATGGCTTGACGATGGATGATCCAGACGCTCAAGGTGAGCAGCGATTTTTGACTTTGGGTATGGATGCTTTAGGCCGTGTGCTCGTGGTGTGCCACACCCAACGCGATGAACGAAGGCGTTTGATTTCTGCTCGAAAAGCAAGTCCCAATGAGGCAAGGAATTACCATGCGTAAAGAATACGATTTCAAGGCGGCAAAGCGAGGCGCTGTGTTGCCTTCAACTGCCAAAACACGCATCACGATCATGCTGGACGATGACGTAAATGAGGCGTTTCGAGCCAAAGCCGAAGCCTCTGGTCGCGGCTATCAAACGTTGATCAACGATGGGCTGCGCAACGCCATCGACCCAGAGGCAGCCCCAGTTTCTCTTCGTGCCTTGCGCACCTTGCTTGACGAACGCTTTGCGCTAGCGGCTTAACGGAAGTCTTTGCACAAGCCCACCCCGTGGGCCATGGTTCCTAGGCAGGGCTCAAACCCAGACATTTTTTGTAGGAGCGACGCCCCCATCGCGATCATCCTCGCAGACTACCACCCATCGCCCCGAGGGCAGGGCTCCTACAAAATGCGGGGTTGCTAGTAGGAGCGACGCCCTCGTCGCGATCACCCTCGCAGACCACCAAGAATCGCCCCGAGGGCGGGGCTCCTACAAAATGCGGGGCTGCTAGTAGGAGCGATGCCCCCATCGCGATCACCCTCGCAGACCACCAAGAATCGCCCCGAGGGCGGGGCTCCTACAAAATGCGGGGCTGCTAGTAGGAGCGACGCCCTCGTCACGATCACCCTCGCAGACCACCAAGAATCGCCCCGAGGGCGGGGCTCCTACAAAATGCGGGGCTGCTTGTAGGAGCGACGCCCTCGTCGCGATCACCCTCGCAGACCACCAAGAATCGCCCCGAGGGCGGGGCTCCTACAAAATGCGGGGCTGCTAGTAGGAGCGACGCCCTCGTCGCGATCACCCTCGCAAACCACCAAGAATCGCCCCGAGGGCGGGGCTCCCACAAAATGCGGGGTTGCTAGTAGGAGCGACGCCCTCGTCGCGATCACCCTCGCAGACCACCAAGAATCGCCCCGAGGGCGGGGCTCCTACAAAATGCAGATTGCCTCCTGTTGGGGCAACGCCCTCGTCGCGATGAATCCCGGCAGGCTTTGCGTTTTGGCACGTTCACATGGCTTTGAACAAATGCGCGTACAGGCGGCTCACGGCCAGAGTGTCGCCATGGCCTTTGAGGCGCAGGCTCAAGCGGCCCGTGTCGTCGCGGGTGACGCTGTCGATGGCGCTGGCGCGCACCACAGAGCCCCGGTGGATTTGCCAGAACACTTGCGAGTCGAGCCGCTGCATGAGTTCTTTGAGCGGGGTGCGCAGCAACACTTCGCTGCCGTCCAGCGTGAACACGCGCACGTATTTGTCGGCGGCTTCGAGGCGCAGCACCTCTGCCACGGGCACCATGCGCAGTGCTTTGCCCACGCTCGCTTGCAGCAGTTGCAGCGGGGGCAAGGTGGCCTCGGGGTGCTGGGGGTGGTTGGTTTCGGTGCGCAAGTTAAGCAAGGCGCGCAGTTGGGCCAGCACCGGGTCTTGTTGCAGGTTGGGTGTGGGGGTGTGTTGGGCACGTTGCTGCAGGGCGTTTTGCAGCCGCGTCACGGTTTGCCGCAGTCGCTCGGCCCGCACGGGTTTGAGCACGTAGTCCACGGCCTGCGCCTCAAAGGCCTGGATGGCGTATTGGTCGTAGGCGGTCACAAACACCAGCAGCGGAAACGGCGTGCCGCTGGGCCATTCTTCGGCCAGTTCGGCGGCGGCTTCGAGCCCGCTTTGGCCAGGCATGCGGATGTCAAAAAACAGCACATCGGGGCGGTGTTGCAGCGCCAGCTGCACGGCGCTCAGGCCGTCGCCAGCGGTGGCTGCGATGTGGATGTCGGGCCACAAGGCGCGCAATTCGTTCACCAGGGTTTGCGCCAGCAGGGGTTCGTCTTCGGCGATCAGGGCGGTGTGGGTTTTCATGGCGCGGGTGTTTCTGAGGTTTTGTAGGTCGGTGGCTTCAGCCCCGACGTTGTTTGTTTTGGCGCAGGCTCATGTCGGGGCTGAAGCCGCCGACCTACGGGGAGAGCGTGGGCCAGCATTTCAGGATTTGGCGTGCGGGTTGTGCAAAGGCAATGTCAGCACCACGCAGGTGCCGCCCGTGGGCATGGGGCTGATGTGCATACCGGCGCGTGGGCCATACAAGGTTTGCAGGCGCTGGCGCACATGGCTCAGGCCCCAAGAGGGGCCGGTTTGTGCGCCGTCTGCCTGCAGCGGGCGTGCTGCATCGGCCAGCGCCAGTTCGCTGATGCCGCTGCCGTTGTCGCGCACCGTCAGCAGCAGTTGCGCACCCTCGGCGCGGGCCTGCACCTCGATGCGGCCGCCTCTGACCTGAGGCTCTAGCCCGTGGCGTATGGCGTTTTCCACCAGAGGCTGCAGGATGAAGCTCGGCACGGACGCTGTGGCCAATGCGGGCGGCAAGTCCAGCTCAAACGCCATGCGTGGCCCCATGCGGATCGCCATCAGGCTCAGGTAATCGCCCAGACGAGAGAACTCGTCGCCCAGCGCGTGCAGCGCTTGGTGCACGGGCAGTCGCGTGGCGTGCAGCGTGGTGCGCAAATAGTCGTTCAGGTGGTCGAGCATGGCATGGGCGCGTGCCGTGTCTTGCCCAATCAATGCCCGCAAATGCGCCAGGGTGTTGAACAGCATGTGTGGCTCCAGCTGCGACTGCAGCAGCATGAGCTGAGCCTGTGTCACCTCGTTGGCCAGCGATTCGGCTTTGCCGCGTTGGTGGAAAAACGCGACGAAGGCGGCGCTGAGGGCGAGGGCGCTGATCATCAGGCCCCAAAAGCGGTTGCGGTTGAAGTGCCACAACTCCCAAGTCGACTTGCCTGAATAAGCATCGCCCACCATCGTGCCCAAGACATAGCCCAGCGGAATGCCCACCAACAGCATGAGCGTGGCGGGCAGCGCAGGCGGCCAGTAGTAGGGCGCGGGTGAGCGCAGTAGGCGCTTGAAGGCAAAGCGCGGCACATCGGTCAGCAGCCAAATGAAAGTTGAGATGGCGTAGGCGTAAACCAGCGACACATCAAAGGCGCTGGGGTGTCCTTTGGCCACGTTGCCATTCCAGGTGGCCAAGCCGATCAGCAAAGCCACACCCCACACGATCAGCAAGCGTTGGAGCATGGGGCGACGGTGTTGGGGCGGTAGCCAGGCAAGCAGGGCGTTTGTGTTCATGGCTGAGACAGCTGTTGTTGAAAGAATACCGCGATCTGGTCGAAGGCTTTTTGGCGGTCTGCGACGGTGAATTCGGGCTTGGGCAAGCCGCCGCGCATTTGGGTGGCGGCCACGGTTTGGGCAATGCTGGCAGGCCAAGGTGAGAGCCAGTCGAAGTGGCCCGCTTGCGGGTGGTCTGACAGGGTGGTGCAGTTTGTGCAATGTTTCAGCACATGCTGGCTGTGAAAGCGGGGCAGCAGCACACCGTCATCGCCCGATGTGCTCAAGGCTACGGGTATGCGGATGCGTGCCAGGCTTTCGGGGGTTAAGATGGCCCCGACGGGCACCGCCAGGCTGACGGCGACCACACGCGGGTCGGGGCGCGGGTCTGCGGATGCGCTGGGGCTTGCACCGCCGTGCAGGGTTTTGAAGCGGGTGGGCGCAGTGGTTTCGGTCAGCATGCGGCCCATGGCAAATTGGCTCTTGCGCAGCAGTTGCACGCTCGGTTGTGTGGCCAGGCCATTGAGGCAAAAGCCGATGTCCTCGTCCAGGTTCTGCGCACAGTGCTGGATCAAATTCAACATGCGCCACTGCGCCCCGGCCAGCACCAGGCCAGTCACACCGCCTGCCGACATGCCGTGCACGCCCACGCGGCGGGTGTCCACCAGCGCGGCCAGTGCCGGGTCACGCGCCACGGCGTCAATGGTCTCGCTCACGTCTTGCGGGCGGGTTTTCCAGCTCTCGGGGCCTGCTTTGCTGAAGTCTTGCCAGTTATCGCCCCGGTGCTCGGGCTGGGCCACCACAAAACCGGCGCGGGCCAAGGTGGCGGCCAGCGTGTGTTCGGGCAGGGCGCTGCCTGCGGTGCCGTGCGACAAGACAATCAGCGCCCGTTTGCCCGATGCCGCTGTTGAATCTGCTGGCAAAGGCGCAGCGTTGCTGGCGATGGGGACGGTGAATGCGCCGTAAGTGACGTCTTGAGCCACCGCCGCAGTGGGGTAAACCAAGGTGATGGTCATGCCGTTCGACTGGATTTGGCGCATGCCCACAGAAGTGACTTGGGCCTGGCTGGCGCTGGCTGAAAGCAAGGTGAAAGCGCAAGCCAGGCGGGTGAGGGTGTTCAAGAGGGGCATGGGGTTTCTTTCAAGGGGATGGATTTCGGCAGGACGATGGCCTTCCTTTGTAGGTCGGAGCTTCAGTTCCGACAGTGCTGGCTTCGGCCAAGGTTTCATGTCGGGGCTGAAGCCGCCGACCTACGGGGACAAAGGGACACGCGGGTCCTGGCGTGTGGATAGTTTCAGCAAACGCAACGCCCGGCCATTGAGCACCCCCGAAAACAAGCCATACACGGCGCTGATGCCGATGGCTGCGTTCAGGCTGTGAATGTGCTCTGGTGCGGTGGCTGTCAGCATGCCCACCCCAAACTTGCAGGCAAAAATCGCCATGAACAAGGCCAGGGGCAGCCAGCTTCCGGGCACAGTGAAGCGGCGTGTGTCTGCGTTGTAGCTTGCGCCAGCCGGGGCAGCACCCCGGCCCAAGGCCCAAGCCACGAGTGCACAGCTGGCGGCCCAGCTGAACAGGCCCAGTGCCAACCAAGGCGTAGGCTGCCACTGCTGGACCACCCCTACCAGCGTGAACACCGTCAGCGCGATGTTGACGCCCAAAAGCCGACGCTTGAGCATTTGCCGTGTGCGGGTTTGCAGCCAACCCAAAGCGATCAGGCCGATCAACAGTGCGAAGACCCAGACGGGGATGTGTTGAAGTGTTTGCATGGTGTTGTGCTTTCTTGAGGTTTCAAATCCAACCCAGCCACTGGCCCCAAACCAGTTGGCCCAAATAACGCCCAGGCAGCAGGGTGAACATGCCTGTGACGATGCAGGCCCAGAAATACAGCCATTGCATGGTTTTGCGGTGGCCGGTGATGTTGCCCGCCGCCAAATACCGGAAGGCCCGGAACAAGCTGAACAGGGTCAGCGGAATGAGCCAATGGATGGGCGTGTAGCCCCAGAGGTTGGGCAGCCGGAAGTCGCGGATGAACAAGCCCGTGAGCGCGGCCCCCAGCATGCAAGTGACCCAGGCGTAGCCCAGGGCGCGGTGCAGTTGGGGGCGAAGGGTTGCGCCCATGCGGGCCCAGAGGACCCAGGGGCCGATGGCGACGGCGCTGAGCGCCAGGCTCAGGTGGACGGCGATGATGGGCGTCAGGGATGAGGGCAGTGGCACGTTTTTACTCCTGAATTTTTACTTGTGCCTGCACTGTGGCGCGTCAATGGCCCGATTGCCATGCGTTTGCGACAGCTGGCAGTTCACGCGGCGCGAGATGCCATGGGCGGGTGTGAATGGCGCACGCCAATGGGCGTTTGCATCGAATTTATGGAGGACGTCATGCCCAAGCAACGATAATCCCCCCAGTTTTCCGAGGAGCGTTTGTGGATCTGATCTTGTTGCTGAAAGCCGCCGTGATGGGCGTGGTCGAGGGTTTGACCGAGTTCTTGCCGATCTCGTCCACCGGGCATTTGATTTTGGCCGGGGCTTTGCTGGGCTTTGACGATGACAAGGCCAAGGTGTTTGACATCGCCATCCAGACGGGCGCGATTTTGGCGGTGATCATTGTTTACTGGCAAAAAATCAGCACCACAGTGCGTGCCCTGCCGCGCAGCGCCGATGCCCAGCGTTTTGCCTTGAATGTGTTCATCGCCTTTGTGCCAGCCGTGATTTTGGGCTTGTTGTTTGGCAAGGCCATCAAGGCGAACCTGTTCACGCCCGAGGTGGTGGCGACCAGTTTCATCATTGGCGGCTTCATCATTTTGTGGGCCGAGCGCAGACAGGCTCGCGCCGTACATATTGCCGAGGTCGAAGACATGCGCTGGCAAGACGCACTCAAGGTGGGCCTGGTGCAGTGCCTGGCCATGATTCCGGGCACCAGTCGCAGCGGCGCGACCATCATCGGCGGCATGTTGCTCGGCATGTCGCGCAAGGCGGCGACCGATTTCTCTTTTTATCTGGCCATTCCCACGCTGATCGGCGCTGGGGCTTACAGCCTGTACAAAGACCGTGCTTTGCTGAGCATGGCCGACGCGCCGATGTTTGCGGTGGGCCTGGTGTTTTCGTTTTTGAGCGCCTGGGTGTGTGTGCGTTGGCTGCTCAAGTTCATCTCGACCAACAGCTTTGAGGTGTTTGCCTGGTACCGGATCGTGTTCGGTCTGGTGGTGCTGGGCACCAGCTACTTTGGACTGGTGAGCTGGGCCGCTTGAGTCCTTTGAGGCCTTGGTGCGGGCGCTTGTCTTGGTGGATGCGCTGGTTCAGGTAGGGCCGTGCAGCACATGGATCAAGGGCTCTCCCCGGCTCAATCGCCCAATGTTGTCGGCCAAGGTGTTTTGGCGGCGGCGCACGGTGCCCTCTGTCCAACCCGACATGTGGGGCGTCATTTGCACATTGTCCAGCGCCGCAAAGTCAAATTGGGACGGGGCGCATTCGCTTTGTGTGGGTGTGGGGTATTGGTACCAAGTGTCGATCACTGCGCCACCAATTTGCCGCGAGACCAAGGCGTTGTACAGGGCTTGTTCATCGATCACCGCGCCGCGACCGACGTTGATCAAGCAACTATTTGATCGCATGGCCGACAGGGCTTGTGCGTCCACCAAGCCCCGTGTGGTGTCGGTGAGCGGCAAGCTGACCACCACGGCGTCGGCACTGGCCAGAAAGTCTTGCAGGCCGTCCAGCGTCCAGCTTTGGTCGACATGCGCATGGCGGATGGGACTGCGGTTGGCCACATGCACACGCATGCCAAAGGCCTTGGCGCGGTGGGCAATGGCTTGGGCAATGTGCCCAAACCCCAACAAACCCAAGGTTTGCGCCCCCATCTCGGTGCGCAGGGCGTCAGGGCGACCGGCCCAATAGGTCCAGCGTTGCTGGCGCAGGTCTTGGTCCGCTTGAGCCAAAGGCACATGACGCATGAGCAAGGCGGCCATGACGTATTCGGCGATGGCGTTCTCGTGGCCAAAACAATTGCACAAGCTGCATTGAGCGGGCAGCAAGGCGGTGTTGATCGCGTCGGTGCCTGCGGCCGGGGCATGGAACAGGCGTGCCTTGTGCGGCACGGGCATCTGACTGTGCAATTGGATGCCGATGACCACATCCGCGTTTTCGTACTGGGCCCGTTCGCCTGGCTGATCGAGTGCGTCACTCAGGTCTGCAATGGTGTGTTCAGGGCCAATGAGTGATTCAAAGCCCGGCCGAAAATTGGCGGCGTTTTGACCGTGAAAAACGATTTTCAAGGGTTGGGGGTTCATGGCGTTTTTGGGGGGGTGTGATGAGGTTGAGTGGTTTTGAACTATGCCAGACACCCCCAAGTTCCAAGCTAGGTGCGTGTTGCGGGTGCGACCCGTCAGCGACAATGGGGCCTTGTTTTTGTGAGGCTCTTGGCCATGACCCAGTTGAAAAAAGTTGTTTTGTTCACCGATACCGATGGTCGCGCACGTTTTCGTGACGAATGGGTTCCTTTGACTGAAGGCACGCCGCAAAGCCGTTTGTCAGCCTTGATGGCCGCGAGTGCTTGTCAGTTGCGGCAAAGTCCTGTGGGCTTTCGCAGCAGCTTTCATTGCACGGGCAGCCCGCAGTGGTTGTTTGTTTTGGGCGGTCAGATGGAAATCTTTTTGCAAGATGGCACTTCGCGTGTCTTTGGCCCGGGCGAGTTTTTCTATTCGGCCGATACCTTGCCCGAGGGTGCGATTTTTGACGCCACGGTGCACGGCCATTGGAGCCGCCAAGTGGGGGCGGACCCCTTGGTGACATTGTTTGTGCGAGACGGTGCGCTTTGAGGCGATAGCGCGTCTGGCGTGCTGGGGAGCATGAGCCCCAGGCAAAAAAAGAGCCTGCATCAGCAGGCTCTTGGAGGGACTTGAAAAACGCTGGATCAGCGGCCAAAGCCACCGCGATTGCCGCCGCCACCGCCGCCGCCGCCAAAACCACGGCCGCCACCATTGCCGCCGCCGTAACCCCCACCACCACCGCCGCCGCCATGGCGTCGACCACTGCTGGCCAGGCTGTCAATGCTGGTGCGTGTGGGGTCAGGCTGGCCGCTGGTGCGAACCGGCTTGCGGTTGGGCAAGTCCAGGCGTGCAAACTGCGTTGTTTTCAGGGGATCAATGTGACGTGGCAACTCGTCATCGTGGTTGCGACGGTCTTGACCGCCACCTTGTGGGCCACGGTTGGGGCCACGGCCTTCTGGGCGCGGGCCACGCGGAGCGGGACGGCCTTGGCCATCGCCCCGGTTGTCAAAGCGCGGGTCGCTGCGTTGATCTTGGCCGCGACCGCCGTCACGGTTCATGCCTTCGCGGCGACCGTCGCCTTGGCCTTCAAAGCGCGGTGCGCCTTGTGGGGCGGTGCGGCGTGAGGGTGCGGGGCCATTGCGCGGTGCGCGTGCAGGGCCTTGGCCTTCGCCACGGGCCTGACGCGGACCGCCACCACCACCACCACCACCCACAGCCACTTTGTTGTCACGGATGCGTTGCATCATGTCCTGGCGTGCGGCCTTGGCGGCTGCAGCCATCACATCGCGGCTTGGGGGCTTGCCTGCGCCGCCCCACAAAGTCTGGCGACCCATGGCAATGGGCTCGGCCACTTCGCCTGGCTCGGGGCCAAAGCCTTCGAGCAACTGGACTGGAATCTCTTGCTTGGTGAAGCGCTCGATGTCCATCATGAAGCCTTCTTCGTCCAAGCAGACCAGGCTCACGGCCTCGCCGCTGGCACCCGCGCGGCCAGTGCGGCCAATGCGGTGCACGTAGTCTTCGGACACGTTCGGGATCTCAAAGTTCACAACGTGTGGCAAGTCTTCGATGTCGATGCCGCGTGCTGCAATGTCGGTGGCCACCAAAGCGCGGATCTCGCCACTCTTGAAACCGGCCAGCGCTTGTGTGCGGGCGGTCTGGCTCTTGTTGCCGTGCAGGGCCATGGACTTGACGCCATTTTTGGTCAGGAAGTCGGCCACATTGTTCGCGCCAAACTTGGTGCGGGTGAACACCAGCACCTGGCTCCAGTCGTGCTTTTGGATGATGTGCAGCAGCACGTCTTTTTTCTTGCTGCGGCCCACAGGGTGGATCACCTGCGTGATGCGCTGCACCGTGGTGTTGCTGGGCGTGACTTGAATGCTTTGCGGGTTCTTGAGCAGGTTGCCCGCCAGTTCGCGAATTTCGTCGCTGAAGGTGGCCGAGAACAGCAGGCTTTGCTTTTCTTTGGGCACCAGGGCCAGCACTTTTTTCACGTCATGGATGAAGCCCATGTCCAGCATGCGGTCGGCTTCGTCAAGCACCAAAATTTCGATGCTGGACAAGTCCAGGAAGCCCTGGCCTTGCAGGTCGAGCAAACGGCCGGGTGTGGCCACCAGAATGTCCACGCCTTTTTTGACCTTGCTGATTTGCGGGTTCATGCCCACACCACCAAAGATCACGGTGGAGTCGAGCTGCAGGTATTTGCCGTAGTCGCGCACCGACTCTTCGACTTGGGCGGCCAATTCGCGGGTGGGGGTGAGTACCAAAGCGCGAATGGCTTTGCCGCCAAAGCGGTTTTTGCCGGGCTCACTCAGGCTCAGCTTGTGCAGCAAAGGCAAGGTGAAAGCGGCAGTTTTGCCGGTGCCGGTTTGTGCACCGGCCAACAAGTCTTGTCCGGCCAGAACGGCAGGAATGGCTTGGGCCTGAATGGGGGTGGGGGTTTCGTAGCCGAGCTCACGCACCGCTTGCATGATGGCCGGGGCCAGGTTCAATTCTTCAAAGTTCATTTTTACAGAGCGCCATGTCCGGCGCAGGCATCGGCTCATTCAACTGCTGTTGGCAGTGTCCAGTGTTGGCCGATAAGTCTTAAGGTGGGCATGGAAACCACAGGCGCTTGTTTTGAGCGTTGCCTGGGTCAGGCCCCAGCAGGAGTGCTGATGTTGCAGCAACTGGAGGCCGCAACGAGCGCGATTGTCGCACAAGTTGTGCAAGTCGCTTCCTCGCATGTTTTTGTGGGAGCGACGCCCCCGTCGCGATGGGGCCTTGCAGACCCACAACCACCGCCTCGATGGCAGGGTGCCCTCATGGAGCACCGCCCTGATCCCTCTGCCCACAACAAGCGTCTGACGTTATTTTGGGGGGGCATGGGTTTAAACCCCAATTCAATGAATGCGCTGTGCCCCCTAGACTGAAAGGCATATTTTTATCTTTGCAAGCACCACACCATGAAGTCCACACACCCACGTCGTACCTTTGTACAAGCTTCGGCACTGGCCGCAGCGGCCTTGTGCGCCTGCAGCACCTTGACCCCCGTTTGGGCCCAAGCTGCCAAATGGCCCGCCAAGCCCATCAAGATCGTGGTGGCCTTTCCGCCCGGCGGCCTCACCGATGCCTATGCCCGCAATTACGGCGAATACCTCTCGGGCAAGCTGGGGGTGCCAGTGGTCATTGAAAACAAACCCGGTGCTGGGGCCATCATTGGCATTGACGCAGTGGCCAAGTCGCCTGCCGATGGTTACACCTTTGGCATGAGCACCTCGGGCACCTACTGGCAAAACCGCATCCTTTATTCCAAGCTGCCCTATAACCTGGACAAAGACCTCACGCCCGTGACCGTGTTTCCGTCCGGCCCACTGGTCGTGGGCATCAACGACAAGATCCCGGCCAAAAACATGGCCGAGTTCGTGGCTTGGGCCAAAAAGAACCCGACCTCCATGGGCACGTATGCACCGGGTTCTTACCCCCATATGGTGGCCGACCAGACCAACCGCCAGCAGGGCACCAGCATCCAGTCGGTGCACTACCGGGGCGAAGCGCCCATGTGGCTCGATGTGGCTTCGGGTCAGTTGCAAATCGCCGTGGGCAGTTTTCAGGCTTACAACACCGTGTCCACCCGGGGTGTGCGTGCCATTGGCGTGACCGGCAGCTACCGCTCGCCCAAATTGCCCGTTGTGCCCACCCTGACCGAGCAAGGCAACACCGAAAAACTCGTCACCCTTGAAGGCGGCTTGCCTTTGGTGGCCCCCGCCGGCACACCTGAAGCCATCCTCAAACGCATGGCCGACGAAGCCGTGGCGTGGTCCAACACCGACAAGGCCGCCAAACTGCGCGAAACCTTTGCCATTCCCAACAAGCCCAAAAACCTGGCCGACACGCGCAAGGACTGGGAAGGCGAGGTGCCCGTGTGGATCAAGCTGGCGGTGGATTTGGGGATCAAGCTGGATTGAATCCAGGTGCTGCAAGCGCCCAACCTTCACTGCGGGCATCACCGCACTTTGCCCGACCAACAGCGACAACTTGCCCGCCCCGGCGGTGATTGCGCAGTCAATCGTGGAAGACCCGCAAGCCGCGCTGGAGCAATTCAAGCGGATTGTGGGTGACTTGGGGGCTGAAGTGGCCGAAGTCGCGGTTTAATCTCGCCCTATGAACAAAAGCGACCAGATGAGTTTTTTCGGTTTTGAGCCGGGCGGGGTGGACAAGCCCAAAAAGCCAGGGCGTCCCCGCCTGGCTCAGGCTCCAAGTCGGCCCCGTGCGGTTGTTCCGACAGGGCCTGTGACCGACGCGCCTGCTTTGCTGGATCTGCCGCCAGCGGATGCACCCGCTGTGGCTGGCCATGACACTCCAACCGTGTCCCCCGCGTCGGTGCAAGGGGTGCAGGCGGCCTTGCAAGCCCCGACCCAAGCCCTCAGTGTGATGTCCGACCACGAAGCCATGGCCCAGGCCCTGGCACAACACCCCGACTTTCGCGTCTTGCGCCGTCTGGTGCCTTGTGCCGACTATGGCGGTTTGCACGGCCAGGCCACGCAGCGGGTGATCGTGCTGGACACCGAAACCACCGGGCTGGACAGCAAGGGTGAAAAAATCATCGAACTGGCCATGTTGTCGGTTCTGATGGATGTGGCCACCGGTCTGCCGGTGGGGCCTGTCACGGTTTACGAGTCGTTTGAAGACCCGGGCAAGCCGATTCCGCCTGCCATTCAGGACATCACGGGCATTGACGACACCATGGTCAAGGGGTGGCGCATTGACGATGCGGCCGTGGGGGCGATGGTCGAGCAAGCCGACCTGATCGTGGCGCACAACGCTGGTTTTGACCGGCCTTTTGTCGAGGCTCGCTTTCCGGTGTTTGCCCGCAAAGCCTGGGCTTGCTCTTTTTTGGGCATTGACTGGAAAAAAGAGGGCAGCGGCTCGGCCAAGCTGGAGTTTTTGGCGGCTGAGCGCGGCTGGTTTTACGACGCACACCGGGCGCAGGTCGATTGCCATGCCTTGCTTCTGGTGCTGGCCTCGCCCTTGGGGGATGGTTTGACTGGTTTGTCGCGCCTTTTGGCGGGGGCCAGGCAGACGCGTTACAAGTTGCGGGCCACGGGTGCCCCGTTTGAGGCCAAGGACAAGCTCAAGGCACGGGGTTACCGCTGGGACGGTGAAGGCCGGGTCTGGTGGTGCAGTGTGGGTTCAGACGCCTTGTTGGATGCCGAATGTGACTGGCTGCGCGACGAGGTGTATGGCCGCCGCAGTGCCCGGGTGATGCTGGAGGCCTTGGACAGCTTGGTGCAGTTTTCCAGCCGTCCGGGCTTGCAGACCGAACGCCAGTTGTAGGGTCCGCGCCCTCCGGGCGAATGCTTGTGGTCTGCGAGTGGTCTATCGCGACGAGGGCGTCGCTCCCACAGGGGCAGCCTCCAACAAGGGCAGCCGTCTACAGGTAGAGTCTTCCAATGGGATTGCCTCATCTGTTTGATGCGCCGTTATGGCAAGCTGGGATAATGTGCGGTTGTTGGTAATTTTTTCAGGCGGGTATACATGGCTCAATACGTATTTTCGATGAACCGGGTTGGCAAGATCGTGCCGCCCAAGCGTCACATTCTCAAAGACATTTCGCTGTCTTTCTTTCCCGGTGCCAAGATTGGCGTGTTGGGCACCAACGGCTCGGGCAAGTCCACTTTGCTCAAGATCATGGCGGGCATTGACAAAGAAATCGAAGGCGAAGCCATCCCCATGGCGGGCCTGAAGATTGGGTATTTGCCGCAAGAGCCGGTGATGGACCCTGAGCAGACCGTGCGTGAAGCCGTCGAAAGCGGCATGGGCGAAGTCAAGGCTGCGCAAGCCCGCCTGGAAGAGGTGTATGCCGCTTACGCCGAAGAAGACGCCGACTTTGACGCCCTGGCCGCTGAGCAGGCCAAGCTTGAAGCCATCATCTCCACCGCCGGCGATGCGTCTGAGCACCAACTCGAAATTGCCGCCGATGCCCTGCGCCTGCCCGCTTGGGACGCCATCATTGGCAAACTCTCTGGCGGTGAAAAACGCCGTGTGGCCTTGTGCCGTTTGTTGCTGTCGCGCCCCGACATGTTGTTGCTTGACGAGCCCACCAACCACTTGGATGCCGAATCGGTCGATTGGCTCGAGCTGTTCTTGCAGCGTTTTTCGGGCACCGTGGTGGCCATCACCCACGACCGTTATTTCCTGGACAACGCCGCAGAGTGGATTTTGGAACTTGACCGGGGCTCCGGCATTCCCTACAAAGGCAATTACTCCAGCTGGCTGGAGCAAAAAGACGCCCGTTTGGCCACCGAGCAGCGCACCGAAGACGCTCGCTCCAAGGCCATGAAGAAAGAATTGGAGTGGGCACGTTCCAACCCTAAAGGCCGCCAAGCCAAGAGCAAGGCGCGTTTGGCCCGCTTCGAAGAGTTGTCAGACCACGACTACCAAAAGCGCAACGAGACGCAGGAAATTTTCATTCCCGTGGCCGAGCGTTTGGGCAATGAGGTGTTCGAGTTCAAAAACGTCAGCAAGTCTTTTGGTGACCGTTTGTTGATCGACAACCTGAGTTTTCAGGTGCCTGCGGGCGCGATTGTCGGCATCATTGGCCCCAACGGTGCCGGTAAGTCGACTTTGTTCAAGTTGATCGCCGGCAAAGAGCAGCCAGACAGTGGCGAGGTCAAGATCGGCCAGACCGTGCGCATGGCCTTTGTGGACCAAAACCGTGATGACCTGAACAACGACAAAACCGTGTGGGAAGACGTCTCGGGGGGCTTGGACATCTTGAACGTGGGCAAGTTCCAGATGGCCAGCCGCGCGTATTGCGGTCGCTTCAACTTCAACGGGGGCGACCAGCAAAAGAAGGTTGGCATGTTGTCGGGGGGTGAGCGCGGTCGTTTGCACCTGGCCAAAACCCTGATTGCAGGCGGCAACGTCTTGTTGCTGGACGAGCCATCAAACGACTTGGATGTGGAAACCTTGCGGGCCCTGGAAGATGCGCTGCTGGAGTTTGCGGGCTCCATCATGGTCATCAGCCACGACCGCTGGTTCCTGGACCGCATTGCCACACACATTTTGGCCGCCGAAGGCGACAGCCAGTGGGTGTTCTTTGACGGCAACTACCAAGAGTACGAAGCCGACAAGAAGCGCCGTCTGGGCGAAGAAGGTGCCAAACCCAAGCGCGTGCGCTTCAAGGCTTTGAAGTAATTACAGCTTGCACCACCACAACGGGCCCTTCGGGGCCCGTTGTCGTTAGGGGGTGGTCTGCAAGGCTTGATCGCGGCGAGGGCGCCGCTCCCACAAAGAAAGCCTGCACCTTTGCAGGAGCCCCGCACAAGGGACTGCCTGCCTTTGTAGGAGCCCCGCCCCCGGGGCGATGGGGCGGTGGTCTGTATGGCTCTATCGCGGCGAGGGCGCCGCCCCTGCAAGGAAAGCCTGCACCTTTGCAGGAGCCCCGCACAAGGGACTGCCTGCCTTTGTAGGAGCCCCGCCCTCGGGGCGATGGGGTGGTGGTCTGTATGGCTCTATCGCGGCGAGGGCGCCGCTCCTGCAAGGAAAGCCTGCACCTTTGCAGGAGCCCCGCACAAGGGACTGCCTGCCTTTGTAGGAGCCCCGCCCCCGGGGCGATGGGGTGGTGGTCTGCAAGGCTCGATCGCGGCGAGGGCGCCGCTCCTGCAAGGAAAGCTTGCACGTTGCAGGGGCCCCGCACAAGGAACTGCCTGCCTTTGTAGGAGCCCTGCCCCCGGGGCGATGGGGTGGTGGTCTGCTTGGATCTATCGCGGCCAGGCCACTGCGCTCAAAAAAGCATTGACGCCAACATCGTGAGGCCGGATCTACAAGTCATGCGCTTCACAGCGGAAGCTGCCAGCCAACCGGCTACAGGCTGGACAGCCGCACTCGAGCCTTGTCTGCCCACAGTTGCAGGTTGTCGAGCAAGTCTTTTTGGCTGAACGAGCAGCTTTCGCCGCTGAACAAGGCGCTGGACTCGATGCGGTCCAGCAAATTGCCCAAAACAAGGCCAAACTTTTCCGGCAATGGCAGGCTGGCCGCATCGCTGCGCCACTGGCGGATCATGTCGGTTTGCGGCAAACCGCCTTGTTGGCAGGCTGCCAGCGTGTCGGTCATGCGGGTCAGGGTGTCCAGGGCGGCGTTCATGGGCAAAGGTCTCCGGCAAGGTGGGGTTTCAGGGGGTGAATTCGCGGCGACAATCATGCCCCATGAAAGCCAAATCTCTCAAACCCATGCGCCTGGAAGACATTTTGTACAGCCAGGGTTTTGGCACCCGCCGGGTGTGTGCCGGTCTCGTGCAGCAAGGTTACGTGCAAGTCAACGGTGAACCTGCCACCGATTCGGGCGAATTTTTTGACCTGCAGGGTCTGCATTTCAAAGTGCAAGGCACCGATTGGCCATTCAAAGAGCACGCTTATGTGCTGCTGAACAAGCCCTCTGGAACCGAGTGTTCGCAAAAACCTTCGACTTGGCCGAGCATTTACACCTTGTTGCCCGCACCACTGCGGCAGCGTCCGCAAAAGGCCGCCGTGCAGGGCGTGCAGGCGGTGGGCCGACTGGACCAGGACACGACGGGTTTGTTGTTGTTGACCGATGACGGCCAGTTTATTCACAAGATGAGCTCTCCCAAGCACCATGTGCCCAAGGTGTACGAGGTGACCACCAAGCACCCGATCACGCCCGAGATGGTGAACAAGCTCTTGTCTGGCGTGGTGCTCGACGATGACCCCAAGCCGGTCAAAGCCGCCGCCTGCGAGGCTGTGGGCGAATTGCACATGAAGCTGACCCTGACCGAGGGCAAATACCACCAGGTCAAACGCATGTTGGCCGCAGTGGGCAACCGGGTTGAGGGCTTGCACCGTTCGCAAATCGGCGGCTTGGTGCTGGCCGATCTGGCCCCAGGTCAATGGCGTTGGTTGACAAACGAAGACCTGGCCTTGCTCAAGCCCTGAGCCGGCTGTCCAGGGTTGACACGGTTTCTAAGTCGGCGCTTGACCCAAGCCAAATGCTGCCATCTTTGTGGGCGCTCCGCAGCCTGGGCGATGTGTTTTTATAGAAGCCCCGCCCCCAAGGCGATGGGGGGTGGTCTGCAGGGCATGATCGCGACGAGGGCGTCGCGCCTACGGGGGGAAGTCCTGCATTTTGTGGGAGCCCGGCACAAGGAGCAGCTTGCCTTTGTAGGAGCCCCGCCCCCGGGGCGATGGCTTGTGGTCTGCAAGGCATATCGCGACGAGGGCGTCGCTCCTACGGGGGAAGGCCTGCATTTGTGGGAGCCTGGCACAAGGAACGGCTTGCATTTGTGGGAGCCCCGCCCTCGGGGCGATGGGCTGTGGTCTGCAAGGCTTATCGCGACGAGGGCGTCGCTCCCACAGGGGACAGCCCTGCATTTTGTAGGAGCCCCGCCCCCGGGGCGATGGGGGGTGGTCTGCAGGGCTTGATCGCGACGAGGGCGTCGCTCCTACAAGGGACATTGCCCTGCAATTTGTGGGAGCCCCGCCCCCGGGGCGATGGCTTGTGGTCTGCAAGGCTTATCGCGACGAGGGCGTCGCTCCTACAAGGGACATTGCCCTGCATTTTGTAGGAGCCCCGCCCCCGGGGCGATGGGGGGTGGTCTGCAAGGCTTGATCGCGACGAGGGCATCGCTCCTACGGGGGAAGGCCTGCATTTTGTGGGAGCCCGGCACAAGGAGCGGCTTGCCTTTGTAGGAGCCCCGCCCCCGGGGCGATGGGGTGTGGTCTGCAAGGCTTGATCGCGACGAGGGCGTCGCTCACAAAAAAAGCGTCGATGCAAACCGCATTCGGCTGGATCAATAAAGATGACCCACAAACTTTTGCACGGCTTGCGCAACAGCCTCGGGCTGGTCTCGGTGGGGTGAGTGTCCGCAATCGGGCAGTTTGAGCCGCTGTGCATGTGGCACAGCGAGGGCGATGTCGTCGATCTGGGCCATGGTGCCATAGGGGTCGTTTTCGCCTTGAATGGCCAGCAAGGGAGCGGTGATGCCCTGCAGTTCGGGGCGGATGTCAAACGCGCGAAAAGCATCGCTCAGCCAGACATCGTTCCATTGCCAGAAGGCGCAGTCCACATCGGCATGAAAAGGGGACAGTCGCTGGTGCAGGGGGCCGTTTTCGTAGGCATCACGGGCGGCCGTGATGGCCTGCAGTGAGATGGTTTCGACCATCACATGTGGGGCCATGACGATGCAGCCTGCCACGGGGTGATGGCTGGCGTGGATCAGTGCAATGGTGCCGCCGTCAGAATGGCCCAGCAGCACAGGCCGCTCCATGCCCAGGGCCGTCAGCAAAGCTGGCAACACTTCGAGGGCTTCGTGGTGCATGTAATCAGGGCTTAAACGGCCATGCCTGCGCCCTCCGGTTTGCCCAGCCGGACCGCGCACATCGGCCACCGGATCGGACTGGCCATAGCCTTGACGCGAATAAACCAGACCCGCGCAGCCAAGCTGTTGGCACAAGCGTGTGGGCCAGTCGCGCCACATGGCGATGCTGCCCAAACCCTCGTGCAGGAAAACCAAGGTGGGACCGGGGCTTTGTTGTGCCTGGGTGTGAAGGGTCTGGAATTCAAGATTCACACCTTGAATGCTTATTTTTGAGAGGGGTTTGATTTGCATCGAAGTTCCTGGGGAGGGGCCGATTACACTTATGAGTGATTTTGAAAGCGGTTTTGTGATTTCTTTTCTCTCTGTCATTCGTTTTTTGGCTTTGACTTTTTTAGGGTTTCAGCTTCTCAGTGTTTCGGCTCAACCCCCGGCACCTATTTTTGTATTGAATTCACTCGAAGGTAACGTCAGTGTGATCGATCCGCTCACCTGGAAAGAAAACAAACGCATCCCAACGGGCAAAGAGCCCCACCACCTTTATCTGACGCCCGATGAAAAATCGGTCATTGTGGCCAACGCCATGAGCGACTCGCTGACCTTCATTGACCCCAGAACGGCCCAAGTTCAACGCACTGTCACGGGCATTCTGGATCCCTACCACCTGCGGTTTTCGCCCGACATGAAGTGGTTTGTCACGGCTGCTAACCGATTGAACCATGTGGACATTTACCGTTGGGATGGCCAAAACGCGCATTTGTCCAAGCGCATTTCCACCGCCAAAACCCCCAGCCATTTGTGGATTGACAGCCGCAGCAAGATCGTTTGGGCCAGCATGCAAGACAGTGACGAAATTGTCGCCATCGACTTGGGGACCCAGACTGTGAAGAGCCGCACCCGGGTGGGCTCGGTTCCTGCCGATGTGTTTGGCACGCCAGACGACAAGTTTTTGCTTGTCGGCTTGACAGGCAGTGATGGTGTCGAGGTGTACGACATTTCTGGTGCCCAGCCCAAATGGGTCAAAAAATTGGTGACCGGCAAGGGAGCCCATGCTTTTCGGGCCAAAGGCGACCAGCGCCATGTGTTTGTGAGCAACCGCGTGGCCAACACCATCAGCCAAATTGATTATGTGAACATGACCGTGGTGGCTCAGTTGCCTGCCCCCTCGGGCCCTGACTGCATGGACATCACGGCCGATGGCAAATACATTTTGGTGGCCTCCAGATGGGCTAAAAAATTGACCGTGATTGACATTGCTGAACGCAAAGTGGTGCGTCAGATTCCCGTCGGTAAATCGCCACACGGGGTGTGGACGCTGGACCATGCACCGCGCAACTGAAATTTGGGTGAGGTGTGTGGTTTTGGCTGCAGGGGCAGCCTTGCCGCTGCTGGCCGGTGCTGCATCTTGTAAACAACCGGTTTACTTGACCTTTGACACCGGACACATGGGCGTGGCGCCATGGGTGGCCGAGGTTTTGAAGCGGCAGGACGTGCGGGTCACGTTTTTTGCCGCTCACGAAAAGACCCAACAAGGCGATGGCTCCTTGGGTGAGCATTGGGCCCCTTGGTGGCGTGAGCGTGCACTGGAGGGGCATGCGTTTGCGACGCACACTTGGGACCATGCCTATTGGCGAGGTGACTTGGGAACGCCCGACAAGCCCTTGTTCAAGATCAGGCCCAGTTCGGGTGAGCAAGTGGGCCAGAATTTGGTGTGGACACCCGCTGTGTATTGCGAAAACTTGCAACGTGCAGCACGACGCTTGCAGGCGCTGACGGGCCAAGCGCCTTTGCCCTTGTTCAGGGCACCCGGCGGCAAAACGTCTCCCGCTTTGTTGTCTGCCGCCAAGGCTTGTGGATGGACCCATGTGGGTTGGTCGGCTGCTGGTTTTCTGGGAGATGAACTGCCCAGCGACAGCCATCCGAATGCCGCATTGCTTCAAAAAGCATTAAAAAATATTCGGTCTGGCGATGTGCTGATGGCCCATTTGGGCATTTGGTCGCGCCAAGACCCTTGGGCACCCGCCGTTTTGGAGCCGCTGATCGTGGGTTTGAAGGCCAAAGGGTTTTGTTTTGCAACTTTGCGCGAACACCCGCAATACCGTGCCGTCATGGCGCAACAACCCCTGAGTGGAACGGGCGTTCAACCTTCAGGAAAATGAGGCATGGACGCTCTGATTGAAACTTTTGCCACTCTGCAACAGACGCTTTTTGAAGCCTGGGTGCAGCCTTTGGTTTTTGGCATGGGCCAAGGGCATTTGCTCGACAAGGCCTTTGAAGGGGCCGGTTGGTTGGTCGTGGGTTTGTTGCAAATCTTGATCTTGGTGCTGGTCATCGGTCCACTCCAACGCCTTTGGCCCGCTGAGCCTGTGGTGTTTCCAAAGGCCATCAGGGTGGATGTGGTCTACACCTTGATCCATCGCCTGGGTTTGTTCAAATTGGTGATGTTTTTCAGTTTGGACCATGCGTTTGAGCAAGGCTGGGGTTTGCTGCGCGCCATGGGCTGGCCGACTTTTCACCTGGATGCACTGTGGCCCGGTGTGACCGATCAGGCCTTGGTCAGTTTTGTTCTGTACCTGGTGTTCTTCGATTTTGTTCACTACTGGCTTCATCGGGCACAGCATCAGTCCAACACCTGGTGGGCTTTGCACAGCTTGCACCACTCGCAGCGGCAAATGACCATGTGGAGCGACAACCGCAACCACTTGCTCGATGACATGGTGACCAGTTTGATTCTGTCGACTGTGGCGGTGCTTCTGGGCGTGGGCCCGGGGCAGTTTGTCGCCTTGGTGGCCATCAGCCAGTTGAGCGAAAGCTTTCAGCATGCCAATTTGCGCATTGGGTTTGGCCCTTGGGGTGAGCGGCTGTGGGTCAGTCCGCGCTTTCACCGGCGGCACCACAGCATTGGCATCGGGCATGAGTTTGATGTGAAGGGCCAAAAAGTCTTGGGGGGCTGCAATTTTGGTGTCTTGTTGCCTTGGTGGGACGTGCTGTTCGGTACCGCCGATTTTCAGCAGCGCTACGACCCCACGGGGGTGCGTGACCAAGTGGAGCAGGGGCGTGATTACGGTGACGGGTTTTGGGCGCAGCAGCGCCAGGGTTGGCGGCGCTTGTGGGGGCGAGCCTGATGGCTTGGGGCGGTTCGGCTTTGGCGCAGTGCTGTTAAGCTTTCATCCATGAAATTGTTGATGGACTCCTTTTGGCGTGCTGCGGTGTATTGCCTCTACCCCCGGGTGATTGGCTTGTCCTTTTTGCCCTTGGTGCTGATCGTGGCGCTGTCTTGGTTGCTGGGTTATTTTTATTGGGACCTTGCCGTGACTTGGGTCCGCACTTGGCTGGATGCCTCGAGTTGGTTGGAGGTGGTGTGGCGTTGGCTGGAAGGCATTGGCTTGCCGCAATTGAAAACCGTGGTGGCCCCCTTGTTGGTGATTTTTTCAGTCACCCCTTTGGTGGTGGCGGCTTCCTTGGTGGCGGTGTCTTTGCTGATGACCCCTGCGTTGACCCGTTTGGTGGCCGATCGGCGATTTCCCGGTCTTGAGCGCAAACGAGGCGGCAGTTTTTTGTTCAGTTTGTGGTGGACTGTTTTGTCTTTGATGCTGGCGCTGGGGGCCTTGTTGTTGACATTGCCCATGTGGCTGGTCCCCCCCTTGGCCATGGTCTTGCCGGCTTGCATTTGGGGCTGGCTGACCTACCGCGTCATGGCTTTTGATGTGTTGGCCGAATTTGCCAGCGCCCAAGAGCGGCAAACCCTGATGGCACGCCACCGCATGAGTCTTTTGGGCATGGGCGTGTTCACGGGCTTGATGGGTGCTGCACCCAGTTTGGTGTGGGCCTCGGGGGCGCTGTTTGCAGCCGCTTTTGTGATTTTGGTGCCCATCGCCATTTGGATTTACACCTTGGTGTTTGCATTTTCCTCACTGTGGTTTGCCCATTTTGTGCTGTTGGCCTTGCACCAGTTGCGCAGCGAGCCACCCTTGGACGACTTGGCCGGGTCCATGCCCTTGGCGCCGACTTCACCACACAGTTCTGCGCGTTTTGGAAATTCCGAGTTCAAGCCGGTCCATGATGTGACCGACGTCCAGGCCCGCACCGCTGATTGATCCATTCTGAAGGATTTGACCCATGACCTCCACAAGCCCAGTTTTTGGCCTGATCATCATTGGCGATGAAATCATGTCTGGCAAACGCCAAGACAAGCACATGCCCAAAGTCATCGAGCTGATGTCTGCGCGGGGCCTGAATTTGTCGTGGTCTGAATACGTGGGTGATTCACCCGAGCGCATCACGGCCACCCTTCAAAGGGCGTTTGCATCATCGGACGTGGTGTTCAGTTGCGGCGGCATTGGTGCCACACCCGACGACCACACCCGCCAGTGTGCCGCTCAGGCTTTGTCTGTGCCCTTGGCCTTGCACCCGCAAGCCAAGCTCTTGATCCAAGAGCGCATGCAAGACACAGCCAAAGAGCAGGGCATGGTCTACGACCCTGATCGGCCAGACAATGTCCATCGACTGAACATGGGGGTGTTTCCGCAAGGCGCAGCCATCATCCGCAATCCTTACAACAAAATCCCTGGTTTCAGTTGTCTGGGGGCCGGAGGCGGGGCAGTGCACTTTGTGCCGGGTTTTCCGGTCATGGCGTGGCCCATGATCGAGTCGGTTCTGGACAGCCAATACAGTGCTTTTTTTCGACATGACGCCTATGTCGAAAAATCCGTGATCATTTTGGGGGCCATGGAGGCCACGCTCACACCTTTGATGGAGTCGATTGAGGCTGCGCATCCCGGCGTCAAAGTGTTCAGTTTGCCCAGTGTGGATCATCCTCAATGGGGCCGTCACATTGAGTTGGGGGTCAAAGGTGAACCCGATTTGGCCGATGCGGCTTACCGAGCACTGCGTGAGGGGCTGTCTTCCTTTTCTTTGACGTATGGCCCTGAATTGGTGCGATAAATTTATTTGCACCAAATAAGTGCATTTATGCATCGTTCGGGTGCATTGATGTCGCCCCGTTGGGCGTCTCTGGAACCCGTTTCGGGGCGACAGTGACAGACCGAGGCCCTGTTCCTCAAGCCGGTTCCCTTGTGATACTGGCTTTTTTCCGAGTGATGCAGGGCCAATGGGCTCAGCTCAAGGCACAATTGCAGCTTGTTCAAATGTGGTTGACTGAGTCAAGTTGGCACAAAAACTGCAAGAACTCTGTGTTAGCTTTTTAACCCCTTTCCATTCAGGAGAATTTGATGGCCAAGACCGTCGCAGACGTGATGAAGATGGTGAAAGAGAACGAAGTCAAGTTCGTTGACTTCCGTTTCACCGATACCCGTGGCAAATGGCAGCACATCACTGCGCCCGTGTCGCAGTTTGACGAAAGCAAGTTCGAAGACGGTCAAGCTTTTGACGGCTCTTCCATTGCTGGCTGGAAAGGCATCGAAGCCTCCGACATGTTGTTGATCCCTGACGCCAACAGCGCCTTCATCGACCCCTTCTTCGAAGAAGTCACTCTGGTTTTGATCTGCGACGTGATCGAACCCACCGACGGCAAAGCTTATGAGCGTGACCCACGTTCCATTGCCAAGCGCGCCGAGACTTACCTCAAGCAAGCTGGCCTGGGCGACACCGCCTTCTTTGGTCCAGAACCCGAATTCTTCTTGTTTGACGACGTGCGTTGGAGCACCGAGCCCAACAACACCTTCTATGCCATCGACGAAGCCGAAGCCCCCTGGAACAGCGGCACCAAGATGGAAAATGGCAACAGCGGTCACCGCAACCGCGTCAAAGGTGGTTACTTCCCAGTGCCCCCAGTTGACAGCACGCACGACATGCGCAGCGAGATGTCCCTGATTTTGGAATCCATCGGCATTCCCGTCGAAGTGCACCACCACGAAGTGGCTGGCGCTGGTCAGTGCGAAATCGGCACACGTTTCTCGACCCTGGTCGAGCGCGCCGACTGGACCCTGATGCAAAAGTACGTGATCCACAACGTGGCCAACGCTTACGGCAAAACCGCCACCTTCATGCCCAAGCCTTACGCTGGCGACAACGGCTCCGGCATGCACGTTCACCAGTCCGTCTGGAAAGACGGCAAGAACCTGTTTGCGGGCAACGGTTACGCTGGTTTGTCTGAATTCGCCCTGTTCTACATCGGCGGCATCATCAAGCACGCTCGCGCCCTGAACGCGATCACCAACCCCGGTACCAACAGCTACAAGCGCTTGGTGCCTCACTACGAAGCGCCAGTGAAATTGGCTTACTCGGCCAAGAACCGCTCCGCTTCGATCCGCATCCCCAACGTCGCCAGCGACAAGGGCCGCCGCGTGGAAGCCCGCTTCCCCGATCCATTGTGCAACCCATATCTCGGCTTTGCTGCCTTGTTGATGGCGGGCCTGGACGGCGTGGAAAACAAGATCCATCCCGGCGAAGCAGCGACCAAAGACCTGTACCACCTGCCTCCAGAAGAAGACAAGTTGGTGCCCACTGTGTGCTCTAGCTTGGACCAAGCTCTGGAAGCCCTCAACGCTGACCGCGCTTTCTTGACCAAAGGCGGCGTGTTCACCGATTCGTGGATCGACGCTTACATCGACTTGAAGATGCAAGAAGTCAACCGCGCTCGTGTGGAAGTGTCTCCCGTCGAGTACGACATGTACTACTCGCTGTAATCCGGCCCATGCACGGATTGCACAGCGCAGTGCAAAAAAAGGACGGCTGAGGCCGTCCTTTTTTTTGATTCAAAATGACAGTGGCCAAGATGGCCGGTTTTGCTTGCAGGAGTTTGTCCATGATGCATTGGCGTTTTCTTGAGGGACATCGGGTCAAGTGGGTAACGCTGTGCTTGGCTTGGGTGTTGAGCATGGTGGGCGCTTCAGCTCAAGCTCAAGCGGTGATTTACCGGTGTGGCCAGGAATACACCAATGCACCACGCAGCACCACCCAATGTGAACCCTTGTCCACACAGGCCATCATGGTGGTTCCCGGAACACAGCCGTCAGGCACCGCCTTGGCCGCACGCCGCCCTGTGGTGCCCGATGTCGCCCCAGTTCAGCCTGAGCGCACCAAATCAGAGCCTGCGCGGGCCGTGCCACCGGAGCAAGCTGAGCGCGATGCGCAAGCCCGCACCCTGGTGGTGCAGGAGTTGGAAAAGGCCCGGCAGCAGCTTCAGCAACTGACGCAGGAGTACAACGAGGGTGAGCCTGTCAAATGGGCTGCAGAGGCCCGCAACCATCAAAAATACCTCGACCGTGTGGCCTCACTCAAAGCCGCCATGGCGCGAACAGAGCGCGATATCGACAGCTTGCAACGTGAACTGGCCCGTCGCCCCCTGTTGGCCAGGACCACCACGCCATGAACAGTCCTGTGTCCCGATTTCTGGCTTTGGACCTGTTGGCCACGCCCGTGGCCGTGCTGGACGGTCAAGGCATGGTTCGCTTTGTCAATGCCGCTTTGGAAGACGCGATGGGTTTGTCGCGGCGCTCTTTGTTTGGGGTTTATTTGCCCGATTACTTTGCCGATCCGCAGCCCATGATCACGGCCTTGGTGGGGGCGCAGTCCAATGAGTTTGCAGCCTTGCGATACGAGGCGCAGTTGCGGCGAATTTTGCACAACGACGCTTTGCCCGTGCATGTGATTTTGGCGCCGTCAGATCAAACCGATGAAGTGATTGTGGAGTTGCTGCCCGTGGAGCAGCAAACCCGTCAAGAGCGTGAGGAGCGCCTGTTGGAGCAAGCGCAGGCCAACAAGGAGTTGATTCGCAATTTGGCCCATGAGATCAAAAATCCCTTGGGGGGGATTCGTGGCTCTGCCCAATTGCTGGAGATGGAGCTCGACAGCAAAGAGTTGTCGGAGTACACCCAGGTCATCATCCGAGAAGCCGATCGGCTGCAAACGCTGGTGGACCGTCTGTTGGCACCTCACCGCCGCCCTCATGTGGTCAGTGATGTCAACATTCACGAAGTGTGCGAACGGGTCCGAACCTTGATCTTGGCCGAGTTTCCAAGGGGTTTGAAAGTGCTGCGGGACTACGACATCTCGATTCCCGAGTTTCGCGGCGACCGTGAGCAGTTGATTCAGGCGGTCCTCAACATTTCTCACAACGCGGCGCAAGCTTTGCATGAGCGCATTTTGCAAGGCGATGCGCAAATCACGCTCAAGAGCCGAATATTGAGGCAAGTCACGTTTGGCAAGCAGCGTTATCGCCTGGCATTGGAATTGCATGTGATTGACAACGGGCCTGGTGTACCAGACTCGATCAAGGACCGAATTTTCTTCCCGTTGATCTCGGGGCGTGAAGGGGGGTCTGGCTTGGGGCTCACATTGGCGCAAACCTTTGTTCAGCAACACCACGGCATGATCGAGTGTGACAGCGAGCCCGGTCGTACGGATTTCAAAATTTTGATTCCGTTGCCCTGAAGCTCATGCCTGTGAACAATGAAAGCGCCACGTTGATGAAGCCAATCTGGATCGTAGACGATGACCAATCCATTCGCTTTGTGCTTGAAAAAGCACTCTTGCGAGAGGGTTTGCCCACGCGCAGTTTTACCAATCCACGAGAGGTCATGAAGGCCCTGGAGTCAGAAGGCGACAGTGCGGGGCCTCAGGTGTTGGTCAGCGACATTCGCATGCCCGGGGGCTCCGGGCTGGATTTGCTGGCGGCCATCAAGCAGCGCATGCCGGGTTTGCCCGTCATCATCATGACCGCGTTTTCCGATCTGGACAGTGCCGTGTCGGCTTTCCAAAGCGGTGCGTTTGAATACCTGCCCAAGCCATTTGATCTGCCCAAGGCGGTTGAGTTGATTCGCCGTGCAGTGGGCGAGAGTCAACGCGAGGATGTGGCCGAAGAAAAAATGGTCGATGCCCCGGAGATGTTGGGCCAGGCCCCTGCCATGCAGGATGTGTTTCGCGGCATCGGTCGCTTGGCGCAAAGCCATGTCACGGTGCTCATCACGGGCGAGTCGGGTTCGGGCAAAGAGTTGGTGGCGCACGCCTTGCACAAACATTCGCCGCGTGCCCATCAACCCTTTGTGGCCATCAATACGGCAGCCATTCCCAAGGACTTGCTGGAGAGTGAACTTTTTGGTCATGAGCGGGGTGCTTTCACGGGGGCACAAGCTTCGCGGCGTGGGCGATTTGAGCAGGCCGATGGCGGCACACTGTTTCTGGATGAAATTGGTGACATGCCTTTTGACCTGCAGACCCGGCTGCTGCGTGTGTTGTCCGATGGCCATTTCTACCGCGTGGGTGGACACAGTGCCGTCAAGGCCAATGTGCGCGTGATTGCTGCGACGCATCAGGACTTGGAGCAACGTGTCAAAGAAGGCGTTTTTCGCGAGGACTTGTTTCACCGCTTGAACGTCATTCGATTGCGCCTGCCCGCATTGAGAGAGCGTCGCGAAGATGTGCCTGTGCTGGCCCGCTATTTTTTGCAGCGCAGTGCACAGCAGTTGGGGGTAGAAGCCAAACGGATTTCTGAGGCAGCTTTGGAGCGCCTGTCTTCTTTTCAATTTCCGGGCAATGTGCGTCAGCTGGAAAACATTTGCCATTGGTTGACCGTCATGGCGCCAGCTCAGGTGGTGGAGGAAAAAGACCTGCCCCCGGAAGTTTTGGACACCCAGACACCGCCACAGGCCGCCCTTGGCCTTGTCACGGCCAACCCATTGCCCGGGGCCCATGCCGTGCAGGGTGTCGATGACACTGTGGGTGTTTCTTCAAGCCCGGTGGGTTGGGTGGCCCCTGCGGTTGTCAAAACCTGGGAGCCTGGCTTGGAGGAGGAGGCGCTGAGTTTGTTGGCATCAGGCCGCACCGATGTTTGGGATGTGTTGACCCGGCGTTTTGAAAGCAGTTTGATTCAGGCGGCTTTGGCGATCACCCGGGGTCGACGCATTGAGGCCGCTCAAAAATTAGGCATTGGGCGCAACACCATCACCCGAAAAATCCAAGAGTTGGGCTTGGACGACTGAAGCGGCGGATCAGTCCGCAAGCGGGTCTTTGAGCACGAGGTCCGAGGCAGGAAAGGCCACACAGGGCAAGATAAATCCATCGGCCTTTTCTTCAGCGCTCAGCCCAGGCCAGGCCATGTCATAACGAACTTGGCCCGACAGCAATTGACCTGTGCATGTGCGGCAAGTGCCAGAGCGGCAAGAACTGGGCCATGTCACACCGTGCTGCTCGAGGGATTGCAGCAGTGTGAGCTTGGGGCTCACAACCCAATGCTCACCCTCTGGTGTCATGTTGAAGATGGAACAAGAAAAGGCTTGTTGCATGGTCCTTGCTTGGCTTGACAAAAGACCCGATTGATCAGGTCGGCCCCTGAAACACCAGTTTCCATTGGCCGGCCTCTTTTTGCCAATAGGTTCGCAGGTACTGAGGGGGGACTGAGGCTTTGTGGTTGGGGTCTTTCAGGGTCACGACCATGGTTTGAGCGGAGTCTTTCCATTGCAGGGCAGAGATCAATTCCAGTGGTTTGCTGACATGGTGACCCAAGGTGGTTTGTGCCATTCTGGGCCACCACTGGTTCAAACCCATGTCATCGCGCTCAAAGCGTTCGCTGTAGTGACGTTTCAAGGCGTCGGCATCGGTGCCATTGCGTGCAGCCAACCAGGCATCGAGGCTGGGTTTGAATGCATTGAAGGCCTCGGCCGATTCAACCGGGGTGACCCAGTCGATTTTTTCAGCAATGATCACGGGGGTCATGCGCAGACCGGATAAATTGAGCAATTGACCCATTTCGGGATTGGCCAGCACGACACAGCCATCGGTCGATTCTGGCGCTCGCGCGTATTGAGCGCTGGGCGTGCCATGCAACCAAATTCCAGAACCTGTTTTTTTGTTCATCAAATCCAGCGCATTGGGGTAATTCAAGGTGAGAGCGCCGATACCAAAAAGATCTGGAAGGGTTTCGCCCGGGAGATTTTTCTGAACAAAATAAATCCCGGTGGGTGTTTTGCCATCACCTTCGAGCTGTTTTCCGACGCCGTTGAGGCCGACTGAAATGTACGACTCTCGAACCAGTTTGAGTTGAACTGGCCCATGGCCTGAGCTTTGGTTTTCGAACCAGTAAAGGCGTGACTGAGAGGCATCAACTGCGGCCACATAAGCTTGTTGAGGGCTCAGATTCAGCAGCGCCGAGGGAACACGCCCTTGCAAACTGTGGGCATTGGGACGATTGAGTCGTCGTTTGGATTCCAAAATCAACTCGTTCAAACGACGGGTCAAAGATGGCTTGTCTTGTTCCTCGACTTCGGGCAAGGCCACCGGGGCGTTGGTGCTGATGTTGAGCAAGTCGGCATACAGCAACTGCCCCAGCTGAAATGTTGGAAACTGTCGTGCCAGTACGCCAGCCAGTGCCAAAGCTTTGGCGCGGTCACCATCGCCCAATGCTGCATAGATTTGCCTGACCAGATGTTCCGGATCATGCGAGGCCGCAATGACTTGTTCATCATTGAGTTCAAATTCCAGGCGGAAAGGCATCGCCTGCTTCGAGTTCAAGTCTTGTGCTTGTTCTCGAACGCTGCTCACCAAGGGGGCCGAAAAAAACCAAGCACACATGGCCAGTAAGGTCATGCCCAGTGCGATCCATGCCCAACGTCGGCTTGGGGGTGTTTTTTGTTGGGCGTGGTTCAGTGCATCAAAGGGGGGAGCTTCTTTGAGGTTCAATTCACGGTCTCGCGCACAATGAGCCAGCGTGGCCCTTGCTTGGACATTTCCAGCGTTTTACGGCTGTTGCCCTTGAAGTTGTCCGATTCGTAAATTTGCTGAAAGCGGACAGTGGCCTTTTGGCCCTGGAGAGTGATCTGAACTTGGCTGACCCCGACCGAAATGGACTTTTTGGAAACGATCCGAAGACGGCGGTCGCTTTCCCACTTGGCACGCGACATTTTTTCGGACGGCACAAAATTGTCAGCATAGGCTGACAAATAACGCGGCATGTCTTTTTGACTCCAGGCTTTTGCCCAAATCGCAATCGCACTTTGGATGGCCGCTTCTTCTGCTTTGTTGGCAGCTGGGACGACTTTGTTCGCCGTTGGGGCTTGGGCCTTGGGCTGGGCGGCTTCTGGGGCCAGTGGTTTTTTCTCGGCAGGCGCGGACGCACTGGCTTGGGTCATGCTGCCCGATGCCGATGCCGATGCCGATGCCGGGGTCTGAGAGGCTGGTTTGGCGGTGGGGCTTGCACTGCTGCTGACCACCGGTGGTGTGCCGGGCGTCTGTGTTTTAGAGGGGGCAGGTGCTGAGGACGCAGGTGCCGGTGTGGGGGCGCTTGTTTTGGCCGCAGGAACCGCAGAAGCGGTGGTGGGCGTGGAGGCAACGGCCACAGTGGTTGTGGGCGGTGTTTTGGCGGCCACGGGTGATGACGCAGCTTGGCTGCGTTTTTCAGGACCGATGCTGCCCAGCAAAGTCAATTGGGGGGGGCTGCTTTTGACTTTGGGGTCCACTTGCAAGGCCTTGGCATAGCTTTGCTTGGCCAGTTGGCTGTGGACGTCAGACAAGTTGCGGTGAGCCGCTGCGTAACTGGGGTGGGTCTGAAGGGCTTTTTCGAGGTAGCTGCGGGATTCTTCGAGTTGGCCTTTGGCAGCGTAGAGAACACCGAGGTTGTTGTAAGCCTCTGACAACTCAGGGTGTGATTGGGTGATGTTTTTGAAGGTGTCGATGGCCTTGTCGGTTTGACCTTGCTGGGCTTGGATCACCCCTTCCATGAAGCGCATTTGGACATCTTTGGGGCTGCGTTCGCGCTCTTGTTGGACCAGTTTGGCCGCCAAATCAAGTTGTCCTGATTGCAGGGCTTTTTTGATGGATTCTTGGGCGTTCGGACTCGATTGGGCCATCACCGTGCTGCACAGCGCTGCGACCATGGCAATGGTCCACCCAGAAACCATTTGATGGAGTAAAGACTTGGGTGCAGCTCGCCACCGCAGAGATTCAAAAAACGACATGGCCTGCTAAAAAGTTCGAACTTATCTATTTTATCGGTTGATCGATTGAGGATGGATGTCTTGGTCAGAATTCGCACCGGAATGTGACTGGATTGGGTGTGGCGATGGATGGGGTCACCGTGAATGCGTGACATCTCCTTTGAAAGCCGCATGCAAAAATAGTTCTTCAACACGAAGTCGTTTGAAATCCATGTCCACTTCCCCTTTTGAGTTTCATGATCCCGCGCGAAGGGGTGTGGGCATTGCTTTGGCTGTGGCAGCCATGGCCAGCCTGAGCTTCAGCGACGCCACCAGCAAATGGGTCATGCTCAGCGTCACGCCCGTGATGGTGCTGTGGTTCCGTTACGCGGTGCAGGCCGTGGGCACCGCGCTGGTGCTGGCCCCATTGCGTGGGCGTGCCATGTGGCGCACACACAGCCTGCGCTGGCAGTTGCTGCGCGGCTTGCTCATGGTGTCGTGCAGCTTGTTGGCTTTTTATTGCCTGCAGCGCATGCCGGTGGCCGAGTTCACCGCCACCGTCATGCTCACACCCTTGGTGCTCACTGCATTGGCCCGCTTTGTCATGAAAGAACAAGTCTCTG
The DNA here is from genome assembly GCF_003063265.1 of Limnohabitans sp. WS1. Taxonomy (GTDB): domain Bacteria; phylum Pseudomonadota; class Gammaproteobacteria; order Burkholderiales; family Burkholderiaceae_C; genus Limnohabitans_A. The sequence continues at coordinate 59,055 of NZ_NERU01000011.1, forward strand.
CGCTGCGCTGGCTCATGGTGGTGGGTGGGCTGATCGGGGCTTTGCTGGTTATACGCCCGGGCGGGCAGGTCGACAGCACGGTGGGCTGGATGGCGCTCACGGTGGTGGTGACTTATGCCGTGTTTCAGGCCGTGACCAGCCACATGACGCGCACCGAAGACCCGGCCGTGATGCAGCTGTACACAGGGTGGGTGGGCTGGGCGGTGAGCACGCTGCTGGTGTTCAACGCCTGGGTCACCCCGCAAAGCCTGCACGATTGGGCGCTGTTGCTCATGGTGGGCCTGGCCGCCACGCTGGGCCAATACCTGCTGATCGTGGCCTTTTCCAAAGCCCCGGCCTCGGTGGTCTCGCCATTTCTCTACACCGGGGTGGCCTTTTCCACGTTCATGGGCTGGTGGCTGTTTGACCACATCCCCGACGCGCTGGCCTTCACGGGCATGGGCCTGGTGGTGCTGTGTGGTGTGGTGGCGGGCCGCATCAAGGGCGCAGCCCAGGCCTGACGCTCAGGGCTGAGGGTGATGAACGGCCAAGAACGGCGATAGGGCAGACCACTCGACCGAGGCCTTGAATGCCAAAGCTTGTTCGGTGAAGGGGTGCACAAAGGCCAGCTCTTGTGCGTGCAGCAGCAAGCGGGGGCTGAGCGCCTTGATGTCGGGTGGCGCGTACAGTGAGTCGCCCAGCATCGGGTGGCCAATGCTTTGCAGGTGCACCCGCAGCTGGTGGGTACGGCCCGTGACGGGTTCGAGCTCGATCAGGCTGGCGCTGTCACTGGTTTGCAGGGCACGCCAGCGGCTGCGGCTGGCTTTGCCGTCGGGGTGAATGATGTGCAGTGGGCGGCGCTCCCAGTCGAGCAGGATGGGGCCGTCGATGGTGCGCCAACCGTCTTCGTCAGTCTCCATGGCCGCCTGGGATTGCGAAGGCTGGCCCGCCACCACCGCCACGTAGCGTTTTTTGACCTGGCGTGTTTCAAACAGCTTGCTCAAGCGGCGCTGGGCTTCGATGCCCCGGGCCATGAGCAGCAGGCCCGAGGTGTCTTGGTCCAAGCGGTGAACGATCAGGGCTTCGGGGTAGCGGTCCTGCACCCGTTTGGACAGGCAATCTTGCTTTTCCGGGCCGCGACCGGGCACCGACAACAAGCCGCTGGGTTTTTCCAGCACCAGCAGGTGCTCGTCTTCGTGGATCGGGATCATGCAGGGCGGGCCAAGCGAGCAAGGCGCTTGGCCAAAAAAATCACTTGTCTTTGACTTTGCCGCGAGGCGCCACAAAGGTGGACGGGGCCATCGGGCGGTCTGAGGTGAACGTCTTGGGGGGTGACGTGTCTTTCTTTGGCTTCTTGGCCATTTTGTTGCTGCGTTGTTCGCCTTTGGCCATGTTGGTTCCTTGGATAAACATCCCGGTTTGGGAAGCCCTTGATGTTAAAGCACAAAGCCGCAGAATCTGCGGCTTTGTGGCGGTATCAAGCGGCCCCGCTTGCAGCGGGCGCCGCCCTTATTTGACTTCGGTCACGAACTGGGCGGTGGGGCGGCGCACTTTTTTCAGGTTCGCCAACCAGTCGCCTTCTGCGGCGCGGTAGCCCAGAGGCACGATCACCACGCTGCGCAGACCGCGTGCGGCCAAGCCCAGAATCTCGTCCACGGCTTTGGGGTCAAAACCTTCCATGGGCGTGGCGTCCACTTCTTCGAAAGCGGCGGCGATCAAGGCAGCGCCCAAGCCGATGTAGGCCTGGCGAGCGGCGTGCTCGAAGTTCACCTCGGGTGTGCGGGCGGGATAGTTCTTGAGCAACATCTGGCGGTAGTTTTCCCAGCCTTCGTTGGTGCCGCCGCGCTCAGCGTTGGTCAGGTCAAACATCATGTTGATGCGCTCGGCCGTGTAGTTGTCCCAAGCGGCAAACACCAGCAGGTGCGAGCCGTCGGTGATCTGCGCCTGGCCCCAGGCCTTGGGCTTGATCTGCTCGCGCACGCCGGGGTTGGTCACCACGATGATTTCGAAGGGCTGCAGACCGCTCGATGTGGGGGCCAGACGGGCGGCTTCGACGATGCGGTCCACTTTGTCTTGCGGCACGGACTGGGTGGGGTCCATTTTTTTGCAGGCATAGCGCCATTCGAGTTTGTTCAGCAAATCAGACATGCGGGTTACCTTGGAGGTTGAAAGATGCGCGATTGTGCAGGAAGACGCTGGCCACCGGTGTTGCGTTGGCGCAAGCCACTGTGCCGGGCTCAGACTTGTTGCCAGGTGCCCGAGGGCAGACCTTCCAGGTGGTAAGGCCCCACGGCGGTGCGGATCAGGCGCAGCGTGGGCAAGCCCACCGCCGCGGTCATGCGCCGCACTTGTCGGTTGCGGCCCTCGCGTATGCACAACTCCAGCCACGAGGTGGGAATGCTTTGCCGCTCGCGAATCGGTGGGTTGCGTGGCCACAGGTCGGCAGGCGGCTCCACAGCGCGGGCGCGGGCGGGCAGGGTGGGGCCGTCGTTCAGCGTCACGCCCCGGGCCAAGGCGGTCAGGGCTTGGTCGCTCACCACGCCCTCCACCTGCACCAGATAGGTTTTTTCCATCTTGAAACGCGGGTCGGCAATGCGGGCCTGCTCCTTCCCATCGTCGGTGAGCAGCAGCAATCCCTCGCTGTCGGCGTCCAGTCGCCCGGCCACATACACGCCGGGCAGGTCGATGTGGTCCTTGAGCCCCTGCCAGCGCCCCTCGGGGGTGAACTGGCTGAGCACGCCATAAGGTTTGTTGAAGCGGATCAGCATGGGCCAGCACGTCTTGTTATCGAGCGCTGAGCGTATCAGGTCGGTGGTCCGGATTTGTAGGTCGGTAACTTCAGGTCCGACAAGAGCTGACTGGCCCACACCTGTCGGTTAGCATCGACCGCATGAGCACCCAATACGAATGTCTGAAAAGCCCTGACCTGTACGCCGAGGCCTTTGGCATCGCCCCGCCCCAAGCCCTGCTGGGCAAAGAAGTCTGGCCGCGCCAGCCGGGTTTTTTCATCCGCAAAGCGTTTGTGGCGGCAGAGCAAACCTTGGCCTCTGTCTCTGAAACCACCCCTGAAACCGAAGTCACACCCCAGCCTGTCCCCGCCAGCCCGCTGGTGATGGAACTGGCCCAAGGCCAATTCGGTCTGGTGCCCACCTGGGTCAAGTCGGCGTCAGACGCCAAACTGCGGTCCACCAAGTTGGCCGTCACGCGCTACGAAACCATGAGCACCGCCACGGCCACGCGTGAAACCTGGCTCAAAGGCCAGCGCTGCATCATCCCCATGCAGGCATTTTTGGAAGACGACTGGCGCAGCCGCAAAGCCGTGCCCACCCGCATCGCCCGCGTGGACGGACAACCCATGGGTGTGGCCGGTTTGTGGGAGCGCTGGACACAAGGCGAAGAAGAGATCGTCAGCTTCACCCTGCTCACGGTGAACGCCAACAGCCACGCCCTGATGAACCGCTATGGCCAAAACGGCAACGAAAAACGCATGCCCGCCATCTTGAACGAAGGCGCGTATGGCGCGTGGCTCAACGCCCCCATCGACAAAGCCCGCGAGTTCATGCGGGCCTACCCGGCCCACTTGCTGTTGGCCAATCCGGTGCAGAAACGCTGACCCGTTGCGCTGTTGGCAAATGCCGTAATATGGCAATCTTTGGCATCAAAGGGGAAGCAAATGGCGCTCAATGTATCTTTGCCCATGGAGCTCGAGGCCCGGGTTCGCCAGCATGTTGCTTCTGGCATGTATGGTTCCGCCAGCGAAGTCATTCGAGAGGCGCTCAGACTCTTTGAGGCGTATCAGTCTGTTCAGCAGTCCAGTCTGGTGGCCCTCAAGTCTGACATTGAGCGTGGCATGGAGGACGTCAAAGCAGGACGCGTCAAGCCGATGGACATGGCCACCATCAAGGCGCGAGGCCGTGCCCCTCAAAAGATGCCCTGATGTCCACGGTATCGTTTGCGCAAAGCGCAGAGACGGATTTGCTGGAAGCATGGACCTTCATTGCTGAACAAAGCTTTGAAGCGGCAGACCATGTATTGGATGTCATTCAACAGGAAGCTCAAACGCTCGCCCTTCAGCCTTTGATGGGGCGTGCGAGGCCGGAACTTGCTGAAGGCATTCGGTGTTGGCCCACCTCAAGCTCTTACAACTTGTACTACTGCCCAAGTGACTGCGGCATCACGGTCGTTCGTGTTCTTCATCACGCGCGTGATGTCCAAAGCCGCAATTTCTTGATTTGAATTGATGGCTTGGATGGGCTACACCGCCTCAGCCCAAGCGGCTGCGGTGGCGTGCAATTTGAAAGCGCACCTGTTCAGGCGCGGTGCCGCCCAAGGTGTTGCGGGCGTTCATTGAGCCTTGCAGGCTGAGTGGCCCGAACACATCGGCTTCGATGCGGCTGTCGAATTTTTGCAGGGTTTCCAGCGGCAGCTCTGACAAGTCCACACCCAAGCCCTGAGCGGTCTTGACCGCGTGGGCCACCACCTCGTGGGCATCGCGGAAGGGCAGGCCTTTTTTCACCAAATAGTCGGCCAAGTCGGTGGCGGTGGCGTAGCCCTTTTTCACGGCCGCTTCCATGGCGGCGGCGTTCACGGTGATGCCGCCTTCTTTGACGCCCGTCGCGGGGTTGACCTGACCGCCGACCATTTCGCTGAAGATGCGCAGCGTGTCTTTGAGCGTGTCCACCGTGTCGAACAGCGGCTCTTTGTCTTCCTGGTTGTCCTTGTTGTAGGCCAGGGGTTGGCCCTTCATCAGGGTGATCAGGCCCATCAGGTGGCCGACCACACGGCCTGTTTTGCCGCGTGCCAGCTCGGGCACGTCGGGGTTTTTCTTCTGCGGCATGATGCTCGAGCCGGTGGTGAACCTGTCGGCAATGCGCACAAAGCCGAAGTTCTGGCTCATCCACAAAATCAACTCTTCAGAGAAGCGGCTGATGTGCACCATGCACAGGCTGGCGGCAGCGGTGAATTCGATCGCAAAGTCGCGGTCGCTCACGCCGTCCAGGCTGTTTTGGCAGACCTGCGGGTTGCCCGCCTCATCGACCATGCCCAGCGTGCGCGCCACGCGTTCGCGGTCCAGCGGATAGGTGGTGCCGGCCAAGGCGGCGCTGCCCAGCGGCAGGCGGTTGGTGCGGCGGCGCACGTCGCTCATGCGCTCGGCATCGCGGCTGAACATTTCCACATAGGCCAGCAGGTGGTGCGCAAAGCTCACCGGCTGGGCCACTTGCAGGTGGGTGAAGCCCGGCAGGATCACCTCGACGTTTTGCTCGGCCACATCGACCAGTGACTTTTGCAGGACGACCAGCAAGTCGATGATCAGGTCCATCTCGCTGCGCAACCACAGGCGCACATCGGTGGCCACCTGGTCGTTGCGGCTGCGGCCGGTGTGCAGACGCTTGCCCGCATCGCCCACCAGCTGGGTCAGGCGTGCCTCGATGTTCAGGTGCACGTCTTCCAGGTCGAGCTTCCACTCAAAAGCGCCGGATTCAATTTCTTGGGTGATTTGCGCCATGCCGCGCTGGATGTCGGCCAGGTCGCTGGCACCGATGATCTTTTGCGCTGCCAGCATGTCGGCATGGGCCAGCGAGCCCTGGATGTCGGCTTGCCACAGGCGCTTGTCAAAGAACACGCTGGCGGTGTAGCGCTTGACCAACTCGCTCATGGGTTCAGAAAAAAGGGCGGACCAGGCTTGGGATTTTTTGTCGAGTTGGTTTGTCATAAGCCCGCAATTTTATCGGGCTTCGATTCGCATGGGCTTTCCAGCCCTCAGCCCTTATCGTTCAGCCAGCAAGGCGAGCGCCAAGGCGTGGTAGGCGGGCAGGGTGTGCGGGTCGTTGGCGATGTTGGCCGCCACCGGGTGCGAGGCGTAGCGTGCAATCACCATCTCGGCCTGGGGGTCGATGTAGATGTTTTGCCCGTGCACGCCCCGCGCCATGATGGCACCGTGCGCGTTGTGCGACACCCACCACATGTTGCGGTAGCTCCATCCCGCCAGCGTGGGTGGGCCATTGGCCGCAAAACGGGCCGGGTCGGCTCCCGCAAAGGTGTCGGCCACGGCGGCTGCGGGCAAGACTTGTTGGTGGCCGACGCATCCATGGTTGCGCACCAATTCGCCAAACCGCGCCAAGTCGCGCAGGCCGGTGTTCAGGCCCCCGCCCGCAAAGGCGGTGCCGATCGGGTCCACCGTGTAATACGCGTCCAGCTCGGCCCCCATGGGCTGCCAGATGCGCTCGGACAGCATTTGCTCTGTGTTTTGACCGCTCACGCGGCGCACGATCCAGCCCAGCACATCGGTGTTGGCCGTGCGGTAAGTGAAGCTGTCGCCGTGCTCTCCGAGTTTGCGCACGGTTTTGAGGTAGTCATAAAAGCTGCCCGGGCCGCTGTAGCCCGGTGGGCTGGGCATCACGCCGCCTGCACGCATGTGGTTCCAGATTTCGGCCTGTGGGTCGGCGTAGTTTTCGGTGTAGTCGATGCCGGTGGTCATGTCCATGACCTGCCGCACGGTGGCATCGCCAAAGCCGCTGCCCGCGAGTTCGGGGATGTAATGGTCAACCCGCTGCGCATCGTCCAGCCGCCCATCGGCGACCAGGCAAGCAGCCAGCAAACCCATGAACGACTTGGACACCGACATGGCAATGTGCTCACGCCCGGGGTTCATCACACCGCCAAAGTGCTCAAAAATCACCTGCCCTTGGTGCATGACCACGAGCGCATCGGTGTAGGTGGCCTCCATCATGTCGGCCCAGTTGCAAAGGCCTGTGCCGCCCATGGGGGTGTAACTGACGCTCGGCAAGGCACGTTGGGCCAATGGCAAAGGCGTGGAGGGTGTCAGCCCTTTGGACACCGTGACCGTGGGCACCAGCTGCCGGTAATGCGCAAAGCTCCAGCGCAGTTGCGGAAAACGGTAGCCGCTGCCATCTTGAAAGCGGATGATTTTGTCGGCGGGCGGTGGTGAGCCTTGCATCCAGCCGAGTTGGACAGGGTCACAGTCTTTGGCGGCTGGAAACGTGGGCAGGGCGTTGAGCATGGACATGCGAGGCTTTCAAAATTTGATGGGTCATGAGCTGTTAAGAGTGCTTATAAAGGTGCTCATGCGGGCACCTTTTGGGTGCTGCTCAACCCGTATTGCGCAGCCCTGCTGCGATCCCGTTGATCGAGATGTGAATCCCGCGCTGCACACGCTCGTCGGCCAAGCCTGCGCGGTAGCGGCGGATCAACTCGACTTGCAGGTGGTGCAGCGGGTCGATGTAGGGGAAACGGTGGCGAATCGAACGGTCCAGCGCGGGGTTGCTGGCCAGGCGGCTTTTCTCGCCCGTGATTTGCGTGAGCGCATCGGCGGTACGGTGCCATTCGGCCTCAATGGCGGCAAAGATTTTTTTGCGCAGTCGGGCGTCGCCCACCAGTTCGGCATACCTTGAGGCCAGGGCCAAATCGCTCTTGGCCAGCACCATGTCCATGTTGGACAGCAGGGTGCGGAAAAACGGCCATTGGCGGTACATCTTTTGCAGCAAGGCCAGCGCGGCTTGGCGCTCGGCCGCCTCGGGTTTGTCCAAAAAGGCCGCCACTGCGGAGCCAAAGCCCAGCCAGCCGGGCAAGGTCAGGCGGCATTGGCCCCAGCTGAAGCCCCAGGGGATGGCGCGCAGGTCTTCGATTTTTTGCAGGGCCTTACGCGAGGCAGGGCGCGAGCCGATGTTCAGCTGAGTCAGCTCTTTGAGCGGGGTGGCCCCAAAAAAGTAGTCGGTGAAGCCGGGGGTGTCGTAGACCAGGGCGCGGTAGGCGCCCATGCTGGCCTCTGACAACTCGGCCGCTGCGTCCAGAAAGGCCCGGGTGGCGGGCTTGGTGGGTTGCAGCAAGGTGGCCTCCAAAGTGGCGGCGACCAGGGTTTCGAGGTTGCGGCGGCCGATTTCGGGGTTGGCGTATTTGGAGCCGATCACTTCGCCTTGTTCGGTCAGGCGGATCTGGCCGCGCACGGTGCCCGGGGGTTGGGCCAAGATGGCCTGGTAGCTGGGGCCGCCGCCCCGGCCCACGGTGCCGCCTCGGCCGTGGAACATGCGCAAGGTGATGCCGTGGCTGCACTTGAGTTTGTCAAACAGCTCGACCAAGGCGATTTCGGCGCGGTACAGCTCCCAGTTGCTGGTGAAGATGCCGCCGTCTTTGTTGCTGTCCGAGTAACCCAGCATGATGTCTTGCTCACCGCCCGAGCGTGCAATCAGCGCCGCCACGCCAGGCAGGGCATAAAAGTCGCGCATGATGGGCGCGGCGTTGCGCAGGTCTTCGATGGTCTCGAACAGGGGCACCACGATCAGGTCGTTGTGTGCTTGCGCGTCCAGCGTGCCGCGCAGCAGCCCCATTTCTTTTTGCAGCAGCAGCACTTCCAGCAAGTCGCTCACGGTTTCGGTGTGGCTGATGATGTAGTGGCGAATGGCCTCCCGACCGAAACAGCGCAGCATGCGTTGCGCGGTGTCAAAAATGGCCAGTTCCGAGAGGGTGTGGGCGCTGTAGGCGGCCCCGGGCACGCGCAGCGGGCGGGCGTCGTTTAAGAGGCCCAGCAGCAGCGCTTGCTTGGCGTGTTCGTCGAGTTGGCTGTAGTTTTTTTCCACGCGTGCAGTGGTCAGCAGCTCGGCGACGACTGCTTCGTGTTGGTCCGAGCTTTGGCGCAGGTCCACCGTGGCCAGATGAAAGCCAAACACCTCGACGGCGCGGATCAGCGGGTGCAGACGCTGGCCGGCCAGGGCTTCGGCGTGGTGGCTGCACAGCGAGGCTTCGATCACCCGCAGGTCGGCCAGAAATGCTTCGGCGCTGGCATAAGGGTTTTGCGGGGCCACGGCGTGGCGGGCGGCTTCACCGCCTGTGAGTTTTTTCAGGGTGGCGGCCAGGCGGGCATACATGCCGGTGAGGGCCCTGCGGTAGGGCTCGTCCTGGCGGTGTTCGTTGTTGTCGGGCGAGCGCTCGGCCAGGGCCAGCATGTCGGGGCCAAAGGGCACCAGCATGGCCGACAGCGACAGCTCGCCGCCCAAAAAATGCACCTCGGTCAGGTAGTGGCGCAGGGCCACGTCACATTGGCGGGTCAGGGCGTGTTCGAGCGTGGGGGCGGTGACGTTGGGGTTGCCGTCGCGGTCGCCGCCAATCCATTGGCCCATGCGCAAAAAGCTGGCTATTGGCTGGCCGGGCAGGGCTTGTTCCAACTCGGCATAGAGCTTGGGAATTTCGCGCAAAAAGGTGGCTTCGTAGTAACTCAATGCGTTTTCGATCTCGTCGGCCACGGTGAGTTTGGTAAACCGCAGCAAACGGGTTTGCCACAGCTGCATCACGCGTGCGCGCATTTGCAACTCGTTGGCGGCCAGTTCTTTGGGCGTCAGGGCGTCTTTGGTGGCGTTCACAGCGGCGGCGCGGGCCTTGATGGTGTCGCGCTCGGTCAGCAGGTGGGCGATGTCGCGCTCGGCGTCCAGAATGCTTTGGCGCTGCACTTCGGTGGGGTGGGCCGTGAGCACGGGCGAGACATAGCTGGTGGCCAGCATGTCCGAGATGCTGCGCGGCGTGATGCCCGCCCAGCGCAGGCGCTGCAGCGCCACGTCGATGCTGCCTTCTTGGGTGTGGCCCGCACGCTCGTGGATGGCGCGGCGGCGGATGTGGTGGCGGTCTTCGGCCAGGTTGGCCAAGTGGCTGAAATAGGTGAAGGCGCGGATCACGCTCACCGCGCGGTCGCCGGTCAGACTTTTGAGCAGTTTTTTCAGGGCTTTGTCGGCTTCATGGTCTGCGTCGCGCCGGAAAGCGACAGAGAGTTTGCGGATTTGCTCGACCAGCTCATAGGCCTCGGGGCCTTCTTGCACGCGGATCACATCGCCCAAAATGCGGCCCAGCAAGCGAATGTCTTCGACCAGGGGGCGTTCGCTGTCGCGTTTTTCGCTTTTGTTGGGGACGCTGGCGCTGGCCTTGGCAGATAGGGTGGCTTTGGGGAGGGCCTGTTTCATGGTGTGCTGCGCGGATGGGGGTGGATCGGGTGAGCAAAGGTTGGAGGCCTTGTGGCAGAAGTGCCAACCGAGAGACAATCGGGTGTCAATCAGCCTTGACGTCATGCTAGCATCGCCAAGAGAGACAAAATTACCAATTGATTTCATTTTGATGGGATCAAAATTATTTTCAGGAATCCGCCGTGACCGAGACCACCCAACCCTCCATCGTCATCGCCACCCGTGAGAGCCGTTTGGCTTTGTGGCAAGCCGAGCATGTCAAATCTTTGCTGGAGGGGCTTGGCTGCACGGTCAAGTTGCTGGGCATGACCACCCAGGGCGACCAAATTCTGGACCGCAGTCTGTCCAAGGTGGGCGGCAAGGGCTTGTTTGTCAAAGAGCTGGAGGTGGCGCTGCAAGAGGGCCACGCTGACATCGCGGTGCATTCGCTCAAAGATGTGCCCATGGACATGCCCGAGGGCTTTGAGCTGGCCTGCGTGATGGAGCGCGAAGACCCGCGCGATGCTTGGGTTTCGCCGCAATACGCCCGTCTGGAGGATTTGCCACACGGCGCGGTGGTGGGCACATCGAGTCTGCGCCGCACGGTGCTGCTGCGGGCACTGCGCCCCGATTTGAAGATCGAGCCCCTGCGTGGCAATCTGGACACGCGATTGCGCAAGCTGGACGAAGGGATGTACGCAGGCATTGTGCTGGCGGCAGCGGGCCTCAAGCGCCTGGGTTTGTCCGAACGGATTCGCCATATCTTTGAAACCAGCGAGATGCTGCCCGCCGCAGGGCAGGGCGCACTGGGCATCGAAATTTGCAGCAACCGGCCCGATTTGCGCGCCTTGCTGGCACCGCTGGCCGACAGCGTGAGCTGGCAGCGTGTGGCGGCCGAGCGAGCCGTGAGCCGCGCCATGGGCGGCAGCTGTTCCATGCCTTTGGCCGCGCACGCCACGATTGAGGGCGGTGTGCTCAAGCTGCAAGCGGCCTGGGGTGATCCGGATGGGGCGGCCACGCTGGTGACCGCCGCCGAAGACGTGACCGCCCAAGACCTGGCCGGGGCCGAGGCTTTGGGTCTGCGTGTCGCGCAAGCCCTGCAACGCGACGGGGCGCATTGACTTTTCACGCTGCCATGCCCCCGTCAGGCCTTGTACAAGTGCCAAGCTTGGAGCGCCAAGGGCATTCGATTCGGGTGATGGTGACGCGCCCGGAGCGTGAAGCGAGGGTCTGGGCGGCCGCGTTGCAGTCAAAAGGCATTGACTGCGAAACCCTGCCTTTGATTCAAATTGCGGCTTTGCCCGAAACTTCGGTGTTGGCCGGCGTTTGGGCCGGTGTGCCAAGCCACTTGGCGCTCATGTTTGTCAGCGCCAATGCGGTGCGTTTTTTCATGGCTGCCCGGCCTGCAGGCCAGCCCATGCCCACTTGTCGTGCCTGGTCCACTGGCCCAGGCACCGACTCGGCCTTGTTGGTTGCAGGCTGGCCTGCTGAGTTGATCGATTCCCCAGATGCAAATTCGCCGCAGTTCGACTCAGAAGCTTTGTGGCAAAAGGTGCAAGAACGGGTGGATTTGGCTGTCCATCAGTGCCCAAGCAAGCCTTCGGTTTTGATTGTTCGTGGTGCCGATGCACAGGGGCAATTGGCCGGGCGCGATTGGCTGGCACGGCAATTGATGTCTGCAGGGCTTGAAGTGAGCCAGACCGTGGCTTACGCACGTCAAGCGCCAGCCCTGGATTCAGCCCAACGACATCGGATTGAAAAGGCCCTTGCTGAGGGGGCTTGGTGGTTGTTCAGCAGTTCAGAGGCGGCGCAGCACCTGCTTGAATCTTGCCCCGATTTGCCTTGGAGTCAAGCCCGGGCCTTTGCCACGCACCCCCGCATTGCCCAACGCTTGCAAGCGGCCGGTTGGGGCTGTGTGCAGACCGTACCCGCCAGCCTCGAGGCGCAAGCCGTGTCGATAAAATCGTGGGCATGACACCCACTCCTGACATGACCGCATCCGACCGGTCAGCCCCCAAATCTGCTGTGCATTCGCGGTTGGCGATTTCTTTGGTGGCCGCTGTGGCGGTCATCGCCTTGGGGGTGTCGGTGTTGCTTTGGCAAAAGCTTTCACGCATTCAAGAGCAGTTGGCCCGTCAAAGCGCCGACACAGGCTTGCAAGCGCTGGAGGCCAAGACGTGGGCCAAACAATCTCAGGAATTGGTGCAAGACAGCGCTGCCCGTGTGGCACTCATGGAGGTTCGTTTGGCCGAAGTGGCCTTGCAGCGCACCCAGCTGGAAGAGTTGATGCAAAGCTTGTCGCGCTCGCGCGATGAAAATCTGGTGGTGGACATTGAGGCGGCATTGCGCATGGCGCAGCAGCAGGGGCAATTGACGGGCAGCTTGGAGCCCATGTTGGCTGCTTTGAAGTCGGCTCAAAAACGCGTTCAACGCTCGGCTCAGCCTCGTTTGGCACCGGTATTGCGTGCTTTGGAAAAAGACCTCGACCGCCTGACCACGACGCAGGTGTTTGATTTGCCGGGCTTGTTGATCCAGCTGGACGAGGGGGTGGCTTTGGTGGACGGGCTGGCCTTGGCCAATGAGGCTTTGGGCCGTGTCAGGCAGCGCCAAGAACTTGCGCCCACGCCCCAAGCCGATTCGCAAGCGCCATCGAGGTGGGTTGCTGGCTTGAATGCTTTTGGGGATCAGCTCAAAGGTCTGATCAGGGTCAGCCGCATCGATTCCCCTGATGCTGCCTTGCTGTCACCCGAGCAAGGGTTTTTCTTGCGAGAAAACCTCAAACTCAAATTGCTCAACGCCCGCATGGGTTTGTTGGCCCGTCAAAAAGATTCGGCCCGTGCGGACTTGGGGTCAGCGGCCATCTTGGTGCGCCGATATGCCGATGTCAATTCGCGCAAAACCACGCAGTTGCTGCAACTCTTGGAGCAAGCGAGTGTGCAAATGCGTGCGGGTGACATGCCGGGTCTGGAGGGGTCATTGACCGCCTTGGCCACGGCTGCAGCGGGAAGGTAATTCGGGATGCGTGCTGCTTTATGGCTCATCAGTTTGTTTGCCCTTGCGGCGGCGGGTGCTTGGTTGGCCGGTCACAACCAGGGCACGGTCACCCTTTTCCTTTCGCCTTTGCGGGTCGATGTTTCACTCAATTTAGCCGTTTTGGCCTTTTTGTTGGTGGTCCTCTTGGTGGTCTTGGCCCAAAAGGCACTGGCTGCTTTGTTGTCACTGCCCAAGCAGGCGCAGCGTTGGCGTGTGCAACAAAAAGAAAGAGCGGCGCACGCCGATCTGTTGGATGCCATGGGGCACTTCATGGCTGGGCGTTTTTTGCGTGCTCGCAAAGCGGCAGAGTCAGTGCTTGACAAAGAGGAACACCTGCGCGAGGTCGGTGTCGAGTTGGACCATGCGGTTTCTTTGCGCTCTGTAGCCCACATCATGGCCGCTGAGGCCAGTCATGCGTTGCAAGACAGGGACCGCCGTCAACATCATTTGGCTCAAGCGGTCTTGCACGCCCAGCAAGGGCAAAGTGCCCAACGGCAAACCTTGACGGAAGGTGTTCAATTGCGGGCAGCACGTTGGTTGCTCGACGACCGGGATGCCCAAGGCAGCTTGGACCGTTTGAAGGAGTTGCCACCCGCTTCGGGTCGCCGCATGGTGGCCATGCGTTTGCAACTCAAGGCGGCCCGCTTGGCGGGTCAACCTGCGCAGGCGCTGGAGACGGCGGTTTTGCTGGCCAAGCACAGGGCGTTTTCTCCCTCGGTGGCTCAGAGTCTGGTGTCTCGGCTGATCCTGGAATGGGTGGCCAGCACGCACGATGCAGAGGGCATGCAGCATGTTTGGAAAAAACTCACACCGGCTCAGAAGTTGATGCCCGAAGTGGCTGCTGAAGCCGCTTTGCGTTGGTTGCAATTGGGGGGCGAGCCCTTTCAGGCCAGGCAATGGCTGCAAGCAGTGATCATGCCCTTGTTGGACACCCCAACGGCATGGCGAGATGCCGTGGACATGCGTTTCGTTCAAGCCTTAGAGGCCAGTCTGGCCGATACTCAGTCGCAAGATGCCCTCGATTGGTTGTCGCGCATTGAACGTGCACAACAGGCCTTGCCCCGCGATCCTTATTTGCAGTTTTTAGCCGGGATGCTTTGCTGGCGGCACAAGCTCTGGGGCAAAGCCCAAGGCCTGTTGTCACAATCGATCAAGTCCTTGGTTGAGCCAACCCTCAGACGCCAAGCTTGGTGTGCCCTGGCCGAATTGGCCGAGCAAAGACAAGATGCAGAGGCGGCCAAAAACGCTTGGAAGCAAGCTGCTCAAACGATTTGAAAATCCCAGTTGAAGCCTCATGAAAAAACCGGACCTTGGGTCCGGTTTTTTGTAGAGCCCCAAGGGTCAGGGTTCAGGCAGCCAAAGTACCTTTGTTAAAAGGGAACTTTCAGTTGGTTCAGGTCTTTGCGAGTTTCGACCAACACCAGTGGGCCCTCATTCACCACCACCGCAGCAGGGCGTTCGCGCGGAATCCGCACAACGGGAGGCTCCGCTGCAATGGCGGCTTGAACAGCTGCAATTTTTTCGGCATCCGAGTTGACCCAAATGAGTCCAGAGTCATGTGCAACTTGTTGCAAACGATCCACGGGCAGTTCGTACAGAACGGCCGAAGGTAATCCCTGAACAACGGGCGCAACTTCTGTGTGGGTCGCCTGTTTGACGGTTTCTGCGGGCGTTGCGGTCTGTTCGATCGTCACGGGCTTGGTGGTCACCGGTGCAGATGCCACAGGTGCAGATACCACAGGCTCAGGGCTGGCATGGGCTGCGGCAGTCGGGGTGTGATCAGCTGCAGTATTGGCAAGGGGTTCTGAGTTTGCGCCGGCCGCTGCTGCGTTGACCATCGCAGGGCTGGAGTCGCTTGCTGCAGCGGCGGTTTCCGTGACGGTGGGCACTGCAGCTTGCTGAGCCCGCTCGAAATACGAGCGGGGCGCAGGACGCTCTTCTGACAAGGTTTCCGTTGCAGGTGCAGCCAAAGCATGGCCGGTGGGAGCCGTGTCTTGCTCCGCAGGGTTTTCTTGACGCGGCTCCGCATTGCGTTCACGGCGATCGCGACCATAACGATCCCTGGAGCGACGTTCGCGGCGTTCAGACGTGTTGTCTGACGCGTGGCCTTCTGTAACCGGGTTGTCAGAGGTTTCGGCCACGTTGCCTGTGGGTTCTGTGACCGTGGGCTCCATGGGCGCTTTGTCGTCTTGTCGACGTTCGCCGCGTTCAGCCCGATCCCGACGACCTTCGCCTCTTTCGCCCCGTTCGCGACGACCTTGGCCTTCGCTGCGATCAGCGCGAGGTGCGCGGTCTGAGCGTGCTTCGGTGTTTTCAGCGTTCAGTTCAGCCGTTGTCTCTACGCGCACTTCGTTTCGGGGTTCACCGCGTGCTTCGCCACGTCGGCTGTCGCGCTGTGGGCGTTCGCCGTTGGGACGCTCAGACCGCTCCATGCGTTCGCCATTGGGTCGCTCAGCACGCTCCATGCGTTCGCCGCTGGGGCGCTCAGACCGCTCCGTGCGTTCGCCACGCTCAGGTCGCTCGCTGCGGGCTGGGCGTGTTTCGTTGTCGCGTCCTTCAATGCGTCCTTCTGAACGGCGTCCGTTTTCGCGTGAACCTTCGCGTGGAGCGCGGCTTTCGCCCGTGATGGCCTCACCGCGTTCACCACGGCGGCCACCACGGCGTCCCTCTCGGCGCTCGTTGTCCCGACGTTCGTTGTCACGGCGTGATTCAGGTGTGTTGATGTCTTTTTTGACGGGTTCAACAGGCGCTTGGGGTGTGGCACTTGAACCAAAAAGATTTTTCAACCAAGCGAAGAAACCACCACCTGTGGAAGGCGCTGTGGGTGCAGCGGCTGCAACCGCTGGGGCTTGGACAGCTTTGGGGGCCGGTTTGGCGATTTCGGGTTTGGCCTGAGCCACAGGCGCTGGTGCATCGGGTAGCACGCCTTTGATGACCGGCGTTTGCTTGTTGGTGGGCTCTTGCGAGCGGCGCGTCACGGTGGTCGCGTCTTCGATCTCTTCGGCCATTTTGTAGCTGGCTTCGATGCGGTCCAGGCGTGGGTCGTCGTGCTTCAAGCGCTCGAGCTTGTAGTGCGGCGTTTCCAGCGACTTGTTGGGCACCAGCAGCACGTTGATGCGTTGCTGCAGTTCGATCTTGGCAATCTCGGAGCGCTTTTCATTGAGCAGGAAAGACGCGACTTCGACGGGCACTTGGGCGTGCACGGCAGCGCTGTTGTCCTTCATGGACTCTTCTTGAATGATCCGCAAAATTTGCAGCGCCGAGCTTTCAGTGTCACGGATGTGGCCCGCACCGCCGCAACGTGGGCAGGGGATGGACGCACCTTCGGACAGCGCAGGTTTCAAGCGCTGGCGGCTCATTTCCATGAGGCCGAACTTGCTGATGGAGCCGAACTGAACGCGTGCCCTGTCTTGGCGCAGCGCATCGCGCAAGCGGTTTTCCACCTCCCGGCGGTTCTTGCTTTCATCCATGTCGATGAAGTCGATCACGATCAGACCACCCAGGTCGCGCAGTCGCATCTGGCGGGCCACTTCGTCGGCGGCTTCCAGGTTGGTGCGGGTCGCGGTTTCCTCGATGTCGCCGCCTTTGATGGCGCGGGCCGAGTTGACGTCCACCGACACCAAAGCTTCGGTGTGGTCGATGACGATGGCACCGCC
Source organism: Limnohabitans sp. WS1 (assembly GCF_003063265.1). Lineage (GTDB taxonomy): Bacteria > Pseudomonadota > Gammaproteobacteria > Burkholderiales > Burkholderiaceae_C > Limnohabitans_A. The sequence continues at coordinate 75,667 of NZ_NERU01000011.1, forward strand.
AGAGGGCAGTTGCACGGTTCGGGCATAGGCCGACTCGATCTGGTGCTCGATCTGGAAACGGCTAAAGAGGGGCGCGTCGTCGCGGTAGCGCTTCACGCGCGGTGCGAATTCGGGCATGACGTGGCTCATGAACTGCTGAGCCTGGTCATAGATGTCATCGGTGTCGATCAGGATGTCGCCGATGTCGTTGTTGAAATAGTCACGAATGGCGCGGATGACCAGCGACGATTCTTGGTAAATCAGGAAAGCGCCTTTGCCCTGGGTGGCGCCATCGATGGCGGTCCAAAGTTTGAGCAGGTAGTTCAGGTCCCATTGCAGCTCTGGCGCTGTGCGGCCGATGCCTGCGGTGCGGGCGATGATGGACATGCCCTTGGGGTATTCCAGCTGGTCCATGGCCTCTTTGAGCTCGGCCCGATCGTCGCCCTCAATGCGGCGGCTGACACCACCACCACGGGGGTTGTTGGGCATGAGCACCACATAGCGGCCTGCCAGACTGACGAAGGTGGTCAGCGCCGCGCCTTTGTTGCCACGCTCTTCTTTTTCGACCTGCACCAAGAGGGATTGGCCTTCCCTGATGACGTCCTGGATGCGGGCTTGGCTGACGGACACGCCTTCAGCAAAGTATTGGCGCGAGATTTCCTTGAAGGGCAAAAAGCCGTGGCGGTCTTCGCCGTAGTCCACAAAGCAGGCTTCGAGCGAGGGCTCGACGCGGGTCACAATGGCTTTGTAGATGTTGCCCTTGCGTTGTTCGCGGCCTTCGATTTCGATTTCGTAGTCGAGGAGTTTTTGTCCGTCGACGATGGCCAGGCGGCGCTCTTCAGCTTGCGTGGCGTTGATCAGCATCCGTTTCATGATGCGTTCCTTTATTGACAGCGGTGGCCCCAGCGCAGAAGTGTCTGCGATTTGAAGCCTGATTACACAACCGGCTTTGGGTTCAGAAAACCGCAAAGCCCACGTTGCCGGAGCTGACGCTAGAAACGAAGGGAATTGCCTTGGAGGATCGTCCGCTCAGCTGTGCGTAAGTACAGCAAGGGGGATCGTGGCGCGTGGATGGGGCGAGGCCAGGGGCATGCAAATATTCGTCCACTGCCGGAGGCTTCCTCCGGTGTCCAAGACAAATTGTCGGGCACAAGGCGTGACGGGTGTGCTTGGCTTCGTGAGCCATTTCATCCACATCAACAAATTTCCGAACAACACAGCCATCTCGCTTTGATCCGTTCAGCAGCCAAAAGGGCTGCTGAACTTGGGGTATTCCGTATCTGGGTTTCTGGGCGTCGGCCCAACCTCCGGGTCGTTTGGCCACTGTTGGCACTCGCCTTCAGTCTGCAAAACGTGCCGAGGGTGGCATCGACCATCTGGATTGGCTTGGTGGTGGTGAACTAAACTCCTGATTTGCAGGAATTCATTTCCATCTGAATCAACCACTTACAGCCAGTTGCCAGTGAAACACATTATAGATGCCCAAACCCCAGCTGCAGCACCTGCCGTCAAATGGTTGTTGGTGGATGAGGAGTCCGTGGGACAGCGTTTGGACAACTTTTTGATGCGTCATCTCAAGGGGGTCCCTAAAACCCACATTTATCGCATCATTCGCAGCGGTGAAGTGCGCATCAACAAAGGTCGCGCGTCGGCGGACAGTCGTGTCGAAGCGGGGGACCAAGTGCGTTTACCCCCCGTGCGGGTGTCTGAAAAGGTGATTGAAAAGGCCCTGCATCCCGCGCCTGGACGAGAGTTTCCTGTGCTGCTCGAAGATGACTTTTTATTGGCCATTGACAAACCTTCCGGGGTGGCCGTGCATGGCGGCTCGGGTGTGAGCTTTGGTGTGATCGAACAATTGCGCCAAGCCCGCCCACAAGCCAAGCTGCTCGAGTTGGTGCATCGCTTAGACCGCGACACCAGCGGCATTTTGCTGGTAGCCAAAAAACGCAGTGCCCTCAAGCATTTGCAAGACCAGTTTCGTGAGCGAGAGACGGGCAAGACTTATTTGGCCTTGGTCAAGGGCGAATGGCCAGCCAAACTGAAAGTGATTGATCAGCCCCTGCTCAAGTTTTTGTTGCCTGGCAAAGAGGGGCAAGATGGCGAACGCCGGGTGCGTGTGACCACGCCTGACGATCCGGATGGCATGCGCTCCATCACCTTGGTCAAGGTGGCCCAGCGCTGGGCTGGCGCTACTTTGCTGGAGGTGACCATCAAAACCGGGCGAACTCACCAAATCAGGGTTCATTTGTCTGCCCAAGGTCATCCCATCGCAGGGGATGACAAATATGGTGATTTTGAATGGAATCGTCAGCTTCAAAAATTGGAAAGCAAGGGACTCAAGCGCATGTTTTTACATGCTTGGCGTTTGCAGTTCAACCATCCTGGGACTGCTGAACGGGTGGCCTTGCAGGCCGATTTACCTCCTGAATTGAAAGCATATTTAGACCATGTCACTTGATTTGAATCAGTTTCGACCTCGGCAATTTGATCTGATTGCCTTTGATTGGGACGGCACTTTGTTCGATTCCACCGCGATCATCACCCGTTGTATTCAGCGGGCGGTCGTGGATGTGGGCGGGCGCGAGCCGACGCGAGAGGCGGCTTCCTACGTGATTGGCATGGCCTTGATGCCCGCTTTGGCCCACGCTGCTCCCGATGTGCCTCAGGAAAAATACCCCGCCTTGGGTCAGCGATATCGCCACCATTACATTCAACACCAAAACGACATCAGCCTTTTTGAAGGTGTGCTGGACATGCTGGACGATTTGAAGAGTCGCCACCATTGGTTGACCGTGGCAACGGGCAAAAGCCGTCAGGGATTGAATGAAGCTTTGCAAGCCGTGGAGTTGCGGGAACGTTTTGACGGATCACGTACGGCGGATGAAACGGCAGGCAAGCCGCATCCCTTGATGCTGCTTGAGTTGATGCGTGAATTTGGCGTTGAACCCGAGCGCACTTTGATGATTGGGGATACCACCCACGATTTGCAAATGGCATTGAATGCGGGCTGTGCCAGTGTGGGCGTGAGTTATGGCGCTCATGAACCGGATGCATTTCATGAGTTGAAGCCCCGATATGTGGCCCACAGCGTGCTTGATTTGCACCAATGGTTGTTACAACACGCATGAACAGGAGTTTTCATGGAGCCGATGATCCCCTTGTGCAACAGTGCGGATTTGACCAACAGCGGTCGCGCTGTGCCATTTGACATTGTTTATGCCGGCCAGACGTGCCGCGCTTTTGCCATTCGATACAAGGGGCAAGTGCATGCTTACCTCAACCGGTGCACCCATGTGGCCATGGAAATGGATTACCAGCCAGACCGTTTTTTCGATGAATCCGGTCGCTGGTTGATGTGTGCCACGCATGGAGCGACTTACCACGCCGATACAGGGGCTTGCTCGGGCGGCCCATGCCGTGGTGGTTTGGTGAAAATTGAACTCTCAGAACGTGATGGCGTGGTTCACTGGCATACTGCTTACAACTTGAAACCCCTTGAATTTTGAACATGCAAGAACCACAGGACCTGACGTCCTCCACCGCGCCTCACGATCCTTTGAAAATGCCAACCCCAAGCGCTGCCGACGGGTGGGAGCGACAGACCTTGGAGCGCTTGGCTTTTGCGCAATTGAATGAACAACGCTCCGCACGTCGTTGGCGCGTTGGCTTGCGCCTTGCTTGGCTCATTTTGTTTGTGTTTGTTTTCTGGCAAGCGTTCAGCTACAAATCTCCCACAAGTCATCCTGCCTTGCCGCATACCGCTTTGGTCACCATTGTGGGAGAAATTGGCGCAGAAACCGAGGCCAGCGCTGAAAACGTCATGTCAGCCATGCGATTGGCTCTGGAGGATTCGGGGTCGCAGGCCTTGATCTTGTTGATCAACTCTCCAGGGGGCAGTCCGGTTCAAGCGGGTCTCATCAACGATGAAATTGTTCGTCTGAGAGCCGTTCACAACAAACCCATTTATGCGGTGGTTGAAGAGTCTTGTGCTTCGGCGGCGTACTACATTGCCGCAGCGACTGACAAAATTTATGTGGACAAGGCCAGCATCGTGGGCAGCATCGGGGTGTTGATGGATGGTTTTGGTTTCACCGAACTGATGAACAAGCTGGGTGTGGAGCGTCGACTGATGACGGCGGGTGCCAACAAGGGATTTTTGGATCCTTTCAGCCCGCAAACCGAGGCCCAACGCAAACACGCCCAAGCCATGCTGGATCAAATTCACAACCAATTCATAGACGTGGTCAAAAAAGGGCGGGGGGATCGGCTGAAAGAAACGCCTGACATGTTCAGTGGCTTGTTTTGGAGTGGTCAGCAAGCGGTTGATTTGGGCTTGGCAGACAGTTTGGGCAGTGTGGATGGGGTGGCCCGTGAGGTGGTACAAGCCCCCGATGTGATTGATTACACCCAGCGCGAAAACGTGGCTGAGCGCTTGGTCAAGCGTTTTGGTGCAGCCGTGGGCGAGGGCTCTGTTCGAGCCCTGCGTGCGAGCACAGGGCTGCGTTGACCATCAAGGTCCGATGGCGTACACCGCAGGCGTGTGACCATCCGGACCTTTGATTCCCTTTTTCCATTGGCCCACACTGTGGCTTTGGATGCTGGCCGTGGCCAAGGTCAGGCCGCTGGCAATGGCCAATCGGGTTGACCCTTGAAGACCTTGTACCAAGGTCGACAGCATGGCCGCATTGCGGTACGGGGTCTCGATCCAAAGTTGTGTTTGACCGGTTCTTTGCGCTAGATTTTCAAGTTGCTTGACCCGTGCTGCTCGCTCAGCGGCATCTTGCGGTAAGTACCCCACAAAAGCAAAATTTTGACCGTTCAGGCCACTGGCGGCCAAGGCCAACAGCAAAGACACGGGACCCACCAAGGGCACCACCTTCAAATTCAGATCGTGAGCGGCACGCACCACCGAGCTGCCGGGGTCCGCCACGGCAGGCATGCCTGCTTCGCTGAGCAGACCCACGTGATGTCCATCTAATGCAGCCGATAAAAGCGGTTTGCCATCAAAACCAGATTGATGATCGCCTTTTTTGTGCACATGGCGCGGCAGTTCGGTGATGGTCTGCTCGGACAACGGAACGGCCAAAGGGTGAATTTCATTCACGCGCTTTAAAAATGCGCGGGTCGATTTGGCGTTTTCACAGACCCAGTGCCTGATTTCCGATGCGGTTTTCAAAGTCGCTTGCGGCAATACATCGGTGATGGGCGATGACTCAGCGCAGCCAAAGTCCAAAGGAGTGGGGACCAAAAACAAATGCCCTGGATCGTTTTTCATGAGAGATGAGGACATGTTCACAGCAATTTGATGCCGGCTTGGCGCAGCAGGCGTGCTGTGCGGATCAAGGGAAGACCGACCAGTGCGGTGGGGTCATCGTTGTCAATGGATTCAAGCAAAACAATGCCGAGTCCTTCGCTTTTGGCGCTGCCGGCGCAGTCGTAAGGTTTTTCTGCTTGAAGATACGCCTCGATTTCTGCATCGCTCAGGTCGCGAAACACCACCCGCACTTCGGCCAATTCGACTTGTTCGAAAGCGGTTGCCAAGCAAATCACGGCCAGTGCGGTTTGAAAAATCACCGTTTGGCCACGCATTTGACGCAGTTGTTGAACCGCTTGCTCATGGTCTCCTGGTTTGCCCAGAGCTTGTCCAGCCAGATCGGCCACCTGATCAGATCCAATGACCACCGCTAGGGGATTCAAGGCAGCCACGGCGCGGGCTTTGGCCAAGGCCAAGCGCAATGCCAAGGCTTTAGGCTGCTCGCCAGGCATGGGTGTTTCGTCAACCAAAGGGGCAACCACCTGAAAGGGAATGCGCAGGCGTTCAAGCAACTCGCGTCTGTAGCGTGAAGTCGATCCCAACACCAGGTTCGGGCCGCTGGCGTGCGGGTTGTGATTTGAGGTCTTGGTCGATGTCAAAGCGCAAATCCAAATGAAATTCAAAGAGGTGATTCTCTTACACTGGCGTCATGGATAAAAAATTAGACCCTCAACATTTGGATTTGTTGTCGTTTGCCCGTGAGGGTGCTGCATTGTCGGGCGAGGGGGCTTTGACCGCCTGGCCGCGTTTGTTCGAAGAGCAATTTGGAGTCGACGTGCTTGCGGGCCCTGTGCTGTGGCATTTGCAAGGTCGAAGCGTCCCCAAGCTGGGGCATGGCGATGAAATTTGGCTCGATTTGAACGCTGAAGTGAGTTTGCCCATGCAGTGCCAGCGCTGTTTGTCACCTGTTTTGACAAAGGTGCAGGCTCAGCAGTCCTTTCGTTTTGTGGCGGATGAGGCCACAGCTGCCGCTTTGGACGATGAGGCTGAGGAGGATATTTTGGTGATCAGCCGCGATTTCGATGCATTGGCCTTGGTCGAGGACGAGTTGATTTTGTCTTTGCCTCTTGTTCCTTTGCATGACACATGCCCAGAGGTGTTGCCCACCACAGCCGTTGACCCGGAATTTGAAATGGCCGCCGAACGCCCCAATCCATTTGGTGTCTTGGCTGGGCTCAAAAAAGGCTCGACCCCCTGACCATTCTGCGCAATGTCTCCATTTGGTTTTGGCTTGGGCTATAATCAATGGCTTCGCCCGGTACGCCGGGAGACATTCCCATCAACCAGAAGCTGCGTTTGACTGCGCGGCCTCCAAGCTTCCAAGGAGCCATCATGGCTGTTCAGCAAAACAAAAAATCACCCTCCAAGCGTGGTATGCACCGTTCACACAATGCCTTGAATGTGCCAGGCATTGCCGTGGAACCTACAACGGGTGAAACCCACTTGCGTCACCACATCAGCCCCAATGGCTTTTACCGTGGTCGTCAAGTGCTGAAAAACAAATCCGAAGCCTGATCGGCGTCAGCCCTTCAGCCTAATGAGGCCCGGCGCTACTTCACAGTAGCCTCGGGCTTTTGTATTTCTGGCTCTGATTTGTACATTCAGGTTTTGTGCCCAAGGATTTCATGACTTCGCCCACTACGATCACGTTGGCTGTCGATTGCATGGGCGGTGACCACGGTCCCCGCGTCACGCTGGCGGCCTGCCGCCGCTTCTTGTCGACCCATCCCGATGCACGCCTTTTGTTGGTGGGCCGTGCAGAGGCTTTGGTCGGATTTGTCGATCCTCGCGCCGAAGTGGTGGCTGCCTCCGAAGTGGTCGAGATGGACGATCCGCTTGAAGTGGCGCTGCGCAAGAAGAAAGACTCGTCCATGCGATTGGCCATCGAGCAAGTGCGGGACGGCAAAGCTGGGGCAGCGGTGTCTGCGGGCAACACAGGTGCCCTCATGGCCATAGCCCGTTACGTGCTCAAAACCATGGACGGCATTGACCGCCCGGCCATAGCAGGGCAGATGCCCAACTTCAAGGGCGGTGGCACCACCATGCTGGACCTTGGTGCGAATGTGGACTGCACGCCTGAACATTTGCTGCAATTTGCGGTCATGGGATCGGCCTTGGTGTCGGTCTTGCAAAACAAGGAAAACCCCACAGTGGGTTTGCTCAACATTGGCGAAGAAGCCATTAAAGGCAATGAGATCATCAAAAAAACCGGTGAATTGCTCCGATCAGCGGGCAGTTCGGGTGATCTGAATTTTCATGGCAACGTTGAAGGCAATGATATTTTCAAGGGCACAGTCGACATCGTGGTCTGCGATGGCTTTGTGGGTAACGTGGCTTTGAAGGCCAGCGAAGGTCTGGCGACCATGATTGGCGGCTTCTTGAAAACCGAGTTTTCGCGCAATATTTTCACGAAAACAGCGGCAATTCTGGCTTATCCGGTCTTATCTGCTTTTAAAAATCGGGTAGATCACCGCCGCTACAACGGTGCAGCATTGTTGGGCTTGCGTGGTTTGGTCTTCAAGAGCCATGGTTCGGCCGATGAGGTGGCATTTGAGACGGCACTGAACCGGGCTTATGATGCAGCCCGAAACCAATTGCTGGACCGCGTTCGTGAACGCATCGCGCATGCCGCCCCCTTGTTGATGGGAGCGCAAGCCGATCGGTCAGAACCCGCGGTCACCACACCATGAGAATTTATTCCCGCATTCTGGGCACCGGCAGTTACTTGCCAGAAAAACGCCTGACCAACGCCGACCTTGCCGCCGAACTGTCGCAGCAAGGCGTTGAAACCTCTGACGACTGGATCGTTGAACGCACCGGCATTCGGGCCCGTCATTTTGCCGCCGACACCCAAGGCAGCAGCGACTTGGCAACCGAAGCCGCTCGCCAGGCGCTCACGGCAGCCGGCATTTCGGCCGAAGAGCTGGACCTGATCATCGTGGCGACCTCGACGCCCGACATGGTGTTTCCGTCGGTGGCGACCATGGTGCAGCACAAGCTGGGCACCGCAGGCTGCCCGGCGTTTGACGTGCAGGCCGTGTGCAGTGGCTTCATTTATGCGCTGACGATCGCCGATTCGATGATCCAGTCCGGTTCGGCCAAGCGTGCTTTGGTCATTGGTTCGGAAGTGTTCAGCCGCATCCTCGATTTCAAAGACCGCACAACCTGTGTGTTGTTTGGCGATGGTGCTGGCGCGGTCATCCTCGAAGCCTCAGAGCAGCCCGGCATTTTGGCCACTGACTTGCATGCCGATGGCAAATACAAAGACATTTTGTGTGTGCCTGGCCATGTCAACCGGGGTGGCATTCTGGGCGATCCTGTGCTCAAGATGGACGGGCAGGCCGTCTTCAAGCTGGCCGTCGGTGTGCTCGAAGAAACGGCCCGTGCAAGTCTGGCCAAGGCCAATATGACCGATGCCGACATCGACTGGCTGATCCCGCACCAAGCCAACATCCGCATCATGCAGAGCACGGCCAGGAAGTTGAAGATGTCTGCTGACAAAGTGGTGGTGACTGTCGATCAGCACGGCAACACTTCGGCTGCCTCGATCCCGCTGGCGCTGGACACTGCCGTGCGAGACGGGCGCATCCAGCGCGGCCAGACCCTCATGCTCGAAGGCGTGGGCGGCGGCTTCACCTGGGGCTCGGTACTCCTGCGCTACTGAGGGGCAGTTGACAGACATCCCGTGGTCAGTGATGCGCGGCACGCTCAAGCTCATTTTTTACCGTTACAAAATTTGCACATGACGACATTTGCTTTTGTTTTTCCCGGCCAGGGCTCCCAATCGGTGGGCATGCTGGACGCTTGGGGTGACCACCCCGTGGTGCTCGAAACCCTGAAAGAAGCCTCCGACGCCCTGGGCGAAGACGTGGCCCAACTGATCCACGAAGGCCCCAAAGAAGCGCTGGCCATGACCACCAACACCCAGCCGGTGATGCTGGTGTCTGCTGTGGCCGCTTACCGCGCTTGGCTGGCCGAAGGTGGTGCCAAGCCGTCCGTGGTGGCGGGGCATTCGCTGGGCGAATACAGTGCCTTGGTGGCTTCGGGTGTGCTGACACTGGCGCAAGCTGCACCCCTGGTGCGCTTGCGTGCCGCGGCCATGCAAGAAGCCGTGCCCGTGGGCGTGGGTGCCATGGCCGCCATTTTGGGTTTGGCCTCAGACAAAGTCATCGCTGGGTGCCAAGAAGCCCAAGCCACATTTCCTGCGGGCAGCGCCGAAGTGGTTGAAGCCGTGAACTTCAACGACGCCGCGCAAACTGTGATTGCGGGCAGCAAAGCGGCGGTGGACAAAGCCTGCGAGGTGCTTAAAGGCATGGGGGCCAAACGTGCGCTGTTGTTGCCCGTATCGGCCCCCTTTCATTCGAGCCTGATGAAGCCTGCCGCTGAAAAACTGCGCGAGAAGCTCGCCACGCTGAGCTTGGGTGTGCCCCAGATTCCGGTGCTCAACAACATCGATGTGGCCATCGAAACCGATGCCGACCGCATCCGCGATGCGCTGTACCGTCAGGCCTTTGGCCCGGTGCGTTGGGTTGAGTGTGTGCAGGCCATCAAGGCCCGAGGCGTGACCACTGTGGTCGAGTGCGGCCCTGGTAAGGTGTTGGCGGGCATGACCAAGCGCATTGACGCTGAATTGAACGGCGTGGCCCTGTACGACCCCGCCACCTTGGCTGAAGTGAAAGGACTCCTCTCGTGAGCGAAGCACAAAAACAAGTTGCCTTGGTCACAGGCGCTTCACGCGGCATCGGTGCATCCATTGCCCTGCATTTGGCCCAACAAGGTTTTGTGGTCATTGGCACCGCCACCAGCGACGATGGTGCCGCCAAAATCAGCCAGGCCTTATCAGCCTTCCCCGGCAGCCGAGGTGCCAATCTGAACGTGAACGACGCCGCCGCTGGTGTTGCACTGATCGACGCGATCGTCAAAGAACACGGTGGCTTGCAGGTGCTGGTCAACAACGCGGGCATCACCCGCGACACCTTGGCCATGCGCATGAAGGACGACGACTGGGACGCGGTGCTCGACACCAACCTCAAGGCGGTGTTCCGCATGAGCCGCGCCGTGATCCGCCCCATGATGAAGCAGCGCTACGGCCGCATCATCAGCATCACCAGCGTGGTGGGTGCATCGGGCAATCCCGGCCAAGCCAACTACGCCGCCGCCAAGGCCGGTGTGGTGGGCATGACCCGTGCGCTGGCCCGCGAACTGGGCAGCCGTGGCATCACGGTCAACTGCGTGGCCCCCGGTTTCATCGAGACCGACATGACCGCCAGCCTGCCTGAAGAGCAACAAAAAGCCTTGTTGGGCCAGATTCCTCTGGGCCATTTGGGCAAACCCGATGACATCGCACACGCAGTGGCCTACCTGGCTGGAAGCCATGCGGGCTATGTCACCGGACAAGAATTGCATGTCAATGGTGGCATGTTCATGGCCTGATTTTCGGAAACCCCTTCCGGACAGGTAAAATCTTCATTTTTCACAACCCTCAGAGGGACCCCATGAGCGATATCGAAGCACGTGTCAAAAAAATCATTGCTGAACAACTCGGCGTTGAAGAGTCACAAGTCACCAATGAAAAAGCCTTCGTGGCCGATTTGGGTGCCGACTCCCTGGACACGGTGGAACTGGTGATGGCACTCGAAGACGAGTTCGGCATCGAAATTCCTGACGAAGACGCAGAAAAAATCACCACGGTGCAAGCTGCGATCGACTACGCCCAAAGCAAGAAGGCCTGACTGGCAATGACCCGGCGCCGCGTTGTTGTCACGGGTTTGGGATGCATCAGCCCCGTGGGCAACACGGTCGCTGATGCATGGTCCAACCTGATTGCCGGCCAGTCCGGCATTGGTCTGATCACTCGTTTTGATGCTTCAGCTGTAGCCTGCCGGTTTGCGGGTGAGGTCAAAAACTTTGATCTTGAGTCTTACATGTCCTCCAAAGAAGCGAGGACCATGGACCGATTCATCCACTTTGGTATTGCAGCTGCTGCTCAGGCCATTGAGGATTCTGGCTTGCCTACAGGGGCTGCGCTGGATGAAGAGGATGCTTGTCGTATCGGTGTGGTGATTGGTTCTGGTATTGGTGGTTTGCCACTGATTGAAGAAACACATACCGAGTACACAGCGCGGGGTGCACGCCGCATTTCCCCATTTTTTGTCCCTGCTTCGATCATCAACATGATCTCTGGACATGTTTCAATGCGAAGCGGTTTCAAAGGCCCCAACCTGGCGGTTGTCACCGCTTGTACGACGGGTTTGCATTCCATTGGTGAAGCCGGCCGTTTGATCGAATACGGTGACGCCGACGTGATGGTGGCAGGTGGAGCGGAAGCCTGTGTGTCTCCTTTGGGCGTGGGTGGTTTTGCCGCCATGCGTGCTTTGTCTACACGCAATGACGACCCTGCGGCTGCTTCACGCCCGTGGGACAAAGACCGTGATGGTTTTGTGCTCGGTGAAGGTGCAGGCGTGATGGTGCTCGAAGAGTACGAACACGCCAAGGCCCGAGGTGCCAAAATTTATGCCGAGCTGGGCGGTTACGGCATGAGTGCCGATGCCGGTCACATGACTGCACCGAGCATGGATGGACCACGTCGGGCCATGATCAATGCGATGCGCAATGCCGGTGTGAACGCCGACCAAATTGATTACTTGAACGCGCACGGCACGTCCACGCCGCTGGGTGACATCAACGAAACCAATGCCATCAAGGCCGCCTTGGGCGACCATGCCTACAAAACCGTGGTCAGCTCAACCAAGTCCATGACCGGTCACCTTTTGGGTGGAGCAGGAGGCATTGAGAGTGTGTTCACGGTTTTGGCACTGCATCACCAGAAAGTGCCGCCGACCATCAACTTGACCAATCCCGATCCTGAGTGTGATTTGGACTACTGCGCCAACACAGCGCGTGATGTGAAAATCGACGTGGCTCTCAAAAACAATTTTGGTTTTGGTGGTACCAACGGATCCTTGGTGTTCAAGCGCATCTGACTTGAAAGCCGCTGATGCGCCATCATGCCCCACCTGTGGTTTACCCGGTGGGGCATTTTGTTTGGGGTCGTGTTGTCTTTGTGACGACAGCTTTGTTGTCCGCCTTGGGTTTGTTGGTTTGGCAAATACAAGGCGCTTACAGCGTTGTTTGTAATGCTGCTTGGCTCGGATGGCTGGCCTGTTTGATCGGAACTGCAGTGTGGGGGCCTCGGCAAACCCTGAGCCATGGGGAATTGTTTTGGTCTGGTGAAGCTTGGTTTTGGCAGTACCGTGACCCACACTGTCAATTTCAAGCACATCAGGTGCTTTTGGAAAAAGGTTGGGATACAGGCACAGGACTTTTGCTCTGGGTCAAACCGATGGATACACCAGACCATGGTCGATCTTCTTTGCGTGCTGCCTGGCTCTGCGAAGCACAGTTGCCCTCGAAATGGCATGGATTTAGATGCGCTGTATATTCGCGCAGCAGAGAAGAAATTCATACACCCACGGCAGACGATGTCCGTGCCTGATGCGCCTTGAATTTGCCTTTTTCGACTTTATTTACCATCTGATTTCCACAACGGTTGACTGTACACAAGGAGTCTTGAGTGCTGAAAATGAATTGGACCAAAGGGGCAGCATCGGCCATTCTTGGCGGTGCCTTGTTGTTGGGTTTGGCCGGAGTTCCTACGGCGTCGGTTTGGGCTCAAAACCCAAGTGCGGGTGCCAGGGGTTTGCCTGACTTTACCGATCTGGTCGAATTGGTCGGGCCTTCGGTGGTGAACATTCGCACCTTGGAGAAGGCGCGTTCTTCTGCGCCCGGTGCAAGCGCACAGGACGAAGAGATGCAAGAACTGTTTCGGCGGTTTTTTGGCGTCCCCATGCCCAATGCTCCTCGTCAAGGTCCGCGCCAAAACAGACCCGAGCAAGAGGCACAACCTCGCGGTGTAGGTTCGGGTTTTATATTGAGCTCTGATGGATTCATCATGACCAATGCCCATGTGGTCGAGGGTGCAGACGAAGTCATGGTCACCCTGACCGACAAACGCGAATTCAAGGCCCGCATCGTGGGTGCAGACAAGCGCACCGATGTCGCCGTGGTCAAAATTCAGGCCACAGGCCTGCCCGCCGTGAAGGTGGGTGACGTGGGTCGCTTGCGTGTGGGTGAGTGGGTCATGGCGATTGGCTCGCCCTTTGGATTGGAAAACACCGTGACGGCCGGCATTGTCAGTGCCAAGCAGCGCGACACGGGTGACTACTTGCCCTTTATTCAAACCGATGTGGCCATCAATCCCGGCAACTCCGGTGGTCCCTTGATCAATATGCGTGGTGAAGTGGTCGGTATCAACAGCCAGATTTATTCGCGCTCGGGTGGGTTCATGGGCATTTCATTTGCCATTCCCATGGATGAAGCCATGCGCGTCAGCGAGCAGTTACGCGCAAGTGGACGTGTCAGCCGGGGACGCATTGGTGTCCAAATCGGGCCCGTGACCAAAGAGGTGGCCGAGTCCATCGGCTTGGGCAAATTGCAGGGTGTTTTGGTGCGCGGTGTGGAGGAGGGCTCGCCAGCTGACAAGGCGGGCATCGAGGCGGGCGACATCATTACCAAATTTGATGGCAAAGCCATTGAAAAACCGGCTGATTTGCCACGCGCTGTGGGCAACACGAAGCCGGGCAGCCGGGTGGTGGTCACGGTGTTTCATCGCGGTGCCAGCAAAGATGTGAACGTCACGGTGGCCGAAGTCGAGCCGGAAAAAACAGCTGCCGCTGCCCCAGAGAAAAAAGCACCGGTTGCCACCATTCAACATCTTGGGCTCACCCTCAGTGATTTGAGCGATGTTCAGAAAAAAGAGGCCAGAATTCGTTCGGGTGTTCGTGTGGATGCTGCCGTTGAAGCGGCAGCCCGGGCCGGCATCCGTGAGGGCGATTTGATTTTGGCGGTTGCCAACACGGAAATTGGTTCGGTCAAGGTGTTTGAAGCCTTGATGTCTCGCATCGACAAGACCCGTCCTGTGAGCGTCTTGATTCGACGAGGTGATGCTGCGCAATATGTGCTGATTCGCCCGGCGCCCTGAGTTCAGCAACCTGTTGAAGCTGTGAGCACGGTGGAGTCCATGCCACTTCATTGAGGTGGGTGGGCGCTAACAAATATCTTTTTTCATGCCAATTTTGGATAAAATCGACGGTCTTGATCTACGTTCGTGGCATATCAAGCAGGTTTGTAACCATGAAGTGATATTTGAGTGGGCCTTCCACCGATGATCCACAGACAGTCCACAAGTTATTCAATGGCGTTCTGATTGTTTTGTGGATAAGTTGTTCATCAATTTCGACTTGCATGGATGCAATGACCTGCCTAGCGAGTTGGGGGCTGTGAGAATGGGCCAATTTGCCTACAATGAAGCCCCAGCCATCGCAGTTGCCAATGATTGTTGGTTCAGGGCGCGTCGCCACCAGACGCGCCCTTTTTTCTTTTACGGGTCCTTGATCCACAAACACTTGCAGAACTTGCTTGATGAATCACATCAGAAATTTTTCGATCATTGCGCACATTGACCATGGCAAATCCACGCTGGCCGATCGCTTGATTCAACGCTGCGGGGGCCTTGAGGCCCGTGAGATGGAGGCTCAAGTTCTCGACTCGATGGACATCGAGAAAGAGCGTGGCATCACCATCAAGGCGCAGACCGCTGCGCTGCACTACAAAGCCAAAGACGGGCAGATCTACAACCTGAACCTGATTGACACGCCCGGCCATGTGGACTTCTCCTACGAAGTGTCGCGTTCGCTGTCGGCCTGTGAAGGCGCGTTGCTGGTGGTCGATGCCAGCCAAGGCGTGGAAGCGCAAACCGTGGCCAACTGCTACACCGCCCTCGACTTGGGCGTGGAAGTGGTGCCAGTGCTCAACAAGATGGACCTGCCCAACGCCGATCCCGACAATGCCCGCAGCGAAGTCGAAGACGTGATTGGCATCGACGCGACCGATGCGATTCCGTGTTCTGCCAAAACCGGCATGGGCATCGAAGAAATCCTCGAAGCCGTGGTCGCACGCATCCCGCCGCCCAAGGGCAACCCCGATGCGCCATTGCGGGCCATGATCATTGACAGCTGGTTTGACAGTTACGTCGGTGTGGTCATGTTGGTGCGTGTGGTTGATGGCCAATTGCTCAAAGGCGAGCGCATCAAGATGATGGCCAGTAATGCGGTTTATGAAGCAGGCAGCTTGGGCGTGTTCACCCCCGCCAACGAGCCGCGCCAGTCGCTGCGAGCCGGCGAGGTGGGTTACATCATCGCGGGCATCAAGGAATTGCAGGCGGCCAAGGTGGGTGACACCGTGACCTTGGAAAAGAAGCTGCCCAATAACTTGGGCCCTGCCGCCGAGGCCCTGCCGGGTTTCAAGGAAATTCAGCCCCAAGTGTTTGCCGGTTTGTACCCGACGGAAGCCAACCAATACGACGGTCTGCGCGACGCGCTCGAAAAGCTGAAACTCAATGATGCGTCTTTGCATTACGAGCCCGAAGTCTCGCAGGCGCTGGGTTTTGGTTTTCGCTGCGGCTTTTTGGGCTTGTTGCACATGGAAATCGTGCAAGAGCGTTTGGAGCGCGAATTTGATCAGGACCTGATCACCACAGCCCCCAGCGTGGTCTACCAAGTGGTCCAGCCCGGTGGGGAAGTCATCATGGTCGAAAACCCGTCCAAGATGCCCGATCAAGGCAAGCTGCAAGAGATCCGCGAGCCCATCGTCACGGTTCACCTGTACATGCCGCAAGACTATGTGGGCCCCGTGATGACGCTGGCCAACCAAAAGCGCGGCGTGCAAATGAACATGGCCTACCACGGTCGCCAGGTCATGTTGACCTATGAAATGCCGCTCGGCGAGATCGTGCTCGACTTTTTTGACAAGCTCAAGTCGGTCAGCCGAGGTTATGCGTCCATGGATTACGAGTTCAAGGAGTTTCGCGCTTCCGATGTGGTCAAGGTCGACATTTTGCTCAACGGCGAAAAAGTCGATGCCCTGTCCATCATCGTGCACCGTTCGCAGTCCCAGTACCGGGGGCGTGCGGTGGTGGCCAAGATGCGCGAGATCATCAGCCGCCAGATGTTCGATGTCGCCATTCAGGCCGCCATTGGTGCCAACATCATTGCGCGTGAAAGCATCAAGGCCTTGCGCAAAAACGTGCTGGCCAAGTGCTATGGCGGCGATATTTCGCGCAAGCGCAAACTGCTTGAAAAGCAAAAGGCCGGTAAAAAGCGCATGAAACAAATTGGCTCGGTCGAGGTGCCCCAAGAGGCATTCTTGGCCATTTTGCAGGTGGAAGATTGATGCAGTTCCTCACATCTTTGGTCTTGGCGGCTTTTGTCGGCTATGCCGGTTCTTGGTATTTCGGCTATTTAGAGGGCAATTTTGCATTGCTCTTGCTGCTGGCCACGGTGGTCACAGGCATTTATTGGCTGGCAGAGCGCTTCTTCTTTTTGCCCCAGCGACAAAAGGCGGTGGCCCAATTAGAGGCGCAGACGGCTCAGCGTCGGGCCGAATTGGCCAAAATGGGCATTGATAAGGTGGACACAGACATCCGCGAAAGCCGCGAAAAACTGCTGATGCAGCCTTGGTGGTTGGACTGGACAGCGGGATTGTTTCCGGTGATTGTGGTGGTGTTCATCCTGCGCTCGTTTTTGTTTGAGCCCTTCAAAATTCCCTCGGGCTCCATGATCCCGACCCTGCACATTGGTGACCTGATTTTGGTCAACAAGTTCCATTACGGTCTGCGTTTGCCTGTGGTCAATACCAAATTGACCGAGGGTTCGGCCGTACAGCGTGGGGATGTGATGGTGTTTCGCTACCCCCCAAAGCCCAATGTGGATTACATCAAGCGTGTGGTGGGGGTGCCAGGTGACGAAGTGTCTTACTTGAACAAGCGTTTGACCGTGAATGGTCAGCCCATTGCGACCAAGGCATTGCCGGATTTCTTTGATGAATCCACCATGCGTTATTTCAAGCACTACAGCGAAAATGTGGGTGCCAAACCACACCAAATTTTGCAAGACGATGAGCGACCAGCTTTTATACCCGGCGCAGACCCATTTCCTGGTCGCGACCAATGTCATTACACCGTGGAAGGGGTGACCTGCAAGGTGCCTGCGGGTCACTACTTCATGATGGGTGACAACCGCGACAACTCTTTGGATTCGCGTTATTGGGGTTTTGTGCCGGATGCCAACATTGTGGGCAAAGCCTTTTTTGTCTGGATGAACTTTGGCAACCTCCAGCGCATTGGCGCTTTTGACTGAGGTGGGTGTGGTCGTTCAATCCCCCATGCCTTCAGGCTTGTCCCAGCTTCAAATCCGTTTGGGTTATGCCTTTCGCCAATGGAGTTTGCTGCAACAGGCGCTGACCCACCGCAGTTTCAGTGCAGATCATTACGAGCGTCTGGAGTTTTTAGGTGACTCGGTGCTCAATTTGGCGGTCTCGCACATGCTCTACACCCAGTTGCAGCACATGCCAGAAGGTGATTTGTCTCGCGTGCGGGCCAACTTGGTCAAGCAAGACACACTGCACCAACTGGCCAAAACGCTGGATGTCGCCGAGGTCATGCGTTTGGGTGAAGGCGAGATGCGTTCCGGTGGTCAGGGCAGGCCCTCTATTTTGGCGGACATGGTCGAGGCCATCATTGGCGCGGTGTACCTCGATGGTGGTTACAAGGATGCACAAGCCTTGGTCGAGCGCCTGTTTGCCAAAGTGGACATCAAACCTGACATGCAAGCCGTGGGCAAAGACCCCAAGACAGAATTGCAAGAATGGCTGCAAGGGCGCAAGCTCGCGCTGCCCAAATACACTGTGGTCGGCACCTCCGGTGCGGCGCACCGCCAGCAGTTCGAGGTCTCTTGCGAAGTGACCGAGTTGCGCCAAACCCAACAAGGCTCGGGCGCATCGCGTCGCGCCGCCGAACAAGCAGCGGCCGCCGCCATGCTGCAAACCCTGAAATCCGAAAGCGCCGCATGAGCACCGACAAAAAAACACCTGAAACTGAACGCACGCCGCAAGAGCAAACCATGCGCCGCCCTGTGCAAATCGCGGGTGTGACCATCCAGCCACGCGATGCATCGGAAGACGCCGATTTACCCCCGGTGACGGCTACAGCAACCCCCGTGCCCGTTGAAGGCCAGCGCTGTGGCCTCGTGGCCATTGTGGGCAAGCCCAACGTGGGCAAGTCGACTTTGCTCAACGCCTTGGTCGGTCAAAAAATCAGCATCACCTCGCGCAAAGCACAAACCACGCGCCACCGCATCACCGGCATTCGCACCCAGGGCGCTGCCCAATATGTGTTTGTCGACACCCCGGGTTTCCAGACCATCCACGGCACCGCGCTCAACAAGTCGCTGAACAAAACCGTGGTGGGTGCGGTGAGCGATGTGGACTTGGTGCTGTTTGTGGTGGAGGCGGGCAGCTTCACCACGGCAGACGCCAAAGTGCTGGCGCTGCTCAAGCCCGGCATTCCGGTCTTGCTGGTGGCGAACAAGCTCGACAATGTGCACCGCCGTGGCGACATCGCGCCTTGGCTGCAAAGCATGCAAGAGCGCCATGCCTTCACCGAGTTTGTGCCCATGTCGGCCAAGCAGCCAAAAGACATCGTGCGCTTGCTCGACATTTGCGAAAAATACCTGCCCGAGCAGCCCTGGTGGCACGCCGAAGACGAACTGACCGATCGCAGCGAGAAGTTCCTGGCCAGCGAAATGGTGCGCGAAAAACTCTTCCGCTTGACGGGTGACGAGCTGCCTTATACCTCCACGGTGGTGATCGACAAGTTCGAAGAAGAAGCCGGGCGCACGGCCAAGCGCATGTTGCGCATCGCGGCCACCATCGTGGTCGAGCGCGAAGGCCACAAGGCCATGGTGATCGGTGACAAGGGCGAAAAGCTCAAGCGCATCGGCACCGAAACCCGCGTGGAGCTGGAAAAGCTGCTGGACGCCAAGGTCTTCATCGAGCTGTGGGTCAAGGTGCGTTCGGGCTGGGCCGACGACGAAGCCCGCGTGCGCAGCTTCGGCTACGAGTAATTCCACAGCCAATGGCCTCCAAGCGGATCGCAGACGAGCCAGCCTATGTGCTGCACCGCTACGACTGGAGCGAAACCAGTTTGATTCTGGAGGTCTTCACCCGCCACCACGGACGGGTGGCTTTGGTGGCCAAAGGGGCCAAACGCCCCACATCGAGCTTTCGCCCGGTGCTTTTGCCGCTGCAGCCTTTGTCGCTGGCCTTTGGGGGTGATGGTGACATCCGCACCCTCAAGTCGGCCGAATGGGTGGGCGGGCACGTCATGCCCACGGGCGAGGCGCTGCTGTCGGGGTACTACCTCAATGAACTGCTGATGCGCTTGACCGCGCGAGATGATCCGCACCCACAGCTGTTCGAGGTGTATGCCGCTGCCGTGCGCCTCTTGGCCAGTGGCGACCCGGACGCCCTGCAATGGGCCTTGCGTGGCTTTGAGTTGCTGCTGCTGCGCGAAATGGGCTTGCTGCCCGCTCTGAACCAACAAACCCTGACCCTCAAGCCTTTGTCGCCCACCGACTGTTATGCCCTGGTACCTGAAGCGGGGTTGCAGTGGGTGAGCGATGACCCTCGCCGCGCCTTGCGCGGCGAACAGTGGCTGGCGCTGCACGCGGCGCTGGCGTCCCCCAGCCCCTTGGCGGCTTTGCTGCGCGAGTGCGCCGACCTGCTGGTGCAACTGCAGCGCCCCTTGCGTCTCTTGCTCAACTACCATTGCGGTGTGGGCGCTTTGCGCACCCGCCAAATGATGCTGGACTTGCAAACCTTATGAACACCTCCATGACGACTTCTTCCCAACGTGTGGCCCTGTCGGTCAATGTCAACAAAGTTGCTTTGTTGCGCAACTCGCGCCACTTGGGCATTCCCAGCGTCAGGCGTGCGGCCGAGCTGTGCTTGCAAGCGGGCGCGAACGGCATCACCATCCACCCCCGCCCGGACGAACGCCACATCCGCGCCAGCGACGTGCCCGAGCTGCACGCCCTCATGCAGGCCTGGCCCGAGCGTGAGTTCAACATCGAAGGCAACCCCTTCCACAACCTGATGGAGCACGTTCGAGCCGTGCGCCCGCACCAAGTGACCTTTGTGCCCGACAGCGAGGGCCAGTTCACAAGCGACCATGGCTGGACCTTCCCGCAAGATGCCGAACGCCTGAAGCCCCTGATTGACGAATGCAGGGCGCTGGGCGTGCGCGTCAGCCTGTTCATGGACCCGATCCCGGAGCAAATGGCTGCCGCCCGTGCCGTGGGGGCCGACCGGGTGGAGCTGTACACCGAGCCTTATGCCGCTGCCTTTGGCACGCCAGATCAAGACCCGCAGCTGCAACGTTACGCCGCTGCCGCCGTGGCGGCCATGCAAGCAGGCTTGGGCCTGAATGCTGGCCACGACCTGAACCGCGACAACCTGCCCGCCTTTGTAGCCGCGGTCAAGGGCCTGCAAGAAGTCTCGATTGGCCACGCCTTCATGGCCGATGCGCTGGAGATGGGCTATGCCGCGAGCGTTCAAGCCTATATGGCGCTATTGGGTTGAGCGCATTGGGTTGAGCGTTCAGAGTGAAGACATCAAAACCCCGCCTTGGAGCTGGCCCGATGATGTTTGGACTGAGGTTTTTTTGTGGGAGCGACGCCCTCGTCGCGATAATCTCTCTGAGACCCCCACCCATCGCCCCAAGGACGGAGCTCTCACAGTGACTGCCTCGCTTACCGCTGTGCCCAATACAAGCCTTTCACTTCAAACTTCACAGGGCCGGATCCATAACGCCCAACGCCCAACCCCCAACATATGATTTACGGCATCGGTACTGACATCTGCGACATCCGCCGCATCCGGGCCAGCTTGGAGCGGCACGGCGATCGCTTTGCTGCCAAGGTGCTGTCTGATGCCGAAATGGCCACCTGGAAAGCCCGTAGTGCCCGTTGGCCTGAGCGGGGAGTGCGCTATTTGGCCACACGCTTTTCGGCCAAGGAGGCCTTTAGCAAGGCCATTGGCTTGGGCATGCGAATGCCCATGACCTGGCGGCTGTGCGAAATCGGCAAACTCCCCAGTGGCCAGCCGGTGATCGTGCTGCATGGGGGCTTGAAAGACTGGTTTGAAGCCAAAGGCCTGAGCGCCCACATCACCGTGACCGACGAGTCCGAGTACGCGGCCAGCTTTTGTGTGGTCGAGACCCGAGCACCAGCAGCGGCTGCAGACATGCCAGGCCCTTGATTTGCACACGATCACCCTGAACTGTTGAGACACCCATGAGCATCCACGCCCCCCTGATCCTGGACATTGAAGGCCACAGCCTCACGGCGGTGGACCGCCGCCGATTGGCGAACCCGCTGACCGGCGGCATGATTTTGTTTGGCCGCAATTGGCAAAGCCGGGCGCAACTGACCGATTTGTGCGCCGAGATCAAAAGCATCCGCTCGGACCTTTTGATCGCGGTGGACCACGAGGGTGGTCGTGTGCAGCGCTTTCGCACCGACGGCTTCACCCACTTGCCCAGCATGCGGGCCATTGGCGAGCTTTGGGGTCAAGACGACAAGGGCCAGCCCGGCTCGGGCGTGCTCAAGGCCTGCGAGGCGGCGACTTCGGTGGGCTTTGTGTTGGCCAGCGAATTGCGTGCTTGTGGTGTCGATTTCAGCTTTACCCCAGTGCTGGACCTCGATCACGGCGAAAGTGGGGTGATCGGTGACCGCGCTTTGGCGCGAGACCCGCGTGTGGTGAGCTTGCTGGCCCGCAGTCTGATGCACGGCCTGCTCCAGGCTGGCATGGGCAATTGCGGCAAGCATTTCCCAGGCCACGGCGCGGTCAAGGCCGATTCACACACCGACATCCCCGTGGACAAGCGCGGCCTCAAGACCATTTTGTCGGACGATGCCGCGCCTTATTCCTGGTTGGGCAGCGTGCTCACCGCCGTGATGCCAGCACACGTCATTTACAGCCGGGTCGACTCCCGGCCCGCTGGTTTTTCGAAGCGCTGGTTGCAAGACATTTTGCGTGGCC
Organism: Limnohabitans sp. WS1; assembly: GCF_003063265.1. GTDB lineage: Bacteria > Pseudomonadota > Gammaproteobacteria > Burkholderiales > Burkholderiaceae_C > Limnohabitans_A. Next base: position 97,955 of record NZ_NERU01000011.1, read on the forward strand.
AGATGGGATTTCAAGGCGCAGTTTTCAGCGACGATTTGTCGATGGCCGGTGCTCGCCAAATGGACGGTCGCAGCCTGAGCTCCACCGAAGCCGTGCGTGCCGCGCTGGATGCGGGCTGTGATCTGGCTTTGCTGTGCAACCGATCGGTCGGGGGCGGGGCCGAACTGGACCAAGTGCTGGACGATTTGAGCGAAGCGGCGGTCAAAGGGCATTGGCTGCCGAGTGAGGTGAGCGAGCAACGCCGTTTGGGCTTGTTGCCGACGGCCATTGCCCGAGATTGGGAAACCTTGGTGCGTTCGGCCGATTACATGCGTGCGCTGGATTTGTTACCGTGACACCACTGAATTTCAACGAAGAGTAAACAAACCATGGTCGGCTGGGTATTCAAGCTTTTTTTAGCTTTTTTTGGACTGGTGTTGATGTTGGGCATGCTTGTGTTTTTGCTGCTTTACATCGTTTGGGCCAGTGTGCGTTGGCTGTTGACGGGCCAAAAACCCCAAGTGGCGGTGGTCTGGCAGCGATACCGTGAGATGCGCAGTGCGCGAGCCGGCGCATGGCGGCCTGCGGGCCCAGCGCAAAGCATGTCCGATGATGTGGTGGATGTGGAAGTGCGCGAAGTCAAACCGACCCCTGATCCCGTCAAACTTTTGAAATGAAGCGGCTTGTATTCGCCGTTTTGTGCGGATTTCTGAGTGTTGCCTGTGTCCCTGTTTCCTCACTTGGTGTGCTGTCACAGCCAAGCCAAAGCTTGCGGCAAGAGCTGTCAGACCTTGCCAAAGCGGGTGAATCGGCCGATTTGCCCGGGTATGCTTTAAGGGTTTATTCGCAAGGCCAATTGGTCTATGCCCACGACACCGGTTATGCGGGTGCGGGGTTTTCTAACTTGATTCATGAGGACACGACTTTCGAGTTGGCCTCCTTGTCCAAAATATTCACCGCTTTGGCCGTGATGCAGTTGCAGGAGCAAGGTCTCATTGAATTGCACGCACCCGTCGGCACCTACATTCGTGGTCTGCCGCGAGCGTGGCAAGGCGTGACCGTTCACCACTTGTTGTCTCACCAATCGGGTTTGCCCGACTTGATGAATCAGTGGTCCCGCAGACGCGTCAATGGTCTTGACCTGAAGGGGATGATGGCGCATTTTGAACACAATGTGCGTCTTCAGTTTGAACCCGGTACACGAGCGGCCTACAGCAACACCAACTACATTTTCCTGGCTGAATTGGTGGCGCAGGTTTCAGGCCAAGACTTTGGGGATTACCTGAAACTGCATGTTTTTGACCCCGCTGGCATGGCCTCCAGCACAGTGTCTTCTGAGCGTTGGCGTGCCATGGGCGTTTTCCATGCTTTGCCTTATGCCGAAAACAGCAAAATCCACGAGGCAGACTACAACCTGTTGGGTGCCATCAATCAAAAAAGCTCAATCCATGACCTGGCGAAATTTGTCAATGCATTGATGGACAAGCAACTGATTCGACCCGAAACACTGGCCACCATGATGGTTCCACACGCCGTTTTTGAGGATGGCAAACGTTATGGTTATGGTTGGTACATCGGTCAATTGGGGGGATGGGCCGCCATGTCGAGCACGCTGCCCGCTGCTGGTGTGGGGCACACAGGCAGGTTAGGGGCCTACCGAACAGCCTTGTATTTCAACAAGCAGCGCAATTTTCAATTGCTGATGCTGTCCAACGGTGGCGTCAAAACAGAAAAACTGTTGGTGGATTTCCTGCAAAAAACGCGCACACGGTTGGAGTAAGCAAGAGGTTTATTCCTGAACGTGCCGCAGGGCAGGGAACAGGATCACATCGCGGATGCTGGCGCTGTCGGTCAGCAGCATCATCAGGCGGTCAATGCCGATGCCGCAGCCGCCTGCGGGGGGCATGCCGTATTCGAGCGCACGCACAAAGTCGTGGTCGTAGTACATGGCTTCGTCATCGCCGTCGTCTTTGGCGGCCACTTGGGCTTGGAAGCGAGCGGCCTGGTCTTCGGCGTCGTTCAACTCGCTGAAGCCGTTGCCGAATTCGCGCCCTGTGATGTAGAGCTCAAAGCGCTCGGTCACTTCGGGGCGGGTGTCGTTGGCGCGGGCCAGCGGGCTGATCTCGGTCGGGTGCTCCATGATGAAGGTCGGCTCCCAGAGCTTGTCTTCCACGGTTTCCTCGAAATAAAACACCTGCAGGCTGGCCAAACTACGCGTGGACAGTTTGTCCTTGGCTTCGCTCATGCCCAGCTTTTTCAGGGCGTTGATCAGCCACTCGGCGTTGTCGACGTTGTCACCGGCTTCGGTGTGTTTGACGATGGCTTCGCGGATCGTCATGCGGGCAAATGGCTTGTTCAGGTCGACCGGCTTGCCGTTGTAGGTCAAATCGAGCGTGCCAGCCGCAGTCATGGCCGCGTCGCGGATCAGGCTTTCGGTGAAACCCATCAGGTCCTGGTAGTTCCAGTACGCCGCGTAGAACTCCATCATGGTGAACTCGGGGTTGTGGCGCACCGAGATGCCTTCGTTGCGGAAGTTGCGATTGATCTCGAACACACGTTCAAAGCCGCCCACCAGCAGGCGCTTGAGGTACAGCTCAGGGGCAATGCGCAAGAACATCTCTTGGTCCAGTGCGTTGTGGTGCGTCACAAACGGCTTGGCATTGGCACCACCTGGGATGGGGTGCAGCATGGGCGTTTCGACTTCCAAAAAGCCGTGCTGAACCATGAACTCGCGGATGCCGCTCACGGCCTTGCTGCGGGCTGCAAAGCGCTTGCGGGCGGCTTCGTCGGTCATCAGGTCCACATAGCGCTGGCGGTACTTCACCTCTTGGTCGGCCACACCATGAAACTTGTCGGGCATGGGCCGCAGGCTCTTGGTGAGCATGCGGATGCTGGTCGCGTGGATCGACAACTCGCCCGTGCGGGTCTTGAACAAATGGCCTTCCACGCCCACGATGTCGCCCAAGTCCCAGTGCTTGAACAGGGCGTACAGGTCTTCGCCCACATCGTCACGGGTCACATAGACCTGGATGCGGCCCGTGGCGTCTTGCAGCGTGGCAAAGCTGGCCTTGCCCATCACGCGCTTGAGCATCATGCGGCCTGCGACTTTGGCGGTGGTCTTGGCCACGCCTTCGCCGTTCAGTTCTTCGGCGACTTTCTCGCCATGGGCTTGGTGCAGGTTGGCGGCGTGGTGCTCGGGTTTGAAGTCGTTGGGGAAGGCCACGCCTTTGCCATCGGCCTGCGCCTGGCGCATGGCTTTGAGTTTTTCGCGGCGCTCGGCGATCAGCTGGTTTTCATCTTGTGGGGCTGGCGTTTGCGCGGCGGCAGAGGCATTTGTATCGGACATGTCGGGCGGTGTTTGGGGACGGTTGCGCGGGGGCGACCTGTACCTGGGTTGCAAAGAATGGTGAGACTGCGCCAAAGCGCAAAACCTGCTATTTTAAGAGTTCGCAGGGGGCTTGGTGTCGGGTTTACCTTGGGATTGCGAGGAAGGCTCTGCCGGGGCCACCAGATCGCCCACAAGTTCCAGCCGCATGAGCGGCTCGTTCAGGGCAAACAGCCGGTATTTCATTTGCAAAGGCAGGGGCAGTAATTCACCCCAACGGTTGGACAGCCAACTGCAGTCTTGCAGTCGCCAGCTCTCTGACCAGTGCGGCACCACGCTGGGCCGCTGACTCAGTTGGCTCAAGGCTTCGTGCATGTGTGTGGACAAATGTTGCAAGTCGTCGGGCACTTGCACGGCGGGTTCGGGTGGCAAGGCCTGCACATGACCGAGCCAAAGGCCGTCGCTGCGTTGCTGAGTGTCTTGAATGCGGAATTTCTCCAGCCCCCGGCACCAGACCATCACCAAGCCGGGTTGGGGCCTGTCGATGCGTTCGATCCGCACGCGGGTGCCCAAAAGTTCAAACTGCTCAGTGGGTTCGCCGGGGCGATGCACTTCCCGGCCCTGAGTCAGCGTCACGATGCCAAAGTCGGTGCCCTTGCGTTCGCACTCACCAATCATTTGCAGGTAACGCAGTTCAAACAGTTGCAAAGGCAACAAAGCCCCGGGAAACAACACCGTAGACAAAGGGAACAGCGGCAATGGCGGCGACAAGTCATGGGGTGGAGGGGGCAGCTTGGACATCTGGGTATCATCGCACGAGCAGGAGAACAGCAATGTGGTTTCAAATGGTCAATATGGTGTTGGATGTGCTTGCGGGCTTGGTGGCGGGCACGTGTTTGCTGCGTCTTTTGATGCAGTGGCAGCGCATATCGTTCAATCAACCTTTGGGGCGTTTTGTGTTCGCGATGACCGACTGGCTCATCCTGCCCTTGCGCAAAGTGATTCCCCCCGCCTTGTCTTGGGATTTGTCGAGTCTGGTGGGCGCCTGGCTGGTCAAGTTGGTGCAGTTTATTTTGCTTTGGCTGGTCGCAGGGGCACATGGCAATTGGGGTCTGCTGCCCCTGGTCAGCCTGGTTGGGCTGGCGCAATTGCTCGCCTCTGCCCTGAGCGCCTTGGTGCTGGTGCTGGCCATCACCTCTTGGGTCAACCCGGGCACGCCCATGCATGTCTTGGCCATGCGTTTGTGTGAGCCGTTTTTGCGCCCATTTCAGCGTGTGTTGCCTTTGATGGGCGGGATTGATTTGTCGCCCATGGCGCTGCTGTTGGTGCTCCAATTACTCGGCATGCTGTTGTCAGGCCTGCAAATGAGCCTGATGCGCTGAAGGGGTTCTTTCCAATTTTGAGGGCGTGTGGCGGTACATGCCATGACAAAGGCCCTCGAAAGAGGGCCTTTGTCATCGGGTCTTGAGTGATCAACTCACCGCATCGGCGGGTTGGCGTTGCAACATGGCCAAGGTGCTGGCAATGGTCTTGCGCAGTTCGCGGCGGTCACAGATGAAGTCCACAGCCCCTTTGCTTTGCAAAAACTCGGCACGCTGGAAGCCTTCGGGCAAAGTCACGCGCACAGTGCTTTCAATCACGCGCGGGCCTGCAAAGCCAATCAGGGCTTTGGGTTCGGCAATGACCACGTCACCCAAAAAGGCAAACCCTGCGGACACGCCACCCATGGTCGGGTCGGTCAGTACGCTGATGTAAGGCAGCCCCTTTTTGGCCAGACGGGTCAACGCGGCGTTGGTTTTGGCCATTTGCATGAGGGACAGCAGGCCCTCTTGCATGCGTGCACCGCCCGTGGCGGTGAAGCAAACAAAAGGCACTTTTTGTGCGATGGCGGTTTCAACACCCCGCACAAAGCGTTCACCCACCACCGAGCCCATGGAGCCGCCCATGAAGTCGAACTCAAAACACGCCGCGACCAGTTCAATGCTGTGTACCGCACCGCCCATGACCACCAGCGCATCAGTTTCACCCGTGTTGTCCATGGCTTCTTTGAGGCGTTCGGGGTATTTGCGACTGTCCTTGAATTTGAGGGCGTCCACTGGCAAAACTTCTTGGCCAATTTCGTAGCGGCCTTCGCCGTCCAGGAAGCCATTGAGTCGGGCACGGGCACCGATGCGCAGGTGATGCGAGCAGCTGGGGCAGACGTTCTGATTTTCTTCGAGGTCGGTCTTGTAAAGCACGGTCTCGCAGCTGGGACACTTGACCCACAAACCTTCGGGCACCGTGCGGCGCTCGGCCGGGTCGGTGTGCTGGATTTTGGGGGGAAGCAGTTTTTCTAGCCAACTCATGAGGGTTCTCCTTCAGGGGCGGATTATCGTCGAAACGCTTTTGTCATTTTTGATGACTTTGGCACGCAAGCCTGTTCAAGCATCCAGCGCCTGGCGGATACCGCTCAGGAACTCGGCGGCCACAGCATTGACCTGATCGGCTGGGGCCGCGTCGATCAGCTGAATCAGGCGTGAGCCGATCACCACCGCATCGGCCACGCGGCTGATGGCTTGGGCAGTCGCCGCGTCGCGGATGCCAAACCCCACGCCGACGGGCACACTGACGTGCTGTCGGATGCGCGGCAGCATCGCTTCGACCGCGTCGGTGTCGAGCGTGCCCGAGCCGGTCACGCCCTTGAGCGACACATAGTACACATAGCCGCTGGCCACCTGGGCCACCTGCTGCATGCGCTCGTCGGTGCTGGTGGGGGCCAGCAAAAAGATCAGGTCCATGCTGTGTGCTCGGAGCTTGGCGGCAAATTCCACGCACTCTTCGGGTGGGTAGTCCACGATCAGCACGCCGTCCACACCCGCTGCCGAGGCGTCGCGGATGAAGCTGTCAGCGCCGTGTTTTTGGTCGTAGCGCTCCACCGGGTTGGCGTAACCCATCAGCACCACCGGGGTGGTGCTGTTGGTTTGGCGGAACTCACGCACCATGGCCAGCACCTGCGCGGTGCCAATGCCCAAAGCCAGCGCTTTGTCACCGGCTTTCTGGATGACCGGACCGTCGGCTGACGGGTCCGAAAACGGTACCCCCAGCTCGATGACGTCGGCCCCGGCTTGGGCCATGGCGTGCATCAGGGGGACGGTGGTGTCCGCTTGCGGAAAACCAGCCGTGACATACGGGATCAGGGCTTTGCGGCCTTGGGCTTTGAGGGCGGAGAGGGTGGTGTCGATGCGGCTCATGTTTTTGCCCTCACTTCACAAAGTTCACAGGCTGCTCAGCGCCTTTGACCGACTGGCCTTGGCAGCTGGGTCGGCAGAAAAAGTCGGCATTCGACAAATCGGCCACAGTACCGATGTCTTTGTCACCACGGCCCGACAGGTTGACCAGGATCGACTGGTCAGGGCGCATGGTTTTGGCCAGTTTCATGGCGTAGGCCACGGCATGGCTCGACTCCAGCGCCGGGATGATGCCCTCGGTACGGCACAGGTAGTGGAAGGCTTCGAGCGCTTCTTTGTCGGTGATGCCCACATACTCGGCGCGGCCGATGTCTTTGAGGAATGCGTGTTCGGGTCCGACGCCGGGGTAGTCCAGTCCCGCGCTCACGCTGTGGGTTTCGGTGATTTGGCCGTTGTCGTCTTGCAGGATGTAGGTGCGGTTGCCGTGCAACACACCGGGGCTGCCCAGTTGCAGCGAGCACGAGTGCTTGCCCGAATCCATGCCTTCGCCAGCCGCTTCTACGCCGATCAGGCGGGTGTTCTCGTGCGGAATGTAGGGGTAAAAAATGCCCATGGCGTTGCTGCCACCGCCCACGCAGGCGATCACCGCATCCGGTTGCTGCTCCGCCATCTTGAGCGACTTGAACATCTCGGGCATTTGCGTCAGGCACTCTTCGCCGATCACGCTCTGGAAGTCGCGCACCATCATCGGGTAGGGGTGTGGACCGGCCACGGTGCCGATGATGTAGAAGGTGTTGTCCACGTTGGCCACCCAATCGCGCATGGCTTCATTGAGCGCGTCTTTGAGGGTGCGACTGCCACTTTCCACGGGCACCACGGTGGCACCCAAGAGCTTCATGCGGTAAACGTTGGGGCTTTGGCGCTTGACGTCTTCACTGCCCATGTAGACCACACATTCCAAACCATAACGGGCACAGATGGTGGCGGTGGCCACGCCGTGTTGGCCAGCGCCTGTTTCGGCAATGATGCGCGGTTTGCCCATGCGCTTGGCGAGCATGGCTTGGCCAATGGTGTTGTTGATTTTGTGGGCACCGGTGTGGTTGAGGTCTTCACGCTTCAAAAAGATTTGCGCACCGCCCATCTCACGGCTCATCCGGGCTGCGTGGTAGAGGGGGGAGGGACGGCCCACAAAGTGCGCCAATTCGGACTTGAATTCGGCCATGAAGGCCGGATCGTGCTGGTACTGGGCGTAAGCGGCTTTGAGCTCGTTGATGGCATGTGTCAGGGTTTCGCTGACAAAACTGCCGCCGTAGATGCCGAAATGGCCTTTGAGGTCGGGTTGTTGGTATTCGAACATGGTGATGGCCTTGGTTGGGGCGGGGGCCGCTCGGTGCTTGCAGTGGTGAACGCTGCAGAGGGTGCCGAAGCAAGCCCTTCAATACTTTAAAAGGAGAGGTTGTTGTCTGCGGTGCGCACCGCTTGGACAAACTGCCGCATTTTGTCGGCATCTTTGAGGCCCTTGCTTGCCTCGATGCCAGAGCTCACGTCAACGGCCAGAGACAGGCCGTGCGTGCGCAGTGCCCGAATGCCATCGCCCACGTTTGCAGGTGTGAGTCCACCAGACAAAACGAGGTGAGCATTGACGTTTGGTGGCAGCAGTGACCAATTGAATGTTTTCCCGCCCCCGCCGTATCCGTCGACATGAGCGTCGAGCAAGAGGGCTTGGGCAGCGTGGTGAGTTTCGGAGAATTCTAGCAAGTCGAAGTCCTGGACTTCGGACAGGGGGATTCGGGCCGCTTTGAGGTGCGGGCGGCCTGTGAGCAGCGACATGGCTTCGCAAAATTCGGGAGACTCATCGCCATGAAACTGCAGCACAGCGCCAGGCACTTGTCTGCAAGCGGCTTGAATGCGGTCGGCATTTTCGTTGACGAACAACAGCACCGGGCACACAAAGGGGGGCAGCACGCTGGCCAGCTCGGCAGCCCTGTTCACACTCACAGCGCGAGGGCTCGGTGGGTAAAGCACAAAGCCGATGGCGTCTGCACCCGCAGCACAGGCCGCCAGCACATCGGCTTCGCGGGTGAAGCCGCACATTTTGATGCGTGTGCGCTGCTGTACAGCGTTGCAAACTGTGGTGTTCGGTTGGGTCATGGCAACCAATCAAAAGCCGGGGTGGTGTCGGGCAAACCCCAGTCGGGGCTGTAAATAGGGCCTGCAAAGTACAGACCGTCGGGTGAAAACGTGGGTGCAGCAGCGTCACGACTTTTGGCCAGCAAGACCTCTTGCATCCACTCGGGAGGGTGGTTGCCTTGTCCAATGGTCACCAGGCAGCCCATGATGTTGCGAATCATGTGGTGCAAAAAGGCATTGCCTTCAAACTCAAATCGCCAGTAGGCACCCTGTTTGGAAATGCGGATGTGCCGCAGTGTTTTGACAGGCGACAACGCCTGGCAGCTGCTGGCCCTGAAGGATGAAAAATCATGTTCGCCCAGCAGGTACAAGCTGGCCTGGTGCATGGCGTCTTCGGCCAGAGGCCGGTACACCCAACCGACCCGGCCGGTTTCCAGACTGGGGCGAACGGCCGAGTCGAGCACCACATAGATGTAGCGCCTGCCCGTGGCGCTGGCGCGACAATGGAAAGAGTCAGGCATGACTTGTGCCCACTGCACTGCAATGTCAGAAGGCAAATAACGGTTGGTGCCGCGCACCCAAGACTGTGGATCGCGTTGTAAATCGGTGTCGAAATGCACCACCTGCATGAGTCCATGCACCCCCGCATCGGTGCGGCCTGCACACAGGGTGCTGATGCGCGGCACATTGGCAAACTGGGTGAGCGCTTTCTCCAGCTTGTCTTGAACCGTCAGGCCCGAAGACTGGCTTTGCCAACCTTGGTAGGCTGAACCCGAGTAACAAACGCCCAGTGCCAGCCTCACCGGATTTGACCGAGCATCTGCAAGGCCCGTGATTTCAAATCTCCTGTGGCGGTCGAGGCCACAGACAAAATCAGGGCGCGTGCCAAATCGTGATCCCCTTTGGAGAGCAGTTGTTGCGCCAGATTCAATTTGTTGTTTTCGGTTTCATCGGCAGCAAGGGTCGCCGAAGGGGGGGGCACGGGCACGCTCGCCGGTGAAGGTGCCGAGGCCATCGCATTCAAATTCAAGTCAATCGATGACATTTGGGCTGGAATACCCTGATCTGCTGGCGCAGGTGTCGCAGAGGGCTCGATGGCGCTTTCGGTGATGTCGTTGTAAGACGGCGCAAAAACATCTTCTTGGGGTTCGGTCTTTTTTCTGACCCACAACACCAAGAGCATCATCAGGCTCAAGAGCGCTGCAGCCCACAGCCAGATGTCCTTGTTTTGTTGGGTTTTTTCAAGAATGGACGAGAACAAATTGGACTCGGACGCGTCAGGGGCGGGCGCGGTGACCACCGATGCCGATGCATCTTGAGGGGCTGAGGCAGCAAGGCCTGCAGCGGCAGGGGTTTTGCCGGAGGCCAAGGCCTCCAGGTCTTTCAGGTTCTGGTTCAGACTCTCGAGTTGGCTGGCTTTGTCGGCACTTTCACGCTGAACGGCCAATTTGGCTTCAGCACTGTCCGTGCTGACTTGGGGTTTTGACAAAGTGAGCTTGTCTTGCTGGGGTGATTGTCCATCGACGTTTTGCACATCGACGCCCACTTTGCCCGTCATTTCGCGGGTGTTGCGAGAGCCGATCACCATGGGCGATTGCGCCAGTCGTCGGGCGTATTCTGCAAAGTCGCGAGTCTGTGCAATCACCGTTTGACGGGCTTCACCCCGGGAAATCTGAGCTGCTTCATCCGGGGTGGGGATGCGCAATGAGGCTCCCGCCTTGATCAAATTGACGTTGTTTTCGATGAAGGCATCGGGATTGGCCTTGAGCATGGCCAAAAGCATTTGGTCCAGCGAAATGTTGGCCGCCAAATGCCGAATGGCCAATCGTGAGGCGGTGTCCCCTGGCATGACGAGCACACGGTCGCCCTCTTGAGGGTTGGCAATGGCTTTGGGTTGCGCTTGAACGGCCGGTGCCGATTCTGATGCGTTGGCCGTTGGCGCAGCGCCATTGGCTGTCCGAGCAGGGGCGGGTGGAGCCGCTTTGTTGTCGACCGGCTCAAAGCGATAAACCGGCACTTTTTGTGCATTGAGTTCGACGCTGCTGGGGTTGAGTCGTGAACTGGATGCTGTCGAACGGTTGGCGGCTGTGTCGGCTGCGTTGCCGGTCACAGGCAATTGCAATGCGGGTGCTGCGCTGGCGCTGCTTTTGTCACTGACCGAATTGAGCAGGACCGCATAGTTTTTGACCACATTACCGGTCGCCCATTGGCTTTCGATGACCAAATCGATGAAGTTGTCCTGAACGGGTGTTTTGCCATTCAAGACGATCACGGAGTTGCCATTGGCTCCGGTTCTCAGTGTGGCGGTGACCCCCCTCAAGGCGGGGTTGAATTCCATGCCGACCTTGCGGAAACTTTCGGGTGAAGCCAACTGAACACGCAAACTCTTGAGCTCTTCAGGCAAAAGCTTGGCGATTTCGATTTCTGCACGCAAGGGCTCACCAATGGCCGACTGAAGTTGCAGTCGGCCTAATTCAAGGGCAAAAGTGGGCAAACCCCAGACAGAAACCATCAAAGCACTGATTGCTTTTACTTTGAAGCTGGTCACTCTGACCTGTTTTGATGAACCCATTTTTTTCCCTGAAGATGGTTTGTCGTTGGCCTGAGATTCAGGCTTCCAACAGAATGCGCAGCATGCGGCGCAGCGGTTCCGCTGCACCCCAAAGAAGTTGATCCCCGATGGTAAATGCTCCTACATATTCTGGACCCATTGCCAACTTTCGTACTCTTCCCACCGGGATTGCCATGGTGCCGGTGACGGCCACTGGTGTCAAGCCCTGGATGGTGGCTTCCCGAGTGTTAGGAATCACTTTGACCCACTCGTTGTCGGCAGCGATCATGGCTTCGAGGTCGGCCACGGGCACATCTTTTTTGAGTTTGAAGGTCAAGGCCTGGCTGTGGCAGCGCATGGCACCCACGCGCACGCAAAAACCGTCGACCGGGATGGCGGCAGAGTCAAAACCCTCGCCCATGCCCAAAATCTTGTTGGTTTCGGCCATGCCTTTCCACTCTTCTTTGGACATGCCGTTGCCCAGGTCCTTGTCGATCCAGGGAATCAAAGAGCCACCCAGTGGCACGCCAAAATTGGCGGTCTCAGAGGCGGTCAGGGCGCGTTGTTTGGCTACAACCATCCGATCGATTTCGAGGATGGCGCTCTTGGGATCGTCCAGCAAGGATTTGACTTCGGCGTTCAGGGTGCCGTATTGGGTCAGCAATTCGCGCATGTGCTGCGCACCACCGCCTGAAGCCGCTTGGTAAGTCTGGGTGCTCATCCATTCCACCAAACCCGCTTTGTACAAAGCACCTACGCCCATCAACATGCACGACACAGTGCAGTTGCCGCCCACCCAGTTCTTGCCACCGTGCGCCAAGGCGTTCTTGATCACGGGCATGTTGACCGGGTCCAGAATGATGACCGCGTCTTTTTCCATGCGCAGGGTCGAAGCCGCGTCGATCCAGTGCCCGTTCCAGCCTGCTGCACGCAGTTTGGGGAAGACTTCAGAGGTGTAGTCGCCGCCTTGGGCCGTGATGATGATCTCGCAGCGCTTGAGCTGCTCGATGTTGAAGGCGTCTTGGAGTGTGGTTTCGTTCTTGGCCATCGAAGGGGCTTTGCCACCCGCGTTCGATGTGGAGAAGAACAATGGCTCGATCAGGTCAAAGTCTTTTTCCTGAATCATGCGGTCCATCAGAACCGAGCCGACCATGCCGCGCCAGCCGACCAAACCTACTAACTTGCTCATTTCAACGCCCTTTCAGTTTTTAAAACAGTGTTTGACCAGACTGTTTGCCCGGCTCGTCTGGCCGGGAGGGCGCACGACGAACCAGGCCGGATCAGCCCTTAATGGTCGTGGTTTTTGTGGAAGTTGCACGCGCACCAGCAGCCACTGCAGCGGCAGTGATCAGGTTCAGGGAGAACAGGTGGGCGTGGAACATGGCCGAAATTGTAATGGATGCTGCCTGAGTGCTTCCTGACAGCATCCTTTGGGTGCTCAACCCAGCGCTTTGACCACCGCATCACCCATTTGCGCGGTGCCCACCTTGGTGGTACCTTCACTCCAGATGTCACCCGTGCGCAGACCTTGGGCCAGGACGTTTTGCACGGCCGCTTCGATGCGTTGGGCGGCTTCGGGCTGGTTCAGGCTGAAGCGCAGCATCATGGCGGCGGACAAGATGGTGGCCAGCGGGTTGGCCACGCCTTTGCCCGCGATGTCGGGGGCGCTGCCGTGGCTGGGCTCGTACAGGCCTTGGTTCTTGGTGTTCAGGCTGGCCGAGGGCAGCATGCCAATCGAGCCCGTCAGCATCGAGGCTTCGTCGCTCAGGATGTCGCCAAACATGTTGCCTGTGACGACCACGTCAAAACGCTTGGGTTCCTTGACCAACTGCATCGCTGCGTTGTCCACATACATGTGGTCCAGCGCGATGTCGGGGTACTCTTTGCCCACTTCGGTGACCACGTCTTTCCAGAACTGGAAAGTCTCAAGCACGTTGGCTTTGTCCACGCTGGTCACGCGGCCCTCGGTGCCCGCAGCTTTGCGCTTGCGGGCGGCCTGGAAGGCGACGTGCGCGATGCGCTCGATCTCGGGCTTGGAGTAGCGCATGGTGTCGAAGGCTTCTTCGGCGCCGGGGAAGTGCCCATCGGTCGCGATGCGGCGCCCGCGTGGTTGGCCAAAGTAGATGTCGCCCGTCAGCTCACGGATGATGAGGATGTCCAGACCCGAAATCAGCTCAGGCTTGAGGCTGGAAGCGCCCACCAGTTGCTCGTAGCAAATGGCGGGTCGGAAGTTGGCGAACAGGCCCATGTTTTTGCGCAGGCCCAAAATGGCTTGCTCGGGGCGCAGGGGGCGGTCGAGCTTGTCGTATTTCCAGTCGCCGACCGCGCCAAACAGCACGGCATCACTGTCCATGGCCAGCTTGAGTGTGGCTTCGGGCAGGGGGTGGCCATAGGCGTCGTAAGCGGCACCACCGACCAAGGCGGTTTCCATCTCGAACTTCAAGTCGAGCGTTTTCAGGACTTTGACGGCTTCAGCGACGATTTCGGTGCCGATGCCATCACCGGGGAGGACTGCGATTTTCATGGGGGTTCCTAGGGGGGTGTCTGGGCAGATGGCGCGGCCTTTGGCAATGGCGCGTGCACCGGTGGGCGTGCGCTCATCGCGGCGGGGGCGCCGCTCCTACAAGGGGTCAATGGGCGGTGTGTGCGAGCCAGGGCTTGGTGGCCAGACGCTCGGCTTCATAGGCCTTGATCTTGTCGGCGTGGCGCAGGGTCAGGCCAATGTCGTCCAAGCCGTTGAGCAGGCAGTACTTGCGGAAGGCTTGCACTTCAAATGGGATTTCCTGGCCTTGGGGGCGCACCACCACTTGGCGTTCCAGGTCCACTGTCAGTTCGTAGCCGGGGAAGGCGGCCACTTCGTCGAACAGTTGGGCCACCACCGCTTCGGGCAGCACGATGGGCAGCAGGCCGTTTTTGAAGCAGTTGTTGAAAAATATGTCGGCAAAGCTGGGTGCGATCACGCAGCGAAAGCCGTATTGGTCGATGGCCCAAGGCGCGTGCTCACGCGATGACCCGCAGCCAAAGTTTTTACGGGCCAGCAAGATGCTGGCACCTTGGTAGCGAGGCTGGTTCAGCACGAAGTCCGGGTTGGGCTTGCGGCTGGCCGGGTCTTGGCCGGGGTAGCCCACATCGAGGTAGCGCCATTCGTCGAACAGGTTGGGGCCAAAGCCCGTCTTGCGGATCGACTTGAGGAATTGCTTGGGGATGATGGCGTCGGTGTCCACGTTGGCGCGGTCCATCGGGGCCACCAGGCCTTTGAGTAAAGTAAATTTTTGCATGGCTTTATTTCTTGGCAGCGCCTTCAATGGTGGAACCCAGTTTTTCAATGTCCTGACCGATGCCGCGCACGGTGTTGCACGCGGTCAAACTCAGCACACTGGCGATCAGCATCATGCGAATCAGGGTGTTCATGTCCAGGCTCCTTGGGTTCAGGCGAATTTGCGGATGTCAACAAAGTGGCCGTGCACGGCCGCAGCAGCGGCCATGGCGGGGCTGACCAGGTGGGTGCGGCCACCCGCGCCCTGACGGCCTTCGAAGTTGCGGTTGCTGGTCGATGCGCAGCGCTCGCCGGGCTCCAGGCGGTCGGCGTTCATGGCCAAGCACATGGAGCAACCGGGTTCACGCCATTCAAAGCCGGCGGCCTTGAAGATTTCGTGCAAGCCTTCGGCTTCTGCTTGTGCTTTGACCAAACCGGAGCCAGGCACGACCATGGCCAATTTGACGTTCTTTGCAACTTTTTGGCCAAGCTTTTTGACGACGGCAGCGGCTTCGCGCATGTCTTCAATGCGGCTGTTGGTGCACGAGCCGATAAATACCTTGTCGATGGTGATGTCGGCCAGCGCTTTGCCGGGCTGCAAGCCCATGTAAGTCAGTGCACGCTCAATGGCATCGCGCTTGACGTCGTCTTTTTCTTTGTCGGGGTCGGGCGTGTGGCCGTCGATGCCCAGTACCATTTCGGGCGAGGTGCCCCAGGTGACTTGCGGCACGATGGCGCTGGCGTCCAGCTCGACCACGGCGTCAAAGTGCGCGCCGGGGTCAGACTGCAAGGTCTTCCAGTAGGCCACGGCGTGGTCCCACTCCACACCCGTGGGCGAGAGCAAACGGCCTTTGACGTACTCGATGGTTTTTTCGTCCACCGCCACCAAGCCCGCGCGTGCGCCGCCTTCGATGGCCATGTTGCAGACCGTCATGCGGCCTTCCATGCTGAGTGCCCGGATGGCCGAGCCTGCAAATTCGATGGTGTAGCCGGTGCCGCCTGCGGTACCGATCTTGCCGATGATGGCCAGCACGATGTCTTTGCCCGTGAGGCCTTTGGCCAGCGTGCCTTCGACTTTAATCAGCATGTTTTTGGCTTTTTTGGCCAAGAGCGTTTGCGTGGCCATGACGTGTTCGACTTCGGAGGTGCCGATGCCGTGGGCCAGAGCGCCAAATGCGCCGTGGGTGGAGGTGTGCGAGTCGCCGCAGACCACGGTCATGCCGGGCAGGGTGGCGCCGTTTTCAGGGCCGATGACGTGCACGATGCCCTGGCGCTTGGACAGGAAGGGGAAGAAAGCGGCAGAGCCATATTCGGCCATGTTCGCGTCAAGCGTGGTGATTTGTTCTTTACTGATCGGGTCGGTGATGCCGTCATAGCCCAACTCCCAGCCGGTGGTGGGTGTGTTGTGGTCGGCGGTGGCCACGATGGAGCTGACACGCCAGACCTTGCGGCCGGCTTGACGCAGGCCTTCAAAGGCTTGGGGGCTGGTGACTTCGTGCACCAGATGGCGGTCAATGTAGAGGACGGAGGTGCCGTCTTCTTCGGTGTGGACGACGTGTTCGTCCCAGATCTTGTCGTAGAGCGTGCGTGCCATGGAGCTTCCTTGCTGTGCAACCTGCCATTTTATGCGGTTCGCATGCTGTGTCAGTCGCGTTGGCTAATGCCTAGCCAAGGCTTGTGTCAATGGACAGATGAAGTGCCCCCCTCGCGTGGGCTCGAGGGGACGAATCCGGGGCCTGCCAGGCCTCATCAGTCGCTTCGCGCCAGCAAATCGGCCAGCCAGGCCCCGGACCCGTCCCCTCAAGTGGTTGTGATTTTGTAGGTCGGCGGCTTCAGCCCCGACATGTGGCTCGCAGATTTGTATGGGACAAGATTGTCGGGGCTGAAGCCGCCGACCTACGGGGTTGCACCAGGCATGAAAAAAGCCCGCACAAGGCGGGCTTTCGGGTTCGGTTGAAAACCGATCAGCGCTGCACGTCGCGGCGCACAGAGCCGGTGAACAGCTGACGTGGGCGGCCGATTTTGTACTCGGGGTCGCTGATCATTTCGTTCAGTTGGGCAATCCAGCCCACAGTACGGGCCAAGGCGAACACACCAGTGAAGAGGTTCACTGGAATGCCGATGGCGCGTTGCACGATGCCGGAGTAGAAGTCCACGTTGGGGTAGAGCTTGCGGCTGACGAAGTAGTCGTCTTCCAGAGCGATTTTCTCCAGAGCCTTGGCCAACTTGAACAGTGGGTCGTTTTCCAGGCCCAACTCTTTTAGCACTTCGTCGCAAGTTTCTTGCATCAACTTGGCGCGTGGGTCGTAGTTTTTGTAAACGCGGTGACCAAAACCCATCAGCTTGACGCCGGAGTTTTTGTCTTTGACCTTTTCCATGAACTCGCCCACTTTGGAGATGCCCCCCATTTTCTGGATGTCTTCGAGCATGTTCAGGCAAGCCTCGTTGGCACCGCCGTGCGCAGGGCCCCACAAGCAAGCCACGCCCGCAGCGATGGCCGCAAACGGGTTGGTGCCGGACGAGCCGCACAGACGAACGGTGGAGGTCGATGCGTTTTGCTCGTGGTCTGCGTGCAGCGTGAAGATGCGGTCCATGGCGCGTTCGAGCACGGGGTTGACCACGTAGTCTTCGCACGGTGTACCAAACATCATGCGCAGGAAGTTGCCCGCATAGGACAACTCGTTGCGGGGGTACATGTAGGGCTGGCCCACGCCGTATTTGTAGGCCATGGCCACCAAGGTGGGCATTTTGGCGATCAAACGGATCGCCGCAATGTGGCGATGCTCTGGATTGTTGATGTCGGTGCTGTCATGGTAGAAGGCCGACAAAGCGCCAATCAGACCGGTCAACACGGCCATGGGGTGCGCATCACGGCGAAAGCCACGCAGGAAAAACTGCATTTGCTCGTTGACCATGGTGTGGTTGTTGACCAGCTTGTGGAAGTCCTTGCTTTGCTGGCCGACGGGCAACTCGCCATTCAAGAGCAGGTAGCAGGTGTCCAGGTAGTCGGCCTTGTTGGCCAGCTGTTCGATGGGGTAGCCGCGGTACAGCAGCTCGCCCTTGTCGCCGTCGATGTAGGTGATGGCGGACTGGCATGAAGCCGTGGACAGAAAACCCGGGTCATAAGTGAACATGCCGCTTTGGCCGTACAGCTTGCGGATGTCGATCACATCGGGACCGATGTTGCCGGAGTAAACGGGCATCTCGATGCTGGGGCTGCCGTTGGAGAACGACAGGGTGGCTTTGTTATCGGCGAGTTTCATGGTGGGTTTCCTCAAAAATTCAGGGGGGTGAACCTGTTGGGTTCACGCTCTCAACATGTCCAGGACTTCGCGCACCTCTTCGGTGCTGATCTCGGTCTGCAGCTCCGTGCGGCGCAGCAGCAAGTCCATGAGATCGTTGTCTGACAGGTCCATCAGCACGTACATGCCCCGGGCCTGGCCAACCGTCAGCGCAGCAGCGTGCCGGTTGAAAAAGCGCTCGATGAACAAATCGTTTTCAAGCAGGCCGCGTCGGCTGCGCCAGCGCAGCTTGCTCAGCGACCGCTCGCTCAAAAGAGCGAGGCGGTCTGCGCCAACCAGAGACGCGTCTTCCAGGATGGGGGTGACGGTCATCAGACAGCGCGGCGAACCATCATCTCTTTGATCTTGCCAATCGCCTTGGTGGGGTTCAGACCCTTGGGGCAGACATCGACGCAGTTCATGATGGTGTGGCAGCGGAACAGACGGTAAGGGTCTTCCAAGTTGTCCAGGCGCTCGGCGGTGGCTTCGTCACGACTGTCGGCGATGAAGCGGTAGGCCTGCAGCAAACCGGCGGGGCCCACGAACTTGTCGGGGTTCCACCAGAAGCTGGGGCAGCTGGTAGAGCAGCTGGCGCACAAGATGCACTCGTACAAGCCGTTCAGCTCGTCACGCTCTTCCGGGCTTTGCAGACGCTCGGTCTCGGGCGGGATGGTGCTGTTGATCAGGTAGGGCTTGATCGAGTGGTATTGCTTGAAGAACTGGGTCATGTCCACGATCACGTCGCGGATCACGGGCAGGCCTGGCAGGGGTTTCAACACGATGGTGCCGGGCAAAGTGTTCATGTTGGTCAGGCAAGCCAGACCGTTTTTGCCGTTGATGTTCATCGCGTCCGAGCCGCACACGCCTTCGCGGCACGAGCGGCGGAAAGAGATCGTGGGGTCCACGGCCTTGAGCTTCATCAGGGCGTCGAGCAACATGCGCTCGTTGCCGTCCAGTTCGACCTGGATGGTTTGCATGTAGGGCTTGGCGTCCTTGTCGGGGTCGTAGCGGTAGATCTGAAAAGTGCGTAGGGTCATGAAAGAACTCCTGGTGTATTCGGGTGGTGGACCGCCAATGAGGGTGAGCGGTCCAGACAATCTTTAGAAAGTACGAACCTTGGGTGGCACGGAGTCCACAGTCAAAGGCTTGAGCTTGACCGGCTTGTAGGTCAGGCTGTTGTCGGCGCTGTGCCACAAGGTGTGCTTCATCCAGTTGGCGTCGTCGCGACCCAATGGGGCCACGGCGTCATCGGCTGGGCGCTCGTAGTCGCTCACGGTGTGGGCACCCCGGCACTCGCGGCGGGCAGCGGCCGAAACCATGGTCGCTTGGGCAGCTTCGATCAGGTTGTCCACTTCTAGGGCTTCGATGCGGGCGGTGTTGAACACTTTGGAGGTGTCCTTCAGGCCAATGGCATTGACGCGCTCGCGGATGGCCGCGATCTTTTGCACGCCTTCGTCCATGGAGGCCTGGGTGCGGAACACGCCAGCGTGTTGCTGCATGGCGGCACGCATGTCGTTGGCCACGTCTTGGGCGTATTCACCGCCACGGCCTTCTAGCTTGTTCAAGCGGCTCAGGGTGAAGTCTGCAGCGTCGGCAGGCAAAGGCTTGTGCGACTTGGTTTTGGAAGCGAAGTCCACGATGTGGTTGCCCGCTGCGCGGCCGAACACCAGCAAGTCGAGCAAGGAGTTGGTGCCCAGGCGGTTGGCACCGTGCACCGACACGCAAGAGCATTCGCCCACCGCGTACAGTCCGTTGACCACGGCGTTGTGGTCGGTGGGGTTCTGGATGACGACTTGGCCGTTGATGTTGGTCGGGATACCGCCCATCTGGTAATGGATGGTGGGCACAACAGGAATCGGCTCTTTGGTGATGTCAACGTTGGCGAAGTTGACACCAATTTCGTACACCGAGGGCAGACGTTTGTGGATGGTCTCAGCACCGAGGTGGTCGAGCTTGAGCAGCACATAGTCCTTATTCGGACCGCAGCCACGGCCTTCCTTGATTTCCTGGTCCATGGAACGGGACACGAAGTCACGCGGGGCCAAGTCTTTCAGGGTGGGGGCGTAGCGTTCCATGAAGCGTTCGCCATTGCTGTTGAGCAAGATCGCGCCTTCGCCACGGCAGCCTTCGGTCAACAACACGCCAGCACCAGCCACGCCGGTGGGGTGGAATTGCCAGAACTCCATGTCTTCGAGCGGGATGCCTGAACGGGCAGCCATACCCAAGCCGTCACCGGTGTTGATGAAGGCATTGGTGGAGGCGGCATAAATGCGGCCAGCACCACCGGTGGCCATCAGCACGGTTTTGGCGTGCAGGATGTGCAAGTCGCCCGTTTCCATCTCCAGTGCGGTCACGCCGACCACATCGCCTTCGGCGTCCCGGATCAAGTCCAAAGCCATCCATTCGACAAAGAAGCTGGTTTTGGCAGCGACGTTTTGTTGGTACAGGGTGTGCAGCATGGCGTGACCGGTACGGTCAGCGGCAGCGCAAGCGCGCTGCACGGGCTTTTCACCGTAGTTGGCGGTGTGGCCGCCAAACGGACGCTGGTAAATGGTGCCATCGGGGTTGCGGTCAAAAGGCATGCCCATGTGTTCCAGGTCGTACACGACTTTGGGGGCTTCACGGCACATGAATTCGATCGCATCCTGGTCGCCGAGCCAGTCGGAGCCCTTGATGGTGTCGTAGAAGTGGTAATGCCAGTTGTCGTCCGACATGTTGCCCAAGCTGGCACCGATGCCGCCTTGGGCCGCCACGGTGTGCGAACGGGTGGGGAACACTTTGGACAGCACGGCGACATTGAGGCCAGCACGGGCCAGTTGCAGCGAGGCACGCATGCCCGAACCACCGGCGCCGACGATCACGACGTCAAACTTGCGGGTGGTGATTTTGTCTTTGGTATAGCTCATGGTTTATCTTGGTTGGTGTGGTTTCAGCGCAATGACAGGCGAGGGCTGACGCATCACAGGCGCCACAGGGCCTGAACAGCCCAGCCAGCACAGCCGATCAGCCAGACGAGGGTGAAAACGTGCAAGGCCAGGCGCACGGCCAAGGGCTTGACATAGTCCATCCAGATGTCACGCATGCCCACCCAGACGTGGTACAGCAGGGAAAGGATCACGCAAAAGGTCAAGACCTTCATCCACTGGGAAGCAAAAATACCCGCCCATTCTTCATAACCGATGGGACCCGTGGTGAAGATCACCTGGGCCAGCAAAATCACGGTGAAAAGGGCCATCAAAATGCCGGTCACGCGTTGCGCGAGCCAGTCACGAAAGCCGTAGCCTGCACCGGTCACGATGCGCTTGGAGCCGTAGTTCACGGACATAGTGGAGTTTCCTTTTTGTTGTTAGGGGGCAGATCAGTACAAGCCGAACAGCTTGGCACCCAGCACGGCTGTGAGGCCAATGCTCAAAACCAAGGTGACGATGGCCGAAGACTTGCCGAACTCTTTGGTCACGGCGTGGAAGGTGTCCATGTACAGGTGACGCAGACCTGCAATGAAGTGGTGCAGGTATGCCCAGATCAATGCCAGGGCGACCAGTTTCATGAACCAGCCCGGTACAAAACCAATACCGATGTTAAAAGCGGCAGAGAACTTGGCAAACGAAATTTCGGACGAGATGGAGTTGTCAAACATCCAGATGATCAGCGGCATCAGCAAAAACATCAGAAAACCGCTGATGCGATGCAAGATGGACACAATGCCGGCCACTGGAAGGCGGTAGCTGGGCAAGTCTTTCAGGGCGTTGATGTTGCGGAATTCAGGCCGCTTGCGGGCGAGTTCGGTCATGTGGGTACTTTCTGGGTGTAACGCGTTCTTGACATTTGAGGCTAACGATCGAATTCTATTGCAACGCAGCAAACTGACATGAGCATTTCAGCGACAGTCTCAAAACAGACTTGTAAAGGGTGGTTTTCATCAATTCAGGGCGTTGTGGTAGTGGTGGGTGTCGGTGCGGTAAAAACCGCGCCGCAGTTCCATGGGGGTGTCGTTGTAGGTGTAGGCCACCCTTTCGACACTCAGCAAGGGGGTGTTGCTGGCCAATTGCATCAACTCTCGCTGAGACTTGTCCGCCAAGACCGCCCGAATTTTTTCTTCTGCCCGCACCATTCGTACGCCAAATTCGGTCTCAAACAGCGCATACATGGGGCCGTGATAGGCCGTCAGCCTTTCTGCAGTCAAGCCTTTGAAAGGGACACCCGGCAGCCACAGATCTTCCAAAATGGTGGGAATGCTCGCAAAAGACAGGACGCGCCGCACTTGCAAGACGGCGTCTCCGGTCCTCAGCGCCAACGCTCTGGCAATGTCGGCCGAGGCGCGTAAACGCTTGCAATCGACGATTTGACGCTGGGCAGGGCCTTCGGTGTTCAAGTCACCTTGGTCGGGCACGAGTTTCAAAAAACGGTATTGCACCTGGTGCTCGGCATGGGTGGCCACAAAGGTGCCTTTGCCTTGCTTGCGGATCAAAAGGTGGTCACTGGCCAATTCGTCGATGGCCTTGCGCACCGTGCCCTGGCTGACCCGGTAACGAGCAGCGAGTTCCATTTCGCTCGGGATGGACTCGCCGGGCTTCCACTCGCTGGACTGCAGACTTTGCAAAATCAACCCTTTGATTTGCTGATAAAGGGGGCTGAATGCCGGAGTCACGGCGGCGGCCTGTACAGCAGGCGAGGCAGCGTCGGTCGGTGTCAAAGGGAGGTTCATGGGCGCCAATGCTTCATGCGGTCAGGTGCATGTCAGATGCCGCATCATATCTTATATAAGACATAAGACAAATTGACGAATCAGGGTTTTCGCGGGTACACTCCTTGGCTGTTTGCCAGCGCTTTTGGCCTATTTGGTGGGTTGGGGGTGCGGGTCCGGTGCGCTGGACAGCCTTGCTGACACAGATGTTGGCAACGGACTGCAACCCTTGTTTACAACACTTCTGGAGTTTTCCACCATGAGCAAAAAGCCCGTCCGCGTTGCCGTCACCGGCGCAGCAGGTCAAATCGGTTACGCATTGTTGTTCCGCATCGCCTCAGGCGAAATGTTGGGCAAAGACCAGCCCGTCATCCTGCAATTGCTCGAAGTGCCCGTTGAAGGCCCCCAAAAAGCGCTCAAGGGCGTGATGATGGAACTCGAAGACTGCGCATTCCCATTGCTGGTGGGCATGGAAGCCCACGGCGACCCCATGACCGCATTCAAGGATGTGGACTACGCCCTGTTGGTCGGTTCGCGTCCACGCGGCCCTGGCATGGAGCGTGCCGAGTTGCTGGCCATCAACGGTGCCATCTTCACTGCACAAGGCAAAGCCCTGAACGCGGTGGCTTCGCGTGACGTGAAAGTGCTGGTCGTGGGCAACCCCGCCAACACCAACGCTTACATTGCCATGAAGGCCGCGCCTGACCTCAAGCCCGGCAACTTCACTGCCATGTTGCGTTTGGACCACAACCGTGCTCTGTCACAAATCGCAGCCAAGACTGGCAAAGCCGTGGCCGACATCGAAAAACTGTGCGTCTGGGGCAACCACTCGCCCACCATGTACGCCGACTACCGCTTTGCCACCATCAACGGCGAATCGGTCAAGGACATGATCAACGACCAGGAATGGAACGCCAACGTGTTCCTGCCCACCGTGGGCAAGCGCGGCGCAGCCATCATTGAAGCCCGTGGCCTGTCTTCGGCGGCTTCGGCTGCCAATGCGGCCATCGACCACATGCGCGATTGGGCCCTGGGCACCAACGGCAAGTGGGTCACCATGGGTATCCCATCACAAGGCTGGTACGGCATTCCTAAAGACGTCATGTTCGGTTTCCCCGTCACCTGCGAAAACGGCGAATACAAAGTCGTGGAAGGTCTGGACATCGACGCCTTCAGCCAAGGCTGCATCGACAAGACGCTCAAAGAGTTGACCGACGAGCAAGCTGGCGTCGCTCACCTGATCTGATTTCAGGCCGAGAAGTCCAAGTGAGCCATCCTCGCGACGTACTGTTGGGAGCACAAGCCGGAGCCGTCCAGCTGCCGGTGTGTGACCATTACTCTGGTGTCGAAGCGAGGATGCGTAAAAGCCTTCAATTGCAGGCAGACATGATGCAAGAGTTCGGTGCTTGCGTCTTTGATGTCACCCTGGATTGCGAAGATGGTGCACCCGTGGGTGGCGAAGCCGAACATGCCGCCTTGGTCACCGAGCTGGCATTGGCCGCTACGGCTGCCAACCCTGGGGCTCGTGTGGCCGTGCGTGTCCATCCTGTCGATCACCCCTCTTTTGATGCCGACATGGCGCTGATTGCGGCCCAAGCGGGTTCATGCCTGTCGCACATCATGGTGCCCAAGGTCGAAACCGTGGCCGATGTTGAGCGTGCGCAAGCGGCCCTGTTGCAAGCAGGGGCAGGCCATTTGCCACTGCATGTGTTGATTGAATCACCGGCAGCCGTGCACCGGGCATTTGACATCGCTGCCCACCCCCGTGTGCAGTCGCTGAGCTTTGGCCTGATGGACTTTGTCTCGGCCCATGGCGGGGCCATACCCGCAGAAGGCATGGGCATCCAAGGCCAATTCACGCACCCCTTGGTGCTGCGAGCCAAGCTCGACATCGCCAGTGCCTGTCACGCGCACGGCAAGGTGCCTTCGCACTGCGTGGTGACCGAATTCAAGAACACCGAGGCCATGCGCATGGCCGCCCACAAAGCCGCTTGTGAGCTGGGTTACACACGCATGTGGAGCATCCACCCGGACCAGATTCGCCCCATTTTGGCTGCCATGTCCCCCAGCGAGGCGCAGATTGAGCAGGCCAGCGCAATCGTGTTGGCTGCTCAGGCCGCTGCATGGGCACCGATCAGTCATGCGGGACAGCTGCATGATCGGGCCAGCTACCGCTTTTTCTGGCAGTTGCTCGAGCGAGCCCATCAGACCGGTTGTTCCTTGCCCCCCGAAATCCGATTGTTTTTTTCTGAACCCGTGGCTTTGTCCGGAACTGGTTCATGATGGCTGTTTCAAACCTGAGGTCGCTTGTCATGAAACCAGTTTTTGTCATTGTCTCGGTGCTGCTGCTGCCTTGGGCCGTGGGTGCACAAACCGCAGTGCCTGTGACCAAGCCTGGCGTCAGCAAGTCGGCAAACTACAAAGCGTCGTCCAAAAAAGCGGTGGACAAAAAGAAGACCCAACCCAAGACCCGCGTTTCACGCCAATCCGACCCTCTTTCACGACCCCAGTGGTTGCAGCCAGCGGCGGCGGTGCACACCCCCCTGCCCATGGGAGTCGACGAATTGGCCATCGCAGAGCGGGTCCATTTGGGCCGTTTGCCCTGCGAATTGGGGGCCAGTGTGAGGCTCGAAGCCGATGCCACCCAGCCTGGCTACTTCCACGTCTTGGGCAAGGGCTTTCATTACCGCATGCACCCTGTGACGACCACCACGGGAGCCATTCGGCTGGAAGACAAAAAAGCCGGCGCTGTCTGGCTGCAATTGGCCAACAAATCCATGTTGATGGACCAAAGCAAAGGCCGTCGTCTGGCTGACGAGTGCGCACACCCCGAACAAATGGCCTTTGCCGAAAACATGAAAACCAACCCACCCCCCGTCCTGTTTGACACAACAGGCATGGGGCGTCCCAACGATTAATTTTGACTGACCGGAGAAAAAAACCATGTTGAAAGCCTACCGTGACCACGTAGCCGAGCGCGCAGCGCTGGGCATCCCTCCACTGCCACTGGACGCCAAGCAAACGGCTGAACTGATCGAGTTGATCAAAGCCCCCGCCGCAGGCGAAGAAGCCTTTTTGATGGACCTGCTGACCCACCGCGTGCCCCCAGGCGTGGACGATGCGGCCAAAGTCAAGGCCTCGTTTTTGGCCGCTGTCGCCCATGGTGAAGTTCAAGTTGGCCTGATTTCCAAAGCCAAGGCCACCGAGTTGCTGGGCACCATGGTCGGTGGCTACAACGTGCACCCCCTGATTGAGTTGCTGGACGACGCCGAAGTGGCCGCCGTGGCCGCTGAAGCCCTCAAAAAGACTTTGTTGATGTTTGACTTCTTCAACGATGTGGCTGAAAAAGCCAAGTCTGGCAACGCCAAGGCCAAGGAAGTCATGCAAAGCTGGGCCGATGCCGAGTGGTTCACCACCCGCCCTGAAGTCGAGAAAAAAATCACCATCACCGTGTTCAAGGTGCCAGGCGAGACCAACACCGACGATTTGTCGCCAGCGCCTGACGCCTGGAGCCGCCCCGACATCCCATTGCACTACTTGGCGATGTTGAAAAACACCCGTGAAGGCGCCCCCTTCAAGCCCGAAGAAGACGGCAAGCGCGGCCCCATGGCCATGATCGAAGAGCTGAAGAAAAAAGGCCACTTGGTGTCTTACGTCGGCGATGTGGTGGGCACAGGCTCCAGCCGCAAATCAGCCACCAACAGCATCATCTGGGGTTTTGGCGAAGACATCCCCTTTGTGCCCAACAAGCGTTTTGGTGGCGTGACTTTGGGCGGCAAGATTGCCCCCATCTTCTTCAACACCCAAGAAGACTCGGGCGCTTTGCCGATCGAAGTGGACGTGACTGCCCTGAACATGGGCGACGTGGTGGACGTGTTGCCCTACGACGGCAAGATCGTGAAGAATGGCGAAACCATCACCACCTTCCAACTCAAGAGCGATGTGCTGTTTGACGAAGTGCGTGCTGGTGGCCGTATCAACTTGATCATCGGCCGCAGCTTGACCGCCAAGGCGCGCGAGTTCTTGGGTTTGCCCGCATCCACCGTGTTCCGTTTGCCCACAGCACCGATCAGCACCAAAGCTGGCTTCACATTGGCCCAGAAGATGGTCGGTCGCGCCGTCGGTCTGCCAGAAGGCCAAGGCGTGCGCCCCGGCACTTACTGCGAACCCAAGATGACCACCGTGGGTTCACAAGACACCACCGGACCGATGACCCGCGACGAACTGAAAGACCTGGCTTGCTTGGGCTTCTCGGCCGACATGGTCATGCAGTCCTTCTGCCACACCGCAGCGTACCCCAAGGCCGTGGACGTCAAAACCCACCGCGAATTGCCCGCCTTCATCAGCAACCGTGGCGGCGTGTCCCTGCGTCCTGGTGACGGCGTGATCCACAGCTGGCTCAACCGCCTGTTGTTGCCCGACACCGTCGGCACCGGTGGCGACTCGCACACCCGTTTCCCCATCGGCATCAGCTTCCCCGCTGGCTCCGGTCTGGTGGCCTTCGGCGCGGCCACAGGCGTGATGCCTTTGGACATGCCCGAGTCGATCCTGGTTCGCTTCAAAGGCGACATGCAGCCTGGTGTGACCCTGCGCGACCTGGTGCACGCGATCCCGCTGTACGCCATCAAGCAAGGTCTCTTGACCGTGGCCAAGGCTGGCAAGATCAACGAATTCTCGGGCCGCATCCTGGAAATCGAAGGCCTGCCTAACCTGAAAGTTGAGCAAGCATTTGAGTTGTCCGACGCGTCTGCCGAACGTTCTGCTGCGGGTTGCACCATCAAGCTCAACAAAGAGCCTGTGCAGGAATACCTGAAGTCCAACGTGGTCTTGATGAAAAACATGATCGCCGACGGCTACAAAGACGCCCGCACATTGGCCCGCCGCATCGAGAAAGTCGAGCAATGGCTGGCTGCGCCTGATTTGCTCGAAGCCGACAAAGATGCCGAGTACGCACACGTCATCGAAATCGATTTGGCCGACATCAAAGAGCCGATCGTTTGCTGCCCCAACGACCCCGATGACGCCAAGTTCCTGTCTGAAGTGTCTGGCACCAAGATCGACGAAGCCTTCATCGGTTCGTGCATGACCAACATCGGTCACTTCCGCGCAGCCGCCAAGCTGCTCGGCGGCCAGCGCGACATCCCTGTCAAGTTGTGGGTGGCACCCCCCACCAAGATGGACGAGAGCGAGCTGATCAAGGAAGGTCACTACGCCGCGTTTGGCACAGCCGGTGCCCGCACCGAAATGCCCGGCTGCTCGCTGTGCATGGGCAACCAGGCGCAAGTGCGCGAAGGCGCGACGGTGGTGTCGACTTCCACACGCAACTTCCCCAACCGTTTGGGCAAGAACACCAACGTGTACTTGGCCTCTGCCGAGCTGGCCGCCATCACCTCCAAGATGGGCAAGTTCCCCACCGTGGCCGAATACCACGAAGCCATGGGTGTGGTGAACAAGGACGGCGAAGCCATCTACAAGTACCTCAACTTCAACCAGATTGAAGAGTACGTGGAGAACGCCAAGGGTGTGACCGCTTAAGTGTTGGCGCAAAACTGAAGAAACGGCTCAAGGAGTGATCCTTGGGCCGTTTTTTTTGACTGGCGGCAACTTCAATAGCGAATTGCCCCCGATCAGCCTGAAGGCATGAACCAGATCAAGGTGCAGCAATTTTGTAGCCGCAACGCCCCCGTCGCGACCCCCCCGCAGACCACCCCGTATCGCCCCGAGGACGGGGCTAGCCACCTGTAGGAGCAACGCCCCCGTCGCGAAAACCCCCGCAGACCACCCCGCATCGCCCCGAGTGCGGGGCTAGCCACCTGTAGGAGCGACGCCCCCGTCGCGAAAACCCCCGCAAACCACCCCGCATCGAGATGCCTCACTCGATTCAAGCAACGATAGGCAGCTGAAAAGCATCCCAAAGCCCCCACTCGCTGGGCAGGGAAGATGCCAGATGCAGCCGCTGCCTGCTGACCGGATGAGGTAGTTCCAGACTTTCAGCATGCAACCACAGCCGCTGCAGCCCGATCAAATCTGCCACGGCGCGGTTGAGCGGCCCCTTGCCGTGTGTGGCGTCGCCGATGATGGGGTGGGCGATGTGCTTCATGTGGCGGCGCAGTTGGTGGCGACGGCCAGTCAGGGGCTGCAGCGCCACTTCGGCGCAGCGGGTGCTGACAAAGCTTTGCTGGGGCAGAGGAAGCTCAAAGTGGCGCAAGGTGGCAAAACGGCTTTGGGCCGGCTGGATTTCGGTGCGCTCCGTGCGCATGTCGTCGGGCATGCGCTTTAAGGGGTGGTCGATCAGGCCCTCAGGCAAAGGCCAACCGCGCACCACAGCGCGGTAGGTTTTTAGCAGACCAGCGCCGCTTTCAAAAGCCTGCCCCAACGAGCGGGCCACCTCGGCGCTCAGCGCAAACACCAGCACGCCGCTGGTGCCTTTGTCGAGCCGGTGCACGGGCCAGACGTGTTGCCCGATTTGGTCGCGCAGGGTTTGCAGCACAAAGCGGGTTTCACCCCTGTCCAAAGGCGTGCGATGCACCAGCCAGCCGGCGGGTTTGTTGACGATGGCGAGATAATCGTCCAAGTAAAGGATGTCGAGCATGTTGTTCTTATTGTCACCCGCCAAATCTCTGGATTACGAAACCCCCGCCGCAGGCGTGCCGCACACGCTGCCCCAGTTCGTGCCGCAATCGCAGGCCCTCATTGAGGTGCTGCGCCAAAAGTCACCCCAGCAAATCGCCGAGCTGATGGACTTGTCCGACGCGCTGTCGGCTCTGAACGTGGCCCGCTACGAGGCCTGGGTTCCGAAGTTCACTGCCAAAAATTCCAAGCAGGCCGTGCTGGCCTTCAATGGCGACGTGTACGAAGGCCTGGACGCCAAAACCCTGTCCGCGCAAGAGCTGGACTGGGCGCAAACCCATGTGGGCATTTTGAGTGGCCTGTACGGCGTGTTGCGCCCGCTGGACTGGATGCAACCCTACCGGCTGGAGATGGGCACCACGCTCCAAACCGACAAGGGCAGCAACCTCTACAAGTTTTGGGGGCCGCAAATTGCCGAGTACCTGAACGCCCAGCTGGCCAAAGACAAAACCCCGGTCATCGTCAACCTGGCCTCGCAAGAGTATTTCAAATCGGTGGACCGCAAAACCCTTAAGGCCCGCGTCATCGAATGCGTGTTTGAAGACTTCAAAGGCGGCAAATACAAAATCATCAGCTTCAACGCCAAACGGGCGCGGGGCTTGATGGCTCGGTTCGCCATCCAAAACAAGATCACCCACCCCGAAGGCCTGTTGAGTTTTGATCTGGAAGGCTACGCCTACGACTCGGCCGTGTCCGAGCCAGACCGTCTCGTTTTCCGTCGCAAGGTGCAAGCATGAGTATGAACTCCCCAGAACAATCCCAATTGGGCAAGTCCAGCGCCTATGTGGACCAGTACGACGCGAGTTTGCTGTTTCCCATTCCCCGCGCCACCAAACGCGCCGAAATCGGTGTCACCGGGCAGCCCGTGTTTTTTGGGGCCGACCTGTGGACCGCGTTCGAGCTGTCTTGGCTCAACACCAAGGGCAAGCCGCAGGTGGCACTGGCGCACATCACCGTGCCTGCCGAAAGCACGCACATTGTGGAGAGCAAGTCCTTCAAGCTGTATCTCAACAGCTTCAACAACACGCGGCTGGAGAGTGCCGATGTGGTGCGCGACATGATCCGCCGCGACATCAGCGCGGCCATCTGGCACGGCGGCGCCATGCAGGCCAGTGTGGGCGTGAAGCTGCTGCTGCAAGAACAGTTTGACGCCGAGCCCGTGCACGAGCTCGACGGCTTGAACCTGGACCGCATGGACATCGAGTGCACGCGCTACCAGCCTGCACCGGAGCTGCTCAGCGCCAATGCCGAAGAACTGCCCGTCAGCGAAACCCTGGTCAGCCATTTGCTCAAAAGCAATTGCCTGGTCACAGGCCAGCCCGACTGGGGCAGCGTGCAAATCACCTACAGCGGCCCGCAGATCGAGCAAGCGGGTCTGTTGCAATACATCGTGAGCTTTCGCAACCACAACGAGTTTCATGAGCAATGCGTCGAGCGTATCTTCATGGACATCTGGACGCGCTGCAAGCCCACCAAGCTGACGGTCTACGCCCGCTACACCCGGCGCGGCGGGCTGGACATCAACCCCTGGCGCACCAGCGCACCGGGCGCATTGCCGCCCAATGTGCGCACGGCGCGGCAGTGAACGCATTCACCGCGTTCGCCAACATGACCCCCACCACCCGCCGCGTTCTCCAAGCCCTTTTGTACGAGGCCATTGCGATTGCCGTGGTCGGTCCCGTGTTGAGTGTGGCTTTTGACAAGTCGCCCGCCTCCACATTGGGCCTGGCGGTCGTGTTGTCGAGCATTGCGCTGACGTGGAACTACGTCTTCAACTCGCTGTTTGAGCGCTGGGAGTCGCGTCAAGCCGTGCGTGGCCGCTCCTTTGCGCGGCGACTGGCCCACGGGGCGGGTTTTGAGGGCGGGCTGGTCATCATTCTTTTGCCCGTCATGTCGCTGTGGCTCGACATTTCGCCCACCGCTGCCTTGGTGGCCAATTTGGGCCTGCTGGCCTTCTTTTTCTTTTATGCCATTGCGTTCACCTGGTGTTTCGACCGGGTCTTTGGATTGCCCGCATCGGCCCAAGCGGGTGCTGCGGATCGGCGCTGATGACGCTGGTGTGATGGCGCAGTAGAAGCGCACAAAACTTCACCCTGAACGCCGTGTCCCATGTCCACGGCGGAGATTCAGGCGCTGAAAAACCCCAAGTCGGGTTGGTCAAAACGGTTGATGTTGGGGAACAAAGCACTGACCTCGGTCGGGCTGACCCCCATCCACTTGGCCAAGGTGGCGCCCAGTTGGTCGACGCTGGTGGTGGGGATCAAGCGCCCCTGACCCAGGTCGTTCGGGCCATTGTGGGCCTGTAAGGGCCACTTGCCCCAAAAGCGCCGACCGCGAACCGCACCACCCATGATCAGATGGTGCGCACCCCATCCGTGGTCGCTGCCGTCACCGTTGCTGCTCAGCGTGCGGCCAAAGTCGCTGGCCGTGAAGGTGGTCACATTGTCTGCCATGCCCAACTCGGTCATGGCGGATTGGAAGGTGCTCAAGCCGTTGGCCAGTTGCCCGAGCAAGCCGGGGTGTTGGGTGAGCAAAAAATCGTGGTTGTCAAAGCCCCCGATGCTGACAAAGAAAACCTGTCGCTGTGCACCCAGTGTGCTGCGTCCCGCAATCAGCCGGGCGACCATTTGCAATTGGCGACCCAAACTCTGGGTGGTGTCAAAGGTGGCTGAAAACGGCAAGGCATTGGCATTGCCCAATGCGGCTTTGACGGTGGCTTGGGCGTTGATGGAGCGCAAAGCCACGCGGTTGAGTTCGGCCTCCATCCAGTGCGTGCGCGACGCCGTGATCATTTTGTTCAGAGCTTGGCTGCATGCCGCTGACCCAAACAAATTCGACACCACCCCGTTGACCGGGACCGCGCCACTGTTGCTGATTTGGTATTGCACCGCCTGATCACCCATCAAAAACACCGCATTGCCACTGGCGTTGATGCAGGTGAACGTGCTGGTGGCGTTGCTGGACAAAAACAGGTCGCCCATGGCACCGCCCCAGCCTTTGGTGGAGCCTTCGGCACCGCTGCTTTGCCAAAACGATTGTTGGTCGTTGTGGCTGAACAGCTTGGGTGGCAATCGAACTGACTTGGCCAAGTATTGCACTTTGGTGGTGGGCTCCATCAGGGAGCCCACATTGAGCAGCCAGCCCAGTTGGCCGGCGTCAAACAAGGGTTTGAGCGGCAACAGTTCTGCCGCCATGGCCAGTTGTGTTCCATTGACGCCAGTGCCTGTCAGCGGCACTCTGGGTGACAAGGTGGTGGCGGCCAAACTGGCCCGTGGAGCCACCAAGCCACCCAGGTCGGTGGTGCCTCCACGCAAGCTCGCCAAATTGGCGTGACTGGCCACGTCAACGGGCACCAAGGTGCGGCCGTTGTCGTTGCCACCCGCTAAAAATACGCAAACCAGCGCTTTGTAGCCTCCTCGGGCATCGGCAGCGGCGGCTTCACCCAGGGCCGCAAGGTTCAAGGCCCAAGGCGCAGCCATGCCAGCCAAGCCCAGTTGTGCAGAGCGCCGCAAAAATTCGCGGCGCTGTAATTCAGGCAGTCGATTTAGTTTCATGGGGGGCTTATTTCTGGATCAGGTATTCAGGCGCGGCCATCACCAACAAGATGGCCGCTTTCACGCGGTTGAGTTGGCCTGTTGCATTCGATGCGCTGATGGTGGCCACGGCGGTGCTCAATTCAGACAAAGTCG
The DNA here is from genome assembly GCF_003063265.1 of Limnohabitans sp. WS1. GTDB lineage: Bacteria > Pseudomonadota > Gammaproteobacteria > Burkholderiales > Burkholderiaceae_C > Limnohabitans_A. Next base: position 130,647 of record NZ_NERU01000011.1, read on the forward strand.
TGGCGGGGATGGCGTCTGCCGCCAGGCGCAAATTCAGGTGCGCCAAGAGCTTGGGTGCGTCAGTGGCGAGGCTCAGCTCGTGAGCGTAATTGGCGGTGACATCACCACTGGCGATGCCATTGCCGATGACCGACTGCATGAAGTTGAGGTAACCCGCGATGGTGCTTTCGTTGAGCAGCTGAAACTCCGGGGCCGTGATCTGGTTGGCGGCCAATTCATGGCCCGGTGGCACATAGCCTGGACGAAAGAAATTGAACACCGATGGGCTGCGCCAAGGGCTTTGGCCCAGGCGGCTGGCAGGGTCGCTCGTGTCACCGATGGCCCAGCGACCTGAGGCGCTGGTGATGCCGAAGCTGCGCCCCCATTGCACAAAACGGTGCACGGGCTCACGCAGGCGCCCAGATGCATTGCCAGAGGGTGTTGCGCGTGCTTCAGGGTCGAGCAAAACGGCGCGCAAGGTGGCTTTCAAGTCACCGCGCACACCGCGCCCATTGTTGTTGAACACGGCGGCAACACGGCCCACATAAGCGGCGCTGGGGTGGCTCATGGTGTAGCGCTGGATGAGTTGACGCCCCATAAAAGGCCCCACGTTGGGGTGATTGGCCAAGGTGTCCAAGGCCAAAAACAGCGCTTGTGGGCCACTGAGTGAGCCCGCGATGGTGGTGCCCAAAACAGACTTGTCGCCAGTTTGGAAGTTGGCGATGTTGTGTTTCATGGGGCGGGTGACGTGCGCGTAATCCGTTGCATCCACGCGATCGCGTTCCCACCCGGTGAACACGCTGGCCAGTTGGCTGATGTCTTGCGGCGAGTAACTGTCGATGGTTTGGCCGTTGTTCAGGCGCGGCGTGCCATCGCTGTTCAGTTGCACCAAGCCGATGCTGAACAACTGCATGACTTCGCGGGCGTAGTTTTCGTCGGGCACGCGCCCCGTGAACGTGTCTTCCTTGCGGTTGCCCAACATGTTCAGGTAACTGCCCATGCCCACGCTGAGGGTCACTTCTTGCAAAAGCTGTCTGTACGTGCCAAAGGCATTTTTCTCCAGCAAATCGGCGTAATGGGCCATGCACAGGCCCCGCCATTCGATGGGCAAACCCTGCATGGAGACCACAAAAATCTCGGACAAGGCCAGTGTCATGCGCTGACGAACGGGGTCGGGACTGCTCATCAACTTGAGCCAAATGGCGTTGTCAGTCCCCGTGAAGTTGCTTCGGTTGGCTTCTACGGCATAGCCGTTGGCAACCATCCAGTCGTAGCGCGTGATCGCTTGCACAGGCAGGTCCAATTGCGAATCCAACCAGTTGGCAAAGCCCGAGGTTTTGACCGCTGCAATAGTTTCGGCCGATGCTGAAAACCCCGCTTGGGTCAGGAAGCGAACAGCCTCTGCATCGGAGGGGGCGGGCGCAGAATTTGTGCCATTTTCACTGCCGCCACCCCCACACGCGGCCAACAACAGGCCTGCCGCAGCCAAGGGCGTGCTCTTGAGCGTGGGCGAGGACAAGCCCAAAGAAGCCGTTGGCTCAACAGACGGGGCAAAGGCCTCTGATGGCGCTTGGCTGCACACTGCTGCGGCAAGAGAGGGGACAGTGCGTGGGGCGCAGGGTTGGACGGGATTCATAGATGTTCATGTGGACATGATCACCTGATTTTAGTTATTTTGTAATCACTTTGGACTCACCCTATACGGTGACGGCCGCTCAACGCGGTTACCCCGCGATAGAAGGCTGGGCCGAGGACGATGCCAAGTTGGGCAAAGCCAGTCGGAAAGTGGATTGATTGGGGTTTTGCCTTTTTACGCCGCGAACACTTCCTGCAGCGTAAGAAGGCAAAAACCCAAGTGCATGGGTATGTCGAAAGCGTTGATCTAAATGATGCGACTTGGTACGACCATGTGCATGTCGTGCCTCGGGTTGAGCGTGAAGAACCCTGTCTGGCCTTTGCTCAAAAACCGGTCAAAAAATAGTCGACTCTTGGATTTTTTCCTCCAATCAAAAGACAGCCAAAATCCTGCAAGGGTCAAATTTTTAAAGGTGCGCCGTAACCCGTCAGCTCCAAATAACCATGGCCGAGCAAACGCTCGCCATGCATCAGACTGACCGCACCTTCCCAATAAAAACCGCCCGTGCTGGCCCGTGCATCGATCTCTTGGCCCAGCATGAGCGGCACCAATCTGTAGCGCTCTTGACCCACCCACAAATCCATGGGGATGGGGTAGTCGATCAAAGACTTGGCCCGCCAACGGCCTGCGCTCTGCCAGCGAAGACCCTGCCAACCTTTGGCAAGGCGGCCAGCTGCGTCACGGGCATCCACATGGGTGTAGATCGCGGCCGCTTTGTCGTTGCGAATCTGAAAAGCCATCAGCGTGCCGCCGTCCAGCAAGTTGATGCCCAACCAGTCCCACCCCACGGCCCCAGGCATCATCAGTTGGCTGGACCACTCGTGATCGAGCCAAGCTTTGCCCTCCAGCGTTTGGGTTTGCTTTGCCAAAGTCACTGCGGCTTTCACATTCAAAGGTGCACGGCTGTAGTAGTGGCTGGCCTGCAAGGCGTCTGGGCCTTTGGACGAAAAGCCCTCTTGGCCACGCAAAAGGGCGGGCTGCGCAGCGCTGGCATCCAAAGACACGGCAAAACCTTCGCCTGCAAAGCGGCCTGCGTACACCTCGCCCGCTGCGCCTTGCACACGGCGCAAGTGCCAATCTTCAAACTGCAAATCGGTGTCCGTTGTCTCTGCGCGAAGCAGGGTTCCGTTCAAACGACCCGCCCGGTTGGCATGTAAAAAAACATTTTTGGCGGCCACCGCCACGGCCGCATGCGCAAAAAGCAATTGGGTCGGTGCCAGTCGGCTGGGGTTCTCTGGCGAATGCTGGGTTCGGCTGCGGAAAAAGGTCAACTGAAAACCCATGGCCGTTGGGCCCTGTCCCAGCCATCCCGTCAGGTACCACCACTCGGTGCGGTAGTCGGGGTGTGAACCGTGATCTCTGGGAAAGTTCAAGCGACGCGGCTTGACGGGTGGATAAAACGGAGCCTGTAAAGCGGACGCAGCGGCAATCTGCGTGGGCCAAGCTGACAGGCCTGCCGCCATCATGGCGGCGGTTTGTAGGGCAAGCCGCCGATTGGCCGAGGGTTGTGTCATGTCTTTCACCAATCGGCCCTCAGGCTTTCGGCCAAGCGTTTGGAATCCAGCCCTTGGCCAGCCGCCCAACGCGCCGCCAGCACGCCCAGCATCAGCAGCACAGCACTGATCGCCAACCACTGCCCCACATCCAAATGCGTGTTCATGGTCCAGTGAAAAGACTCAGGGTTCACTTTGTGGATCAAGATCTGGCTCATCAAACCACCCAAGACACTGGCCCACACCACGGCCACAGCCAAGAGCAAACCGACTTCCAAAGACACCAGGCGCAAGCTGTCTTGGTGTGATAGCCCCAAGTGCGCCAGCAAGCCGAACTCGCGCCGCCTCAAAAGCAACTGACCAGTGACACCCGCCGCCACCGAAAACAGGGCCACAAACAAAGCCGCAGCTTCCAGGGCGTAGGTCATGGCAAAGCTGCGGTCAAAAATTTTGAGCGACAGCTGACGCACATCGCTGGCACTGATCCATTTGAGTTGCGTGAGTTCTGGCACTTGGCGCTGGATGTTGGCGATGACTTGCGCCGTGTCTGCACCGTTTTCTACCCAAACCGAAACGCTGGAGCGCGAACGGTCGCCCGTGATGGCCTCGTAGTCTGCGGTCGACATGATCACCGAGCCGTGTTGGCGGCCATAGTCTCTGTATAAGCCGCCGACCCACACTTTGGACGGACCCTGCGAGCCCAGTGGCAAGCTGGCTTCTTCGCCCACACGCCAGCCGTACAGGTCGGCCATGGCCTCGGAACCAAAAACCACCCGATGCTTTTGCCCATCCACAGCTGGCAACTTGGACAAACCCACCAAGGCCACCGACTGCATCGGGTCTTGCAAGTTCACAGGCTTCGCAATCAACACCACCTCAGGCCGGTCGTTGGCGATGCGCAGATTTCTTTGGCGGCTGGTTTCCACCTTTTGCACTTGAGGCACTTTGGCCACCAAAGACTGCACCGCCGGGTCAAACCCCGGCTGATCGACCATCGACTGGCTGCTGGTGTAAAGGTCAGCGGGCAACACCAAACCCAACCAATCAGACACCGAGGTTCTGAAACTGCTGACCATGACCATCATGGCCACGGTCAATGAAAACGCCGCCACCGTGCCCGCAATCAAAGGCGTGGCCGCAGAGGGCGCTTGCGCCAGCCGCCAAACGGCCAAGCGAACCACAGCCGGAACGCGCAAAGGCGCCACAACACGCGACAACGCACCCCAGAGCTTGGACAAAATCCACGGCACCGCCAAAAGCCCGGCGCACAGCAGCGCCGCAATCGCCCCATAGGCGGCCCAGGGCAAGCTACCCAGCGTGGGCAACATCAGCAACACCACGGCCAGCGCAGCGCTCAGCAGACTCCACTTCAAAGTGGGCAAGCTCAGCACCAGTGTTTCGGCTTGGCCCGCACGCAACAAAGCCATGGGCCGACGCCAATTGATTTGCGACAAAGGCAGCCACGCAGATGCCAAGCCCATCAGCACCGCGGCCATGGCAAAAACAAACAGCGCCACCCAGTCAATGACCATGGCAGCGGGTGCGCCCGAAAAGTAGTTGCCGCCCAAGTCACCCCCCACGATGCGCATCAAAACGGCCGCCAACAACAAGCCCATGCCCACACCCAAGGCACCCCCCAAAGCACCAATCAGCCCGCCTTGAGCCCAAACAAAGCGCCGAAGCCACGACTCGCTGGCTCCCAGCACACCCAACAAAGCCAGCTCGGCCCGCTGACGAACAATGGACAAATGCACCGCTGTGGACACCAAAAATCCCCCCGTGAGCAAGGCCACCATGGCCAGCACCGTCAGGTTCACCCGGTAGGCCCGCGACAGCAGCGACATGCGCCGGTCGCGGTCTTGTGTGGCCACCAATTGCAGGGATTCAGACTGCGCTTTTAATGTGTCACTCAGCCCCTGTGTGCTTTGCCAATCTTCGAGGCGCAGGTCCAGCCTGGACACCACACCCAGTCGCTTGAAGGCCCATTGCGCACTGCCAATGTCCATCACGCCAATCACTTGCGCTGCAGCGCCTGGAACCTCGCCTGCCACCCGCAAGTTCACCGAATCCAGGCCATGCCGCAGGGTTATGCTGTCGCCCACCTTGACGTTCAAAACTTCCAAAGCTGCACGCGACAAAAACAGCGCCTTGGCATTGAACAAATCAACGGCATCCCCTGTGGAAGAAGGCGACAAAGAGGGCAGCAAAGACGGCGACACCACGGCGGCTTTGAAAATATCCAGGCCCAGCACCGTCAGTTGGTCGGTGCGCACCACCAGCACAGGGCTCACAGCTTGGATGCCCAAAGCCGCCCGGCGACGGTCCCAGTCTTCGATTTGCCGGTCATCTATCTCGCCCAAAGGCGCAACCAACTGGGCCGATGCTTGGCCATTGACCGTGTCCAAGGCTTGGCCAAACGAGGCGAGTGCCGAATGGTTCACGGTGTGAATGGCCACCGCCAGCATCACACCGATGGCCACCATCACCAGCGCAACCAACCAGCGCGTCCAAGCTTGGATGGAAGCGCCTTTCAACAACCAAAGGAAAAGGACCTGCTGGCCCGTCAAGCTCAACAAACCAAGCCCTTTTTGGTCAGGCGCAGCGTTCTGCCCATGGCCCTGGCCGCCTCGTCAGAGTGGGTGACCATGACCAGACTGGTCTGGCGCTCTTTGCACAAGCCAATCAGCAGGGCCAGCGTCTTGGCGGCGGTGTCGGTGTCCAGATTGCCGGTGGGCTCGTCTGCAAACACCACTTTGGGCCGATGCACCAGCGCACGCGCCAGCGCCACACGCTGCTGTTCACCGCCGGACAAACTGGTGGGCTTGGCGTCTAGCCGTGTGGCCAAGCCCAAGTCGCCCAACAGCTCTCGCGCCGCCTCTGCGGCGTCCTGGCCAGAAGCATTGCCCAACAAACAAGGCACCATGACGTTTTGAAGTGCTGACAAATGTGGCAGCAGGTGGAACGCCTGAAACACAAAACCCATGTCGGCTTGACGACAAGCGCGCCGCTGCTCAGCCGACCACGCCGACGTGGGCTGGCCAGACCAATGCACCTCGCCATGGGTTGGGACTTCAAGCCCCGCCATGATGTTCAGCAAGGTGGACTTGCCGCAACCCGACGTGCCCTGAATGGCCACATGCTCACCCAAAGCCAGGTCAAACGACAGGCCTTCAAACAGCCATTCACCTGGCATATGGGCGTGGCCCACTGACATTAAACTTAAAACAGACATGGATCAAAGCCGAGGTGTGAGCGGGGAGGGGAGGGGTGGTGTGTGTACCCAATCCATTGTGTCGGTGATTATGGTTCGCGTCGCCTAGCTTTGCTCAATGGGCCTGACAGTCAGCACACTTTGGGGTTTAGGTACGATCCAACCCCAGCGATCTGCCCATGGCGGTTTTAATGCCCCCCGAATTCCCTGTTCTTGCATTTATCGCGCTTAACCTCCTATTCCTTTGGCTGATCCCAACCCAACCCCCACCGCCAATAGCACTGCTCAAGTTGATGTTCAACAAGAGTTGCGTCATGTGCGCGCACTCATGCACCTTGAGCAACAGGAAGACCAGGCGCAGTTCAAGCTCAAAAACGCCAGTGCCAGCATCAAGGAGCGCCGTCGGCGTGGCCTGACTTGGTACCCCGTCACCATCACCCAAGAAGACATTGGGTTTGGGGGCAAGGTGGTGCTGGAGCTGGAGCGCCCGGCGCATCGGCAAGACCTGCACTTGTTTCAGGTGGGGGCGGCTGCGGCGCTGTTCAGCAGTGCGCCCGGCTATTCGGGGCCAGACCGGCCCGTGGTGAGCGGCGTGGTGACCCGCGTGCGGCGCAACAAGCTGCTGTTGGCCACCACCAAAGAAGCGCTGCCCGACTGGGTGCTGGACGGCAACACGCTGGGTGTTGACCTGACGTTTGACGAGGTCAGCTACCGCGAGATGAACCAAGCCCTGAGCGCCGTCATGGCCGCCCACGGCAACCGCTTGGCCGAACTGCGCGACGTGCTGCTGGGCGCTCAGGCCGCCCGCTTTCGCGAGCCCCAAGCCGACGACCTGTTTTACCCCAGTGCGCTCAACGACTCGCAACTGGCGGCGGTACGCCATGTGGTCACGGCGCAAGACGTGGCCATCATCCACGGCCCGCCCGGCACGGGCAAAACCACCACGCTGGTGCAGGCCATTTTGGAAACCATCCGGCGCGAGCGGCGCGTGCTGGTGTGCGCCCCCTCGAATACCGCCGTGGACCTGCTGACCGAAAAGCTGGCCGAGCGCGGTGTGAACGTGATCCGCTTGGGCAACCCCAGCCGCGTGTCGGAGCTGCTGCTCCAGCACACGCTGGACGCCGGGGTGATGGCCCACGCCAGCTACGCCAAGATGCACGCGATGCGCCAAACCGCCGAGCAGCACCGAGAGGCTGCCAGCGAACGCGTGCGCAACTTTGGTTTTGAGGAGCGACAGCGCCGCCAATGGCTGCGTGAAGAAGCCCGCACGCTGCGCCAAGCTGCCGACGATTTGGAGCGCTTCATGACCGAGGACGTGCTCGAATCGGTGCAGGTCATCACCTGCACGCTGGTGGGCGCCAGCCACCGTCACATTCGCCACCTGAGCTTTGAGACCGTCTTCATCGACGAAGCCGCCCAGGCCTTGGAGCCGGGTTGCTGGATTCCCATTGCCAAGGGCCAGCGCCTGGTGTTGGCGGGCGACCACCACCAGCTGCCGCCCACCGTGAAAAGCGAAAAAGCCGCCCGCGAAGGCCTGCGCGAAACCCTGTTTGAAAAGTGCATCCAGCGCCAACCCAACACGGCCCGCATGCTGAAGGTGCAATACCGCATGCACGCGCACATCATGGGCTTCAGCTCACAGAAGTTTTATGGCGGCCAACTGGTGGCGCACCCCAGCGTGCGCGACGCTGACCTGGCCGCGTATGACCCGCGCTTTAATGACCCGCGTTTTGCACCCGACCTGCCTGTGGAATTCATCGACACGGCGGGCTGTGGCTTCTCGGAACTGGCCATCCCCGAAAGCCGTTCAACCGCCAACCCTGAAGAAGCCCACTTGCTGCTGGAGCGACTGGCGCAGCTGCTTGCGCTAGGCGAGCCCACCGACCCAGACCAGCGCCCGCTTACCATTGGCGTCATCGCGCCGTACCGCGCCCAAATCAACTATTTGAAAGACGCCATCGAAGACAGCGCTGTGCTGAACGACTTGCTGCTGCAACGCAGGCTCAGCGTGGGCACCGTCGATTCGTTTCAGGGCCAAGAGCGCGACATCATTGCCATCACCTTGACGCGCAGCAACCCCCAAGGCGAGATCGGTTTCCTGTCCGACATCCGCCGCATGAACGTGGGCATGACCCGCGCACGGCGCAAGCTGCTGCTGGTGGGCGATTCGTCCACGCTGTGCAAGCATCCGTTTTTTGGGGATTTGTTGACTTATGTGAAGGGGGTGGGGGGGTATCGCACGGCGCGTGAGGTGGCCTAAATGGGTGCCTGCTTGAGCGCTGTTTGCCGTCAGGGACTTGCAGCGCAAGGGGGGTGCAAGTTGTACCCCAGTTGGCAACTATTGATCCGGCACGCTGATGTTTGAAATTTATTGCACAGACATCCCGTAGGTCGGTGGCTTTAGCCCCGACATTGCTGGCTTCGGCGTAGGCTGCATGTCGGGGCTAAAGCCACCGACCTACAACCGACAAACACAGGGGCAGTTCAATCTTCATAGGGCCGGATCAATAGGCCGCTGCCCGTGATCGGCGGGCAGCACCTGCGCGCTTGTTGAGTGTGACGTCTCCTCCCAAGTGGTCGATCACCACGGACGGGCGATCAGGAAACTTGGCCACCAGTTCTAGCTTGCCGCCTATGCTCTCCACATAGTGGCGCATCGTTGAAAGCAGCATGTCGCTGCGCTTTTCCAAACGAGAAATGGTGTCCTGACGCACCCCCAAGGCGGCAGCCATTTGCTCTTGTGTTTGCTGGGCGGCATGGCGAAGGTCTTTGAGTGTCGCCAACTCCATGGCCCGATCCTCCACCCGTTTTTTGCGATCTTTGGGCAGTGCAGCCATCACGTCATCGAGTTTTCTTGCCATTTTTGGACTCCTTGGTTGATTGACTCAAAGTGCCCTGATGATCGTCGTAACGCGCATCGGCCACCGTGAGTAAGCGCTTGTAAAACCTGCGCTGATCTGCCCCACCTTTATCTCCACCCACCAGCAAGATGGCTTGTCGGCGGGGATCGAAGGCAAAGGCCACTCGTCAAACCTGACCATTCCAAGAAAACCGAAGTTCCTTCATGTTGCTGTGTCGTGAACCCTTCAGGGTATCGACGGTAGGTCGCCCCAATTCAGGTCCAAACATCGCCAGCAACTTGGCATGTGCCAAGAGTTCGTCTTGAAGTTCCTCGACCAAAGCTTCGAACTCAGCGTGGAAGGCGTCGTGAAACAGAACAGTCCAAGTCATTGCAAAATTATGGACTTAAAGACATATGGAGTCAAATCCATTTTGAGTGACAAACAGAACTTTGACGCGCAGCAACACCCAAGGCAAGATCGGCTTCTTGTCCGACATCCGCCGCATGAACGTGGGCATGACCCGCGCACGGCGCAAGCTGCTGCTGGTGGGCGATTCGTCCACGCTTTGCAGTCATTCGTTTTTTGGGGAGTTGTTGGCTTATGTGAAGGGAGTGGGGGGTATCGGGCAGTGCATAAGATGGGCAAACAGATTTGAAGGAAACCAGACAGACAGGCTGATTGAAGTCAGACTTGACATCAGATGTTTGAAATAATTGAAGAAATTCACTTCCAATGCTTTTTTTCAGAAATATTTCAAACAAATGCCCTGAGACCTCTTGCCTCTGTTTGAAATATTTAAGATAGTTCACTTTAAATGCGAGTTTCTAAAAATATTTCAATCAAAGAGCTTCTGGGCAAACTCGAATGGGACACGCCATACAGTTCCCGTGAGCTGCAGATGCTGGGCTTGGATTCGACGGCTGCGGCCCGTTTGGCCCACACAGGCTGGCTCAAAAGATTGGGGCGCGGCGTGTACCAAGTGCCCAACGCCAAATTGGACATGAACAAAACACTGGCGCACCTGTCGCTTGAAGTTCCGCAATTGCATGTTGGCGGGAAAACCGCTTTGGCATGGCGCGGAACACGCCACAACCTTGCACATCAGGAGCGCTTGAACTTATGGGGCCACAAAGCGGCACGGCTGCCCACATGGTTCACAGAACTGTTCAACGCCAACTACCAGTCAACCCGGATTTTTGACGACGCATTGCTCAAAGGGTATGGTCTGGCACCCCTTCCCGCAGGACACCCCCAAGTGATGGTTTCTGTTCCCGAGAGAGCGTTGCTGGAACTCTTCAGTGACACGGGCAAGCTCCAGTCTCTGGAAGAAACCTTGAACGTCGCTGAAAGCGTTCGGCACCTGCGCCCAGAAGTCCTGGACACCTTGCTGACCCACACCACACGCGTCAAGGTGGTGCGACTGGCCAAGGCCTTGGCCGAAAGCCTTGATTTACCTTGGCTTGAGATTGCCAAGAAACACAACGAACGGCTTGGAAGTGCAAGCCGCTGGGTTGCTGTGACCAGGGACAAGAAAATTCTTCACCTCAAAAAATGAACCCAACCTACGTACAAACGGTCAACCTGCTGCTGGACATTGCACCCACTGCGTATTCCAGAACCTATTGACCATCCGCTCCAATCCCTCGTGACCATCACTTCCAGTCAAAGCTGACCACTCAGTCCAGCAAGTTGACCAAAGAAAAAAGTATGGCGATTTGACCAGGATAGTAGTCAGACTGACATGGTCAATCTGACTACTCAGACTATCAGCTGGATTGCATTTTTTTGCGAGCCATTGTTTTTCGCATGGACTCCCCTTTCAGAGATAACCGATGCGATTGATGCACCACGCGATCCAATATCGCATCAGCAAGCGTGGGATCAGGAAAGAACCCATGCCATTGATCGGTTGGATACTGCGTTGTGATGAGCAATGATCCTGTGCGCATTCGACGATCAATCACATCTAACAAGAACTGCGACGCATGTTGATTCATCTCACCCAAACCCAGATCGTCAAGTATCAACAAACTTGGTTTGCTCAATGACAGCTTCAGAGCGGGCAATGAGCCATCAAGCAATGACTCTGTGATTGCTCCGTAAAGATCACTGGCGCGATAGAAAAGGACTGGCATTTTTAGCCTGCACGCCTGCTGGCCAAATGCACACGCAAGCCACGTTTTACCAACACCCGTAGCGCCTTGGATGATCAAATTTTGCTGACGCCTTATCCATGTCACTTTTCACCATATAGAGGCCAAACCGTTTTCGGCATTTAGGAGCCACCCCGTTTTCGGCATATAGGAGCCAGTGCGTTTTCGGCACTTACAGGCCAGCTGAATTTCGGTATATAGGAGCCAG
>NZ_NERU01000012.1 GCF_003063265.1 Limnohabitans sp. WS1
TGGCCATGGATATGGATGTTTTACGTTGCAAGTCGCCGGACATGGTGAGAAAAGAAATCGCGGTGTTTTTGTTGACCTATAACTTGGTGCGTTGGAGCATGATGCGTGCGGCGCAGTTGGTGAAGGTAGCCCCCAGAGAATTGAGCTTTACGGGTGCCCGGCGCTTGCTCTTGGCTTTTGCGTCTCGCATGAGCCCGTGCTTTGTTGATAAGTTAAGTGAGCTGACGGCCACATTGCTGCGCAAGATTTCTGAGTGCGTTTTACCCAAGCGACCAGGACGAATTGAGCCACGCGCCAAAAAGAGAAGACCCAAGCCGCTGCCTTTATTGACGATCCCACGCGCGCTGGCTCGCCAGCAGATCCGGGCACAGTTTGCTTAAGGTAGTGCCATGGGGGTCAGATCCCGATTGTTTTCAGTCATGTCGCTGCAGGCAACACTTGTCGGAGGCGTCTTATCTTTTGCCAGAGTACTGCCTTGGGCATGTCCATGGCCATGGCTTGCATGCACCGATCCAGCCAGCCTTGCCTGTTTTGCATTCTCTCTATGGCTTTTGCCAAATCTCTGGCAACGCTGCTGCCGTAGGCTTCGGTGGCTTTTGCAAGAGCCTCTTGCAGTTGGGGCAGTTTCAAATTCAGCATGGCCAGGTCAATGATGTCGCGGCTGAAAACGCCGTCATCGGCTTGGCGGTCTGAATTGGCCAACATTTTGCTGGCCGCCAGGTCGAGCAGCGTCAGGGTGCTGACACCGCATATTTGGTCTTGCGACTCTGGCTCTTGGAACAGGATGCGCGCCTCCCGGACGATTTCAAATTTGATGGCGTGCCCGTCCATGCGCACTTGCGTACGAATGCCGTATTGGTCTGCGCGCACTTCACGCAGCAACTCCAGCGGCATGGCACCTTGGCGCGTGATGGGTGCCAGCCCGTCAAGGCCCGTGAGCAATTGGCGCAGCTCTCGATAGCCTGCAGGGTCGGACACCAAAAAGTCGATGTCCACTGATTCGCGGTATTCACCAAACTTCAAGGCAATGCAGGTTCCGCCACCAAACCAGCAAGCGTTTTGAGCCAACACGCTGGCATCCAACGCGCTCAAAACATGCGCGATGCGTTGGTGGTGTGGCCGCTCATACATGGGCGGCCCGCTTGCCAAATGCTTGTTGCAGGGCTTGCCACAGCGCTTGTTCTTGGGTGTCCATGCTGGGCATGTCCATGTGCCGTGCGTTGCGTTCGTAAATGTCAAATGCTTCGACCGGGGTCAGGTGGTCTGTGCCATGGACTTGCCAGGCCAGTTCCTTGAGTTGCGGGTAGTCGGCCAGCGCAATGCGCACAGGCCACCAGCCGGATCGATCGGTGGGCGTGGCTTGGACTACTTCAGTGGGTTGTAGTTGCCATTGCATGCCCAGTGCGTCAATCGCGTTGCTCCATGCGCCCATGGTGACAGAGGGTTCGCCTTTTTCGATGCGGTGCAGCGTGACCCGTGACATGCCTGCAGCCTCTGCCGCCACCGTGGCGCTGACGCCCAGAGCTTTGCGCCGCTCAGCCAGCTGCGCCCCCAGGCTGCTGAGCTTGGCTGCGGTGATCTCGCTCAATGGTGGTGATTTTTGAGGCATAGTGTTTCCCATTATTTACAATTAACTGATTTTGTTAATAATGAGATACATTTTAAGTGTTATGCGGTTTGCCTGTGCTGACCCGACAAATGGGGATCTGCAAATTGGGGTCACAAATTGGGGTCAGATCCCGATTTTTCAAAATGTGGGAGCCCCGCACTCGGGGCGATGGGTAGTGGTCTGCGAGGCTTATCGCGACGAGGGCGTCGCTCCTACAAAGGTTATTGGGGTCAGATCCCGATTGTTTTAATCAGCCCGCTTTTACCGCCCAATGGCTTTGCGCCACGAGGCTTGCAGGGCTTGGATTTTTTGGGCGTATTCGCTGTCTTGCCCCGCGTTGCGCAGGGCCTGACGGATGAAGACAAACAGCAGCAAGGCAAAGCCTGTGGCCAGGGTGGCGATGATGGCGATCAGGGCTTTTTGGGGTTTGCTTTTGAGCTCAGGGGGTTGGGCGGCGTCCAGCACTTGGATGTTGGCGCCTTCGCGTGATTCGTCAATTTTGGCCATTTCAAATTGTTTGGCAAACAGTTCGAACAGGGTTTCTTGGTATTTGTAGTCGCGGTATTTGGTGACGTAGTCGCCTTGGGCGCCGCCCTGCCCTTTGCTTGCGCCGCTGCTGTCTTGTGATTGTTTGGCCAGTTGGGCACGCAAGGTGGCCAGCTCGGTCAGGGCTTGTTTGAAGTCGGGGGCGCTTTCGGCCAAGTAGCCACGCATGGCCCCGAGCTTGACTTCTTGCACGGTGACTTGTGCTTGCAGTGCGGCCACGGCGGCCACGGCCGATTGGGGGTTGGCTTTGAGCACGTCGCCCGAGATGCCGGTTTCTTTGAGGGCAATGTCAGCCTGGGTGAGTTTGTCTTTGGTTTGCTGGAGCTGCTTTTCAAAGAATTGGCGGCGTTGCTGCGCTTCGGTCACGGCCAAGCGGCCCATGAGTTTGGTCAGCTCTTGCACATGGGCGTTGGCCATGTCGGCAGCCATTTGGGGGTCGGTGTCGTCGACTTTGACGGTGATGAGGCCGTCTTTGCCGCTGGCGATTTTGACTTTGCTTTCGAGTGTTTTGCGGGCTTCGGATTTGAATTTGGCTTCGTAGCGTTCTGTGAGCTTGAAGCGCTCGATCAGGGCGTCTTCGATGCTGTTGCTTTTGAGGAAGGCCACGTATTGGTCGGCCGGGTTTTTAAGGCCGGTGGCCGCGCCAGCCAAGCCGCCGAGTGCGCCCAAACTGGCGAGCATGCTGGCGGCCATGCCTTGCTGTTGTTGTGGGGGCAAGAAGCTGGTTTCGGCCGTGAAGGTGGGTTTGACGAGGAAGCTGAAGCCCAGCGCCAAAATGCCAACGCTCAAGGGGCCCAGGACGAGCAGGCGCAGGTTGTCGACGATGACTTGGAGCAGGTCCAGGAGACTGATTTCGTCGTCTGGCTGGTCGTGTGGGTCGAGGGCGGTGGTCATGGTGGGTGTTGGGGTTTGCGTGGCATCGCGCACGGGGTGCGCTGCGACAGGGCGTTATTTTTTGGTGGTGGGGTGGTAGGCGCCTGTTTTGGGGGCACCACGGAATTCGATGTGGCCTTGGTCTTTGAGTTGTTTGAGCCAGCGTTCGACGGTTCGCTGCGGTTTGTCACTTCGAGCCACAAGTGCTGCTGAGTTCAAGCCGGGAGCCTCGGCAATGATCAAGAGCAAGGCTTCTGGACTATTTACTCCGCCATTTACTCCGCCACTTACTCCGCCACTTACTCCGCCACTTACTCCCTCATTCATGCCAACACCCAATGCTTCTGGGGATGATTCCGGCTGAAGTGAGAACGTGGCCATGACGCCGCCAAACTTTTCGGCAATGTCAAACTGGACTTCGGGGTAGTCCTGCAAGGCTTTGCGGATGCGAATGAAGCCGCTGCCATATTTTTCGATGGCGTTGACGAGGTAAAAACCTTCGGCCACCCGTTTGTTGCGCAGGCTAGAGCGGTAGTTGTCGCCCTGCACTTCGGCCACGGTCAGCCCACCATAAAAGGTGCCGGGGCTGAAGATGGTGATGTGGTCGTCAAAGATTTTGATTTGGATGTCGCTGGGGTCGGTGTAGCTGCGGTGCACCACGGCGTTGAGCAGCGCTTCGCGCAGGGCGGGCAGTGGGTAGGCAAAGCGCTCTTTGCGCTGGATGCTGCCGTCAAACTCAAACGCCACGCTGATGTGCGAGACGATGAATTTCATCGCCTGCTCGACCACTTCAAACAAGGTGTCGGTGAATTGGCGGTCGTCAATGATCAGGCTGGGCGTTTTGAAGCGGCCGATGTGGACGTTGTGCCGCAGGGGCTCTTGCGCAAACAGCAGCAATGCGGCCCAGGTGGGTTGGCCGTTTTTGAGGTAGTTGAGCTTTTCCAGTGCGGCGTCGGAGTTGGTTTCGTCCAGTTCAAAACGTCCGTGCTGGTTGACGAGCCGAATGAAGCGGCGGATTTTTTCTGCCGAGAGTTGCTCTGCTCGGTGACCTTGCGCCTCGTAGGCGTCCCACGAGAGTTGCAGCGCCTGCATGTAAAGGTCGGCGATTTCACCCGTGTTCAGCGCGTGGTTCGAGCTGGCGATGCGTTTGTAATAACGGCCGCGTGTGTTGACCGGCTTGACCGGGTATTCGGCAATGCTGATCTCGACGATGGTTTTGCCGTCAAGGCTGTGGGCCTGGATGTCGGGGATCAAGACCGGGCTGGTGGCATCTTTGATTTTGCTCAGCCATTCGTTGAGGCTTTCTTTGCCAAGCGTGATTCCTTGCACGGCACCCCGGTCGGTCACGCCCACCACCACGCGCCCGCCCTTGGCGTTGGCAAAAGCCACCAGGGTTTCGATGCAGGCTTTGTCAAACGAGGTTTTAAATTCCTGCGTTTGGGTTTCACCAGACTCGATCCATTGCTGGACGGTGGGCTGTGGCATGTGTTGCGAGTGACGGGAGCGCCGTTGCGGCTCCACCTTTGGGGGCTTACTTGAGGGTTTTGAGGGCTGCCGCGCCAATGCCAAATTGGTAGAGGATGGCGGTCCAGTCTTTGGCACCCTGAATGAACTGGGTGTAGGCGCTGCGGCGGTCGAGTTCTTCGGGCACAAAAATCGTGTCGCCGGGCTGCATGAGGGTGCTCATGAATTGGCTGTTGCCCCGGCCCGTCCAGCTGCGTTGGGCTTTGTTGGCTTGCACGGTGCCGTCGGCACGGATGAGCAAGGCCGCGTCGAGGTTGGCGGTGGCGGTGGGGCCTGCTTTTTCGATGTATTCGCCCACCGTGTAACCCACTTTGTGAATGAAGCTGGTTTCGGCTTGCACCGCCCCCACCACACCCACAAAGCTGGGTTTGTGTGGCACGGTGATGCTGTCGCCGTCTTCGAGCACGATGTGGGGCAGCTGGGTGTCGGCCGCTGACATTTCGAGTGCAATACGGCCGCTGGCTTGCAGGCCCTCAAGCCGCTTGAGCAACAGGCGCTGGCCAGCGATTTGCGATTGGGCGGCGTTGGTTTTTTCTGAGTCGATGGCGTTTTGCAGCTGGGTGGCGGCCTGGTTGTTGATGTCTTGCTCCATCTTGCGAATGGCTTTGTCCAGGTTGGCTTGCTGTTCGCGGCGGGTGCTTTCGCGGGTGAAGACGGTGCCGTAGGCGTAAGCATTGCGGCTGAAGCCACCCACACGATCGAGCAGTTGCATCAGGGTTTCGCCGGGTTTGACTTCGTAGATGCCGGGCACTTTGACTTCGCCACCAATGCGCACAAACTGGGTGCGTTGCTCGATGGGTACGGGCAGGTCTTTGACCCCAAACACAGTGACCACGTCGCCCACTTGCAGGGGCAGGTTGTGCGCGGGGTCTTTGTCTTGAATGGCTTTTTTCAGGTTGAAGGGGATGAGCCGGGTTTTGACTTGCTGCGCATCGAGCCGTTCAATGGCGGCGTAGTCCCAGTTGATTTCGTCGAGCAGGTTTTTGACGTCGTTGATGACGCGGTCACTCGAGACGTTTTTGCCCGTCTCGTATTGCACGATGATGTTTTTGCGGGTGTAGTAGTCGCCTTGAATCAGGGCTTGGGGCTCGGGAATCAGGTCGGCAATGCGCATGCCAGCTTGAAAGCTGTAGCGCAGGGGGGCCGCCACGTTGCCGCGCAGGGTGACTGCGTTGGAAAACTGGGGGCCTACAGGGAACAAGGTGAGCACGTCACCGTCGCGCACCGTGCTTTGCAGGCCTTGTGCGTCCAGGCTGCGCTCTTGCACGCTGCGTGGGGCTTGTTTGTTGGCGGTGTCTATGCGTTCAACCAGGGCTTTGTGCGGCGTGGTGATGACCTTGATGCCGCCGCTGTATTGAAGCAGTTGGGCCAGCGTTTCTTGCGCTTGGCGAAGTTCATAAATGGCCGGTGCGTCCAGAGCTCCCAACACCGCCACACGCGGGCCAGCTGGGGGGATGACGATCACGTCACCGGGCAAAAGCTGGGCGTCGCCTTCGGTGCGACCACTGTGAATGAAGGCGTACAGGTCGAGCGTGGTGACGGTTTTGCCCGCCCTGACCAGCTGAATGTGGCGCATGCTGCCGGTGGCAGACGGTCCACCGCTTTCAAACAAGGTGCTCAGCAAACTGGACATGCCGGGCACAGTGTAAGCACCAGGCTGACGAGCCTGGCCCACCACATAAACCTGGATGCTGCGCAGGCGGCCGAGCGTGGCGTTGAGTTCGAAGTTGTTGAAGACGCGGCCAATGTGCGATTTGAGCGTTTTTTCGAGCTGATCGGCGCGGGTGCCCGCCACGGTGACTGTGCCAACTTTGGGGATGTTGATTTGCCCGTTGCGGTCGACCGTCAGGCGCTGGGCCATGTCCACCGAGCCCCAGAGCTTGAGGTCGATGTCGTCACCCGGCCCGATGACGTAATTTGCAGGCACCGGCAAGTTGGCCAGTGCGCTGTACTTTTGGCCATTAAAAAGGTTGTAGCCGTGCAAGGGCAAGTCGCGGCCAGTGGCGTTTTGCACAAAACGCTGAAATTGGTTGGTTCCCAAAGCCGGGCGTTCAGCGCTTGCCACTTGACCCACAGGGCCTGTGCCCTGCCCCATGTCGGCATAGGCGCCCAAAGGGTTGGCCCCCCCCGAAACCGCAGCACCCAGTGGTGACCGCATGGACGGCACGGGGTTTGGCAAGCCACCTGGGGCCTGAACATTCACAGGGGCTGCACCACCGACACCGCTGCTGCCCAAAGAACCGTTGGCCGTCGGCATGACGCCCATGCTGTCCTGGGCATGCAAAGCGCCCCCCGCCAAACACAGTGCCGTCAACACCAGTCCACGCCAGACCCAGCCTTGAGTCTGTGCCGACCAAACAGAAGAGGTGATTTTCAAGGGGCTGGACATGAGATCAATCAATATCGGATACGGGGTATCGTCTTAATAGAAATAGCGCCATTTAAACAGGCAGGCTACCGCAGTGTTTCAAGCACGAAAATGCCAACACAACCGACGATTGTAGGTTTATTACTGATACTTAACTGACATAAAAATACAATTTGTAAATATTTATATTTAATAAATTCAATGGATTGCTTTTTGTAATGTTTTAATGAAACATATGAGTTAATTGATTTAATCGATGAAATAATTGGCAAAATTAATAAATTTTTAAACCAGCTTGGCCTGATGGCATTATTTGTAGGAGCCCCGCCCCCGGGGCGATGGGGGGTGGTGTGCGGGTGTATCTGTCTTGTGTGGGAGCCCCGCCCCCGGGGCGATGGGTCGTGGTGTGCGGGGGTGATCGCGACGAGGGCGTCGCTCCTACAGGGGGATGCCCTGGCTTTTGTGGGAGCCCTGCCCTTGGGGCGATGGGTCGTGGTCTGCGCGTGTATCTGTCTTGTGTGGGAGCCCCGCCCTCGGGGCGATGGGTCGTGGTGTGCGGGTGTATCTATCTTGTGTGGGAGCCCCGCCCTCGGGGCGATGGGTCGTGGTGTGCGGGTGTATCTATCTTGTGTGGGAGCCCCGCCCTCGGGGCGATGGGTCGTGGTCTGCGGGGGTTATCGCGACGGGGGCGTCGCTCCTACAGGGGGCAGGTCATGCCCTTTTGTTGATGGGAGTGGTGTGCGAGGGTCATCGCGACGGGGGCGTCGCTCCTACAGGGGCCATGCACCGCATTTTGTGGGAGCCCCGCCCTCGGGGCGATTCTTGGTGGTCTGCGGGGGTTATAGCGACGGGGGCGTCGCTCCTACATGGGGGCGTCGCTCCTACAGGGTCAGGTGCTCAGTTCGACGTGGTGGTGTTCGACTTTGACCAAGGTGGGGTGGCCCATGATTTGGAGGAGGACGGCGACGCGTTTGCTGGAGACGCTTTGCACGATGCCTTCGAGGCCGCTCAGGGCGCTGTGTTTGAAGAGCACGGTTTGGCCGGCTTTGAGTTGGCTGATTTCGAGCAAACTGGCGTTGTTGCGCAGGTGTTCGACCTGGCGGATGCGCTCGAGCAGTTCGTCGTCGAGCGAGGCGGGCTCAAAGCCAAAGCGCACCAGGTTGTGGATGCCCTTGGTGCTGCGCACGACCGAAATGCTTTGGTTTTGGCTTTGGGGCCTGAAAAAGATGTACCGGGGAAACATGGGCTCGAACATTTCCACCGGACCGTTGGCGGTTTTTTTGTACTGCTTGTACAGCGGCAGGTAGACCTCAAACGCCTGTTCTTCCAGGTTGAAGCGGGCCACTTTTTCGAGGCGGGGCTTGGTGCTGGCCAAGTACCAGCGTGAGGGCGTGGGCTGGTGAGGTTCGGTCATGAGGGTGAGCTTGAAATGCGGGCGGAATTTGCAAAAAGTGTCAGTTTCATTTTACGACACCCTCTTGAAGAACCATGGCCTTGATCACGGCCGATTCCCTGCACAAAAGACAAAAAGCCTGGCCTGAATGCCCCAGCGACTGAGCCAAAACAGCGCCGACTGTTGCACCCGATTGGCCCATGGTCTGCACCAGTTCATTACCAATGACAAAAAAGCCGATCAAAACGCTCAGACTTTGGCACCTAAATAGTGCATATGTCCAAAAAATTGCAAATTAACTGGTGGAAACCCGATCAAATCATCAAAAGCAGAAAGTTACTCAATGTAACTTTTTTGCATTTTTCACAAAAACAATTTGCAACAACTGCAAATCACTTTGTTTTTAACAAATTTCTCATATCATGTTAGCACCGTCAACCCACCCTTACATACACGGATCATGCAACTCAATCAAACCGACATTGATTTTCTCTTTGCCCAGCTGACCCTGCCAGGCAACGACCCACGCAACGCACCCTTAGGCACCGTGCTCGACCCAACAGGTATTCGCGATGTATCAGGCATTGGCAATAACGTACTCAACCCCACTTGGGGCGCTGCCGATCAAGCGTTTGTTCGCCTGACCAACACCACTGGCACCAACGCAGCCCCTGGAACAGCTCCCAGCCAACTCACAACGCCCAACACGCCCGTTTCGAGTTCGGGCCCCGCTGCAGGTTCTTTGGTCATCCCGGCAACCCCCGCCAGCACGGCCACTACCGTCACAGGCGTTGCCAATGGCAACCTGTACACACAGACCAGCGTGGTTGACAGCTCGCCTCGCGTGGTCAGCAACATTGTTGTGGACCAAAGCCCTGAAGCCATGGCGGCCATTGGTTATGTGACCACCGGCGAACAAAAGCTGGCCATTTTGGACAACCCAGCCCTCACGCCCCAAGGCCGTTTGAACCCCTTCACAGGCAACGTCAACCCACTGCCTACCAGCGTCTTCACCGCCATGTTTGGTCAGTTTTTTGACCACGGCCTGGACTTGGTGCACAAGGGTGCCAACGGCGCGGTGATGGTTCCGCTGCTTCCCAACGATCCCTTGTACGTCCCTGGCAGCCCCATCAACTTCATGTACGCCTCGCGTACCAACATCATTCAAGTGGGCATTGGCGCCGTCAGCACCGACAGCCTGATCACCTCCTTGGGCCTGAACAACTCGCTCACAGACACCGCTGCCCCCACCGTCACCGGCACGGTGATGACCGACTCCGGCAATGGCGGTGTGTTGATGCTCAACAACGTGGCCATCAACATTGCGGCCAACCAGAGCTTGACTGCTGTGGTCACGGCCATTGAAGCCCAAAAAGGCTTGACTGGCGTGACCGCCTCAGAGGTTGACGGCAAGCTGGTCCTGACTGCCCCTGGCAACCAAAGCATCAACACCATCTCGCCATTCATCGACTTGAGCCAGTCTTATGGCTCGAGCGCCAGCCACACGGTGTTTTTGCGTGAATACGATGCCAACGGCCTGGTCACAGGCAATTTGACCAGTGGTGTTGACGGTGGCATGGCCACCTGGGCCGACATCAAGGCCAACGCCAAACTGATTGGCATCACTTTGAAAGACTTGGACGTTCTGGACATTCCAGAAGTGCGTTTCTTGACCAACGTGGCTGGTGGCTCTGGCTACTTGGTTAACGGCCAAGCTTGGTTGGTCGCACGTGACCTGACCACTGGTGCTGTTTTCTATGTGCAAAACAGCGACTTGACGGTCAACCAAACCGTTTGGAATTCAGCAGGCGTCATTGACAACACAGCGGTGTTGTCCAACCTGCGTCTGCAAACCATCGGTCACTCCTTCCTGGACGACATTGCCCACACAGCAGGTCCGGTCAAATCCAATGGTGCGGCTTTGACAGCCGACAGCGACTCTGTCGTCAACGGTGACTTGAACGGTAACGGCGTGCTTGACAACGGTGAAATCGCCAACGAGGCCAACACCTACGACAACGAATTGCTCGACAGGCACTTTGTGGCAGGCGACGGCCGTTCCAA
This sequence comes from Limnohabitans sp. WS1, assembly GCF_003063265.1. Classification (GTDB taxonomy): domain Bacteria; phylum Pseudomonadota; class Gammaproteobacteria; order Burkholderiales; family Burkholderiaceae_C; genus Limnohabitans_A. The sequence continues at coordinate 10,378 of NZ_NERU01000012.1, forward strand.
CGAAAACATTGGTTTGACCGCTATCCATGACGTGTTCCATGCTGAACACGCCCGCGTGTTGGAACAAATCAAGGCCTTCTTGACACCTGCAGCCAACGACATGATGGTCGACGCCCATGGCAACCTCTGGACCGGCGAAATGCTGTTCCAGGCAGCCAAGCTGGTCACCGAAATGGAATACCAACACTTGGTGTTTGGCGAATTCACACGCAAGCTGAGCCCCAACATCACGGGTTTTGCAGGCTACGACGTCACCATCGACCCCGCCATCAGCGCCGAATTTGCCCACGCGGTCTACCGTTTTGGTCACTCCATGCTGACCGATACGGTGGGCATGCAAAAGTTTGACGCCAATGGCAAACCCATTCCCGACGCTGTGGCCAACGGCTCCGCCTTGTCGGTGACTGAAGGCTCAGAGTCCTTGGTTCTGACTTTGGATGTCGCTCACAACTTGCGCATTGGCAACTATGTGGACTTGTCGGGCATCAACGCCTCTTTGGGTGGGCTGTCCGCCGACAAACTCAATGGCAGCTTCAAAGTCATTGGCATCAATTCCAGCACACAGTTGGTTTTGGATCTGAACAACGCCGCCGCTTCCGACGCATCGGCCACCAACACCACCACTGGCATGACCGCCGTCAAAGCCGGCTTGACCGGTGACCTGGGTCTGATCGAAGCCTTCTTGAACCCCATGGCTTACACCCACAGCACCGCTGGTGAATTCGCTTTGGGCGGTTCACAGCAAGTGGGCAACGGCATTGACATCTGGGTGACCGATGCGCTGCGCAACAACCTGGTGGGTCTGCCTTTGGACTTGGCCACCTTGAACATTGTGCGTGGACGCGACAGCGGCATGTTGTCTTTGAACGGCGTGCGTGCAGAACTCTATGCCGCAGGTGTGGCCAACCTCAAGCCTTACAGCAACTGGACTGAGTTCAACGACAACCTGATGCACAAAGAGACTTTGGTCAACTTTGTGATGGCCTACTCACGCGATGCCGTGTTGACACAATTTGGTGGCAATGCCCAGATCTCTTACTGGAATGGTTTGCAAACCGACGACAGTGCGGCCTACGCCACTGCGTTGCGTACAGCAGCCAATGCGGCCATTCTGAATGGCGCGTTCATGAGCAACGACCAAGGCTACAACGCCATTGACTTCTGGTTGGGTGGTTTGGCCGAAACGGCAGTCCCTGGCGGCATGCTGGGCAGCACTTTTGACTTCATCTTTGCCATGCAAATGGTCAAGCTGCAAAACGCCGACCGCTTCTATTACCTGAACCGTTTGGGCGGCACCAACATGCTGGCCGAAATCGAAGCCCAGCTGTTCTCTGACATCGTGATGCGCAACACAGGCACCGAGAACATGTACACCGACATCTTCTCGGTGGCCGACAGCACCGTGTTCCTGGAAAACCCGACACAGCGCGTGTTCAACTTTGCACTGGACTTGGCCTCTGCGGCCAACCGTGTCGATGCAGTCGACATCAACGGCAACAAAGTCAAAGTCAGCACCGCAGGCTGGGTCAAAAACGCTGACGGCTCATGGACCTTCCATGGCAACCCTGGCGACTACCTCGATGCACGTGGCGTGCTCAACGCCAACGGCTCAGGCAACGCCAGTGAAGTGATTGCAGGCTACGACGATCCCACCCCTGGCGTGGGCGACAAAATCAACGCCAATGGCGGCAACGACACCGTGTGGGCCAAGGGCGGTCAAGACACCGTCGAAGGCGGCAGAGGCAATGACTTCTTGCACGGCGGCGACGGCAACGACACCATCACCGACATTCAAGGCGATGACCTGCTGTGGGGCGATGCTGGCGATGACTCGCTCAACGGTGGTTCGGGCATTGACCAGCTCTTTGGTGGCAATGGCAAAGACACGATTTATGGTGGCACCGAAGCCGACGTGATCGACGGCGGCACGGGTGATGACCTGATTTTTGGTGACACCGGCTCTGCGCCTTCTCGAATTGGCGACCTGAGCGGTGCCGACATCATTGCCGGCGGCGAAGGCAACGACACCATGTACGGCGGCGGCGGTGACGATTTGATCGACGGTGCCGAAGGCAACGACGTGATCTACGGCGGTGCAGGCCTAGACGGCATGACCGGCGGCTTTGGCGACGACCTGTTTGTGATGGACGCGTCCGACACTGGCGTGGGCAACTCCATGGCCGGCGACATGGGCTATGACACGGTGGACTACTCGGCCAGCAATGGTCAGGTCTTGGTGCTCAATGGTCCCGTTGTGGGCGTGAACGTCAACATGAGCATACCCAACTTGGCCACGGCCATTCCGGGTGATGCCTTGGCTGACATTGAAGCCATGATCGGCACACGCTTCAACGACACCCTGGTCGGTGGCGCACTCATCATCAACGTGTACCAAACCGACCCCTTGACCGGTGCCTTCATCTTGTCCAACGGCCTGAAGGTGCTCGACCTGGCAGCCAGTACGCTCAACAGCGTGGGCTTTGACATTGCCAACGAGTTTGGTGACCCCGTCATTGGCGCGGACCCTGTGACCGGTGACCCCGTGCTGGTGGCTGAAAACGTCAGCATCCAAGGCGGCGCAGGCAACGACATCGTGACCGGCGGCCAAGGCAACGACACCTTGGCAGGCGGTGCAGGCACAGACACCTTGAGTGGTGGTTTGGGCAACGACGTTTATGTGATCGACAGTGCAGCCGACGTGATCATCGAAGGCGTGGTGACCGACGTGTTGGGTGCTGCGGTGATTGACCCCCTGACCCTGCTGCCGATTGCTGAATTGGTGCAAGGCATCGACCGCATCGACACCACCTTGAACACCTACAGCCTGAACGGCCAAACGGTGATCGAGAACCTCAAGTTCATCGGTACAGGCGCATTCCGCGGCACAGGCAACGCACTCAACAACGTCATCACCGGTGGCGACGGCGACGACACCCTGAACGGTGGCGCAGGTGCCGACACCTTGGTGGGTGGCAACGGCAACGACACCTACACGCTGGATGCTGCCGACACCATCACCGAAGCAGTCGGCGGTGGCAACGACACCGTGTTGGCCAACGCAACCACCGTGCTGGACTTCATCAACATTGAAAGTCTGACACTGACTGGCAACGGCAACATCAACGGCACAGGCAACATTTTGGACAACGTGTTGACGGGCAACACTGGCAACAACGCTTTGAGCGGATTTGCAGGCACCGACACCCTGATTGGCGGCACGGGCATTGACACCTTGACCGGTGGTTTTGGCAACGACGTCTTCAAATTTACGGCCGGTGACAGTGGAACTGCCAACAACGCCCGTGACTTGATCACTGACTTTGTGCGCACCCAAGACAAGATTGACTTCTCGTCCTATGCCACACCGCTGACCTTGCTGGCAGCTGGCAGCACCGTGTTCACCGACGTGAATCAGGTCATGGTGACTACTGCCAACGGTCAAACTTTGGTGTCGATCAACAGCACAGGCAACACCAACGCTGACATGACCATCGCCATGACGGGCACTTTTGCCCTCACGGTGGATGATTTTGTCAACGTGATCCGTCCAGGTGCAGTGACCCCCAACGTGCCGAACAACCCCAACACGCCCACCGATACCTCGTTGATCACCACGCCACAAACATTGGGCAATGGTGCTTCGACTGTGGCACTGACCCTCGCCGGTGGCGCGGGCAACGACACCATCACGGGTGGCACACGCGCCGATTCGCTGACGGGTAATGCTGGCAACGACAGCCTCAAAGGCAACCAGGGCAACGACGCCATGTTTGGCGGAGCGGGCACCGACACCTTGGTGGGTGATGCCGGCAACGACACCATGAGCGGTGGTGCAGGTGCCGACACCTTGACCGGCGGTGCAGGTGCAGACCGTTATGTGTTTGACTCGGCTTTGGACGGCACAGTGGACTCAATCACTGACTTTGCAGTGGCACAAAACGGTGAGGTGATTGCACTGAGCCGCGCGGTGTTCACAGCACTGGGCAACTTGACGGCCGGCAGCACTTTGGCAGCCGCCAACTTTGTGGCTGGCACGGCAGCGGCCCAGATCGATGACTTCATCATCTACAACCGCGCCACAGGTCAGATGTTCTATGACGCAGACGGCAGCAACCTGACGATCAACCAAGTGTTGTTTGCCACGGTCACGCCCAACGCGAACTTGAACCGTACCGACTTCGTGGTGATCTAAACCTGCAATTCGCCGTTGACAGGCACTGGGATGCTCACGCCTTCCAGTGCCTTTTTTCGGTTTTACCGATCTCTCATGGCCATGACCCTCACAATGAACTCTCCTTTGAACATGCGTCGCCAGTTGGCGACTTTGTCGTTTGCACTGGCCAGTATTTGGGGCCCTGCCCATGTGGCGGCGCAAACAGGCACGGCTGCTGCTGCTGCAACGCCCTCGGCGTCTGCAACGGCCCCCATGAGCTTTGAAGAAGCCCTGCGCATTGCCGTGACCACACACCCCACGGTCAACAGCCGCCGCAACGACATGCAGGCGGCCAATGCACGTTTGGACGCCGCCATGCGCCAACGCTACCCGGGCTTTCAGGCCCAAACAGGCAAAGACGCCGGTGGGGGTGACACCACCACCATGCGCCTGGAAAAAACACTTTGGAATGGCGGGCGCACAGCGGCCGACATTGAAGGGGCCGAAGCCGGCATACGTTCGAGCAGCGTATCGGTGATCTTGGCCCAGCAAGAAATCATGGCCCGTGTGATCACGGCCTTCACCGATTTGGGACGCGTGCGCACTCGCCAATTGGTCGCGCAATCGAACGTGCAAGAACACGAACGCCTGGCCGCCCTGATTGGCCGCCGCGTGGAAAGCCAAATCAGCCCCATGAGCGATGGCACCATGGCCAATGCGCGACTGGCGCAGGCCCGTGCCGAACTCAACCAATTGAGCGCCTTGGCCGAACGCGCACAGTCGAGCTTGACCCAAGCCTTGGGCAAATCCGTCACCGACATTCAAACGCCCAGCTTTCCCAGCCTGTCGGGCACCAATGACTTTTTGATTCGCCAAAAAGCCCTGGATTACGCACCCGCTTTGCGCCGCCTGAACGCCGAAGAAGCCGTGCTCAAGGCCGACATCGAATCGCGCAAAAGCGCTTTGTGGCCACAAATCAAACTGCGTGCCGAAAAGAACTCGGGCGGCATGGTCAACAAGTCACAGGTTTACGTGACCATGGACTACCAAACCGGTGCGGGCTTTGTGGCCCAAGCACAAATCAAAGAAGGTTTTGCCAAGCTCGACAGCCTGCGCTCTTCGCGTGAAGCGGCCGAGCGTGACGCATTGGAAGCCGTCAACGCCGATTTGGCCGATCTGAAGTCGCAGCAAATGCAATTGAAAGATTTGCGCGACCAAGTGGCCGCCACCACCGAAGTGTTTGATTCGTCGATTCGCCAGTATTCGGTGGGCCGCAAAACCTGGGTGGATGTGCTCAACGCCCAACGTGAAGTGTCTCAATCGCGTTATGCCCAAGCCGATGCCGAATGGGGCTATTTGCGCTCGGCCATGCGTGTGAACTTGGCTACCGGTGACTTGATCCCAGAATCCATGGACAGCGAGTCTGTGACAGCACAACAATGATTTCTTCTCCCACTGCAGACGCGAACACAGCGGCCTATTTGGCCGACCCACTTTCTCAGTCATTGACCCGTTTGGCTTCGATGCAAGGGCACGCTGTGCCTTGGCATCGTTTTGCCATGATGTCGCAAACCCTTGACGGTGCGCCGATTGCCGACCTGGATCTGGCAGACAAGGCCGTTGAACTTTGGCGTGCCCGTTTTCCGGCCTCTGATATTTTTGATGCCGACTTTCCCCTCAAGCCCTCAGACGCCCCGGCCCTGTGGGTGACCGATGTGGGCAACGATTTGGCCCAGCACTCGGTGCTGGTGGTGTGTGGCATGGTGTCGACGGGGGCTTTGACCTGCGTCGATGCCGAAGGCAAAGCCGTGAACCTGAGCGCCGCCGACGCGGCCAAAGGTCGTGTGCTGGTCATGCGCACCGACGAGCCCTTGGCCAGTGCCCAAGACACAGCGACCGGGGCACACGACTTGGGCGCAGACACCAGCCAGGTCAAGCGCCGCTCGGCCAAGCAGTGGTTTCGCTACGCCATTGCCAAACGCTGGCGCAGCTTTGCCGAAGGCGCTTTGACCACGGTCACCGTCAACGTGATCGCGCTGGGTTCGTCGTTCTACAGCATGCAGGTGTATGACCGCGTGGTGCCCACACAAGGGTTTTCAACCCTCTGGGTACTCACGGTGGGCGTGCTCATGGCCATTGTGTTGGAACTGGTGATGCGCCAAGTGCGCAACCGCCTGGTCGAAAACGCTTGCAAAGCCATTGACGAAGAGTTGTCGGGCGTGTTTTTTGGCCACGCTTTGGCCATTCGCATGGACCAGCGGCCCCGCACCGTGGGCACGTTTGCAGCGCAGATTCGGCACTTCGAGATGGTGCGCAACTTCATGACCTCGTCCACCCTGTTCATTTTTGCAGACGCACCGTTTGCCTTGATGTTTGTGGTGGTCATTGGCATGTTGGCCGGGCCTGTGGCCTTGGTGCCTTTGGTCTTCATCCCGATTTCGATTTTGGCTGGTATCGCTTTCCGCTCCAAGCTGGCCAAACTGACCGAATTGCACATGCAAGAGTCCAACCGCAAAAACGGTTTGCTGATCGAGGCCATTGACGGCATTGAGTCGGTCAAAGCCGCAGGCGCGGAATGGAAGATGCTCGACCGTTGGCGTGCACTGACCCACCTGCTGGGCCGCGACGAATTGGCGATCAAAAACATCACCAACTTCTCGACCAACCTGACCCAAACCCTGCAGCAGCTGAGTTATGTGGGCTTGATGGCCGCCGGTGTGTATGCCATCAACCAAGGCAGCCTGACCGTGGGCGGCTTGATTGCCTGCACCATCATCAGTGGCCGTGCCTTGAGCCCGATTGCGCAAATCACGGGCCTGATGGTGCAGTGGCAACAATCCCAAACCGCGCTGCGTGGTCTGGACGCCATCATGGCCATGCAACCCGACAGCCAACCCGGCGAGCGGCGCATGGTGCCCGAGCAATGCATGGGCAATTTGAAGGTTGCGCAACTGAGCTTTGGCTACAGCGCCGAAGCTCCCGCCTTGAGCCTGGACAACCTGATCATCTCCAAAGGCGAGCGTGTGGCGGTGTTGGGCGCGGTGGGATCGGGCAAAACGTCCTTGATCAAGGCTTTGTCGGGTTTGTACAAACCTGCCGAAGGTCGCGTGTTTTTGGACAACGTGGACATGAGCAACCTCGCCCCCGAGTTTGTGCGCGAACACATTGGTTACTTGCCCCAAGACGTGCGCCTGTTCCAAGGCACTTTGCGCGAAAACCTGGCGCTGGGTCTGCCCTCGCCCACCGACGAACAAATCATGCTGGCGGCCCGCATGACCGGGCTCGACAAGTTACTGGGCACTCACCCCAAAGGTCTGGGCATCGAGATTTCTGAAGGGGGACGGGGCTTGTCCGGTGGTCAGCGCCAACTGGTGGGCTTGACCCGATTGGTGTTGGCCCAGCCACGGATCATGCTGCTGGACGAGCCCACCGCCTCGATGGACCCGCAGCTCGAAGAGCAAGTGGCCGAGCGTGTGTTTGGCACACGGCCCAACGACACGACACTTGTAGTGGTCACTCACAAACCGGCCATGCTGCGCTACTTCAGCCGAATCATCATTTTGGACAAGGGCAAAGTGGTCGCTGACGGCCCCCGTGACGAAATCTTGCGTCGTCTGCGTGACACGCAAGCCCAGCTCCAACTGCAACGACAAGCCGCTGTGAACGCCCAAGCCCAAGCCGGCCAAGCCACTGCCAACCAAGCCACCTGAATATGAGCCGTCAAAGAAAAATCCTCTCCTACAACCAGCCGCAAGGTGAATCCGCCTTCATGCTGCGCATGGGGGTGTGGGGCAGCATCATGGTGGTGGGCCTGTTTTTGACTTGGGCCTACTACGCCGAAATCGACCAGATCACGCGTGCCCAAGGTCAAATCATTCCCAGCAGCCGCACCCAAATCATTCAGGCCCCCGATGGGGGTGTGATCGAAAAACTGCTGGTGCGCGAAGGTGCCGAAGTCGACCGGGGCGAATTGCTGGTGCGTTTTGACCAGACCAAAGCCGAGGCCAGCTACCGCGAAGCCGAATTCAAAGTGGCCGGCCTGAGTGCCACCGTGGCCCGTTTGCGCTCGGAGGTGTTTGGGGGCGAGCCGATTTTTAAGCCCGAAACCCTGCTGTTTCCAGAGTTCAGGCAAAACCAGACCGATTTGCTGCGCAAACGCCGCGAGAGCCTGGAGTCTGAAATCCGCGCCATCGAACGCATGAAAGTGCTGGCCCAACGCGAACTGGACATGACCAAGCCCTTGCTCAAAACCGGTGACGTGAGCATGGCCGAAGTGCTGCGCCTCGAACGCCTGGTGGCCGAACAAGAAGGCCAAGTCACCAACCGCACCAACAAGTACCAGCAAGACAGCCAGTCCGAGCTGAACAAGCTGGAAGAAGAATTGGCCGGTGCCAAAGAGTCCTTGATTCAACGCAAAAACCTGCTGGACAACACCGAACTGCGGGCACCTGTGAATGGCACCGTGAAAAACGTGCGCGTGACCACCCGGGGCGGTGTGTTGCGGCCTGGCGATGAGCTGATGCAAATCGTGCCGGTTGACGACGCCCTGATTGTGGAAGCCAAGGTCAAGCCCTCGGACGTGGCGTTTTTGAAGCCCGATCAAGACGTGGTCATCAAGATTGATGCTTATGACTACACGATCTACGGCTCCTTGGAAGGCAAGCTGACTTACATCAGTGCCGACACCCTGAACGAAGACATCAAACAGGGCGAACAAGCCTATTACCGCGTTCAGGTCAAAACCGAGTCGCCCCGATTTAACCGCCGCCCCAACGAAAACCTGCAGCTGCAGCCGGGCATGACGGCCACGATTGAGATCAAAACAGGGGGCAACACGGTTTTGAAGTACCTGCTCAAGCCGGTCATCAAAACCCTCAACGAATCACTGGGGGAGAGATAAATCGAAAAAAATTCAACACAAATATCAAAATCATTGTTGATTCAATCGTATTTGATATACTTTTTACATTCCACACCAACTAAAGACCAAAAATGAAAAAAATCCTCGCTATTTTCCTCCCGCTTGCCTTCCTGGCCGGCTGTGCTGCACCTGCCATCGGTGACAAACAAGCCGATGTGCCTCCCCGCATCATCATCAAAAACGACGTGCGCACCTGGGACAACCCCGGCGCATTTGGCCCCGTGCCCGCCGAATTGCAAGACAACGGCCAAAAGGTCTGCGAGACCCTGAACACCGAGCAGTACAAGCACGAAGTGCGCGGCTACCACGCCAAGGCAGAAAACCTCGAAGGCCAAGCTTTTGTGGGCGGCGGCTACTACTGCGTGCGCACCAACTGATTCACCCAGCCATCCCGCTGACCCATCCAACTCACCTATAAAACCAAAGCCATGACACAACCCATGACCCCAGCCGCCTTGCCTGTGCAAGCAGCCAAGCCCGCCAATGGCGCACGCCTTGTTGCCGCCAAAGCCACCACACCTTTTGTGGAGTTGTCCGGTGCTGACTTGCAAGCTTTGCTTGACTTTCAAAAGACATTGCCCACCAGCAAGGGCCGCAAAATGCTCAAGCCCGGCGAGGAAGAATTCATCAACAGCGACGGCACCGTGATCGATTCCCCCGAGTGGGTCATGGCCCAAGCAGGTGCCGTGTTGCCTGAAGCCATCACAGGCGGTGCAGGTGGTGCAGCGGGCGGCGCTGCAGGTGGTGCGGCTGGCGCAGCGGGTGCAGCAGGTGCTGCGGGTGCTGCGGGTGCTGCGGGTGCAGCCGCTGCTTTGCCTTTGGTTTCGCCATTGGCCCTTTTGCCTGCAGTGGCTTTGGTGCCATCGGGCGGTGATGTCAACGGCCGTCCTACCTTGGCACACAACGTTGACAAAACTGACGCGGTCAGATTGACCATTGAAATTCTGGGTGACAAAGAAAACACCACCACCAACCCGAATTGGGTGCGTGCTGATCCAGACAACAACACCACCTTCTTCTACTTTCAACTGAAAGACGGTGAGCGTGTTGGTGATGCCAATGTGCTGTTCCTGGATGGCAAGCGCTTGTCTTTGACCTCAGGTGATGGCCGTTTCGGCATCAACAAAGACACCGGTTTGATCACCCGCCTGATTGACACCCCTCAGTATGAAGAGCAAACGCTGGACGTGGTGATCACTGACACCGCATTGATCAGCACTGCCGTGTCTGTGATCATTGAGGCGAACCACCGCCCTGTTTTGACCCGAGGCGATGAAAACGTCTTGACCTTGGTGGTCGATGGTGTCAACGATGGCAACACCACCAACGCCAATTGGAATGCGCAAGATGCGGACCCTGCGCATCCCCAGTATTTCTATTTCCAGCTCGCATCGGGTGAAGGTCTTGACCTTGCAAACGTGCAAACCATCGAAGGCAATCGTCTGTCTTTGGTTTCGGCCGATGGTCGATTCGTCATCGACAAGTTGACAGGCGCGATCTCTCTGAGTGAGTCGGCCAAAGAGACACCTCAGCTGGAAAATCAAGCGCTTCAAGTGGTGATCACAGACACTGAACTGGTCAGCACAGCGGTCACGGTGGTGGTTGAACAAAACTACACACCCGAATTGGCCACTGCCTCCAAAGACCAAGACCCAATCCATGTTTCTTTGGCCATCAACGCCACTGAAAATGACAGCACCAGTGACATTGGCTGGATCGCTACAGACGACAACGGTGTGACTCACACCAATTACTTCTACTTCTCTGTGGCTGATGGAACAACCATCACTGTGGGCGATGTGGACTACAAACCCATGTCACTCGATGGCAAGTTTTTGTCCTCCGTGTCTGCTGACGGCCGCTTCAAAATCAACAGTGAAACCGGTGCCATCAGCCGCACGAGCTCTGATCAAGAAGACCCCGTTTTGCTTTGCAAAGACGAAGTCACCTTGTCTGTGGTCGTGACCGACACCGAATTCGTCAGCAACGCAGTCGATGTGACCATTGAGCGCATCTTGCCGACTTTTGCTGAAGACTACTATGAAAAGGATCAGCAAGATCTTGGCGATGCGACCAATGACAACCGCTATTACTTCAATAAACTGACTGAAATTGATAAGACGATTGTCTTAACAGATTTGAGCACCAACGGCAATGCACGCGGTACTGATTTGCTGGATATCAATGTCATTTCCAAATTCGAGACCTTGGGATTCCACAAGGGTTCAGGTGAAGAGTCGCTCAATTTGAATGTGAATTTCTCGCACGACTTTGCGAACGACATTGAACAGGTTTCAATCACTGTTGAGAACCAATTCGGATTGCCTGATGACATTGAAGGCAAAGCCACAGATGGCATGGTTGAGTTTGTCAAATTCTCTGAAGGTGCAACTTACAAAGGTTACGTGCTCAACACAGCCGACTACGACGGTTTGGGTGAACCTGAAACCGGCGTTTACAGTCTTCAAACGGGCACCACCGGCACCGACTGCCAAGATGTGCTGGTGAGCAGCATGGACCAAGCTGACAATCTCAGCGGCGGAAAAGACAATGACCTGTTGTTTGGTTATGGCCTGAGTGACACATTGAATGGTGGTCAAGGCAATGATTTGCTGGTTGCCAACGAGAGCGAAAACATTTTGAATGGCGACGAAGGTGACGACACCTTGGTCTCTTATGGCACCAAAAACACATTGAATGGTGGCGCAGGCCTCGATACTTTGTTCGCTTATGGCGATGAGGCCGCCTTGAATGGTGGCGATGATGACGATTCGTTGACTGCTGAAGGTGAATACAGCACATTGAACGGTGGTTCTGGCAAAGATACTTTGCACGCTCACGGCTATGAATCCATTTTGGATGGTGGCACTGGCGACGATACATTGCACGCTGCTGGCGATGAAAGCACCTTGCATGGCGGCGAAGGCAACGATTCCTTGACTGCTGAAGGCGAATACAGTGTGTTGAACGGTGATTCTGGCGACGACATTTTGCTTTCTACCGGCTATGACTCCACATTGGATGGTGGCGACGGCGATGATTCTTTGACTGCTGAGGCTTCGGGCAGTTCCTTGAACGGCGGTTCTGGCAACGACACTTTGCATGCTCACGCTGATGACTCCACATTAGATGGTGGTGATGGCGACGATACATTGCACGCTGATGGCTATAACACCACATTGGATGGTGGCGCTGGCGATGATTCATTGACTGCTGACGGTGCAGGCAGTTCGTTGAACGGTGGATCGGGTGATGATTCTTTGTTTATCAATGCCGATAATGCCTGTGTTATTGGCGGTTTGGGCAATGATTTCATCACGATCGCTGAAGCAGCGTCCAACACGTCGATTGTTTTGAAAGACAGTGGCGATACCAACTTTGACACCATCTCTGGTTTCGACATGACAGGGATCATTCATTTGAATGGTTTTGATATTTCATTCGGCGGTACCAATAACAATGACGAGATTGATGGCGTCCAATTGGTCAATTTGACTTTGAATGATAATCCTATGGATTATCTGGATTCAGAAGATAATGATGTTTCTTATTTGATTGCTGTCACTGGCTCAGATGCAGATATCTGGCAAGTTAACAATGTCAATGAAGTCATTACTCTGGACAAAGTTGCTCACTTTGTGAATTTTGACTTTGCAAATTACTCAGTGATTCCAGCATAATCTTTACGGTTCTGTCTGCCAAAGCAGTGCGCCTCACGGCGCACTGCTTTTTTTTCGTGGTGTGTAAGGATTCATCGCGACGAGGGCGTCGCTCCTACAAGGGGATGGCCCCTGCATTTTGTGGGAGCCCCGCTCTCGGGGCGATGGGTGGTGGTTTGCGGGGGTTATCGCGACGGGGGCGTCGCTCCTACAGGGGGATGGCCCCTGCATTTTTGTAGGAGCCCCGCCCTCGGGGCGATGGGTGGTGGTTTGCGAGGCTTCATCGCGACGGGGGCGTCGCTCCTACAGGGAAAATTCCAGCCCACAGGGGGATGCCCTGCATTTTGTGGGAGCCCCGCCCTCGGGGCGATTGTTGGTGGTCTGCGAGGCTTCATCGCGACGGGGGCGTCGCTCCTACAGGGGGATGGCCTCTGCATTTTTGTAGGAGCCCCGCCCTCGGGGCGATTTTTGGTGGTTTGCGAGGCTTATCGCGACGGGGGCGTCGCTCCTACAGGGAAAATTCCAGCCCACAGGGTGATGCCCTGCATTTTGTAGGAGCCCCGCCCTCGGGGCGATGGGTCGTGGTCTGCGAGGCTTATCGCGACGAGGGCGTCGCTCCTACAAGGGGGAGGCCCTGCATTTTGTGGGAGCCCCGCCCTCGGGGCGATGGGTGGTGGTCTGCGAGGCTTATCGCGACGGGGGCGTCGCTCCCACAGGGGATCAAGACATCAAGGCATTAAGGGATCAAGGGATCAAGGGATCAATGCATCAGTTGATCAGTGGATCAGTGGATCAGTGCCAAAGCCAGTAGCCAATGGCGGCCAGGGCGATCCAGGGGCCGAAGGCGAATTCGGCGGGGGTGGATTGGGGTTTCATCAGGCGCATGAAACCTTGGCTGACCAGTGAGGCCAAGGCGGCGATCAGCAGCACGTTGGGGGTGGCTTGTGGCCCCAGCCAGGCGCCTACGGCGGCCAGGAGTTTCATGTCGCCCTGCCCTACGCCGCTGATGCCGCGCCAGCGCTTGTACAGCTGGTCCATGACCCACAAAATCATGTAGCCCGTCACGGCACCCCACAAGGCATTTTCCAGGCCTATGGTCCTCAGGCTCTGCACGGTTTGGATCAGCAAGCCCAACCACAGCAGAGGCTGCGTCAAAGCGTCGGGCAGCAGTTGGGTGTCTTTGTCGATGGCAGCAGACGTGAGCAAGGCCCACAGCCACACGCCCCACAAAGCGGTGCGCCAAGAGGCCCCCATGCCCCCTGTCAAAGCCAAGGCCAAGGCCACGCCCCCCAGCACCCACAACAGGCAGCGCCGCCGCTGGGCCATGGCGTGCGCCGCGCAGGCTCGCAGGCCGTGGGGCTGTGTGGCTTGCCAGTCGGTGCCTTGTATTTCGGCCAGCCATTGCGCTTCTTCATTGAGGATGTTTTGCGGCAGCCAGATCACCAGCACACACGACAGCCATCCGGCCAATGCCCCCAAGCAGATGGCCCACATGCTTGTCACAAGTTCTGCGTTCATTTGAATCCAAAAGCGGCCGAGATTTGCATCCACCCCGGGCCAATCAGCACCACCATGATGGAGGGGAAGATGAAGAAGATGAGCGGAAACAGCATCTTGACCGGAATTTTGGCGGCGATTTCTTCAGCACGTTGTCCGCGTTTGAGGCGCATTACCTCGGACTGCACACGCAGCGCTTCACCCAAACTGGTGCCAAAGCGCTCAGACTGGTTGAGCATGGTGACCAGGCCATTGAGGTCGTCGAGGTTCATGCGCAAGGCCAGGTTTTTGAGCGCCGTCATGCGCCCTGCCCCGGCCCGCACTTCCAGGCCGGCCAGGTAAAACTCTTCGGCCAGCAAGGCATGGCTGCGGGCCAGTTCTTTGGACACCCGCGTGATGGCGGAATCCAGCCCCATGCCCGATTCGAGCGCCACCACCAGCAAGTCCACCAGGTCGGGCAGCCCGCGTTGCAGGGTGTCGCGCCGGGTTTGGGTGCGCCACTGCAAAAACACATCGGGCCCGTAGTAGCCCGCAGCGGCGGTCAGCAAGGTGACCAGGGCCATTTGGCTGCTGGGCCAAGCGGGCTTGAACAACCACAAGCCCAGCCACACCAGCACCGGCACCACCAGCACCAGCAGGCTTTTGATGACGTAATAAATGCGCGGCGCGTCGCTTTGCCGAAAACCGGCTCGCAAAAACTTGAGCCGGATTTGCGACTCGCCCCAGCCCTCGGCGGGCAGTGACAACTTGTACAGCGAGTCCATCCAGCGCGAGGCTTTGGGCGCAGCCGCTGTGGGCAGCGCGGTGGGCGTGTGGGCCACGCCCACCAGGTCTTTGAAGCGGCTTTGTTGTTGGCGTTGTTCCCAATAACGGTTGAGGGCAAACACAGCCATGACCACGGCGGCAAACACCAGGGCACACAGCAAAACCAAAAGCAGGGTGGGGTTCAACTGGGGCATGGTTTCAGACCTTGACTTGCACGATTTTCCACAGCCACAGGCCACCCAGCAGCATCATGAACAAGCCGATGCTGACAATGCGCAGGCCCTCGGGTGTGCCCCACAAACTGTCCATGTACTTGGGGTTGAGCAGCGTGAGTGTGCCGCCCAAAATAAAAGGCAAGGCCCCCAACACCACCCCAGAAAACCGCCCTTCGGCCGAGATGATGCGGATCTTGCCGGCCAGTTTGATGCGCTCGCGCACGGTTTGCGCCAGCCCCCCCAGCAACTCGGCCAGGTTGCCACCGGTCTCGCGCTGGATCACGATGGCCACCACAAAAAAGTCGAGGTCGGGGCTTTTGACGCGGTGCCCCATGTTGGCCAGTGCATCTGCAAAGGGCAAACCAAAATTGATCTCGTCCACGGTTTTTTTAAATTCGCGCCCAATCGGGTCGGCAAACTCCTGGCCCACCATGCTCAAGCCCGACGACAAACCCTGCCCGGCCCGCAAGGCGCGTGACAAATAGTCCAGCGCTTCGGGGAAAAGCTCTTCAAACTTGCGCCGCTGCCGCTGGTCTTTGCGCAAATGAAACAACCACGGCAGCGCAGCCAGCCCAAAAGCCACCAGCACCGACGCCTGCAGCGACAGTTTGAACAGCACCAGTGTCAGCAACAAGCCCCCCAGCCACAAGACCAGCACCAAGCCCAAAAACCCCAAAGGCGATTGGGTGGACTGCGTGCGCATGAGCAAGTCGGCCAGGCGTTCATAGCCCGGCAGTTGTTGCAATGGGGCCAACCAGGCACTGTTGGGGTTGCCGCCGGTGGTTTTGAGCAGCAAATCGTCACCACCGCCCACGGCGTTGTTGCGCACAAAAGCGGCCAGGCGTTGGCGCTGCGCCCGGCTTTCCGCGCCAAATTGCCGCCGCCACCAACTGGCCAGCAGCACCACGGCACCCACCACCAACACAAAGGTCACCAAGAGCACTGCCCAAGGCATGAGTTCGGGCCAAGTCATCGTGTTCATTCGTTAAACACCAGGGGGTTGAACAACTCTTCGGCCAAGTTCACGCCACTGATCTTGAGGCGTTCGGCCAGCAAGGGGCGAATGCCCGTGGGCTTGAAGCGGCCCAGCACCGCACCATCGGCCCCCACGCCCGAGCGCTCGAAGTGGAAGATCTCTTGGGTCGAAATCACCTCGCCTTCCATGCCGGTGACTTCGTGGATGCTGGTGATTTTGCGGCTGCCATCGCTCAGGCGCGTGGCCTGCACGATGACGTTGATGGCCGAGGCAATTTGCTGGCGCAAGGGTTTGACCGGCAAGCTCACGCCGCCCATGCCCACCAGGTTTTCCAGCCGCCCCAAAGCGTCTCGCGGGGTGTTGGCGTGCACGGTGGTCAGCGATCCGTCGTGCCCGGTGTTCATGGCTTGCAGCATGTCGATCACCTCACCGCCGCGCACCTCGCCCAGCACAATGCGGTCAGGCCGCATGCGCAGGCTGTTTTTGACCAGCGAGCGCATCGAAATCTCGCCCCGCCCTTCGGAGTTGGCCGGGCGTGTTTCCAGACGCACCACATGGCTTTGCTGCATTTGAAGTTCGGCCGTGTCTTCGATGGTGATGATGCGTTCGTGTTCGGGGATGTAGCTCGACAAAATGTTGAGCAAGGTGGTCTTGCCGGAGCCCGTGCCGCCCGAAATCAAAATATTGGTTTTGGCCTTGACCATGCCCGCCAGCAGTTCGGCCATGCCGGGCGTCAAGGTGCGCCGCTCGACCAAGTCGGCCATTTTGAGGGGCTTGACGGCAAAGCGCCGAATCGACATTGCTGGCCCATCGAGCGCAATGGGCGAGATGATGGCGTTCACGCGCGAGCCATCGGGCAGCCGCGCATCGACCATGGGGCTGGACTCGTCGACGCGGCGGCCCACACGCGAGACGATCTTGTCGATGATTTTGAGCAAATGCGTGTCGTCGTTGAAACGGATGTTCACGCGTTCGATGCGGCCACGCTTTTCCACAAACACGGTGTCGAAACCGTTGACCATGATTTCAGAAATGTCGGGGTCGGCCAGCAATGGCTCCAGCGGCCCCAGGCCCAGCACCTCGTTTTGCAAATCGGCCACCAATGAACGGCGTTCTTGCTCGTTCATGGGAATGGCTTCTTCGTCAATCAGGCCCAACAACACGTCGCGCAGTTGCGAACGCAGTTGGTCGGGCTGCATGGCTTCGGCCGCGGCCAGGTCAATCTTGGCAATCAGGGACTGGTGCAGCCGGGTCTTGAGGGCGTAATAAGTGCCCGACACCGCCGGGGCTGCGGGCATGGTCACACCCGCCGAACCAGCCACAGCCGCTGGGGCGCTGGCCGCAGCGGCCAAGGCGGCTGGCGGCATGCTCTGAGCCTGGGCCACACCCACGGGCGAAGCCGCTGCAGCAGCTGAGGCGTTCGACCCGCTGCCGTAGCTCCAGGCGCTTATTTTTTCCTTAAGCGTTGCCATATCGACTTGTCTTTCATGGGTTGACCCGACCAATCGGCGGCCCAGGCCGCCACGGCACGGGTGTACTCGCTGCGTGGCTGCAGGCTGACCAAGGGCGTGCCTTGCACCACCGAGGCTTTCATGCCGGGCACATCGGCAGGCAAGAGGTGAAGGGGTTTTTGAGGGTAGATGCGCTGGAACTCGGTCAGCTCCAGGTCGGACTTGCCCACCACGCGGTTCATGGCAAAGTTGAGTTTGGCCGCGCTCAGGCCCAGGCTCTCCCACAACTGCTTGATTTGGTTCAGGCGACGCAAAGACGGCATGGAGACGGACGAGAGCACCACGGCTTGGTCGAGTTGCTCCCACATGCGCAAGCCCACCGGGCCCATGTTGCTGCCGAGATCGATCAAGATGAAGCTGTACAGCGGCGACACAAAGGCCAGCAACTGTTCCACCTGCGCGGGCTCGATGCCCATGATTTTTTCGAACGAGGCGGGCGAGGCGATGAAGTGAAAATTGTCGGCAATGGGCGTGACCATGGAAGCCAACAAGGCCTCATCCAAGCGGTTGACCTCGTTGCAAAAGTCGGCCAAATCGTGCTCGACTGGTTTGCGGGTGAGGTAAACGTCGGCATCGCCAAAAGGCAAGGACAAGTCGAGCAGCAAGACTTTGGCCGCCGTGTCTTTGGCCAAAGCCGCCGCCATGTTGACCGCCAAACTGGTGCAGCCATCGCCGCCTTTGGCCGACAAAAAACCCACTTTGAGCGAGGCACGCTGCACCGGGGTGCCTGGGCTGGGGCTGTGCAGGCGATCGCGCACACGGGCCAAAGCTTCGTGCCACAGCGCTGCGTCGGGCGGCAACACTTCGCGCACCCCCATTTGCATGAGGCGCAGCAAAAACGCGGGCTCGGGCTTGGCAAATACCGGCAACACCGCCGTATGCCCCATTTGCTGAGCGACCCGTTCGAGTTGAAGCAGCAAGGCAGGCGCATCGTCAAAACCAGCCACCAACAGCAATTCGGGCTGGCGAAACAACACCGTATCGAGCAAGTCGGCCAAGTGGCCGTGCACCACGGTGACACGGTCGTTTTTGTGTGGCACAAAGCCCGTGGGCATGGGCCAGTTGGGGGGGGCGTAGAGGAAGATGTTCATGGCAATGGGGCGGTCTTGGATCAGGAGCACCTGTTCACGTTGTTCAATCCGGAAGGAAATTTAACGCTCATGCTTTCGCGTAACACAGTGGTGCGGTTGGGCGGAAGTGCCAGATCCAGCGTCCAGCCTGGAAAGCGCAACTCAAGATTCACCCCGGTCAAACTCGCTTGAACGAACTCACAAGTGTTGTCGTTGCAGCCAGTTGGCAAATACGTCAGATTCAACCAGTCAGGTTGATCGGTGAGGTCCGTCTTAACCGAGGGGGTGCTTGGGGCCGTATAAGAAGCTTGGCCAGTCATTTTGAGCAGATACACCACTTTGTTGGCAATGGCTGTTTTTTGGATGTCTGACTCGCTGGTGCAAATACTGGCCATTCTGGCGGCGATGCGGGTGGCTTCGGCAGCGGTGTTCCAGACCAGAAGGGTGCGGCCAAACTCCAGGATGCCGATGAAAACGATCCAAAAGATCAAAAAACACAGGGTGAATTCGATCAGAACGGTGCCTTGTTGACGTGGGTGCTTCATGTCAGTGAACCTGCCTGAAACTGGCGCTGACGGGACCAAAGCTCAAACTGGGCCCGCCAAATAAATCAGAGAACACAAAGGTGTAGGGGTAGGCAGTGGCGGTCACCGTGGTCACGTTCAGGTGGCTGTTGGGGCTGCTCGCTGCGTTGGCTATGCTTTTTTTGACGGCATTGTTGCTGGCGTCGTCAATGGTCAACACGAAGCTGGCGTCGTTGAAACCGGGTAACAAAGCGTCTGAAGCCAAACAAGTGCTTTGGGCGTAACCTGTTTTAAACAAACAAAGTGCCGTGGCGTGGTTTTGTCCAGGTGCCTGAACCGACAGGTAGCGTGCTGTGTGGTGGGCTTGGTGCACCAGGATTTTGTAGGTGTAAATCAAGCGTCCGGCTTCTACCAAACCCAGCAAGAGGGGCACCATGAACAAGGCCAAAACCACCGTCAGCTCCACCAAAGCCGCGCCGGCTTGCAAGCGCACAGGGTGAGACAAGAGGTGCCTGTGCTGACTGCGGCGAGCGAGTTGAGGCGTCATCATCTGGCCAAAGTGGGCGCATAAGGCCCTTCTGCAGCGCTACCCCCCACCCCAAGCGTGACGCAATTTGAACTGGGCAAAAAACTGGTCAACTTTCGTGCATCGCCTCGGTAGTACACCTTGACCACCCCGCTCACGACTGGCCCCAGTTCAAGACAAGCCCAGCCCAACACCGTGGTGCTGGTGTTACTGGATGCATTGACAAAGGGCACGGCCATCAAGCGCCGGTTGGACAAGCCTGGTCCGGTGCCATACGTTGGGTCTGATTCGTAGCGGTCTTTTAAAGCAGTGCTCAATTTCGCGGCCATGGTATTAGGACCATCAATACCCACGATTTGGGCTGCGCCGGTGAGGACACCACACACACCCGATTTGGATAACAAATCAGCGTAGTGAGCT
Organism: Limnohabitans sp. WS1; assembly: GCF_003063265.1. Taxonomy (GTDB): domain Bacteria; phylum Pseudomonadota; class Gammaproteobacteria; order Burkholderiales; family Burkholderiaceae_C; genus Limnohabitans_A. Next base: position 30,615 of record NZ_NERU01000012.1, read on the forward strand.
TCATCCCCGGTCAAGGTGCTGTTGACCAAGTCGGCATAACGCAAGTTGGCCAAGTCCACATCCGCGCTCACAACCAAGGGTCCGGGTACCGTGGCACTGTTGGCCAAAGAATTGGGCACCGCCGTGTAACCGAAGTCCGGACTCGTGGCGTTGCGCACCAACAAAGCCAGGGGCGGTGCACACACTTTGCTAGTCTTTTGTAGGCCCGCACGTGAGGTGGCCACGGGCAGTGAATCCCCTAAACCGACCAAGTCCATGAACAGGTTGATCAAGCCAGTATGCATGGCCGTGCATTCAACAAACCGATAGTTGGTGGATGCACTTGAAGCGGCGAAATAAACACCGTTCAAGCTGGTGCTGAAGCGCACATCCGAAGGTGAGACTGCAGCGGCAATGGATTGAAAATTTTGCTTGTTCAAATTGCTGGCCACACGACTGCCTGAGGCGGCTGCCCGCAGACTGGCCCCAGGCAAACCATTGAGCTCGGCGGCAGCCGACAGGGCGCAGGCATCGGTGGCGTTTTGGAGTTCGCCTTGGACCACCATCAAGCGACTGCCGTCGACCACAAAACCCAAAATCACCACAAGCAGCACCACGGCCAAGGCCGTGATGACCGTGAAAACGCCGCGCTGTGTGGAGCGGGGGCCGTGCGTCATTTCGCCTGAATCGCGGCTGGCGCGGACAGCCCTTTGTGGTGAATTTCCAAGCCGCGCAGGCTTTCTGTGGCGCTGGGTTTGCCCGCACCAGGCAAGGCGTGGTCTGCATCCTGCACCGTGGGGGGCAAACTCTGCGCCGCCTTGGCTCGGGTCAGCGCTATCCCCCACTGCGCATCGAGCTCGGGGGTGGTACTGGCACACGCTTGCAGCGCAACAATGGCCACAACAGCCAGCCACTGCATCGGCCACAAACACCGGACGACACCTGTGCATTGGTCCTGCTGATTGTTCATGTTTTTCATGGTGTGGAGCTCACTTCTTGGGCACCAATTGGGCTGGAGGTGGGCTGCCTTCCATCTTGCCTTCGAGCAACAACTGCGCACGCGAGGGCGGCACAAAGTTGTCGGTGGGCAAAGACGGTGGTTTGTCGGTGGCGCTGACCAAACGGGGGCTCACCACCACAATCAGCTCGGTCAGCTCGGAGTTGAATTCGGTGCTGCGAAACAGAGCTCCCAAAATCGGGATCTCACCCAACAGGGGAAAGGCCTTGATCGATTCAGTGATGTTGTTGCGCATCAGGCCACCAATGACCAGACTTTGGTTGTCGCGCAGCTGCACGGTGGTGGACACATTGCGTGTAGTGATGGCCGGCAAGATCGAGGTGCTGGTGCCCACTGACATGACCAAGGGTTCTTTGGAGATTTCAGAGACCTCAGAGGCCACCCGCAAGCTGACACGACCGCCGTCGAGCACAGTGGGAACAAACTTCAAGCCCACCCCAAATTCGCGCTCATCCAAGGTGACGGTAGGGCCGTTGCCGCCGTTTTGGGTGATGGGGATGAACACTTTGCCGCCCACCAAAAACTTGCCTTCATGGCCACTCATGGCCACGATGGTGGGTTCCGCCAAGATTTTGACCAGACCGTCGTTTTTCTTGGCTTCGAGCATGGCCCCTTTGCCTGTGACGCCCGCGCCCAGCAACACCCCCAAACTGCCGTCCGAGGCACCGCCCACCACGTTTGAGATGATGTTCCAGCGCATGAGGTCACCGCGCTCAACCCCTTTGACACCCAGTTTGTCGAGCAAGGTTTTGGAAATTTCGGCGATCTTGACGTCCAACATGACTTGCTGGGGGTCACGGATGCGCATCAGGTTGATGACTTGGGCGCGTTGGGAGTTGGCCGACAAATTCCCCAGGCCTCCGGCTTGGGGGTTAGTTGCACCGCTGCCGGGTGTGCCCGATGGGCTATTGTTGCCGCCAGCCTGCGGGTTACTGGACAGAGCCGAGGCTTGCCCGCCAAAGCCGCTGCCCGGCTGCAGCTGTTGCAAAAAGGCTTGGGCCAGGTTGACCACCGAGTCGGCCGCTATGGCGTCAGACACCATGCCGCTGAGCACAATGGAGCCCGATGCGCTGGTGAGTTTGATGTCTTTTTCATGGGGCAGCACACGGCTGAGCACGTCAGCAAACACACCCAAGTTCACACCCACCGTGAGGTTGACGGTTCGGGATTCGCCGGTTTTGTCCCACAAAATCAGGTTGGTGGCCCCAACGCTTTTGCCCAAAATGTAGAGCTCGTTGTTTTTGACGAGCGTGAAATCGGCCACCTGTGGGTTACCCACGGCCACGCGGCTGGCGGCAAAAGGCAGCACCAACACATGGGCCCGCCCGGCCGCGATGTCGAGGACCACAGGCAAGCGGTTGGCTGGCAACACAGATTTCACAACGACAGGTTGAGCCAGTGCCTTAGGCTGCGCAGTGCGTGCTGACTTTTTGTCGGAGCCTTTGGGCTGTAGATCGTTGGTGGCTTTCGTGACCCGTTTGACGGGGGCTCTGGACTCTGCCCTGGCCGAAGCATCAACGGCCGGTTTGACCGTCAAAGATTCACGGGTTTCCAAGGCCCAGACGCCCTGAGAACAGGACCAAAACAAACAGGCCACGACCCAAGGGCGGTGGCCAGAATAAAACGGGACCAAATTCGGCATCAGGGTTGCTCCTCGCGCTTGGCGATGCCGCGAATCGAGGTCACGGTTTCAGTTTCTTCAGATGGGGGGCGGGCTGGGCGAGGAGCCGCTGGCGGTTTGGTTCGGGCTTGAGGCGCTGCGCCAGCGGCTGTGGGAGCTACACGGACTGGCACGGGTGGTGCCGAACGCAATATGTCGCTCAGACGGGTGCCGTCAGAGTCCGCCACAGCGGTGTCGTTTTCATTGCGCAGCACCAAAGACAGGGTGCCGATGCTGCGGGCCAAATCGAGTTTTTCGGCTTCGGTGGGGGTCAACTCTAGGGTCACGGCCTTGACCACTTTGGGCTTGGTGGCATCGGTTTCGGTGTCTTGCGCCACCGCCAGCACTTTGATGCGGGTCAGCACCGTGGTGGCAAAAGGGGCGTTGGCCGCGTCTTTGGCACTGACCAACACGTCCACATAACTACCCGGCAGGGCAAATCCGGTCACGCCCACCACTTCGTTGACGCCCACCGAAATGGCGCGTTTGCCCGATTCGATGGTTGAAGCCAGACCGCCCCGGGCATCAACCGCTGCGAGCTTGGGCTCGATCAACAGTTCGCCAGGGTAAATGGGGTGCTTGGCCACGCGGCCAACCAACGCACTGGCTTTGCTGAATGATTGTTCAGGGGCTTTGCCCCGTGGCCAGGCCATGGTTTTGACTTGACCCGACTCGATCACTTGTCCGGCAGCTATGGGGGAAGCGGCCACAACCAGCATCACCTCAGAGGAGGACACAGAAGGGCCGAGCAAACCCATGGACCGGGCTGCAAAAAAAGTAGCCAAGGCCCCCAGCAAGAGGGCAATGGCTGTCAAAGATAACTGCTTCACTGGGACAACTTAGTTGATCTCACCTGCGATTGTTCCAAATGCAGTAGTGATAGCCGTTGTCAAAGCAGGCAAAGCCAACGCCACAACCACACCAATCAAGGCCGCTAGCAAGACGTACTCGATCATGGTTGCACCTTTTTGACGCTGAACTGCCGAGGCGCTGTTCAGGCATTTGCTCAAAAGACTCAAATTTTTCATCGGATTTCCTTTCGTGGTGAATGCGAAAACAACATATTCGTCAACGCTGTGAAATTCTCATTTAATTTGTCAAAGACGTCAAGCAAGTGCTTGCTTTTAAAGAATTTTTCACTTTTGACGATATTTTTGTTGCATCAACACCACAAATCGACCGAAGCTTTCAAACCTCCTAAATCACCACAAAATCGGCGCTGACCAAGGTGCCGGTCACGCCTTGCAGGGTGCCAAATTGCACGGCGGCCACGGCACCGGTGCCGTCGGCGTCGTACAGCAAAGCGCCGTTGCTGGCGTTGTAAACAATGCGGTGGGCGGCTGTGGTGGCACCGGTGCCTGTGGTGAAAGCGGTGGCCGCCAATGTGCCGGTGCGGGTCAAGGCGGTGAAGATGCCCGTGTTCTCCAGACGCATGGTGTCGTCGGCCACGTTGTAGCCCACCACGGTGTCGATGTTGGTGGCGCCCAGTCGGCTGTTGAAGACAAAGAAATCTCGGCCCGCGCCGCCGATCAAAGTGTCGTTGCCCAGGCCTCCGTTCAGTGTGTCGTTGCCCGCCGCGCCATCGATCACGTTGGCATTGGCGTCGCCGGTCAGGGTGTCGCCCGAGCTGCCACCGGTCAAGTTTTCAACCGCGTGACCCGCCAGCAGGGCATCGGTGCCCGAGCCTCGGGTGTTTTGGTTGGCGGTGCTGGCCAAGCTGAAGGTGACTGCCGCTGTGGTGCCCAAAAAACTCACGGTGTCCACGCCTGCGCCGCCCATAAAACGGTCGTTGCCCGCCCCGCCAATCAGGGTGTCGTTGCCGTCGCCGCCGCTCAGGGTGTCGTTGCCGGCCAAGCCTTCGATCCGGTCATTGAGCGCCGTGCCCACCAGGTTGTTGGCCGCTGTGGTGCCCAGAATCACGTTCACTGTGCCTGTGCCACCGCCGGGGGGTGGCGGGGGCGGAGGTGGTGGCGGAGGGGGCGTGACCGCCCCTGTTCCCGCGCTGGGTCCGACAAAGGGCACGGCTGGCGTGTCCAGCGAGGCCGTGGGGTCCAACACATTTTTGTCGCTGAAGGCGATGTACTCAATGCCGGTCAACCAGTCGGTGCCCTCGGCACCGGTGACCACCGTCTTGCCGCCCGAGGTGGTGATGACATAAGCGCTGGACAAACCCTGAAAAACCGCCCAGTCGAGGCCGTCACCGCCGTCCAGACTGTCGTTGCCCAAGCCCCCAAACAAAGTGTCGTCGCCTTGCTGGGTCAGCAGCTGGTTGTCCAGACTGTTGCCTTGCAGGCGGTCGTTGCCGTCACCGGTCACCGCGTTTTCAATAGCATTGGTCGTGCCCATGGTGATGAAGCGGGTTCCGTCCAAGGTGGAGTTGGTCCCCGCATTGAGGTCCAGCAACACGCCTTGGTACAAGGCTGCGCCATTGATCCAGTCCACACCGCCGTTGGTGTCGTTCAGGTTCAAGCGGGTGCTTTGGCCGGCCTGTGCTTGGGCAATAAAAACTTCGTCGGTGTAGTGGTAAACGTTGTTCACATCCATGGCCGAGCCGTAGGCACTCAGCTCGACCGAGTTGAGTCGGCCAGTGCCTGTTTGCACGGTGTCTTGAATGCGCACCGACCAGGTGCCGGCCAGTTGCTCGCCCCGCAGGCCATCCAGACCAAAGGCATACGACAGGCCCAGGTCAGACGTTGTCGCCGTGCCAGTGGTGCCGTTGTACAAGTTCATGCTGGTGCCCGAGGGCGAAACCAGCTGAATGATCAGTTGCGTGAGGTCCGCATGCGTGAAGTTCAAGGTCAGGGCCACATGTTCCAAAGACATGTTGGGCGTCACGTTGAAGTTGTAGGTCAGGGTGCCGCCGTCCACCATGGCCTGGTTGGCGTTGATCACTCCGCTGCTGATGACCAGCTCGTTGGCCGATGTCTGCGCTTGCGGCATCAGCAGGCTCCAGACCTCGGCCATGCGCACGGCGTTGTAGGCGTTGACCATGCCGTAGCCATAGTCTTCGCTGTAGTGCAAGCCGCCGCCGTTCCAGTTGAGGGCTTTGTTCCAGCGCCAGGCAAAGTGTTCAAGGTTGACTGGGCCGCCATACACGCTGCCGGTGCCCACCGCGCTCAAGCACAAAATGGCATGCACATCGCGCCAGCCCAACAAGGGGTTGGCATCGAGCATCAGGGCCACCACCCCCGACACAATGGGTGCGGCCGCCGAAGTGCCGCCAAAGGCATTGGTGTAATCGCCTGCCAGCAGACCGTCGTAACCCAAGCCGCCACCCAAGATGTCGGTGGTCACCGAGCCGGCCGGTGCACTGACCAAGATGTGGGCGCCATAGGTGGAATAACTGGCCACGTAGCCATCGGCCCCCACGGCGGCCACGGTCACGGTGTGCTGCGAGGCATCGAGGCCATCGCCGTTGCCATTGGCGTCGTAATTGCCCGCCGACTTGACGGTGATGGTGCCCAGGCCATTGCGGCCAAACACGGCTGCGTTGTGAAACTTTTCAATGTCGGCCAAAGCCGAAAAGTTGGCCACCGCACCGTAGCTGTGGTTGGTCACGTCAAAGTTTTGCAGACCGTCCAGAGTCAGCAAATAGCGGTCCCAATTGAGGTTGATGTCGTCCGCACCGCCAAAAATGGTGACCCCGGTGATGCTGCCGTCAAAAGACACCCCCACCCCACCCAGTCCATTGTTGTCGGCGGCAATCAAACCCGCCACCGAGGTGCCGTGGATGTCGTACTGCGTCAGGGGTTCACCCGGGTTGACCAAACCGTTCACGGCCACCAACAAGGCGCTGAAAAAATTGGTGCTCAGATCCCAGTGCGTGGCTTGCACCCCCGAATCCCAAATGCCGACGCGCACCGATGCGCCCGTGTGATCGGCCCAGACCCGTTCGATGCCGATGGTGCTGTTGACCCCGGCAAAGCCCAGCTTGCCGATCATGGCCAGATGCCACTGACTGATGTACAGGGGATCGGTGGGCTTCAATGTTGGAATGATCATCGCTTTGGCTCCTTGACTGAGATGTGTTCAACACGCAAGGTGGGGTAGGCCTGCATGCAGACCGACTGCGCTTCCCATCGACCTTGAAGACCCATCAAAATGCCAGGCGCAAAACCTTGCACACTCAGACCGGTCAAACTCACCAAATCTCCGCTTTCGGTGCGAAACAAGGGGCACACCACGCCGCCGGGCACCACGACGCCGCGCAACAAAACAGGAGATTGGGAATGACCGATTATAGGAAATCCGAAAAAAAACGACATGCAAACCAAGAAAAACCACTTTTTTGACATTTTTTTATTGAAAATGTATTTTTTAGCTATTTGAAGATATTGGTCATTTCACCACTTTGTATGCGCATCCTCTTCATTCACCAGAATTTTCCGGGGCAATTTCGCCATTTGGCCCCCGCCATGCAGGCGGCTGGCCACAGCGTGCGGGCCTTGGCCATACAGGGCAAAGGCTTACCGGGCGTGGACATGGTGCGGCACCAGCCCAATATGCAGCCCAGCAAAACGATTCACCCTTGGCTGGCCGAATTTGAGACCAAGCTGATCCGGGGCACCTCGGCGCTGCAGGCCATGCTGGCCATGAAGCAGCAAGGCTGGACCCCCGACCTGGTGGTGGCCCACCCCGCTTGGGGCGAGGCCATGTTCATCAAAGAGGTGTGGCCGCAGACCAAGGTTTTGGCGTTTTTAGAGTTTTATTACAGCGCCACGGGCCGCGATGTGGGCTTTGAGCCGGGCATGGACACCCTGAATATGGACACGCTGGCGCAGCTGCGCTTGAAAAACATGACCCACATGCTGGCCCTCGAATGCATGGACCACGGCATGGCCCCCACCCATTGGCAGCGCAGCACCTTTCCCAGCGCATGGCAAGACCGCATCGATGTGGTGTTTGACGGCATCAACACCCAAGTGGTGCGGCCCGATGCCAAGCCCCACATGCAGCTGCAACACGCCGACGGCACAGGCCACCGCATTCAGGTGGGCGACGAGGTGCTGACTTTTGTGGCGCGGCAACTCGAGCCCTACCGGGGCTACCACCAGTTCATGCGGGCTTTGCCCAAAATTCAGGCCCAAAGGCCCCAAGCCATCACCTTGATCGTGGGCGGCGACGGCCACAGCTACGGCCAGGCGGCCCCCCAAGGCAGCAGCTGGAAAAACATTTACCTCAACGAAGTCAAAGACCAGCTGGACCTGTCGCGCATTTATTTTCTGGGCACTTTGGCTTATGAGAACTACCTCAAGGTTTTGCAGTTGTCGGCTTGCCATGTGTATCTGACCTACCCCTTTGTGCTGTCCTGGAGCTGCGTGGAAGCCCTGAGTGCAGGCTGTGTGGTGGTGGGTTCACGCACCGCCCCGGTGATGGAGGTGATTGAAGACGGCCACAACGGTGTGTTGGTGGATTTTTTTGACACCGAAGCCTTGGCCGACAAAGCCATCCATGTGCTGGCCCACCCCCAGGCCTACCAAACCCTGCGCCAACACGCCCGAGCCACCGCCGTGTCGCGCTACGACCTGCACACCCAGTGCTTGCCAGCGCAACAAAAGTTGCTGACCTCTCTGGTGGCCTAAGGCCCCCATCGCCCCGGGGGCGGGGCTCCCACAAAATGCGGGGCATTCCCCTGTATTGCTGGGCCATCGCCCCGTATTGCTGGGCCATCCCTCCCTTGTGGGAGCGACGCCCTCGTCGCGATAAGCCTCGCAGACCACCACCCATCGCCCCGAGGGCGGGGCTCCCACAAAATGCGGGGCCATCCCCCGTATTGCTGGGCCATCCCCCCATATTGCTGGGCCATCACCCATATTGCTGGGCCATCCCCTCCCTTGTGGGAGCGACGCCCTCGTCGCGATCAAGCGTTGCAGACCACCACCGAACCCGATGTCAGGAAGGCTGGTCCTCACAAAAATCCGAAACGGTCTGCCTTGCCTTGTGAAGGACTCACAGGTTGTGAGGCATGAAGTAACACCTGCACTGAAAACACTTTGTGTGATGTGCACGACATTGGGGATACAATTAAATTGTGATTTTTAACAAAATAATCAATTTAACTGCCTAACTCAATGTTTTCAGGAATTTTTCAGCCCAAAGACATTGCGATTGACTTGGGGACTTGCAACACTTTGGTCTACGTTCGAGGAGAAGGCATTGTTTTGGATGAGCCTTCGGTGGTGGCCATTCGCTCGGAAGGCGGTCCTTTGGGTAAAAAGTCTTTGCAGGCGGTGGGGAGCGAGGCCAAGGCGATGTTGGGCAAGGTGCCCGGCAATTTGTCTGCCATTCGCCCCATACGAGGTGGGGTGATTGCCGATTTCGCCTTGACCGAACTGATGCTGAAGGAATTCATTCGCAAGGTGCGGCCCAGAGGGCTTTTCAGATCGCTGCCCCGCGCGGTGATTTGTGTGCCGTGTGGGTCGACTCAGGTTGAAAGGCGTGCCATTCGGGAGTCGGCTTTGGCCACCGGTGCCAAAGCGGTTTTTTTGCTGGAAGAGCCTTTGGCTGCGGCCTTTGGTGCGGGCATGCCCGTGACCGAGGCCACGGGCTCCATGGTGGTGGTCTTGGGTGGGGGCAGCACCGAGGTCGGCATCATCTCTTTGGCCGGCATGGTTTTCAAATCCAGCATCCGCGTGGGGGGCGACACATTTGACGAGGCCATCATGGCCCATGTGCGCCGCCATCACGGCGTGTTGATTGGTGAACACACGGCAGAAAGCATCAAGATCGCAGTGGGCTGTGCCTTGCCGTCAAAAGAAGTCTTGCAAATCGAGGTCAATGGCCGCCACATGGCCTTGGGGGTACCCCACACCTTCACGATCACCAGCAACGAAGTCACGCAGGCGCTGACCGAGCCGCTTGGGCAAATCATTGAGTCGGTCAGAAACGCTTTGGAAAGCACGCCGCCAGAGCTGGGCGCAGACATCGCCAACAAAGGCATGGTGCTGACCGGTGGGGGGGCCTTGCTGCGTGATTTGGACAAATTGTTGAGCGATGCCACCGGTGTGCCGGTCTTCATCGCTCCCGAGCCTCTGACCTGTGTGGCCCGCGGTTGTGGCATGACTTTGGAGCGCTTGAACGAACCTGCCAGGCTGTTCAGTTGAGGTGAGCACTGTGCACATGAACTTTTTGATCCGTGGCTGGCTTTGTTTGGGGGTGTTGCTGTGGCCTGTGACCAGCACACCCAAATCCCCTGCGCTCACGGCTTTGCTCGAGGCCGAGCCCGCATCGCTGGTGCAAGTGCGCGAGTTGATGCAGGCCGGGCGCTTGGCCGAAGCGGGGCAAGAAATTGCACGTCAGTTGCAAAAACCCGCCCCAGACCCTCAATTTCAATTGCTGCAGTGTGTGGTCTTGGCCAACCAAAACCAAACGCCCAAAGCCATCACTTGCCTGAACGCACTGGTCAAAGCGCAGCCCGACATGCTGGAGGCCTACAACAATTTGGGCGTGCTGCACGCCAGTTTGGGGCAGCACGATGAGGCCAGGCGCTGGCTGAATTTGGCCATGCAACGCGTTCCGGCCTTGTGGACAGTGCACCAGAACATGCAAAACCTGCAAGCCGAGGTCTCACGCAAGGCTTATGCCAGTGCACTGCAGACCGAATGGCCCTTAAAACCTGCAGCGCCCAAGCTGACTTTGTTGGCATCGACTTCGCTGAGCAGCATCGAGAAAAAGCCCAAGCCGGTGGCCACCGATGCCCCAAGCCCGGCGAAAGCCACGTTGCCGCCCCCTGCGGCCGACACGGCCTCAGCGGTGCCCAGCGCTGCACCTGCCGCAGCGGTGCCCAGCGCTGCACCTGCCCCCGCTGTGCCGGCCATCCAACCCAAGACTGCACCGGTCCAAGCCAACGAGAAAACGCCCTTGGACGAGGCCACACGCCAGCAGGTCCAAGCGGCCATCGAAGCATGGGCGCAGGCCTGGAGCGCTCAAAACATGCCGCAGTATTTCGCGGCTTACACGCCGGATTTTTCAATGCCCAAAGGGCTTGGACGCGCGGCATGGGAAGCCGAGCGCACGTCGCGCATTGCGGGGCGAAAGTTTGTTCGCGTGTCCGTGCGTCAATTCAGCTTTGAGAAAGTCGGTGTCAAGGTGGTGGCCCGTTTCAGCCAGGTTTACGAGTCCGACAACATTTTTTCGACCCACCGCAAACGCCTGGATTTGGTGCGCCACGAAGGCGGCTGGAGGATTGAGCGGGAAAACGTCATCGCCCAGTGAGCATGCGCTTGAGACATTTATTCAGAACCCACACCCGGTGGCCTCGTCGGCTGGTTTTATGGAGCATTCCTTTGTGGCTGCTGCTGGCCCTTTGGTTTTATCAAGAGCCGTCCGAAAACTCCGGCGCCAGCAACTGGTTGCCGCCCATTGAGCTGAGAGAAAACATCCAGGTCACCCCCAGCTTGGCATCGGGCACCCAGCCAGACGACCCAGAACCGGCTGTGAGTGATGACAGTGCGCTGCGTTCAGCCTTGACCCGCTGGAGTGAGACTTGGAGTGCCAGAGATGTTCCGGCCTACCTCGGTTTTTACAGTCCGGATTTTGTGCCGCCCAAAGGTCTGAGCAAAGCGGCTTGGACCCGGTTGCGCAGTGATCGGATTTCGAGCAAGCAAAGCATCCAGATTTCATTTGAAAAACTCAGACTGCAGATCAACGGGTCATGGGCCACCGTCAAGTTCACCCAGGTTTATCAGGACGAGCGCTTGCGCCGACTCGACCAAAAAACCATGGTGTGGCAAAAACGTGAGGGTCAATGGTTGATTCAAAGCGAAACCACGGATTGAGAGACATGGCTATTTGGCAACGGGTTCAAGGGACCTTTTTGAGACTGGGTTGGGGCAAGACGGGGTCACGCGTCTTGTGGATGGCGCTGCCGCTGTTGGCAGCGCTGTGGATTTTGCTGCGCCTGATCAGCGTGGATGCCGTGGCCAAATCCAGCACTGAAGGTGCTTCGCACGCGAATGGCCATTCAACACCCCGCGCCGCGTGGCACACCTTATATGAACCCAGCGAACCGCTCAAGGACGAGCCGCTCGGTCTCGCCCCGGGGGGCAAGGCTGCTGCAGGTACCAAAACCCCAGCCAAACCCCCACGGGAAAAGCCGACAGAAAACGGTGAAACCCTGTTTTTGCAGACTTACCAGCTGTTGAATGCGGGGGAGCATGCGCAAGCCATGCAGGTGGCTCAAACCATGGTTGAACGATTCCCGAACTTTCAGCTGGGGCAGTTCATTTATGCCGATCTGTTGGCCAGCCTGTCGGGGGGCTTGCACGAGCGCGAAGCTTTGTTGCAACACCCTGATGTGCGCCAACGCTTGAGCCAACTCAAAGCCGAAGCCTTGCAGCGCACACGCCACCAGGACAAGGCTTTTTTTGCCGGCCAATACCCGGCCCCTGTGCGTTATTTGTCCCCCAATGTGGCGCAGGTGGTGTTGGTGGATGCCCAAAAATCGCGTCTTTATGTGTTGGCCAACCAACGGGATGATGCAGGGAAAAGGTCGTTCAAAGTGGTCTTTGATGCCTATGTGTCCATTGGCAACAATGGCATGGGCAAATGGCGCGAAGGCGATGGCAAAACCCCGGCAGGGGTGTACTTTGTTCAAAAGCACCTGACCGATCCAATGCTGCCTGACCTGTATGGCTCAGGGGCCTTGACTTTGGATTACCCCAGCCCCATCGACAAAGAGCAAAGAAGAACGGGCTCGGGCATTTGGCTGCATGGCTCGCCCAGTCAGCAATACGCACGCCCGCCCACCGCCACCGATGGCTGTGTGGTGCTGGCCAATGACGACATGACGCGCTTGATCCAGCTGGGGCTCAAAGCCGACACCCCCGTGGTCATTGCAGAACAACTGACTTGGCACGATGCGGCCAAGGCCCCACACCTGAAGGCCCCACCTAAGGCCTGGCCTGAGCCGGAACAGATGCGCAAAACACCCGGTGATTGGCAGCTGATCTCGGCCTTTGAGTGGACGGACAAGCAGCAAAACGTGGCGGTATTGAGCCACGAACTGCAAACCGCCAGTCGCACCCCCAAACGCCTGCACAGTTATTGGGTGATGGAGGGCCAGCGGTGGAAAGAGGTGGGTCGCCCCGGCTCTTGATCCGGCCCGACGAAGTTTGCATCAGCGCTTGGTGTACAGGCCCGACGCGATAAGCCTCGCAGACCACCAAAAATCGCCCCGAGGGCGGGGCTCCTACAAAATGCAGGGCATCGCCCCATGGGCTGGGCATTGCCTTTGTGCTGGGCATTGCCCTTGTGCTGGGCATTCCCCTTGTAGGAGCGACGCCCTCGTCGCGATCACCCCCGCAGACCACCAAGAATCGCCCCGAGGGCGGGGCTCCTACAAAATGCAGGGCATCGCCCCGTGGGCTGGGCATTGCCTTTGTGCTGGGCATTGCCCTTGTGCTGGGCATTCCCCTTGTAGGAGCGACGCCCTCGTCGCGATCACCCCCGCAGACCACCAAGAATCGCCCCGAGGGCGGGGCTCCTACAAAATGCAAAAGATTCCCCCAATGGCGGGGCTCCCACGCTGATCGCTGTGCCCAAGACAAGCCTTTCACTTGAAACTCTCACAAAGCCAGATCAACAGCACAACAACGGTTTGAGCCCGGTTTATAGCGGCGTACAGGAGGGTCATGCGGCGGACAGCGGTCGTTGCTGGATTTTGCGATGATGAGGTTTCAACCCCATTTCTAGGAGACCGCCATGTCCACTTCGCCCCGCTGGAAACAACGCCCACCCGGATCCAATTGGGGTGACTTTGGCCCCGATGACCAATGCGGTCGCATGAATTGGTTGACGCCCGAAAAGGTGCTGCAGGGCATGGCCGAGGTGCGCACAGGACAGAGCTTCAACCTAAGCCTGCCACTGGATTTCCCGGGCGGCAATGTGCTCAACCCGCGCCGTCAGCCCCCTGTTTTGCGCCCGACTTTGCGCGAGGGCCAGCCGAACATGAACTACCAGCTGTGGTGCAGCAGCCCCGATTGCACCGACGTGATTTGCGACGATTTGGTGATCATGCATTTGCAATACAGCACGCAGTGGGATGGTTTGGCCCATGTGGGCTCGATGTTTGACGCCAACGGCGATGGCGTGCCCGAGCCGGTTTATTACAACGGTTTCAAGGCGGGCACCGATGTCGTGGGGCCACGCAGTGCAGAGGGGGCGGGTATTTTTGGCTTTCCGGACATTGCCCGTGAATCGACCAGCCAGGCCAAGGCCTTGGGCATCGAGAAAATGTCCGAGCGCTGCGTTCAAGGGCGTGCCGTGATGATTGACCTGCATGCCCATTTGGGCAGAGAGCGGGTGCGTGTGGACTTCGACATGCTCATGGAAATCATGCGCAAAGACCAGGTGGTGGTAGAGCACGGCGACATGGTGTGCCTGCACACGGGCTTTGCGCAAATGCTGCTGGAGATGAACAAAAACCCGGACCCGCACGCCGTGGAGCATTCGTGTGCGGTGCTGGAAGGTCGCGACGACAAGTTGCTGCAATGGATCACCGATTCGGGGCTGGTGGCTTTGATTGCGGACAACTACGCGGTGGAGGGTTTGCCGTCGACACCCCAGCCAGGCAGCTGCGCTTCTTTGCCTTTGCACGAGCATTGTTTGTTCAAGCTGGGGGTTCATTTGGGTGAGATCTGGCACCTGACACCTTTGGCCGAACATTTGCGTCAAGCAGGTCGCTCACGCTTTTTGCTGACGGCGCCGCCGCTGCGCCTGCCCGGAGCCATCGGCTCACCCGCCACCCCCATTGCCACGGTGTGAAAGTCCAAGCCAGGTCCGTGGGCCCACTCGGTCGCGGCCTGCCTCACTTTTTTGCAGTACTTACGCCCTCGTCGCGATCAAGCCTCGCAGACCACCAAGAATCGCCCCGAGGGCGGGGCTCCTACAAAAGGCAGGCATTCCCCTGCGCTGCGCCCCCACAAAATGCAGGGCATTCCCCTGTGCTGCGCCCCCACAAAATGCAGGGCCTTCCCCTATAGGAGCGACGCCCTCGTCGCGATCACCCTCGCAAACCACCCCCCATCGCCCCGTGGGCGGGGCCCCCACACTCGTTGTGCCCAAGACAAGCCTTTCACTTCAAACTCCACAGGGCTTACTCCCTAAGGGAATACGCTCAACGACAAAACAGCTTCAGAGTCGATACTGATTGTTGTTGAATTTTTGAAGGTGTTGCTCATGAAAACAAAGATTTCTCGTTGGGCCTGCGCGACCTTGGTGGCTTGCTTGCCACTGGTGTCGTGGGCCCAGGCTTGGCCCAGCAAACAGCCCATCAAGCTGGTGGCGGTGTTTCCGCCCGGTGGCTCTGTGGACCAGGTGGCACGCATTTTGTCGGGTCCGCTTTCTCAGCAATTGGGCCAAAGCGTGGTGGTGGAAAACAAGGGCGGTGCCTCGGGTGTGATTGGCACGGCCAGCGTGCTCAGTGCACCGGCCGATGGCTACACCTTTGCCGTGGTGTTTGACACGCATGGTGTCAACCAGAGCTTGATGGCCAGCATGCCTTATGACAGCAAAAAAGACCTGGTGCCGCTGGTGCTGGTCGGCACTTCGGCCATGATGCTGTCGACACATGCAAGCACCGAATACAAAACATTTGCCGATGTGGTGGCTGCCGCCAAGGCCAAAAAGAACGTTTCATTTGGCACGATTGGCAACGGCAGCTTGGGCCACCTGGCCATGGCTTTGCTGGCCAAAAACGGAGGCATGGAGTTCAACCATGTGCCGTTCAAGGGCGGCGGCCCTTTGATGAACGATGCCATTGCCGGGCACATTCCCCTGACCATGAGCACGGTTTTCCTGAACAAGCCGCACATCGACAGCAAGCGCTTGCGGCCGTTGGCTGTCACTTCGGCCAAGCGAGTGGCTGATTTTCCGGATGTGCCCACCATTGCCGAAGCGGGCTTTGCCGGCTTTGAGGCTCCGGCTTGGTGGGCTGTGCTGGCCTCGGCCAAAACCCCGCCCGAGATCGTCAAGCGCATGAACGAAGAACTGAACAAGGCCTTGGCCAACCCGGATGTGTCCAAGCGCCTGGTGGCCCAAGGCATCGAGATTTCAGGCGGCAGCGTCGAAAAAGCCAAAACCTTCATCGATGGCCAGATCGACACCTGGGCCAAGGTGGTGCGCGAGAACGGCATCAAGGCCGATTGAGTGCTGACCCGACAGGTGCTCATCCACCAGTCGGGGCTCAATGCCTGGTCTGTACCTGCACGGCCTACAACTTGGGGGTCTCGACCACCAAGTTGGGCTGCAGCGCACGCACGCGGTGGTCCACGTAGTAGCCGCCAAATTCGGTGTACTTGAGCAACACGTGTTGGCATTGGCTGCAGGCCAAGACATCGCAGCGGTTGTAGGGAAAAAACCGTGGCGCGATCGGGGCGTTGGGCGATTCGTAACGCGTGCCATTCGGGTGAAACTCTTCAAACGTCGGCTCCGCGTCTGCCCCTGCATAGGGATCGGCGGGCGCTGCACGCAAAGTGCCCAGGTGGTTCATTTGCGCTGCAGGCCAGCGGTCTTCGGTGATGCTTTCCCACCCGGTGCAGGCACCCACAGCGCAGGTGCAGGCCTTGGGGGCTGAGGCTTCGCCCAAAGCCTTGAGGGCTTGGGCATCGAGGATGGGATGTTCAGCGGTCATGGGCTCACAAGGTTTTGAAGGTGTCGGCGGTCAAGACGACCAGATCGCCATTCGAGATGAGCGTGATGCGGTTTTCAGCTGCAAAGTCACGGGCCTTGGCACTGACTTGGCCAAGGGTGATGCACACGCTGTTGGACGCTTGCAGGCGATCGCGCTCAGCCACCAGTTCGCGCAAGGGTTCAATCCCTAAGTTGGCGGCCTTCCAGCGCTTGGCACTGACCACGGTCAGCACGCCTTTTTTCTCCAATTGCAGGTCACAGGGACCTTTCAGCGGCAATACGCTGTAGCCCTGGCGGGTGAATGCGGTGTCCAGAAGGGCAGAAAAGTCACGCCAATTCATGGTTGCCAGCGTTTGCAAGACCTGTTCGGTCTCGGCTGCAGTGGGCAAATTGCGCTGACGCCAAAGGGCCATGCAACCGATCACAAAAAACGGAAAGCCCCCCAACATGCCCACGCCCTTGTACTGCTCGGGCAACAAGGCCCCGGCCACCAGGGCGATGACGGCCACCAACACAAAGCTGATCCACCATGGCGAGCGCAGCAGCACCGCAAACAATGATTTCTCGGACATCTTGAATTTCACACACACTCCCTGTCGATCAAAAAAGCGACCCGCATGGCCGCCCTGCACATTATCAAACGGGTGTGTCGCCCGCCAGCGTGATGCGGTGCATCACCCGGCGAAAACCGTGGTAATCGTTGACGGGGTTGTGCTGGGTGCAGCGGTTGTCCCACACGGCCAGCGAATGGGCTTGCCACACAAAACGGCAGGTGAACTCGGGCTTGACCTGGTGCTGAAACAGGAAGTTGAGGATGGGCGTGCTTTCGGCTTCGGTCATGCCCACGATGCCCGCGGTGTGGGCCACGTTCACGTAAAGCGCTTTGCGCCCGGTTTCGGGATGCGTGCGCACCAGCGGGTGGTGGGCCTGGTATTCCTTGGGGGCACTGTCCTTGCCGTCACTTTTGATGCGGTCTTCACGGGTTTTGGACACGTCGGCTTTGGCCGAGCTGCTGATGCCCACGAGGCCGTCAAGCAGCGATTTCATGGTGTCAGACAGCGTGTCCCAAGCCATGTACTGGTTGGCAAACAAGGTGTCACCGCCGTAGGGTGGCACTTCTTTGGCCAGCAGCATCGAGCCCATGGGGGGCTGCTCCAGGTAAGTGGTGTCCGAATGCCAAATGCCGCCGAAGTTGACTTTTTCATGCTCGAGCTTTTTGACTTCGATGACACAGGGAAAGCCGTCCAAGCCTTTGACAAAAGGGTATTCGACCGGCTGGCCCAGGGTGTGCGCAAAGCGCATGAACTGATCGGGCGAGAGGTCCTGCCCACGAAAGAAAATGACTTGGTGCTGCAGCAAGGCGGCGCGGATGTCTTGTTGCACATCGGCAGACAAGGGCTGGGTCAGATCGACCCCGTGCAGCTCGGCGCCCAGGGCACCTGCAATTTGGCGAATGATCATGATTTCATTGTGTCACGGGCCTTGGGTAAACCCCCATCGATTTTGTCCGACGCGAGACAAGCGCGGGCGGCCCTTCGTGTCATTCTTGATCTCTTGTTTTCTGGAGCTGACATGCTGAACCGTCGATTGAATTTACTGGCCTTGGCTGTGGGTCTGTGCATGGGCCAAAGCGCCGTGTGGGCCCAAGAATTTTTGTCCAAGCCCGTGCGCATTGTGGTGCCACAAACACCGGGCGGTGCATCAGATGCCTTGGCCCGCATCGTGGGTCAAAAGTTGAGCGAAAAATGGGGCCAGTCGGTGGTGATCGAGAACCGCGCGGGTGCAGGCGGCAACGTGGGCATGGAGCATGTGGCACAAGCCGCGGCCGATGGCCACACCTTGCTGATGAGCTATGCAGGATCGCACGCCATCAACGCGGCTTTGTACAAAAAACTGCCCTTCGACCCCGAAAAAGATTTTGAGCCTGTGGCCACTTTGGCCACCCTGCCCTTTGTGCTGGTGGTGCGCCCGGACTCGCCGGTCAAAAGCATCAAGGATCTGGCGGAACAAGGCCAGCGCACACCCTTGACGTTTGGCTCGGCGGGCAATGGCTCGGTCAACCATTTGCTGGGCGTCATGTTCAATGCCGCCACCAACACCAAGCTCGAACACATTCCCTACCGGGGCGCAGCGCCCGCCATGCAGGACCTGATGGGCGGGCAGATCAACATGGTGTTCACCAGCTTGCCGTCGGTGTCGGGGGCCATCAAGAGCGGCACGCTGCGCCCAGTGGCGGTGACCAGCGCGGTGCGCTCGGGCAACTTCCCCAACATCCCCAGCATTGCCGAGGGGGGCTTCAAAGAGTTTGACGTGTCCCCTTGGTTTGGTTTGTTTGCCCCAGCCAAAACCCCGGCTGCGGTGGTGCGCCGCATCAACCAGGATGTGCAAGAGGTGCTCAAAAACAAGGATGTGATTGAGCGCTTCAATGCGCAAGGCGCCGATGTGCTGATCACCCAACCCGCTGAGTTTGCCGGCATGCTGAAAAAAGACCTGGCCAAGTGGGCCGTGGTGGTCAAGGCTTCAGGCGCACAGATTGACTGACCCCAACAGAGATAACTCATGAACCTGAACAAAATTTCTCGCCGCACCGCCGTGGCTTTGGCCCTGTGCCTGAGCACCGGCGCTTTTGCCCAGAATTGGCCCGACAAACCCATCCGCATCGTGGTGGGTTTTGCGCCCGGTGGGTTCACCGATGTGCTGGCACGCACCATTGGCCAAAAGCTGCAAGAGCGGCTGGGGCAGTCGGTGGTGGTGGACAACAAGGCCGGTGCTGCGGGCACCGTGGGCGCTGACATCGTGGCCAAGGCCCGGCCCGATGGCTACACCCTGCTGTTGGGCCACAGCAACTCCAATTCGGTGGCTCCCGCGCTCTACCCCAAGCTGCCTTACGACGTGGTGAAAGATTTCACCCCCATCATCCGTGTGGCGTCCACGCCTTTGCTGTTGACCGTCAACCCGGGCGTGCCGGCCACCGATGTGCGCTCGTTTGTGGCGCTGGCCAAACAAAAGCCCATGGGCCTGAGCTTTGCATCGTCGGGCAGTGGCAGCGCCCAGCACTTGGCGGCAGCCCGCTTCATGCTGGCCACCCAGACGCAAATGAACCACATTCCCTACAAAGGCAGCGGCCAGGCGATTGTGGATTTGCTGTCGGGCCAGGTGAATCTGAACTTTGAAAGCCCGCCCAATGTGTTGCCGCACTACCAGGCGGGCAAGCTGCGCGTGCTGGCCATCACCAGCGAAAAACGCTCGCCCCTGATGCCCAATGTGCCCACCCTGGCCGAAGCCGGTGTGCCCAACGCCGAGATGCTGCAGTGGTTTGCCGTGTTGGGCCCGGCCAAGTTGCCCGCCGACATCACCCGGCGCTTGAACACCGAAATCGCCGCCATTTTGAAGCTGCCCGATGTGGCCGAAAAAATCGCCTCGCAAGGTGGTGAAATCATTGGCGGCACGCCCGAGTCGTTTGCGGCCTTCATTCCCGAAGACAGCGCGTCCTGGGCCAAGTTGGTCAAGGACGCCAATGTGCGCATGGACTGAGCCATGAGCCCCATCCCCAAAACCACCGACCTGTGTGATGCCTGTGATGAAGCACAAGCCTGCGCCGTGCTGTTTCAAAGTTACGGCCTGCGCCGGGCCTTCACTGGCCCCATGCGCACCCTGCGCATCCACGAAGACATTGGCCTGATGCGCGACACCGTGAGCCAGCCGGGCTTGGGCCAGGTGCTGGTGATCGATGGCGGAGGCTCGGTGGCGCGGGCCTTGTTTGGCGACGTGATGGCCGATTTGGCCTCGCGCAACGGCTGGGCAGGGGTGGTCATTCATGGTGTGGTGCGTGATGCCAATGAACTGAACGGCATTGACATTGGCGTGAAAGCCTTGGGCACGGTGCCCAAACGCGGCAGCCGCACCGGTGCGGGCGAGCGCGATGTGCCAGTGCATTTTGGGGGCGTGACCTTCACGCCCGGTGACCATGTCGTGGTCGATGCCGATGGTGTGATCGTGCTGCCCACGGGCCTGACGGCGGCCACCATTGCCGTGGACGATGTGGTCGCGGCCACGGCCGCTTATGCGGCGGGCAGCGCCTCATTGCCCACATCACCGCCCGCATGACGGGGCGCACCCTGTACCAGCGCATCGTGGATGCGCACACGGTGCGGCCTCTGGGCAACAGCGGGCAAATCTTGCTGTACGTGGACCGGCAGGTGCTCAACGAATACACCAGCCCGCAGGCTTTTGCGGCCTTGCACGCACAAGGGCGTCCCGTCTGGCGACCCGCGTCCACACTGGCGGTGGTGGACCATGTGAATGCCACCACACCGGTGCGCAACGCCCGCACCATGGTGCTCCTTGATGCCGACCGCGCTCGTCAAGTCAGCACGCTGGCACACAACTGTGCACGGCACGGCATTGAGCTGTTTGACATGCTCGACGCTCGCCAGGGCATTGAACATGTGGTGGCCAGCGAGCAAGGTTGGGTGCTGCCCGGCATGGTGATGGCGGCCGGAGACAGCCACACCACCACCCACGGGGCCATGGGCGCTTTGGGTTTTGGCATTGGCAGCAGCGAGATCGAACACCTGCTGGCCACCCAAACGCTGATTTACCGCCCACAAAAAAACATGCGTGTGACGGTGCACGGCCAGCTGCCGCCCGGCGTGACCGCCAAAGACCTGGTGCTGAGCCTGATTGCACACATTGGGGCCGATGGGGCGTCGGGCCATGTGATCGAGTACGCGGGAGAGGCCATTCGCGCCATGGGCGTGGAAGGCCGCTTGACGCTGTGCAACATGAGCGTGGAAGCTGCGGCGCGGGGGGCCATCGTGGCCCCGGACGATGCCTTGTTTGATTATTTGCACGGTCGCCCGCGCGTGCCGCAAGGCGCACAGTGGGATGCAGCAGTCGCGCAGTGGCGTGCACTGCGCAGCGACGACGACGCGGTGTTTGACCAAGAAGTCAGTCTGGACGCCAGCACCTTGGCGCCACGCGTGACCTGGGGCACCAGCCCGGACCAAGGCGTGCCCATCGACGGCGTGGTGCCCGACCCGGCGCTGGAAGCCGACCCACAACGCCGACACGGCATGCAACGCGCCTTGGCCTACATGGATTTGCAGCCCGGCCAGCGCCTGCAAGGCTTGCCCATCAGCCACGCATTCATTGGCTCGTGCACCAACAGCCGCATCGACGACCTGCGCGATGCAGCGCGTTTTTTAAAAGGCCGACGTGTCGCACCCGGCGTACGGGCCTTGGTGGTGCCCGGCTCGTCGATGGTGCGTGCGCAGGCCGAGGCGGAAGGCCTGGGACGCATTTTTGAAGAGGCTGGTTTTGAATGGCGGCAGGCGGGTTGCTCGATGTGTGTGGCCATGAACGAAGACCACCTGAACGCCGGGGACCGCTGCGCCTCCAGCACCAACCGCAATTTTGAGGGTCGCCAGGGCCCGGGCGCACGCACCCACCTGATGAGCCCGGCCATGGTGGCCGCTGCGGCCGTGACCGGGGCCTTGACCGATCTGCGCACCCTGCCCTGCCACTGAAAGCGATGGGATGAATTCAGCCTTTCCAGCCGTCACCCGCCTCTCGGGTTGTGCCGCCGCCCTGCCCTTGCCGCATGTGGACACCGATCAGATCATGCCCAAGCAGTTCCTCAAGGGCATTGACCGGCAAGGCCTGGCTCAGGGCTTTTTGCACGACATGCGTTTTGATGGTTCGGGCCAGATGCGCCCTGACTTTGTCTTGAACCAGGCCCCTTGGACCGAGGCGCGTTTTCTGGTGACAGGCCCCAATTTTGGTTGTGGATCGAGTCGCGAACATGCGGTGTGGGGCCTGCGCGAGCTGGGCATCCGCTGTGTGCTGGGCACCAGCTTTGGTGGGATTTTCAGCGACAACTGCATGCGCAACGGCGTGCCTGCGCTGGTGTTGCCCGCCTTTGAAGTGGACCGACTGATGGCCCTGGCCCAAGACCCACAGCGCTGCAGCCTCACTTTGGATTTGCCCACACAAAGCTTGTACACCGCAGGCGACGGGCAGACGCTGCACTTTGACATCGACCCTTTGCACAAAGAAATGCTGCTGCGTGGTCTGGATGCGGTGGGCATGAGCCTGACCCATGCGCAGGCCATTCGTGATTTCGAAACCCGGTATCTGGCGGCCACCCCATGGGTGTTGCCCCCTCAGGCAAATCCTCCCCAAGAGAATTGACATGGTCCATTACTTTGACGAAACCCGTGTTCAGCAACTGTTGAGCGTGCCCGATTTGCTGCAAGGCGTGCGCGAGGCCCTGGTCGCCTTGACACTGGGCCAAGTGGTGCAGCCGCTGCGCATGGTCATGCCCATAGGCGATGCATCGGCAGATGGCTTGTTGTTTTTGAAGCCCGCGCAGCTGGGCGACGCCCTGAGCACCAAGCTCATCACCCTGGTGCCGGGCAATGCGCAAAAGGGCTTGCCCACGCTGCTCAGCACCATTGTGCTGATGGACCCGGCCACGGGCAAAACCTTGGCCGTGATGGAGGGCAACACAATCACCGCCATGCGCACGGCAGCGGCCTCTGCCGTGGCGGCCGACGCGCTGGTGCCACGCACCCCGCAAGTGGTGGCCATGCTGGGCAGCGGCGTGCTGGCCCGCAGCCACGCGCAAATGCTGCGGGCCGTGCGCGAGGTGTCCGAAATTCGCGTATGGAGCCCCAACGCAGCCAACGCGCAGCAGTGCGCACACGACATTGGCGGCGTGGCTTGCGCCAGCGCCGAAGCCGCAGTGCGCGGCGCTGACATCGTGTGCACCGTGACCAATGCCAGCGAACCCGTGCTGCACGGCGCTTGGCTCAAGCCCGGGGCCTTTGTGGCAGCCGTGGGTGCGCCCCGCCCCACTTGGCGCGAGCTGGACGACGCGGCCATGGCCCACTGGGTGGTGGCCGATCAGCGCGAAGCGGCCGAAAAAGAATCGGGTGACGTGATGCTCTCGGGTGCCAGGGTCGCGGCCGAAATCGGGGAGGTGTTGTGCGGTCGCGTGGCACCCCCGCCAGCAGGCACCACCGTCATTTTCAAATCGCTGGGCCAGGCGGTGGAAGACACGGTGGCGGCACGGCTGGTGTACCGGGCGGCTTT
Source organism: Limnohabitans sp. WS1 (assembly GCF_003063265.1). Lineage (GTDB taxonomy): Bacteria > Pseudomonadota > Gammaproteobacteria > Burkholderiales > Burkholderiaceae_C > Limnohabitans_A. The sequence continues at coordinate 53,996 of NZ_NERU01000012.1, forward strand.
GGCCGAAGGCGCTCGCCCATGAGCCGCGCCGATGTGGTGATTGTGGGCAGCGGCGTGATGGGCGCGGCCACGGCCTATTGGCTGACCCGCTTGCAGCCTGGCTTAAAAGTCACGCTGGTCGAGTCGGACACACGCTACGAAAAAGCCTCCTCGTCGCTGTCGGCCAGCTCGATCCGCCAGCAATTCACCTGCCCCGTCAACATCCGGCTGAGCCAGTTCGGCATAGCGTTTTTACGCGAAGCGGAGCAGCACCTGGGTCTGCCCGACCACCCGGTGGCCTTGGGTTTGCAAGAGCCCGGCTATTTGTACCTGGCCCAGCACGAGCAAACGGCCGCCTTGCACACGGCGCACCAGATCCAAAAGCAGGCCGGTGCCGATGTGGCCTTGCTCGGCCCCGAAGCCCTGCGCCAGCGTTACCCCTGGCTGAATGTGGACGATGTGGCGCTGGGCAGCTTGGGCCTGAGTGGCGAGGGTTGGTTTGACGGCCCGGCCCTGCATCAAGCGTTCTTGAAAAAAGCCATGGCGCAGGGCGTGCAGCGCCTGCACGACCGGGTGGTGGGCCTGGACCACACGGCCACACAGATCACGGGGGTACGCCTGGCCAGTGGCGGCAGTTTGGGCTGCGCTCAGGTGGTCAACGCTGCAGGGGCCTGGGGCGGCGAAGTGGCGGCCATGGCCGGGGTGCAGTTGCCGGTGGTGGGGGCCAGGCGCACGGTGTTTGTGCTGTCTTGCCCCGAGCCCTTGACCCTGTGCCCTTTGCTGATCGACCCCACGGGTTGGTGGCTGCGCCCGGAGGGACGGTTTTTGATCAGCGGATCAGAGCCCACACAAACCGAGCCCGGCTTGCCGCTGGAGCCTGACTGGGCCGAATGGAACGACGAACAATGGGCTTCGCTGGCCCACCGCATTCCGGCGCTGGCTGCACTGCGGGTCGAGCGGGCCTGGGCAGGTTATTACGAGATGAACACCTTCGATCACAACGCCGTGATCGGCCCGCACCCTGAGTTGCGCAACTTGTATTTCATCAACGGATTTTCAGGCCACGGCATGCAGCATGCGGCTGGAGCCGGTTTGGCGCTGGCCGAGTGCATGCTGCAATGGCCATCGCCAACCATCGACGTGCAAGAACTCGGATTTGAGCGTCTGGCGCAAAACCGCCCGCTGCGCGAGTTGGCGGTCATCGGTTAAGCAACCCTGCCACGCCATTTGTAGGAGCCCCGCCCCCGGGGCGATCCGTGGTGGTCTGTGATGGTTTTTTCGCGGCGAGGGCGCCGCTCCCACAACCAGCTTGTCGGTTCAGCAAGCAGCCCTGCCACGCCATTTGTAGGAGCCCCGCCCCCGGGGCGATCCGTGGTGGTCTGTGATGGTTTTTTCGCGGCGAGGGCGCCGCTCCCACAACAAGCTTGTCGGTTCAGCAAGCGGCCCTGCCACGCCATTTGTAGGAGCCCCGCCCCCGGGGCGATCCGTGGTGGTCTGTGATGACTTTTTCGCGGCGAGGGCGCCGTACCTGCAGGGCCTGTCCAATGCGTTGGGCTGGCATCAAGGACTGTCTTCGCGGGCCTCGATCTGCAGGCGTTGCACCACAGCGCCACGTGTGTCCGCCACAGCGCGGATGCGAAGGGCGGGGCCGGCTTCGAGCACGACACGGCAGTGGTAATCGAGCCCATCGGTTTGCCCCGGGCAGCTGCTGGCGATGCGGCGTTGCCACTGCTGCTTGCCATCGATCTCCAGCGTCAATGCGTGCCAAGCCTCGGCATTCTCTTCGGGCACGCGCACCAGCAAGCTCACATCGATGTCAAACGTGCGGGGCCGCTTCAACGCCCCGGGAATGTTGAGCACGGCCACCGCATCGCGCACCTCGGTACGCCACAACTCGGGTTTTGCCATTGCGGCCATCTCACTCAGGCTTTGAGCAAGGTCTGGAGTTCGCCGCTGTCGATCAAGCGGCGCAAGTCATCGGCGCCACCGACCATGGTGCCACGCACAAAGACCATTGGGAAAGTGGGCCAGCCGGTCCACATCTTCAGGGCATTGCGCAAGCGCCACTGCGAGAAATAACTGCCGAACTCGATGTACTCGTGCGCCACCCCCGCTGCGGTCAGTGCTTTGCGGGCCTTGCCGACATAAGGGTTGCCCGACAAGCCGACCACCACCACTGGGTGCTGGGCGATAGCGGTTTGCACCCGTGTAATGACGGGCAGATGGTGTTCGGAAACGCGTTGGCGAATGGCCGGGTGAATGGCCGATTCATCGAGAAGTGGTCTGGTCATGAGGGTCCTTGGTGGATCGCCATCATAGTCATGTCAAGCCACGTTGGGCATGAATGCACCCACTTTGGCCTGCACACTGGGGACGGATCAATCCACCTTGGCACCCGATTCTTTGACGATGCGCGACCAACGCACCAGATCATCGCGCACGATCGTAGCGAGTTGCTCTGAGGTGCCCTTGAAAGGTTCACAGCCTAAAGTGGCCAGACGATCCCGCGCATCGCCGCTGTCCAAGGCTTTGGAGACTTCGTTTTGCACAAACTGCACCAAGTCTTTGGGAGTGCCAGCGGGGGCAAACATGCCATACCAAGGAGTGGCACCGAAACCTTTGACGGTTTCGCCAATGGTGGGTGCATCTGGCAAGGCTGCGACGCGTTTTTCATTCACCACACCCAAGACCTTGAGTTTGCCTGCACGCACAAATGCGATCGATGAAGGCATGCTTTGCACGGACAAAGGCACTTGCCCACTGACCACATCGGTGGCCGCCGCAGCCGCGCCTTTGTAGGGAATGTGCTGGAGCTTGATGTCAGTGGCTTTTTGCAGCATTTCACCAATCAGGTGGTTGAGCGTGCCGTTGCCGGCAGAGGCAATGGCAAATTTGCCGGGATTGGCCTTGGCTTGAGCGATCAACTCCGACATGTTGTTGGCCGGAAATGAGGGATTGGCCACCAGCACGTAGCCCGCACGGGCCAAGGGGGCCACGGGTTCAAAGTCCTTGACCGGGTCAAAACCTGTGCGTTGGTACAAAAACGGGTTGATGACCTGAGCACTGTCGGCTGTGATCATGAGCGTGTAGCCGTCGGCCTTGGCCTTGGCCGCAGCCGCAGTGCCCACATTACCGCCTGCGCCCGCCCTGTTTTCGACCACAAAGGATTGCCCTGTTTGCTCGGTCAGTTTTTGAGCCACCACGCGGGCAATGGCGTCATTGGCACCCCCTGCGGCCTGCGGCACGATGATGGTGACAGGTTTGTTCGGGTATTTTTCTTGGGCCCACACGCTGCCCCACAATGAAAAACTGGCTGCCAAAGCAATGAGGATGGATTGACGCATGAGAAATTCCGTGTATTCGAATTCCCCGATTTTTGACTGCAAAACACAGTCTGCAAGCAGTAAAAACCCTCAGACTCAAACCACAATGAAAAACGGGTCACAGCCTTGTGGGCTGTAACCCGTTGATTTCATTAGGAATAAATGGTCGGCGTGGCGGGATTCGAACTCGCGACCCCTTGCACCCCATGCAAGTGCGCTACCAGGCTGCGCTACACGCCGACAAGCTTAAGATTATAGCCTGTTCTGGGGCCTTAAATGGTCAAAAGGGCTCTTATTTGCAAAAGCTCTTCATGAATCTGCACAGGAGTCATCTGCGGCAAAGGCAAAGCCGACATCAATGAGGTTGGCCCTGCATCCATGTCTGTGTTGATGCCCTCTTCCATGTCCAGCAAAAAATCTTCTTCCGCGGTGTCCACTTCGTTTTGTGACAAACGAGAGAGTTGGCGTTCAGTTTGGACCAGTTCCTGCAATTTGTTGCGAGCACCGCTGATCGTGAACCCTTGGTCATACAGAAGACCTCGGATGCGCCGGATCATCATCACCTCGTGACGCTGGTAATAACGTCTGTTGCCTCTGCGCTTGACGGGGCGAAGTTGGGTAAATTCTTGCTCCCAATAGCGAAGGACGTGGGGTTTGACGCCACACAGCTCACCGACTTCACCAATGGTGAAGTAGCGCTTGGCCGGAATGGGTGGGAGCAAACTGTCCATGTTTGACAACGAGTTACCTAGAAAACCTAGTAGCTTACTGCAACTGTGCAATCTTCGTCCAGCCCTGCTTGTGAGCACTTTCCCTGTAAAAGACGCAGTGAACCGATCGCTTCAATGAACACGATCACTGCGGCTTGAGAGACTTGATGCAGGCCAGAATGTCAGTCGTCGCTGTCCAATCTCTAGAATTGGCGCTCTTGAAATGAAAAAAGCCCAAGTAGATAACTACTCAGGCTTTGATCTGGCGGAGTGGACGGGACTCGAACCCGCGACCCCCGGCGTGACAGGCCGGTATTCTAACCAACTGAACTACCACTCCTGGTAGCTGTAACTTTTGTCAGACTGCCTTAGCAACTGACCAAGTGCTACAAAACTTGGCGACCCTACGGGGATTCGAACCCCGGTACTCACCGTGAAAGGGTGATGTCCTAGGCCTCTAGACGATAGGGTCATAACCTGGACTGATTCTTTCGAATCTTCTCGACACTTTGGTGGAGGTAAGCGGGATCGAACCGCTGACCTCTTGCATGCCATGCAAGCGCTCTCCCATCTGAGCTATACCCCCTTTGACATTCAAGACTTCAAACTACGTTACCGATGTTTGCTTTCTTGTTATGCCTCGTTGGTGTCGAGACTTGAATTATAGACAGGTTTTTAGGCATTTTTTAAGTTGGCGAGAATTTTTTCTCTTTTACTCAAAAAAAGTACGGCATCCAGCGATGGCGTCTGTGCCGTGCCCATGACCAAGACACGCACGGGCATGGCCAGCTGAGGCATTTTCAGCCCAACTTCGCCCAAGGTTTCCTTGATGGCCGCAGCAATTGAAGCCTTGTCCCAAGTGCATGTTGCCAACTTGTCCGCCAACACGCCCAAACCCGGTTTCACGGCATCGGTCACATGCAAGGCTTTCTCTTGTGCATTGGGCACCACATCAAGGTAGAAAGCAGAAATCCATTGGGCCAAAACGACCAAGGTGTCGCATCGGTCTTTGAACAAGCCGCAAATGCTGGCCAAACGCTCATCGGCCACCACACCCAATTTGTCCAAAAAGGGTTGCACATGCACGGCCAGAGCGTCATCGCTCATGGCCTTGAGGTGCTGGGCGTTGACCCATTTGAGCTTGGCTTCGTCGAATTGCGCAGCACTGCGTCCCAAGTGGTCCAAATTGAACCACTCCAGGAACTGTGCTCGGCTGAAAATTTCGTCATCGCCATGGCTCCAACCCAGTCGCGCCAAATAATTGACCATGGCATCGGGCAGATAGCCTTCGTCGCGGTACGCCGTCACGGCTTTGGCGCCATTGCGTTTGCTCATCTTCTCGCCCTGCTCGTTGAGCACGGTGGGCAGGTGGGCGTAAACCGGAGGCTCTTTGCCCAGGGCTTTGAAGATGTTGATCTGGCGTGGGGTGTTGTTCACATGGTCATCGCCTCGGATCACATGCGTGATTTGCATGTCAATGTCGTCCACCACCACGCAAAAGTTATAGGTGGGCGTGCCATCGGGGCGAGCAATGACCAGGTCGTCCAACTCGTCATTGCTGATTTCAATCAGGCCTTTGACCTTGTCATTCCAGGCGACCACACCACCGATGGGGTTCTTGAAGCGCAAGACAGGCTTGACGCCCTCGGGAATCGCGGGCAAGGTTTTTCCCTCTGCCGGACGCCAAGTGCCGTCGTAGCGAGGTTTTTCCTTACTGGCCATTTGACGTTCGCGCAAAGCATCCAGATCTTGCATGCTCATGTAACAAGGGTAGACATGCCCTGCAGAGATCAATTCGGCCAGAACGGCCTTGTACCGCTCCATGCGCTGCATTTGGTAGAAGGGACCTTCATCGTGGTTGAGTTCCAGCCAAGCCATGCCTTCGATGATCACATCGACAGAAGCCTGGGTGGAGCGATCGAGGTCGGTGTCTTCAATGCGCAAAATAAAGTCGCCGCCTGTCGCGCGGGCAAAAGCCCAAGGGTACAAAGCCGAGCGGATGTTGCCCAAGTGAATGAAGCCCGTGGGCGATGGGGCAAAGCGGGTGCGTGTTTTGGTCATATCAGAGGGTATCGAGACCACGGGAGAGGTCTTTTTGAACATCTTGGGGGTATTCGAGGCCAACGGCGACTCGAATCAGGCCTTGGCCAATGCCTGCAGCTTGGCGCTGCGCCTCGGTCAGTCGACCGTGCGAGGTGCTGGCGGGGTGAGCCACCATGGTTTTGGTGTCGCCCAAATTGGTGGCCAGCGACAGCATTTGCATTTGGTCCATGACGTAGAAAGCTCGTTGACGCGATTGCTCTGGGCCATCGGCTTTCACATCGAAGGACAACACGGCACCGCCCAGACCCGACATCTGGCGCATCGCCAAGTCGTGTTGGGGGTGACTGGCCAAACCGGGGTAATGCACACGGGCCACGGCGGGGTGCTTTTCCAGCCATTCGGCCAAAATTTGTGCGCGGCTTGTTTGGGCACGCATGCGAAGGTCCAGTGTTTCCAGGCCCTTGAGCACCACCCAAGCATTAAAAGGGGCCAATGTCATGCCGCCACTTTTGAGCACAGGCAAAAATTTCTCTGTGATCATTTGCTGCGAAGCACAAAGCGCCCCCGCCATCACCCGGCCTTGGCCATCCAGGTATTTGGTGCCCGAATGCATGATGATGTCCGCCCCCATGGTCACAGGGCGTTGGAGTGCAGGTGTGGCAAAGCAGTTGTCTACCGCAAACAAGGCACCAGCGTTGTGAGCGATGTCGGCCAATGCCTGGATGTCGCACACCTCGGTCAGGGGGTTGGTGGGCGTTTCGGCAAAGAGCAAACGTGTGTTGGGCCGGACCGCTGATTGCCATTCATTCAAATCGGTTTGCGAAACAAAGCTCGATTCAACGCCAAACTTGGCCAAATCCGAGCCAATCAATTTGATGGTGGAGCCAAACATGGACCGCGAGCACACCACATGATCGCCCGCCTTGAGCAGGCCCATGCACATCATCAAGATGGCTGACATGCCCGATGCAGTGCCCATGGCCGCTTCAGTGCCTTCCAATGCTGCCAAGCGCATTTCCATGCTGCTGACCGTGGGGTTGCCGTAGCGACCATAGGTAAAGCCTTCTTCGTCACCCGCAAAGCGCCGGGCGGCAGATTCGGCTGTAGGTTGAACGTAGCCGCTGGTCAGGTACAAGGCTTCGGAGTTTTCGCCGTACTGGCTGCGCTCCACTGCGGCACGCACGGCCAGGGTTTCGATGTGCAAATCGTCAAATCGGGAAGATGAGGTCATGTTTTTGGGCTCACACGCTGGCGTTGGGCAAAGCCAAACGCGAATTGTCGTCATCGCCCTCTTCGGTTTGAGGACGGGTTTGATTCAACCGGTTGATGTCAGCAGCGGAAATATCGCCCGTCACGTACACCCCGTCAAAGCAAGACGCATCGAAGTCAGACAACACACCCGCTGCATTGACACGCGCTTGGGCGACGGCGGTTTTCATGGCATCCACGTCTTGGTAGATCAGGGCGTCACAGCCGATGATCTCGCGAATTTCTTCAATGCTGCGGCCATGCGCGACCAGCTCTTCCTTGGTGGGCATATCAATGCCATACACGTTGGGAAAGCGCACAGGCGGGGCAGCGCTGGCCATGTAAACCTTGCGGGCCCCTGCATCACGCGCCATTTGCACAATCTCGCGGCTGGTGGTGCCGCGCACGATGGAGTCGTCCACCAACAATACGTTGCGGCCCTTGAACTCACTCACGATGGTGTTGAGCTTTTGACGCACCGATTTTTTGCGCACCGCTTGACCCGGCATGATGAAGGTGCGGCCCACGTAGCGATTTTTGACAAAGCCTTCGCGGTAAGGAATGCCCAGCAAATGGGCCAATTGGGTGGCGCTCGGACGGCTGGACTCGGGGATCGGAATCACCACATCAATGTCGTTGGGTGGCACGGTGGAAATCACGCGTTTGGCCAGTGTCTCGCCCAAATTCAAGCGGGCTTGGTACACCGAGATGCCGTCCATGGTCGAGTCGGGTCGGGCCAAGTAAACGTACTCAAAGATGCAAGGGCTCAATTGCGCTTTGTCGGCACATGCTTGGGTGTGCACCTGGCCTTCAAGGTCAACAAAAATGGCTTCCCCAGGGGCCACGTCACGCTCAAATTGGTGCGATGTGCCATCCAAAGCCACCGACTCGCTGGCCAGCATGACAGAGCCGTCCTCACTGCGGCCCAGGCACAAAGGCCGAATGCCATGCGGGTCACGAAAAGCAACCAGGCCATGCCCTGCGATCAAGGCGATCACGGCGTAAGAACCTTTGACACGGCGGTTCACACCACGCACAGCCTCAAACACATCCATGGGTTTGAGCGGCAAGCCACGCGTGGTTTTTTCCAACTCATGGGCCAAGACGTTGAGCAAGACCTCGGAGTCACTGTCGGTGTTGATGTGGCGGTGGTCCACTGAGAACAGCTCCGCTTTCAACGCATGGGCATTGGTCAAGTTGCCGTTGTGCACAAGCACCAAGCCAAAAGGTGCATTCACATAAAAGGGCTGGGCCTCTTCTTCGCTGAATGCGTTGCCCGCCGTGGGGTAACGCACTTGGCCCAATCCGCAGTTGCCCGGCAAGCTGCGCATGTTGCGGGTGCGAAACACATCACGCACCATGCCTTTGGCTTTGTGCATGAAAAACTTCCGGTCCAGCTGCGTGACAATGCCCGCCGCATCTTGACCGCGGTGTTGCAAGAGCAACAAGGCGTCATAAATCAACTGGTTGACCGGAGCGCTACTGACAACGCCAACAATTCCACACATACTTTTAATCCGTTCAAAAAACGATGTGCCCCAAACAAATCAGGGCAATATCTCTGCAAAACTCTGTGGCAACAATGGCTTCAATCGGTCCAAACTTGCGCTCAAAAACACAGGTCCACGGGCATTTTTCCACCAGACTTCGGTTGAAAAACCAGTCAACTGAACGACCACCGTCAGGGCGAGCAGCAACACCAGGCCACGGGCCAAGCCAAATAAAGCCCCCAAGCTGCGGTCTACGGGACGCAAGCCCACGGTTTCCACCAACTTTTTGATCAGCCAAGAGACCAAGCCCGCAGCAAACAATGTGGCGATGAACACCACCACAAAAGCCATGGCGTATTGCACGGGCTCAGCCGCACCTTTTAGAAATGGCAGCCAAACGATCACATCTGAGGCGAACCATTGGGCCAAAACGAATGCGGCCACCCAACCGGCCAAAGAGAGCACTTCGTAAACAAGCCCCCTCCAAAAACCGACCATCATGGAAACGAACAAAACACCCAGCAAAATCCAGTCAGTCAGAGAAACGTCCACGTCATAACCTCAACACAGCGGGCGAAAAACCCAGAGCCCGGATCCGTGCGGCAATTTTGTCTGCCTCCTCTCGCGATCCAAATGGCCCCACTCGCACACGGGTGGACGTTTTCCCCTCTTTGTCGTCAATCGATTGGGTGTAGGTGACCAAGCCCCCTTGTTCGAGCTTTTTACGGACTTCACGAACTCTGCTTGCATCCGAAAATGCGCCCACTTGGATGACGTGCCTCTCTACAACTGCAGGATTGTCCCGACCATCCAACAAAGACTTGGCTTTGCTCCCATCGTCTTTTGGTTGGGGCTTGACCGGTGGCACGGGATCGATTTTGGCAGGCACTGGCTTGGGTTCTACCGGCTTGGCTTGTGCAGGCTTGACGTCGACAGGAACCGGCGCAGGGGCAGGCTTGGCACTGACCACAGGGGCCGATCGCACGACCACTTCTTCCCGATCATCCAGCCCGGCTTGGACGGGCAAAGGCTTGGACTCATTGACCGACGGCTTCACAGGCACGGGGGCCACAGGCGAAACAGATGCCACTGGCGCTAAAGGAACCACCGGAGTCACTGGCGCGGCGGCGGCCAATGCAGGGGTCGAATGTCTGTCAGGAATAACAATGGGCGTATCCACAGCCACAGGACGTGGTTGGGTGTCAAACAACAAAGGAAAGCCCAGTACCGCCACCAGAACCAATACCACGGCACCCATCAAACGGTGACGTGCTCTCCTTCTGACGATGTCGATGTTTTCACTCGCACTTGCAACAGCCACTTCTGCAACGGGGGCATCGGGGTCAGCCTGACCGGGTACACGGAACTTGAAAAACGCCATGGCGATGTTCAGGGGCTGAGGTGTTTGGCCTGAAGACGTGGAATGCCATCTTGCAAAACACCCCCCACTGTATGGAAGGAACCAAAGACCACGATTCTATCAGCCGGGTCTGCGTTCTTGATGGCTGCCTGGAAAGCCTCCATGGGCTTGGCATGAACACTGCTTGTCGCATCTTTGCGCGTGTTTTGGGCCTGCCAAAGCGCTTGAAGCTGCTCGGCCGTCGCTGCCCGGCTCAGGGGTAAATCTGTGAAGTACCACTTGTCCACCATCGGACTGACCCGCTTGAGCATGGGCAAGAGGTCTTTGTCACCCATGGCACCCAACACCGCATGGGTGGTGGGATAAAACCCCATGGCATCCAGATTGACGGCCAGGGCAGCCACAGAGTGAGGGTTGTGTGCCACATCCAGCACCAACACGGGCTGACCTGGCACGATCTGAAAGCGCCCGGGCAATTCGACCATGGCCAAGCCATTGCGGATGGCCTGAGCTGTGACGGGAATTTGCTGACGCATGGCCTCCAAAGCCGCCAACACCCCTGATGCGTTGATCAATTGGTTGGCCCCGCGCAATGCGGGATAAGCCAGGCCGCTGTAGCGTCGGTCACGCCCAGCCCAAGCCCACTGCTGGGGATCACCTGAAAAATTGAAATCCCGCCCAAATTGCCAGAGCAAGGCACCCACAGTCTGGGCGTGGTCGATCACGCTTTGTGGGGCCACCGGATCGCTCACAATGACAGGCCGAGCGGCTCGCATGATGCCCGCCTTCTCGAAACCGATGCTTTCACGGTCGAGGCCCAAAATGGCCGTGTGGTCGATGTCAATGCTGGTGATGACCGCGCAATCCGTGTCGATGATGTTGACCGCATCCAAGCGGCCCCCCAGACCCACTTCCAAAATAGCCACATCCAGCTGGGCTTTGGACATCAGATGAAGGATGGCCAGTGTGCTGAATTCAAAATAAGTCAAACTGACATCACCGCGCACCGACTCCACAAAAGCAAAAGCCTGCGCAAAGACCTCAGAGGAGGCAGATTCGCCATGCAAACGGCAGCGTTCTTCAAAATGAACCAAATGCGGCGAGGTATAAACCCCGGTTCTGTAACCTGCTTGCAACAAAATGGCCTCGAGCATGGCGCAGGTTGAACCCTTGCCATTGGTGCCTGCCACCGTGATCACCGGGCAGTCAAAATGCAGCGCCATGCGGTCGGCCACTGTTTTGACACGGTCAAGCCCCATGTCGATGGCCACGGGGTGTAACTGCTCGCACCAATCGAGCCATTGTTGTAGAGTCTTCATAGGGCGCGATTGTCGCCGACTCCCACCCGCTTTCACGAGAGAAAAACAGCATGAACCTGATCGTTTACGGCATACCCAACTGCGACAGTGTCAAAAAAGCCCGCACATGGCTGGCCAGCCAAGACCTGGACTTCACATTCCATGACTTTAAAAAGCAAGGCGTGCCGCCCACCGAAATTGACAAATGGCTGGATGCTTTGGGCTGGGAAACCGTGCTCAACCGCAAAGGCAGCACTTGGCGAAAACTTGACCCAGCGGTGCAAGCGGGCGTGACCGACCGTGTCAGTGCCAAGGCCGTGATGCTGGAACACGCCAGCACCATCAAACGCCCTGTGATCGCTTGGCCCTCTGGACAGTTCAGCGTCGGTTTCTCACCAGACAGTTGGCCCCTTGAAAGCCATTGAGTGCACTCACATGCTGAACAAAACAGAACTTTACATGCCCGTTATGGGCAACAGGACTGGCCAGCGCTACACTTGATTCATTCAATTGAAAAGGGAAAACCACATGAAAAATTTGGCAATTGCCCTCTTGTTGTTGTCCACCTGTGCAGCCCATGCTCAAGAGGTGGGACAGGTGATTTCACGCACTGCGGTTTACCAGCAAGTGATTGTGCCCCGCCAAACCTGCACACAAACCCCTGTGACCGTCTCCAACCCCAGCTCTGGGGCTGGCGCATTGATGGGGGCCATTGCGGGTGGGGCCATTGGCAACCAAATCGGCGGCGGATCAGGCCGCGCCTTGGCCACCATCGCTGGCGTGATGGGCGGTGCCATGATGGGGGACAAAGTCGAAAACCCTGGTACTCAAATCCAAAATCAGACCACTTGTACAAGCCAAAACGTTTATGAAAACCGGCTGACGGGTTACAACGTGGTGTACGAATACGCGGGCAAACAATTCAATGTGGTCTTGCCCCAGGATCCTGGTCCAACCCTGCAATTGCAAGTCACCCCCGTGATGACCCCTCGTTCTGAATTGCCCAGCATCGAGGGCTCTACCCTGACAGCCACAGCGTCTGCGCCCTTGATGCCCAGCACAACGCCAACGGTGATCCATGAATCACGCGTGGTTTATGTACCCGCTCCGGTTTACATAAGTTACGCGCCCGTTTACACCCATGTTGATCTGGCCTGGGGTTGGCGTCATGGCCATGGCCATGGCTTCAGTCGAAGAGATGGCCGTTGGCGCTGAAAGACCTGGCCAGACATGAGCGGCCAACACCCCAATGAGCCTAAAATATGGGTTTGATTGACCGCAAAGGGCGTCTGAAGACGCCCTTTTCCATTGATGCGGGTCCTGCCCGCCCCCTTGAAGCACCCACCATGACCACCCAAACCATCGACGGCGTCTCCGTCAACACCCAAGCCAATGTTTACTTTGACGGCAAATGTGTCAGCCACGGCCTGACCCTGCCCGACGGCACCAAACTGTCGGTCGGCGTGATCCTGCCCGCCACCCTGACCTTCAACACCGGCGCACCTGAAATCATGGAGTGCGTGGGTGGTTCTTGCGAATACAAGCTCGATGGCAGCGCCGAGTGGGTCAAGTCCAGCGCAGGCGAAGAGTTCAGCATCCCCGGCAACTCCAAGTTCGAAATCCGCGTGACCGAGCCCTACCACTACATCTGCCACTTCGGTTGAACCCACCGAACGAAACGATATGAGCACCATCCTGCAAAACCTGCCCAAAGGGCAAAAAGTCGGTATCGCCTTTTCGGGCGGCCTGGACACGTCTGCCGCCCTGCTGTGGATGAAGCAAAAGGGCGCCCTGCCCTACGCCTACACCGCCAACTTGGGCCAGCCTGACGAGTCCGACTACAACGAAATTCCCCGCAAAGCGATGGAATACGGCGCAGAAAAAGCCCGCCTGGTCGACTGCCGCACCCAGCTGGCCCACGAAGGCATCGCCGCCATCCAGTGCGGTGCTTTCCACATCTCCACAGGCGGCATCACCTACTTCAACACCACCCCGCTGGGCCGCGCCGTGACTGGCACCATGCTGGTGGCTGCCATGAAGGAAGACGACGTCAACATCTGGGGCGATGGCAGCACCTTCAAGGGCAACGACATCGAGCGCTTTTACCGCTACGGTCTGCTGACCAACCCGAGCCTCAAGATCTACAAGCCCTGGCTGGACCAGCTGTTCATCGACGAGCTGGGCGGCCGCGCCGAAATGAGCGCTTTCATGACCGCCAACGGTTTTGGCTACAAGATGAGCGCTGAAAAGGCCTACTCCACCGACAGCAACATGCTGGGCGCGACCCACGAAGCCAAAGACCTGGAAAGCCTGCAAAGCGGCATGAAGATCGTCAATCCCATCATGGGCGTGGCGTTCTGGAAGCCCGAAGTCGAGGTCAAGGCCGAAGAAGTGAGCGTGCGCTTTGAAGAAGGCATGCCTGTGGCCCTGAACGGCGTGGAATACGCCGACCCGGTCGAGCTGTTCCTGAAAGCCAACGAAATCGGCGGCCGCCACGGCCTGGGCATGAGCGACCAGATCGAAAACCGCATCATCGAAGCCAAGAGCCGCGGCATCTACGAAGCCCCTGGCATGGCGCTGCTGCACATCGCCTACGAGCGATTGGTCACCGGCATCCACAACGAAGACACCATCGAGCAGTACCGCATCAACGGCCTGCGCCTGGGTCGCCTGTTGTACCAAGGCCGCTGGTTCGACCCGCAGTCCATCATGCTGCGCGAAACCGCCCAGCGCTGGGTGGCCCGCGCCGTGACAGGCACGGTGACGCTGGAGCTGCGCCGTGGCAACGACTACAGCATCCTGAACACCGAGTCACCTAACCTGACTTACGCCCCAGAACGTTTGTCGATGGAAAAAGTGGAAGACGCGCCGTTCAGCCCGCTCGACCGCATCGGCCAGCTGACCATGCGCAACCTCGACATCGTCGACACCCGCGCCAAGTTGGGCATCTACGCGCACGCTGGCCTGCTGTCGGTAGGCGAAGGCCCGCACATCTACAAGCTGGATGGCAGCGGCAAGAAGTGATTTTTGCCTTGCTCTAAAGAGAAACGGCCTTCGGGCCGTTTTTTTGTTATGTGCTTGTTTTTGTGGGAGGTTTCCGCCTTGGTACGGGTGCCTGCCGGCTCGCCTCATCACTCGCTTCGCTCGCCAAATCAGCGAGTCCAGCAGGCACCCGCGCCAAGGCTGCGTTACTGACCCAATCATCGTGACCATCTTCGATTCACCCCATACAATCCGCCCATGCCCACCATCAGCATGTTTTACGGAATCCTGGTCTCCATGTTCATTGAGGACACGGACAGGCATCACCTCGCCCACATCCATGTGCGCTACGCAGGCGATAAAGCGGCCATTGCCATTGACGATGGCCGCGTGTTGGCTGGAGGTTTTCCACCCAAGCAATTGAAAATGGTTCAAGCTTGGATTGAAATCCACAAAGATGAACTGCTGGCCGACTGGGAACTTGCCAAGGCTGGTGAGCAGCTCTATCCCATTGACCCTTTGCGTTGAGGAGCATGACCATGCAAGACTTGTTGGACGTGATCTTGGTCAAGCCCATGCAAAACCATTGGCTGGCTTTGTCTTTTGAAAATGGCGAAAACCGTCTGTTTGATGTCAAACCACTGTTAAGCAAAAAACCATTTGAGCCATTAAAGCAACAGCATGTCTTTGAGCAAGCTTATGTGTTTGCCGGCACGGTGAACTGGCCCGGCAACATCGACATTTCACCTGAAACCTTATACGAAAGATCGGTGGCCGCCTAACCTGGAACGTCATTGAACGCGAAAGAATGTCGTGCGCTTTGCACCAATGAAAAACGGCCTATAGGCCTTTTTTTCATGGTCTTGTTGTTTATTGAGTTATGAGGGGCGGTTTAAGCAAGCTCCAAGGCCCGAGCGCAAGGGCAAAGCACTCAATGTTGGATAAGGACACATTCCAGCGAACACGCTCAACCGCAGGCACCATCGAGTAGTACCGCATCAACGGCCTGCGCTTGGGCCGCCTGTTGTACCAAGGCCGCTGGTTCGATCCGCAGTCCATCATGCTGCGCGAAACCGCCCAGCGCTGGGTGGCCCGCGCCGTGACCGGCACCGTGACGCTGGAGCTGCGCCGTAGCAACGACTACAGCATCCTGAACACCGAGTCGGCCAACCTGACTTACGCCCCAGAGCGTTTGTCGATGGGAAAAGTGGAAGACGCGCCGTTCAGCCCGCTGGACCGCATCGGCCAGCTGACCATGCGCAACCTCGACATTGTCGACACCCGCGCCAAGTTGGGCATCTACGCGCACGCTGGTTGGTTGTCGGTGGGCGAAGGCCCGCACATCTACAAGTTGGATGGTAGCGGCAAGAAGTGATTTTTGCCTTGCTCTAAAGAGAAACGGTCTTCGGGCCGTTTTTTGTTGTCTTGCTTGGTTTTGTGGTGTTTTCCGCCTTGTCACTGCGGCCAGCCGGCCAGCCTCATACTCGCTTCGCTCGCCAAATCGGCTGGTCCGGCTGCCCGCAGTGACAAGGCTGCGTGGCCTGAATCAATCGGACCCAGAACTACCGCTAGTCACCTCAAGCTGACTACGCGTTAGCGCTCGACGAGCAGCGAATTTCGCTTCAACCTCTGCTGCGAGATGTAAATTTTCAGCATGTGCCGATTCAAGCCCCGCACGAACCTGCTGACAAAACCAGGCGTCATGAACGACCTCCTGCTGATCAGGGACTGGGAGTTGCATAAAGTCTTTCAACAACGATTCATGAATGCGCAATCAGCGTGCCGATTGCCTTGCATAAGCCTCTAACTCCAACGGCGACCGGGCATAGCCCATCATTTCCAATTCCGCCAGATAACGTCGCAAAAAAGCTTCTCGCCCTAAACGATCGTGCTGAGCAACATGCACCAATTCATGCGCAATGACCGTCGGGTTATCCGCCAATTTCGGCTTGAGCATGATGGCATATCCCATGGCACGCCCACCTTCCAATGCCCAACCCAAACCCAATTTCTCGGCCTCAGTGGCCAATTCGTGATTCGATGGCATTGGGAATTTTTCAAGCACCACAATTCGAACATTTTCGGGAAACTTCACCCCCAAGCGTTGTGCAAGCGCCTTCTCTTGATTCGAAAGCATGCGCCCCTGCGCAAGCAGCTGGCGCTCAACCTCCTCATACCACGCCAAAGTCAGGGGATAAAACCTGTCCAGCTTGGCCTGCACAGCACTGGGCGGATGATCCAAAGCACGCAACTCAGTTTCACTGGGTTTACGCACCACCATGCAGGCCGTCATCACGACACACAACCCCAGTAAGAATAGGCACTTGGTTAATCGATGAATTGGCATTGACCGCATCAGGCTCTCTAAATTTAATTAAAAAGAAATCATAACCGGACCATCGATCTGGAAAATGCAATCCCTTGAAGCAAGAGCTGAATGCGCAGATGACACGTAGCGCCGGGTTGGGGCCTGAGCGGATCGGCCGATTTGGCGAGCGAAGCGAGTTATGAGGCCGACCGCTCAGGCCCCAACCCGGCGCGGAATACCACCACAGAAGCAAAAATCAAATCACAACCGGCTCAGGCTCCAGCCGAATCCCAAACCGCTCATACACACTGGTCTGAATCGCCTTGGCCAGCGTCATCACCTCGCCCCCCGTACAAGGATTCTCGCGTCCACCCCGGTTCACCAGCACCAGCGCCTGCTTTTCGTACACCCCGGCATGGCCCACGGTCTTGCCTTTCCAGCCGCAGGCGTCAATCAGCCAGCCCGCAGCAAGCTTGATGGAGCCATCGGGCATGGGGTAGTGCACCACTTTAGGCTCGCGGGCGATGATGTCGGCGCACTGCTCAGGGGTGACGGTGGGGTTCTTGAAAAAGCTGCCAGCGTTGCCGATCACAGCCGGGTCGGGCAGCTTGGCCCGGCGGATCGCCACGACCCAATCAAAAATCTGCCGGGCATCCGGGCTGTGGATGCCCGTCTCGGCCATCTTGCGTTCCAGATCCAGGTAGCCCAACTCGGGCTTCCAGCGCTTGGACAGTGCAAAGCGCACCCGCAAAATCACCGCACGGCCCGCCAGGCCCAGGCCATCCTCGCCGCCGGATGCATGTTTGAACACCGAATCGCGGTAGCTGAATCCGCATTGCGCAGCGTTCAGGCTGAACATCTCTCCGGTGAACATGTCCATGGCGTCCAGCGAGTCAAAACGGTCTTGCAGCTCCACCCCATAGGCACCGATGTTCTGAACGGGCGATGCGCCTACCGTGCCCGGAATCAGGGCCATGTTTTCCAGACCCGGGTAACCATTGTCCAGTGTCCAAGCCACCAGCGCGTGCCAGTCGACGCCCGCGCCCGCCTCAATCAGCCAGTGCTTGTCAGTCTCACCCACCAGGCCAATGCCGGGCACCTCCATCTTGAGCACCAAGGCTTTGACGTCACCCGTCAAAACGATATTGCTGCCGCCGCCCAGCACCTGCCTGGGCAAGCTGGCCAGTTGCGGGTCGGCCAGCACAGCCAGCAGGTCGGCTTGGGAGCGCACCCGCACCAAAGCTTGGGCCTTGGCGGCGATGCCGAAGGTGTTGTACGGCTGCAGGGGGACATTTTTCTCAAGGAACATGGGAGAATTGTCGCATTCTCAACCTACGGATTTTTCCCACCATGCCCTCGTTTGATACCGTTTGCGAACCCAATATGGTCGAAGTGCGCAACGCCGTTGACACTTCCGCCAAAGAAATCGGCACCCGTTTTGACTTCAAAGGCACATCTGCCAACATTGAACTCAAGGACAAAGAGGTCACGATGTTCGGCGACGCCGAGTTTCAGCTCACGCAGGTCGAAGACATCCTGCGCAACAAGCTGACCAAGCGCAACGTGGACGTGCGCTTTTTGGATATTGGCAAAGTCGAAAAAATCGGCGGTGACAAGGTCAAGCAGGTGATCAAGGTGAAAAACGGCATCGAGACCGAAGACGCCAAGAAGATCACCCGCCTCATCAAGGACAGCAAGATCAAGGTGCAAGCATCGATTCAAGGGGATGCCGTGCGCGTCACGGGCGCCAAGCGCGACGACTTGCAAGCGGCCATGGCCCTGCTGCGCAAGGACATGACCGACTTGCCGCTGTCCTTCGACAACTTCCGCGATTGATGGGCAGCGAGGGCTTGCCCTCGCGCCTTAGCCCTTGACGGCCGCCGTCACCACCACTTCAATCTTGTAGTCCGAGTTGGCCAAAGCGGCCTGCACCGTGGCACGGGGCGGTGCGCTGCCCGCCACCACCCAGGCGTCCCAAACCTCGTTCATGGCCGCAATGTCACCGATGTCCTGAAGGTAAATTTGGGTGCGCAAGATGCGGGTTTTGTCACTGCCCGCCTCCAGCAGGCGCAGGTCGATCTGGCGCAGAACATCGTCCGTCTGGCTGCGGATGTCTTTGGCTTCGCATTCGGGCACCATGCCCGCCAAATAAACCACGCCATTGAAGACAGCGGCCTCGCTGTAACGGGCCGACACATGCAGTCGCTGAATGTCCTGGCTCATGCTTTTTTCTTTCCCAGTTGGGACTCTGTCCCTGCCAACAGGCGGTTGATGTTCTCGCGGTGCCGCCAGACCAAGAGCAAGGCCATGACGGCCAAGCTCAACACTTCGGGTACCGAGGCCTGCCAGGCCACACCATCGCCAAAAAGATAAAACACCGGCGCAAACACGGCGGCGACCATGGAGGCCAGGGACACGTAGCGGCTGAAAAAGACCACGATGGCGAAAGTCAGCACCGTGGCCAGCGCCAACAGGGCATTTACGCCAATGACCACACCCACGGCGGTGGCCACACCTTTGCCGCCTGCAAAACCGAAAAACACCGGATACAGATGCCCCAGAAAAGCCGCCAGCCCCGCCAAAGCCGCCACCTGCGGACCCAAACCGTATTCGGGGCCGTATGCCAACACCATGGCCACGGGCAACCAGCCCTTGAGTGCGTCCAGCAACAAGGTCAAAATGGCGGCTTTCTTGCTGCCCGAACGCAACACATTGGTGGCACCTGGGTTTTTGCTGCCGTAGCTGCGGGGGTCGTTCAGGCCCATCAGGCGGCTGACGATCACCGCAAAACTGAGCGAGCCCACCAGGTAACTGGCCAGCACCACGCCCACTTGAATCAACATCTCCATCCGAATCTCCCTTGTTTTTGAATGGGCGTCATTCTGCCAGTGCGCAATTCACGGGTTTGGCGTCCAGCAGTTGCAGGCACACCTGCGGATCGATGCCCACCAGATACCCACGCCGCCCGCCATTGATGCAGATGCGCGGCAAGGCGAGGATGGTCTCCTCGATGAACACCGGCATCTGCTTGCGCGTGGCAAAGGGCGAGGTGCCCCCTACCAAATAACCGCTGTGACGGTTGGCCACCTCGGGGGCGCACGGCTCAATGGACTTGAGGCCCACTTGCCGAGCCAGGTTTTTGGTGGACACCTTGCGGTTGCCGTGCATCAACACCACCAGCGGCTTGGCGTCTTGGTCCTGCATGATCAAGGTTTTGACCACGGAAAACGGGTCCATGCCCAACACTTGGGCGCTGTGCTGGGCACCGCCGTGCTCCAGGTACTCGTAAGGGTGTTCGGTGAAGCTCACCCCCTGCTGGCGCAACAGCGCCGTGGCCGGGGTTTCACTGACTTTGTCTTTCTTGGCCATCGCCCACCATCACAAGGCCGGATCGCGCATTTCCCAACGAATGGCATCAATCGCTTTGAGCACTTCGGGTGAGAGCTGGGTGCTCCAGGCGGCCAGATCTTCATTGAGTTGCGCCAGCGAGGTCACGCCGATGATGGTGCTGGCCACGCTCCAGCGGTGGTAGCAAAACGCCAACGCCATCTGGGTGGGGGTCATGCCGTTGTCGCGGGCCAACTGGTTGTAGCGGCGGGCGGCCACCAAGGCCTCGGGACGGCCCCAGCGCTGCTTGCGCATCGAGTCATAACGGGCAATGCGGCCGCCATCGGGCACCAGCGGGCCGGTCAGGTCATCCTGGTCGTATTTGCCGGTGAGCAATCCGAAGCCCAGCGGCGAATACGCCAGCATGGACACGTTCAAGCGGTAGCAGCTCTCATCCAGGCCGTTGTCATAGGTTCGGCTGACCAGGCAATAAGGGTTTTGCACCGTGGCCACGCGCGGCAGGCCATGCTGCTCGGCCAGGCGCACGAACTCGTGCACACCATAAGGCGTTTCGTTGGACAGGCCGATATAACGCACCTTGCCTGCTTGCACCAATTTCGCCAGGGCTTCGAGCTGCTCGTGGATCGAGGTGACCGATTTGTCCTTGGCCGGGTCGAAATACGTCATGCCAAAGACTGGAGCATGGCGCTCGGGCCAGTGGATCTGGTACAAATCGATCACATCGGTTTGCAATCGGCGCAAGCTGCCATCGCAGGCATTCAGGATGTCCTGCCCGGTCATGCCCGAGCCTTCACGGATCCAGGGCATGCCACGCGAAGGACCCGCCACTTTGGTGGCCAACACCAGCTTGTCGCGGGCACCGGGGTACTTGGCAAACCAGTTGCCGATGAAGGTCTCGGTCGCACCACAGGTGTCGGCCGAAGCAGGCACCGCATACATTTCAGCGGTATCGATGAAATTGATGCCAGCGGCCAAAGAGCGGTCCAGGATGGCATGCGCATCGGCCTCATTCACCTGTTGGCCGAAAGTCATCGTGCCCAAGCAAATCGGAGTCACTTGCAGGTCGGATTGACCAAGTTGAACGAGTTTCATGGAATTTCCTGTGAAGTTGGGGTCGGTTGATGCGGGCACACGGTCGTCCCGGTCAAGCTATCTGGGTGGGTGTGATGCGGGAAACCTTATTTTGTCACGCCCGACGGCATGCCATGGGGACACACGCTGAGGGTCTGCCAGGGTCAATCGCGACGAGGACATTATTTCTGCCAAAAAAGGGGCGTTCCCACATCATGTGACAGCGTCCACTTCACCTCTTGCTCGTGCTTCTTCTTGCAGACGCAACACGCGACGCTGCACCTTGCCAGTGGTGGTCATGGGCAACTGGTCAATGAACTCAATTTCTTTGGGGTACTCGTAGGGGGCGAGCAAGGCCCTTACATGTGACTGCAGAGACTGGCGAACCTCGGCCTCAAACTCAGCGCTGCTGGCCGCGTTGGCCCGCTGCGCCAGCGCATCGGGCGAGAGCACCACATAGGCCTTGACCAGCGCCCCTCGGTCTTTGTCGGGCTTGGGGACCACGGCGGCGTTGGCCACGGCCGGGTGCTTGACCAGACAGTTTTCAATCTCGCCCGGACCGATGCGGTAACCCGCCGCCTTGAACATGTCGTCGGTGCGGCCTTGGTACCAGAGGTAGCCGTCCGCATCGGCCACAGCCATGTCGCCGGTGCGGCACCAGTTGCCCGTGTATTTGGCGGTGGTGGCTTTGTCGTTGTTCCAGTAACCCAGAAAGAACACCGGGTCGGGGTGGCCGTGCACATCCAGGCGGTTGACAGCCACCTCGCCTGGGGTGCCAGCGGGGCACAGCTGGCCCGCATCGTCGATCACTGCCACGCGGTGGCCCGGGTAGCCCTTGCCCATGCTACCGGGTTTGGCAGGCCACAAGCGGGCACAGTTGCCCACCACGTAGTTGATTTCGGTCTGGCCAAACATCTCGTTCACGGTCACGTCCAGCTGCTGCTGGCAATAAGCAAACACCGCATCACCCACCGCCTCGCCCGCGCTCATGATCGCCTGGAGCTTGAGGCGGTAGCGGGTTTTGGCGTCAGGCACCGCCTTCATCATGGCCTTGAGCGCGGTCGGAAACAAAAAGGTGTGGGTCACGCCGTGGCTGTGCAAGATTTCGAATGCCACCTCAGGCGAAAACCTTCCGTTGAAGGCCACAATGGGCCGGCCAAAGTACAGGCTGGGCAGCAGAGCGTCCATCAACCCGCCGGTCCAAGCCCAGTCGGCGGGTGACCAGAACACGGCTTTGGAGGCTTGTCCTGCTTTAAAAGGATCAAAGCCAAACCAGTTCTGGCTGCACACAAAACCCGTGAGGTTGCCTATCAAGGCCCGATGCGGAATCAAGGCCCCTTTGGGGTTGCCGGTGGTACCACTGGTGTAAATCAGCACCGCCGGATCATCGGCCAGCGTGTTCACTGGTTTGAAAGTCGCGACCTGCGAGGCGAGGGCTTGCGCAAAATCAAGATCAGACAATGGACCCGCTTCGCCCATGCCAATCAAGGTTTGCAAGCCCGGGCAATCTGACCTGGCCTGCAGCAGGGCCTGCACAGTTGACTCATCGCACAGCGCCACACGGGCTTGGCTGTCGTTGATGCGAAACGACAAGGCCTCGGGACCAAACAGCATCGACAGTGGCATGGCCACCGCCCCCATTTGCAACACCGCCATGTAAGCCACGGCTGTTTCAAATCGCTGGGGCAAGACAATCGCCACCCGGTCACCCCGCTGCACGCCTTGACGCTCAAGCACCCCACTCAAGCGATTGGCAGCGTTTTGCAATTGCTGGTAGGTCCAGCTTTGCCCCAAGCCCTGGCCCGCAACATGCTCACGAATGGCCACTCGGCGGGCCGTCGCGGCTTGCGCGGCCCATTGTCCGCAGCACGCCTGGGCCATGTTGAAGCGCTTGGGCACTTTCCAGGCGAAGCCTTGGTGAATGGCTGCATAGCGGTCCACGGGTTCGGGATGGGCTTGCGATTCGAAACCAGCATGGGGGCTTGCGGGGTTGCGGGCCTTGGTGAGTGACTTCAGGCCAGATGTTGGCACTGGACGGTCTTGGCTGCGACTGACGCTCATCGTGTGTCTCCTTATCATCCAAAGTATGTACCAAGTTCAACGCCCATCACAAAGCCAGTGGGTGCCGCTGCGCGGCTGCCGCTATCACGTCCGTCATTGGGGTGCGCATGCACCCGAAGCAACCCCGCTGGTATTGGCCCACGGCTGGATGGACGTGGCCGCCTCTTACCAGTTCATGGTGGACGCATTCAGCGAAGATTTTGTCAGCCAGCGCCCCATCATGGCCATGGACTGGCGTGGCTACGGCCTGACCGAATCGCCGCTCACCGACAGCTACTGGTTTCCCGATTATCTGGCCGACTTGGACGCCCTTCTTGATGCGCTCTACCCCGGACGTCCCGTGGATCTGGTGGGACACAGCATGGGCGGCAATGTGGTGATGATGTATGCCGGCGCACGGCCCCAACGGATCAGAAAACTGGTCAACCTGGAGGGTTTTGGCATGGCCCCCACCCAACCGTCGCAAGCGCCCGGACGACTGGCCCAGTGGCTTGACGAAATCAAACCCGTCAACTTGAATGAAAAAAAGCTCAAGCCCTACCCCAATGTCGAAGGCGTCGCCGCACGCTTGGTCAAAACGAATCAACGTCTTTCCATGGACAAAGCCCTCTGGTTGGCCCACCACTGGGCACAACCAGACCCAAACGGTCAATGGCACATTCTGGGCGATGCCGCCCACAAAGTCATCAATCCTTATCTATTTCAAGAAAAGGAGTCGCTCGAACTTTACAAAAAAATTGCCGCCCCCTTGCTTGCGGTAGAAGCAACCGACAACGCTCTAGCGCAATGGTGGAAAGGCCAATACACCTTGAGTGATTACCACGCCAGATTGCAGTGCGTGCCGGACCTTCAAATCGCCGTCATTGAAGATGCAGGCCACATGCTCCACCATGACCAGCCTGAGATTTTGGCCCGTTGCATCGAAAACCATCTGAAAAACACGGCCACCTGACAGGACCTCCGGACCCTCGTGTGTGGATGGTTCGGTTTCGAAACCACCTCATGAAGGTTTCGAAATTTTCAAAAAAACTCTCTTTTGTAGTATTATTAAAAGGACACTAATACCAAAAACTCAATGCATCGCTCGATGAAATCAACCGTTGCACACCATAGACCGCATTTACTCAAGGCACTTGAAGACCGTTACTCTGCTGCAGGTCCATTGAGTTTGCATAATTTGCGGGGTCTATGGAAAAGAAATGCTTGGTACGGCACCATTGTTCTCGCAAGAATACTTAAGCGCTCTATTGATATTTTAGGAGCTTCAGTCGGACTCTTGGTTTTATCTCCTGTTTTTTTGATTGTGGCCTGCGCCATTGGCTTGCACGATCGTGGCCCCATCTTTTTTGTCCAAAAACGCGTGGGCCAATGGGGACGAGAATTTGACTTTCCAAAGTTCAGGTCCATGGTCTGCAATGCAGAGGCCTTGAAAGAGCAACTGCTGTCTCAAAACCATCACAAAGATGGTGTCACCTTCAAAATCAATGGCGATCCGCGCGTCACACCGATCGGCCGTTGGTTGCGCAAAACAAGCATCGACGAATTGCCACAGTTGTGGTCCGTCTTCAAAGGGGACATGTCACTGGTTGGACCCAGACCCCCCATTCCCGACGAAGTCCTGAAATACAAACTCGCTGATCGCAGACGCTTGGACGTGAAACCCGGTCTCACCTGTTATTGGCAGGTTGAAGGTCGCGGCGACATTCCTTTTGCGAAGCAGGTTGAAATGGACATCCGTTACGTGGACAGCCAAAGCATCTGGGTCGACATTTGGCTGCTGATCAAAACCATTCCTGCGGTCATTCAAGGCAAAGGGGCCTATTGATGACTTCCGCACACACCCTGTGCGCCATCTTGATCGCTGGATCCCCCGCAGATGACACAGAGCGAACACCACTGGCCCAAGAAATTCCGCTGCACCTGACCCCCTTGTTGGGCAAAACGCCGCTCGTCTTTGCCGTTCAAGCTTTGGTCGAGGCAGGCATCACACACATCACCTGTTTAGGCTGGGATGAGCCTGAACAATGCCAAGCACAACTGCAGTCGGGACTTCAGTGGGGCTGCCACATCACTTGGCACTCCTTGTCTGGGCCCCGCCAAGCCTTTGCACGTTTGGTGGACCTTGCACCAGCAGAGGGACCCTTTTTGTTGGCCACCACATGCTCCTTGATGCGGGTGTCATCCACGAACACGGCGCAGCCGGGCACCTTGCTGGAACCACCAGCAACAGACACATCCGACTGCTCACCTCTTTGGAACTGGGCCTGGCTGGATCGCCAACTTTGCCAAGAAATGAGCGCAGCACACCGTTGGCATGAATGGCCCCAGGCTTTGGCAGCAACTTGCCATTCACGAGTTCCCGCTCAAGCCCTGAGCCTGATGGATGGCAATGACCTGCTCAATGCCATACCGCGCATGATCAACCGGTCATTTCCCGTGGTTTTGGATGCCAGCGAAGTGGAGCCTGGCATTTTCTTGTCGAGAAACGTCATCATTCACCCGACGGCTGAAATCATCGCCCCGTTCTACGCCGGACCCGACGTTGAAATCGAAAAAAACTGTCGAATCGGACCGGCTGTGGCGCTCAGCGGGCGCACCCACATAGGTCACAGCAGTCGCCTGTCTGAAACCCAAATCGGACCTGACAGCTGGATTGGTGATGCACTGGACCTGCACGAATGCGTGGTCTTCAGGGGTGTGATCTGGAGCCGCAGACACCAAGCCCGCATGACCATTTTTGATGCACTCATTTTGGCGCACGGCAGCACACCCTTGAAATGGCACAGCCTCGTCAACGCCTTCACTGAACGCACATTGGCACTCATGCTGTTGTTTCTGCTGGCCCCTCTGTTGCTGTTGGCGGTCACTGCTTCGGCCGTCGCTCAAGCAGGCCCAAAGATCATTCAGTTGGTTCGTCCGGACATCAGCCACATGGCCATCCCGACAGTGGCATTCATCAGCTGGCTAGGTGCACACCCTTGCACCCTTGGCTGGAAACACATGGTGGGTTTTGTTCTGCCCAATTTGCCGGGTGTCTTGATGGGCAAATGCCACCTCATCGGTGCCCGGCCCAGAAGTCTCGATCAATGGGCCCAACTGCCGCTTGCACACCAACGGTGGTTGGCTCAAAAAGCCTGTGGTTTGCTGCAAGAGGAATGGGTTGTGGGTATCCAAGAAAACGATCCCCTGCAAAGCATGGTTCTGGAGCGTTACCAGGAAACCCGATCGCATGAGTGGACCTACAAATGGGGATTGATCTGGCGGTATTTACACAAAATCCTTGTCAACTCCAACCCCGTCAAACTTCAAGCCATAAAGACCTGACATGATCGAATTAAGCCAAGTCCTGCACGATGGCATCAATGAAATGACCCCCAGAATCAAGTCGCTGGATGCCTCCAATGTGGCGGTTTTCAAAGACATGCTGCGCGATCGCATCAAAGACAGCCCTTGTCTTTTGATGAATCTTGAGCACGTCGAATTTCTCGACAGTTCGGGCCTGGGCGCATTGATCTGGATGCTGCGTGAAATCGAAGCACAAGCTGGAAAAGTCAAACTTTGCAACCTTCAAAAACCAGTGGTCATGCTTTTAGAAGTGGTGCGCATGCACCGGGTCTTTGACATTTACAACGACAAAGCTGAGGCTCTGAAATCATGGGGAAAATGATTCTTTCATTCAACGCCAGCCCCATCGTGCCTGACGCCATGTCTTGGCAACCCGCGGTGGGTCTGTCACGACTGGATCACGATGAGGTCCTCATGGGCGAAATCATTGCATTGCTTGAAACTGCCTTGCGAGATCGCGTCCTGGACGTGAACATGCGGGCACATTCAAATGACTTCAACAGCCTGAGGCAACTGACCCACTCGCAGCTGCCCAGTTTGAAAATTTTGGGTTTTGATCAACAAGCCAAAGTGTTTGAGGCTTTTGAATCGGCTGTTGTCATGTCGGACGAATTGGCGTGCAAACGCTTGACCCCAATGGTCCAGAAAATTTGGATGAGCACCATTGAATCTCTGACGCAACACCAACGAACAGTGGCCCCCTGACCGTGCGCATCGGTGTGATCTCTGCACTGTATCCGCCGACGGCCATCGGTGGCGCAGAGATCATGGCGCAACAACTGGTGGACGGTTTGCGCAGCCAAGGCTGGGATGTCTTTGTTTTGACACTGCAAGCACCTCAAGCGCCCATGGCCGATGAACCACACATCCATCGTGTTCCCCTTCAAAATATTTACTGGCCCTATGAGCGGGGTCAAAAATCACCCTCTTCACTTCGACGATTGATTTGGCATGCCCTGGACACATCCAATCCCTGGATGACTCAGCAGGTTCGACGATGGGCACTCGAAAAAAAACTGGACATCGTCAACACCCACAACCTGCAGGGGTTTTCGACGGGCATTTGGTCTGGGTTACAAACATTGAATCTGCCCATCGTGCATGTGTTGCATGACTTTTCACTTTTATGCCCACGAACCGTGCTCTACAAAAACGGGCGCGTTTGTGGCCTGCATGAACGCAGGTGCACCGAATGCCGTTGGTTGACCGCACCACGCGCCAACCACACCGCTTCAGTCTCGGCCGTGGTGGGGGTCAGTCAATTCATTTTGCAGCTCCATCGTGAGCACGGCTTGTTCAGACAAGCGCAGGGGCAAGTCATCTACAACGCACTGAACCCCCAAAAAAGCCATCACCAAACCGCGACTCGGAGCCGCATCGGCCCACTCAGATTGGGATTTTTGGGACGACTTGACCAAGCCAAAGGCTTGGATGTGTTGCTGGCGGCCGCAGAGATCCTGCGGTTGAAAGGCTTGCCCATCCAATGGGTGCTGGCAGGCAAAGGACCGAGTCAAGACATTGAACGCTGGCAAATGCAATACCCCTTGCTCGACCTTCAATGGCGTGGCCACATTGACCCTGACACCTTGTGGCCTGACGTGGATGCCCTGGTCTTTCCAAGCAATTCGTACGAAGCCCTTGGCAACGTCATTTTGGAGGCTGCAGCTGCCGCCAAAGCCAGCATTGCCAGTCGACATGGTGGCGGGGTCGAATTGATTGAAGAGGGACTCACGGGTGCCTTCTTCGAGCCCGGCAATCCAGAGGATTTGGCCAAGGTCATTTGGGCACTGGAGCAGGATCCCGAGCGGTGGCAAACCATGGGTCTGCATGCTCGTCAAAAAGCACAAGCCTTCACGTCACAACGCCGCCTGAGGCAATTCACCGATTTATTCAAGGATGTCCTGCATGCCCACCGCACATGAATCCCACACGCGGCGTGCACATCACCTTAAAGTGGCCATCGTTCATGACTGGTTGGTCATCTACGGTGGGGCCGAGCGTGTGCTCGAGCACATCATTGACCTTTACCCTGATGCAGATGTCTTTTCGTTGATCGATTTTGTGAAAGATGATCAGCGGCATTTTTTGCGCGGCAAAACACCCATCACCAGTTTTCTGCAAAAAATTCCAGGTGCACGCCACCATTACCGAAAAATGTTGCCCCTGATGCCACTGGCCATTGAGCAACTCGACCTCAGCAGTTATGACCTGATCATCTCCAGCCACTACAGCGTTGCCAAAGGGGTGTTGACAGGCCCCAATCAAACCCATGTTTGTTACTGTCATTCCCCCATGCGTTATGCATGGGACCACTACCACGAATACCTGCGCGAGATGAACCTGGAGCGGGGCCTGAAATCCTGGTTTGCCCGCTGGCAACTTCACCGCATCCGAGGCTGGGACATTCAAAGTGCCAATGGCGTGGACCAGTTCATCGCCAACTCCAAATTTGTGGCCAAACGCATCAGCAAATACTACCGTCGCACCCCTTGCGTGATCCCACCGCCCGTGGACACCGACTTGTTCTGTTTAGAGACTGAGCGGGACGATTTTTATGTTTGTGCAGGCCGATTTGTGCCCTTCAAACGCATTGATCTGGTCGCACAAGCGTTCACCAGCATGCCAGACAAACGGCTGATCCTCATCGGTGATGGTCCTGAAATGGCCAAAATCCGAAGCAAAGCAGGACCCAATGTCACCTTCACAGGCTTTTTACCGCCAGAGCAAGTTCGGGCTTATTTGGCCAAGGCACGGGCATTCATTTTCCCCTCCGAAGAAGACTTTGGCATCGTTCCCGTCGAAGCCCAGGCTTGTGGAACACCGGTGATTGCATACGGTCGGGGGGGTGCACTGGAAACCGTGATTCCTTGGCCTGGCACACCACAACAAGGTCTTTACCCCACGGGTGTTTTTTTCCATGAACAAACGGCAGAGAGTTTGTCGGAAGCAGTTTGGCAATTTGAACGGATTGCCACAGAGCTTGATGCCGAGAAAATTTGTCAACATGCCCAGATTTTTTCAGTACCTGCCTTCAAAGCCAGCTTTGCACGTGCGGTCAATGAGGCGCTCAAAGCAGGCTAAAGACCCGCGATCGCGATCACAAACGACGCCACATGCCCATCAAAGATGGGTCATCGGCATGGTGCTGTGACGGCCTCCAAAATGACCGTGGCTGTTTGTCGCCAGACAAAAGTTCTTGCCCTGTCTTGACCACGGCGGCTCATTTGCAAACGCAGAACAGGGTCGTGGACCAATGAACTCAATGCCGCTGCCAAGGAGGCTGGATCATTCGGATCACAGTAAAGCGCCGCATCGGCACTGATCTCGGGCAACGCCGACGTGCGAGAGACCACGACAGGGCAACCGTGCCACATGGCCTCCAAGGGTGGCAAGCCAAAACCTTCATAAAAAGAAGGGTAGGCCATGACCGTGGCGCGTCGGTAGAGGGTCACCAATTCGGCATCAGTGACGTATCCCAAATGGTGAATTTTTTCGGTACTGAGCGTGCTGCGAGAGAAAACCCGATCATTTTTTTGACCCACGATGACGCAGGCTGGCGCATGTGGCCCCATCAGTTCCAAGGCCTTGATCACACTCAAAAAATTCTTATTCGGGTTGTCACTCGACACCGCCAACACAAAGGGTCGATCGGCCAACAAGTCCATCAAAATTTTGAGCCTTGGGGTCAAGTCTGGGGTCACACGCGCCATGTGATCCGCTCCCAAATGGGCCACGGTCAATCGAGATCGGTCCACTCCCATGAATCTGGCCAACTCACTGGCTGAAAAACTCGAATTGGTCAACACACCCAAACCCCAACGGGCCACCATCCAAAACATCAAGCGATACCAACAACGCAGCGCCAGCGTGAAGTTTTGCGGAATGGCAAATGTCTGAGCGTCGTGCAAAAACGTCCATTGATGCCGTTTGAACAATGGGGCGGTATTGCAAAAATTGAGCAAAAGACGACCCGCAGTGCAGCGTGGCAGGTCCCACTGCTCCCAGGCATGGCCTTGAAAAACCCCCGTTTGCCACAAACGCAGTTCTGGCCAAGGGTTGGACAGTGCTTCTGGCGTGCGTGGGGCAATCAAGCCAAAACGGAGCACCTGACCTGAACCCCGCCAGCATCCCTGTGAGTCCAGATGATCGCGTACCAAAGCTGAAATGACTTCGCGGGCCACGCGCTCGACCCCCGTCACAGGCCGCGTCAAAAAACGTGCGTTGATCCAGATGACCTTCTCTGGGGATAACATTTCTCCCGTCATTTCAAATCTTTTGGTTTAAATGTGGATAATAAAGAATAAATTCATCATATCTAAATTCAACAGCCCATCAAAGTGACAGAAACGTTATCACCCGTGAGTGTGCTGATGGTTGACGATGACGCCGTCATGCGTCATCTTGTCAAAACATGGCTAAAGGGCCACGCACACTGTCTGGCCGTGAACAGCCCCAACCAGGCCCTTGAGGCTCTGAACGGCAAGCACTGGGATATTTTTTTTGTAGACCTGAATTTAGGCAGCCACCATCCAGATGGCGGTGGACTGAGTTTGGTCGAGGCCGCGCACCGCCTGCACCCCCAAGCCGCCTGTGTCTTGATGACCGCACACGGAAAACAAGAAGAGTTTTCCAGTGCCGTCAATCTCGGCGTCGATCAAATCCTGATCAAACCCTTTTTAAAACAAACTTTCTTTGCCACGCTCAAAAGATTGCAAGACATTCGGCAAACGCGCGAAGCACTCAAGGCCGCTCAAAGCTTGCTGGAACAGCAAAACGAAGAACTCCAAACACGCCGTCTACACGAGCAAAAACTGGCCACATTGGCCCAAAAATACCTTCTTTTTTCTTTGCCCCAAGAAAGCATTCCTGGGCTGCAAATTCACGCCGCATCACAAGCACAAGACGGTGCCAGTGGGGACTTGGTCGATGTGGTCGCAACGCAGCGCGGTGTTTGTCTGGTCAGCGGTGACGTGATGGGCAAGGGTTTGGGTGCTGCCATTGTTTCTGCTGGAATCAAAATCAGCCTCTCCCAACTCAGACCCCTGCAATACATGGCCAGCCCCATGCAGGTGCTCCAACAGCTCAGAGAAAAAGTCACGCCCATGCTCAAAGAGAGTGAAAGTCTCTTGACTTTGAGCTTGGCGGACATCGATACCCAGCAAGGCCTGCTCGAATGGGTCGATTGCGGCGCACCACATCTGCTGCTGCAAAGAGCCTGTGATGGGCACATATTGTTCATTGCGGGCCACATGATGCCCTTGGGCATTGCGACAGAAACCATCACCAGTTGCTCGGTGCCCGTGTTGCAAGATGACCGCTTGCTGCTGGTCTCGGATGGCATTCTTGACGCTTGGGGACTGCCCTTGGCTCAAGAAGCCTACCAAAAAATAGCGCAGATCATGGCCCTTTATCCAATGGGGCAAGAAGCACCATTGGTCAATGCGCTGGTCAAGCAACCCTGCGCAAGCACAGGGGTCGCTGACGATCGTTCATGCATTGCCTTGCACTACACCGCTCCGAATCCACTTTCCAGAGCAGTCCATTCAAAGCAGTTCAAAGCCGAAATGCAGGTTTTACCGGACATCCGCGCCTGGGTTGAAGACATCGTTTCTCCATGTCTGTCCCATTGTGAAGAAGCAAGCAGCGTGCACTGGAAACAGCACATGACATTGGGACTGTCAGAGACCGCAAGCAATGTCATTGGACATGCTTGTCAGGCAGCACAGACCCACGCCACACCGATCCATTTGCTGGTCATCCTGGATCGCCACGGACTTTGGCTTGAATGGCATTACCAAGGCCAGGCGTTCAAACCTGCCGAACGGGAATCAAGAACATTGCCTGAACCCGACTTGCTGGCGCAATCAGGTTATGGACTGTCCATCATTGATGCGGTTTTTGAACACGTCCACTACTTCACCAGCATCCCGCACGGCCAATCCATCGTCACCTACAAACCTTGGCCCCAAGAACCATCGATTCAGATTCATCCCACTGGGGTGACACCATGACACCGTTTTTTTTAAACCCTATGGCACCTCCATCACGCGCTGAAAATGCAGGCCACAAGCGATGGATGCACTCCGTCCTTGCCTGCTTTTTCTTAAGCACCTTGCTGTGTGTGCCGGAGTCATTCGCCCAAGAATACAAGGCCCCGTCCATCACTGAGCTTTATGGCAGCCCTAAGCCACAAAACGCCAACACGAGCACAGAAGCCCCACAGGACAGCAGCTCATCACAACGGCAGGAAAGACCCGGCAGTCTTTATCCCAGTTTGCGTGCCAACAACCTGTCCACAAGGGTGGTGGTCGAATCAGCGCCCCAATCACGTCCCCCTGAAAAAGCATCACCCTTGAAATCGGACATGTCCGATTTTGAAATACTCGTTCAACAAAGTCTGGGCATCACCCTGCCTGTCTTTGCAGACCATCTTTTTCAAAGCCCAAACGCCTCGTTCAACATCGGCGATCAAGTCAATGTCCCCGCTGACTTCGTCATTGGTCCTGGCGATGACATCATTGTTCGGGCTTGGGGCTCGGTTGAACTGGAATACGCCGTCACTGTTGACCGCAGGGGCAGTGTTTTCATTCCCAAAGTGGGCAGCATTCAGTTGTCTGGTCTCACATACAAAGAACTGCAACCCGTTTTAAATCAAGCGATGTCACGGGTTTACAAAAGCTTTGAGCTGTCTGTGACCATGGGCAGCTTGCGCAGCATCAGCCTTTATGTGACCGGATTTGCACGCAAACCTGGAACCTACCAAGTCAATTCACTGTCATCACTGATCAGTGCGCTGTTCGTCACCGGGGGACCCGCTGCCAACGGCAACCTGAGAAACATTGAACTGCGCAGAGGCAATGAAAAAATTGCCGAATTCGATTTGTATGATTTTTTGCTCAACGGCAACCGCAGTGCCGACATGCGCTTGCAAAACGAAGACGTCATCCACATCCCCCCCATGCAGGGCCAAGTGGCCATTGCAGGCAGCGTGCGCAACTCGGCCATCTACCAATACAAAGCAGGGATGACGCTGGCTCAGCTGTTGAGCATCAGCGGGGGAACCACGTCAACAGCAGATGGTTTGCGCATCAAACTCGAACGCATTGCCAAACCTGCAGACAAAAAGACCCCGACACCAAAAGCCAGCCGTTTGATTGAGGAGTTGGACTTTGGCAAAGAGGCCATGCAAACCGTTTTGCGCGATGGCGATCTGGTGGTGCTGGTGCCTGTCTCGCCACAATTCAACAACGCGGTGACCCTCAAGGGACAAGTGGCCCTGCCTTTGCGGCATGCATGGCGAGAGGGCTTGCGCATCTCGGACATTATTCCCGATGTGAACGCGCTGATTTCACCCGCCTACTGGATTGAAAAGAACAGTCAAAACAAGATTGCATCTTTTTTGACAGATCCCGCCAACATCAAAATTGAACCCAGATTTCCCGAGATCAATTGGGAATATGCAGTGATTGAAAGGGTTCTGAACCCTTCACTTCAAATGACCTTGATACCCTTTGAATTGGGCAAGGTCGTCTTTAACCGAGACCCTCAACACAATTTGGTGCTGCAACCCGGTGACACGATCACCGTTTTCTCTCGCAACGACTTTCGAGGCCCCATTGAGCAAAGCACTCGCGTGGTCAAGATCGAAGGTGAAGTTCGCAGGCCTGGCATGTACACCGTCCAAGCAGGAGACACACTGTCAACGCTCTTGGAAAAAGCAGGCGGCGTCACGCGCTTGGGTTATCTCTACGGCGCACAGTTGTTTCGAGAATCGGTCAGACAACAACAACAACGCCGCACAGAAGATGCCATCAACGCCATGGAGCGTGATTTCGCCAAATTCCTGATTGAACGCAGCCGCGAAACCGTTGCAACGGGCGAGACCGAAACCGTTTCAGCGGAAAAAAATGCCGTCCAGTCCTTCTTGGATAACCTGCGCAAACTCAAGCCAGAAGGCCGAATGATTTTGGAGCTCAACAGCCAAACTCGGCATCCAGATCAGCTGCCCAAAATTCGACTCGAAAACAACGACAGTTTTTTCATTCCCGCTGTTCCTGAAACCGTGGAAGTGATGGGCTCGGTCATGGCCGAACGTTCATTCCTTTGGCAGAAAAACAGAGATGCCGAGGACTACATCCAAATGGCCGGAGGGCGTCGAAGTTCCGCCAGAAGCACAACCGCCATCGTGATTCGTCCAGATGGCACCCTCGTTGCAGCCGATCAACTCGGGTCTGAAGACATCGCCCCGGGTGACACGATCTGGGTCGAAGAAAACACCGAAGCGGTCAGCTGGATACGACGCGTCAAGGACATCTCACAAATCGTCTACCAACTGGGCATGGGCATTGCAGGCATTCGCATTGTCAAAGGGCTGTAAATGAAACCCAGCCGCCCCCTGCCCAAGCACAGAGAGGTGTCTTCAAGACCGCCCTCTGCAAGCTCGGACACCTACAGCCTCATGCCCGTGCTCTTGCCGCTGGTGCAAGCGAAATGGTGGGTGATGGGAGTGCCCTTGGTGGTCTCGGTTCTGGTCCTGTTGCACGGGATATTTTCAACCCAGTATTTCAAGGCATCGACCCGGGTTCTTCCGCCTCAATACAACCAAAACACCATCAGCCGCGGCCTGATTGCGATGGGAGGAGAGAGTGCCTTGGGCAATTCAGCGCTCAACCTGAAAAACCCGACCGATCTTTTTGTGGGCATTTTGCGCAGCCGCACCATTTTGGATGGTGTGATTCAAAACCATGATTTGCTCAAGCACTACGAAGCCAAGGACATGGACACGGCCCGGCAATTGCTTGAGTCACGCACCGACATCAATTCGGGCAAAGATGGCATTGTGGAGATTTCGGTGGAAGACTCTGACCCGGTCAGAGCGGCACAACTGGCCAATGCCTACGTCCTGGAACTTCAAACCTTTTCCAGTGATTTGGCCAAAAAAGAAGGTGGCAGGCGAAGCGACTTTTTCAACAACGCGCTGAGCAAAGCCCGGCAAAGCCTCAACGAAGCAGATGAACAACTGAGAAGAACCGAAAAGCGAACAGGTTTTACACGCCTTCGCGGCCAAGATGAAGCCATCTTGAGCACCGCACGAGATTTGCGCAATCAAATTGCCAACAAGGAAGTTCAACTGAGGACCTTGCTCAGTTATGCCACCGACGACAACCCCGACGTTCGACTCTTGCGCAGCGAACTGGGCAACCTGAAACAAAAAGTGCAAGAAGCCACCAGCGAAATACCGGGCTCTGCATCCAAACCCAACAGTCAAGGCGCGTTTGTCCCTCTGTCAAAGGCACCCGATGCCTTGATGGAGCACAGTCAACGCAAGCGCGATGTGGAGTATTGGGAAAACATTGTGACCATCTTGGGGCAATACACCGAGCTGGGCAAGATGGATGAAACGCGGGATTTTTCCTTGTTTCAGGTGCTCGACATCGCCATCAGCCCCCAAAACAAATCGCGGCCACGCATCAAAGTCAACGTCATCCTTTCCGGGGTCGGCTCCACCATGCTGACCATCATGTTCATTTGGGCTCGTGCCTACGTGAGACAACGCAGAAATGCGAGCTCCAAATTTGCCGACCAATTCGTCATTCTTAAAAATGAATTGTTCAAAAACCCTTTGAAGCGCCCCGAATGAGGACATTGCCCATGCCCTCCACCTTGCTGCGCAATGCCTATGCCTTGTACGCCCTTCAGCTGGCCAACTACATCATTCCACTGCTGACATTGCCTTTTTTGGTTCGGTCTTTGGGCGCTGAAGCCTTTGGCTGGTTGGCCTGGAGTGCCGCTGTTAATTTTTATTTTGTTTTGCTGGTGGATGCGGGCATGAACACACATGCCGCGAAAGAGCTTGCCAAACTGGACCCTCAAAACAAAGCAGAAAACAGACACGCTGCAGGTGCCGTGGTGGTGCATGTCACGGCCCTGAAATGGCTTTTGCTTTTTGCAAGCGCCTTGGTGATGCTGACCTGCACCGCCCTGATCACCTCCTGGCATGCCCAATGGCCCTTGTTCGCCTGGTGCTTCATGACGGTGGTCGGATCGGCGGTGTTTCCCACATGGTTGTTTCAGGGCTTGCAAATCATGCACAACACCTTGTTTTTTGGTTTGGCTGGACGTGTGTTGGCGACTTGCGGCATTTTTCTGTTGGTGGATGGGCCCCAAGACCTGTTGTGGGCCGCCGCACTCCAAAGCAGTGCCACCTTTTTGTCAGGCCTCATGGCCTTGCCCACCATTTTGGCCCTTCCCTGCTTGGCATGGTCCAGGCCCCATTGGGCAGGCATCTGTGATGTCGCCCGAAAAAGTCGCCACTTGGCCATCACCGATTACACATTGACGGCGCTGGCCAACAGCACCGTTTTTTTGATGGGTATGGTGTTTTCAAAAGAAGTGGTGGGCATGTATGCCGCCATAGAAAAAACAATACGCGCCGCAGCCAGCATGTTTTCTCCATTGATTCAAGCCGCGCAACCGCGCTGGGTTCAAGCTTGGCATCGACAAGGGCAAATCTTTCAGCCACAACGACTGCACAGCTGGACTGTTGTATTTCTATTGTTGGCCTTGGTAGGCGCGGTCACTGCACATGCTTTTGCTGAATGGGGTTTGGCCCTTTTGTTCAATGAGGCAACCGCCTCGCACGCTGATTGGGCCAAAATTTTGTCATTTTGGTTGCCCTTCAACGTTGCCAATGCCATGCTGAGCGCGTGGTGGTGGGTGGCCTCAGGCAGAGAAAAACAGCTAGCCAAAAGGGTGTTGCCCGGCGCAGTGCTGCAAGCGACTGTTTTTGCATGGGCACTCCACACAACCCACACCGAATTGGCCTTGTGGGCCTGGGTCACTTGTGAAGCATTCATGACTTTGTTGCTCACGCATCGCAGTGGTCTGGTGTCCAAACATCACGGCTAAGTCATGACTTCGGCTGACCGCATGCCTGCACGCCAAGCCAGGCTTGGCCCTGTGATGAATCACCCAGGCTTGACCTCACCCGTTCAAGACATGAACTGGCACAGCTGGACGGCCAATGATGGTGTTCAGGCCTTGGCATTGCTTGCACTGTTGAGTTATTGCGTGACAGCCGCCATCACCGGTCCATTCAGGTGGGCGGTTGGACTCGTGGGGCTGACACCCATCATTTACTTTCCACAGATCTTGATGCTCGGCTCCACATTGGCCGTGGTCGTCTGGGAATCCCGCCAAGGATTGCAACCGCTTCGCGCCATGACGCTGTTGGTCATTTCATATTCTATTTTGGTGGGTTTGTTTCATACACCGGTTTACCAAGTTCTTTTTGGCATTTACACCTTGCTGCCATTTTGGTTTGGTTTGTCATGCTCTGAAATCATTTTCAGACACTGGCATCTTGTTTTCAAAACGTCTGTTTGGCTTTGGCTTGTGGTCGTCACTGGCGTTATTTTGAACTACTGGATCGCTTATCCATGGGAAGGTTTCGGTTACTCGGTGGGTGACCTCGACGTCGTCAGCTCCCGTGAATGGGAAAACATTGGCGGTGGCAAACGATTGGCTGGATTTTCAAGGGCTTCATTTGATGCCGCCTTACAGACCTTGCTGTTGGGCGTCATTGTGGTCATGGGCACACGCTGGGTGTGGCTGCGCCTTTTAATTTGGAGCATCACATTTTTAACCATTTACATGACCACGAGCAAAGGCGTTTACAACATGTTTGCAATATTGTCGCCCGTGGTCATATTGGGTCAAAAAATACCTTCCTCTGCCATTCGATGGTGGCCTTTGGCGCTGGGTTTGGTGGCTCTGCTGTTGCCAATGACACCCTTGTTCATGGATGTGAATTTTTACATCCGAGATCAAGAGTTGGCGAATTTGACATTTTCATTTTGGGACCGCTTGAATGACATGTGGCCCAACGCTTGGAAGCTGTTGGAAAACCAAGGCAGTTCACTTTGGGGACGGGGATTAGGCGGTATTGGTACTCCTCAAACTTATTTCGAATTCAATCGATTCAATGCAGCAGACAATATATTTGTTTATTGGTTTGTTATTTTTGGATGGGTGGCGCTGCCTGGTTTTTTACTGTTGCTGTTGAGATCACTCCGACTTAATCCCTGGCGAGACCCAGTTGAAGCTGCTGCTTACTGTCTATTGCTGGCGACTTTGATTTATGGGATCACGGCCAATGTGGTTGAGAGTGGTTTTTTTGCCATTGCTGCCGGCATGGCAGTTCGCTACTTATTTCATGAAACGGAGGAACTCAAAATATAAAAATAAATTCATCCAAAAAATCAGGGACCTTTATGAAAAATAAATTAAAAAACTGTTTTCTTTTAATATCTTCAACCATTTTTTTCTCCATCACAAGTCAAGCCATTGCATCAGAAACATATTGCCCCTCCTTTTTGAGCGTGCAAGGTGCACCCGAGCCGACCCATCGGGGTGAATTCACCTTTTCACCTCATACCCATCACTGGAGTCGCAGTCCGGAACACAAAAATGTGGTGCTGTTTGCAGTTGATCAACCATTACCCGGGGATCGCTTTTGCGGTGTGAGTTTTTTCAGCAACTCATTTGGACAGCCCACTGTCTACCTTTACGGTGGCCGTCAATTCAACAACGTCTTTGGCGTACCAGCCCTTTTTGTCAAACTGACGGCAGGCTTGATGTACGGCTATGTGGCACCTTACGAAGACAAAGTTCCATTGAACCGAAATGGTTTCTCACCCGCCGTGATCCCTGCACTGGGCTACAAATTGAATGAGCACGATTCGGTTCAAATGAAAGTGCTGGGCACTGCTGGTCTGATGTTTTCTTACGGTAGACGCTTTTAAAACCACAAGCCCCCAAAAGTTGGCACCTGGCCAAGCCAGACCCCGAAGAACTTGCCACAGGCGCAAGGTCGAACTCATGAGAAAATGCCCGGTTTACCGAACCGGAGCATTTCCCCATGGACGCAGAACGCATCAACCAGATTGGCACCACCCTCAGCGACCTGAGCGCCCGGACCCAAGAGTTACGGGGGTATCTTTGACTACGATGCCAAATCTGAACGGCTGAGAACCGTCAACGCATCACTCGAAGATCCCGCGGTCTGGAATGACCCCAAAAAAGCCCAAGAGCTGGGCAAAGAGAAAAAAGCCCTGGACGGTGTGGTGGTCACCATCACCAACCTGACCAGCGAGTTGTCTGACAACCTTGAGCTCTTTGAGATGAGCAAGGAAGAAGGCGACGACGATGGCTTGATGACCATCGAGGCGGAAACCGCCAAGTTGACCCAACTTGTCGAAGACCTCGAATTTCGCCGCATGTTCCGGCACGAGGCCGATCCGCTCAACTGCTTTGTCGACATCCAGGCGGGCGCGGGTGGTACAGAGGCCTGCGACTGGGCCAGCATGTTGCTGCGCCAGTACCTCAAATACGCCGAACGCAAGGGCTTCAAGGCCACCGTGGAAGACGAAACCCCGGGCGACACCGCAGGCATCAAGGGCGCAACCATCAAGATCGAAGGCGAATACGCCTTTGGCCTGCTGCGCACCGAAACCGGCGTGCACCGCTTGGTCCGCAAGAGCCCCTTCGACTCGTCGGGTGGCCGCCACACGTCTTTCGCCTCGCTGTTTGTGTACCCCGAGATCGACGACTCGATCGAGATCAACATCAACCCGTCGGATGTGCGCACCGACACCTTCCGTGCCAGCGGCGCGGGCGGTCAGCACATCAACAAGACCGACTCGGCCGTGCGATTGACGCACATCCCCACGGGCATTGTGGTGCAGTGCCAAGACGGCCGCAGCCAGCACAGCAACCGCGATGTGGCTTGGCAACGTCTGCGTTCACGCTTGTATGACTTTGAAATGCGCAAACGCATGGAAGAGCAGCAAAAGCTGGAAGACACCAAGACCGATGTGGGCTGGGGTCACCAGATCCGCAGCTACGTGCTCGACAACAGCCGCATCAAGGATTTGCGCACCAACGTCGAAATTTCGGCCACCCAAAAAGTGCTTGATGGCGACCTCGATGCGTTCATCGAAGCCTCACTGAAACAAGGCCTCTGAGCTGCTCAGACCTCAAACAAAACGGAGTTAGTGATGCGTGAAGGACAACCCACCGCGATCCAGCGCGAGGCGTACACCGCCCCAGCTTTTTGGATCGATACCGTCGATCTGACCTTTGATCTGGACCCGACCAAAACCCGCGTGCTGAACAAAATGCGCCTGCGCCGCAATCCGGATGTGGCTGCACAAGCACTGCGTCTGGACGGCGAAGACCTGAATTTGGCCCGCGTGTTGGTCAATGGCGGTGGCACCTCATTCAAGATGGACGGCCATCAGTTGGTACTGGAAAACCTGCCCGAAGGTACGGACGCCTTCGATCTGGAAATCTTCACCACCTGCAACCCCGAGAAGAACACCCAGCTGATGGGCTTGTACGTCAGCCAGGGCACCTTCTTCACGCAATGCGAGGCCGAGGGCTTTCGCCGCATCACCTACTTCCTGGACCGCCCGGACGTGATGGCCAGCTACACCGTCATGCTGCGTGCCGACAAGGCCAAGTACCCGGTGCTGCTGAGTAACGGCAACCTGGTCGAGCAAGGTGCGCTGGACGACGGTCGCCACTTTGCCAAGTGGGTTGACCCGCACAAAAAACCTTGCTACCTGTTCGCCCTGGTGGCCGGTCAACTGGTCGCTCGCGAGCAACGCATCATCAGCCGCAGTGGCACCGAGCATCTGCTGCAGGTGTTCGTGCGCCCCGGCGACCTGGACAAAACCGAACACGCGATGAACTCGCTCATGGCCAGCGTGGCTTGGGACGAAGCACGCTTTGGCTTGCCGCTCGATCTGGAACGCTTCATGATTGTTGCCACCAGCGACTTCAACATGGGCGCGATGGAAAACAAGGGTCTGAACATCTTCAACACCAAGTTCGTGTTGGCCAACCCAAACACCGCCACCGACATGGATTTCGGCAACATCGAAAGCGTTGTTGGCCACGAGTACTTCCACAACTGGACGGGCAACCGCATCACCTGCCGCGACTGGTTCCAGCTCTCGCTCAAAGAAGGCCTCACTGTCTTCCGCGACCAAGAGTTCAGCCAAGACATGGCGGGCGAGGCCAGTGCCCGCGCCGTCAAACGCATCGAAGACGTGCGGGTCTTGCGCACCGTGCAGTTTGCCGAAGACGCCGGCCCCATGGCCCACCCCGTGCGCCCCGACAGCTATGTCGAGATCAACAACTTCTACACCGTCACCATCTACGAAAAAGGTTCTGAAGTCGTTCGCATGATGCAGACCCTGGTGGCCACGCCCAACGACCTGCAAGGCCGCGATGGTTTTGCCAAGGGCATGAAGCTTTACTTTGAGCGCCACGATGGCCAAGCCGTGACCTGCGACGACTTTGCGCAAGCCATTGCCGACGCCAACCCCGGCTCGGCCCTGACGCAAAACCTGAGCACCTTCAAGCGCTGGTACAGCCAGGCGGGCACCCCGCGTCTGCAAGCGCGTGGTGTCTACAACGCGGCCGAGCGCAGCTACACCCTCACACTTGCTCAAAGCTGCCCCGCCACGCCCGACCAAGCCAGCAAACAGCCCTTCGTGATCCCGGTCACGCTGGGCCTGCTTTCAAGCGATGGCCAAGCCCTGTCCTTGCAACAAGCTGGCAGCGCCGACGTCTTGCCCCAGCAAACCCTGGTGCTGACCGAAGCCAGCGCCAGCTACACCTTTGTCAACATCGACAGCGAACCCGTGCCCTCGCTGCTGCGCGGTTTCAGCGCCCCGGTGGTGCTCCAAGATGGCCTGAGCACGGCCGACCTGCTTTGCCTGCTGGCTCACGACAGCGACCCCTTCAACCAATGGGAAGCCGGTCAACGCCTGATGCTGCAAAGCGCTGTGCAAGCGCTGACGCAGGCCGAGGCTTCAGGCCCCGTCCTTTCGGATGAGCTGGTCGCTGCGCTGCGCAACGTGCTGCGCCACCCTGGTTTGGATGCCGCCTTCAAAGACCTGGCCCTCACGCTGCCGTCCGAGAACTACATCGCGGACCAACTGAGCGTGGTGGACCCACAACGCGTGCACGCCCTGCGCGAAGCCATGCGACTGCAACTGGCCACCGCCTTGCAAACCGACTGGCAATGGGCTTGGGACACTCACAAGCACAACGGTGCCTACTCGCCTGACGCCCAATCCAGCGGCCGCCGCGCCCTGTCGGGTCTGGCCATGGGCATGCTGTGCATCGCCGCCGTTCAGTCGGGCGACGACGTGACGCCCGGCCGCGTGTACCAGCAATTCAAGGACGCGGGCAACATGACCGACCGCTTCAACGCGCTGTCGGCCCTGGTGATCAGCGGCCATCCACTGGCACAAGACGCATTGGCCTTGTTCCACAAAATGTTCCAGCACGAAGCCTTGGTCATCGACAAATGGTTTGCCCTCCAAGCCGGTGCACCTGACCGCGCGGGCGACGTGCTGCCGCGTGTGCGCCAGCTCATGCAACATGCCGACTTCAGCCTGCGCAACCCCAACCGCGCCCGCAGCCTGATCTTCAGCTACTGCAGCGCCAACCCGGCGGCCTTTCACCGTGCCGACGCCGCAGGCTATGTGTATTGGAGCGAGCAAGTGCTGGCCTTGGATGCCATCAACCCGCAAGTGGCCGCCCGCCTGGCCCGCGCCATGGACCGCTGGAGCCGCATGACCGAGCCCTACCGCAGCGCGGCCAAAGTGGCCATCGAACGCGTGGCTGCCAAAGCCGACCTCAGCAACGATGTGCGCGAAGTCATCAGCCGGGCGCTGAGCAGCACCTGAACCCAAGGACCGAACATGAGCCCCAAAATCTCCCTCTCCCGCTACCTGGTCGAACAGCAACGCGACAAAGGCCACATTCCGGCTGAC
The DNA here is from genome assembly GCF_003063265.1 of Limnohabitans sp. WS1. Classification (GTDB taxonomy): domain Bacteria; phylum Pseudomonadota; class Gammaproteobacteria; order Burkholderiales; family Burkholderiaceae_C; genus Limnohabitans_A. Next base: position 97,412 of record NZ_NERU01000012.1, read on the forward strand.
CTGCGCCTACTGCTCGAAGTGGTGGCCCGTGCCTGCAAAAGCATCAGCCACGCCGTCAACAAAGGTGCGCTGGGCGGTGTGCTCGGCAGCGCCGACAGCGAAAACGTCCAAGGCGAAGTCCAGAAAAAACTCGACATCATCGCCAACGAAGTGCTGCTCGAAGCCAACGAATGGGGCGGACACCTCGCCGCCATGGCCTCTGAAGAAATGGACAGCATCTACCTGGTGCCCAACCGTTACCCACAGGGCGAATATCTCTTGCTGTTTGATCCCCTCGATGGCTCGTCCAACATCGACGTCAACGTCAGCATCGGCACTATTTTCAGCGTCCTCAAAAAGCCCGAAGGCAGCCAGGGCGTGACCGAGCAGGACTTCTTGCAGCCCGGCCAGCAGCAAGTGGCCGCAGGCTATTGCGTCTATGGCCCACAAACCACACTGGTGCTCACCGTGGGTGACGGTGTGGCCATGTTCACCCTGGACCGCGAGCAAGGCTCCTTTGTGCTCACACAAGAAAACCTGCGAGTGCCTGCCGACACCAAAGAGTTCGCCATCAACATGAGCAATATGCGCCACTGGGACGAGCCCGTGCGCCGCTACATCGACGAATGCCTGCAAGGCAAGGAAGGCCCACGCGGCAAGGACTTCAACATGCGCTGGATCGCCAGCATGGTGGCCGATGTGCACCGCATCCTGACCCGTGGCGGCGTGTTCATGTACCCCTGGGACAAGCGCGAACCGCACAAACCCGGCAAGCTGCGCCTGATGTACGAAGCCAACCCCATGAGCTGGCTGATCGAACAAGCCGGTGGCGCCGCCACCAACGGCCAACAGCGCATTCTCGACCTGCAGCCAACCCAATTGCACGAACGCGTGAGCGTGGTGTTGGGCTCCAAAAACGAAGTTGAACGCCTGACCAGCTACCACGCGCAGGTATAATTTTTGAAGGTCAGCCGGTGTAGCTCAGTCGGTAGAGCAGCTCATTCGTAATGAGAAGGTCGGGTGTTCGATTCATCTCTCCGGCACCAGTCAACATGAGGGTCAGCAGATCAAGGTCTGCTGACCCTTTTTTTGTACCCAACCCTCGGTCAACGAGGCTTTACGCTTTGGTCAAGCCATGAGCGACAGCTTCGCGCAATGCAGCATTGATGCGGGTTTGCCAGCCTTGCCCTGTAGCCTTGAAGGCTTCGAGCACATCGGCGTCTATCCGCATGTTCAGCGTGGGACGCTTCACTGCAGCGGCTGGCCGGCCGCGCCCCCGCTTGAGCGTAGCTTGTTGCCAATAGGCGGCCACTGCTGCCGCATCATTGGGGTCATAGGGACCATCGGCCGCACCATGTGCAATCGGTGCATCCTGCAAAGCCTCTCGCTTGACGCGATCCCAATCCGTCCCGGTGGGTTTAATCCGTGTTTTGGGCATAAAGCGTCCTTTCTTGTTTGGATGCGCGCCGCAGCGATATGGCTCGCACCACGTCTGGATCACGCAGCACATAGACAAGCACCAAGACCACGCCAGCCACTTCCACCATGGCCACATCCATCCAACGAGCCTCATCAGCTCGAATGCTCTCAATCGTCAGTTTGTTGACCGCATTAAAAACCAGCGGCGCGTCTGACAACGAAAGTCCGTGCTTCAGGATGTTGGCCGCGTCCTTGCGGGGATCAAACGTGAATTGCATGAATAGATTTATTGTATGGGCATCAATTAAATATTACAAGCGCGAGGCACTTTGCACCCGCACCCAAGACGCATGCACGACGCCATGTGTTGATGCACAGCTCACCAGGCTCTTGGCGCGAGCCTGACGGCCCCCATCATGTGACAGACGCACGGCGCACCAAGCCAGCGCATTAGACTGCTCAAAAATAGAACCTCACGCCGCCATGTCTGAAATCGACCGCCTGTACCGCTACAAAACCTTGCTCAGCAGTCGCCGGGCCATGTCGCGAGAAGACATCTTGAACGCGCTGGAAATTTCACCGGCCACCTTCAAACGCGACCTGGCCAAACTGCGTGACCGGCTCAACTCGCCCATCGTGTTTGACCGCGACCTGGGTGGCTACCGACTTGAAAAAGCCGACAACGCCACCGAGCTGCCGGGCTTTTGGTTCAGCCAGGACGAGATCCTCGCCCTCATGACCATCCAGAGCATGATCGAGCAGCTTGAACCCGGGCTGCTGGGCCCCAAACTTCAGCCCCTTCGCAAACGGCTGGACGACATGCTCACCCACCAAGGACTCGACCCACTGCTGTTGACGCAACGGGTACGGGCCGTACACGCTGGCAAGCGACACCTGCCGCTTTTGGCTTTTGAGCATGTGGCCAAAGCCACCTTCGAGCGCAAACAAGTGCGCATCCAGCACCACAACCGCATGAGCGGCCAGACCCTCGAGCGCGACATCTCACCGCAGCAACTCATCCACTACCGCGACAACTGGTATGCAGACGCCTGGTGCCACCTGCGCAAAGAAGTGCGCAGCTTCTCGATCGACGCCATCCAACATGCCACCGTGCTGGACAAGGACGCTAAAAACATTGACCTCCAAGCCATGCGACACCAGCTCGACGGGGGCTACGGCATCTTTGGCGGTAGCCCCAAAGATTGGGCCGAACTGCGCTTCAGCGCTGCCCGTGCAGGCTGGGTGCAACACGAAAGCTGGCACCCGCAACAGCAAGGTCTGCTGCACCCTGACGGCAGCTACACCCTGCGCCTGCCCTACGCCGACGAGCGCGAGTTGATGGGCGACATCTTGCGCTTTGGCGCAGAGGTCGAAGTGATGAAACCCATGGTCTTGCGTCACCAGGTGCAAACCGAAATCGCCCGCATGGCCGCGCTATACGGGCGCTGATACAGCCGCTGACTCGCCCTGCGAAGAAGTCAATGAAGCGGGCTGCGACACAACAAGCCCTGCAGCCCGCAGTGCACCCGTGTAAAGGTCGCGCAAAAACTCGCTGGCCACACACAGGCGCAAGCGCTGCAAGTGCGGCGCAGCATCCTCGGCACACGAGAGCACCTTGGCCATGATCTGAGCCGCCAGGATGGGCGGAAACGCAAACACCCCTGTGCCTATCGCAGGCAGGGCCATGGTGCGTATGTCGTTTTGGTGAGCGCCTTGAATGGCCGCTTGCAAGGCCTGCTCCAGAATGGCTGGCGCATCGTCGTGGTGGGTGTACGAAGCCGCACGGACATGGATCACCCAAAGGTTGGGCAAATTAAATCCCGGCGTGACCAAAAAAGCGCCATAGGCCAGCGGTGCAAAAGGCTTGCAATGCTCTTCCAGCTTGGGGCCTGCGGCGGTGTGAATGGCCCCCGCCACGCCCGAGCCCAAACGCAAATTGGCATTGGCACTGTTGACCACCGCCTCCACATCGGGCTGTTTAACGATATTTCCCACAACGACTTCGATCTTCATGGCTTAACTCCTTTGAACGATCGAATCTTGAACACCCACAGGCTCAAGGCGTGAGCTATCCAAAATGGGCGTGCCAAAATTGCCCATGGCCCGAATTCACCCCAGCTTCCCACTGCACGCCCCTGCCCACCTGGGTGGCTACCGAGAACGCGACATTTTGCGCACACTGCAATACGGTTTGCCTGATGCGTTTGACGTGTTCCACAACCTGTCCTGGTCGGGCATGCAAGGCCATCAGCAAAGCTTTGGCGAATACGACTTCGTCATCGTCTCGCCCGGCGGGCAACTGCTCATTGTCGAAGTCAAAGCTGGCGACGTGAACGACAGCGAAAACGGTCTGACCAAACACTACACACGCCAAGGCCCCAAAGACATCGGCCACCAAATGCGGCGCATGCATTCAAGTTTTCTGCAGCGCATGGACAACGGCGATCTGCCACAAGTCCATGTGGGTGCACTGCTGGTGCTGCCCGACTTTCGCATGCAAGGCCCCATCGTCGGCTACCCGCCTGAGCGCATTGTCGATGCCACTCAGATCGACCAGCTCTGCCACACCATCCGCCAAAGCTTTACGCCCCACACACTGCCCGCCGACCAACGTCAACGCGTGCTGGACTTTCTGGCCAACCGCTTTGACGTAACGCCCGACGTGGCCACACACATTGGGCAATTGCAACACGCCACCACCCAACTGGCCAACGGCCTGGCCAGCTGGGTACCGCGCATCACACACGCCGACCAGCTCTACCAAATCGAAGCCACCGCAGGCTCAGGCAAAACACAGCTGGCCCTGGCCCTGCTGCGCCAAGCCGTGGCCCAAGGCCACAAAGCCCGCTATGTGTGCTTTAACCGCCCACTGGCGGACCACCTGGCCCGCCTGGCCCCGGCCAGCTGCGAAGTCACCACCTTCCACCAACTGTGCCGCGACCACGCCGAACGCCAAGGCCACACCCTGGACTTTGCAGACCCCCAAGTGTTTGCCCGCATGACGCAGCAATACCTGCAAGACGCCGCCACCCTGCCCGCCCGCCTGGGCCTGCTGATCCTGGACGAATCACAAGACCTGGACCTGGCCTGGGTCGACGCCCTGTCGCAAGCCCTGCTGCCCGAAGGCCAGCTGTATGTGATGGGCGACAGCCAGCAACAGCTGTACGAGCGCGAAGCCTTTGCGCTCGGCAGTGCCGTGCAAGTGCGCTGCATGGACAACTTCAGAAGCCCCCAACGCGTGGTGCAGATGATCAACCGCCTGCAACTCACCCCCGAGCCCGTGCTGGCCCGCAGCGCCCACACCGGAGAGCTGCCGCACTTCCATGTATGGGAGTCTGGCCTGAGCAGCGCACAAGGCCAACTGAACCAATGCCTGAAGCAGCTGTGGCAAAGCGGCTACACACCAGAACAAGTGGCCGTCATCAGTTACCGGGGTGTCCAGCAATCTGAAGCCCTGCGCCAAGACCGCTTGGGCGGGCACGCCACACGGCGCTTTACGGGCCAATACGACAACGCAGGCAACCCGCTGTGGCGCGATGGCCCGCTGCTGGTTGAAAGCCTGTACCGCTTCAAAGGCCAAAGCGCCCCCGCCGTGGTGCTGTGCGAAGTCGACTTTGAAACCCTGACCGAGCGCGACCAACACAAACTCTTTGTCGGCCTCACCCGGTCACAAATGCGTGTGGATGTGGTGCTGAGCGAACGGGCGGCGAGGGCGCTGGCCGAGTGCTTGTCGAATACACCTTGACGCCTGACTTTTACAGCAGTTCAGAACTCAATCACAAAGGACGGTTTCGGTCTGCCCCAGACAACCCATGATGGGCGCTGGGCTGAATTGATCGGTATGAGATCCTCACCGTCGTGGCGACAGGTGGTGGGTTGTGGGGCGTCATCGCGACGAGGGCATCGCTGCTACAAAAAAATCTACAGCCCCAACCAAGCTTGGCTTAAACGTGGCAAGCCTTCAGGCGCGACCCGTCATTTGTGCACCTGAGCCGAGCGACAGCATTTCAAGCCGGTTCAAAGCGCCCAAGGCCTGAACGGCTTTGCGGGTTGCGCTGGGCACATTGCCACCGCTGGCCCGCAAATAATGGAGCGCCATGGCCAGCGCGTTTTCTGCCTCTTGGTGCATCGCCAACGTGAAATGGTCTTGTGGCAAAGCGCCCGCTGTTGAGCCAATGGCTTGCGGCGTGAAGTGTGCTGCTGTTGTCATGACTTGCTGCTCCAGTTGGAAGATGTTTGATCGCATGGTCAGAATTTAGCAGCCTCAAAGTTATTTTTGTTACTTTAATGACTATTAATTGCAACAAATTGATAACAAGAAAAACCTTCCTGCAAGCACTGGCTCAACGGGGCGCGTGACGGTCTCAATCCTCGATGTCGGGGGGCAAACCGTCGCCCACCAGGGCGGGAGCAGCCGGCTCAGACACCACGGCACGCAAGGTTTCGCGCAACATTTTCTTTTCAGGCAGGCTCAAGGCCCGTGCCAAACGGTGACGCATGCGCAGCAGCAATTGACGGTCCACCTCTTGCGGAATGCCTCGGCTGATCATCAAGGCTTCTTTCAAGTCTTCGCGCAAGTCCTCGGGTTCGTCGGCCCACCATGCGGTGATGACTTCGTGCATGGATTTGCGCAGTTCTTCCACGTCTTCAACGGCCAGTCCCATGCCGGTGGGCATCTTGCCTTGCAGCATCTCGGCCAGGGCCTGTGAGTTGACCACCACGCGGCGGTCGGCCTGGGCCAAGAGCCTGGCCCAACCTGGATCGGTGCGCACCATTTGCGGCATGTTGCGGGCCGACTCGTCGGCCAGCAAATGCACGCTCACGCCGCTGAGCTGGGCTTCATCAATGGTGGCCAAAAACCGTTCATCGTCGCTGGCCACCAGCACATGGTCGCAGGCATGGTGCTCGGCCAGTTGCTTGAGGTCATGGCCCAAAGAGCGAAGCAAAGAAGCGCCGCCGTCGGCGTCGTGGGCTTGCACCAGCCGAACGATCTGATCATCAATCACCAGCCCATCCGAGCGGTCGCTGTACCAATAAATGCGTTTCAAATCAACGTCCAAGGCCGACTGCGAAAGCGCCTGCGACAACAAACCGAGCAGCCCCTGGCGGTTGACCGTCTCGCCTGTAGCACCCATGGCACCTTGCTGCGCCATCCAAATCAAAAAGCGCCCGTCAATCAGGGCCATGCAAGTACCGCTGCGGTGTTCGCCAAAGCGGCGTTCAGGACGGGCGTCGTGGGAAAAATAATCGCGTTTCATGGATTGACCTATTTGAATATGAAAAATAAAGCCGCTAAAGAATGCGGCTGTTACATTCTAAAGCCTGACCTCTGTCTCGATGAACCCAAGGCCATGTTGGGTGACATGCCTCACATCGGTGTTGAGATGGGCCATCAAGGTCTTGCAAGCTGCAAGGTCGGTTATAAATCACCCCTGTGCCTAAACCTTTGAACTTTGACCCCCGCACCGTCCCTTTTTGGCGAGTGGACCACGACATGCCTGCGGTATCGCCTGAGCTGTTGCACCCCGATGCCTTGAGGGCCCGGTTTCAGCAAAACCTGGCTTGGCAGCCTGAAGTGGAGCGCGAACCGTCCTTTTCTGACCGAACACCGGCCAAAGCGGCGGTGCTTGTGCCGATTGTGATGCGGGGTGCACACGCCACAGAGCCCACCCTTTTGTTGACGCGCCGTGCGGCCCACATGTCCACACACTCGGGGCAAATTGCCTTTCCGGGTGGCAAAGTGGACCCGGAGGATGCCGACATGCAAGCCACCGCGCTGCGCGAAGCCCAAGAAGAGGTCGGACTGCACCCGCGCCATGTGCAGGTCTTGGGTGAATTGCCTCTGTATGTCACCGGGACCGCGTTTTGGGTGACGCCTGTGGTGGCCTTGGTCACACCGGATTTTGACCTGACGCCCAACCGGGATGAGGTGGACGATGTGTTTGAGGTGCCTTTGTCTTTTTTGATGAACCCAGCGCACCACAGACGCCACAACGTGGACTGGCAAGGCAGCCAAAGAACGTGGTTTTCCATGCCTTACCTTGAGCACCAACATTTACCGTCGGGGGAAGTGCAGACTCACGAGCGGTACATTTGGGGCGCAACAGCGGCCATGCTGCGCAATTTCTACCGTTTTTTGGCCGCCAACCCGAACCCCTGAGGAAACCATGAGTTTTTTTGCCATTTTGCTGGCCTTGGTGCTCGAACAAGCGCGACCCTTGAAGACCCACAACCTGGTCTTCACCACCATTGGGCGATGGGCCGCCTGGGTTGCCCGCACCTTTGACGCGGGCACACGTCAACAAGCCTGGATCACATGGGGCATCGCGGTCATTGGCCCTGCATTGTTGAGCATGCTGGTTCACTGGGGATTGGAATTTGGCTTGGGGTGGTTCATGGCCGTCCTCTGGAACGTGGCTTTGCTTTATCTGACCTTGGGCTTTCGCCAATTCAGCCACCATTTCACGGGCATTCGGGAAGCCCTGGAAAACAGCAAAGAAAACAAGGCGCGTGAACTGCTGGCCGAATGGCAGCAGGTGCAGGTGGGGCAAATTCCGCGCAGCGAAATTGTGCGACACGTCATCGAATACTCCATGGTGGCCGCGCATCGGCATGTGTTCGGCGTGTTCTTTTGGTATGCCGTGTTGTCCATCATTGGCCTGGGGCCTGTCGGTGCGGTGGTTTACCGTTTGACCGAATTTGTGCAGCGCAAATGGCCCATGTCGGCCAACCCCAACACCGTGTCCAGTGAAGTTCTGTGTGCTGTGGCCGCCCGCGCATGGGTGGCCATGGATTGGTTGCCGTCGCGCATGACCGCGCTGGGCTTTGCGATTGTGGGCAGTTTTGAAGAGGCCATGGATGGCTGGCGAAACCACGCGCAAAATTTTCCCGAAGACAACGATGGTGTGATTTTGGCGGCCACGGCGGGGGCCATCAACATCCGACTCGGGGGCGCATCCCTTCAATCCAGCGATGACGACAGCGCTGTCTCCTCGGACAGCAGCAGCACGCCCGGTCGCTCGCCCGAGATTGCTCACTTTGCCCAAGTGGTCGGTTTGGTTTGGCGCACAGTGATCATGTGGTTGGTGCTGGTGGCCTTGCTCACCATGGCCAATTTGGTCGGTTAGTCACCCGTGTACGGCCTGGCTTCGGGCAGAACGCCCAGAGCCTGAACCGTTCACCAGCGCTGCTGGCCCAATTCCTCAAACAGCTGCGCGTAAATGCGGTGACGGCGCACGCTGATGGTGCCGGGGTGCTGCTCGGTTTCAACCTGCGCCAACACGGCGCAACCGGGCTCGTGCAAATGCGTGCAGTTGTAGAACTTGCAGCCGCCCAAGTGCTTTCGCAAATCGGGCATGCAGTCGGCCAGGCGGGTGGGCTCGATGTGGTGCAGGCCAAACTCCTGAAAACCGGGTGAATCGATCAAGGCGGTGCGTGCAGCGCCCGTTTCAGCACCCTCTTGAGCAAGCCCGTCCAGCGCGGGCACCCAGTACCAACGCGTGCTGGTGGTGGTGTGCTTGCCCGAGTTGAGGGCCAGAGAAATTTCACCCGTCTCGACCAGCGCACCGGGTACCAAACGGTTGATCAGCGTGCTTTTGCCACTGCCCGACGGGCCCAGCACCAAGGTGGTCAGGCCTTGCAAATGCTTGCACAAGGCGGCCACGCCATCGTCGGCCACCGGGCTGCGCGGGCTCAGGCTGATGGGCATGACGCTGTAGCCCATGGCGCGGTAAGGGGCCAGACGCTCCCAAGCTTGGGCAAAGGGCTGGGCCAGGTCGCTTTTGTTGAGCGCGATGATGGGCGTGATGCGCTCGGCCTCGGCGGCTACCAAGGCGCGCGAGAGTTGGCTTTCTGAATACTCGGGGTCGGCCGCGATCAGGATCAGCACGCGGTCCAGGTTGGCCGCAAAAGATTTAGTGCGGATTTCGTCTTGCCGGTAGAACAGGTTGCGGCGCTCTTGCAGTTTTTCGATGCTGCCCTCGTCGCCTGTGATTTGCCACAGCACCTGGTCACCCACCACCACCTGGTTTTTCTTGCCCCGGGGGTGGCAAATCAGGCGTCGGCCTTCGGGGGTTTCGACCAGGCAGTGGCGGCCATAAGTGGCGACCACCAAACCCGGCTCCAGATCGAGGGCCTGGGGCAAGGCCGGGCGTGTTTTGGGTTTGTTCATTCAGGCTTTTGCCGCTAACAAGGCGTCGGTCTGGGTGGCCGCCTCAAAATCAAGTCGGCTCAGGCCGCGCACATCGTGCGTGTTCCAGCGAACCACACATCGTTTGTAAGTCAAGACCAGCTCGGGGTGATGGTTGAGCTTTTCAGACAACCAACCCACGCTGTTGACGAAGAGCAAAGCATGTGTGTGGCTGTCAAATTCAAAGGTCTTTTCAATAGCAACGTTCTCACCATCGCCCGACAAACGCCAGCCCGGAATCTGGCCCAGCGCCATGATCACTTCGGTGGGTTTGAGGGCCCTGACTTCTGGGGTGCTCATGCGGTTTTCATCCTCAGCAAACGCTCGCTGGCCGGGGGGTGCGAATAATAAAACTTCACATACCAAGGGTCGGGCGTGAGGGTCGAGGCATTGTCTTGGTACAGCTTGAGCAAGGCCGAAGACAAGTCCTTGCCCGGGGTTTGCGACACCGCATAGGCATCGGCCTCGAACTCTTGCTGGCGCGAACGCCACGAAGACACGGGCGCAAAGAACAAGGTGAACACGGGTGTGACCAGCATGAACAAGACCAGCGCCAGGGCATCGTTGCTGCCCGACAAATTCGGCATCACGCCCAGACCTGTGTAAAACCAAACCTGCTGCGCCAGCCAGCCCAGCAAGGCCAAACCGGCCAACGTCATGGCAAAGCTGGTCGCCATCATCTTGACGATGTGTTTGTGCTTGAAGTGACCCAGCTCATGGGCCAGCACCGCTTCCATTTCTGCCGGGCTCAGTTGCTTGAGCAAGGTGTCAAAAAACACCACGCGCTTGCTGGCCCCAAAGCCTGTGAAAAACGCATTGGAATGCGCCGAGCGGCGGCTTCCGTCCATCACAAAAAAACCTTTGGCGGTGAAGCCTGCGCGTTGCATCAGGCCCTGCACGCGGGCCTTGAGCGACTCGTCTTCCAAGGGCGTGAATTTGTTGAAGAGCGGCATGATCACATTCGGCGCAATGGCCATCAAAAACAACTGCCAGCCCACCAACACCCCCCAGGCCCACAGCCACCACCATTGCCCCCCGGCTTGCATGAGCCACAGCACCACCCACAAAAGCGGCAGGCCCAGCACCAAACCCAGCGCCAGGCCCTTGGCCATGTCGCCCAGCCACAAAGCCGGTGTGATCTTGTTGAAACCAAAGCGCTGCTCCACGCCAAAGGTTTGCATGAGCGACAGGGGCAATCCAATCAGACCGCCGACCAGCGTGAAGCCCAGCACCAGCGCGACTTGCTGCGTCATGCCCGGGCCCATCCAGCCCAGCAGCACCTGGTTGAGCGCATCGAGCCCGCCCAGCAGCGTCCAGCCCAGCAGCACGGCGGCATCCAGGGCAATGTCAATCTGCGACAAACGCGCTTTGGCCAAGGTGTAATCGGCCGCTTTTTGGTGGTCGGTCAAGGTCATGGTGTCGGTATAAGCCTGCGGCACCGCATCGCGGTGGCGGGCCACATGCCGCACCTGGCGGGCGTTCAGCCAGAACTTGAGCGCCACATGGGCCAGCAAGGCCACCACCAGAGTCAGGGTCAAAGTCAGGGAAGCATTCATCGCTGTATTGTAGAAGCGGCCTTGTCTGGCTGAGCTTGGCAAGGGCTTGTGTGCCCGTGCAGCGGGCCAGCATCAGCGACAATCTGCGCATGTCTGATGTGAACACCACCCCCCAAGAAGCCGCAGAGCTGCCCAAGTCCGACCAAAACCTGGTCTGGATCGATTGCGAGATGACCGGCCTGGACCCTGAAAAAGAGCGCCTGCTGGAGATCGCCGTCATCGTGACTGGCCCGCACCTCACGCCCCGCATCGAAGGGCCTGTGCTGGTGATTCACCAAAGCGACGAGCTGCTCAACCAAATGGACAAGTGGAACAAGGGCACCCACGGCAAAAGCGGCTTGATCGACAAGGTCAAAGCCTCCACGACCAGCGAAGCCGATGCCGAAGAACAGATCCTCGCGTTCTTGAAAAAATACCTGCCCAAGAGCGCGTCACCGCTGTGCGGCAACACCATCAGCCAGGACCGGCGTTTTCTGGTCAAGTTCATGCCCAAGCTGGAAGCGTTTTTCCACTACCGGAATTTGGATGTGAGTACGCTCAAAGAACTGTCACGCCGCTGGAAGCCCGAGGTGTATGCCAACTTCAAGAAGCAGCAAAAGCACACCGCCTTGGCCGATGTGCACGAATCCATCGACGAATTGGCGCATTACCGCGAGCATTTCATCCGACTGTGATTTTTTTCAGGGAAAACCCTAGCGTTTTTTCTTGATCCGTGCCATAATAGTGGGCTTGCTGCATTTCAGGTGCGGCATTTCTTACATCTCCCTTCATGCCTTGACCCAACGATAGGGTCACTCACATCGGCCAGGCTCCACGCCCAGCGCCCTCGCGAGCACCGTTTGATGGTTGATGTTTTTTCAACCTTGCGGTGCTAAGACCTTATGCAACAGCTTTCTGTTGGCGGTCGTTGTTCCGTGCGAGTTTTTTATACACACATGACTGACACTTTGAACCCAGTGCAGAGCGACTTGTCGCCTGCCGAAATCACATCCATGGCCACCGAGTCGACTGCACAAGCTGCAGCAAGCAACTTGGCCCTCGAAATCATGGCCGCCGCTGCAGCCGAAATCACCCCCGAGCCAGCCGCTGAAGTCGCGACTGAAGCAGCCGAAGAAGTGGAAGCCGTCGCCGACGTGCCCAATGGCTTCATCGAACTGGGCCTGGCCCCTGAGCTGGTGCAAGCCGTGGCCGATCTGGGTTACACCCAACCCACCGCCGTGCAATTGCGTGCCATTCCTTTGGCACTGCCCACTGCGGGCGGCTCCAAGGACGGCAAGTCCAATGGCTACACCGACCTGATGGTCTCCAGCCAAACCGGCAGCGGCAAAACCGCCGCCTTCTTGTTGCCCGTGCTGCACACGCTGATCCAGCAAATGGCCGAACAAGAAGCCGCCGAACGCGCTGAATTTGAACAAGCCTGCGCCGACGCTGCCGCCAAGGGCGAGCCCGCCCCCAAGCGTGCCAAGCGCAAAGACCCCACCAACCCACGCAACTTCAAGGCCCCAACACCCGGCGCCCTGATCCTTTGCCCTACACGTGAATTGGCCCAACAGGTGGCACAAGACGCCATCGAGCTGGTCAAGCACACACGCGGTCTGCGCGTGGCCAACGTGGTTGGCGGCATTCCTTACCAGCTGCAAATTGCCAAGCTGCAAAACGCCAACCTGGTCGTGGCCACCCCCGGCCGTTTGCTCGACCTGCAACGCTCCATGCAGATCAAGCTGGACCAAGTGCAGTTTTTGGTGGTGGACGAAGCCGACCGCATGCTTGACCTGGGCTTCTCGGACGACTTGGCCGACATCAACGACATGACCAGCCAGCGTCGCCAGACCATGATGTTCAGCGCCACGTTTGCGCCGCGCATTCAGCAACTGGCCATGCGCGTGATGCACGACGGTGGTTCTTCGGTCCAGAAAATCCAGATCGACAACCCCCAGGAAAAGCACAACAACATCAAGCAGGTGCTGTTCTGGGCCGACAACGCCCAACACAAGCGCCAGATGCTGGACCACTGGTTGCGTGACGCCACGATCGACCAAGCCATCGTTTTCTCCAGCACCCAAATCGAGTGCGACGGCTTGGCCGCTGACCTGCAGCAAGACGGCTTCTCGGCTGTGGCCCTGCACGGCGCCCTGAGCCAGGGCATGCGCAACCGCCGCCTGATGGCGCTGCGCAATGGGCAAGTCCAGATCCTGGTCGCCACCGACGTGGCCGCACGCGGCATCGACGTGCCCACCATCACCCACGTCTTCAATTTCGGCTTGCCGATGAAGGCCGAGGACTACACCCACCGCATTGGCCGCACAGGCCGTGCAGGCCGCGATGGCCTGGCTGTGACCTTTGCCGAAATCCGTGACCGCCGCAAAATCGGTGACATCGAGTCCTACACACGCCAGCCCTTCAAGGCCGAAGTGATTCCAGGCCTCGAGCCCAAAGTGCGCATGCCCGAAGCCCGCAAGCCCATGGGCCGTGGCGGTGACCGTTTTGGTGGCGAGCGCAACTACGCCAATGCTGGCGGTGGTTTCCGTGGTGGCCGTCCCGCCCCCGGTGGCCGCGACTTCGGTGGCAACCGTGACCGCGACAACGGTGGTGGCTTTGACAACCGCGCCCCGCGTGGCAATTTCCGCGACGAGCAGCCCCGCTTTGAGCAGCGCAGCGAACCCCGCTTCGATGCCCGCAAAGAGGGTGGCCGTTTTGACGCCCCACGCGGTGAGCACCGCGGTGGTGATCGCTTTGAACAGCGCGGCGCACCTGCGCACCCTTGGGACAAGGGCGACAGCCGCCCTGCCCCACGCCAAGACGCTCGCCAGGACGGTCCACGTCAAGGTGGCCGCTGGGAAGACCGTGGTGGTGACAACCGCAACGCCGCCCGTCCTGCCCCACGCGGCGCGGCAGGTGCAGGCGACAAGTTTGCACGCGGCCCCAAGCAGTTTGGTGCCAGCAACTTCAAGCCCCATGCAGCAGGCGAAGGCCCTGCCAAGCGCGGTGGCACCCGTGTGCTGAAAATCACGCGCGGTTGATGGACAGGGCGTTCAGACGCCTCTAGCGCTCTGGGCTTGATATGGCCCTGAGTCGCCCAAACTTGAAAGCCTTGCAGCCCATGCAAGGCTTTTTTTTGGGCTGCGCATATGGGGCCCGTGCAGCTTGTTCAAGACAAAGTCTGTGCTATGGCACAAGGCACAAAAAAACCGCCCTGGGCGCAAACCCGGGCGGTTTTTTTGTATGGCCGAGAAGGCTTTACGCTTTGGCAGCAGGAGCTGCTTTGCGCTGAGGCAACTTTTCTTTGATACGTGCCGACTTGCCGCTGCGGTCACGCAGGTAGTACAGCTTGGCGCGGCGGACATCACCACGACGCTTGACTTCGATGCTCGCGATCACGGGGCTGTAGGTTTGGAACGTACGCTCCACGCCTTCGCCACTGGAAACCTTGCGCACAGTGAAGCCGCTGTTCAGGCCACGGTTACGCTTGGCGATCACAACACCTTCGTAAGCTTGGACACGCTTGCGCGCACCTTCCACCACGTTGACGCTGACGATCACGGTGTCGCCGGGGGCAAATTCAGGAATCACTTTACCCAAACGGGCAATTTCTTCCTGCTCAAGAGTTTGAATCAAATTCATTTTTTGAACTCCGTCCGATCATGCCTCGCTACACAAGGGGCGTTTTGTGCTGTAAAGGCCATGCTTGAAACATGACTGAGCCAAATCGCGGCGGGTAGAGGATCGAAAAGCCTTTGATTATAACTTTTTCACAAGGCTTAGCAACACCTTGAGGCATTGCTGTGCATCAAAGAAGCTTCAGGCAGGCTTCATCTTGACGACTAAGACGGCCCGCCACACGGGCTTGCTCGACCAGCTCAGGGCGGTGCAAGGCCGTCAGGCGCAGGCTTTGCTCACGTCGCCAGCGTTCAATGTTGGCATGGTGGCCAGACATCAACGGCGCGGGAACAGCATGGCCTTGCCACACTTCGGGTCGGGTGTAATGGGGGCTATCGAGCAAACCATCGAGCGCCGGATTGAAACTGTCGAGTTGGTGGCTGCCCTCGTCATTGAGCACGCCCGGCTGCAAACGGGCCACCGCGTCCAGCAAAGCCATGGCCGCGATTTCGCCACCCGAGAGCACGAAGTCACCCAGACTGATTTGCAGGTCAACATGGTGGTCAATGAAGCGCTGGTCCACGCCTTCGTAGCGACCGCACAGCAGCACAGCGCCAGCACTGTTTGACCATTGCGCCACAGCGGTATGGTTGAGCGCCTGTCCAATCGGTGAGAACAACACCAAGGGTGCGGGCTGCTCTTCTTGTCGCTCAGCACGAATGGCCATCAGGCACTTGAACAAGGGCTCGGCCAGCATAACCATGCCCGGACCACCACCAAAAGACCGGTCATCCACCCGGCGGTAATGGCCTTCGGCATGGTCGCGGGGATTCCACAAACGCACATCGACCAAACCACTTTCGTAAGCGCGGCGTGTGATGCCACTGGTCAACAGCGGTGCAAACAGCTCGGGAAACAGGGTGATGATGTCAAAGCGCATGGGGATGGCCCTCCACGGCCGGGGCGGCTCAGTAGTCGGGCTGCCAGTCGACCGTGATGCGCTTGCCTGGCAAATCAACGCCATCAACAAAAGCCGCCACAAAAGGAATCATGCGCTCGACAGCTTTACCGCCTTCAACCTCAGGATGATCTTCGATGACCAGCACCGTTTGCGGGCCGGTGGACATGAGGTCGCGCACCTGACCCAAATTCACACCTTCGCGGTTGAGCACTTGCAGTCCGATCAGATCGACCCAGTAATACTCGCCGTCGGCCGCAGTGGGAAAACTTGAACGGGGCACAAAAATGCGTGCGCCACGCAAAGCCTCTGCGGCATTGCGGTCGTTGATGTCGTGGGCAGTGGCCACGATGGTGTCGGAATGGTCTTTGGACTCTTTGATAAGCAGCAGCAAAGGTTCTGTCCATGCGGCAGCCTCAGACTTGGCGGCAGCAGCTTCCGTGGGCCGCTTGGGTTTCATGGGCCGATCGGGCGGCAACAAAAACCAGCGCTTGGAAGAAAAAAGCGCCTCGGGCGAGGCGCTGTGGGGCAAGACCTTGAACCAGCCTTTGATGCCCCAAGCATCGGCAATGCGTCCAACCTCAATCGCGTCAGCGGGCAGAGCCGCCGTCTCTAATGGGGGTCGCATCACCAACATCAGCCGATCAGGCAGCAGCTTTGCCAGCTTGACGGATCAGGCGTTCGACAGTGGGGGAAGCTTGAGCACCAACGCCTTGCCAGTAAGTCAGGCGGTCTTGTGCAATGCGCAGACCTTCTTCGCCGCCTTTGGCTGTGGGGTTGTAGAAACCGATGCGCTCGAGGAAGCGACCATCGCGACGCACGCGCTTGTCGGCGACGACGATGTTGAAGAAAGGACGTGCTTTAGAGCCGCCGCGGTTCAAACGAATAACAACCATGATTTATCCTTGGGTGGTTGGGTTTCTCCAGAACAAATGCTGGGAAGCCCGTTTTCTTTCAGCGTTTGAGACACGCAACTGGCCACCCGGCCAGTGACACACTGAAAAGCCCACCATTATACAACGGGAGCCTTGACTTGCCACTCATCCGACCCAGCCGTGACGAAGATGTCGCGGCCATCACCGCCATTTACCGCCACCATGTGCTCAACAGCACAGGCACCTTCGAGATCGATCCGCCAACCGAGGCCGACATGGCCAGTCGCCGCGCCGAGGTGCTGTCCAAGGGTTTTCCGTATCTGGTGATCGAAGAGGGAGGCCGCCTGATGGGTTTTGCGTATTGCAATGTGTTCAAGCCCCGTGCGGCTTACCGATTTTGTGCCGAAGACTCGATTTACCTGGCCCCAGACGCCCACCGCAAGGGCATGGGCAAAGCTTTGTTGGCCGAGTTGTGCGCCCAAGCCGAACGCGCAGGGGTGCGCAAGTTTTTGGCTGTTATCGGTGACTCGGCCAATGCGGGGTCCATCGGTGTGCACACCGCCTTGGGTTTCAGCCACGTCGGCGTGCTCAAGTCCTGCGGCTGGAAGTTTGGGCGCTGGCTTGATATTGTGATGATGGAAAAGCCTTTGGGCGCTGGCGACAGCACGGCTCCGCAATAATCAGCCCCATGAAAAACAAAACAATTGCCACTTGGTTGACTTTTTTTACCGGCCCCTTGGGGCTGCACCGCTTTTACCTTTATGGTTTCAGCGACATGCTGGGCTGGTTGCTGCCCATTCCCACCGCTTTGGGGTTTTATGGGCTGGAGCGTGTGCAGCAATTTGGCCAGGACGACACACTCAGCTGGATGCTGATTCCTTTGCTGGGCTTCACCATGGCCGGCTGCGCTTTGAACGCGATTGTTTATGGCCTGACTTCAGTTGAAAAATGGAATGCCAAATTCAACCCCCAAAGTGAAGCACTCCACCCAGCTGGCCGCACCCACTGGGGCACGATCATTGGCATCGCAGTGGCCTTGCTTTTGGGCACCACCGTGTTGATGGCCAGCCTGGTGTTCAGCTTTCAGCGTTATTTTGAATACCAGATCGAAGCGGCCCGCCTGATCAGCCAATGAAAAAAGCCGCCCGATCGGTGCATTCGGGCGGCTTTCTCAAAAACAGCCGAGCAGCTGCACGCTCGTGCAATCAATCAAAGACCCGGAAACTCACCCAGTAGGCCAAGGCGGCCACAAAAGCACTGGCCGGAATGGTCAAGACCCATGCCCACACAATGTTGCCCGCCACACCCCAGCGCACGGCGCTGGCCCGCTGGGTAGAGCCCACGCCCACAATGGCCCCTGTGATGGTGTGGGTGGTCGACACCGGAATACCCAGTGTGGTGGCCAAAAACAAGGTCATGGCACCGCCCGTTTCGGCACAAAAGCCGCCCACAGGTTTGAGCTTGGTGATTTTCTGACCCATGGTCTTGACGATGCGCCAGCCGCCAAACATGGTGCCCAAACCAATCGCCAAGTAGCAACTCACGATGACCCAACCCGGGGGCGAAGCATCAGCCGTGGTGGCATAGCCCGTGGAAATCAACAGCAACCAGATGATGCCGATGGTTTTTTGCGCATCGTTGCCGCCATGCCCCAGACTGTAGGCCCCGGCAGACACCAGCTGCAAGCGACGGAACCACTTGTCCACCTTGGACGGCCGGGCACGCCTGAAGAGGTGAGCCACGGCCACCATCATCAGGGAACCCAGCAAAAAGCCGAGCAAAGGCGATACAAAAATGAAGGCCACGGTTTTCATGATGCCCGTTGAAATCAAGGCCCCTGCCCCGGCTTTGGCGATGACGGCGCCCACAATGCCGCCGATCAGGGCGTGCGATGAGCTGCTGGGGATGCCGTAATACCAGGTGATCACGTTCCAGGTGATGGCCCCCACCAGCGCACCAAACACCACATGCGTGTCGACCACACCGGGTTGCACGATGCCTTTGCCCACGGTGGCGGCCACGCTCAAGTGAAAAACAAAAATGGCGATGAAGTTGAAGAAGGCAGCAAACACCACCGCCTGCCCCGGCTTGAGCACCCCCGTGGAGACCACCGTTGCAATGGAGTTGGCCGCATCATGAAAGCCGTTCATGAAGTCAAAAATCAGGGCCAGGGCGACCAGCAAGATCACCACCCACAGGGCCGCTTGTACGGTTTCCATAGTCAGGATTCCCGCGACAGATCAGGAGTTTTCGAGGACGATGCCCTCGATCTGGTTGGCCACGTCTTCACACTTGTCGGTGATGGTTTCCAGCAATTCGTAAATGGCTTTGAGCTTGATGAGCTCGCGCACATCGGGTTCATCGCGGAAGAGTTTGCTCATGGCGCTGCGCATCACGCGGTCGGCGTCAGACTCCAGGCGGTCAATTTCTTCGCAGGTCTTCAAGGCGGCCTCGGCCACCGACGGCTCACCAATTTTGGACAGCAACTTGACCGCATCTTGCACCCGCTCGCAGCAGCGAACGGACAAATCTGTCAAACGGGTGATTTCTTCGGTCATGTGGCGCACGTCATACAGCGCCATGGTTTCAGCAGAGTCCTGGATCAGGTCGGCCACGTCGTCCATCAAGTTGATGAGGGCGTGGATTTGCTCGCGGTCGATGGGGGTAATGAAGGTTGTGTGGATCAGGCGGTTGACTTCCTGGGTCACACGGTCAGCGGCATGCTCGGCGTTGTCCACATCGCGGTTGTACTTTTCGCGCAGGTGCACATCGTTGTAATTGGCCACCAAATTGGAGAAGGCCCGAGCCGCCTCGACAATGCGGTCCGCATGTTGGTTGAAGAGTTCGAAGAAGTTGCCTTCTTTGGGCAGCAATTTGCCAAACAGCATGGAAGAGCTCCTGAAAACGGTACAAGGTCAAATGTGACAAAGGCGTGACATTGCTGAGTTTAACCGTACGAAATACAGGAATTGAGGCCCCACAAATCAGTGACTTCTGAAAATGAAATAAACCGCACCCACCATGCACAAAGCCGCCCACAAATAGTCCAGCTTGAGGGGCTCTTCAAGATAAAAGACCGCAAAAGGGACAAAAACACTCAAGGTGATGACTTCTTGCATGATCTTGAGCTGCGCCACGCTGAACTGCGTGTAACCAATGCGGTTGGCTGGCACCTGCAACAGGTATTCAAACAGGGCAATGCCCCAACTCACCAAGGCGGCGGCATACCACGGGGCTGTGGCCATGTTGCGCAGGTGCCCATACCAGGCAAAAGTCATGAACACGTTGCTGGCCAGCAAAAGCAAGAGGGTCTGCAGCGACACGGGCAAGCTGGTGAAAAAAGTCATTGGGGTGCCACTCCATCACGCTCGATGGCCTGACCCGCCACTCGCGCCAAGTCCTCAGGCCCCACACCTTGTGGCCACACATCGGCCAAGGGGACCAGCACAAAGGCCCGTTCGCGCCAACGCGGGTGGGGCAGCGTCAAGCGAGGGCTGTGCATGCAGGCATCGCCATAAAACAGCAGGTCCAGGTCCAAGCTGCGTGGGGCATTCACATAGGGTCGCAAACGACCGGCCTGGTGCTCAATGGCTTGCAAGGCGTTCAGCACATCAGGGGCCATCAAACACGTGTGAATGCGGGCCACCGCGTTGATGAAGTCGGGCCCTTGGGCTTCGTGGGGCGCTGTGCGGTACAGCGCTGAGCGGCCCGTGACTTGCGTACCGGGCAAACAGGCCAATGCGTCAAAGGCCTGCAGCACAGCCGCGCGGGCATCGCCCAAATTGGCCCCCAAGGCCACGTAGGCGGTGACTGGGTCTCGCAAGATCACCCCTGCCTGCTTTCAGCTCACAGATTCAAGCGGCGCTGCCGCCGTCACCCGCCTGATCGCCTGCAGCACCGGGCTTGCGGCGACGGCGGCGGCGTTTTTTGGCAGCTGCATCGTCACCGCTGTCAGCCTCGGCAGCAGGGCGGCTCTCGGCTGGCGCAGGTGCACCTTCGGGGCGGGGTGCCCTGCGAACGCGGGGCTTGGCCGCCAGCAAGGCTTGCTGCTCGACCTTGGCGGCTTGCACCAGGTCTTCGCGCTCTGAATCACTGGCCATGCTGAACTCTTGCCACCAGTCGGCCAGGCGCACATCCACTTCTTCGATGTCTGCCCGCAGACGCAAAAAGTCAAAGCCCGCGCGAAAGCGTGGCTGCTCGACCAAGCCAAAGGGCGTGCTGCCCACCCGTTTTTCAAAGCGCGGCTGCATCATCCAGATCTCGCGCATGTCAGCGGCCAGCTTGCCGCGACCGGACACGTCACCAATGCGGGCCTCAAACACCTCGTCGATCGCGTCTTGCAAAGCCGGGTGCGGGTGTTCCTTGCGGGCCAGTCGGGCGGCCCAGGCATCACGCACATCGGCCCACAACACACAAGCGAGCAAAAAGCTGGGGGCCACGGGTTTGCCTTCGCCCACACGGCGGTCGGTGTCGGCCAAGGCCACTTGCACAAAGGCACTGTCGGCACGCTCCACCACCACATCCAGCAAAGGGTAAATGCCGGTGGCCAGACCCAAGCCCTTGAGTTGCTCAATGGAGGCCAGTGCATGGCCTGTCTGCAGCAACTTCAACATTTCATCAAACAACCGGCTTTGGGGCACATCGGCCAACAAAGCACTGGCCTGAACCAGCGGTTTGGCGGTTTTGGCCTCGAGTTTGAAACCCAGCGGGCTGAGCTTGGCCGCAAAGCGCACGGCACGGATGATGCGCACCGGGTCTTCGCGGTACCGCGCCACCGGGTCGCCAATCATGCGCAACACCCGTTTTTTGGAATCCTGTATGCCCCCGTGGTAATCCACCACGATTTGCGACTCGGGGTCGTAGTACATGGCATTGACAGTGAAATCGCGGCGCGTGGCGTCCTCGTCCTGTGGGCCCCAGACGTTGTCGCGCAGCACCCGACCGCTGGAGTCGACCGCATGCTGCATGCCTTCGAGCTGACGTTTGCTGGTGCGCTCATTGCCTTTGACTTGTTCGGCCGCCGCGTTGTCCAGGTGGGCACGGAAGGTCGAGACTTCGATCACCTCGTTGTCGCGCCCCCGGCCGTACACCACATGCACGATGCGAAAACGACGACCGATGATGAAAGCACGGCGAAACAGGCCCTTGACCTGCTCGGGCGTGGCGTTGGTGGCCACATCAAAATCTTTGGGACGCAGCCCCAGCAGCAAGTCACGCACCGCACCGCCCACCACATAAGCCTCGTATCCGGCTTGTTGCAGTGTGCGCGTCACGTTGATGGCGCGTTCGTCCACCAAGCTGGGGTCGATGCCGTGCACCGAAGCAGGCACCTCGGTACGGCGGCCAAAATGGGGTTTGTTGCTTTTGGGGCCTTTGCCCATCAGCTTGTCGATGAATTGTTTGATCATTCTTGAAAAAGTTCGAGGATGCGCCAGCCACGCTCTGTGGCCAGTTGACGCAACCGAGCGTCAGGGTTCGTTGCCACCGGATGGTGGGCTTTTTCCAAAAGGGGCAGGTCGTTCATGGAGTCTGAATAGAACGTGATTTCTGCGTCCACCCAATCCAGCCCTTGCTGGCTCAGCCACTGGGCCACCCGGGTCACTTTACCGTCCCGAAATGACGGAATCCCCCGGATCTCGCCCGTGATCCAGCCGCTGACATCACGCTCAAGTTCCACCGCGATCAATTCGCTCACCCCAAAGGCCTGGGCAATCGGGCGGGTCACAAATTCGTTGGTAGCGGTCACGATCATGACCGTGTCCCCCGCGTGCTGGTGCGATCGTACCAGCGCCAGCGCCTCGGGCGTGATGCGCGGGCGGATCACTTCATCCATGTAACGGGCATGGGCATGGGCCGCCTCAGTGGCCCCTTTTTCCAGAGCAGCGCGGGTCGCAAATCGCACGTACTCGTGAATGTCGAGTGTGCCCGCTTGGTAATGCGCGTAGAACTCGTCGTT
Source organism: Limnohabitans sp. WS1 (assembly GCF_003063265.1). Lineage (GTDB taxonomy): Bacteria > Pseudomonadota > Gammaproteobacteria > Burkholderiales > Burkholderiaceae_C > Limnohabitans_A. The sequence continues at coordinate 119,940 of NZ_NERU01000012.1, forward strand.
GCGCTGGTTGAACGCCACCGGGTCATTCCAGCCCAACTCGGTCGTGAACACACCCCAACTGTGGTCAGAGTCCAGCGGCAACAAAGTGTGGTCCAGGTCAAACAGCGCAAGTTTCATTCGTTCTCCAGCATCGCACGCACCAACGGAATGGTCAGGGCGCGTTGGGTTTGCAAGGCGTAGTGGTCCAAGTGGTCGAGCAACTGCATCAAGCTGCCCAGATCACGCGAAAAGCGCTTGAGCATGTAGGACATGACTTCATCGCTCAAAAACAAGCCTCGGGTGTCGGCCTCTTGGCGCAGCACAGCGCGGCGTTCAGGCTCACCCAGTACTTGCAGCGCTTCAATGTGTCCCCAGCCCAGGCGGCTGCGCAAGTCGTCACGCAGTTTCAGGTCGGCTGGTGGCAAAGCCCCTGCAGCCAACACCCAACGAGGCGTGCCGCTTCGGGGGGTCAAGGCATTGACGAACCAATTGAAGGCGGTGTGCTGCTGCTCGGCGTTGTACAGGTGCACATCGTCCATCAGCACAGCGGCCCAGTCGTCGTTGAACTCGGGCGGGTCCATGGTGTGGGCATCAAGCCACCCCACCTGCGCGCCCTGCTCTTGCAAGGCATGGTGCACAGCGTGCAGCAAATGGGTTTTGCCCGAACCACTTTCACCCCACAAATAGCTGGGCACTGGCGAGCGGCTGGCCGAGTCTGTCCATAAACGCAAATGGCTCAATGCGGCCGCATTGGGCCCAGCAAAAAAATTGTCCAGCGTGGGTGTTGACGCGAAACCAATGTCCAAAGCCAACTGCTTCATGGTCTGTCTGACCCTTGTTCGTCCAAGCCAGAACCGCTCTTTTGGTACAAATCACTGTTCAGATACCGGTGGCGCAAACGACGCAGCGCCACCAACAACACCGCACTGGCGGGCAAAGCGATCAACACCCCCACAAAGCCCATCACCTGACCAAAGGCCATCAAAGCCAAAATAACCGCCAAGGGATGCAAGCCAATGCGCTCACCCACCAGTCTGGGCGTGAGGACAAAACTCTCAATCAATTGCCCCAAGCCAAACACCACCGCCACCATCAACACCGCCTGCGCTGAGGCGAACTGGAGCAAACCGGCCAGCAAAGCCAGCAACAAACCCAAACCAAAACCCAAATACGGCACAAACACCGCCAAGCCGGTGAACACCCCAATGGGCAAAGCCAATTCAAGGCCAAACAAACTGAGCCCCACCGCATAAAAAAGAGCCAAAGCCAGCATCACCAGCAATTGCCCTCGCAAATACTCGCCCAAGACCAAATCACTGTCGTGCATGAAACTGTCAAAACCACCACGCCATGCCGGGGGCACCAATTCGAGCAACATGTTCACCAAACGGGTCCAGTCATTGAGCATGTAAAAAAGCGCCACCGGAACCAACACCGCATAACCCAAAAAAGCCAAAGCGGCACTGCCGCCCAATTTGAGTGAGGACATGAGCGGGGCCCACCAGTCATCGCGGTTGGCGCTGAGGTAGGCGACCAATTGAGATTTCAAGTCCCGCAAATCCAGCGACACATTCAAGCCCAACTGGGCCAACAAGGGGTTGATGAACTCCACCAGACGGTCGAGCAACAAGGGCAACTGCTGCTGAAGCAAAGGCCATTCGCGCACCAAAATGGGCACCAGCATGAGCAAAACACCCAAGACCAGCAAGATGGCCATGAACTCCACCAGCACCACCGCCAAGGCATTGGGCAAACGCCCCCGGGTGAGCTTGTCCAAGCGGAGCACCAAAGGGTGCAAGACATAAGCCATCACCCCCGCCACCACAAAGGGGGCCAAAACAGGCGCAAGCAGCCAAAAAACAATGACAGCGACCAAAGACACACCCAGCCATGCGGCCAAACGGGTCATCAAAAAAGGCAGAGGTGCTTGCAAGTGAGTCTCAACATTTGCGGTGACTGACCTCCAGCGGTCAGGGTCAACCCTTAAAATAAGCTTTCATTTTAGTCTGCCAGCCCGTTTATTGGCCCTTCGTAATCCAATTACCTACCCTTTCGGGTCAAAACCATGAGTCAAACTCCTCTTTCCTACAAAGACGCCGGCGTCGACATTGTTGCGGGCGACGCGCTGGTCGAGCGCATCAAACCTCTGGCCAAAAAAACCATGCGCGAAGGCGTGTTGGCGGGCATCGGCGGTTTTGGTGCCCTGTTTGAAGTGCCCAAACGCTACAAAGAACCCGTGCTGGTCAGTGGCACCGATGGCGTGGGCACCAAGCTCAAACTCGCTTTTGAATGGAACATGCACGACACCGTGGGCATCGACCTGGTGGCCATGAGCGTGAACGACGTGCTGGTGCAAGGCGCCGAGCCCCTGTTCTTTTTGGACTACTTTGCCTGCGGCAAACTGGACGTGGACACGGCAGCGGCGGTGGTCGGCGGCATCGCCAAAGGCTGCGAGCTGTCGGGCTGCGCCTTGATCGGCGGCGAAACGGCCGAAATGCCCGGCATGTACCCCGCTGGCGAATACGACCTGGCCGGTTTTGCGGTCGGTGCGGTCGAAAAATCCAAAATCCTGACGGGACAAAATGTCCAAGTGGGTGACGTGGTGCTGGGTTTGGCCTCGAGTGGCGTGCACTCGAATGGCTTTTCACTGGTGCGCAAGTGCATTGAACGCGCGGGCAGCAACACCCCCGCAACCCTGGACGGCAAGCCCTTCAAACAAGCCCTGATGGAGCCCACCCGCCTGTACGTTCTGAATGTCTTGGCAGCATTGGCGGCACATCCCATCAAAGCGTTAGCTCACATCACTGGCGGCGGCTTGCTTGAAAACATTCCCCGCGTGCTGCCCGACGGCTTGGCCGCTCACCTGCAAAAAGGCAGCTGGCCACAAACCGAATTGTTTGCCTGGCTGCAAACAACCGCCGGCATTGACGACATCGAAATGAACCGCACCTTCAACAATGGCATCGGCATGGTGGTCGTCATTGAAGCCGCTCAAGCCGAGGCCTGTGCACAAACCCTGCGTGATGCCGGCGAACAAGTGTTCACCATTGGCCGCATTGCAGCCCAAGGCGATGGAGCGCAGGTGCTGGTGGCCTGAGCGCAGCGGACTTTCCAAAGGACCTGAGGCTCTGAGCAGGGCCCCAGGTCCTCGTCTTTTGGGCCTCGCTACCCCTTCAAAGCTCCGACAGCTCGCTCACGCGGTTTCTCAGCGCCACGGTGTCTGGCCCTGAAGGCACGGCCTCCAGATACAGCCTCAAGTCCTGCAAGGCCTCGTGAACATGGCCCAGCTCGGCATGCACCAGGCCCCGGTCGCGTCGCTCAGCCCAGTACTCGGGCAACAAAACCACCAAACGGTCCATCACCTGCAGCATGCGGGGCCAGTCTTCTTGAGACCTGAAAATCTCTTTCAAGTTGCGCAGCATCCGCGCCAAAATGTCGCGCTCTGGGCAGGCTTGCAAATAAAGCCCCAAAGGCGTCTCACCCTCGTCCAAGTCCGCCGCCACCGAACGATCGGCCGGGCTGCGATAGGGGCTCAAGCGTTCAGACAAATTGTCCAGCCCCAACGATTTGCCCGTGAGCGGGTCCAGCACCACCAAACCACCCGCCAAGCTCACTTTGACCAAAAAGTGTCCGGGAAACGAAATGCCCTGCGCCTGTAAGCCCAGGGCCTGCGCCAATTCCAGCCAAACGATGGCCAAAGAAATGGGAATCCCTCGGCGCGTGCGCAGGACCTCGTTCAGGTAGCTGTTTTCAGGGGCGTAATAGTCATTGGCATTGACCCCAAAACCCAAGTCTTGATAAAAGACTTGGGTCAAGATCGCCAACTGGGTCAAGTCATCGGCATCTTCTGGCAAACGTGCCTGAACCCGCCTGAGCAAGCGCTCCACATCGTCCAGCACATGCTGCACATCCAAAGTGGGTTCTTCGTCCTGAGCCAAACTGGCTGCAGCCTCGAGCAAAGGAAAATGCTCATCGCTTTGCACCAGACTGGCAAAGTAGCTGAGCGGAGTCGGCGGTGATAAATTCAAAAGCATGTCAATTCCGAAAGCCAGTCACCGTTTGAGAAAGGCCTTGAGACGCACACCCGTGGCCCACAAGACACCAAAATAAAGAAGGGCCGAGCACACCAAAATGCCCAACATCCAAGCGATGCGCAGCCAAGCTTCTTGGCGCATGGCCACCCAAGGCAGGTGATGGGCCGCCAAGCCCAACAGCGCCGACAGCAAGGCCGTTGCCAGCAGCACCTGGAACGCAAAACGCCACCAACCTGGCTGAGGTGTGTAACTGCCCCGGCGCAGCAAACCCAGCAGCAACCACAAGGCGTTGACCAAAGCCCCCAAACCAATGGACAGCGCCAGCCCGGCATGGGCCAGATAGGGCACCAACACCACGTTCAAAATTTGGGTGAGCACCAGCACCACCACGGCAATACGCACAGGTGTGCGGATGTCCTGACTGGCGTAATACCCCGGCGCAAGCACCTTGATGGCCACCAAGCCCAGCAAGCCCACACCGTAGCCCGTCAAAGCCAAGGTGGTTTGTTGCACATCCTTGTCGGTGAACGCGCCATAGTGGTAGAGCACCGACACCAGCGGTTGAGAAAACACCAGCAAGGCCGCTGCACAAGGCAGGGCCAGCAGCAACACCAGCCGCAACCCCCAGTCCAGCATGGCCGCATACCGATCGGTATCGCCCGTGGCTTTGGCTGCGGCCAACTGCGGCATCAACACCACCCCCAGCGCCACGCCCAAAATGGCGGTCGGAAACTCCATCAGGCGATCCGCATAGGTCAACCAACTCACACTGCCCGGGGCCAGGTGCGAGGCAATTTGCGTGTTGATGAGCAAAGAAATCTGGGCCACCCCCACCCCCAACAAAGCGGGGGCCATGAGGCGCAAGATGTTCAAAGTGGCAGGGTTGGTCCAAGCCCTTTTGACGGCAGACGGGCGAATGCCAATGCGGGGCAGCAAGCCCAATCGGGCCAAGGCGGGTATTTGCACCGCCAGCTGCAAAAAGCCCCCCAACATCACGCCCACGGGCATGGCATAAATGGCCTCTATTCCCTGGCGACTGAACCAAGGAGCCAGCAGCCAAGCTGCAGCGATCACACTGACGTTGAGCAGCACAGGCGTGGCCGCAGGCACAGCAAAGCGCTTCCATGTGTTCAAGATACCTGCCGACAAAGCCACCATGGACATGAAAGCGATGTAGGGGAACATCCAGCGCGTCATGTTCACGGCCGCGTTGTAACCCCGTGCATCTTGCTGCAAACCACTGGCCAAGGCCCACACCAGCCAAGGCGAGGCCAACACCCCCAGCAAAGACAAAGCCAGCACCGACCACGCCAAGGCCGTGGCAACACTGTCGATCACTTCCTTTGTGGCCTCGTCACCATGTTGGGCCCGCGTGGCGGCCAACACCGGCACAAAAGCCTGGCTGAATGCCCCTTCTGCGAACAAACGACGAAACAAATTGGGAATTCGAAAGGCCACATTGAAGGCATCGGTCAAGGCACTGGCCCCAAACATCGAAGCCATGAGCAACTCGCGCACCAACCCTGTGACCCGAGAGGCCAGGGTCAATATGGACACAACAGAAGCAGATCGTAAAAGGCTCACAGTGCAGGAGTGTAGCGACCTCTTGGCAGCGCAAAAGCAGTCATCCAAGGGCGATCAAGGGCATATCAGTTGTACGGTTCAGGACGGGGCTCGCGCTGGGTGCATGCCCAGCCTTGATGCTGGGGTCTAAAACGCAGCTGGGGACTGCAGAGCATCTGCTAGAATGCCGGGTTCGCTTGACAACATCCTCAGACATTGAAAGAACATAAATATGGCATCCGCTAAACCCAAAAAGAAAAACCCCCGTCTTGCTTCCGGTCGTAAACGCGTCCGTCAAGACGTCAAAATCAACGCCGCGAACTCTTCGCTGCGCTCGAAATACCGCACTGCTGTGAAGAACGTCGAAAAAGCCGTTGCAGCTGGCGACAAGACCAAAGCCACTGAATTGTTTGCCAAAATGCAAACCGTGGTGGACATCATTGCCGACAAAGGCATCTTCCACAAAAACAAGGCTGCTCGTGACAAGAGCCGCCTGAGCGCCAAAGTCAAGACTTTGGCTCTTGCAGCCCCAGCCGCCTGATCCGCTTATAAAGATCAACAGCCCGGCCAAACCTCATTGGCCGCCGTTTGAAACGGGTGCGCTGTCAGCGAAACAAAAAAAACCGCCTTCGGGCGGTTTTTTCATGGTCGGCCGGCATCAGGACAGATCGGGCAACAAGCAAGCTTCGACCACTTGCAAGCCATTGTCGCGGGCGAAATTCATGACAAAGTCCCAGGCCATGACGTTGTAGTCGCGCAAATCGCGGTGCACCACCACGCATTTGACGCCCCCCAAGGTGGTGGGAATGCACCAGGGTGAATAACTGAGGTGGCTGCCCGGTGTGGCGCCGCCCGGGCGAAAGGGGCTCATGACGCCTGCCAAACGCTCGGCCCAGTCGCTGGGCCGAAAGGTCTTGCCGTCCTCGGTGACCCCTTGGATAAAGACTTCTTTGGCAGTGTTGGAGACCATCGGATAGAGGTGTGAATCAGTGGAGTCCAGAGCTCGGGATCGCCGACCACTGGTTTACCCGAATATTCTATCTTATATAAGACTTGAAACCGCTCGCTCACCCGCAAAAGCGAAGTTGACAAGTCCTGAACCTGCCGGGTATTTCTGCCTCTAAAATCTGCTTTCAGCGGCCCCTCTTCGTTGGGCCGATTTTTATTTCAGGAGTTCACGCATGTCCGCTTTCATTGAAGCCGCCTCACCGCACACCATGAACACCTATGGCCGACTGCCCATCGCACTCAGCCATGGTCAAGGTTGCCGAGTTTGGGACGTCAATGGCAAGTCCTATCTGGACGCTTTGGCCGGCATTGCGGTGAACACCTTGGGCCACAACCACCCCGATTTGGTGCCTGCGCTGCAAGATCAATTGGCCAAAATGATCCACAGCTGCAACTACTTCCATGTGCCCAACGCCGAAGTGCTGGCGGCCAAGCTGGTCGAGTTGTCGGGCATGACCAATGTGTTTTTCTGCTGCACGGGGCTTGAGGCCAACGAAGCGGCCATCAAACTGGCGCGCAAATACGGCCACGACAAAGGCATCGACAAACCCGAAATCGTGGTTTACGAAAAAGCCTTCCATGGCCGCAGCATCGCTACGCTGAGCGCCACGGCCAACGAGAAGCTCAAAACAGGCTTTGGCCCCATGTTGGAGGGCTTTGTGCGCGTGCCGGTCAACGACATCGAAGCCCTGAAAAAAGCCACCGAAGGCAACCCGAATGTGGTGGCGGTGTTCATGGAAACCATCCAGGGCGAAGGCGGCATCAACCCGATGCGCATCGAATACCTGCAGCAAGTGCGCGCCCTGTGCGACCAAAAAGACTGGCTGATGATGATCGACGAGGTGCAGTGCGGCATGGGCCGCACCGGCAAATGGTTTGCCCACCAGTGGGCGGGCATCGTGCCCGACGTGATGCCCCTGGCCAAGGGCCTGGGCTCGGGCGTGCCGATTGGCGCGGTGGTGGCCGGTCCCAAAGCCGCCCACATCTTCCAGCCCGGCAACCACGGCACCACTTTTGGCGGCAACCCACTGGCCATGCGCGCCGGGGTCGAGACCATCCGCATCATGGAAAAAGACGGCCTGATGGCCAATGCGGCCAAAGTCGGTGCACATCTGCGCGGTGCGCTGGACAAGGCACTGGCGGGCGTGCCAGGCGTGAAAGAAGTGCGTGGCCAGGGCTTGATGCTGGGCATTGAACTCGACCGCCCCTGCGGCCCGATCTGGAGCCGCGCCGCCGAAGCAGGTCTGCTGCTGAGCGTGACGGCCGACAGCGTGATCCGCCTGGTGCCGCCGCTCATCATGACCGAGGCCGAAGCCGACGAAGTGGTCGCCATTTTGGTGCCCCTGATCACCACCTTTTTGGCAGAAACCGCATGAGCTTGACCCCACCCGTGCCTGTGCGGCACTACCTGCAGTTCACTGACCTCACGGCCGACGAGTACGCACATGTGTTTGCACGCGCTGCCGAGATCAAGCGCAAGTTCAAGGCTTACGAAAAGTACCACCCGCTGGCCGACCGCACGCTGGCCATGATTTTCGAAAAAGCCAGCACCCGCACCCGCGTGAGCTTTGAGGCCGGCATGTACCAACTGGGTGGCTCGGTGGTGCACCTGACCACGGGCGACAGCCAGCTGGGCCGCTCCGAGCCCATCGAAGACAGCGCCCGGGTGATCAGCCGCATGACAGACATCGTCATGATCCGCACCTACGGCCAAGACAAAATTGAGCGCTTTGCCTCGCACTCGCGCGTGCCCGTCATCAACGGCCTGACCAACGAGTTCCACCCCTGCCAAATTCTGGCCGACCTCTTTACCCTGCTGGAGCACCGGGGCCTGGACGCCCAGGGCCAACCGGACCCGTCTTACCTGAAGGGCAAAGTGGTGGCTTGGGTGGGTGATGGCAACAACATGGCCAACACCTGGCTGCAGGCGGCCGAGTTGCTGGGTTTCACGGTACACCTGAGCACGCCCAGCGGCTACGAAGTGGACCAGGCCGTGGCCGGTTTGCGCAGCGCCGACTGCTACAAAATCTTCCAAAACCCGCAAGACGCCTGCCGTGATGCCGACTTGGTCACCACAGACGTGTGGACCAGCATGGGCTACGAAGCCGAGAACGAAGCCCGCAAGAAAGCCTTTGCCGACTGGTGTGTGGACGAAGCCATGATGCAAGTGGCCAAGCCCGACGCCCTGTTCATGCATTGCCTGCCTGCGCACCGGGGCGAAGAAGTCAGCGCCGAAGTCATCGACGGCCCGCAATCGGTGGTCTGGGACGAAGCCGAAAACCGCATGCATGTGCAAAAGGCGCTCATGGAGTTTTTGCTCTTGGGCCGCGTCCAGGCTTGATTCATTACCCCGGACTTGATCCGGGGTCTATTCCCCTTTTCACCCCATGTCCAACTGCACCACCTGCGGCGCTTGCTGCGTCAGCTTTCGGGTGGATTTTTCCGTGTACGAATACGAAGAAGCCGGCGGCGATGTGCCTGCCGGACTGGCCTCGCCCATCACTGAGCACACCTGCCGCATGCGCGGCACCGACCACAGCCCGCCGCGCTGCGCCGCGCTCTATGGCAAAACGGGCGAAAAAGCGATTTGCGGCATTTACGAATGGCGGCCATCGCCTTGCCGAGAGTTTGAAGAAGGCAGCCCCGATTGTGAGCAAGCGCGTCGACGCCATGGCCTGCCTGCGCTGAACGTCTGAAGTCTTTTTCACGGGTGTTGGAAATAACCGACACCACGGTTTTTTGTGGGGTGCTACCTTCGCACACCATGAAAAAACTTTGGGACATTTCCCCTCCTGTCGATGCGCAAAGCCCGGTCTTTCCGGGCGACACGCCCTACACCCAGCAATGGGCTGCCACGCTGACTGATGCATGCCCGGTCAACGTGAGTGCCATCACCCTGTCGCCTCATGTGGGCGCGCATGCCGATGCCCCACTGCATTACGACCCGCAAGGCGCGGCGGTGGGCGCTTTGGACCTGCTGCCCTTTCTGGGCCGCTGCCGCGTCATCCACGCGCTGGACGCTGGCCCCTTGATCACCATCGCCCACCTGCAACACGCCCTGAGCGATGTGCCCGAGCGGCTGCTGGTGCGCACCTACCGCCAATTTCCACGTCAACACTTCGACACCCAACTCACCGCCTTTGACCCCGCCTGCGTGCAGCACTTGGCCGACCTGGGCGTGCTGCTGATCGGCACCGACAGCGCCAGCATCGACCCGGCCGACAGCAAGCAACTGCCCAGCCACCAAGTCATTCGCCAACGCGGCTTGCGCGTGCTGGAAAACCTGCTGCTCGACAACGTGCCCGAAGGCGATTACGAACTGATCGCCCTGCCCCTGAAACTCATGACCGCCGACGCCAGCCCCGTGCGTGCGGTCTTGCGCGAACTTTGAACACCACTTGAAAGACAAGCCCATGATGAACCTCACCCCCACCCTGCAAGACTGCGAACTGCTGGACGCGCAAGACCCGCTGCGCGACCTGCGCGACCAGTTCGATTTGCCGCCTGGCGTGATTTATTTGGACGGTAACTCGCTGGGCGTACTGCCCAAAACCGTCCCTGCCCGCGTGGCCCATGCCGTGACGCACGAATGGGGCACCGACCTGATCAAAAGCTGGAACACCGCAGGCTGGTTCACCCTGCCCCAGCGCGTGGGCGACAAGATTGCCCGCGTCATCGGTGCCCAGCCGGGGGAAGTGATCGCCGCAGACAGCACCTCGATCAACCTGTTCAAAGTGTTGGCTGCTGCCCTGCACATCGCCAAGGCCGACCACCCCCACAAAACCAAAATCGTCAGCGAGCGCAGCAACTTCCCCACCGACCTGTACATCGCGGAAGCCTTGTGCAAGGAACGCGGTTTCACGCTGCAACTGGTCGAAGCCGATGAGATCGCAGCCGCCTTGCAAGCCGATGTGGCGGTGCTCATGCTCACCCATGTGAACTACCGCACCGGGGCCATGTACAACATGCAGGCCGTCACCGCCCAGGCTCATGCGCAGGGCATCCTCACAGTGTGGGACTTGGCGCACAGCGCAGGCGCGGTGCCCGTTGACCTGAACGGCTCAGGGGCCGACTTTGCGGTGGGTTGCGGCTACAAATACCTCAACGGCGGCCCCGGCGCTCCGGCTTTTGTGTGGGTGCATCCGCAACACACCGACCGCTTTTGGCAACCCCTGGCAGGCTGGTGGGGCCATGCCGCGCCCTTTGCCTTCACGCCGGATTACCAACCTGCCGCAGGCATCACCCGCTACCAATGCGGCACGCAACCCATCTTGAGCCTCACGGCACTCGACTGCGGGCTCGACGCCTTTTTGGCCTCCGAGGCCTTGGGTGGCATGGCCGCGCTTCGCCAAAAGTCTCTGGCGCTCACGGGCCTGTTCATGCAGCTGGTGCGCACCCGCTTGCACGGGCACGGCTTTGGCATTGCCACACCAACTGAAGAAGCCCTGCGCGGCTCGCAAGTGAGCCTGACCCGGGCCGAAGGCGCCTACGCCATCGTTCAAGCCCTGATTGCGCGCGGCGTGATTGGCGACTTCAGGGCGGGCGATGGCGGCCAGCACCCCGACATCTTGCGCTTTGGTTTCACGCCGCTGTATGTGGGCTATGCCGACGTGTGGCAGGCCGCAGAACACCTGTGCCAGGTCATGCAAAGTGGCGAGTGGCAAGACGCCCGCTTTGCGCAAAAACACGCCGTGACCTGAAAGGAACCCCATGAGTTCATGTCCTTTCCACACCCCGAACGCCGACACCGCCGCCAGCGCCAGCGCCGCAGCGGGCGATGCCACAGGCGAGCGCATCGTGCACGATGAAAAAGCCCAGCTCGACTTTGACGGTCGCATGAGCTACGGGGACTACTTGCAGCTCGACGCCATCCTGAACGCGCAACAACCGCTCTCGCCCGACCACAACGAGATGCTGTTCATCGTGCAGCACCAGACCAGCGAGCTGTGGATGAAGCTGATGCTGCACGAACTGCAGGCCGCCATGGCGGGCATCGCGCAAGACCAATTGCCCGACGCCTTCAAAAAGCTCGCCCGCGTCAGCCGCATCATGGAGCAGCTGGTGCACGCTTGGGACGTGCTGGCAACCATGACGCCGCCCGAGTACAGCGCCATTCGCCCCTACCTGGCGCAGTCCAGTGGCTTTCAAAGCTGGCAATACCGCTGCATCGAGTTTGCGATGGGTAACAAAAACGCGGCCATGCTCCAGCCCCACGCGCACCGCCCTGACCTGTCGGCCATCGTGCAGGCCGCTTACGAAGCACCCTCGCTGTACGACGAATGCCTGCGCCTGCTGCAACGCCGAGGTCTGGATGTGCCGAGCAGCCACACCCAACGCGATTGGCGACAGCCCTACCCGGCAAGCGTTGCGGTGGAAAACGCCTGGCTAATGGTCTACCGCAACCCGCAGCAGCACTGGGACCTGTACCAGCTGGGCGAAGAATTGACCGACCTGGAAGACGCCTTCCGCCTGTGGCGCTTTCGGCATGTGACCACGGTGGAGCGCGTGATCGGGTTCAAACGCGGCACGGGCGGCACGGGCGGTGTGAGCTATTTGCGCAAGATGCTGGACACCGTGCTCTTCCCCGAAATCTGGACGCTGCGCACACAACTGTGAGCACTTGACTGCAGATCACCCTTCGGGTGCCCTTGGCCAACAAGCAATTTGTAGGACCAGCGCCCCCCGGAGCGATGGCTTGTGGTCTGCAAGGCTTATCGCGACGAGGGCGTCGCTCCTACAGGGATCATTGCCCTGCATTTTGTAGACATGATGGATGACCTGCCCACCTGACAAACGTGGGTTAAGTTAATGGGTGTGAAACCTTTATCAACTCAGTGCCACAACTCAGGAGGCAGGTCATGAAACAGTTTAACGAT